>NZ_MPZT01000005.1:0-464946 GCF_002020145.1 Thioclava sp. DLFJ4-1
GCCATCCTCGACCACGGCGATGCCCGGGTTGGTGCAGAACTGGCCCGCGCCCATCGTCAGCGAGCCTGCCCAGCCGGCGCCGATCTCGGCGCCGCGCGCCTTTGCGGCCTCGGGCAGCAGGAACATCGGGTTGACCGAGCCGAGCTCGCCAAAGAACGGGATCGGCTCGGGACGCTGCGCACACAGATCGAACAGCGCACGACCACCGCCCAAGCTACCGGTGAAGCCCACGGCCTTGATCAGCGGATGCTGCACGAGCCCTTGACCCACGTCACGGCGTCCGCCCTGGATCAGGCTGAAGACGCCCTTGGGCATGTTGCATTTCTCGACTGCGGCCTTGATCGCCTCGGCCACGATTTCGCCGGTGCCGGGATGGGCGGAATGGCCCTTCACGACGACCGGGCAGCCTGCGGCCAGCGCGGCGGCGGTGTCGCCGCCGGCCGTCGAAAACGCCAGCGGGAAGTTCGACGCGCCGAAGACCGCGACCGGACCGATCGGACGCTGCATCATCCGCAGATCGGGGCGCGGCAGCGGCTGGCGATCGGGGAGCGCCTCGTCATGGCGGCGGTCGAGATAGTCACCGTTGCGGATGTGGCTCGCAAAGAGACGCAGCTGGCCCACGGTGCGCTCGCGCTCGCCATTCAGGCGCGCCTCGGGCAAACCGCTTTCCTGCGTGCCGATCTCGGTGATCGCCTCGCCGCGTGCGTCGATCTCGTCGGCGATAGTCTCGAGGAATTTGGCGCGGGTCTCACGGCTCGAATAGCCGTAGTCCCAGAACGCCTCTTCGGCTGCCTCGCAGGCGGCGTTCACCATCTCGACCGTGCCGACGCAGAACTCATGGCTCGGCCCATGGGCTGGTTCGGAAGAGAACGTTTTGTCGGTGCCGATCCATTCGCCGGCGATCAGGTGTTGTCCGTGCGTGGTGAAGGTCATGATGTCTCCTTGTTAATTCGTCACCGGGCCCGACGCAGAACGGCGTCGCAGAGACCCTTCGTTCAATGCGCGCGGTTTCAAAGAACCGCCGTCATGCCGCCGTCGATGTAGAGGATTTGTCCGTTCACGAAATCCGAGGCCGACGAGGCGAGAAATACCACCGCGCCCTGCAATTCCTCGGGCTTTCCCCAGCGCCCGGCGGGTGTGCGCCCGCGGACCCAGCTGTCGAAATCCTGATCTTCCTGAAGCGGGCGCGTCATGTCGGTCATCATGTAGCCGGGTCCGATGGCGTTCGCTTGAATGTTCGAGCCGGCCCACTCCGCCGCCATCGACCGCGTCAGCATTTTGACGCCCCCTTTGGCGACCGTGTAGGGCGCGACCGTGACGCGGGCGAGGTCGCTCATCAGCGAGCCGATATTGATGATCTTGCCGCCCCCTTTCGCGATCATCCGCGAAGCTGCTTCGCGGCCACAAAGGAATGCAGAGGTCAGGTTGGTATCGAGCACGCGCTGCCAGTCCGCCGCGCTCAGTTCCAACATCGGACGGCGCAACTGGATACCGGCATTGTTCACCAGAATGTCCGGGGTGCGCCCCTCCGCGTCGAGCCTCTCGAACGCCGCGCGCACGGCGGCCTCGTCGGAGACGTCGAAGGCCGCGGCGCTCACGTCGTAGCCTTGTTCGATCATTTCCTTTCGAGTCTGCTCGAGCCGTGCGGCATCAAGCCCGTTGAGCACCACGTGCGCGCCCGCGGCCGCCAGCGCCTCCGCGAAGGTTCTGCCCAGACCGCGAGACGAGCCGGTGACCAGTGCGGTTTTGCCTGAGAGATCGAATGTGTTCATCGCCCTATCCTCGTGTCCGTGTCGTGACCAAAAAGGGAGAGGCGGGCCGGAGGACATGGCCCGCCTCTTGATCCGCCCGAGGGAATGGGCGGATCAGCTTGAGACTACATTACGCAGCCTCAGTTGCTGCTCGCTTTCTTCTCGGAGCGAAGCCCGTCGATCGTCTTCTGCACCCGATCGATGACGTCGCCACCGATTTCGTCGCGGTGCTTGTCGTAGACGACCTGCGACTTCTCACGCATGCGAGCCAGCTCTTCAGGCGAGACTTTGTTGAACTTGATCCCGGCCTTTTCCATCTTCTCGAGCGATTTCTTGTTGAGATCCTGGATCACGTTGCGCTCGACTGAGCCGCCCTTGACTGCACAGGTGCGCAGCGCATCCTGTTCGTCGGGATCGAACGTATCGAAGATCGGCTTCGAGAACAGGAAGAGGAAGGGCGTATACGCGTGCTTCGTCTCGCTGATATATTTCTGCACTTCGTAGAACTTCGAAGTGTCGATCGTGACATAGGGGTTTTCCTGTGCATCGATCGCGCCGGTCTCCAGTGCAGAGAACACTTCGCCGAAGGCCATCGGCGTCGCGTTGGCACCGAGATTGTCGAAGGTGTCAAGGAAGATATTGTTCTGCATCACGCGGATCTTGATGCCCTTGAGGTCTTCCCACTTGGTGATCGGACGCTTCGAGTTCGACACGTTACGGAACCCGTTCTCCCAATAGGCGAGGTTGACCAGCCCTTTGTCGGCCAGCTTGTCATTCAGGAACTTGCCGAAATCGCCATCCATGACGGCGTAGGCTTCCTCGTTGGTCTGGAACAGGAACGGCAGATCAAACACACCGAGCGCTGGTTCGATCCCGACAAGCGGCGAGGACGAGGTCACCACCGCGTCGAGCGTGCCCGAGCGAAGCGCCTGGGTCGCCTGAAGGTCGCCGCCAAGCGAACCGCTCCAGTAAGCCTGAAGCTTCATCTTGCCGCCGGTCTTGTCGTCAAGACACTGCTGCATCGCATCGACGCCATTATGCACCGGGTGGTTCTCAGCGACACCGTTGGAAATCCGGATCGTGCGGTCGTGGAATTCGGCTGCGGCAGGGCTTGCGACCGCTACCATCGTGCCAAGCAGAAGCGCTGCTTTAATTGCCTTGGTTTTCATTGTTTCCTCCCTTTGGAAATTAACGTTGGCAAATGTTGACCCGTGACCGGTCAGTAGAACCAATGTGCCGGAACGAGCACGATCTGCGGAAAGGCCACGAGAACGAAGAGCACCAGGATCTCGGCCACGAGGAAGGGCCAGACACCGATGATCACACGGCCAAGGGGGATCCTCCCGACCCCGCTGACCACGTTGAGGACGACACCGACAGGCGGCGTCAGAAGTCCGATGCAGCAGTTCATGATGAACATCACACCGAAGTAGATCGGATCGATCCCCGCCTTCTGCACCAGCGGCAAGAGCACCGGGGTCAGGATCAGGATCGTCGGCGTGAGATCGAGGGCGGTGCCGACCATAATAATCAGCACCATGATGAAGGCCATGAGCAGCTTCGGATGCTCGATCAGCGGTTCGATGATGCTGCCGAGCTCGGCGGGGATATTCGCCATCGTGATGAGCCAAGCCGAGACCAGCGCGGCACAGACAAGGAACATGATCGCCGCCGTTGTGCGACCTGCCGCGATGAACACGCCCGGCAGGGACTTCAAGGTGAGTTCGCGATAGACGAAGAGCCCGACGAAGAGCGCATAGAAGGTCGCGATCACCGCAGCCTCGGTCGGGGTGACGACACCGAACTTGATACCGCCGAGAATGATCACCGGCATGCCAAGCGCCCAGATTGCGCGCATCCCTGCCCGGCCTTTCTCGCCCCAGCTGGCACGCGGCAACGTCTCGGCCTTGTCCTTCCGGGCAACGAAGAGCCAAGTGACGATCAGCACGGTCCCCATCAGGACACCAGGTGCGATGCCAGCCATGAACAGCTTGGAGATCGAAAGGTTGCTCGCGACGCCGAAGATAATGAAGGCCATCGAGGGCGGGATGACCGGCGCGATCACGCCACCTGCGGCGATCAGGCCGGCGGAACGCGGCACGTCATAGCCGGCGCGGCTCATCATCGGCAGCAAGATCGCAGCGAGTGCGGCACTATCGGCGGCAGCCGAGCCAGAGATCGAGGCGAGGATCACCGCCGCCATGATGGCGACGATGCCCAGACCGCCGCGGATATGCCCGACGCAGGCGATCGCGAAGTCGATGATCCGGCGCGAGAGCCCGCCGGCATTCATCAGTTCGCCTGCGAGAATGAAGAACGGGATCGCGAGAAGGGTGAAGGTATTCGCGCCGATCGCCATATTCTGGGCGATGATCTGGGTGTTGAACATCCCCAGATATTCCATCAGCGCGATGCCACAGAAGATCAGAGCGAAGGCAACAGGAACCCCGATGGCCATGGCGCCGATGAGCGCGACAAGAAAGACAACGAGGGTCATGATGCACGCCCCTCGATATCTTCAGCGTCATGATGTTGGCCTGCGAAGCGGGCGAACTCGGCGTCGCTCATACGACCGGTCAGCAACCGGAAGAGCCGCTCGAGCGAGATGAGGATGATCCCGGCACCCGTGAACAGCCCGGTGCCGTAGACAAAGCCCATCGGCATCATCGTTACCGGAGCGCCCATCGTCATGTTGATCGGCAGCTGCTTCCATGTGCCGATAAAGAGCACCGCCGAACAGCCGATGATCACGATCTCGCTCAGCCCCATCAGGACCATGCGTCCGCGACGACCGAAGGCCGCGACCACCGTCTCCATGCCCATATGCATATGGTGATGGTGTGCGACGACGGCGCCGATGAAGGTCAGCCAGACGAAGAAGAAGCGCGACATTTCCTCCGAGACGGCAATGCCGCTATCGAACGCGTAGCGCAGGATGACATTGAGAAAGACCATCAGAGCCATCCCGGCGAGCAAAAGCGCCAGCAGGATGTCGAGGCCACGGTAGAAGAGTGCGATAAGTTTCTGCATCCGCTTACACCCTGTCGCCGAGGCCGCGGGCGACCAGGTTGGCAATCAGCGCGCGGCTGCCAAAGACCCATTCGGGACAGGCATCACAGCGAGCGACGCGGTTCACCAGAGCCCCGAGCCGCGGCGAAGCAATCTCGACCTCGTCGCCGGTCTCGTGGGTGAAGCCCTGCCCCGGCGCACGGCGATCCTGCACCGGCGCGAAAAGCGTGCCGAGGAACAGGACCGCGCCGTCGGGATATTGGTGGCTGCGATTGAGCATCTGCCGGGCGAGCTCGGCGGGCGACCGGCTGATCGCCTCCATGCGGCTCTCACCCGCCATCTCGAACCCGTCGGTGCCGCGCACGCGCAGAGTGACGACCGCGGTCTCGACATCGGCGAGCGTGAAATTGTCGTCGAAAATCCGCAGGAATGGCCCGATCGCGCAGGAGGCATTGTTATCCTTGGCCTTGCCGAGCAGGAGCGCCGAGCGGCCTTCGACGTCGCGCAGGTTTACGTCATTGCCCAACGTCGCACCGAGGATCGTGCCATCCGAGCGGATCGCCAGCACAATCTCGGGCTCGGGATTGTTCCAGTCCGAAATCGGGTGGATGCCGATCTCGGCACCGCATCCGACAGATGACATGGGCTGGGCCTTCGTGAAGATCTCTGCGTCCGGACCAATGCCGACCTCGAGATATTGCGACCAGAGGCCCATCTCCTGCAGCAGTGCCTTCACTTTCGCAGCAGCTTCCGATCCGGCAGAGATATCGCGCAGGTTCTCACCGATCACCGGAGCAAGCTTGGCGCGAATGTCCTGCGCGGCCTGAAGGTCGCCGCCGGCGCGTTCTTCGATCACGCGCTCCAGCATACTTTCAGCGAAGGTGACGCCCGCGGCCTTCACCGCCTGAAGATCGATCGGGGCCAAGAGATGACCGGCCGCCCCGGACAGAAAATCCTTGAGTGAGCCGAGCACCGGCAGATCGTCGCGCCGCAGAATTGCGTGCAAATCGTCGCATTCCAGAAGCCCGGAAACCGTCGCTGCGATATGCGTAAGATCGTACAGGATTCCGTTGCGCAGAACGGTTACGCAGGGCCCGCCTTCCGCCTTCGACCAGACCCGGCCGACCAGCAGGGCGCGTGCGTCATCCTCGGGCAAAATACGGCCCGTTTCCAAATTGAGCATAGGTGCCAATTCCCCCTCCATGTTGTCGGGCGCAGTATCTCCTCATACCGCACTGACATATGATGTCAGACAACACTACAACCTAAAATACAACCCCTATTCTGCGCCGCCTATGCGGCTCAAGCGTATGTGATGCTCAGCTTACTCGACGAATTCGAACTGCAGGCCGACACGTTCCGCGGAGTTGACCAGATGGCGCTGCATCGCGGCCCGTGCCGCGGCGGGATTGCGCGCTCGAATGGCCTCGCAAATCGCCCCGTGCTCTTCGATCGTCCACGCGATCACATCGTCGAGCTGCCCCTCGGCGCGCGCAATCGTAATGACATGGCTGATCCGCTCCGAGATCGCGGTGACGAATTGCACGAAATAGTCATTGCCCGTCGCCTCGGCGATGATGCGGTGGAAATCGAGGTCGGCGGTGACGCCCGACTTGCCCCAATCACGAATACCCGACAGCCCCATCATCGCGGCGTCGAGCGCCGCCATCTGGGCCTCGGTGTGGTTCACTGCTGCGAGTGCAGCCGCTTCCATCTCCAGCGGCACGCGCACCTGATAGAGATCGTTGAAGGCGTGCCGGTCCATCTTCTTGCCATCCTCGAGACGGATCTGGCGTGCTTTGCGCTCCACCACGAAGGCACCGACACCCTGTCGCGTCTCGACCAGCCCTTCGTTGCGCAGTTGCGCAATCGCTTCGCGCACGACGGTGCGGCTCACGCCGAAGGTCTTGGACATCGCATGCTCTGTCGGCAGCTTGTCACCGGCTTTCAGCACGCCATCATAAATCCGCTTGGCGAACTGCGTGGCGATCCGCGTTGGCAGGTGATCCGCGCGGGCAATCTGCTCGAACTCATTATCCATCACTCATTCCTCGTCTCGTCCCAAGTCCGTCAACTTTCGAGGTCGATCAGACACCCAGGGTTCATCGTCAAATTTGGATCGATCGCCCGCTTGATCCGCCCCAGCAGATCATGCTGAACCGAAGACGCGCGCGCGGCGAAGTCGGCCTTCTTGAGACGTCCGACCCCGTGCTCTGCGCTGATCGAACCGTCATAGCGATCCAGGACCCCGTTGAGAACTGTTTTAGCTCGAAAAATCTGCTGATCGAGCGCCTCCATGCCCTCCGGGTCTGGCAGCACGTTCAGATGCACATTGCCATCCCCCACGTGACCGTAAGAGACGCAGACCGCCCCGGGCAAGGCTTCTCCGACCGCCGCCTCGGCCTCAGCAACGAACGCAGCCAGTTCTGAAAGCGGCACCGAGAGATCCGTGCGCAGATGTTTTCCGCGCCGCGCCTGCCCCTCGTTCATCCCCTCACGCACCAGCCAGATATTCCGCGCCTGAGCTTCCGACTGCGCGACCACGCCGTCGCGCACGAGCCCCTCTTCCATCGCCAGTTCGAGGAATTGAGAAAGAAGAGCCTCGATATCGACGAGACCCGAGCCCGAAAGCTCAACCAGCGCATAGGCGCGATGTGCGGGCTCAAGCGGCAGCGAAAGATCGGGAATACCCTCGCGTGCGAGCGTGAATGCCTCGGCGGGCAGGAATTCGAAGGCCGACATGAGGTCACAGCACTGGCGACGGGCGAGACGGTAAAGCTCGATCGCATCTTCTAGCGAGTCGAGCGCCAGCAACGCGGTCGAGACTTGGTCGGGTGCGGGCATCAGCTTGAAGGACACGGCCGTGACGATGCCCAGCACCCCTTCGGCTCCGATGAAAAGCTGCTTGAGATCGATCCCGCGATTATCCTTGCGCAGCCGACTGAGCCGATCGAGCACGCGACCGTCCGGCAGGACGACCTCAAGCCCGAGCACCAGCTCGCGCGTCATTCCATAGCGCAGGACGTTCACCCCGCCCGCATTGGTCGAGACATTGCCACCGATCTGGCAGGTGCCTTGCGCGCCGAGCGCGAGCGGGAAGTAGAGACCGGCCTCGGCCACTTCTTCCTTGAACGACTCGAGCACGACACCAGCTTCGACAACCGCCGTGAAATCCTGTGCGCTCAGGCTGCGGACCCGGTCCATACGCTCGAGCGACAACACGACCTGAGACTCAGGCGCATCGGGCACCGCGCCCAGAGCAAGTCCGCTACGCCCCCCCTGTGGCACAACGCCGAGCCCGAGCTTTGCACAGGCTCGCACGGCGCGGGATACGTCTTCGGTGCTCCGCGGTCGCAAAAGCGCAATGGCAGAACTGGTGATGTCGCCGTGCCAGTCCTGGCAATGGCGCGCGATCAGCCCGGCATCGGTCGAGACCATGTCGCCGCCCAGCATCGTGCAAAGTTCCTTCGCCGCCTCACCTTTCTGCATGCCTATCTCCCCCACTCTTGTTCTTCGTGCTCGCCCGTCGCCCCATCTCGACCAGCTGGACAAAAATGATTTGCATCCCGCATATATCTGGTTATCAGACAACATTACAACATCTTTGATGCTGGACTGCGAATTTCTCAGGGAGGAGACACGTTATGCACGCACTCATTGTCGGCGCGGCGGGAATGGTTGGCCGAAAACTCACCGATCGAATCGTCCGAGGAGCGCCCCTTCAGGGCAAAGCGGTCGGCCACCTGTCGCTGGTCGACGTAATCGCCCCGGAAACGCCGGAGGGATACTCAGGCACCACCGATTGCCTTCAAGCCGACCTGTCCGAAGCAGGCACGGCAGAGAAACTGATCGCCGCGCGGCCTGATGTGATCTTCCACCTAGCCGCGATCGTTTCGGGCGAGGCCGAGAAAGATTTCGAAAAGGGCTACCGGATCAATCTCGACGGCAGCCGCGCACTCTTCGAGGCAATCCGTCACGCGAACCTCGCCGATGGCTATCGTCCGCGGGTGGTCTTCGCCTCTTCCATCGCGGTGGTGGGCGCGCCCCTGCCCTATCCGATCCCCGACGAGTTCCACGCGACGCCCCTGACCAGCTACGGCACCCAGAAGGCGATCTGCGAATTACTGCTGTCGGACTATTCGCGCCATGGTTTCTTCGACGGGATCGGCATCCGCCTGCCCACGATCTGCATCCGTCCGGGCAAACCGAATGCCGCAGCGTCAGGCTTCTTCTCGAACATCCTGCGCGAACCCCTGGTGGGTCAGGAAGCCGTGCTTCCGGTGCCCGAGACGATCCGGCACTGGCACACCTCGCCGCGCTCGGCAGTGGGTTTCATGCTGCACGCAGCCGATATCGATCTGGATGAGGTCGGGCCGCGCCGCAACCTTTCGATGCCGGGTGTCAGCGCCACAGTCGGCGAGCAGATCGAAGCCTTGCGCCGAGTTGCAGGACAAAACGCTGTCGCCCTGATCCGGCGCGAGCCAGACGCGATGATCACCAAGATGTGCGAGAGCTGGGCCGCAGGCTTCGACGCGACCCGCGCCCGCCGGCTCGGCTTCACCTCGGAAGACAGCTTTGACGCGATCATCCAAGCGCATATCGAGGATGAACTGGAAGGTGCCGCGTGACACAGCCGCTCCCCAATATTGCATTTCTGGGCACAGGTCTAATGGGGACGCCGATGGTTCGGCGTCTCCTCGGGGCGGGCTATTCCGTCACCGTCTGGAACCGCGCCGCCGAAAAGGCCCGCGCGCTGGTCGCCGCCGGGGCCGAGCAGGCGGGGAGCCCCGCCGAGGCCGTCGCGAAGGCGGATATCACCTTCACTATGCTTTCTGATGGCGCAGCGGTGGCCGACGTGCTGTTTGCGCAAGGCACAGCCGAAGCCCTGCGCCCGGGCAGCGTGCTGATCGACACCTCGTCGATCGCGCCGGACGTGGCGCGCGATCATGCCGCCCGGCTCGAAGAGCTTGGCGTGACACAGATCGACTGCCCTGTCTCGGGCGGCACTGCGGGCGCCGAGAGCGGAACGCTCGCTTTGATGGCGGGTGGGCCGAAAGAGACGATCGCGCGGATCGCGCCCGTGCTCGAACCACTTGGGCGAATGACCCATGTCGGCCCTACGGGCGCCGGTCAGGTCTGCAAACTGGCCAATCAGCAGATCGTCGCGATCACCATCGGCGCGCTCGCCGAGGCGATGATCCTCGTGAGAGCGGGCGGCGCAGATCCCGCGAGATTCCGCGACGCGATCCGCGGTGGCTTTGCCGAAAGCCGCATCCTCGAACTGCATGGCGCGCGGATGATCGCCCGCGATTTCACCCCAGGCGGCCCGTCGCGACTGCAGCTGAAAGACCTTCGCGGCGTCGAGACGCTTGCGAACGCGAACCATCTCGAGCTCCCGCTGACCGATACCGTGCGTGCGGCCTACGAGGCCTTCGTCGCCGCTGGAAACGGCGACGTCGATCACTCCGGGCTGCTGCTTCATCTTGAGACGCTCAACAGCGCGTCCCTTCTCGAGGAAAGATCATGACCAAAACCGAACGCCGCCTGCGCTCGCAAGACTGGTTCGACAATCCCGATCATGCCGACCTGACTGCGCTTTATCTCGAACGCTTCATGAATTACGGCACGACGCCTGAAGAGTTGCGCGCGGGCAAGCCGATCATCGGGATCGCCCAGTCGGGCAGCGACCTGAACCCATGCAACCGCCACCATCTGGATCTCGCCAAGCGCGTGCGCGACGGGATCCGCGATGCAGGCGGCATCCCGATCGAATTCCCGACGCATACGCTCTTTGAGAACTGCAAGCGTCCGACCGCCGCGCTCGATCGCAACCTCGCCTATCTGGGTCTTGTCGAACTGCTTTACGGCTACCCGTTCGACGGTGTCGTGCTGACCACGGGTTGCGACAAGACCACCCCGTCGGCCCTGATGGCCGCGGCGACGGTCGACCTACCCGCGATCGTTCTGTCCGGCGGGCCGATGCTCGACGGCTGGCACGAGGGAGAACTCGTGGGCTCGGGCACGGTGATCTGGCGTTCACGCCGCAAATACGCCGCGGGCGAAATCACCCGCGACGAGTTTCTCGAAACCGCGCTCGACAGCGCCCCCTCGATTGGCCACTGCAACACGATGGGCACGGCCTCTACCATGAACGCCATCGCGGAGGCGCTGGGTATGTCGCTCACCGGCTGTGCGGCGATACCGGCGGCCTATCGCGCCCGCGGCCAGATGGCCTATCGCACCGGGCGCCGTGCCGTTGAACTGGTTCACGAGGACATCCGGCCCTCGAACATCCTTACCCGCGAGGCCTTCCTGAACGCGATTAAACTGAACGCGGCGATCGGCGGCTCGACTAATGCCCAGCCGCATATCATGGCAATGGCGAAACATGCGGGCGTGACGCTCGATCCGTCGGACTGGCAAACGCATGGCTACGACATCCCGCTGCTGGCCAATGTGCAGCCCGCCGGGAAATATCTGGGCGAACGGTTCCACCGCGCGGGCGGTGTCCCTGCGATCCTGTGGGAACTGCTGGAGGCGGGACAGCTGAACGGCGATTGTCCCACCGTCACCGGTCACAGCATGGCGGAGAACTTAGACGGGCACGAGAGCACCGATCGCGAGGTGATCTACCGTTTCGAGAAGCCGATGATGGAGCGCGCGGGCTTCTATGTCCTCTCTGGCAATCTCTTCGACTTCGCGATCCTGAAAACCTCGGTGATTTCGCCGGAGTTCCGCGAGCGTTATCTCAGTGAGCCGGGCCGCGAGGGAATTCTCGAGGGCACGGCCTTCGTCTTCGACGGCTCGGAAGACTATCATGCCCGCATCAACGACCCCGCACTCGAGATCGACGAATCCTCGATCCTCGTGATCCGGGGGGCGGGTCCGCTCGGCTGGCCGGGCTCTGCGGAAGTGGTGAACATGCAGCCGCCGGATCGCTTGCTGAAGCGCGGCATCACCAGCCTGCCGACGATCGGTGACGGGCGACAGTCGGGCACCTCGGACAGCCCCTCAATTCTGAACGCCTCACCCGAGAGCGCGTCAGGCGGCGGGCTGGCATGGCTGCGCACGGGCGATACGATCCGGATCGATCTGAACACCGGGCGCTGCGACATGCTCATTGCCGACGACGAACTGGCAGCGCGCAAGGCTGGCGACCTGCCGCCGATCCCGGAGGCAGCGACCCCGTGGCAGAAGCTCTACCGCGAGACCGTCACGCAGATGGCCGACGGTGCGACGATCCGCGACGCCGAGCAATTCCGCCAGCTTGCGAAGAGACTGCCGCGGCACAATCACTGAGGCGCAGGAACGCCCCATGCATGGGCCAATACCGACTCATTTGAAGCCTTTGGCCCATGCAACCGAGCGCGGCGACGCTCAGCCTGCGCGGCGCTGAGATCCGAAGAGAAACGCCGCCAACTGCGAAGTCGGCACTGGCTTGGTGAGCATCTCGACCTGCGCTGCCGCAGCCATCTTGCGCAACTCTTCTGAACGATCCGCAGTAACCAAGCGCATCGGAACGGAGCCGATCTTTTGACGCAAGGCGGCAATCAGCTGCAGTCCATCCATTCCATCGCCGAGTTGATAGTCGATAAGGCAGGCGTCCGGCTCTAGCCCCGTTGCCTCGAGAAGTTCCAGCCCCGCTTCGCCGCTATCGACATCGAGAACCGTCGCTCCCCATTTCTCGAGAAGTTGCGTCATCGCGCGTGAGAGATCCGCGTCGTTCTCGACCAGCAACACGACGATATCGCCACCCTCGGGGTCGCGCACCGGTGTCACCACGTCATTTTCGGCCCGTGCTGCCCCTCCAAGCGCGGGCTTCAGGCCCAAAGTGAAGGTTGAACCGCGCCTCGGTGCCGAGCGCAGCGTCAGCGGGTGCCCCAGGACCGCTGCAGCACGTTCCACGATCGCGAGCCCCAGCCCCATGCCTTCCGACGCGGACGCCTTCGCGTTCAGGCGATGGAATTCGTGGAAGATTTTATCCTGATCATCTTCTGCAATCCCCGGGCCGCTATCGCGCACTTCGATCACAAGCTCATCTCGGCGGTGGCGCAAAGCCATCAATACGCCGCCGGTCTCTGTGTAACGGATCGCATTCGAAATCAGGTTCTGCAGAATTCGCCGTAGATAAGCGCGATCCGAGACAACGACAGCGTCAGTCGACACGATACGGAAATCGAGCCCCTTGAGACGGGCATGCATGGCGAATTCATCGCGCAGCGCCGCGAATATCGGGCCCAGCGCAACGGGCCCCAGATCGACCGAGACGTGGCCCGATTCCAGCCGAGAAATATCGAGCAATGCGCCGAGAATGCCTTCCACCGACAAGAGTGCGTTTTGTGCCTTCTCGACGGTTCTCGCTGCGATATCTGACGTTTTCTCTTCGCCCAGCGATGCGAGATAGAGTTTTGCTGCCGACAAGGGTTGGAGAAGGTCGTGGCTTGCGGCGGCCACGAACCGGGCGCGCGATGCGTTGGCGCGTTCGGCACTGGCAAGCGCATCCTCCAACTCCAGCGTGCGCTCGGTCACGCGCGCCTCCAGCGTCTCGTTCACGCGGCTCAGCCCTTCGATCGCGTGCCGCTCCGCCGAGACATCGGAGAGCGACATGACAAAGCCACCGTCAGGCAATTCCTGCGCAAAGATCTCGAAGACCTTGCCGCCCTCCCGCGTCACCTCGACCTCGAACTGGTCGCGGCGCAGCGCACGCCGCACCCAATCCCCGAGACGATGCGCAGAGAGTCCGTTGGGAAAGGTGAACTGGTCGCGAACCTGTTCCAGGATCGCGTCGAAATGCATCCCTTCGCGCAGCCGGTTGCGCGGCAGAAGAAGAAATTCGCCAAGCCGCGCGTTCCAGCCCAGAAGCTGCAACCGCGAGTCGAAGATGCAGACGCCGAGTTTCAGGTGCTCCAGCGTCGCGCGCAGGATTTTCGCCTGATCGTCGAGGAGCCGCCCCCGTTTCTCCCTTTCGGCGCGGATCAGATCCGTCACCTCCGTCTGCAAGATAACCGTCCCGCCATCATGCGTGCGATGTTCGCTGACCTGCATCCAGCGGTCGTCTCCCATCCGCTGGTTCAAAATGAAGTGGTGCTCGGCATGGCGCGCGCAGCGCATTGCGATCCAGTCGCCACGGCTCATCCCGTCGGACATGTGCAGATGCGTCGATCCCGCCACGAGTTCGAGGTAGTCGTCAAACTGCATCCCCGGCACGATCTCGTCACGCACGTCATCAAGAAGCGCGTTGAAACGCGAATTGGCCATCACGAGCACGTCCTGGGCGTCGAATAGCGCAAACCCATCCTGAACGGTCTCGATCGCCGCGGCGAGGTTTTGCCGCGCGGTTTCGGTCTCGCGGTTCGCATCGGCCAATCGCGCATTCGAAACGTTGAGAAGATCGAGCGCCCGTTCCAGATCACGCGTGCGCGCGCGGACCTGTTCTTCGAGCATTGCGGCGCGCTGGAACTGGGCGAAGGCGGCTCCCCGGTCCTCGTTCATCTCCTCGGAATGTTGGATCAGCGCCTCAGCGATGGTCAGAAGTTTCGCGTTCTGACGCTCCAACGTATCGCCGGGATCGAGCAGCGAAGCGGCCAGGGACTGCCTCATGGCTCCATCCCCGATGGTTCAGGCGGGAAGAAAGCCACGCCAGTCATGGTCTGGTTCACATGCATTGCGCCGATCTGTTCGCCATAGGTCGAAAAACCGACCACGCCATGGCGCGCCAGCGTATCGGAAACTGCGCGGGCGCATTGCTTGCCCTCAGCTTCGAAGCGGCGAAAGATGCAATCAAATCCCAGCACGGCCGAAGGTCTGCGACTGGCCGAGAGCGCGTCAAGTTCGCGCGCCAAATGAGCGGAGATATCGTCAGGGCGGCCCAGGGTCAGGACCAAGCCGGCATCGATCGCGGCGAAGAATATCAGCGATTCTCCCGGCCCGACTTGCTGGATCGAACGCGCGTGATAACGCCCGCCGACGCGCACGAGGATCGGGTTCGCGGCAAAGACTGTCGGCGAAAGGTCGGCGACGCTGAGCCCCAGCAGCCTCGCGTATTCGCGGGCTGCCGGTTCGTCATTGATCCGCAGCACCGAACGCGCGCCGGGATCGGCCATTGTCACCACCATTCGCGAGGAGGTGGGCTGCAAGTGGTTAAATGAAAACAGCTTCACCTCGCAGGCGGAACGGACAAGCGTCAGGATTCCTGCATTCTCGAAACGCCGTCCGCGGGCAAACAACTCGGCACGCTCGAACTTGTTGCCGTCCCCCGCCGACCCCCCGAACACTGGCACCGGCCCGAGCCCACCGGACAGTGCGGAAACCAGCTGGTCCTCCTGCCCCGAAAGGCCGTCAACCAACAGGATCGCGAATTCATTCGCCCGCTCGAACGCGAGACGCCCGAGGCTTTGCCGGGCGCGCAACAGCTCGGACACCAGCGCTTTCGTATCAAGCCGGTCTAGATCTTCGATGATCAAAGTCTCAGTGGAAAATCCCTTCACCGGTAGCGCGAAGCCCACTATCTGGCCTTCATCGTAGCCGTTCCCGGTGATCTCTCCGGCAGTGGTGCAGCCGACGACTTCAGCGCCAGGGAAGAGCGCGCGACCTTCTTGCACGAGACTGTCGAGATCGGCGCCGGGATCAACGAAGAGAAAAACCTGAGCAAACGGGCCTTCACCCAGGTCTTCCGCGATCCGGCGCAGTGAATCCGGCGCCTGCGCAGGCGCATAGGCAGAGCGCGGACAGCCTGGGCCGGCGCGCGAGTCGTGAATATCCAGCATATCTCCTCCCTGAACGGAAAGATTAGCCTGCCCTCCAGCCTTCGGGCAATCCCGTCATACTCTGCGCCTCGCGCGCGATCAGGACTGCCTGCGTGCGCGAGCAAACGCCGAGCTTGCGCATGATCGCGGTCACATGCGCTTTCACGGTGGTCTCGGCAATATCGAGGTCGAAGGCGATCTGCTTGTTCATTTTGCCTTCGCAGATCTGCTCGAGGATATTCGCCTGTTGCCGGGTGAGCTGGCTGAGACGTCGGATCGCCTCGTCCTGAGGAGAAATACCGTTGCCCCCGGCCAGCGCCTCGCCACTCGTCTCCGGCACGAAGACCTCACCGCGGCTGATTGCGGCGAAAGCGGCCCTGAACAACTCGCGCCGCGAATGTTTGGGCACGAAACCTGCCGCACCCGCGAGGATCGCCGAGCGGATCACCCGCGGTTCGTCGAGCGAGGAAACGACGACGATCGGTTTGTCCGGGGCAGCCTGTTTGAGCCGCATCAACCCGTCGAGCCCGTTAACGTCCGGCAGGTTCAGGTCGAGCACGATAACGTCCAGTGCGGCCCCCTCTTCAATCATTTGTATCGCGTCGCCCAGACGCTCCGCCTGTGCGACTGTCTCGATTCCCGCAACGGCCTGCAGGGTCATAGCCAGCGCGTCGCAGAATAACGGATGATCTTCGACGATCATCGCCGCATTGAATTCGACCCTCTTCGGACTGACAGCGCGATCCTTCATAATGCGTCCTTCGGCATGGCGTGGCGGAACCTCGCCCGCCTTTTCTTTAGCTTATCGCGCCCCTCTGACCTGTCATACTGGCAAAAAGTCTTATCCCGCCGAAACGCGCGACAGAGTCGGCATGGAACGTGAAAGGGCGCGAAGGTTTCCCTTCGCGCCCAGGCATTTCGTTGATGATCAAGCAATCAGTTAGCCGAGGCCAACTGCTTGGGCAGGCGGAACGTCCAGACCATGCCGCCTTGATTGAGATAGTTCACATGCTTGGCCACCTCGCCACCCCAGAGCGGCACCGCGCCGCCCCAGCCGGACATGACGGAAACATATTGCTCGCCATCTTCTTCCCAGGTGATCGGCTGACCGACAATCCCAGAGCCGGTCTGGAACGACCAAAGCTCTTCGCCGGTCTCGTCGTCGAGAGCCATGAACTTGCCCTCGGGGGTGCCGAAGAACACGAGACCGCCCGCGGTGGCCATCGTGCCACCCCAGAGCGGCGCGTCATTCTTGTATTCCCACTTCACCTCACCGGTCGCGGGGTCCATCGCCTTGAGCGAACCGATGTAATCCTCGAAGAGCGGCTTGATCGTGAAGCCCGCACCCAGATAGGCCGCGCCCTTCTTGTAGGAGATCGGCTCGTTCCAGATATCCATGCCCCATTCGTTCGAGGGCACATAGAACAGGCCGGTCTTCTGGCTGTAGCTCATCGGCATCCAGTTCTTGCCACCGAGGAACGAAGGCACCGCGAAGACCTGCTGACCTTTGCCATCCTCCGAGCTGGTGTTCGGCGCACCGGGGCGCATTTCCTCATTATAGATCGGGCGACCGTTCTCATCGATGCCCTTCGCCCAGTTGATATCCTTCACGAAAGGATAGGCCGCAATAAATTTACCATCGTCGCGGTTCAGCACGTAGAAGAAGCCGTTGCGATCGGCGGTGGCGAAACGCTTGTTGCCGTCCTTGTCCGTGAAGGCCACGACTTCGTTCACGCCGTCGAAATCCCAACCCTCGCGCGGAGTGGTCTGGAAGTGCCATTTGATTTCGCCGGTCTTTGGGTCGATGCCCAGACGCGAAGCCGCATACAGGTTGTCGCCGCTGCCGTCATTCTTCTCGCCAGCATTGCGCAGCCAGGAGTTCCAAGGCGCCGGGTTGCCCGCCCCGAAGATGAGCGTATCGGTGTCGGCGTCATAGGAACCGCCAAGCCAGGTCGCGCCGCCGCCGGTTTTCCACATGTCGCCCGGCCAGGACGCGTTGAGCGTGCCGGTCATGGTGCTCTCTTCACCATTGAGCGTGCCCATGTGGCCTTCGATTGTCGGACGCGTCCAGACCAGCTCGCCGGTCTCGGCGTCTCGTGCCTGCACCTCACCGACGATGCCGAACTCGCCGCCAGAATTGCCGGTGATGACCATTCCGTTAACGATCAAGGGCGCGGCGGTGTAGGAATACCCTTCCTTGTAATCGGCGATCTTCTTGTTCCAGACCGTCTTGCCGGTCTTGCGGTCGAGCGCCACGATGCGCGCGTCGAGCGTGCCGAAATAAATGTTGTCGCCATAGATCGCGGCGCCGCGGTTGATCACGTCACAGCATGGCAGGATGCCTTCGGGGAGGCGCGCGTCATATTGCCAGATCTCCTCGCCGGATTTCAGGTCGATCGCCCACATACGCGAATAGGAACCCGTTACATACATGACCCCGTCATAAACGAGCGGCTGGCTTTCCTGACCGCGCTGCTTCTCGCCGCCAAGGCTGAAGGCCCAGGCCGGAACGAGGTTCTTCACGTTGTCCTTGTTGAGGGTTTCCAACGGCGAATAACGCTGCAGATGGCGCCCCATCCCGTTGGTGAGCACGTTATCGGTGCTGGTCTGGTCATTGGCCAGATCCTCCTCGGTCACACCGGCGATCACAGCCGTTCCGAGACAGGAAATGGCAACGACGGCTGCCAATACAAATCTGTTCATCATGTCCTCCCTTTGGTCTCCCGCCCGTGGTGCGACGCGGGGGTCACGCGCACTCACGATGCATCACGGCTCAAGTATCGACGGCGGGATCGCGGCGTATATTGTCCATTGGTCTTACGCCCTGTGCGACCCCGCCCGGACCGAACCGGACCGTCAAAGCCACCGCGCGGCCGGGAGGAACGACGACGCGGAAGAGATCAATTCAACGATGTCAGATAGGTGACGATGAAATCCTGCACTGTCGGATCCTCGATCCCGACATGGCGCATCTTGGTGCCGGGGACGAATTTGTCATTGTCCTCCATCCAGGCGCGCAGCGCGCCGGGCGTCCAGACAAAGCCCGCAGCCTTCAGCGCCTCGGAATATGGATAGCCTTTATAGGTGCCCGCACGACGACCGACGACACCGTTCAAGAGCGGGCCGTAGCTCGCCTTGTCGGCATCGACCGAGTGGCAACGCATGCAGGAGGTCTCGAATAGAGCTCCACCAGCATCTGTCTTGACCTTCTTATAGGTCTCGGCAGCGGCCGGAAGGCTCAGGCAGATCAGGACGGTGGCGGCCAGGACGGGGCGAAACATCGGAGAACCTCTTCTTCATTGCGACTGTCTTTCGCCCCGCACAATGCCCCTGTCTCCGAGCGGCGGGCTTGATCCGCATCAAGCTCCCCCCCCTACCTTGGTCGTAGATCACACTGGTTCGGACAGCCGGGTCGCGTATGGGAAGAGGAAGACCCGGCCGCCGCCCGCATCCGGTCAAGAGACCGGCGCGTATTTCCAATTGTCGGCATCGGGCGTGACTTCATCGAGGTCGTAACCCGCTCCCTGAAGCCGCTGCGCCGTGGGAAGACCTGCCTTTGCCGCGCGATCCACGAGTGCCCGCCCCGCCGCCTCGTCGCGCGCGACGCCGCGTCCGCGCATCAGGTCGAGCCCGCGATTGAACATCCCCACCGGGTCGCCCAGATCGGCGGCGCGCTTGTCCCAGTCAGCGGCTGCGCCCGGATCGAGGGGGCCACCCAGACCGTTGTCGTCGAGCTGGCTCATCCACGTCATCGCCCCTGTCCAACCGTCGCGCGAGCATCGCTCGAAGAGCTGACGCGCTTCGGCATGACGGCCCGACTTGGTGATCAGGTAGCCCATCGCGCAATTGGTCATCGAGGTCTCACCTCGCCCGACGTCGCGCAGCGCCCGGTCGAGCGACAACTCCTCGGGGTTCAGGTCCCCGTGGAGATCTCCGCCTTCATCCGATTGCTGGGCCACGGCACCAAGGGGCACGCTCACCACCAGAATAGCCGTGCAGATCATCGCGCGCATCGCATTCCCCTCCTGCTCCGATGAAACCTTCCTTCGCACGATCCTAGCATAGCCGCGGCGAGTGCGCCCGCAGGTGCGGCTTATACCTTGGTCGTATTGCACCTTGCACCTCCGCTTCGCAGCATGGCGTTGCCGGAGGAGTCCGGCATGGGAGGAAATCTTTGCGAATCCAATGGCTCATCGGGGTTTGTGCCGCGCTGCTCCTTGGCGCGCCTGCGTCATCGGAAACGTTGCGCATCGACTGGCTGGAGCATCAGGTCACGCCGCCGCCGATTCTCTCGAACATAGCGGCGGTTCCCGAGAGTCTGGGTCTCGACGGCACGCGGCTTGCGATCGGCGACATCCGCACGACCGGGCGCTTTACCGGGCAGGATTACGCATTGAACGAAACCGTCATCGCCCCCCAAGACGATTTTCTGGGTGCCGCGAAATCCGTGCTGGCTAACGGCGCGAAGGTGCTCGTCGTCAAAGCCCCTGCCCCGGACCTGCTGGCGTTAGCCGACCTGCCCGAAGCAAAGGACGTGCTTATCCTCGATGCCTCGACGCAGGACGATGCGCTGCGTGGTGATGACTGCCGCGGGAACGTGCTGCATACTGCGCCGAGCTATGCGATGCGCGCGGATGCGCTGGCGCAGTTCATCCTTTTCAAGAAATGGCGCAAGCTGGCCCTGATCTCCGGGCAATTGCCCGAGGACCTGGCCTTCACTGCCGCACTGAAACGCGCGCTCACCAAATTCGGCCTGACGCTCGCGGGCGAGAAGGAATGGGCCTTCGATGCCGATATGCGCCGGGCGGCTGCTGCCGAGGTGCCGCTCTTTACGCAGGACCTCCCCGATCACGACCTCCTTCTCGTCTCCGACGAGCCGGGCGATTTCGCGCGTTACATCGCCTATAACAGCTGGCTTCCGCGCCCGTTGGCGGGCTCCGAAGGGCTGAAGCCCGTGGGCTGGTCGGGCGTGGTCGAGCAATATGGCGCGGCGCAGCTGCAAAACCGTTTCCGCGAAGCCGCAGGCCGCGAGATGGCGCAGGGCGATTTCGCCGCTTGGGTCGCGGTTGCGGCTGTGGGTGAGGCTTTCACCCGCACGCAATCGACGGACCCTGCGACCCTGCGCCGCTACCTGCTCTCGGACGAATTTCGCCTCGCGGGTTTCCTCGGCCGACCGCTCTCGTTTCGCAACTGGAACGGTCAGCTGCGTCAGCCGATCCCGTTGGTGACCGAGCGTGCGCTGACCGCGCTCGCCCCGCTCGAGGGCTTTCTGCACCAAACCAACGAGCTCGACACACTGGGCATCGACGCCCCCGAATCCACCTGCGCCGCCTTCGGAGACAGCCAATGATCCGCGCCCTTCTTCTGACGACCCTGCTCGCGAGTCCGGCCTTCGCAGACGAAATCTGGGTCACCAACGAAGCTGACGACACGGTCTCGGTGATCGATGCATCGACCTTCAAGGTGCTGCACACCTACGAGACCGGGGAACGTCCACGCGGGATCACATTCAGCCGCGATTTCAAACGAGTCTATATCTGTGCCTCGGACAGCGACGCGGTGCAGGTGATGGACCCCGATACCGGCGAGATCCTGCACGATCTGCCTTCAGGTGAAGACCCCGAGCAGTTCGTGATCGCCCCGGACGACCGGCTTCTCTACATCGCGAACGAGGATGACGCGATCACCACTGTGGTCGACACCCAAACCCGAAAAGTGGTGGCGCAAATCGATGTCGGCGTCGAACCCGAAGGCATGGGTATTTCGCCCGACGGGAAGGTTCAGGTGACGACCTCGGAAACGACCAACATGGCGCATTGGATCGACACCGAAACGCATAAGATCATCGCCAATTCTCTGGTTGACCCGCGCCCGCGCCATGCCGAGTTCAGCCCTGATGGCGCGCAACTCTGGGTCAGCTCCGAAATCGGCGGCACGGTCGCGATCTTCGATACCTCGGACCACAGTGAGATCGGCAAGATCTCGTTCGCGCTCAAAGGCGTGCGCCCCGAGAAGATCCAGCCCGTCGGCATGCGGTTCTCGCCCGATGCGTCGAAGGTCTTCATTGCGCTCGGGCCGGCGAACCATATCGCGGTGGTCGACGCCAAGACCTTCGAGGTCGAGAAATACATCCTCGTCGGGCGCCGGGTCTGGCATATGGCGATCTCGCCGGATCAGACGAAACTGTTCACGACGAACGGTGTCTCTGGCGATGTGACGGTGATCGATATCGCCACGCTCGAGCCTATCGACACCGTGAAAGTCGGCCGCTTCCCCTGGGGCGCAGCCGCACGCCCGACCTCCAAATGAGGAGGCTTTCCATGTTTTCAAAAATTCTGAAAGTCAGTTTGATCGCCGCGCTCTGCGCCGGTCCCGCCTGGGCCGATGACGATGCGGCCCCGTTGGCGGGCCTTCTGTCGGGTCACAACAAGGAAGACCTCCCCGAAGTGACCCTCTCGGTGGGCGAGCCGCTGGGCGGCCCCTGGACGCTGCAATCGGGTAGATATTACGAGGTCGAGATCACCGCCGACGGGTCAGGCGAAATCGGGCTCGAAAGCGACGGCTTCTTTCGCGCGATCTGGGTCGACGAGGTGGTGATCCGCGGGCTGGAGGTCCGCCCGATGGGTCTTGCCTCCATCGAGTTCGACCGCGCAGGCACGATGGAGATCGGGTTCATCGCGATCAAGCCGGGGCGCTACGACCTGCACATACCCGGCTCGACCGGTGAGGATCAGCGTCTGGAGATCGAGATTGAGTGACGCGCCTGCCCTGCATGTTGCGGGTCTCAGCCATGACTGGGGTCGCAAACCCGCGCTGCGCGATGTGGGGTTCCGCGTCGAGAAGGGGCGCTTCTGCGCACTGCTTGGCCCCAACGGCGCAGGCAAATCGACGCTGATGTCGGTTTTGACCGGACTGATCCGGCCCGCCCCCGGCGTGGTCACGATCTCCGGTCACGACATGGCACGCGCCCGGCGCAAGGCGCTGGCTGAGATCGGCGTCGTCTTCCAGCAGCCGACGCTCGATCTCGATCGCTCGGTGCGCGCAAATCTACGCTATTTCGCAGCGCTACACGGGCTCGGCAGCAAACTCGCCGATCGTCGCATCTCGGAAGCGCTCGACCGTCTGGGCATGGCCGAACGTGCCGAAGAAAAACTACGCGCGCTTAATGGCGGGCACCGGCGCCGGATGGAGATCGCCCGCGCGCTGCTTCATCGGCCCCGGCTCCTTTTGCTCGACGAGCCGACGGTAGGTCTCGACGCGCCTGCCCGCAGCGCGATCACCGCCCATGTCCATCAACTCGCCCAAGACGGAATAGCCGTGCTCTGGGCCACCCATCTCGCCGATGAATTACGCCCGGAGGATCTGGTCGTGGTGCTACAGAAAGGTCAGGTGAAAGAGCAAGGCGACGTCCGGGGCTTGAGCAAGAACAGCCTCCTAGCTGACTGGTTCTCCCAGGCGATGGGCGAAACGGCATGAGCGCGCTCTCCGCCGCCTCCGCCATCGCCTCGCGCGAACTCGCTCGCTTCTTCACGCAACGCGAGCGGTTCCTCGCAGCTCTCGTGCGCCCGCTCGTCTGGCTCTTCATCTTCGCGGCGGGCTTTCGGGCGGCACTGGGCTTGTCGATCATTCCCCCCTACCGGACCTATATTTCCTATGAGACCTATATCCTGCCCGGTCTCTGCGCGATGATCTTGCTGTTCTCCGGAATGCAAAGTTCTCTCAGCCTCGTCCACGATCGCGAGAATGGTGCGATGAGGCTGATGCTGACAGCGCCTCTGCCGCGATGGTTCATGCTTGGCGCGAAACTGCTCGCCGGCGCGCTGGTCGGGATGGTGCAGGTCGCGGCCTTCCTTGCAATAGCGGCGCTCTTCGGATTGCGCGCACCGTCGACGGGATATGTGACCGTCGTCCCCGCGCTTTTGCTTGCGGCAATCATGTTGGGAGCGCTTGGCTTGCTCCTGTCCTCGCGCATCAGACAGCTGGAGAATTTCGCAGGGATCATGAACTTCGTGATCTTCCCGATGTTCTTCTGCTCTTCGGCACTCTACCCGATATGGAAAATACAGGAGAGCTCTCCGCTTCTCGCCAGGTTATGCGAGATCAATCCCTTCACCCAAGCAGTCGAATTGATCCGCTTCGCGCTCTACGGCCAGCTGAACCTCGCAGCTCTCGGTTGGACCGCATTGGCGAGCTTAGTGTTCTTCGCCGTTGCGATCTGGGGTTACGAACCCGCCCGCACCCGCTCTTGAACGAGCCGTGCCGGGCGTCCCTCGACCCGGGCAAACCGTGTGGCCAGCGCATCGAGTTCGCCTGCCGCATGGCTCGCAATCACCACCGCCGCATGGGTTTCCGCGATCAAGCCAGCGGTCAGTTCCAGCAGGCCTTCCACCCTCGCATCGTCAAGCGAGGCAAAGGGCTCGTCCATTAACAGCACATCGGGGCGCATCACGAAGGCCCGGGCCAGCCCCACGCGCCGCGCCTGACCGACCGAAATCTGCCCGGGCCAGTGATCCTCAAGGCCGGCCAGCCCGACCCGATCAAGCATCGCACGCGCCTGTGTCTCGGTGGCTGAAGTCGGCAGCGTCACATTGTCGATCACGCGGCGCCAAGGCATCAGCGTCGGGTTCTGAAACACCATTGCGCGGCGACCCTCCACTCTGAGGCTTCCCTCGAAGCGATGGTCGAGCCCAGCCAGCAGTCGCAACAGGGTTGTCTTGCCTGCACCTGACGCTCCCGATAGCCCCAGCACCTCGCCGCGCGCGACATCGAGCTTCATAGGTCCAAGCACAGGTATGCCACTGAAGGATTTCTCTGTCAGCTCCAGCCGGATCATCTTTGTCTCCAGCGTGCAGCGCGTCGCGCAAGCGGCGCAAGGAGACCCCATTCCACCGCGAGCATCACGGCGACGAAGGCAAGCGCATTCGCGAGCACACCCGCGATATCGAACATCTGAAAATCAAGATGAATGCGGAATCCGATCCCGTTGGATCGGCCGAGAAACTCGACGACAAGCACGATCTTCCAGATCAGTGCCAACCCCGCGCGCGCCGAAGCCATGATATGCGGCGCGAGCTGCGGGATCAAAATGTGGCGCAGCCGGGCGAACCAGCCCATGCAGTGAAGTCGCGCCATGTCCGACAGGTCGGTGTCGCGCGCCACCATCCCTTCGCGCAGCATCACCGCGACCATTGGGATCTTGTTCAGCGACACAGCCGCGATGGCCGCCCACTCATTCAGCCCGATCCAGAGATAGCAAAGCACGATGGTCACCAGCGCCGGAATATTCAGCGCGACCGTCAACCAGGGCCCAAACCAGCGATCCGCACGACGGCTGCCGCCAAGTGCAATCCCGATCGCCACGCCGAAGCCCATCGCCAGCCCGAAGGCTGCCGTCACCCGTGTGAGCGTGGCGCTCAGGTCTGGCCAAAGGTCACCGCTCACCAATGCCGTCCAGAGAGTCGGGAAAACTATCTGTGGTCCGGGAGCAAGCTGCGGATCGGCCAACCACCAAGCGAGACAGGCCCAGAGCAGAACGAGCGCCATGAGCGAGGCAACGACCACAGGAAGGTTGGGCCAGAGCCGGGCGCGGTTTCGCAGAGCGAAGCTGCGCCCGGTCTCCACGCCAGATCTCTTCCCTTGCGTGATCAAAATTGCGCCCATCGCTCAGTTCGTCAGGAATGTGCCCTCGGGCAGCGATGTCGCGCCGCCCACCAGCTTCTCACCGCCCAGTTTCGCCATGAGACGCAGCATCTTGTCGGCAGCCGCCTCATCGACCGGGCCGGGTGCCGGGACGCCAGCGAGCCATCCCGCCTTGAGCGCCGCGAATTGGGCGTTGCTTTTGGCATTCATGATCGGGCGAAGCCGCGCAAAGGCCTCGTCGTCGGTGGCGAGTTTTTCTTTGGCCGCACGCGAGGCGGCGACCAAACCCGAGGCTAGCTCCGGTTTCGACTCCACCAAGTCCCCCGACAGAACATAGCCGAGCAGCGGTGTCTCAGGAGAGAGACCAAGCGCGCGCGCGGCATCGCCGACGCTCACCAATTCGCGCATCCCTGCGGCTTCCATCTTCGCACCGAAATGCCAGAAATTGATCGCGCCATCGACTTCGCCCGAAAGCGCCGCTTTCATGATAAGGGGCGGCGCGCCGAAAACCTGCTCGGTCTTGCCCGCCAGATCAAAGCCATCGGCCTGCTCGGCATAGGCCCGCAGTATGAGCCAACTCTTGTCGAGCGGCCCGCCTGCGATGCCGATTTTCTTTCCGTCGAGATCGGCCAGCGTTTTTGCCGGACTGTCCTGAGCGACCAAAAGCCCGCCCACTGCTTTCGAATAAGGAATGAAGCGGTAATCTTCGCCCGTTGCGCGCATCCGCGCGACCCAGAACCAGTCGGTTACGATGGCATCGACCGCCCCGCCCTGCAGCATGATATCGGAGCCCGACTTCCCTGCGACGGGGACCACCTCGAGAGTGAAGCCGTTCTCTCGGTCCAGACCGTAGTGCTTGATCGTGTCCAGCTCCCAATTCACGGTTCCGCCTTCGAGCGCGGCCACCTTCAGCACTGGCAGGTCCGCCGCCCATGCGCTTGCACTCATTGCGAGAGCTGCAATCGCCGCGCCCGCTGCGCGGCTCAATCCGTCAAAAGCCATCTGTTCCTCCCATCTGCGCCCCCGCCGCTCCTCCGGCGATCACGCATTTGCGACCACAGTATCAGGTCGCGACGGCGCGCCTATTCGACCAAAGGACAATGCCCCTTCCCGCCAGCGGGACCGCGATTGATACCAAGGTCGAATGGTGGCCCGACGCAGCCTCGCGTTATCCAGAAGACAAGCGAGATCTTTTTGGGAGGTTTAGATGCTCTACACCCGTAAGGGCCTGATGGCCGCGCTTCTGGCGCTGGCACTTGCGCCGGTTACCGCCTTTTCGCATGGCGACGTGACCCCACAGCCCGTCAACACCGATGCCCTGCCCGACGTTGGCGAGGAATGGCTCAGCGAGAACCCCTATCGCGCCGCGGCGGCCGGTGATGAGGTGTGGGCCAAGGCCGTCCAGATCGGCGACAGCGGCTTCAATCAGAACTGTGCGCGCTGCCACGGGCTGGGTGCGGTTTCGGGCGGTCTGGCGCCGGACCTGCGCTATCTCGAAGCCGAGGAATATGGCGACGAATGGTTTGTTGAACGCTTCCGCCATGGGATGACCCAGAACGGGACCACCAAGATGCCCGCCTTCGGGGAAATCCTCGGTCAGAAAGCAGCCTGGGCAATCCGCACCTATATCGAGACGCGACCTGACGATGGTGCATTGGAGCCCTACTCGGATGAGCTTCACAAGATCCGCGATCAGCTTGCCGCAGGAGAGGCCGACGTCCCCACCGTGATTGCGACGCTCGAGGATATCTCCGGCAAGGTCGATACCGCTTCCGGAGCACCTGTCGCCGACAGCGCTGCGTCCCGCGCAGCACATGAGCTGGAGAAGGATCCGAGCAAGCAGAAGGAAGCGGCGGATATGCTTTCGATCGGCATATCGGCTGCGGAATGATGAGCGTCATCGCACAGGCCCGCGCGGGGCTTGGCGTGCTGGCATTTCTGGGCGGGATGGTCGGAGCCATTCCCGCCTTTGCCGCATGCGAAGGCGTGGCCCCAGAACAGAAATTGCAGAATACCTCGCCACAGGATATCGGGCGCGATCTCGATAGGATTGCCACGGACGGCTATATCGAATTCGCTGTCTATGACGACTATGCGCCCTGGTCCTTCGAGAACGCCGGAAAAGCCGAAGGGATCGATATCGAGATCGGCAAGATTATCGCGGGAGCTCTGGGCGTCGAGCCGCGCTTCCGGCTCGTCTCCGCAGGTGAAACGCTTGACGCCGATTTGCGCAATTATGTCTACAAGGGCGCTGTCGTAAATGGCCGCGTCTCCGACGTGATGCTGCATGTTCCTTATGATGTGGATTACGCCTGTCGCTTCGATCAGGTCGTTTTCACCGGCATTTACGGCGAGGAACATATCGCCATCGCCTATGACGCCGCGAGCTATCCCGATAAGGGGCCGACCCCGGCGGTCTTCCGTTATGATCCTATCGGTGTCGAGAATGACTCGATTTCCGATTTCTACATGACCGACGTAACCCGTGGACCTTCGGCGGACAAGGTGCATCGCTACCGCAATACCGTGCTCGCGATGAAGGCACTGGCCGATCACGAGGTGATGGCGGTGATGGGCCCGCGTGCCGAGCTGGAAGCCGCGCTTGCGCCCGGCACCGACATCCACGAACCGCCGCTCGGATTGACGCGCTCGAAATGGGCGATCGGCGTGGCGCTCTCGATGCAGCATCGTCGTCTTGGCTATGCGGTCGATGACGCGATCGCAGCTGCGCTGGAAGACGGGCGGATCGCCAAGGCCTTTGCCGATTACGGCGTGGGATTCACCCCACCGACGCGGTGATCTGCGCGTTCGGGCCGCTTTCGATCTCGCGATCAGAGCGGCCCGTAATTCCCATCGAAATCCACCAGATGGACGGCATCGAGGCCAAGACGGGCCGCGCTACGTGCGATCTCGTCGCGCTCCATAAGCACGAATGCAGTCGAGGCCGCATCTGCGAGCGCCGCGCTCTTTGCCTCGACCGTAACCGTTGACCAGCGCGGGAGCTGCCCTTGGGGCCCCAGGATATGCGAGCCACCCGGCAAAGCGAGCGCTCCCGGCGACGAGGTCGCCATCGCCCGCCCGTCGCGCAGCTGCAGGCGCGCAAGCAATCCAGCGCTTGGATCCAACACCCCAAGATCGAACGGACCGCCGATCGCCGCGAACTCGCCCATGTCGACCAGCACGTCGGAATAGCCCCGCGCAACCAAGAGGTCCCGGACACGGTCAGCCGCATATCCCTGCACGATCCCGTTCAACGTCAGGGCTTGCCCCGGTCCGAGTCGAATGTCCGCCGCAACTCTTACGGTCTCAAAGCCGATTTTCGCACGCAGCGAAGCGCCGCTATTGCCATTTGCCAAGGCATCCCAAAGCGGCTGCACCGTAGGATCGAACGCGCCCAACGTCGCCAGATGCACCCGTCGCGAGAGCGCGAGAACCTCCGACATCGCAGCAGACGGTCGGCAGCGGCCTGTCGCGTTGAGGCGCGTCAATTCGCTTTCGCGATACAAGGAGAACGTGTTCTCGATCTCTTGAATTTCGTCCCGGATCGCGCGCATGTCCTGCCGGTTCCTGACCCCGCCCCTGAGATCGAGCGCGATCTCGGCACCAAATGCCTGTCCAGTCCAGGTCCCTGCCTGCGCGCGGGCTCCGGCACATAGCGCCGCCGCCGAAATTTGCAGGAAACGGCGCCGTTTCATTCTGCTGCCTCCCTCAGGCCGGGGCCGCGTTTTCCCTTTTTCGCGGCTAGCACGAGAGGCACGCAAAGCTTTGGATCGTCATGAATTTTCACGCAATCGAGGCATTGGAAACACTCTGAATACCGTATCTGGCCGGTCTTTGCGATTGCCCCGTAATTGCATCGCACCTTGCACAGCTGACACGGCGAGCCGCAGTCGGCCCGACGCGGGATCCAGCTTCGCAGTCGTAAGAGGCCGCCGAGCCGCATCGCGGCCCCCAAGGGGCAGACGGAGCGGCAAAACCCCTTGAACCAGACCATCGAGACCGCGATCCACCCCGCCGCCCAGAGCACATAGGGCCAGGGTCTGGCGAAATGGGTGGTGATAGCAGTCTTGAAAGGTTCGACCTCGACGGCTTTCTCGATGTGATCGGGCGTGACAAGTGCAATGCCGGTCAGCACAGCCAACGCCACCGGCCCGGTCCAAAGGAGCGCTCGGGCAAGTGACCGTGGCGGCTCCCATTTCGGCAAGTTCAGGAAGCGTCCGATGTGATGCGCGAATTCCTGAATTGCCCCGTAAGGGCAAAGCCAGCCGCAGAAAAATCCGCGCCCCCACAGGAGGAAACCGAGGATCGCCGCCGCCCAGATCAGAAGCGAGAACGGGTCATAGAGGAGCACCTCGAGCGAGCCGTTCCCGGTGAGCGCCCGGATCACCGCGATGGGCGTCACGATAGAGAGTTGCCCCTGCCCCCAATAACCGACGAAGCCGATCGTGATCGCGAGAATCGCAAGCCGCACCGGGGTAAAAAGCCTGAGCGCCGCAAGCCGCGATTGCAGCAGCAGCGCCCCAAACAGCAGCACGAGGAACCCGCTGAGAACCCACAAATCCGTTGCCCGATTGCGAAGCGCCTCACGCCATGGCGGCAAGGCCTCCGGCACTTGCGGGAAAACGAAGAACCGCTCGGGTGTCTTCATCGTGAGACTGAATTTCGCCTCTCCCGCTTCGGGCTGAAACATCCCATGTAGACGAACCGCCTGCGCGGTCAGCTCCCAATCGCGGGAGGGATCGAAACCGAGACGGCGATCCAGCCGGACCACCATCTTCGTCGCGTCCTCAAGCGTCGCCGGGGCATCTTTGGCCAGTTGCGCCAGAATGTCCGCATCGCGCAGCGCCAGCGGCAATCCATCTTGCTGCGCAGAGATCCGATCCGGTGCCGTGTTCCGGACGAAGTCTTCGCTCACCAGCCCCTGTCGGCCGGCCTCGATGAGCAGATAGAGCTCGTCATCCGGCGCACGAGACAGGAAGCGTCGCGTTTCGGCATAGGTCTCGGGAGAAAGCGCAGCTTTTGCAATCGAGCCCGGGCCGAGGTCGATAGCATAGAGATCGAGATAAAGCCCGTTCGGGTCGCTATCGACCGTCGCATCATCGGCGGCCCATTTCGTATTGTCGAACGCCGCGTCTTCCTCTGCGTTCGTGACGCGGAGCCGCCCCACCAGTCCCGCCTCGATAAGGCCTTGCCAGTCAAGCTGCTCGCGATGGTCTGGATCAGGCTTCGGCGGCGGACCGGATTGGATTCCCTTCATCTTCTCACGCGCCACCGCGAGCGTCGCCGCCAAGATTGATTCATGCGCGATCCGCACGCTCGCGGTCGCCTTGGTCACACCATCGAGATAAACGAGATCCGAGCCCGACCCGGCACCGCCATAAGGCGTGCCGACGACGATCGGCTCGTTGATGGAGTGGCCGCGATACTGTTCGAGAAATTCCCGAAATGGCGCTTCTCCCAGCCCAGACACGAAAACCGGTTCGTGTTGACTGATCAGTTTCACGTCTATGAAGCGCCCTTCCAGATCGAGCATGACCAGCATGTTGATCGGTTTGCCGGAAAAACCCGGCAACGGCGCCAATTCGCCGGTCTCAAAGACATAACCCGCCTCGCCGCCCCCGGAATTGCGGAGCTGCCAGACGCCCTTTTCATTGATTTCATCGCCCACCGCATAAGGCGCAACGACGATATCGGCCACCTGCTCGCGCGACAGGCTCGCCGCGAAAGCGGGCAACGCCAGAAAGAACCATAGGATGAGCGCGCGCAACATGCGGCGAGTCTAACGATCAGATGGCGCGGCGATATTCGACCTTCGTAGCGAGACGATGAGGTTCCGGTTGCGCTCGGCGCGGCAAGCTCAACCGTCTACCAGGCCGAACTGGTCGCTCGCGACAGATACCGCCCGGTCCTGCCTTGCTCTAGAACCTCTCCGCCGGCGGCGATTGTCTTGCCGCGCAGGATCGTGCGGACCGGCCAGCCTTCAATCTCCATGCCCTCATAGGGCGTGTAATCGGCACCGTGGTTCAGGGTCACTTGAGAAATAACCGCTTTACGTTCCGGATCCCAAAGCGTGATATCGGCATCGGCGCCGATCACGAGCGCGCCTTTTTGCGGGTATAGGCCATAGAGCTTGGCAGGGTTGGTCGAGGTGAGCGCCACAAAACGCTCGATGCTGATCCGCCCCTTTCGCACCCCCTCCGAGAACAGGATCGGCAGCCGCGTCTCCACGCCTGGGATGCCGTTGGGCACCCATTTGAACGAGGTGCGCGCGCGGGGATTGTCCTTGCCGGTCTCGTTGGCGCCCTCGAAATAGAATGGGCAGTGATCGGAGGAAAAGACATCGAAGGTGCCGTCGCGCAGCCCCTCCCAGATCGCGTCTTGGCTGTCTGTGTCGCGCGGCGGCGGCGAGCAGACATATTTCGCGCCCTCGAAATCCATGTTCAGCCCTTTGAGATCGTCTCGGGTCAGGACGATGTATTGCGGGCAGGTTTCGGCGAAGACCTTCATGCCGCGCTTCTTCGCCCATTGGATCTGCTCCATCGGGTCGCGGCCCGAGACATGCACGATCATCACCGGCACGTCAGTCAGCTGCGCGTGGCTTATCGCGCGATGGGTCGCCTCGCGCTCGGCGATCTGGTGATGCGCCAAAGCGTGGTAATAGGGCGCGGTTTTTCCTTCTTCCTCGAGCCTGCGGGTCATGTGCTTGATCGCATCGTGGCCTTCGGCATGGACCATCACCAGCGCGCGCTCGCGCCGGGCCACGTCGAAGACTTCGAGAAGCTCCGCGTCGTTCAGCACCAGATCGTCATACGTCATGAAGACCTTGAACGAGCTGTAGCCGTCGCGCACGAGCGCCGGGAGTTCCTGCCCCAGAACCTGCGGCGTCGGGTCGGATACGATCAGATGAAAAGAGACATCCGTATAGCACGCGCCTTCGGCCTTCTCGTGATAGGCCGTCAGACATTCCCGCAGAGAGCTGCCTTTGACCTGCAGCGCGAAAGGCAAAACCGTGGTATTGCCCCCCGCCGCCGCCGACCGAGTTCCCGTCAGGAAATCATCGGCCATCACCGTGCCATCCGAGGTGGGCTGCGCGAGATGGACATGCGCATCGATCCCGCCCGGCAGCACCATCAGACCGGTCGCGTCGATCTCTTCGCGCGCATCCGTGATCTCCGCCGCGATTTCGACGATCTTGCCGTCACGAATGCCCAGATCGGCGCGGAACTGATCCGAGGCGGTCACCAGCGTGCCGCCCCGGATCGCGAGATCGCAACCAGCCATCACGACGCCATCCGCATCTGGGAGGTGATACTCGCAAGCGCCTCGGTCAGCGCGTCGACCTGCGCCACCGAATTGTAATGAACCATCGAGACGCGCAGGCAGCCGCTCTGCCCGGTTTCATTCAGATCCTCGACCAGACGACGCGAATGGAAGTCGCCAAAGCGGATAGCGATGCCGAACGTGTCCATCTCGCGGGCCACCATCTCCGAGTTCAGATCGTCGAACTTGAAGGCGATCGTGGGAACCCGCCCTTCCTCCATCGCGCGTCCGATTATTCGGCAGTCGTTTCGCGCCTCAAGCCAGGAAATCAGGCGACCGGTCAAGACATCCTCCTGTCGGGAGATACCCGTAAAGGCTGCCTCAAGGCGCACCCGATCACTGCCCTCGCCGCCCAGATGGGTGCCGAGAGCGATCAGGTAATCGACGACGCCGACGGTGCTGTAGGCCAGCTCGTAATTCGGGTTGCCAGGCTCGAGCTTGCCCGGGATTTTGTCCTTGCCATAGAAATAGTGATACTGTCCGTCGAGCTCGCCAAGCAGATCATATTTGCCATACATGATCGCCATATGCGGCCCATAGCACTTGTAGATGCTGAAGATGTAGTAATCGACATCCCAGTCCTGCACGTCGATCGCGCGATGCGGTGCATAGGCGACCCCGTCAACGCAGATGCGCGCGCCGCGCTCATGCACGAAGGCCGCGAACTCCTTCACCGGGTTGATCGAGCCGAGAATGTTCGAGACGTGATGAATGCAGACGAGCTTGGTGCGCGGGCTCATCAACGGCTCGAGATCCTCGAGACGCATCGACATCGACGCCTGATCGAGCGGCCAGTTCTTGATGACGATCCCGAATTCGCGCAGCGCATCCCACGGCCCAATATTGGACTCGTGATCCGCATGACTGACGATGATCTCGTCACCGGGCTGCAACTGGCCGCGCATGGCCGAGGCGAGCGTGCGCACGAGTTGCGTGGTCGAGGGGCCAAAAACGATCTCTTCGGGGCGCGCGGCATTGACGAGGGTCTTCGCGGCTTCGCGCCCCATCATCAGCCCTTCGGCCGCCTCTTTGGAGATCGCGTAACTACCACCGGTCTGCACGTTGCGATGGATCAGGAACTCGCTGATCTTGTCGACCGCGCCCTGAACGATCTGGCTCCCGCCCGCATTGTCGAAAAATACCCAATCGGCGGCGAGCCCCGGAAAATGTCCCCGAACGAAGTCGAGATCGATCGCGTCCTGCGCTGTGTTCATCTTGCTATCCTACTCTTTGATCAATGGCTCAGCACAGCGCTGAGAAAATTCTGTGTGCGGACTTCACGCGGCGCGCCAAGCACCTGTTCGGGCGTGCCGGTCTCAATGACCTCGCCCCCATCCATGAAGATCACCCGGTCGGCGACCTGACGGGCGAAGCCCATCTCATGCGTGACAACGATCATCGTGACACCGGTGCCGGCGAGCGACTTCATCACATCGAGCACCTCGCCCACCATCTCGGGATCGAGCGCCGAGGTCGGCTCGTCGAAGAGTAGCACCTGTGGCTCCATTGCGAGCGCCCGGGCGATTGCCACCCGCTGTTGCTGCCCGCCCGAAAGCTGGCCCGGATACTTCTCCGCCTGCTCGACGATGCCGACCCGGCGCAAAAGGCTCTCAGCCTGCGTCGCGGCATCGGCGCGGGAGGTGCGACGCACGCGGCGCGGTGCCAACATCACGTTCTCGCGGACGGTGAGATGCGGGAAGAGATTGAAGCTCTGGAACACCATACCGACTTCGGCGCGCACCTTCGCCAAGGCCCGCCCCGGAAGAACCGGAATGCCATCGACGCGAATTTCGCTCGCGCGGTCGAAATCCTCCAAGCGGTTGATGCAGCGGATCAGCGTTGACTTGCCCGACCCCGAGGGGCCGATCACGCAGACAACCTCTCCTTTTTCGATCTCCAGATTGATCCCGCGCAGCGCTTCGTAAGTGCCGTAATGCTTGCGCAGATCGCGGATGCTCACATAGCCCGTCATACGCGCCTCCCGGAATTGAAACGGTTTTCCAGACGCGACACCAGCAGCACCGCCGGCCAGAGGAAAACGATATAGATCAGCGCGGCGCCGATCAGCGGCGAGGGGTTCGCCGCGAGCGCCTGCGCCTGTGTCGCCTGTTTCAGAAGGTCCGGCATCGCGACCACGGAGGCGAGCGCGGTGTCCTTCATCACGTTGATCGAATTGTTGGTCAGCGGCGGTATCACGATCCTGATCGCCTGCGGCAAGATCACGTCGACCATCGTCTGGCGGTGGCTCAGGCCCAGCGCCTCGGAGGCTTCGAATTGCCCGTTCGGGATCGCCTCGATACCGGCACGGAAAATCTCGGCCGTATAGGCGCCCGACACCAGGGTCAGCGCCGTCATCGCCGAGGCGAAGGAAGACAGGCGGACGCCAAGGAACGGCAATGCGTAATAAACGACGATCAGCAGCACCAGAAGCGGGATCGAGCGGAAGACGTCGATATAGATCTTCGTCAGAATTCGCACCGGCGCGACCCCATAAAGCCGCAGCATCGAGAGAAACAGGCCGAGGATCAGCCCCGCGACGATGCTCGCTACGCCCAGCTGCAGCGTCAGCCATAGACCGCTGAGCAGCATTGGCAGGCTTCGGCTCAGCACATCGGCGTTGAGGAAGGTATCAAGGAAGGTCATAGGTGTCTTTCGGGCAGCGACGCGCCCCCGACATGCGGAAGCGCGCCCGATTGCGTTACTTCAGCGTGGGCATGTCCATGACGGTAACGGTCGAGGTGTCCGCCTCGGGCGCGACCCCGAACCACTTCTCGTGAAGCTTGGCGATCGTCCCGTCTTCCTTGAGACTGGTGATGATATCGTTCACCTCATTCGCAAGCGGTGCGTCCTTGGCAAACATCATCGAGTATTTCTCGCCCGTCGCGATGCGCTGAACCACTTTCAGGTTCGGCTTGTCCTTGACGTAGTAGAGCAGTGCAGGAATGTCGGAGATATAGCCGTCGATGCGGCCCGCCGCGAGGTCGAGCATCGCAGGCGCCAGCCCTTCGTAGCGCTTGATCTCGGAGAAGCCATATTCTGCATTATGCTCGGTCGCCCACATGTCGCCGGTAGAGCCGGTATCGACGCCGACGATCTTGCCCTTCATTTCGTCCAGCGATTGCGGCCCGCTCGCGAGTGCGGTCAGCGACTGGTCGCTATCGTAATAGGGCTGCGCGAAGGAGACGGATTTCAGACGCTCATCAGTGATGGTGATCGAAGAGATCGCCGCATCGATCCGGCCCGACTGCACGGCCGAGAAGAGACCGTTGAAGGGGATATTCACGATCTCGACGTCGCGCCCGAGTTTCGCGGCCACCGCATCGACCAGATCGACCTCGAAGCCCACGTTCTTGCCGGTCTCGTCCTGAAACTCCCACGGCACGTTTCCGATATTGGCACCGACCGTGAGTGTTTCCGCCCAGGCGCTCGTCCCGAAGGCAGTCACCGCCACGAGGGCCATCGCGGCGATCTTTCCAAATTTTCCAGACATGTTCGTTTTCCCTGTTGATCGTCGTTTTATTTTGCTTAACTGGCATGACCGGTCAGACCGGTCTGACCTTTTGAAACATGCTTTCCCGGATCTGACAAGGAACTTCTTTGATGTTGGCGGGCGCGGAGGGCTATAGACTTGGTAACTGCCAGCTTAAGAGGCGCCAGATGGACTACACGAACGACAAGAGCCCCGTCACACAGACGGTCGCGCGCCAGCTGCAAGAGATGATCCGCACCGGAGCGCTGAAAAAGGACGAGCGCCTCCCCTCGCAGCGCGTGCTGTCAGAGCAGCTTGGCGTGTCGCGAGCATCCCTTCGCGAAGCCCTGCTGACGCTGGAAACGATCGGCCTCGTGCGCACCTACCCCGCCCGCGGCACTTTCGTGACCGGCGCCCAGTCAGGCAAGTCCGCCGCGATGGATCAGTGGCGCTTCGAGGAACAGTATTCGATTCTCGATGTCTTCCAGTCCCGCCTGCTGATCGAAACAGAACTCTGCCGTCTCGCCGCCCCCCATGTGACGCCCGAGATTGCGGATAAACTGCGGCATGCGACTGAGGAATTCGAGCAGGCGTGGCGCAAGGAAGATCTCGTGACCCATGTCGAAGCCGATCTCACCTTCCACAACATCATCGCGCGGACCTGTCCCAACGCCATGCTCCGCCGCCTGCACCAATCTGTGCGCGACCTTCTGACCGAGACCCAGCGCGTGCCGATACCAAACACTGAGGTCGACCGCATGAACACCTCGATCAAAGAGCACCGGGCGATCCTGGAAGCCCTCACCCGGCAGAATGCGAACGACGCGGCGAATGCGATGCGAGAGCATATCCGAAATACCGCGCAATGCGCCGGGGTAGAGATTTAAGGGGGACGAGGCGCCTCTGCCTGCGCTTGCGTTCTTAAATCCGCCCCGTTCGCGGAATCCTGATGCACGTCGGGGTGTCAGCGCCCCCGATTCCTTCCACAAAGCATTGCAAAATATAAGTTCCAGAGGTTCTGGATGTCGCAAATTGAGCACCCCGATGTGGCCGGACACCTGGAGCCAGATGACGCGCCGAGCGCGCCAGGCCTCACGCGCCTTCCAACAGACCGTCGAGATAGGTTCGGATCGCGAGGATCTGCGGCAACCCACCCTCAATGGCTGTCTCGACCGGACGGCGGCCGCCAAACAAGTGACCCGTATTCGGGCGCGTGAACCAGCTTCTCGCCAGCGGCTCGGAAAAATAGAGTTCGAGCGCCTGGTAGATGCCCACCACCGCGCTCAGGCGCAGGAGCTGATCCCGTGTCAGTTCACCCGCGAAATCAGACTTCCTGGCACGCGTCCACTCGCTCTCGGAAATATCCGCGAGGCCGGCGGCCTCTTTCTCGCTGAGACCCCAGGACGCGGCGACGCGTGCAAAAGCTTTCAGCGCGACAGTGGCGATCTTGGCCGGATCTTGAGCTTTGCCATTCGTCTGCATTTCGGCCTCGCTTACTCACCATGAGGATCATAGGGCGCCGCGCCAACGGTCAAAAGCTCCATTTGAGAGCCTCTCCCGGGAAAGGCCATGCGGGTTGGCATGATTCCCCTTGGCGGGCCGAGGGTATCTTGCAGCAAGCGCCCAGGATCACCCCATTCCCGGTCCGTCAAACTCCTCATCGCGCACCGGCTGCAGCGCACCAACGCCGGTCTCTACGGCTTGCACCAGAAGATCCAGAATACCCTGGATCATCCGGTCTTCGTCGCTCTCGCCAAGCGCCTTGAGGCAGTGCGGCAAATCCTCCATCACGACAGCGCCATTCGAAATTTCAGCACGGCCTTCGGTGAGCGCGGTTATGACCTCACCAACGGCGGCCTGCTTTTCCTCGAACGCCCGGCCTCTGCGATCAAGCTCCCTGGATCGTTGATCTACCCGCGACCCGATATCCACGAGCCCACGCATGGGTCGCAAGAGCCCCATTCGCAACTCCTCCGGGAGCGCCCGTAGAAGAGATGCATCCTTCATCATGAGCTTACCCGTCTTTGTGTCGCGCCGCAGGGTTCCACCTGCAATTTCCGCCAGAGCGCCCTCCATCGCCGCAAGCGCGGCACCATAGGTCGACTGAGTTTCCTCGGCCTCAGCGCACGCCGCCTTGACCGCCTCCTCTCGCTTGACAAGTTGGTCTGCGGCTAGAAGGTGCGTCTGTTGCTCCCTGGCAAGATCTGCCTTGTCTTTGATGACACTCGCCTCGCGCCGGTCGAGCCCATCTTCGCGCTTTTGCTGGCTGTCCTCACGCGTCCGAACATCCGCATCCCGCGCATCGAGATCCCGCGCGCGGGCCTCCATTTCCGTTTTATGTGACGCCAAGGCAATCCGCTCGGTGCGTTGCTCCTCGCTCAGACGAGCGAGTTTTTTGCGCCCCTCATCGATCGAGGCCAGCAACTCTGTTTTGGCAACCTCCAACGCCGCGAGTTCTGCTTCCCGCTCTTCGATCTCCCGCGGCAGGTCTTGGTGGAGAGCCCGGACACTCCGATGTAGTGTCTCGACATAATTCGCTCCTGCGGCAAGGCGATCGAGCTTGCGATGCCCACGCTGGATTCCCGGGCAGAAGCACGCGAGCACGCGGTGCGTGAGATCCTGGATCGAGGCGGTGGCATCGCGCTTGATATTGTCGCTGAGCGGGTGGCCGGAATGATCGTAGGCGCGCAGCATGAAATGCGCGTGGATCGTCGTTTCATCGAGATGAACGACCAGTGACTCCACCCTTGTGGCGAACTTCTTGGCGAGGCTCCGGGCGAGCTTTCTAAATGCCCTGTTCTGACGCTTCGGCGAAAGCTTCATGAAATCTCGTGCGGCAAGCACGCCGAAGGCGATCACTCCTATCATGACCACGGCCGCGTTCGATTTCATCTTGCGCTGCCGACCGGCCTGTTCGCGAAGCCGCGCATTCTCGGCGCGCACCTGTGTAACCGGACGCAACCGGATCAGCACGCGGTTGTCGCGCAGTTTCGTCTGGTCGACATAGGCGGGGATGCGCCCTAACCGATAGTCATGCATGCGCTGACTCTTCGCCTTTGAGAGGGTGCAGGTTTGTATATGGGTGGACGCGGCCCGAGGATTGGAGCGCGCCAGATCGGCGGGAGAGTTTGCAAGATCTTTCATGGGACCAGTGTCCCTCGCCGACCTGAAAATTCCGGTCTGAAAATTTCAGGAAAATTCCATGCTCAATGTCGGAGAAAGTTTGGAGTGGCTGACCTACTAGGGATAACTTTCCCAGAGAGGCGAATTTCGCACTGCTCCCTTTGGGAAACGAACCGCCACGATCAGTCCGAGCGCTGGCCGGTCTCCGGTCTCACGCAATCGTTCTGGATGCGCCTGCGCGCGAAGCGCGCGCAGGGCTTTAGATGAGGTCGGCTTTGAGCACTCAGCCGCCGAAGCGCGGCTCCGGCACGCCTTTCACGCCGAGACCGCGGATCGCGAACAGGCTGCCGCGCTGAACACCGTCGTCGGGGAAACGCGGCAGCGGGGGCTTTGCCATCGACGTGACGTAGAGCACGTCGAGATCGGGGCCGCCGAACTGGACGCTCGTGACCTTCTTCACTGGCATAGGGATTTCCATGTCGAGTGTGCCGTCCGGTGCGAAGCGACAGATCCGCCCGTCATAGACCAGCGCCATCCAGTAATAGCCCTCCGCATCGACCGTCGCCCCGTCCGCGGCGCCGCCGTTCGAGGTGTCGGCCTTCGCGAAGGTGCGACGGTTCGAAATGCCGCCGGTCTCGATATCATAGTCATAAGCCCACATCTCACCGGTCCAGGTATCCGTGAAGTAGAAGGTCTTGTCGTCCGGCGAGAAGCAAGGCCCGTTCGAGCAGATGATCCCCTCCTCGAGCTTGGTAACGCTCAGGTCGGGATCGACGCGGTAGAGTGCGCCCAGCGGCCCCTCCTCCTGCATATCCATCGAACCGGCGAAAAACCGACCGCGCCGATCGCATTTGCCGTCATTGATACGGGTCGTGGCGAGGTTGGCCTCCGGGTCGTGCAGCAACTCGCAATCGCCGCTGTCGAAATCGAGCAACCAGAACCCCTTGTCGAGCGAGACAATGGCGCCCTTGCCGTCCTTGCGCACCGCCATCGAGCCGATCTTGCCCGGCACATCCCAAGCGCGTAGCTCGGTGCCGTCCGCAGTGCAGCGAAACACCCGTCCATCCATCGAGTCGATGAAATAGAGCCGCTGGCTTTCGACGTCCCAGACCGGGCCCTCGCCCAGTGTCGTCTTCACGTCGAGCAGAATATCGATCTGCATGTTGGTCTCCTCCCTTGGTATCCGGTTCAGAAGTTCACGGCGTCGCCGCCCTTGAGCGCGAGCATCTCGCGTGCCTCGTCCGGCGTCGCGAGCTCGAGGCCCAGCCCCTCGACGAGGGCGCGCGCCTTGGCGACCTGTTGGGCGTTGCTCTCTGCAAGTTTGCCGCGCGAGATCCAGATGCTGTCCTCGAGACCGACGCGGATATTGCCCCCCATGCTCAGCGCCTGTGTGGCGATGCGGAATTGGTCCTTGCCGGCCCCCAGAACCGACCAGCGGAAATCCTTTCCGAAGAGACGGTCTGCCGTGCGCTTCATGTGCATGACATCCTCGGGATGGGTGCCGATCCCCCCCAGCAGGCCAAAAACGGACTGAACGAAGAACGGCGGCTTCACGAGGCCACGGTCCGCGAAATGCGCGAGGTTGTAGAGATGCGAGATATCGTAGCATTCGAACTCGAACCGGGTGCCGTTGTCGTAACAGGTCTCCAGCACATATTCGATGTCCTTGAACGAATTGCGGAAGACGAGGTCACGCGACCCCTCGAGATGCTCACGCTCCCATGCGTGCTTGAACTCCTTGTATTTCGCGAGAAGCGGGAAAAAGCCGAAATTCATCGACCCCATGTTGAGCGAGGCGACCTCGGGCGCCCATTGCGCCGCGGGCTTCGTGCGCTCGTCCACCGTCATGTAGGGCGAACCGCCGGTGGTGATATTCACCACCGCGTTCGTCGCCTGCTTGATCCGGCCCAGGAACGGCGCGAAGGCCTCGGCCGACTGGTCGGGCTTTCCAGTTTTCGGGTCACGGGCATGCAGGTGCAAGATTGCGGCCCCCGCCTCGGCCGCCCCGATCGCGGCTTCGGCGATCTCGTCGGGCGTGATGGGCAGGTGGTCCGACATCGTCGGCGTATGAATGGCGCCGGTCACGGCGCAGGTGAGGATGACCTTGTCTGGCATTCTATCAATCTCCGATTTCGTCTGTTGCGCGGCGCTTGTGAGCGGCGAGCGCCATGAGGCGCCGGTCTCGCCACGCCTGCCGCTGAGCAAGCTCGTCTGCGGGAAGCGCCGCACGGCGCTCCGCCTCGATCCGGTCCAGCACGGGGCCGCGCCAGTCCGCCGCGGGTTGCCCCGCCATGCCGTCGTAAATGCCGCCATAGCGCGTCACATATTGCCGCACGCCCTCGGGCGCGTTGAGGTCGATGGTCTCGAACGGGCCGATGAAGGACCAGCGAAGCGCCAGCCCTTCGCGCAACCCGATATCGACGTCTTCAGTGCTGGCATATCCATCGGCCACAAGCCGGAACGCCTCATGCAGAAGGGCGCCCTGAAGGCGGTTCATCACGAAGCCGTCGATTTCCTTCTGCATGACGATCGGGCGCATGCCGGCCTCGCGCAGAAGATCCGCTGTGCGCTCAAGAAGCGCGGGATCGGTCCAGGGCGCGGGCACCAACTCTGCGGCGGGCACGAGATAGGCAGGATTGATCGGATGATTGACCATGACCCTGTGACGCCCCGCGAGCCCCTCGGAAATGGCCGAAGGCAGCAGAGCCGACGACGAGGAGGCGAGCACGGTATCGGGCCCGGCAATCGCGTCGAGACGTGCGAAAATTTCGCGCTTCACTCCGATTTCCTCGAAAGTGCTCTCCTGCACGTGCCGCGCGCCCTCGAGCGCCTCTTCGAGCGTGGCGACCGGCTCGATGCGCGCGAGGGCTTCCTCGGCGGTTCCGGGGATGAGGCCCAGACGCTCCAGTTCCGGCAGCATCTCGGCGGCGAAGTCGCGCGCGGCCTTTGGCGCGGCGGGAACCTCGTCCCACAGCCGCACCGGATGACCGGCACGGGCGAACACGATGGCCCAGGCACGCCCGATAAGCCCCGAACCGACGCAGGCGACAGGCTCTTTCATCACAAGGTCTCCACATTGCCATCGACGGGGAAGCTCTGCCCCGACAGGTTGCGCCCGGTCTCAGCGATCAGGAAGGCGGCCATGTCCGCCACGTCCTCGGGCGGGGTCATCCGGCGCAGCGAGACGTTCGACAGATACCGCTCGGTCATCTCTTCATGGCTGATCCCGGTCTGCTTCGCGCGAGCTGCGATCACGCCTTCGATCCGCGGCCCTTCGATAATGCCGGGCAGGATCGCATTGGCACGGATATTCTCGGGACCGAGCTCTTTCGCCAGGCTCTGGGTGAACCCGATCACCCCCCATTTCGCCGAGGCGTAGGGCGTGCGGAACGCATAGCCGAACTTGCCCGCCGAGGAGGAGATGTTGACGATCGCTCCGCCCCCTGCCGCGCGCAGCATCGGCACCGCTTTCCGGGTGCATAGGAACTGACCCGTCAGGCCGATATCGAGGCAGCGCCGCCAATCCTCGGGCGAGATTTCGTCGACCGAGCCGGTGGGCCCCGCAATGCCGGCATTGTTGACCAGCGCATCGAGCCCGCCGAGGGTGTTGCCGATCGCTTCGAAGAAAGATGCCACCGCAGCTTCATCCGAGACGTCGGCGCGCAGGGCCACTTCGGCGCCCAGCTCCTGCGCGGCCCGTTCAAGCGCGGCCTCATCGATGTCGCAGATAGCCATCCGCGCGCCTTGCCGAGCCAGTTCCCGCGCGATGCACAGACCGATGCCGGAAGCGCCCGCCGTGACCGCAACGCGTTTGCCCTCGAGGCCGGGCAATTTCATCCTGGATGTATCACTCATCGAAATCTCCTTGGTTATTTGCGCAATGCGATCACGGCCATCAGGATGACGAGCCCGAAGAACACTGAGCGGAATGCGAAGGGCAGCGCGGTGCCGGCAAGCAGGGTCTGCATCGCGGTCAGCAGCAGTGCGCCCCCCAGCATGCCCGCGTAATGCCCGCGGCCACCGGTGATCAGCGCCCCACCCACGACGACGACCGCGATCGAGGGCAGAAGGTAGTCATCCCCCATCCCGAGGCTCGCCTGTCCGGAAAAGCCCGCCAGCAGAACGCCGACCAGCGCCGCGCAGAGCGCCGAGAGGATGTAGACAGAGATGATGACCCGTCCTGTGCGCACCCCCGAGAGGCGCGCCGCCAGTTCGCTGTTGCCGACCGCGTAGACCCGGCGCCCGAACCCGGTGCGTCCCAAGAGGACGATCGCGAGAGCGACGAAGGCGGCCATGAAGATGATCACCGGGGTCACGCCCATCAGCTTGCCGGTCATCAGCCAACGCAGCGAGGGCGGTGCGAACCCGGCGGGCGTGCCGCCGGACCAGATCAGCGCCGCACCCTGAAGAATGCCGTTCATCGCGAGCGTCACGACGATCGGCGACAGGCCCAGCGCCACGACGCCCAGCCCGTTCGCGAGCCCGATCAGCGCAGCCACCGCGAAGACGACCGGCAGCGCCGTGAGCAACCCCATGTCTTGGCCGCCAACGAGCCCGGTCAGCATCACGCCCGACAGCGCGATGCTCCAGGGCAACGACAGGTCCAGCCCCCCGGTCAGGATCACCGCGCCCTGCCCCAGAGCGAGAATCGCGAGGAAGCTCGAGAGCACAAGGAGCGAGTCCCAGTAGCGCCAGCCGCTGAAGACATTGCCCAGCACCAGCTGCGTCGCGATCAGGACCACCACGAGGCAGATCCAGGCGGGCAGAACGTGGCGCAGCGTATGGCCGTGACGTTGCAGGAAAGTTTGCGCGGGGGCGGTCTCTGCCGGTCGCGTGAAAGCCAACCTGTGATCCTCACCCGAGCGCTGGCCAACAAGCCATCCGCGCCGTCGGGCGCCGATCGCATCGGTGACTTCGCGCAGGCGTTGCGAAAGCGTGCTGTCACGGCGCAGCGAGCCCGCGAGCACCGCGATCAGGAGCACTGCGCTTTCCGCAATGGTCGAATAGTAAGCCGAGACGTTGAGCGACAGCAGAAGGTTCACCACGATCATCAGGATATAGGCCCCGAGGATCGTGCCCAGCACGCCGCCTTTGCCACCGCCAAGACGGGTGCCGCCGATCACCACAGCCGCGAAGGTCGGCAGCAGAAGCGAGTTCCCCACCAGCGGGTCGCCGCTGCCGGTCTGGGCGCTCACGAAAACACCGGCGAGCCCGTAAAGCCCACCTGCGAGCACGTAGGTCGCGAAGGTAACGGTGCGCGCGTGAAGCCCCGTCGCGCGAGCAGCCTCGGCATCGCTGCCCACTGCATAAAGCGTGATCCCGTAGCCCGTGCGCTTGAGCCAGAGCCACAGCGCCACCAGCACCAGCATCAGCGTGATCGGTGCGGGGAGAAGACCAGGGATCGTGTCACCAAGATAGACGGATGCGAGCGAAGGCGCGACGAAGCCGCCCGGCATCGCCATCACAAGGAGCGTCAGCCCTTGCACGATGAACATCACCGCCAAGGTGACCACGATGGGCTGCAGGCGCACCACAGCCACGAAAAAGCCGTTCACCGCGCCCACGGCCATGCCGATACCGATCCCGATCGCGGTCCAGAGCGGCACGGAGGCCTGCATGTTCGCCGGGTCCATCGAGGTCGCAAGCACCGCGTTGACCAGCGAGACCACCGCGCCTGCCGACAGGTCGAAGCCGCCCGACAGGATAACCAGTGTCTGCCCCGCCGCCGCGATCGCGGAGGTCGCCCCGCCACTCGCGAGGAAAGAAATATCGAAATAGCTCAGCGGATAGGGGCTCAGTCCCGCGTTCAACGCCATGAGGCCCGCCAGCACCAGCGCCGCGACGATCACGGCCTGTCCGTGACGCAGGCTGCGTAGCCAGTTGGAGGACTTGCGCCGCGGCGCGGCCCCGGATGATAGGCTTTGGTCACTCATGCCCGGACCTCCTGTTTCGGATGTGTCGTGTCTCCCTTCAGCGGTGCGTTCCCGCCGAGCGTGGCCTGCATGATCGCGTTCTCGCTCAATTCTTCACCCTCGAGCCAACACGACAGCCGACCCTCGTAGAGGACGCCGACACGGTCGCACAGATACACGAGCTCAGGTATTTCGGTGGAATGGAGCAGGACCGATCCGCCTGCATCCGTATAGGCGCGCAGCAGCGCATAGATCTGCTCTTTCGTCCCGACATCGATGCCGCGCGTCGGATCGAAAAGGAGCAGAATCCGGCTCTGCGCCACGAGCCACTTGGCCAGCACGATCTTCTGCTGATTGCCGCCCGAGAACGCGCCCGCGGGCAGATAATGCGCGCGCTCGTCCACCTCCACGGCGGCGAAGGCTCCCGCAGCGGCACGCGCCTCCGCCCCGTCATCGAGGACCGGTCCCCGGTGGAACCGGGAGAGCACGGGCAGGCTGGCATTCTGCCGCCCGCTGAGTTCCAGGAACAAACCTTGCGTCTTGCGTTCCTCGGGCACGAGCCCGATCGCGACCGACGGATGCAGCGCGTCGGCCGGGGCGCGCAGATGGAGGGGCGTCCCGTCCAACTCGATATGGCCCGCGCGCAACCGCTCCTGTCCGAAAAGGGCGGAGAACAGTGCCTCCTGCCCCATACCTTGCAGCCCGGCAATCCCGAGGATTTCTCCCTTATGTAGAGAAATTTCGGCCTTGCGCAGCTTCGGCCCCGCCGACAGCGCGCGAGTGGCGAGAACCGGAACCTGCCCCGCGATCTCCTTCGGGGCGCGGCGCGGCGGGAAGGCGTTCTCGACCGAGCGGCCCACGATCATCTCGACCACTTCGGCATCACTGACATCCGCGACCTTCGCCGAGGTCACGGACCGTCCGTTGCGCAAGATGGTGAGCGTGTCGCAGAAGGCGCGCACTTCGGGCAAGCGGTGCGAGATGAACAGCACGGTAATCCCTTGCGCGGCCGCGTCCGCGATGATCCGGCCGAGCCAATCGACATCGCTGCCAGAGAGCGCCGATGTCGGCTCGTCGAGCAAAAGGATTTCGGGCTGGCGGTAAAGAGCGCGGGCGATCTCGATCTTCTGGCGCACAGCCAGGGTCAGCTCCTCAGCCAACGCATCGAGATCGACTTCGAGGCCCAGCGCCTCGAAATGTGCGATCACCTCGCGCCGCGCACGGCTGCGGTCCAGCGTGCCGATGATCGTCCGGCGCGACCGGCCCAGCAGCATGTTGTCGAGCACGCTCAGGTCCGGCACCAGCGTCAGCTCCTGAAAGGCGGTCTGGATCCCCGCGGCATGGGCATCGCGCGCATTGCGCAAGCTAACGTCGCGGCCGCCTATTCGGATCGTGCCAGAATCTGGCCGCACGAGCCCCGAGAGCAGTTTCATGGTGGTCGACTTGCCGGCGCCGTTTTCGCCGAGCAGGGCGTGGACGCGGCCGCGAGCGACGGAGAAGCTGACCTTGTCATTGGCGACGGTGGGACCGTAGGCCTTCGATAAGTCGTGAACTTCCACCGCAGGCGCTGAATCGGCGATGCGTGACATGCAATTCTCCGGAATGCGTATGTATGGTGCGGTCTGCGCCCGGCGGCGGAAAGCCCCCGCCGCCGGGCGTGTGACCTCAGTTCTCGGGCTGGCCGACGAGCGCGGCGTTCAGACCAAGCTGCGGCAGATCTTCCGAGAAGATCGAGGCGAACCAGCCGGGGTTCGACACCATCGAGGGCTGGAACACATTGCACCCCGCCTTTTGCTCATCCCAGCTGCCCGTCTCGCAAAGCTGCACGGTGTCGTTGGTGACCAGGGGCAGCGGCAAGGTGGTATGCTTCGGGATGTCCTTCCCTTCGAGCTTGTCGACCGCGAGCTTCAGGGCCAGCGCGCCCGAATAGGGCGGCGAGGCGTAGGAAATCCGGGGGGCGCCCATCGGCGCATAGGGCTTGCTCGCCCCTTCGACCGCTGTATCTGCCGGAAGCATCTGGATGCGCCCGCCATTCGATCCCTCACCTGCACAGGGCAGCAGCTCGGAAGGATCGCGTCCCGCTTCGAGCTGCATGGAATCCGCCGTGTAGCAGCCAACCTGCATCCAGAGCCCGTTGATATCGGACCAGTCGCGGGTGGCCATCAGCTTGTTGAGTTCAGTCCGGGCCACCGCCTGGCTCCACATGCCCACGGCCTCGCCGACGATATTGATGCCGTCATGCTGGGCGAAGACTTCTTTGGCCGCCTTGGTCCGGGCGGTATCCACGGACGTGCCGGGCACACCTGTCACCATCACGACATCGCCCTTGCCGCCCATCTTGTCGACCAGCCATTCCGCCGTCTTTCGACCGGCCTCCTCTTGGTCGATCGTCACGTTATAGGCACAGGGCTCCGTGATCTCTGCATCATAGGCGATAACCGTCACACCACGCGAGCAGGCGCTCTTGACGACGCTGTTCAGCGCAGTGGGCGAGATCGGGTAGACGACGATCGCATCCGCACCGGCCTGCACCATCGCGTTGATCTGCTGGATCTGGCGCTGGGCGTTCGGCCCGGCGACCTGAACCTCGAGATCCACCTTGTCGGCGTAGTCCTTTGACGCGGCGAGCGCCTTGACCATGTTCGAGGCCTCGGCCTGCCAATCGTTCCCGATATAGCTCATCGAAAGATAGACTTTGTAAGGCCCGTCGCTCTGCGCTTGGGCGGCTCCAGCCACGAGACCAAGGGCGCAGGCGGCGCCCGCGATATAGCGTTTGATCATTTCTTCCTCCCATGTCCGGCGACTCTCCCCGGTCGCCTCACGGAATTCACGATCCGATATCTTTGATCAAAAGTCAAAACGTGTTTTATTCTTTTTCGAGCCGGCGTAGTTTGGGCCGTGAAATGAAAGGTCTGACCATGTTCGAAAGCGTCACGCCGCTAAAGCGCGAAACCCTGCAGACGCTGGTGCATCAGCGGCTTTGCGATCTGATTCTGCAGGGCGAGATCGCTCCCGGCGAGTCGATCACTGTCGCCAGCATCGCCAAGGCGCTCGACGTCAGTCCGATGCCGGTGCGCGAAGCAATTTCCCGGCTTATGGCCCTCGGAGCCCTGACCATCGTGTCGGGACGATCCATCGGCGTGCCGCGTCTTGGGGCAGACGAACTCGCCGACTTGCGCAAAGTCCGCTCGGAGATCGAGACCACCGCGGTGGCCTGGGCAGTCGAGCGCCGCGATCCCGAGTTCATCGCCCGACTGGAGAAAGTCCTCTACGCGATGGAAGCTGCGGAAGCCGCAGGCCAAGTGCGCGAATTCATTCATGCGAATTACGACTTCCACTTCACGATTTACCGGCAGGCAGGTTCCCCCCTGCTCCTCGAGATCATCGGCAATATCTGGCTGCGGATAAATCCGCAGTTCCACCTGTTGCAACGTCATGGCCACTACCGCGTTTCCAACAAGCAGCACCGCAGGCTGTTCGAAGCGATCCGGGACGGCGACAGTGCAGCGGCCATCGCAGCCCTGCGCGAGGATATCGACAGCGCCTACGAGGTCATCCTCGCCAGCCTCAAGGAGAGCGAAGCCGAGCGCGGGTGAACGGACTGACCGGCGATGCCGGGCGGAGCGGGCAACGCCGGCCCGGAAAAGCTACCTATATGACAGACTATAGGTAGCTTTCTCGAACGGTTGGATTGCGGGACGGCGCGACAGCGCCGTAAAGGGGCGTATGGAAACGCGCGTCTTTATCGCCTCCGCACCATGGTTATGGTCTCACCCTCAGCCACTTTCACCGAGACTGAGACCTCACCACCAGAACCGGACTGTCTCGGCGCGTGCTCTCGCTGGGACGAATATCGTTGGGCGCCTATCGTAACGGGCCGTCACGCGCCGCCAGCCTTTAGACCACCGAACACTCGGACAGGCAGACGTCCACCGGCCTCCTTTCCGCTTCGGTCTTTTCGTCCGCATTCCCTTACTGCGTTGATGAAAAAACTTGCGACTGACGCATCGCGGGCCAACTCACGCGTTTGTGATTGAATCTATGCGTATAGATATGATCAACATGACGGATACAAAAAATCACGACAGGGAAAGACCATGATCACAAGACGCAAGTTTCTGGCGACTTCCGCTCTCGCCTCAGGAGCCCTCGCGATGCCCGGGCTGTCGGGACAGGTTCTGGCGCAAGGCCAAGCCATCACGCTCGCCGTGCCGGTGCCGATCTCGGGCGCCTTCGCGGCCAATGGCAAATACGCCGTGATCGGCGCCAAGCTGGCGGCTGAAGAGGTCGCTGCGGCGAAGGGCATCGAGGTGAACACGCTCGATCTCGACACCGAGGGCAAGCCCGCGACCGCCGTGCGCAAGGTGCAGGACTCGGCCGAGCAGAACGGCGCGAAGCTATTCGCCGGCGGCATCCTGTCCTCCGTCTCGCTGGCGATGGGCAAGGAAGCCGAGCGCGCGGGTGGCGTCTTCATGACCACCGCGGGTGCTGACGAAATCACCGGCAAGGACTGCAACAGCGCGACCTTCCGCTGGTCGGTGCCGACCTATGGCGCGATCAACGAGACTGTGCGCCCGCTGATCGACATGCTGCCCGATGCAAAGAAATGGTATACGATCACCCCGCAATATGTCTTCGGCGAAGGGCTTCTGAGCGCCGCCAAGGACGTATTCGAGGAAAAGGGCATCGAGCATGTCGGCAACAGCTACCATTCGCTGAGCGAACGTGAATTCTCGGGCTACCTGACCAACGCGATGGCCGCGCAGCCCGACGTTCTGCTGCTGCTAAACTTCGGCTCACAATCCTCGGCCACGTTGCGTCAGGCAATCTCCTTCGGGATGAAGCAGCGTATGACTATCGTCATCGCGTGGGCGTCGGGTCTCGAGCAGTTCGAGGAGCTGGGCGCGGATACCTGCGAGGGCGTCTATTTCGGCGCGCAATATTGGCATCAGGCGGACACGCCCGCGAACAAGGCGCTCGTGAAAGCCGTGCAGGAGAAATACGGCTACAACCCGAACTATTCGCTGGCGGGCTCCTACATCATCTCGAAACTTCTGCTCGAAGCTGCCGCCGAGGCTGGCAGCACCGAGGGCGCAGAGGTGGCCAAGGCGCTCGAAGGTCGGAAATACGACGGCCTCACCGGGCCGGAAGAAATCCGCGCCGCCGATCATCAGGTGATCAAGAACTACTACCTCCTGAAGGGCAAGGCGAAGGCGGATATGCAGGACAAGGACGATTACGCCGAGATCATCAATTCCGGCCAGTCCTTCCTCGATCCGGAAGCTGCGGGCTGCAAGTTGCCGGCCTGACCAGCCGACAGACCGTAGCCATGCCGATCCGCCGGGAGCTCCCCCCGTCTCCCGGCGGGTCCCCTCTACTGCCTTACTGGGAGCGTGTGCCCGTGATCTACCTATTCCAGATCCTCAACGGCATCGGGCTGGGAATGCTATATTTCCTGCTCGCCGCCGGGCTGAGCATCATCTTCGGCCTGCTGCAATTCGTGAATTTCGCCCATGGCGCCTTCTATCTGCTGGGCGCCTATCTGACCTATGATCTCGTCGAGCGGGGCGTGAGCTTCTGGATCGCGCTGCCGGTGGCGACACTGATCGTGGCGATCGTCGCTGGCGCGATCGAAGCGCTGCTGCTGCACCGGATCTATAAGCTGCCGCACACGTTCCACATCCTCGTGACGGTGGGCATCGCGTTGGTCTTCCAGGAGCTCGCGATCATCATCTGGGGGCCGATCGGCGGCTCCGTCCCCACGCCTGACGGGCTGGGCGGCGTCGTGATGCTGGGCAACTTCATCTACCCGCAATACCGGCTGTTCACGATCATCGTGACGGCGGTGATGGCCGCGGGGCTGTGGTGGCTGCTGGAGGGCACGCGGCTGGGGGCAATTGTGCGCGCGGGCTCTGAGTCGGCGTCGAACATGGCGCTTCTCGGCTACAACACGATGCGCATCAACACCGCCGTTTTCGCCTTCGGCGCCGGGCTGGCCGGCCTTGCCGGCGCGCTTGCCGCGCCGATCCGCGGCGTCGAACCCTTCATGGGCGCCGAGGCGCTCTCGGTCGCCTTCGTCGTCGTCGTGATCGGCGGCATGGGCAGCTATACCGGGGCGTTGGTGGCGGGGTTGCTGATCGGTATCATCCAGAGCCTGATGACGACGATCTGGCCACAGGGCGCACAGCTCTTCATCTATATCGCGATGGCGGCGGTGATCGCGATCCGCCCACGCGGTCTGTTGGGGAGGGTCTGAGCGATGCATGTCCTCGATACTGCCAAGGTGCAGATCTGCCTCGCGCTGGCGACCGTGTTGATCCTGCCATTCGTGCTCAGCTCGGGCATCCTCGCGACCGAGATCCTGATCTACGCGATGGTCGTCGCGGCCTGTAACCTACTGCTGGGCTATACCGGGCTTCTGTCTTTCGGGCAGGGCATCTTCTTCGGGCTCGGCACCTATGTCGCGGGCGTTCTGACAACGCGTTGGGGTGTTCCGATCCCGCTCGTGCTGCTGGGCGCAGTAGTGCTGGGCGGGCTGGTGGCGACCGTCGTCGGCTGGTTCACGATCCGTCGTCAGGGCGTCTATTTCGTGATGCTGACGCTGGCCTTCGCGCAGATGTTCTATTTTCTCGCCTACACGTTCAGCGACATCACCGGGGGCGATAACGGCCTCCTCGGCGTGCCCCGCCCGCAGATCATGGGACAGGTGCTCGACGGGCCTTGGGCCTATTACACTTTCGTCGCGGTGTTCTTCCTCGTGATCTTCGGGCTGCTGCTGATGGTCACGCGCTCCACTTTCGGGCGCACGCTGCTCGCGATCCGTGAAAACGAAGGTCGCGCCGCTGCGATCGGCTTCCCGGTGCGGCTCTTCAAGATCGAGGCCTTCGCGATCTCGGGTGCGATCACGGCCCTCGGCGGCGCACTGCATGCGCTGCTGATCGGCGTCGCACCGCTCGAGAGCATCAACTACCACACCAGCGAGATGATCCTCGTGATGACGATCATCGGCGGCTCCACGAGCCTCTTCGGGTCGGTCATGGGCGCCGGGTTCTACCTGCTGCTGGCGGATACGCTCTCAGTGATCTGGCCGCGCTGGCTTTTGCTGCTGGGACTTGTGTTGGTCACAGTCGCGCTGTTCTTCCAGCGCGGGCTCTGGGGGCTGGTCGAGCGCGGCTGGGACGCGCTGGTCGAACGACGCAAGGTGACGCGGAAGGAGGCTGGCGATGTCTGATATTGCCCTGCAAACCCACAGGCTCGGCGTCCGCTACGGCACCTTCGATGCGCTGAGCGACGTCGATCTCAGCGTGAAGCGGAACTCCGTTCATTCGATCATCGGGCCGAACGGCGCGGGCAAGACGACGATGTTCCACGCGCTCACCGGCACGGTTGCTGCCAGCAGCGGCCGGATCGAGCTGGAGGGCCGTGATGTGACGCGCGCTTCCGACGATGACCGGGTGCGCCTCGGCATCGCGCGCTCGTTCCAGGTCACCAGCCTCTTTCCGGAACTGAGCCTGCGCGAGAACCTGCGGCTGGCCGCGCAAGGACGCACGCCGTGGCAGGCACTGATCCCGTGGCGCAGCGCGGAGGCCAGCAAGAGCGTGCTAGAGACCGCCGACGCGGTGATCGAACGGCTCTCTCTAAGCCATGTCGCGACCCGCGCGGCGGGGGAGCTGTCACACGGCCAGCAGCGCCGCCTTGAGGTTGGCATGGCGATTGCGGCGCGCCCGCGCGTGATCCTGCTCGACGAGCCGACTTCCGGCATGGGGATCGACGATATCGAGGGGATGAAGACCCTGATCCGCGATCTCGGCCGCGACCACACCGTGCTTTTCATCGAGCACAACATGGGCATCGTGATGAACATCTCGGACACGATCACGGTAATGCGACTCGGCCGCAAACTGGTCGAGGGGTCGCCCGCCGAGGTGCGCGACAATGCAGAGGTCAAGGCGGCCTATTTGGGCAACATGATCACGGGAGACATCGCATGACGGCGGCGCTTCGACTGACGGATCTGCACAGCTATTACGGCAAGAGCCACATTCTTCAGGGCGTCTCGCTGGAACTGGGAGAGGGCGAAATCGTCACGCTTCTGGGCCGCAACGGCGCAGGCAAAAGCACGACATTGAAAACCGCTGTGGGTGCGGTCGCGCCACGCTCGGGCCGGGTAGAGCTGGCCGGGCGTGACGTCACCGGCCAGCCCGCACATCGAATCGCCAAAGCCGGTGTGTCGCTGGTGCCCGAGGATCGCGGTATCTTCCAGTTGCTGAGCGTCGAGGAAAACCTGCGCATCGCGGTCAAACGCGGTTCGCCTTGGGCCATTGCGGATATCTACAAGATCTTTCCGCGGCTCGAAGAGCGCCGGCGCAACGGTGGCGGACAGCTTTCGGGCGGTGAGCAGCAGATGCTGTCCATCGCGCGCGCCTTGCTGGGTGGACCGAAAGTGCTGATGCTCGACGAGCCGGTCGAGGGTCTCGCGCCGATCATTGTCGAGGAGATCGTCTCGCAAATCGGGCTGATCCGCGACGCGGGCGTGCCGATCCTTCTGGTCGAGCAGAACCTCGCCGTGTGCCGCGCTCTGGCCGACCGTCACTACATCCTCGAGATGGGTCGGATCGTCCACGAGGCCAGTGCGACAGAGTTCGCCAGTGATTCCGAGACGATAGATCGCTATCTTGGAGTGAAGGCCTGAAACGGGTCACGGACATAAGGGAACAACGCAGCAGGCGCTTGCGCGCGGCGCAGAGCGTTGGTCAGGGAGCGGATGAACAAGAACGAAACCCGAGCCAGCGGCGGTCGATTGTCGCGGATCAAGCTGTCGGACCAGATCACCGAGGATATCCGCCGACGCATCTCGCGCGAGGGACTGCATCCGGGAGATCGGCTGCCGAACGAACGCAGCTTGATGGAATATTACGGCTGCTCGAAAGGGACGATCCGCGAGGCGCTCAAAGCGCTGGAGGTGGAAGGGCTGTTGCGCATGGTCTCGGGCCCCAATGGCGGACCCGAGGTGCAGGCGGCCTCGATCGACATCGTAACCCAGCAACTGCGCCGCTATCTGCATTTCCAGAAGCTCGATTTCGCGCAGGTCTACGAACTGCGCGAGACGCTGGAGGTGGTTCTGGCGCGCAACGTGACTCCGCGACTGACCGAGGAGCATCTGGCGCGACTGGAGCAGAACATCGCGGATTGCGATGCGGCCAACGCCGCGCAGGACCGCGAGCGGGTGCGCGCGCTCGAGACCGAATTTCACGACATTCTCTGCGAGGCCTCGGACAACGTGATGCTGATCTTCATGTGCCGCTTCCTCAATTCGATGCTGCGCGATCTGGTCAGTTACCGCTCCGAGGCGATGCCCGAGCACGAGGATTTCGGCGAACACAATGTCGATGCGCATCGGCAACTTCTCGCGGCGTTCCGGGCGCGCGATGCCGATGCGGCGGCGCGACTGATGGGCGAGCATATGGCCTGCGCCGCCTCCTTCATGGGCAAGCTCGACGCCTCCTTCCACATGGATCGCATGCTGTCGCGCTGACCGAACCCCGCAGTTTGCATCCCCGCATGGCTTGCCGCTTCGGCACAGCTCCGATGCCCTATTTTTCAAGACTGGAGTTTCCGAAATGAACGACACCGCCGAACCCGCTCTCTGGTCCCTGGGCGCCACGCAAATCGCGGCTCTCGTGCGGTCGCGTCAGGTCAGTGCCCGCGAGGTGGCGCAGGCTGGACTTTCACGGCTTGAGGCGGTGAATCCCGCGATCAACGCCGTCGTCGAATGCCGACCCGAGGAGACGCTGGCCGCGGCAGAGGCGGTCGATGCCCGTATCGCGCGCGGCGAGGATCCGGGGCCGCTGGCCGGGGTGCCGGTGACGATCAAGGTGATCGTGGACCAGCGCGGCTATGCGACGACGAACGGGCTCACCTCGCAGAAGGATCTTATCGCGAAGACCGACAACCCGGTGGTTGCGAACCTGCTGGGCGCGGGGGCGGTCAGCCTCGGGCGCTCCAACACGCCCGCTTTCAGCTATCGCTGGTTCACCAACAACCTGCTGCATGGCCACACTTACAATCCGCGGCGCAAGGATTTGACGCCGGGCGGCTCGTCGGGCGGTGCTGGCGCTGCGGTTGCGGCCGGGATCGGAGCGATCGCGCATGGCACGGATATCGCGGGCTCGGTCCGCTACCCGGCCTATGCCTGCGGCGTGCATGGGTTACGGCCGAGCTTCGGGCGTATCGCGGCGCATAATTCCAGCGGGGCGGAGCGCGATATCGGCGGACAGCTGATGGCGACCTCCGGGCCGCTCGCGCGCTCAGTCGGGGATCTGCGGCTCGCTTTCACCGCGATGGCCAAGCCCGATCCGCGCGACATCTGGTCGGTGCCCGCGCCGCTGCACGGATCTGCGGTGGATCGGCGCGCGGCGCTGTGCCTGCGGCCCGATGGCGCGCGGACCGATCCGGCGCTGGAACAGAGCCTCCTGCAATCCGCCGAGAAGCTTCGCGCCGCTGGCTGGATCGTGGACGAGCTCGACGCGCTGCCGCCGATTGCCGAGGCCGCGCGGATGCAGGTCACGCTTTGGCTGGGCCACGACTATCCCGGCAAGCTTGCGGCGGCGCAAGCCGAGGGTGATCCAGGTGCGCTTCGCGTGCTGGAAGGCCAGGCCGAGTTCATCCGCTCCCTCGCCCCCGATGCGATCCCGCGCGCGCTGATCCGCCGGGCCGAAATCGCGCGGGAATGGGCGCTCTTCCTTGAGCGCTACCCGCTGGTGCTGCTGCCGCCGAGTTCGGAATTGCCCTTCGCCGACAATCTCGACTTGGGGAGCGATGCTGATTTCCGCCGCGTCTGGGACGCACAGAACGCGATGGTGGGCCTGCCAATCACCGGGCTGCCGGCGCTTTCGCTGGCCACTGGGGCCACGCCCGAAGGCGCGCCGCTGGGTATCCAGATGGTGGCAGGGAGGTTCCGCGAAGACGTGCTCTTCGACGCCGCGACAGAGATCGAGGCGCGCTCCGCCCCGGTCGAGATCGCGCTATGTTAACCGCGGGATAGATGGCTCTTTGCGCTGCCGGGCCAGACGGCAGCCTCTTTGGGATATCGACCGGCAAGAGGGGTTCATCGCCCGGCTCGTCGCTCATTCCCGCAGAGCGAGATGACGTATCGAATGGGAAACGCGATCGAGCAGGCCCTGCTCCTCTGCGGGATTCGCGCCTTCCAAGAATGCACGATGGCGAGCTTTGAGCGGGCCGGATGGGAGGAGCTCATCCCCTACCATCAGAGTGTTCGATAACAGCCATTTCGCGGACTGACTAAATATTACCGAACATGCAGCGCCGATGGGCTTCGGGTGCTCGATCTCCCCCTTTCACACGGCGGTGGTCGGATCGCGAGACTGCGTGTCAGTCATCGAACACCCCGACCCGCTCCACCTCATTGGTGTAACTGCAACAATGGTGCCGCTAGTTGCAGCAAAGCGAACACCCCGTTGCTACTTCCATGTCGCAGCCCTCCTAAGACGATACAGATCGTATCCGCGGACGAATGGTGCCTCCGCGTCCGGCGGAGGATGATTGGAAGACTAGAAAACGAGCAGGAACGAACCTACGAAAACTGACGCCAGACCGTGAGGCGAAAAGACCTCTCTGCTGACCATTCTCGTGATGGAAGCGTTGTTTGCAGGCGTCTATCTCGCCTACATCTTCGTCTTCACTTGGGGATACGATACGATCTTTCCCCGCAACACCGTGAACGGATCGCATAACGATTGGAGACAAAGCTGCGGGAGGAGTCCCCCTGCTTTGTCCTGACGTTTTTTGGCCGCCTGTGTCTAACAGGACAAGAGGTTTGAAATGACTAGACGCCATGTGGCGCGGCCAGCGGGCATGGCCCACTGAACACGCGGCCAAAATAGATAAATATTAAATTCGCCAGGGAACCGCAGATGCGCGATAGCGTTGGTCTAAGTCTTCTGACCGCCAGTTGCTCTATCGCAATTGCGTATTGTCCCTGTGTCTCGGCAAAGCGCACCTTCTCCTCAGGCACCAAGGTAATATGATGCGCAACGATGCGACCAAAGTTCTCGTGGTCGAAGACGAGGCCATTATAAGGATGGATCTCGTTCTTGGGCTCGAAGAACTAGGCTATTATGTGCTTGAGGCGAGCTCCGCTGATGCTGCACTCAGCCTACTAGACGCGTGGCAGGAAATTGACCTGCTAATTACCGATATCGACATGCCCGGCAAAATGAACGGAGTGGGGCTCGCGCATGAGGTGCGGCGCAGGTTTCCCGCATGCCAGATCATCATCATGTCGGGGTATTCAGCGCCCGAAACGCTAGACCTCCCCAAGCGCAGTGCTTTTATGCCAAAACCGATCAGCCCTGGCGAACTCGCAGCGACCGTCACCTGACGAAAAGCTCTGAATATCCGCGATTGCGCCTAAGACGTCATCCTCAGCGTGAAGTCGTGCCGGCTGACGCGGTGTCCGGTTCCCGGATTAGAATTCTGACAGCCGAATGACCTATCCGCTAAGAAAGCGAAGCGGCAGGAGTTTCCTCCCGCCGCCTTGCCTCCCGACAAGTCGTGTGGCGCGCGTTGTTAGTTTTTGCGAAACCTCACATCGCTCAGCCCTCTTGCCAGGAACTCCGGTCCCGAATTTCAGGCAAGACTATTCCTGAACACCGCCCGGCAGGGCGCTGCGCTCGTCCGATATCTTTTCTTCGGACAAACTCCGGAAGAAGTGATGCCAAGCAAGAGCAGCATGGCCCTTGGAATGCGCGTGGTCCCTCGTCTGGGACGTCTTGCCCGCAGGCATTTTTTCGACAGCCATATTTCGGCCCTCCCTTTAATCCCCGAGAGATACTCGGGAAATTCCTGTGGATGACCGAAATATCCGGTCAGCGTCGCGGCTTTTTCTCGCGCGGGGACGGTGCCGCAGCACTTTCGTCCGAATTCCGTTCCAAACGCGCCGCGCGCAAACTCGCGGTCAGCTCCGCTCTTTTCGCGGAGTCATCGTCACGGATGAGGCGCACTGCGGCATCCGTCTTGTCCTGAGCCGTCACGGATTTCCGAGGCAGATCACGGAAAAATCCGTCCACATTGTAATTACGGGGCATATGCCCTCCTTGGTTGCGAAATCCGGCCCACCGGGCCGGATATGGAACCTTTGCGTTCAGCCGAGCGCCAGATTGCAGGCGGACTCACGCCCGTCGCGTCCGGTTTCTATCTCGTAGGTGACGGCCTGTCCGTCATCGAGCTGCGAGAGGCCCGCGCGCTCAAGGGCCGTAATATGGACGAAAATGTCACGTCCACCCGTCTTCGCTTCGATAAAGCCGAAGCCTTTGGTCTGGTTGAACCACTTCACGGTGCCATTGGCCATCGTGATGTCTCCTCAAATATTGCGGTCCGCAGAATGCGACAGCCCGGCTCAGTCAATTCAATAAGGCAGACTGAAGCCAAGGAGGGAGACAGGTTGCAGAAGGGAATAACGTAGCTTGTTTGTTCTACGCCGATTTGGCTTATTTAGCAAAGGAAATGCGCGGCGCTCCATCGCGTTGTCCGGCCTCGCCTGACGAAAGCCGATAATATCGGGCACAATCAATCTGTTGTGCGAAAACGCGGGCGCGCGCTGCAATTTCCTCGCAATTGTGGCGCAGATCGCTTATCTGTGAACTCGCATATCTTAATTCTCGGACCCTGTTCCTTTCGGCTCAGCGACGATCTTGAGCTTTGTCGGGCCGCGCGTTTTCGAAGGCGGCATAAGGAAAAGGAGCTTCACCCGGCCCATAGCGCCGTGACGCCGTTCGAGCAGACCAGCCCCTCAGCAACCGCGCCGTGCGGGTTCTGGTCGATTGCACATTTCCCACCTTTGCGCGTTCGCCATGAGCTGCGCACGTCGAAGGTGCCCGATCCCGATAGTGAGCCGCGCGCGTTGACGCGGACGGGTCGCTATCCGAACGCAAAGACATCTCGCGCGCAATACCGCGCGCCGCCCCAATTCACCGCATGGCGCAGGCCTCGCCCGCATCGTGCTTCCGTGATCGCGCGACCGGTCAAACTGGTCCCGTCACGATCTCTTGGAAAGATACGAACCTTGATCGAAATTTACTGGGGCAAACCCATCTCTCTCGTCGTGTCGCCGGAAGGCGACATCAAGAACTTTAGCACTATCGAGCAGGTGCATTACTGGCTTCGCAAGAAGTGGCCCGTCGCCGACACCGCGCAAGACCATGCGATCGGACGCATCGAGGCCGCGATGGACTGCCTGGGTTCCGTGGGCGATGCGCGCAGCGCCTTCCTCGGTGCCGCCGGCACCGCGGGTTTCGTGCCATTTGAACCAGCGGCTCATGCCCTTGCGGCCTGACCGGTTAGCCGCTTTCATGGACCTGATCTTTTCCGATCAGGTCCATTTTCCTGCTTCATCGTGGCCGGTTTCACGGCAAGATCAGTCCCGCCGCCAGAGCCTTCCACTCCACAAGCTGACACCGGACGGACCTTGAGGTCCTCGCTACCGGCCAGATTCTTGAGGTTGATCGCCGCATTGATGTCGCGATCGTGCTGCGCGCCGCAATTGGCGCAGGTCCAGGAGCGGACCGAGAGCGGAAGAACCTCCGCTTTGGTGTGACATGCCGAACAGGTCTTGCTGGATGCAAAGAACCTGTCGGCGGCAACAAGAGTGCCGCCCAGACGTGCGAGCTTGTAGCTCAGCTGCCGACGGAACTCGAAAAACCCCATATCGGAAATGGCGCGGGAAAGATGCCGGTTCGCCATCATGCCGCGGACATTGAGGTCCTCGATGACCACTGTGCTGGCTTCACGCGACAGCTTGGTCGTGAGCTTGTGCAACCCATCCTGGCGGATGTTGCGGATGCGTGCATGGAGCTTTGCAATCCGGGCACGAGACCGTGCCCGATTTTTCCCGCCCTTTTGTTTTCGCGCATGAGATCTCTGCAGTCGTGCGAGCCGCTTCAGGTTGCGACCCAGGGATTTTGAACCGGAGAACTTGCGGCCGTCGCTCAAGGTGGCCAGATCCGTAACGCCGAGATCGACGCCGATGACCGCTCCTTCGGGGCGTGGTGTAAAGCTGTGATCGATCTCAACCGCAATCGCCGCGAACCACCGGCCCGCCTCCCGCGAGATGGTGACGGATTTCAAGGTTGGATTCATTTCGAAACCAAAGCGCAGGGCCTCCCGCATAGACACCCAGCCAATGCGCGGCAGTTTCAGGCGTCGCCCTTCGACACGGAATGTCCCGGGGCCATTGTCCGGCCGAAAGCTTTCACGACAGAGATCTTTTGCTTTGAAGTTGGGATAGCGGGAGCGCCCCTCGAAGAAACCCTTGAACGCGGCACCAAGATTCTTGATCGCCTGCTGTGGAACCGCTTTGGGCGCATGCAGCATCCAGGGGTATTCAGCCCGCTTGATGGCATTGAGTTCGCGTCGCAGCGCAGCCTCGGAAGGCTTGGGCAGGGAATTGTTTTCGCAATGCGCGGTATATTGGGATTTCCATCGGTCGAGAGCCCAGTTCCAGCTGAACCGGGCGATGCCGGCGCATTGAGCAAACAGTGCGTCCTGCGCCTTGTCTACATCGAGGGCGATGCGGTGAACTGTCATGATCCGGGTAGAGATCGCTGCTCCATCAAACGCCATCATCGCCTCCTTCGGCCGCGGCCTTGATGTCTGCGATCAATTTCGCATTCTTGCGGGAGCGCGCACCGTAGAGCCGTGCGCTGAACACCGTGATGATCTCGAGCACATCCCGGGCAAGATCCTCTTCGAAACTGGTGTCTTCGCCCTGGTTCAGGATTACGACCTCAACGTTCTTCGCCTCACAGATCGCGAAGACGAGCTCGGCGCCGAAGCGCAGCAAACGATCCTTGTGAGTGATGACCAGTCGGCCGACGCGATCCTCGACAATGTCTTCGAGTAGGCGCTTGAGGCCCTTCTTGCGATAGTTCATGCCAGAGCCAAGATCGGTGACCACCTCGTAGGTCCAGCCCTGCCCGGCGCAATAGGCCTCGAGAAGCTGCGCCTGGCGCTCCAGGTCAGGTTTCTGGTCATGGGAGGAAACGCGTGCGTAGGCAACCGTGCGCCGGGCAGCTTTATCCTGCTGCCGATGGAGCTCCGGCTGAAGTTTGGCGAGGTTATAGCGGCGCCGCCCACCCTCGGTTACGAGGTCGGGCTTGAGCTTGCCGCTCTCATCCCATCTGCGCAAGGTGAGCGGAGTCACGCCCAGGGCCTTTGCGGCCTCGCCAATACTTACAAGCTTCTTCATCATAAAGATGATATATGATGCGAAAAGCATAAGTCAAATGGAAGATGTTAAAGCCCCAAGGCACCTCGTCCGCAGCGGAGCCCCCCGCGCGAAGCGCAAAAGCTGCAGGCTCTACGATCGAAACTTTTCGACGGCCTGTTCCCTTCACCGCAAACTGACCCTGCCGATCGCGGATAATGGGGGCAATATCTGCCGCAAGGGCACGGGCGCCTACTTTCCGGTGATCCCGCCCGGGCGTCCCGCTGCCGAATAGAGCGCGCAGGGCAAGTCCTTTCTCGATATCGAGAAAGGCCGCCCGCCCTCAGCCCCGAATGCGCATCTGGGTTGAGAGACGCATTTCTCATCTCATTTCTCGGTTGCATCTTGTATCGCCGCCCGCCAACCCCATCTATAAAATGCTTAGTTATTCCGACCGCACCCTGTCTCCCTTATCGGCCTCAGTTTGCTTTTCGATCTGACCGGCCGACCTGCCGCATCCTGCGGGCAGATTTCCAAACAAGGAGACAACACGATGGCCAATGGCACCGTGAAATGGTTCAACCCCGGCAAAGGCTTCGGCTTCATCCAACCCGAGAGCGGTCGCAAGGACGTGTTCCTGCACATCAGCGCGCTCGAACGGGCGGGCCTTTCCCAGATCGACGACGGTCAGAAAGTGACCTTCGAGATCGAAACCGGCCGCGATGGTCGGGAATCCGCCAAGGATCTCGAACTCGCCTGATAAAACCGTTCGCGGACTGGTGTCTTCCGGTCCGCGAACGCGCCCACGTGGCGAGAGTCTTCTCTGCTCGAATACCTTTGCGCAGTCCAGGTTCGAAACATCTGTAGAACCACCCATCCGGCATTGCGGACCAGGATGTGCGGGCGGGTTCAAAATTCACCTGTCTACGCGGAGAACGATCATGGGCTATTCCCCTCAAAAGAAACAACTCGACCTCAAGGATTTCCTGAGCCAACCCGCCAAAAAAGGTTTCCGGAAAGGCGTCGGCTTTCGTCGTGCGCCGACAAATCCGTCCCCTGTCAAAGCCAGCGCAAAACAGGCCACGGCAAAATAAATAGCTGTGCCGGGTTCGTTAATTTCCAGACTCCGCGAATAATCTTGCCTGATGGCGGCTCCCCGAGAGACGAGGCTGATCAGTCGGCGTTCAGCGCGAGCCACTTTCCTGAATGCTTATTGAGACGCCTTGATCCTAGCTTTGGGCCAAGTCTCCCTCATGGGTGGCAGCCTCATCGCGCGCCGCGTTCGCCGTGGGTTCGCTACCGCTTGGCCCCAAATCGGCCGGCCACAGTCACTCACGGCATTTCCACATTGACGTGGATCACGGACTCAAGCTCCCTTCTCGTGGCATCCAACGACAAGTGAACCCATTTCCGCACGCGCTCTGCCTTGCGATGCATCGCTCGCCGAACAGGAAACCTGGATGCCCGATGATCCGTACAAAGTCCTTGGCCTGACCAAGGCCGCGACAGCTGACGAAATCAAGAAGGCGTATCGCAAACTTGTGCGGACAAGCCATCCTGATTTGCACCCGGATGACGCAGGAGCCGAAGCGCGGTTCAAGGCGATATCGGCCGCTTACGATATCCTGAAAGATCCTGAAACCCGTGCGCGCTATGACGCCGGAGAAATCGATGGCCTCGGCGCAGAACGTCCGCAGCGCCAGTATTACCGTGATTTCTCGGGCTCATCCGACAACAGCTATCATCGACAGCGCGGGGTTGGGCCGGATGTCGATCCGGCAGATATTTTCGCTGACATATTGCGCAATCGCGGACGGTCTGGCGGCGACTTCGGCGACCGTGGTTTTTCCGCGCGCGGCGCCGACGCGCGCTACTCGCTCAACGTGCCGTTTCTCGATGCTGCGCGCGGAGCGGAAACCTACATCACGCTGCCCGATGGACAAAGCCTGACAGTCAAGATCCCACGGGGCACTGAAGACGGCCAGACACTTCGGTTACGCGGCAAGGGGGCGCCTGGCTATGGCGATGCTCCTGCGGGTGATGCGTTGATCACCGTTCTGGTGGGGTCTCATCCGGTGTTCGACCGAGACGGCGACGATATCCTGGTCACGCTCCCCATCACCATCGAAGAGGCCGTTCTCGGCGGCAAAGTCACCACACCGACCATTGACGGCCCCGTCGGGCTCACGATCCCAGCGGGCGCGAATTCGGGCCAGGTCTTACGTTTGCGTGGACGTGGCATCGCCAACGCGAAGCGCAAAACCAAGGGTGATCAGCGGGTTGAGCTGAAGATCGTGACACCACCCAGCATTGACGAGGATCTGCGCAATTTCCTCACCGAGTGGCGCAAGACACATCGCTTCGATCCGCGTGTTGATTTGATGAAGAGGGCCAGCGCATGACGGACAGGTTTTCCGAAGAGGACGTGATTTCCAACGTCACCCGGCTCACAAGAAGCCAGCTCTTGAACTTTATCGAAGGCGAACTCGTTCGACCGGCAAAGGGCGAAACTGGTTTTATTTTTCGCCGGGTCGACATCGCGCGGTTGGAGTTACTGTGCGATCTTTCCCATGATCTTGACCTCGACGAAACGGCGCTGGCAATCGTGATGTCGCTCCTTGACCAGTTGCATGCCGCACGACAGGACCTCGCTACCTTTGCGCGCGCGATAGATACCTTGCCATTGGAACTTCAGACGCGTGTCATTGCGGCAATGAAGCAGCCGTAAGCCCAACTCGCCTCTCTTCGTTCGGGAAACAGGCTAGCTTCAAAACGAGGACGTTTCAGGGGAGCATGTCAGAGGTTATTGAGTTATTGCTGCTTTCTTGACCCGCGAGCCTCCCCGGTGCGACGGTGTCAATCCGCATCGCAAAGGTTGAGTCTCTTTGCAGGAGTATGGCGGTTCGTTTCATTAGCTGCCTGAGGGCGGAAACGAGAGGGAGATTGAAAATGGAAGATGCAATTCAGCCCGGCCAAGGCGTTTTTGTGACTGGCGCAGAAAAAACGATCTTCCGGTTTGAAGGACGCGCACGGGATGGCTTCGTGACTATTAGCGGATCAGGCGGCTTCACCTGCGACGTGCCAGAGGATTGTATTCAAGCGGTCAAAAAGCGCACCCGGAAGGAATTCGGAAATATCGACTTTCATCGCGACTGAACGTGCAAAGCACCCATCACCTGATTAACGCCTTGGCAGGTCGTCGAAACTTGCCTCCTCCGCCACGGGCACGGCGGCGCGCCCGCTTTGAACGGAGACCTCAACAGAGAGATCATAGAGCGCGTTGCCAAATCCTGAGAAGCTGCCCGAAATTGGTGAGACCTGATGGATACCTCGACCGACCGCGACCGGTATCAGGTTCTGCGACCCGACGCTGCGATTTGTCGGGTCGAATGCGATCCATCCGGCGCCGGGGACGAATATCTCGACCCATGCGTGGGTCGCCCCTGAGCCAGCCGATCCCACAAGGTTCATTTCGGGATTGAAGAGATATCCCGAGACGATGCGGGATCCGAAACCGAGATGGCGGACGGCCTCGGCAAGCAGGACCGCGAAGTCGCGGCACGAACCCCAGCACCGGTCGAGTGTTTCGGCCGGCGATTGGGTGCCCTCATCCTCCCGGCTCTGGTAGGAAATCTGCGTGAACACCCCGGTGCTGATGTCCTTCAGCAGAGACAATGTGTCAGTCGGGCGCCCCATGACGAAGTTCTCGACCCAGCGGGAAAGGCGGCCTTGGATGTCTTGATATTGCGGGGTGGTCAGCGCCCCCAAGTCCGTCCAGTCGTCCGCAGCGTAGAGAAAAGGATATTGGGCAGCAGAAGAAGCGATGGCGAAGACCGGCCAGGCCGACGCAGTCAGCTCCACGGACGCACGGCTTTCGATTGCCAGATGATCAGTCTGGTCGTCGAACACGGCAGTGGCGATGGCGTTGCCCGCCACATCATGCGCCCATGTTATGTGCGCCGCCGGCGTAATCGAGAGCGCGTGCGAGAGCAGCCGCAATTCGCGCGTCTCGCGCGGGCGCAGCATCAACCTGTGCGGCCCGAGAGAGACGTCTCCCCGGTATCGGTAGGTCGTTTTGTGAAGAATGTCGAGGCAGGCCAAATGACGCTCCAATACGGTCAGATAATAGTGGCAGCCACGCCCACAGCCATGTCGGCTAGCAATGGGGCAGCCAGACGCCTCGTTAAGCCGCTAATTTCTCGGTCGTGTTTCCGGACTCGTCGGCATCCCTTCGTTTTCGGCGGCCAGAATGGAGGCTTCGTAGCGCCGTCTTTCGGGAGCCGGCAGGGGCTCCAGTCTGGATAGATCAGGATCAGGCGATCGGAATACCGAGTAGAGATGGCGCAGATGCGCCTCCGAAACACCATCGGCTTCCATCACGAGGCGCACCATCGGATCCGAAAGCATCTCTTCCACGAAAAAATCCGACAGGGCACGGCCCGTAAGCTTGTCTCTGGCACGCGCGTGATCGAGATCGGCCAGAGAAACGGTCAGCGTCCTTACCAATCCGGGATGTGTGGCTCTGGGATGAAGCTTCACCATGACGGAAGCTTTCCAGATTTCGGGGTCCTTCCGATCCGGAGGCGAGACCAGCTCCGTCTCGATCTCATACTCTCCCGCCGGGAGTGTCTCGGCAAACCCCGGAATGTTGAACGGGCGGGAAAAAACCGCGACGGTCTTGCGTGTAAGTTCTTCCACTGGCCTAATCCTCTCACATGATGAGCGAATGACCCGCGCCCTTGCCAGGGCCGGGGCGCGGGTCTGCGCAGGTCTTAAGAAGTCTTGGATTTAGCCGTCGCTTCCTTGCTGGCGGCCTTAGACTCGCTCTTCTCGGCAGAAGGCTTGGCAGTCTTCTCGGGCGTTGGCTTCAGCGCCGCTGCGGCCCGAGTGGTCAGGTCCTTGAAGGACATGTCATCGATCCTTTTATCGCCCGACGTCAATTCTTGGTCCATGTCGGACCGGGATGCTTGTCGCCGGTTTGATCTATATGGGGACCAGGGACCCAATTTACGAGGGTCAGGCGCCGAGGAATCTGAGATCAGATGAGTCAATCTGCACGCAATCATGGCCGATTTCATGAACGAGACCGGCTCCGCGCCTCTGGGGGAGCGGGAATTGCATTTTCCCAACGCGCGAATGGCAATCATCGCCAGCACGCTCTTGCTTGGCTCTATCGGAATTGCCACCTTCGGCCTGCTGCACGCATCCGTGGCCTTTACCTTGGGAGTTCTGGGCTCGATGCTGCTGCGAACCGTGCCGCCCGGGCAGGTCTACAAGGCCATCGACTGGCCAGTCATCGTCCTGCTGGGATCGCTTATCCCGGAGGCTGGCACGATGCAGACCTCTGGTTCGGCAGATGTTCGGGCGCGTTTTTTGGTCGATACTGTTGCACGCGAGAACACCATCGCGGCTCTGGCGGCAATTCTGATCACCACGATGTTCCCATCGGATTTGATGAAAAATGCGGCCACGGCAGCGGTGCTGAGCCCAGTTGCCCTGGGCATCGCCGCTTCGCTCGACGTGAACCCCGACAGTTTCCTGATGGCGGTGGCGATCGGGGTATCTTGTGCTTTCCTCACGCCGATCGGGCATCAGAACAACACTCTCATCCTCGGGTCGGGCGGCTTTCGCTTCGGCGACTACTGGAAGCTTGGACTGCCGCTCGAGATGATCGTCGTTGCAGTAAGCTTGCCGCTGCTGCTGCAGATCGTCTGGCCGCTATGAGCTTTGGAGATGACGCGCGCCGACCGGCAGATAAGCAATAATCTAAGCCTCCAGTTCTGGCAGTGCGATTGGATTGACCCGAGAAAGGCTAGCGGCGTCTGGCCAAGCCACACTTGCCCCTTCGAACCAATGGCACACCAAGAGTAGCTCACGTATTCCGCCGAAACACAGCCTGCCCCAAGCGCGGACCATAGAGGGACAACGCGATCTCAGGTGAAGTTGTTGGTCTTCATGCCACTATCTATCAAATTGAAGGCCAGTTCAGGTTCAGAGATCACACGCCGGGGGACGCCCCTTCGCCGGCTCTACTCTCAGACGCGCGGTTACCTCGACGGTGGCTCCATCAGTCGGAAACTCAACGGTCGCGCTGGAATGCGCGTGACCGTTCACGGTAATTTCGACGGCGCCAGTGCCAAGGCCCTCCGGGTCATCGATCCGAAGCGAGATGGCGCCGGCTGGACCGCGGAGGCGAGCGCGGAAACGGCCCCAGCCCTTCGGTAGACACGGGGCGATGTGCAAAGCGCCCCCAACAAGTTCCAGCCCGAGGATCGCCTCGACCCCCAGTCGCCAGGACCAGGCGGCGGCGCCCGTATACCAGGTCCAGCCTGCGCGCCCCTCGAATGGCGCCGCGCCCCCGACATCGGCAGGCATCACATAAGGCTCCGCGCGGTAGCGCTCGGCATCTTCCCGAGAGGCACAGCGACGGATCGGGTTGATCAGGTCGAATATCCGGTAGGCTTCCTCTCCATTCCCGAGCTTCGCCTGTGCCATGCCGAGCCAAGTAGCGGCGTGGGTATATTGGCCACCGTTCTCGCGCACGCCGGGTGGATAGGCCCGGATGTAGCCCGGATCGCGGGGCGTGCGGTCGAAGGGTGGCGTGAGGAGACGCACGAGGCGCAACTCTCGGTCGACCAGCCATTCTGAGGCCGATCGCATCGCCTGCCGGCCGCGGTCCCTGTCGAGCCCGCCCGCCAGGACCGACCAGGACTGAGCGATGCTGTCGATACGGCATTCGTCGCATTCCTGCGAGCCCCAGGGCTGCCCGTCATCATCAAAGGCGCGCATATACCATGCCCCATCCCAGGCCGCGTTGTCCGCTGCCTGCTTCAATTCTCTTGCCCGACGTTCCCAATGCTCAACCTGATCCTCGTGCCCGCCTCGCCGGGACAGATCGGCGAAACCTTCGGCGCAATGGGATGCGAACCAAGCCAGCCACACACTTTCTCCTCTGCCGTGATAGCCGACACGATCCATTCCGTCGTTCCAGTCCCCTGCCCCGATCAGCGGCAGGCCGTGCTGTCCCGAGGTGACGCCATGGACCAGCGCCCGACGGCAATGCTCGAAGAGTGGCCAAGCCTCAGCACTGCGCGGGAAGGCGGCGTATCGGTCTTCTTCGTCCTCAGTAAGTGGTGGTGCCGTGAGAAACGGAACCTCCTCGTCGAGAATGCCGACATCTCCGGTGGAGCGCACGTAGCAATGGGTGGCGTAGACAAGCCACAGCATGTCATCCGAGCAGCGCGTCCGCACACCGCGGCCTTCCGGCGGATGCCACCAGTGCAGCACATCGCCCTCCTCGAATTGATGTCCGGCGCAGTCGAGGATATGGGCGCGAACGCGAGCGGGTTCCGAGAAGAGGAAGGCCATCATGTCCTGCAATTGATCGCGAAAGCCGATGCCACCGCCAGCCTGGTTGAACCCGGCGCGTGCCATAATACGGGAGGAGAGCGCCTGATAAGGTAGCCAACGATTCACCATCAGGTCGAAGGCGGGATCGGGCGTCTCGACCGTCACCGCCCCTAACCGCTGGTGCCATGTCGCGAGAGTCACCTCCAAGGCCTGGGCTGCACGCCCGACATCGGCCCATTTTACCGCGAGCGCCTCCGCATCCTCGATATTCGCGCCATCGCCGAGCACGAAAACTACCTCCTCGCCACCCCCCGGGGCTATATCGAGATGGACCTGATATGCCGCGCAGGCATCGCGAATTGCATCGCATTTACCTCCGAGCGACCAACGTCGCAGCCCTTCGGGATTTGTGGCGTCGTTTTCTGGGCCGTAGAACGTGGCCCGATCGCAGGTCAGGCTGTGCGCCGGATGGCTGGCGGTGAGAAACGCGACGCGCGATGCGAATTCCGGCTGCCAGCCGTTGCGGGCGATCAACGCCCGGCTGGCTGCACGATAGGCGCAAGCAACATGCGGCCGCGAGGCACTTGGCAACCCGCCGAGTTGCCATTCGGCGATATAGGTTGCGGTGATGCGGCGCGGACGGTCGGTGGTGTTGCGCAGCCGAAGGTAGGCGAGTTTCACCGACGCTTCGGTAGGCACGAAAACGGTGAGTTGCTGTTCCAGACCTTGGCTTGTCCGCGTCCATTCGGTGCTGCCAGCTCGGTGGGTCACCTCGCAAGGAGCCTCGTGCCCCGCAGGCAATGGCGTCGGCGTCCAGATTCTCGCTGTTTCCTCGTCTCGCAGATATAGGGCTTCGCCCTGAGCATCAGTTACCGGGTCGTTCGACCAAGGCGTCAGTCGGTGCTCGCCGGCATTGAGGCTCCAGGTAAACCCGAGGCCTGCTTCCGAGACGATTGTGCCAAAGTAGTCATTCGCAAGCACGTTGCACCAGGGGGTCGGCGGAACGCGGCTGGCATCGAGGTGAATGACATAGGCGTCGCCATCCTCTGAGAACCCTCCGTAACCATTTTCGAAGCGCAGCACCTGCGCAGGGGCTCGCGGTGGTTGGGTCTCTCTCTCTGGTTGGCCATCAGGCGTGAAAAGAGGCGACTTGTCGCGCAGTTCCTGCACCGATTGTAGCGCCTCTGTCAGCGTCTCGGCAGCTCCGTCGAGCACCACCTGCGCCAATTCCTCGAGTGCGCGGCGCTGGGACGTGGCAATGCAGTCGGCGCTATGCAGATGCACGCCTCCGTCACCGCCGAGCCCCTCTGCCAGCCCCGCATCGCGCAGCGCGTCGCGTAATCGCGCATTGATCGGCTCCTCATAGCTTGATGCCCCTGTGCTCAGGATCACCAGATCTGCCCGCAACCCGTGCCGATGCCACCAGCGATGAGCGCGCACCACCGCGGGTAAAAGCGCCGCGTGGTCGGCATCATCCACCCGCACGAGCACGATCGGCAGATCGCCTGACAATCCCAGCCCCCAGAGGTCGTGCTGACCGGTTAGAAAACCGGCCAGAGACTCGGCCCGCTTGACAGGCGGGCGAACGAGTTCTGAGGCAACCGCCTGAGCTGCGCGCAGGTCGGCACCGGATGCCCCGAGTTGATCCGCCTCGATTGCGATGCTGCGCTTGGTGTCTTCGAATGCCCAATCGAGCGCGTCGCCGCCAGAATAACGGCTAGCGATTTCGATCGCGGTTTCGCGCGAACCAGCGGCGACGGTCATGAATGCCAGCTGCACCCGCGCGCCCGGTGCGAGCCGAGCCGTAGCCCGCAGCGCCGACGCTGGGTCGAGCGTCCAACCCGCGGTCGCCTCCGGTGGGCGGTGCAGCCAGTCCAGTGGTTCGCTGCTACCGTAGCGACCAAGGATCGCACGGCGGTCGCTGTCGAAGCCGCCGAACTGCACCGCGTCAGACCCGGTGAGCAGCCTTTGGAGCATGACTGGCGGTCGGTCGGAGGGGCGACGCGGGCGCCGGGTAAAGAGCAAAGCATCGAGCCCGACCAGCGGCTCGCTCTGCACGAATAGCTTGCTGAAAGCAGGGTGCCGCTCATGGGAGGCGAATGAAGCTAGGGCGACCTCGGCATAACTCGACACCTCGATCTCGCGCGTGCTCTGACTCTCATTGACCAAGGTGACTCGGCGAATCTCGACATCGTCGGCCTGGACGGTAACGATTTCCTGTGTTGCGGCGATCTCGTTCTTATGCAGGTGGAAGCTGGCTCGGTCAGGATAAAAGGTGATATCCACCGCTTGGCTGGACCTGCGACGGAAATCCCAAATCATGCCGTTCTCGGCATCACGCAGGAACAGTCCAGCCCGGGCGGGGCGGCCGATGTCCCCTGACCAGAGCGTTAGCGACTGCCCCTGCCACCACAGAGTGCTGTCTCCACCATCGCTTATCCAGGACGACAGGCGACCGTTGCCGATGACATGGAGATGCGGCACCCCGGTATCGGGCGCTGGCCAGCCATCCAGCGGCGGCACGGCTCGGCGCTCGAGTTCGGGAAGTGGCGGTGGGGCGGCATCGGGTAGCGGCTCGGGGACATATTCCCATGGCACCCTCTCCTGTAGCAGCATCTCCATCGCCGCGATCCGCGGGTCGCGGTTAAAGCGCCGCACGAGGCTATCGCCTGTTAGGGCATTGTCGATAGCGGACAGCAACATCCCCTGATGATGCGCCATGAAGGTCTGCACCGGGGTGAAACGCGCGCTGGGGCTGCGTTCGGCGGTAAAATCGGCAGCGTCATAGAAGCCGTATCGCCCTTGCATCCCCATGGCATCGAGACGTCGCAGGTTGGCAACAGCGGTTGCCGGCGCCACGGCAAGCGCCAGCGCGCTAGCATAGGGCGAAACCACGTAGTCTTCATCGAGCCCGCGCTTCAGGCCCAGCCCGGGGACGCCGAAGGCGCGATACTGGTAACGATGCGAAGCATCGCGCGTGGCGAAGGCGGCTTCCGACACCCCCCAGGGCAGACCCAACCGTTCGCCGTAGCGCTTCTGCACCGCGACGGCCGCCGCTTCGCTTTGCCCGAGAAGCCGGCCCGGACCGCTGCGCAATAGCAGCGCGGGCATGAGATATTCGAACATCGAGCCGTTCCAGGACAGCACGGTCAGGTCGCGACCGGGATGCGCCAGTGGTCGTCCAAGGTGGAACCAGTGCTCCACGGGGACATCTCCCTTGGCGATCGCAAAGTAGCTTGCCAGCCGCGCCTCGGAGGCCAGTAGGTCATAGCGGTGCTGGTCCAGCTGGTCTTGGCTCAGGTTGTAGCCAATGAAGAACGTTCGGGTCTCGCGGTCGTAGAGCAGACCGAATTCCATCGCCAGCGCTAAGCGATGGGCATGCTCGGCGCTGACCGTGAGGCTGTCGCGAAGGGCGCTTCGCGCGGCCAGCCCTTGCGTGAACGCAGCGCGAAGGGTGTCGTGCCAAGGATCGGCCTCCCCGTCTCCAATCAGACCCCGTGCGGTCTCAATTGCGGTCTCAGTGTCCTCGAGGCGAAGATCGGGCGGCAGGACGTCGACAAGCTGAGCGGCGAGTGCCTCCTGCCCAGGTGGCGGCGCGACGACAAGGGGCGTCCACGGGCAAAGCGTCTCTAGATCTCGAATGAAGCTGTTCACATGGTGGATGCTGCGTTCGAGCCAGAGATGGATCTCTCGGGAATCTGTCGCCGGAGCGGCTTCGATCGCGGCCGGAAGCTCCGCCGAGAGCGCGGGCAGCCCCGTGTCCTGCATTGCGCCGGCGCTCGCGGCCCAATCCTCCGGCCGGTCGCGAACCCGCGCCGCTTCGGCGATCAGGTCGTCGAGACGAGCGAGCAGTGGGGCAGAAGGTTGCGACGGCATCGCCGCAAGGGCATCGCGCAGCAGTCCGAAGCTGTCCGCCAGACCATCCCACGAAACAGATGACACCGGCGGACCTTGGGCCGCCTCCCGGCACCCCTCCGTGAGCGTCACCAGGGCCACCGCAAGGTTGCCGCTGTCGACGGTGGAAACATAGCGCGGCTCCAACGGTTCGAGGGTGCGGGTATCGAACCAGTTCAGGATATGACCGTGGTAGCGCTCGAGCCGCTCAAGCGTGGCCAGCACATTGGCGGCTCGCGCGACGAGGGCGGGCAACCCGGAATGACCAAGGTCGAACGCGGAGAGCGTTGAAAGCAACAACATGCCGACATTGGTGGGTGAAGAGCGGTGAGCTATCTCTTCATGCGGCTCGGTTTGATAATTGTCGGGCGGTAGCCAGTTGTCCTCAGGCCCTGCATAGGTCTCGAAATACAACCATGTGCGACGCGCGAGGTGACGCAGGAAACGCTGGTCGTCACAACTCAGAGATTCTTCTGGGCGATGCAGAGGGCGGGCGATCAGCTGCGCGATCTCGGGAGAGATCAGCCATAGGAGCAGAAGCGGCGCTGCACCGGGCAAAGCTTCCGGCGCAAAAGCCATCAGCGTGGCCGCCATAGCCAAGGCCAATATCGGTGCGCCAGCCATCTCCTCCCAGGCACGCCTGCGATCCGCGCTGTCGGCGGTGGCGACATGGGCAGAGGAAGTCCATTCGAGCATCCGCCTGCGCGAGACCATCATTCTCCACAGCGCACGACAAATTGCGTCGAGCGAGACGAACGCTTCATGAGCCATGAAAACGACGGCAAGGGTCCAGCGCCGGGCGTGATCGAGGAACTGGCGCGTCCGCTCGCGCACTACGCCGCGTCTGCGCCCGCGGATAAAGCCCGCAATGGAGTCTGTTACCAGGTAGACTCCCGGAGCGACCACAGTGAGCACGGACCACACAAACGCATCCGACGGCACGAGAAGCCAGCCGATCAGAGCGAGTAGCACCAAAACCGGCGGGATCAAGCTGCGGCGCAGATTGTCGATGATTTTCCAGCGGTCGAGAGGTGAAAGCGGATTCTTGAATTGCTTTTCGCCCCGCCCGGGCACAGTGCGCCGGAGCCAGGGCAACAACTGCCAATCGCCGCGTATCCAGCGGTGCCAGCGGCGGGTGAATTCTGGGTAGTTGCCCGGGAAATTCTCATAGAAAACGATGTCTGACGCGAGCGCGGCCCGCCCGTGCAGGCCTTCGAACAGGTCATGACTGAGTATCGCGTTCTCCGGCACCCGCCCGCGCAGGCTCTGGCTGAATGCTGCGGCGTCATAGGCCCCCTTTCCCGTGAAGACGCCTTCGCCAAAAAGGTCCTGGTAGACGTCCGACACCGCCCGGCTATAGATATCGATCGCCGTGTCGCCAGTATAGAGCCGGGCGAAAAGCGAGGCCGAGCCCGCCTCTGGCGAGATCTCGATCCGCGGCTGGATGAAGGTATAGCCCGAGATCACGCGCTCGCCTGTCGGATCGAATTCCACCCGGTTGAGCGGATGGGCAAGCGTGCCGATCAACCGGTGGATCGTGCCCGGCGGGGCGATGGTGTCTGCATCCAGCGTGACCACAAAGCGCACGACACCAAGGGCGCCGGTATTGCCCTCGGTCAGGGCGAAGGCCGACACTGCATCGCCGTGAAGGAATCCATTGAATTCTTCGAGCTTGCCGCGCTTGCGCTCCCATCCCATCCAAACGCCTTCTGCCGGGTTCCATCGCCGCCGCCGGTGCATCAGAACGAAGGGGTGACCTGGTCCGTATCGTCCATTCAGCTTCCGGATGCCCTCGCTGAGAGCGTCTTCTACGCCCGCGTCTGATGAAAGGGTTTCGCTCGCAGCGTCTGCCAGGTCGCTCAGGATCACGTAGCGCAGGAGCGGGTCGGGGTTGGTCAGCCAGTGCCGCTCGAGTTGGGCGATGAGTCTCGAAACCTCGTCTTGCGCGGCGATGATCACCGGCAGGACGACGGCCGTCTCACAACCTTTCGGCAGGCCATCACGGAAGTCGAGCTTGGGAAGCGTCCGGGGCGGGATCGTCTGAGTTACAAGCCAATTGACAACAGTGACGGCTATGATCGAGGCCGGCATGAGCGACAGGAGCGCGGCAACGATCGACGCAGTGACCGACACGTTGTTCACAGCAAGCATCACCAGCGGCACGGTCATCGCCACCGTCCCCACCGCAATCAACGCGACGGCATAGGAGGCGCCCGCATGAGCCAGGACCCAGCGTCGCCACGCCGCCGCGGGACGTGCGCGAAAGCCCACAAGCTGCTCCAGTTGACGGCGCCCGTCGCCGGCAAGCCACCAGCCGACATGGTTGGCGCGGGACGCCCCGGCATGGGAGGTAGCCAGCAAGATCGCCTGATCGGCAACACGCGTTTCGGACCAGTCCGAGCCCTCGGATAGCTCCTCGACCGCTTTGCGATAGCTGTCGCGTGTGTCGAAATCCATCGCGGCGTAGATACCTGCCGGGTCCTCCCGGAGGATCGCCTCGACCCGGTTCGTCGCCTCGAAGACCTCCTCCCACGGCACGCGCGAGATGGCCGAAAGCGCCATAATGGCACGCGAGACCGCCTCGGTCGGGTCGTGCGCCTCACCGTAAGCAGCTCCTGGCGTTGCTCTGAAAGGAGGATCAATCTTTTCGATCAATTCAGAGAAAGCCACGACGATGGTCTCGAGGCAGGCGAGCCGCAGCATCGCAGGAAAGGCCCAGAGTTCCGCGATCGTCAGGGCCGCGCCGCGCTGGAAAGCGGCCAGGAATCTCTCTGCGGCCTCGATATTTACCTGCATATGCGCAGATGCGAGAAAGCCATGCGCGGCCAGAAATATCCGCGGCAGGCCGCGGCACTCGGGGGTGGCGAGGCTGGGCAGGCGGCGATAGAACTCCGGCGGCATATCTGCCTGAACCTGGCGCACTGCGCGGCGAACATGATACTCGTTGTCGAGCAACCATTCGGCCGCCTTTGTCGCTGCCGGAGGCGGATGTATCGAACTGCGTTGCGCCCTGACAAGCCATTTCGGGATCGCATCGAGTTCGGCCCAGACTGGAGCGGAACGCGGAGCGCCCGCGCAGATCTCGAGGTGGTGGCTCAAGCTCTCGGCTGCGTGATCGAGCAGTTCCTCCGGCCCGGCGCCAGCTTCCCGATCTGGCGCCTCGATCACACCGGCGCCCTAACCATAGGTAATCGCCACGGCGCGGCCTGCGCCGAAGGCCTCGATCCGGCTTCGGGGCGGCGCACCAGAAGCACGGGAACAGTAGCCGCCGAAATCAGGTATTCCGCCGTGCTGCCGATCGGCAGGTCAGGATGCGCCCCCTGCCCGCGCGCGCTGAGCACCACGAGGCTGGCGGCTTCCTCGTTTACAGCTCGGGCGAGCGCCCGACGCGGGTCTTCGCCACTGATAAGGCGCACGCGCGTGCGCAACGCGTCGGCGGGCAACAGTGCCCGGATTCTGTCGAGATAGGCTTGGGCCACGCGTTCGTTGCGGTGGCGCAGGTCGGCACGCAAAGCCTCGTCATGGGCGTCGGGCGGACTGTTTCCCGTAAGGCTGATGTCCGGCACCGCGTGCAACAAGACCAACTCGGCGCTCCGGCTCTGGGCGGCACGCAGGGCAATCGGCAACACCGCCTCCGCCCAGGTCGAACTGTCGAGCGGCACCAGGACACGCCCCCCGGGCGCCTGTCGCGACACGTCATTGGCCGGGGACTCGGGGACGATCAAGACAGAGCCTGCGGCGCGCTCGGCGACCTGACGCACCGTGCTGCCGAGACCCCATTCGGTCCAGCGGTCGCGTCCACCTACACCCAACACTATCAGATCCACCCCGGCCGCATGCGCTTTGCGGCAGATGCAGTCCGCAGACGCTCCGCTCATGACTTCCGTGTGGATGTCTGGCACGGAACAGATTTCGCCAACAAGCCGGCCAAGCTCTGCCTCCTCCTCTCGGCGGCCGAGGTCCCAATCGACGGGATCGACCGGACGTCGCATAGCCTCCGTTCCGGCCTCCATCACCCGAAGCACCGTTAACTCGGCTCCCATGACTTCGGCAATGGCCGCAGCCTCAGCCAGAACCCGACGCGACTGCGGCGAATGGTCGAGACAGGCCATCACGTGACGAAAATGCAAAGAAGTGTCTCTGGGGCGGTTCATCGCCACCAACAAGTCGCGCGCCGAATTTGGATGCAATTCTGGCATCGAAACCTCCTTGGCGAGATATTTTGTGTTAAGGCAACCCCTTATTGGCTTGCGGCTTCCTTTCTACCAGATGCGGGATGCGGCAACATTGACACAACGCAACGCGACGGAGGGGATGGAGCGCGTGATCTGTCACTCGAATGGCGTCTCGTCTCTGTGATTATCCGTCTCGGGTCCTGCAGAAAGGAGTGCCTGTCGTCATCGAACAATGCTCCGATCTGGGCACATCGAGTTCAAGACACCTCTGAAGGAAACTCATGATGCACGGCCGCGAATTTTCGGCTGAGGCACCGACGATGTAGTAAACCCTCTCGTTTCAGTAGAGTTGCCCGAAAATGCAATTTGCCACATGATGATTGCCGAGTTTCTTGCAGACCTGATTGAACCTGACATCTCTTGCGACGCGACAAGGACCCCCATGCCTTCCACGTCCTATCCTCCATCGACAAGCCCGGCGAATCTTCACCCAGTCGACACCCGGCTTCTGGCGGAAGAGCAGCATATCATCTCGAGGCTCCATGCACTGCCCCCAAGTGAAGCCCTTCAGGCGGTCTCAGCCAGGGCGGAAGGACTTAGCAGCGAGGAAGCCGCGCATCGCCGGGTCGCGCACGGTCCCAACCGGCTTCCCGAACCGCCCCGACGAAGCCCGCTGTTGCGCTTCCTGGCGCACTTCCACAACGTGCTGATCTATGTGCTGCTCGCCTCCGCCGCGGTGACGGGGGCTCTTCAGCATTGGCTGGACATGGGTGTGATTCTTGCCGTGGCAATCGTCAACACGGTGATCGGCTATGTCCAAGAAGGTCGCGCCGAGCAAGCAATGGCCGCGATCCGGGATATGCTGGCGCCGCGCGCGGCGGTGCTGCGCGACGGACGCCGACAGACCCTCGAGGCGGCCGATCTGGTGCCCGGCGACATCGTGCTGATCGAGGCGGGTGATCGGGTGACAGCCGATCTTCGGTTGATCTCGGCCCGGGGGCTGAAGGCCGAGGAGGCGATCCTGACCGGCGAATCCGTGCCGGTCGACAAGGGCACCGCATCGGTCGCGGAGGATGCGCCGCTGGGCGACCGGAATTCGATGCTCTTCTCGGGCACGCTGGTGGCCGCCGGGGCGGGACGCGGCGTCGTCGTGGCGACGGGCGCACAGACCCAGATTGGCCGGATTAGCGGCATGCTGAGCCGGGTCGAGACGCTGACGACGCCGCTCGTCGCGCAAATGGACCGCTTCGCCCGCTGGCTGACGGTCTTCATCCTTATGGTGGCGGCGACACTCCTGACCTACGGCTACTTCGTCGGCCACCTGCCGTTTTCCGACCTGTTCATGGCCATCGTCGGCCTCTCGGTAGCTGCGATTCCCGAGGGATTGCCAGCAGTGTTGACGATCACCCTCGCTGTCGGGGTGCAGGCAATGGCCCGACGCAACGCCATCGTTCGCCGCCTGCCGGCGATCGAGACGCTGGGCGCAGTCTCGGTGATCTGCTCGGACAAGACCGGAACGCTGACGCGCAACGAAATGACGGTGGCCTCACTCGCCGCGACCGAGCACGTTTATTCCGTGATGGGCAACGGTTACGCTCCCGAAGGCGCGGTGCGCTGGCGCGATGCCGATATCGACCCGGACGACCACGCGGTGCTGATGGAATTCGCCCGCGCCGCGGCGCTTTGCAACGATGCGCTGCTGCACAGCCATGCCGAAGGCTGGCGTGTCGAGGGCGACCCGATGGAGGGCGCGCTCATGGCGCTCGCCGGCAAGGTCACTCGAGACGGGCCCGAGCCCTTCCGCGAATGGTCCCGTGCCGATGCAATCCCCTTCGATGCCGCGCATCGCTACATGGCCACGCTGCACCGCGACCGCAAAGGCCACGCCTGCATCCACGTCAAGGGCGCCCCCGAAGCGGTGCTTGCACTCTGCGCCGACCAGCGCAGCGCCGACGGCAGCACGGAGCCGCTGCACGTCGATCACTGGCACGCAGCGATCGAGGAGCTCGCTGCCGAAGGCCAGCGGGTGATCGCGATCGCCACACGCGCGGTGTCTGCGGGCCACGCCGAACTGATATCGGCTGACCTGGAGGGGCAGCTGACCTTCGTCGGCCTGATCGGTCTGATCGATCCCCCGCGGGCCGAAGCCATAGACGCCGTCGCCGACTGTCATGCCGCGGGTATCCAAGTGAAGATGATCACCGGCGACCATGCCGCCACGGCGCGCGCCATCGCCGGAAGAATCGGGCTGAAGAACGCCGAGCGCGTTCTCACCGGCGCGGATATCGAAGCGATGGACGACGCCGAACTCGCCGACGCGGCCGTGAAGACCGACATCTTCGCGCGCACCTCTCCGGCCCACAAATTGCGGCTCGTAACAGCCCTGCAATCGCAGGGGCTGACCGTCGCCATGACCGGAGACGGGGTCAATGACGCACCGGCGCTCAAGCGCGCCGATGCCGGGATCGCCATGGGGCGAAAGGGCAGCGAGGCAGCCAAGGAGGCCGCCGAAATCGTGCTCGCCGATGACAATTTCGCGTCTATCGCCGCAGCAGTGCGCGAGGGCCGGACGGTCTATGACAATATCAAAAAGGTCATCAGCTGGACACTACCCACCAATGCTGGCGAGGCAATGACGATTGTCGCAGCGCTCTTTGCCGGCATGACACTGCCGATTTCGGCGGTGCAAATCCTCTGGGTAAACCTGATCACCGCCGTGACGCTGGGCGTCGCGCTCGCCTTCGAACCGTCCGAGCCCGGCACCATGCGCCGGCCGCCTCGCCTGCGCGCCGCGCTGCTGCTGACGGGTCAACTAATCTGGCACATCGTGCCCGTCTCGTCGCTATTCCTGATGGCGGTTTTCGGGGTTTACTTCTACGCCACCGACCGGGGCTACCCGTCCGTCCTGGCGCAGACGATGGCAATGAACACCTTGGTCGTGCTCGAGATTTTCCATCTTTTCTTCATCCGCAACATCCACGGCACCTCACTCACCTGGGCGGCTGCGCGAGGAACGCCGATCATCTGGGGCTGCGTGCTTACCGTCATGGCAGCCCAGCTCGCAATTACCTACGTCCCCCCTTTGCAGAAGGTGTTCGGAACACAAGCCGTGCCGGTCCCCGAAGGCGTATTGATCATCCTGATCGGCGTCGTTTTCTTCGTTTTGATAGAGATCGAGAAGCAGATGCGGCTCGCACTTCGAAGCCTCACGCCCTGACAAGAACCGATTTCAGGAAGATCAAAAGGGCGGACCTCTTCGCATTGTTGCGCTAACTCCGGCTCTCGAAAGAACCCTAAATCCCGGTCAAAGCCTGCGCACGGAATTTCCGCCTGCGACGATTGCGCGGATCAGCTCTGCCGTGGCCAGGTGCGCCTCCCCTGCGAGAGATGCGGCAGCCGCGTGTTCATGACTTGCGGCCGCATCTTCGAGCACGCCGACGACCTCGGCCTCCGACAGCAAACCGCGATCGTTCATCGCCAAGAGCAACGCCTCGCAGATCGACAGCGCAGCGATCCCTGCATATTCCGATTTCGAGGACATTGGTTTCGGCCTTTCCTTGTGGGATTTGGGTCGCCACCGGCTGGTAATGGTGCCAACATGCAATATGACAGAAATTCCTTTCGGCTGGACTGATCGAAAGCAGCTTAAGCTTGCGATACCAGGTCTGTGCTGACCGGGACCAATGGAAAGCAAGCCACGGATGGAAGACACACCACTCGCGCGTAAGCTTGCGGCATTCGTCACCCTAACGGATCAGGAACGCACGGCTCTGAAGCTCTTATTTCGCCACCGCCGCTCGTTCGCGTCGGGACGCGATCTGGTTCATCAGGGCCAATCCGAACACGCCACCTATATTCTCTCGAAAGGATGGGTCTCCTCCTACAAGATTCAGCCCGATGGCGGGCGACAGATCGTCGACTTTCAGGTCCCCGGTGACTTCCTGGGCCTGCGCAGCATACTTTTGCGCACCTCCGATCACAGCTTCGAGCCAGTGGTCGAGATCGAGGCGGCAGAAGTGCGGCTGGATGAGTTGCTCGATGTTTTTAAGACCACACCGCGGCTTGCGACCGCCATACTTTGGGCGGCCTCTCGCGACGAGGCGATGGTCGTCGAGCATCTTGTGGGGATTGGCCGTCGCAGCGCGGATAAACGCGTCGCACATTTTCTTCTCGAGCTTGGCGCACGGCTCTCCTTTGTCGGCGTCGCAGACAAGCGCGGCTTCGATTGTCCGCTCACGCAGTATCATCTGGCCGATGCCCTGGGGCTCAGCGCGATACACGTCAACAGAGCGCTGCGCCAGCTGCGCGAGGTTGGGCTGGTCACCTTTCGCTCGGGCCGCGTTTCCTTCCACGATTACGACCGGCTGATCAGCGAGGCAGAGTTCGATCCCTCCTACATGGATCAGGAAGGCCCTTTGCTGACTTGATTGCGCTCGGCACGCTGATCCATGTCAGGACCGATCCTTGTGATTGCGCTTATGTTGACGGGAAGTTTTCAGCGGAGGTCATCAAGACTGACCTGAAAAAACAATTATTTAGGCGAGGTCTACATGCTGCTTGATAGTCAACTCACCTGCGCACCAACATCGACCTGTCTCCAGTTCGTGGAGGATGGAATTGGATTTTTCGGGGAGATTGACGCGTGCGCGGCGAAAGCCTTGGAAATGCGAACACACGTCGCCCGATTCCCTTCGGGCACGACCATCTTTGCCCAGGGCGAACCCGCTGCCTCGATTGGGGTTCTGGCCTCAGGAACGGTGAAGGTTGTCAACCTGACCGTAGACGGCAGAATGCATATTCTGAGCCTGCTCGGCCCTGGGGATATCGTCGGCGACATCGGGGCTGCTGAGAACAAGTTGTCCTGGGAAGCGGCAACGGATGTTACCCTGTGCTGGATGACGCGTTCGAGTTTTGAGACACTGCTGTCAGAGCACGCAACGTTGCAGAAAGGCTATCTCGCCGCGACCGTCCGTCAGCTCGAGAAGGAACGCCTCTGGGCGTCATCCCTGCGCGGCACGGGAACTATTCAACGTGTTGCGGCCCTGTTGTTCGCTCAGCTACCTCCGCAGTCGGGCACGGTCGATACGCATTTGCCGCTTTCGCTCACGCGGCGCGACATCGCCTCGCTGTTGGATATGTCCAGCGAGACGCTTTGCCGCGTTCTTCACGAGATCAAAGATAAGGGGGCAATCCGCATGCCCACGCCCGCTCTGATCGTCGTGCAGCAGCCTGGCACTTTGCTCGCGATCGCAAAAGGCGTGGGGGCCTCGCTCCCCAACGGCATGATGAACAACGGCATGAGGAACCGACCGAAACTCAACGAGTCTTTTCCGATAACGGCCCATGCGTCAAGGCGTATGAAGCCAGTCATGATCAAGGCCATCGAAGATGAAATCGGTTTTCTGCTGCCAATCGGGAGGCCATGAGGAGACGCTGCGAACGCGGATCTGCGCACGAAACCGCTTTGCTGGCAGCATGTTATACGAGAACCCAGTGGTCGAACTGCCGAGATTCTTCTGAGGCGTCGTCGCAACGGATGCTTGCCGCATACAAGGCCCTGACATCGGGACAGCTGAAGGTGAAGGCTACCCGTTCTCTGCTCAGACATCGCGTCACGAGAAAAGGGGGTTCGTTCGGTCAGCGCGAGCATCAGAATCTGGTCGTCGCGGATACGGGTATCTCAATTTCTCTGAGCAAGGCGGGGTGCATGGTTCGCGATGTGACATACCGTTCATTGAGCACCCTCTCTTTGAAAGCTGGCATTTGAGAGTATGCTCGGAAGATCAGAAAACGAGCAGAAACGCATCCTCGAAAACTGATGCCGACACCTGAGGCGAAAAGCTAGCCACAAGATACAAGACAGACTATCGGTAGGTATTTCCAGCCGCTGGATTGCGGGTCGGCGCGACCAGCGTCGAGCCCTGCTTGAAAAGCCAGCCCGCGAGACCCACCATAGGCAGACCCCGCCCCTCCCCCGCCCGAGCACACGGTCTGCACGCTTGACCGCCTGACCTAACGAAGACTTTTCATGCGCAGCACCTTAGACCGTATCCGCCAAGCCGTGAGTTTCGAACTCATTGGCCTCCTCATCGTGACGCCGCTTTTCGCTTGGGCTTTCGGTCATCCCATGGAGGAAATGGGCGTGCTTGTGGTCCTTGGCGCAACAGCGGCCACTGCCTGGAACTACCTATTCAACTTGGCCTTCGATCATCTCTTGCTCTGGCGTCGTGGCGATGTCCGTAAGACTATGCCAATTCGGATCTCTCACGCGGTGCTTTTCGAGCTGACGCTGCTCACCCTGCTTCTGCCGGTTTTCGCATGGTGGCTCGACGCCTCCCTGCTGACCATTCTGGTGATGGAACTGTCATTTGCAGTCTTTTACCTCGTCTACGCCTTCGTTTTCACTTGGGGATACGATACGATCTTTCCGCCTCAGAAACGTGAGCGGATGGCATAAACATGGACGACGATGCTACCGGAGGAGCCTCCGCCTGCTTTGCTCATCTTCTGGTCGACGGGCACCTGGTCGATCCCGAGACAGCACGCGATGTGGCGCGGTTTAGACGGGCGGAGCGCGCCCGGCTTGTGGCCGCGCGGGCCTTGTCGGCAGAAGATCGGGAGCGTGCGACCGACCGGCTGATTGACGGTCTCGACCGGATAGTTCCTCTCGATGCCCGCCTCACCGTGGCTGTCTATTGGCCGATCAGAGGCGAGCCGGATCTGCGGGGCTGGATGGGCAAGGCACATGAGGCCGGGGCCGAAATTCTGTTGCCCGTCGTCATCGAGCGAGATGCGCCGCTCGAATTCCATACGTGGTCCCCGGAGTGCCAGATGGTGCGCGGTATCTGGAACATCCCCGTGCCGGCCGCAGGCGAACCTCGCATGCCCGACATCGTGATTGTCCCTCTTGTCGGGGTCGACACGACCCTCCACCGCCTTGGAAACGGGGGTGGTTATTACGACCGGACGCTCGTTCGTTTTGAGAAAAAACCGCGGATCGTCGGCATAGGTTTTTCGGGCTGCGTCTTGTCGACCATCTACCCGATGCCTTGGGATGTGCCGATGGACGAGATCCTTCTGTCGGATGGAACCCATTTGACGAGATAGCGCAGAGAGGCGCCGTGTCCCTGCCTCGTTGCGCCTCGCCAGGCGTGGTTCCGGCCGCACTCCTCCCGCCGTAACGAGCGCATCAAATACCACGCACAATCTCGAGGCACTGGTTGCCGGCACCCCCAGGACGGCATCGACAGCTTTATCGATATCAGGCAATGCGTTGATGCTCAGGACCTGCGAGGTCACAACCCAACGCGCTACACGGTCCATAAGAATGACCCGTGGTGCATCACTTTCGAGTTCCACGACGGCGATGCTTATGTGCTGGACTAGGATCAATATCACCAAGAGGCAAAGATGAGCCGCAATCCTGCCCGCTGCCCGACGCATCCGGGCGAACTGCTCCGCGAGGACCTGATCCCCGCGACCAGGAAGTCCAAGACCGAGATCGCGCGGATGCTCGGGATCTCGCGCCAGCACCTGCATGACATCCTGGCCGAACGGAAGCCCGTGAGCGCTGAGGTCGCCGTGCGTTTGAGCAAGCTATTCGGAAACGCGCCGCTGATCTGGATCAGGATGCAGGGCGCCTATGATGCCTGGCACGCAGCCCGCGAGGTGGATGTGTCGGCGATTCCGCCGCTCTGTCCGGCGGAATGAACGCCTGTCTCGCGTTTCAGTGACCTTCGATGCTTTCATGAGTTTCTGCCCCTCTGCCAGCCAGGAAAGCTTAGCTGAAAACTCCAGTTTCAAACGGTCCACTTTTTAGGGAGCAGAGCACTCGGCGCGCGCGGCCGCGACGGTCGCCAGGACCTCCGGCGTCTCAGGGCCGATCGTTTTCTCCACGACCCGGTCCCCGATGCGGCGCCTCGACACCCAATAGCCCCGACCGGACTTCTCGATCCGCATGATGGACCCAGGGACGGAGAGGGGTGGCCGGGCCCGGAACCTCTGCATCAGCTCATGATAGGCAGCCTGGATCGGGACCGGGAGGTGTTCCATCAGGCATTCCTACACATTATTTTACTTTGTGTAGGAAATTATGGTTCCCCTGGCCCCGCGGCAAGCTGTCATCGACTGCAGGCAGCGGCGCCCTGCGCAACCCGACGCAAGAAACCATGCCCGGCGCCGAGGTTATGGCCGCCGCCCTCCGCGAAACGGGTATCCCACATGCGCGGCTTCTCCTCGAGACCCGATCGCGCAACACCAGTGAGAACGCGCGCCTCAGCCTCGATCTCGCGCGCCCCAAACCGGGTGAGACCTCGCTGCTCGTCACGAGCGCCTTCCACATGCGACGCGCCATGGCGAGCTTTGAGCGCGCCGGATGGGAGGAGGTAGTCCCCTACCCTGTCGATTATCGCGCAGAGGGGTTTCTCGAATATACTGCCTGGGTTTTCGCGGGCCATCTCGACACGCTGGATCTCGCGATCAAGGAATGGGTCGGGATTTGGGCTTATGCGGCGAGCGGGAGGTAGCTTGTCTGCGAGGCGACGAAAGCAAGGTCGGTTTCATCCTCCGCAGGGAGCACCTATAGACGGGTCGAACAGATTTTTCCTGGGCCAACATTTTCATGAAGATCACCGTCGTCACCGCCGTCTACAACTCTGAAGCCACCGTCGGCGAAGCTATCGAGAGCGTCGGGCGACAAACCCATCCCGATCTTGAGCACCTCATCATCGAGGGGAAATCGAAGGACGGCTCGCTCGCCGCGATCGAACGCGCCGCCCATGACCGGATGGTCCTCGTCAGCGAACCCGACAAGGGGATCTATGATGCGCTCAACAAGGGCGTGATGAAGGCGTCCGGTGACATTGTCGGCTTCGTCCACAGCGACGACTTCCTCGCCCATGACGAAGTGCTTTCCCGCGTCGCAGCCGCGTTTGAGGCCCCGCAGGTCGAAGCGGTCTTCTCCAATCTCGATTATGTCTCGCAGGCCGACACGAGGAAGGTCGTCCGGCATTGGGCGACAGGTCCCTACAGCGCGGCGAAACTCAGACGCGGCTGGATGCCGGCCCACCCCACCCTCTATCTGCGACGCTCGGTCTACGAGCGCCTCGGCGGCTTCGACACCAGCTTTCGGATCGCAGCCGATTACGACTTCATCCTGCGCTATTTCTCACAAGCGACTGGTCGCTCGGTCTACATCCCCGAGGTGCTCTACAAGATGCGCTTGGGCGGTGTGAGCAATCGCAACCTCGCTCGGATCCGCGAGAAGATGGGCGAAGACTGGCGCGCGATCCGCGGCAACAAGGTCGGCGGCGTGATGACGATTGCGAGCAAGAACTTCTCCAAGCTCGGGCAGTTCGTGGAGCGGCAGAAGGGCTGACGCGTCAGTGACGCGTCGCACTGGCGCCAAAGCACCACCACTTACCTTGCGTCAGACCCCAACTCCACAACCTAGAGTTATTTTTTCATTTACTTCAGTGCCTTGATTTCATATCATCTCTCAGCGATCCGGTTGGTGTTCTCTCTTCGGAAGGGCCTTTGCGCCCTCCCGAAAGGAGGATCGACAACGATTAGACACAATTATTCTTCGAGAATTCGACGAAGTTTTGCGTTTGAGAATTGTGCCCCGAAAGGGGAGTGTCCCCCTGCAAAGGGGGATCGAAAAGACTATCGGCAACGATGTCGCTCGGCGCAGCCCGAAGATCTCCCAACTGGGAGATTAACGAGCCGCAAAGTGCAAGACCGGATCGCACCTTATTCCCCCCTGAGATAATCACCCCAAGACAGGTTCGGGTCTATTCCGAATACGCCTCATCCAGGCGTTACGAGCGACCTGCCCATCTCCGCCCAACGTTACCACACCCCCTAGCTATTGCGTCTCGTCCCAGCACCGTCTGCCGAGTTGTCCACATAATTCGACCAAACCGAGAGATTATCGAAATTTTTCAAAACCGATTTTTCACCCGCCTCGGCTAAACTGAGATCACTCAGCAAGCAAAGGACAACATCATGCTCGACATCCTCCCCACCTCGGGCCCGCGTCACGAATTCGCGGTCTTCGCAACAAGTCTGGCCTATACCAGCGCTGAAATCGCGGCGGCGTTTGAATATCTCGACCGTAAAGAACGGCGCACCGACCCTCCGGGAGAGTTCGATCATCGCGGGCGGTTCTTCGCCGCCGAACGCACGCTGGCCGTCACGTTTTGCCGCGCGCCTTCGGCTAGGTGGCCATTCCCCCAAATGCTCGCTGCTCGGACCGCCGATCATTGCGCCGAGCTCTTCGACGTCGTGGAGGCCAAACATGTGAAGCGCCTGGCGCTTGCCTTCGCGCGGTTCCGCGGCGGCGAAACTTTCGAAGATTTGCGCCGCTTGCTCACCCCCGGCATCCGGGCACGTCAAGCAGCCCACTGAGGCAAGTGGCGGCGCATGTCGAACAAGCGACTGGAGACGCTTCTGTTGCGGCGCGCTTGGCGACACCCTCCCGCGACAACCTGCTGGCGCGACGAGCTGCCCTCCAGACAAACCGGGCCCCTTTCCTCATTCGACACCTAAGGCTCCCGCCATACTTCACCGGCCGATCTCCGCTGCCTCCAAGCAGCTTACGATCACACGCCCGTGACCTCCCTTGTCGGATGACTGGATTTGCATAAACACCCTTTTAGCGGGTGCAGCATCCTGCTAAACGCTCAACTTTGAACGATGTCGGATTTTCGACCCAAAGCTCTGAACACCCCTCCCTTCAGGCTGACCCGAGTCAGCGCTGATGCGGTAGCCTGCCAGAATGCGAGCTTCTGATGGCAGGCCAGCGCAGCAAGGTCCAGGAAGATATCCGGTTTCGCATCTTGCGCCTTCTCGAGGAAAACCCGGAAATGTCGCAGCGGGAACTGGCGAACGCGGTCGGCGTGAGCACCGGAAGCGCGAACTACGTGCTCAAGGCGCTCGTTGAGAAGGGCTTCGTGAAGCTCGGGAACTTCAAGGCCGCTGAAGATAAGCGGCGCTATGCCTACCTACTGACGCCGAAAGGCGTGGCGGAGAAGGCGGCGATTACGCAGCGGTTCTTGGCAAGGAAGATGGCGGAGTTTGAGGCATTGAAGGCGGAGATTGAGGCATTAGAATCTGAAGTTAATTCAAACAAGATATAATGATTTCCGCCGATGAAAGCAACATCGCCAAAACTATGAATATCAATACCCCACCTGCACTCATAAAAATAATAACCTTAGCAAAAAGGATGCACATCCTTTTAACTAAGAGAAGGCTTGAAGATGGCTTCTTGATGAGAGGTGCGACCGCAAAGAATTCGCGGCTAGGAGAAAACTCAATTATACACAAAAATTCAAGTATAAACAACTGCAAGATCTCCATTTTCTCGTACATATCCGCAAACTCCTCGATAGCAAACTGCAACATTGGTTCATTTTGTTCAATTGGACCACAATGCAAGATCGGTCTAGCACGACACCCGAGCAAAGTGTTCTGCTCGACCTACCCAGCTTTTTTCTCTCAAGCCAACTCAGGAGCTCGAAAGTCGTTCGTGTCGGAAACTCTATTCGATGAAACACCGCCGCTCACAAAGATCGGACACGACGTATGGATAGGAGCGAACGCAATCGTCCCTGGAGGAGTCACCATCGGAAATGGAAGCATAATTGCGGCCGGATCTATTGTAGTCAAAGATGTACCAGAATTCGCGATTGTAGGAGGCAACCCAGCCAGATTGATCGGCTGGCGTTTCAACCAGGAAGAGCAGAAAGAGCTTTTAAGCATCGCTTGGTGGAATTGGAGCCCGCGGAAAATTGAACGCGCAGCATCATTGGGAGCATTTTCAAGCGTGAGCAAACTCAAGGAATTCTCTCAGTCGACCATTCTTGAGGGCAACGAAAACGAGGTAAGCAGATGACTTCGAGATTTACTCTTCTCAAACGGGCATCTCATATCAAGAGGCGCTGGAAAGATAACCGTTTAGCGCCAATTAACCAGTACGCAAGCGATTATTACTTAGTCGAGTTTCCAAAATCTGGAGTGACATGGTTGAGCGTTCTAATCGCGAATATGCTTGGCTGCGAAGATGAAACGTCCGATCACGCAACATTCTCTTCAATTGGCAGATACGTGCATGATCTTCACTTGGGACGAAATGTTCAGGCCGAGCCAATTGGACGCTCACAAATTCGGCTCTACAAATCACACGGCCTCTGTAATCGAAACTACCGCAAGGTAATTTATATCGCCCGTCACCCCGCAGATGTATTATCTAGCTACTTCCACTTCACGATGTCTCTTCAAAAAAATAATATGACGCTTGAAGAATTTTGCGCCACTCCAACACTGGGCATTGAAGCGTGGCGCAATCATGTGAGATCGTGGCTTAGTAACAGTCTAAACTCCAATAGCTACATACTACATCTAATTCGATATGAAGATTTGATTACGAAACCAACCACTGAGCTGAGAAATTTATGTAAAAACTTTGGCTGGAATGTGCCGGACGAGAGAATTGGAAATGCGGTAGCATTAGCTCAGCGCCAAAGCATGACAGAGCAAGAAAACCTTTATCGCGCACATAATCCAAATCACGGAATGACATTCGTTCGCAAAGAACAAAGACAAGCCATGAATGCAAAGCTAAGGCAACATATTGTCGATCAAACCCGTGACGAACTCACCTTGCTTGGATATGAAAATTGATTATTAAATCATACACTTAACACCTTTGGGCAAGCGCGCGATTTTTTATATTTTTCAGCAGCGTCAAAATATTCAAGCCACGTATCAGAGCTAGGATGTAGTCATCCACCCTAGGAACAGCAATAATTATGGCCATAGCCCGATACTTCATCTCAATCGACAGTCGCAAAAGACAACTCATAAGCCTTACAAGAGGCTTCCAACGATCTGCGCCGCCTAACAATTTTACAATAGATAGTTAAGTCAATGTCGAATCGCGTGAACTTCAATTTCTTCAAAACAGTGGGCCAGGGAGCCATGCTGCGGCTTTGCTCAGCTGTGGTGCTTTTCATTGTCTCGATCGTTCTGACGCGCACACTCGGACCAGAGGGTTATGGCATCTATGCTTTCGCCGACTTTCATCCCGGGATCGTCTACAAGACCCACGGCCTCGCTGAGGAATTGCCCGATCACAGCGGCGCCAAGGTCGTTTTCCTGTTTGGCTCGGCAACCGATGCAGCGCTTTCTGTGTTGTCCTGTGAAACACGGTATGGCCCCGACTGGATCGTCGAACACTTCCGTCACCTTCGTGCCTCCGGCACCATTGACGAACTGGCCCAACGCGACGTGCTGCGTTTTTCCGACCAACTCGACGGCTGGATCGGAAAGACGAGTACGCCGCGAATTATCCTGCGCTACGGCGGCTTGTGGGATTATCAGGACGCCCTGTCGGACTTCACCGGTGTGCGGGTGGCTTTGCCCCCCAAGCGGGCACGCAAGGGGGCCGGGGCAGCCGACGCCGAGACCCGGGGGAGGTTCGTACAGACCTATGCCGCGCTTGATGCCCGGATAGCCGCCTTGCCCGATTGTCAGGTATTGGCATGAGCGAGCGGCCCGATCCGGTATGGGAGGCGCGCGCATGAACCGCGCTTTTCTTCGCGCCGTTGGCCAGTCTTCGGCCGTGCGCCTAGCTTCGGCAGGCGTGCTGTTCGCGTTGTCGATCCTGCTGGCCCGCGCGCTCGGGCCGCAGGGCTTTGGTGCCTATTCCTTCGCCTATGCGCTGATCAGTCTTGCCGTTCTGATTGCGCAGCTCGGCTTTCCCGACCTCATCGTGCGAGAAGTGGCGCGGTTGGCCACGCTGGGCCGCACCCGGCTGCTCGGTCGCTTCCTGCGCCACGCCACCGTGGTGATCGTCGGGCTCAGCCTAGCCTTCATCCTCGTCATCGCGGTGATGCTCCCGCTGTTTGGTCGCTCCGAAGTGTCGTCGTGGAAAGTAATTCTCGCCGGCCTGCCGCTGGCCCTGTTGATGCCGCTTTTGGCGCAGTCGGCGGCGGTGCTGCGCGGCACCGGCAAGGTGGTGCAATCGCTGCTTGGCCAGCAGCTCTACCGCCCGGTGCTGTTCCTCGCGCTGGTCGGCGGGGCGCTGCTTGTCGGGGTAGAGCTGACTGCGGTCACCGCGATGGGGCTACATGCGCTCGCCACCCTGCTCGTGCTGATCGAAGTTCGCCTCCGCGCGAGCCGCGCTCTGCCGCCGCTCGGCCGTCCGGCACGGGTGCCGCCGGCCCGGCTGCTGGCCTGGACGAGCACGGCGGTGATGTTCTCGGGCGTGGCCGTGGTGCGTCTCATCAACACCAAGTTCGATACCGTCGCCATCGGCATGCTGATGAGCGACGCAAACGTCGGCCTCTATGCCGCCGGCGCGCAGCTCAGCCAGAGCGCGGCGGCCATGCTGATGATCACTGCCGGCATCGTCACCCCCGCGATCGCGCGCGCCTCGGCCGCCGGCAATGACCTGGAAGTCGAACGCCAATGCCGTCAGAGCGCGCTGATGTCGTTTAGCGGGGCGGTGCTGACGCTGGCGCTCGCCGCGCTCGCCGGCCGTTGGGTGATCGCCACCGCTTTTGGACCCGAGTATGTCGGGGTCTGGCCGGCCCTGATGGTGCTGGTTGCGGGCCAGGCGGTAAATGCCTTTGTCGGCCCCGTTGGGGTGCTCTTGAACATGCGAGGGCAAGAGCGTTCGACCCTTACCGTGACCTTCGTCGCCTCGCTGGCCAACATTGGGCTCAACTTTGCCCTGATCCCGCACTGGGGTATGGTCGGGGCGGCCAGCGCCACCGTCGCCTCGATGGTGATCTGGAACGTGGCCCTCTGGGTCCGTGCCTGGCAGCTCTGGGGCATCAACTCAAGCGCGCTACCGTGGCCAATAATTCCCTCGGGAAGAAAGTGACCCTGTATAAACGGGACATGAAATGATGGAAGATGGCATTATATATTTTCGCACTACGCTTGGGCACAAGTCCTCCTATGCGGATACACTAACTTGGCTCACACGCTTTGAAATAAGGCAAGCGAAGCGCTCTCTATCGCTTATTTTTGATCTCGTAGCTTCGCGACAAGTTATCTTTTCGACCCTCGACGATGATTATTTACTCTTTTTCCTCATAAGTGCGCTACGCAGACTTGCAGCCAAATCGACAATCGGATTATTTCTCAGACCACAAACTTGTTTTGGCACCAAGCGCCCGATCCAAATAGTCAAGCGAACAGCTTTTCGGATCATTCGGAGTCTTAAAATCGCTGACGTGCTTGTAATCGTGCCATTTGAAGTAGCACCCCATTATGCCGAAATTGCGAGTGACTGGGTGCATGACCCAGAATTCTGGGACCTAGATATTAAGGTCGGAGGCCCGAACCTGCCGTCGACACCTTTAGCCGAAAACATCGTTATAAGCGCAAATGGGCGCAAAGTGATCTGTCTACCAGGCACAGTGCTCCGGCGAAAAGGCTTGAGTATGATCACGCGCATTCTCGAGACAGATCGAGATGCCGCATCTCGTATTCTTTTTGTCTGCGCAGGTCGCGTCCCAGAGGCAGAGCAGGAGGAAGTCGATCGGCTAGAAATGCTTGGCGGCCTGGTAATCCCAAGAATGATTTCTGATCAAGAGCTATTTAGCCTTTACCGGGTCGCGGATATTATATGGGCAGCCTATGCACCGGAGTATGACCAATCATCTGGAATTTTTGGAAGAGCACTACAAACAGGCTGTCCGGTGGCAGTGCGTCACGGTTCATTACTTGAACGGATGGCTTTATCTGAAAAAGTTCCTTATGTTTCGATTGACTTTAATGCGCCAGAGGTAGCACTGAAGGCGCTGAACTCGGCACTCGCTAAAGAAAGTCTCGCGACCCGCCAAGTCGATATTGCAGGAAACTTAGCGCGCCGTCAGAGGTTCGTGGAAAAAATTACTCCTAACCGAAAAGCCGAACGCAAATGACTGCGAAGCGCACTGTCGTCATTTGGGATCGCCTTGGCGAATACCATCATGCTCGCCTAAGCGAAGCATCTCGACAATTACCACTCGCAGCCATCGAAGTATTCAAACGCGACAACACATATGCATGGGGTTTCGCTAGAGCTCGTGAAGGCTATTCAGTAAAAACGTTGGCCGAGGACCCTAAGCTTACCAATATCGAACTTAGAGAACGCATGGCACGCGCGCTGACCACACTCAACGCTCAGATTGTGGCTGTGCCAGGTTGGTCTGAGCCCTATTCATTGTTTGCAATTGAATGGGCGCATCAAAACAATGCTCGTGTTGTTATTATGTCTGACAGCAACTGGTTCGACGCCCCCCGCAATGCGTTAGCCGAACGCGCAAAACGCGCCGTAGTCGCTCATTCTGGCGCAGGCCTGACGGCGGGTCGGCATTCACAGGCCTACCTCGAAAGGCTTGGACTAAACAAAACTAGAATTGAGCTTGGCTATGACGTAGTGGACAATCAACATTTTTCCCGACCGGAAAATAAACCGCGCCCAGGTGAGTTGGGTGCCCAGCGGTTCTTGGCAGTAGCTCGCTTCATTTCGCGAAAGAACCTAGACGGGCTGATTAATGCTTACGAGCGTTACCGCTCTTTAGTTGTCAATGACGAGGCCGCTTGGCCACTGATGTTGGTAGGCGATGGCGTGGAACGCGAAGTATTAAAAGGCCTAGTGGCGTCGGCGGGTCTCAATGATAAGGTCATTTTTACTGGCTTTCGTGAGTATAACGAAATGCCAGAGCTATACCATGCTTCTGGCGCACTTATTTTGCCTAGCCATGTTGAGCAATGGGGCCTTGTCGTCAACGAGGCAATGGCTGCTGGGTTGCCGGTTTTAGTTAGCAAAAACGCTGGAGCCGCTGGTGACCTTGTTCATAAGGGAGAAAATGGTGCTTGTTTCGCGCCAAAAGATTTCAACGGGCTTGCCAAACTTATGACCCAACTCTCCAGCTCAAATAGTTTTGCGGCGCAGATGGGCGCGGCGTCGGCTCAGATCATAGAGAATTGGGGCCTTCAACGTTTTGCGACGGGACTAAAGAACGCAGCCCGCATAGCTGAAAAGGCGCCCGCTCGTGTCAGTTACGCGGACCGTCTAATATTCAAATCACTGCTCGCGAAGTCGACTCGATGAAAATCACTCAGCTCACCAACTATGCGGATAATCGTGGCGGCGGTGTTTCAGAAGTAGTTTTTGAGCTAGCGGCTTCCTTCGCAGCACGCGGTCACGAAACTCGCATCATCGGCCGACTTCTGTCCGACCAGGCAACTTCGATGTCGGCCCGTGCTCCCTACATTGAGGCGTGCTCGACGCGAACAGCTGTATCTCGAGCGATTTCTCTCACCCGGGGACACATCCTTCACGTTCATGGCATATGGGCTCCTTACCTCGCCGCAGGACAACGCACAGCGCGTCGCGCCGGTATTCCAATCGTAATTTCACCGCACGGAATGCTCGACCCTTGGGCACTCACACAGGGAAAATTAAAAAAGAGGATCGCGCTAGCTAGCTATGAGGGAAAGAACCTAGCGAACGCCTCTTGTATCCATGCACTAAATTCTGCCGAAGCCGATGCCGTGCGTAATCTGTTACCGGCGGCGCGGATAGCAGTCATACCAAATGGCGTGAGCCTACCTTCGGTCCAAAGATCAGATGAGAAGGCAGATAAGGTTCTCCTCTTCCTCGGTCGCATTCATCCGAAGAAGGGCATTCTGGACCTAGTCGAAGGCTTCAGCCTTGCCGGAAGTTTTGCTGACGGATGGCGGCTCATAATCGCTGGATGGGATGACGGCGGCCATCGCAAAGACGTTGAGGAGCGCGTCAAGGCTCTTGGGCTTGAGGACCGCATAAGCGTCCCCGGACCAGCATTTGGGAAACAAAAATCGCAATTGCTTTCAAACGCGACAGCCTTTGCGCTTACGTCTTATTCCGAGGGACTGCCTATGAGCATTCTGGAAGCTTGGTCCTATTCTCTTCCAGTGCTGATGACGCCTGAATGTAACTTATCTATAGGCGGCCCCGCAGGAGCCGCAGTGCTATGCAACGCGGGTCCCCGAGCCGTGGCGAACGGCCTCGTTAAGCTTTTTTCAATGAACCACACAGCCCGCGTGAGGATGGGAGAAGCTGGACGAAAGCTGGTTGAACAGCAGTTCAGTTGGCCAAACATCACAAGTCAATTCGAAAGTCTTTACGCATGGCTAAATGGAGTCGAAGAAAAGCCGGACTTTGTTTGGTAAATAAGTATTAGGAGCCTTGAACCGTTGTTAATAAGACGAGCAAAACACAGCTTTCGCCGCGTTTACGCGCGAGTAAGCCAACCTCGCATAGTGTTTCAGGAACGAATAGTCACTACTCACGACGAAAATAGATGTGAAAATCCAATATTTTTGATCGGCTTGCATCGCTCGGGCACATCGCTAATGCGAAGAGTTTTCAATTCTCACCCCGAAATCGCCTGCCCACCAGAGACGTTTTTCTTGGAGCACTACGCACGTATGCTTCGGGATCCAATGGTATTAGCTGGATATCGATCTTTTGGACATGACGCAGAGAGCATGCGCCGAGACCTAGTCGCGAAAGCGTCGCAACTACACGAAGGATTTCGAAAGACACATGGAAAACGGCGCTGGGCCGACAAAACACCGCAATACGTGAGCATTCTCGAAGAGCTCAACGCGATGTTTGGACCCCAAGCGCAATTTGTAATGATCTACCGGAACCCGCTTGATGTCGCTCACTCAGTTATTTCGAGAGGATGGGATCTCTCGGGCGCTGGAGAAGAAGCGGACCCTGCGAATCAATTTGAAGCTACTCTCGCGCATATGGCAAGAATGTATGATAAGCAGATGACATTTGAAGCAGAGCATCCTGAACTCTGTGTCAGAGCTTACTATGAAGAAGTCGTCGCGCGGCCAGAAGAAGTGATGGCTGACATAATGGCAGGGCTTGGTGAGAAATTTCACCCATTGATGCTGCGTCACCACGAAGTTTCGCACAATTTTGGAACTGAGGACCCCATGGTTCGTGGCCTCAAAGGCTTCCAAGCAAGTCATGGAAACTGGACAAGTTGGAACTCTGGTCAAATTAGCCGAGCAACTGAAATACTAGGTCCATTTGCGAAGCGCCTCGGTTACTCTCTCGACAAGAAATTGGCCGCTAAAGGGGGAAGACTGTGAGTGAACAGGTTTGCCTTTCAGCAACGCAACCAGTCCTCCTTATCGGAGCTGGTCGTTCCGGCACCAACCTAATCGCGATGGCGCTAGGCCACTCAGAGGAACTGTTTAACGTTTACGAACAGCGATACGTGTGGACCAAGGGTATCCGGTCAATGAAGACTGACGTGCGAGGTCCGGAAGAAGCCACCGACGAGGTGGCAGGATATATTCGCGCTCATTTTGAAAGACAAGCTGGCGCGCAGACCAAACAGGTGCGGCTCGTCGACAAAACACCATCCAATGCACTTCGACTCGCGTTCTGTCTAAGAGTCTTCCCCAAGGCCAAAGTAATCAACGTTATCCGAAATCCGCTCGACAACATCGCAAGCCGGATTGTTGAACTGCAGAAAGCGGGGCAAGAAGTTGGCGGAGGTGACGGTGCTCCGGCATCTCGTGGGCAAGTTCTACTCGGTCGCATAAATCATGCGCGCGATCTAATCAAACGTGGCAACATCCCGCTCGATCGCATTCCCGCAGCCGTGTTCGATCAGGCGCCCGAGAAGGTCCGCATCGCATTGTTCGGCGGCTCGACTCGTTACGCTGAACGCGTGCCTGGCTTGCGAGAAATCGTAATGGCTCATGGCCCGATCGCGGGCCTTTGTCATCAGTGGCGCGAATTGGTCATGACCTCAGTGCGCGATGGTAGAAAACTAGGCGATGATCGCTATTTCGAAGTTTTCTATGACGACGTAGTCCAAAAACCTGAAGAAACGGGTCGTATGATGACTGACTTCTTAGAGTTGGGGCGGCCAGAGCCAGTAATCGATTGGCTGTCAAATAATGCCATTCCTGAAACAGTAGGAAATTGGCGCCGGCGACTTACGCCTGTTCAGCGGCTTGAAATAATAGAACGTTTAGACAGCGACATTCATTTCCTCAATATTCAAATCCCGAAATGATTGAAGCATATCTTACCAATGACGCCGTACTTTTTTTGACACTTGGGGTTCTTGTTTATATTGGCGCGGTGATCCGAGTCCTTATTTATGATCAAGTTGGCGTTCTATCGCTACATTTCTCGTTTATGACGTCAATTGCAATCGGATATCTTTTCAACCCGTTATGGCAACTACTTTTCGGCGGTTGGGAACATCGATTTCTTCGCCCAGAATACATAGAGACAGAAATCCTAAACGCCACACTAGTGATGATAGCATTCTGGCTCGGTTATAGCATCTTTGGACCTCGCGGCGCACGGCAGAAGAGGAAACTCTCTAGCATCAATGCCAGTGCCGCAGGGCTCAAAAAGCTTCGATACTACCACCTTGTGATTATCGCCACGTTGTCATTGACGCTATTACTACTTTCTCTAGGCGGACTAGGACCATTGCTAGATTCGAATATACAGCGCGGCTCCCAACAATGGGGAAATAGCGGTGGATTAGCGGCTCGCCTTCTCGCAATTGCGAGAATCCTCTCAATTTTATTTGGCGTTTTCGGTGCAGCATTATCTGCACTTTACCTGCGCAGCAGCAAGACCAACATTGCCCTTTCGCTATTAAGCGTTCTCCCGCTTGTTTTTATTTTTTCACTGCCATTCATGCAGTCATTTAGCCGGATGTCCGGTGGCCCAGTAGCTGTGTTTGCTATAATAAGCATGTCGCTACGCATACGTTGGTCAGCACTTTGGGGAGGGGCCTTGATCGCACTCGGGATATCGTTGTGCCTTACCGGCTTCTTCCTTCGGAGCCTATATTCACCTGGGATTGAAAATTTTTTTGACGCGTACATTAATGGACTACCAAAAGCACCAATCTTCTCCGGGCACATCAATCCGAATTACATCAACATCCTCAATTCGGCCGATCGCTTCACCCTCAAGGCCTCTTTTCTCAAAAATGAAGCAGTCCAAGGGTGGAGTAACTTCATGAACTTTCTTGGCATCTTGCAGCCGCTACCTTCAAAACTAGTCGGAATGCCAACCGTAGCGGGAACATCTTTAACCTCAGATCTTGGTACCGAGGGCGTCCTTTCAGTCACCACGCCGGCACTGGGAGAGATTTTTTACCTTTTCGGATACTCCGGGGCGGTCGTATTTCTTTTGTACGGCGCTTTGTGCGGCCGCCTCGACAAGGCCTTTCTTCGAAATCGAGCGTTGGTTTTCCAAATCATGCGCATCCTTATTATGCTAGGGTTTGTCAGTGGACTTCACAAAGGATTCCGTGCAATGACGAGACCAATCGTCTATGCAGCAGCAATTTACTTCGTCAAGCGTCTATTTGATGATTGGAAGAAGTTCGAAAACCGCAAACATAATACGGCTCGCTCGGTCAAGAGGCCACCTCTAAAATGAACCCGATTACTATTCGCAAATTAGGAACTAGAAACAAAACCCTCCGAGCTCTTTGGGGTTTTGCGAGGCTTCTTCTTTTCGCCCCTAGTCCGCGCACCGCCCACCGGTGGCGACGCATGCTATTGCGAGTGTTCGGAGCACACATCGAGAGAGGCTGCCTAATTTACCCATCGGCCCGCATTTGGGCACCTTGGAATCTTGAAATGGCGACGGGCTCTGTTATAGGAGACGGCGCTGAAATCTATAACGTGGCGACAGTCCGACTTTGTCGCGGGACAGTCATCAGTCAGCGCGCTTTTCTTTGCACAGCCAGCCACGATTACTCTCAAGAAGAATTCAATTTAGTTGCAGGGGAAATTAGGCTTAACGAAGGCGCTTGGGTTGCAGCCGAGGCTTTTGTAGGACCAGGTGTTGAGATCGGCGCTTTTGCCATTCTTGGAGCCCGCGCCGTAGCCACTCGAGATATTTCGGCCAACGTTATCGCCGGAGGCATACCCGCTCGATCATTAAGCCACCGGCCTTCGGTGACCACGCCTCCAGGCATAATACTCTCAGGGCTTTCGCACACCTCTTAAACGGCCGTTCATCTTCTTTCCCGAGGCTTCAATTTACGGTCAAATATAGCTTTAGATTTAAAAATTTAGCATAACGAAAATCATCGATTATTTCGATCTTTAGCAAACCGGCCCGCCGAACAGCTCCTGCCTTCCAGAAATCGAATTAGAGGCAACATTCGCTTATTTTTCCCGCCAATATTAGCACAGTTTTCAACCTACACGGTGGCTCAAACAACCAGTCAAACTTGTGCTATGTCCCTCCAGAAAACTGAAGGATAGTTAATGAAGAAAGCGCTCATCACAGGCATCACCGGCCAAGACGGCTCCTATCTCGCCGAATTCCTCCTTCAGAAAGGCTACGAAGTCCACGGCATCAAGCGCCGCGCCTCGCTATTCAACACCCAGCGGATCGACCATATCTACGAGGATCCGCACAGCAACCACGCCCAAATGAAGCTCCATTACGGCGATCTCTCTGACACCTCGAACCTCACCCGCCTGATCCGCGATATCCAACCGGACGAGGTCTACAACCTCGGGGCGCAGTCCCATGTGGCTGTCTCCTTTGAGGCGCCAGAATATACCGCTGATGTCGACGCGATCGGGACACTGCGCATGCTCGAAGCGATCCGCTTCCTCGGCCTCGAGAAGACAACCCGCTTTTACCAGGCGTCGACCTCGGAGCTCTACGGTCTCGTCCAAGAAACCCCGCAGAAAGAAACCACGCCTTTCCATCCGCGCTCACCCTATGCGGTCGCCAAGCTCTACGCCTACTGGATCGCGGTGAACTATCGCGAGGCCTATGGGATGTATGCCTGCAATGGCATTCTGTTTAACCATGAGTCCCCCCGTCGCGGCGAAACCTTTGTGACGCGCAAGATCACGCGCGGCTTGTCGAACATTGCTTTGGGTTTGGAACCCTGCCTCTACATGGGCAACATCGATAGCTTGCGCGATTGGGGCCATGCGAAAGACTACGTTCGGATGCAGTGGATGATGCTGCAGCAGGACACGCCCGAAGACTTCGTGATTGCCACCGGAAAGCAGTATTCCGTGCGTGAATTCATCACCTGGAGTGCGCGGGAATTGGGGATCGAGCTGGAATTCTCGGGCTCCGGCACCGAGGAGATCGCCACGGTTGCAGCTATCGCGGGCGACAAGGCGCCTGCCCTGGAGGTCGGGGATGTCGTTATGCGGATCGATCCGCGTTACTTCCGTCCCGCCGAGGTGGACACCCTTCTGGGTGACCCATCCAAGGCCAAGGAAAAGCTCGGCTGGGTGCCCGAAATCACCGCGCAGGAGATGTGCGCCGAGATGGTCGCGGAAGACCACAAGGCCGCGCGGCGTTACGCGCTCCTCAAGGAACACGGGCTGGACCTACCGGTCTCGCTCGAAGGCTGAGGCGAAGACGATGACCAAGATCTATATCGCAGGCCATCGCGGGATGGTGGGCGGCGCAATTCTGCGCCAGCTGGAGACGCGCAAGACCAAGGGTGAGACGCTGGAGCTGATCACCCGCACGCATTCTGAACTCGACCTGACCAATCAGGCGGCGGTGCGCAAGTTTATGCAGGTGGAGCGACCTGACGTGGTGATCCTCGCCGCGGCCAAGGTCGGCGGGATCCACGCGAACAACACCTATCCGGCCGAGTTCATCTACGAGAACCTCATGATCGAGGCCAACGTGATCCATCAGGCCTTTGCCGCTGGGGTCATGAAACTCCTGCAGCTCGGCTCTTCCTGCATCTACCCCAAGGCCGCCCCGCAACCGATGGCGGAGGACGCGCTACTGACCGGGCCGCTCGAGCCCACGAACGAGCCCTATGCGATCGCGAAGATCGCGGGGATCAAGCTTTGCGAGAGCTACAATCGCCAGCATGGCGTCGATTACCGCTCGGTGATGCCCACGAACCTCTACGGGCCGGGCGACAACTTCCACCCGGAGAACAGCCATGTGCTTCCCGCCCTGATCCGGCGCTTCCACGAGGCCGCGCGGGATGGGCTGGAAGAGGTCACGATCTGGGGCACCGGCACGCCGCGGCGCGAGTTCCTACATGTCGATGATATGGCCGAGGCCTCGCTCTTCGTGCTCGACCTGCCCAAGGCGGAGTATGACGCGAATACCGATCCGATGCTGAGCCATATCAACGTAGGCTCGGGCAGCGACATCTCGATCCTGGAGCTGGCGCAAATGGTCGCGAAGGTGACCGGTTTCGAAGGGCGGATCACGACCGACACCTCCAAGCCCGATGGCACAATGCGCAAGCTGATGGATGTCAGCCGCCTGAAAGCGATGGGCTGGCAGGCGCGCATCGGCCTCGAAGACGGGATCGCCGAGACTTATCGCTGGTTCCTCGCGAACTACGACACTGCCAGAACCTGAGAGGGATTTATGAGCAAGACGATCCACCCCGTCCTCCTCTGCGGCGGCTCGGGCACGCGCCTCTGGCCGCTCTCGCGCAAGAGCTACCCCAAACAATTCGTCAACCTGATGGGCGAAGAGAGCCTGTTCCAGGCCTCCGCCAAACGGCTCGCAGGCGAAGGGTTCGCATCACCTTCCGTAATCACCGGCGCGGATTTCCGCTTCGTGGTGATCGAACAACTGGCCGCGCTCGAAATCGCCCCCGCCGATATCCTGATCGAGCCGTCCGCTCGCAACACCGCCGCCGCGATCTGCGCCGGCGCGCTGGTGCTCGAAGTCCGCGAGCCCGGCGCGCTGATGCTGATAGCGCCCTCGGATCACGTCATCCCCGATCCTACGCGTTTCCGTGCAGCGGTCGAGGCCGCCGCCCCGGCAGCCGAGGCCGGACAGCTGGTCACCTTCGGCATCCGCCCCGATCGCCCCGAGACCGGCTACGGATGGTTGGAGTTGAGCGAAGCCCCGGACCCGGAATTCTCCGCAACCCCACAACCGCTGAAATCCTTCGTCGAAAAGCCCGATCTGGCCAAGGCCGAGACGCTGCTCGAGGGTGGCATGCATCTCTGGAATGCGGGCATCTTCCTGTTCTCTACTTCGACGATCCTTGAGGCCTTCGCCAAACACGCACCCGAAACGCTGGCGCAGACCAAGGCCGCGGTGGAGGTCGCCGAGCGCGATCTGGGCTTCACCCGGCTCGCGCCCGAGCCCTGGGCGCAGCTCGAGGACATCTCGATCGACTACGCGGTGATGGAGCGCGCCGACAACCTGACAGTCGTGCCCTATGGCGGCGCGTGGTCGGACTTAGGCGACTGGCAGGCGGTCTGGCGCGAGCGGAGCCCGAACGAGCACGGCATCGTCGCGACCGGCCCCGCCACTGCAATCGACTGTCGCGATACGCTTCTGCACTCGACGGACACCGCTCAGGAGCTGGTCGGGATCGGGCTTGAGGATATCATCGCCGTCGCCATGCCCGATGCGGTTCTTGTCGCCCATAAGGACCGTGCGCAGGACGTGAAGAAGGCCGTTGCCGAGCTGAAGGCCAAGGGGGCTACGCAAGCCGAGACCCTACCCCGCGACTTCCGCCCCTGGGGTTGGTATGAGAGCCTCGTTGTCGGTGAACGTTTCCAGGTGAAACGGATCCACGTTCACCCGGGCGCCGCGTTGAGCCTGCAAAGCCACCACCACCGCGCTGAGCACTGGATCGTTGTCGAGGGCACCGCTAAGGTGACCATTGATGACGAGGTGAAACTCGTGACCGAGAACCAGTCTGTCTATATACCGCTCGGTGCCGTCCATCGCATGGAGAACCCGGGGAAAGTTCCGCTGACGTTGATCGAAGTGCAGACCGGCAGCTATCTCGGCGAGGACGACATCATCCGCTACGAAGATGTCTATGCGCGTGGGCAAGGCGCGAAAGGGTAAGGGCCTCGCTGCGTCCTTGGGAGGGTCGGCTTCGAAGCCTCAAGATATTTACAGAAAGCGAGAGCCACGACACCAAAGTCGTGGCTCTCTTTGTTTGAAGATCTTTCTATCGCGTCGCGACAGAAGGAAAGAAAAACTGACACTCTGTCTGTGGATGCAGCCCTACTGCCCTCCTCGCGAGAACACTTACGGGAGTTCGGACGAGTCGAAGGATACGATAGCAGCCCCAACTCGATCGGCACTATCCGCCCCGGACCAATACGCGCGAGCTTCCATCCAATCCGCCTCAGAAACCGGGTCACTGAAACCAGGATCCGAAAGTTGACGAAGCCCGTAGTCCAGATGGATCAGGCGGCCTAAGACGTTCATATCGTCGAAATCGATCGCGACCTCCAGCACATCTCGGCCCACCACGATACCAGAACCGGTGTCGACAACGAGATAGCGCCGAATAGCCTTCAGCAGGGACTCCGCCGGATCGAGATCCGGCTCAGGCCCCTCCGCTCTCCCGAAGAGCCAGCGATGGGCATAGCTGCAAGCCTCATCCGTCAGCAGGACATACTGCAACTCTTCTTCCTTGAACGGGCCTCGCCGCGCGATCATCGACCGCGTCTCGAGGAAACCGCGCCCTTTGAGTTTGAGCGCGCCTTCGTAGCTCGTCGCACCATTCTCCAACAGCTCGAGGAGCGGACGTAGCAAGGGGTCCGCCAGCATGTTCTTAATACGGCGATAGACAAACCCATCCCCGAGTGATCCGGCAAGACTGCGATCACGATGAGTATACATTTCTCGATCGGAAATGAGCAGAAAACTGGGGTCGATTTCAGTTGCGTCCATCGAGGTGGTCCCTTTGCAAAGATGTATCAGCGAGCGCACGAATGTCTCTTATAACCGGTAGAGCTAAAACCAACATTGCGCGATTGCAAGGGGGTGAAACGGACGCCGAAAAGCCCTCTGCGCGACACGCTCGCAAGCAACCTCAGATCACTGCGCGCAGAGCGTGGATGGTCGCAGGAACGTCTAGCGCTCGAATCTGGCCTCAACAGAACCTATTTGAGCGCCGTGGAGCGTAGCGAGCAGAATATCTCCATCGACAACGTCTGGCGCCTCGCACAGGCGCTCGATATCGACCCGGCGTCCCTGATAAAGGTGAAACTGCGGAGCTGACCGCTCTTCCGGCTTAGAATGCGATCGGCTCGAGAAGCCCTGCGATCACCGCAAGTCGCCCGCCCTCCCCGTAGCGCTCACGCCCCAGCGCATGCCCCATCACGTCGCGCCGGATCCGCTCATCGATCTCAGCTGCAAGCATCCGATCCTCAAACGCATGTCGCAGGCTGTAGAGAGAATGCCTATCGCTCTCGAGGAGACCAGCATCCCGCAGATAGGTGTTCACCGTGGCGCTAAGCGTGGCAGAGCTCTCGCGATAACGCGAAAACCCATTCGGGAACGCTCGCATAGCCTCGAGCGACACCCCGTGAAGCGGCATCACCCGCTCCGCATTCTGCGTCTTCAGAACCCGTCCGATCGGCTGCAACAGCAAATGCGGAATCGGATCATCGAGCCGGATCTCCTCAGGCCGTAGCGCTGCGATCTCACTCGGTCGGAGCCCAGTATTCACCATCACCAGCAAGATCGCCCGCGCCTGCGGCTCCAACTCATCGAGCACACCGGGGGCCAGCAAGCGGCCCCGGGTCCATTCGTCCGAGAAGGAAGGTCGCCGCGCCGCTTTCCCCTGCCGGAAGCCAAGATCTTCGAGCGGCAGCTCGAGCCCAAGCCGCTTGTCGCGGTTCACGCGCCTCAAGACCGCACTGAGATGCGTCATATCCTTGTTCGCGGAATTCGCCGTGAGCCCTTCGCACGCCATTCGCTCTGCCCACCAATCGCGAAAATCGAGGAAATCATCGCGCGTCAGATCATCAAGCGGCTTGTCACCGACAACCGCGATGAAATTCTGCACCGCTTTGATATGCGGGTAACGCCACCGCCGAACCTGATCCGCACTCTTGCCTAGGGTCTTGTCTCGCGCGAGCCCCCAGAACAGCTCGAGCGCCCGCGACACGGTGATCAACGGCAGCTCTGCCCCACCTAGGAGCGAATCCGCCCCAAGCGGATCGCGCATCTCGTCACTGGCAACCAGGTCGATACGCGCGAGTAGCTCTTGCACAGGCAGACGCGCCACTTTGCGCGCATCGAGAAACCGGTAGCCTCGCGCCTTAGCAAATCGCTTGGCCGCAGCGAACCGCGCCTCCGCGTCCTCCGTGTCGCCATCGAGCATCGCCTCCCAGGCCTCGACCTGCTCGGCCCAGAGCACCGGGGCCTTCTCTCGCGCCAATGTCTCAGACCCCGTCCGAAGGCTGATCACCACTTCGCGGCGCGGATCGACCGAGGCATATTCCTTGGGAACCCGCCGACGCAGATGCCAAATTTCGCCGCGCTTGGTGATATTCATCGCACACCTCCGGGAAAGAGCCTTGTGTATCACCATGTGTAGCAAGAAAGCCTTCCCTGGGGAATCAAATTCAACATAAATAACTGATTTATTTATGATTAGTTACGAGTCCTACTTGAAAATCGAGATAGATATGTCGGAGAGGAATTCCGCCAAAAAGCCCCGAGAAGGGAACATGAGATCACGCCGCGCCTACGTCAGACGCGCCGGGCGTGATCGATCACCTGAGCAAGCACACCAGCGGCCATTTCCTGCGCGGACCGGGCATGTGCGACATATCCGAAGGGTTCGACAAGCCGCGCAATTCCCGCGTCCTCCACCCCGGCGGCACTCAAGGCCGCTTCGCGCAATTGACGCGCCCGAAGGCTTCCCTGCGCCCCGATATAGAAAGCGCGAGTCTCCAAGGCATGCGTCAAAAGTGCGGTTTCGCGCTCATGGTCGTGGAAGAAAAGCGTGACGGCCGTGCGATAATCGACATGGGCCGTATCGGGCCAGGTCTTGCCGGAAAACGCGCATGCGCCTGCAATGCCATCGCGCGTCTCCTCGGCTCCGGCATATAGCGTGACCGGCAATCCCGCAGCCTGCGCAAGCGCGGAAAAGCCCCGAGGCTCGGGACCGTCGCCAAAGACCAGAACCCGCACTTTGGGGCGCAAGGTCATCGTCAGACCGCCGCGCGTCGCGCCGTTTTCGATCTGGCCATCCGGCAGCACCGTCAGCGTCGCATTTTCACGCGCGACCAGACGGCGATGCACCACGTCCAGAACCTCACGATCCGGGGCTGGCAGCAAGGTTACTTCCAGCCCTCCCCCACAAGGCAGTTGAATATCCATGAAAGGCGACCCGCGCCCGTAACGCAGCACCGTCGGAGCGCCGGTTTTCAACGCCTCCACCGCGTGAAGCGCGACATCCTCGTCGATACATCCCGACGACAAATTGCCGAACCGCCGCCCGGCACCATCGACTGCCATGCCAGAGCCGAGCGGGCGATATGACGGCCCCTCGACATGGCTGATGAAACACAGACACATTGGCCCCGGCCCCAAGAACCGAGCCAAGGGCCATTCGGTCTCGCATAGAACTGTCGTTGACTGATCCATGCCATTTACCCTCTTAGAAAGATGTCCGTTTCTCTGCATATCTCGAACTCGGATCGGCGTCCCAAAGTCGCCCCGCCTCCTTGCGACGAAGCTCATCCAATCCCGTTGCGTGCGGCCAACGCGACTCGCCGCGACGTCTTCGGACGGTTTCGCTTCGCAGGTTCAAATCTCGCGCTCTCTCCCGGACCTACGCGCCGCGCTTTGACCCGAGAGAGAGGAGTAGATCGATCACAGCGCCTGGGATCTCTTAACCGATAATCAGCACTGGAAAGGAGGCCACGAGGATCAGCACACCCAGCATCACGCCGACATAGGGCAGCGCACCGGCAAAGATGGATTCCAGGGAGACGCTCCGGTCTCCAAGCGTCGAATGCACCGTGAAGATCGAAATCCCGAAGGGCGGTGTGAGCAACCCGACCTCGACCGCAATCACCGTGATGATGCCGAACTGGATCAAGTCGTAACCAAGGTGCTGCGCGATCGGAGCTGCGATAGGAACCACGATCAGCAGGATCGAACTGCTATCCAGGATCATACCGAGAAGCAGCACCAGCAGCACATAGACGATCAGGAACCCGACCGGGCCAAAGCCGCTGCCGCTCACAAAGGCGCCGATAGCGGCCGGGATACCTGCGACGGCAAGCATCTGGCTGTAGAAGCCAGCGGCCACCAGCAGCGCGAGGATGCCGACCGAGATGGTGCCGGTCTGGCTCAGCACCGCCCAGCAACCGCGCAGGTTCAGGCTACGCCGGAAGATCGCAATGATCAGCGCCGCGAAGGCTCCGACGCCCCCGGCTTCCGTCGGGGTGAAGAACCCGGAATAGAGCCCGCCGAGAACGAAGGTCACCAGCACGATGATCGGGACGATCTTGCGCAGGAGCTCGCCCGTCGACAGGTCATCATAGGCCTGCGCCTCGGGGTCGGTCTCTTGGGCCTTGGGAGAGGCAAAGACGATGCCGGGCGCGAATTTCGCGGCCAACAGGATCCACAGCACGAAGCCCGTCGCCAGCAGCGCGCCAGGCACCAGCCCCGCAATGAACATCCGGCCGATGGATTGCTCGGCCAACACACCGTAGATGATCAGAAGCAGGCTCGGTGGGATGAGCATGCCGAGAACCGAACTGCCCGCGACGGTGCCCGCGGAAAACGAGGGCGAATAGCCGTGGCGCGTCATCTCAGGCACGGCGACCTTGGTGAAAACCGCTGCCGAGGCGATGGAAACGCCGGTCACGGCGGCAAAGACAGTGTTGGCGGCCACGGTGGCGATGCCGAGGCCGCCAAGCAGGCGGCGCAGCAGCGCCTCGGCGACGTCGAACGTATCCTTGCCCACATTCGAGATGCTGACGAGGTGCCCCATCAGAACAAAGAGCGGGATCGTCGCGAAGAGATAGTTGGCAACCCCATTGTAGGCGGCGATGGACATGAGCCGCATGGAAAGGTCGAAATTGCCGCGAATGATCCAGACCCCGGCAAAGGCCACGACCAGAAGCGCCACGGCGATGCGCATCCCCAAGAGCACGAGCGCGAAGAGCACGCCAATGAGGATCAGTCCTATGGTGATGCTGCTCATGTCAGAAGTGCTCCTCAGTCGGGCGGTTCAGCAGGGTCTCGACGGCCGAAAAGATGCAGGCGAGACTGGTGACAGAGGCCCCCAGCACCACCAACAGGTGGAAAGGGAAGGTCGGCAGCGTCCAGACGCCGCGCACCCCGAAAAACTCCGAGCTGACCCAGGCGTCATGCGTATCGGGCCAGGCGGCCAGCGCCACCAGTCCGAAGATGCCCCCCCCGGCAAGCGCAAACAGGCTGTCCAGTAGCCGCACCGACCGGGGCGAAAAACGCTGGAGCCCACGCATCAGGAAATCCGACCGGATCAGGGTGCCGTTCAGCGCGGCAGCCGGCAGCAGCAGGAAGACGATGGCCACGACCGAGCGGGCCGCGATCTCGGCGACGCCGATGATCGGCGCGGCCAGAAAATTGCGACCGACCACGTCGGCGACGATCAGCAACATGATGGCAAAAATCCACAGCACGCCCACCGCCGCCATCGCGTTCAGGGCAAGCTGTAGCCCGCGCCGAAGCGCGGGCAGGCTTGTAGCCAGGAGACTGGCGCGTTGCATAGAGGCTCCCTCAGTTGCGCGCGGGATCGAAGCCATGGCTTCAGATCCCGGCGGTCCAGTCACGGGCAGGTTTGATGCCACGAGCTTCCAGTTCGCCAAAATACGCTTTGGCCACCGTTGCCGCCGCCGCGCCATTGGCCTCAAGCCAAGGCTTCGCGACGTCGGGGAGCGTCTCGGCCCAGCGTTCGCGCTCTGCAGGGGCCATTTCGGTGATCTGCAGCCCGGCGCCCTTCATCTCGGTGATCGCCTCGGTCGTGCGTTTCGTGATGTAGTCGCCATGCGCGCGCGAGGTGATACGTCCCGCTTCTTTCAGCGCGGCCTGCACGGGCTCGGGCAGCCGGTCGTAGAAGCCCTTGTTCACCGCGATCCCGCCGAAATACATCGAGCCGAAGCCGACCCGCGTCAGATGCGGCGCAACCTCGTAGACTCGAGTGGGCTGGATGCCGCTGGCGAAGGAGAGCGTGCCCTCGGAAACGCCGGTCTGGATGTCGGTGTAATAGGTGGTCAGCGCGCCATCCACCGGCGTGCAGCCGGTCTCCGCCAGCCAGTTGGCCGAGGTGCCCGGCGCGTTGAGGCGGCGGTTCCGGATGTCATCGACCGAGGTGATGGGGAATTTGGCGTAGACGTCGTAGCTGTCGGTCACCAGCGAGGACAGATGCACCATGTTCTGGTCGGTCCACCCTGCGCGCAGCTCCGGCAGCTCGTCGGTCAGCTTGTCGAAGATGTCGATGGTGACGTTATGATCGACATTCGCGAAGGGGGTGAAATAGGTCACGTTCTGCAGCGGCATCGCCGAGCCTTCCCAGACCGTCCCCACCATGCCGACATCGACGATGCCGTCGCGCACCGCCGTGCGGGTGTCCTTGAACTTGTAGAGCGTGCCGCCGTAGTTCTCGTTCCAGCTCACGGAATACTCGCCGCCCGCATCCGCCAGCAGCTTTTCGAGCGCCGGTTGCAGTGCGTTCTGCATGGCGTAGACCCAGATATTGTTGGTCGGGTGGCTCGACCCGATCTGAATCGAGATGTTCTGAGCCGCGATGCTGCGGGTGTTCAGAAAGGGCAGCGCCAAGGCTGCCGAGGACATGGCCACAAAGGCCCTGCGTGTGGTTGTCATTAGTATCCTCCTCCCAAGGATGGTTCTTGTTATACGCGCTTTTTTTCGTGTCTGGCCTGACCTCGCTGCGCGCCAGCGGATCAGGTCGGCCCAGCCTCCTCCGGTTGGGCCAACGCATCGGAAAAATTGGTAAAAAAGGCGTCGGTCAGCTTCTGCGCCGTGGCGCCGATCAGCCGGTTGCCGAGAGAGGCGAGCTTCCCGCCCACCGCGATATCGGCGTCATAGCAAAGCCACGTGCCGTCCGCCTCGGGCGCCAGCGTCACCTGCGCCGCCCCCTTGGCGAACCCCGCGACCCCACCCGAGCCTTTGCCGGACAACGTGCAGGATTGGCCGGGCACGATATCGCTCAGCGTGACCGCGCCCTTGAAGCGGGCCGAAACCGGGCCGATCTTGAGCTTCACCACAGCAGTGAATTCGGTTTCGCTTAGCTGTTCGAGGCTTTCGCAGCCGGGAATGGCTTCGGCCAGCACGTCACGGTCGAAGAGTGCCGCCCAGACGGTCTGGGGGTCGGCGCTCAGGAGCTGCTCTCCTTCAAGCTTCATGGATCGGTCCTTTGCTTTCGGGCCGCGTCGAGCGCATCAAGGATGCGCAGCGGCGTCATGGGTGTCTGGGTGAGCCGTGCGCCAAAGGGGCGCAGCGCGTCATTCACCGCGTTCATCGCGGCGGCGCCGGCAGCGGCGGTTCCCGCTTCGCCCACGCCCTTGGCGCCAAGGATCGTGTCCTCGGTGGGCGTCTCGATATGGGCGATTTCGATATCGGGCATCTCGCAGGCCATGGGCACGAGATAATCGGCGAGCGACCCGTTGGTGAGCTGGCCGTCGGCGTCGTACTGGCATTCCTCGAAGAAGGCGGGGCCAAGCCCCTGCACGACGCCGCCGCGGATCTGTTCGTCGACCAGAAGCGGGTTGATGATGCGACCGCAATCCTCGACGACCCAATGTTTCAGGATCCGCACGATGCCGGTCTCCACATCGACCTCGACCAGACTGCCCTGAATGCCGTTGGTGAAATCGAACGGGTAGCCGGAGGGCGCGAAATGATGCGCGACGGTCAGCGAATGATCGACCCCGTCGGGCAGCGTGTCGGGCCGGTAGGTGGCGACGCGGCCAATCTCTTCGAGCGTGATGCGCGCCTCGCCCGTGGCGACATCGACAACCGCGCCATCTTCGAGCCGCAGTGTCGCCGGATCGGCCTGCAGTAGCGCGCCCGCCAAAGTCAAAATCCGCTCGCGCAACTTGCGTCCGGCGCGCAGCGCCGTCTCGCCGCCGATGCCGGCGCCCCGGCAAGCCCAGGTGGCGCCGCCGCTTGGCGTGGTCGCGGTGTCGCCCGTGGTGACGCTCACCCGTTCGGGTGAAACACCCAGCTGATCGGCGACCACCTGCGCGATGATCGTCTCGGTGCCCTGCCCTTGCTCGGTGACCGAGATGGCACAATGGATGTCGCCAGAGGGCGTCATCCGCACCACTGCACCGTCCTGCGCGGAGATCCGCGCCCCGCCGACGCCGTAGAAGGCCGCGCCGGGATTGGTGATCTCGACAAAGGAGGCGATGCCGAACCCGCGATAGATGCCCTGTTCGCGCAGCCGAGCCTGATCGGCACGTAGCGCGTCGGGATCCATCATCTCGCGCAGCTTGGCCAGACTGGCCTGATGCGAGAGATTCTCGAACTGATAGCCGGTGGCCGACACATGCGGATAGGCATCGTCGGCAATCAGGTTGCGGGCACGGATCTCGAACGGATCGAGGCCCGTGACCTCCGCCGCCCGTTCAACCAGCGCCTCGGTCACCGCACAGGCGATGGGATGCCCCACCGCGCGATACTGGCTTGTCTGCACCTTGTTCTGAAAGGCGACCTGCAGCCGGCCGCGATAATCAGGCATGTTGTAGGGAGCGCCCATGAGGCGGATCACCTGATTGCCCTCGGCAGCGCTGGTGCGCGGATAGGCCGAAACCGCGCCGACCGGCGCCAGATCATCGACGTCCATCGCGAGGATCTTGCCCTCCGCGTCCAGCGCCATGCGGCCTTTCACGATATGATCGCGAGCGTGGATGTCGGAAAGAAAGCTCTCCAGCCGGTCGGCCACGTAGCGCACCGGGCGCTCGAGGATCATGCTCGCCGCGACGGCGCCCATCTCTTCGTTATAGACATGCAGCTTCATGCCGAACGAGCCGCCCACATCAGGCGCGATGACGCGGACCTTGCCCTCGGGCAGACCGAAGTGGCGCGCATAGACGTCCTGGAACTGATAGGGTGTCTGCGTCCCGTGATGCACGGTGAGCGCGCCACTCGACGGGTCGAAATCGGCGATCACCGCGCGCGGCTCGAGCGTGACGGCGGTGTGGCGGCCGAAGGTGAAACTGGCCTCGACCACGTGCGCGGCATCGGCAAAGGCCTCGTCCACCGCTGGCGTCTCCAACAGCGCCTCGTAACAAAGATTGTCCCGCGCGCCACTGTTCGCCAAGGGCGCGCCGTCCTGCAGAGCCGCAGCGCCATCGGTCACCGGCTCGGAATCCTCGATATCCACCATCACCAAGTCGGCGGCATCCTCGGCCTCGGACCGGCTCTTGGCGATGATCATCGCCACTGGCTGGCCGGTCCACAGCACTTCCTCCTCGGCGAGGATGTTCATTGGCGGGCTCTGCATGCCTGCGAAATGATCGAGCGTGCCGACCCACGGCTTGCAACGCGCGTTCAGCTCGGCGGCTGTCAGGAGCCGCACAACGCCGGGGGATTGTTCGGCTTCGCGCGTGTCGATCTCGACCAGCCGACCCTTTGCCATCGGGCTACGGACGAAGACCGCGTGCAGCATGCGCGGCAGAGCGAGATCGCTGACAAAGCGACCCCGACCTGCGAGGTGGCGACGCGCATTCTCGCGGCGCTGCGACTGGCCGATATGCAGGGTCATTTCGCCGCCTCCGTCCGGGCTGCGCGGTCGCGGGCTGTGGTGTCGATAGCGTCCACGATGGCCTCGTAGCCTGTGCAGCGGCAGTAATTACCCGACAGCGCGTCGCGGATTTCGTCTCGCGTCGGCACCGGGTTCGCCTCCAGCAACGCCTGCGCGCTCATCAGCATTCCATTCGTGCAAAAACCGCATTGCAGCGCGTTGCGGTCGTGGAAATGCGCCTGAAGATCGGCCGCAGCACCGGTCTCATTCAGCCCCTCGATCGTCTCGACCGTGCTACCTTCCGCCTGCACCGCCAGCACGAGGCAGGCATGCACCGGAACGCCGTCCATAAGCACGAGACAGGCCCCGCAGGCGCCCATTTCGCAGCCCAGATGCGTGCCCGTCAGGCCCAGATCCTCGCGCAAGAAATCAGCGAGACTGGTGCGGGGGAGAACGGCTTCCTGAACCTGTTCGCCATTCACGGTCGTGCTCAACAAAACCTTCATTGAACAGCCTCCATCCGGGTCAACACCCGCCCGAGAAGGACGCGCGCGAGTTGCAGGCGACGCTCTGCCGGAAAACCGGGATCGTCGGGTGGGTCGAGATCGGTGGCCAAGGCGGCCTGAGCGCGGGCAATGGAGTCCGAAGAAAGCGGGGCGCCTTCCAGCGCGTCTTGCGCCGCGGTGGCGCGCGTCGGGGCGACACCCACTGAAAACAGCGTCACCGACGCATCGGAAACCACGCCATCGGACACATCGGCCTGTGCGGCAACGCCCACCATGGCGTAATCGCCCCGGCGACGCGCGATCTCGTCGAAGCCGAACAGCCGTCCTTCGGGAGGGAGCGGCACGTGAATGGCGGTCAGCACTTCGCCGGGGATGAGGGCTGTTTCGTAAAGGTCGAGAAAGAAATCGTCGGCGGCGATCATGCGCTGGCCTTCGGGCCCCATGACCTCAAGCTCCGCCCGCATGGCCAGCACAGCAGCCGGGAATTCAGATGCCGGATCGGCAAGCGCCAGATTGCCGCCTATCGTGCCACGATTGCGAATTGCAGGGTGCGCGACATGGGGGGCAGCGCGGGAAAGCAGCGGCGCATGGCGCGCGATCAACGGATTGGCCAGCACCTCCGCATGACGGGTCATCGCACCGATGCGCAGCGTTTGGTCCTGCAGCTCGACACCATGCAGTTCGGCAATTTGCGAGATGTCGATCAGCCGCGACGGCGCCTGCAGACGCAGCGCCATCGAGGGCACGACACTGTGCCCGCCCGACAGGTAGACGGCGTCGCCTCCCGCGTCGGAATGCAGCGCCCATGCCTCAGCAAGACTGCGCGCACGCAGGTATTCGAACGATGGTAATTTCACTTATCCTCCTCCGGCCCGCAGCTCTCCCCAGCTACAAAGTGACCATTTGGTAACTTCTATAATGCAGGACAATTGGGACCGGTCAAGAAAAAATGACCAGTTGGTTACAACAATGGTTTGCATTAGGCTCGGGATAAGAGAAGAGAGACAGGCATGACCTCGGAGAAAAAGACCGAAAATCAACGGCCGCGCCGCAAGAACATGCGCGGGGAAGAACGCGAAAAACTGATCGTCAGCGAGGCGGTCCGGTTCTTCGCCGAATCGGGATTTGAGGGCCAGACACGCGAATTGGCCAAGCGTATGGGCGTGTCCCACGCGGTCATCTACCGGCACTTCGAAAGCAAAGACGCACTGATCGAACGCGTCTACGAGCATGTTTTTCTAGAGCGCTGGAACCCGGACTGGGACACGCTCGTGCTCGAAGGCGACCGTTCTCTTCAAGATCGCCTTACGCAGTTCTACATCGAATACTCTGAACGGGTGTTTGACTATGACTGGGTTCGAATCTTCGTATCATCCGGTCTGAAGTCCTACGGCCTGACCGAACGCTACCTCGATATCATTCGAACGAAGATCATCGAGCCGGCTGCGATAGAATTGCGTGCTTCCCGGCACAACCCGCAAGACCGCGACGCGCCAGACACTGATGAGGTCGAGCTCCTCTGGGGGTTACACGGGGCGGTGTTCTATATCGCTATTCGGAAATACGTCTACAACATGCCCGTGGAAATCGATGTCGAGGCAACTGTGCGCGCTACTGTAAAAAACTTCTTCGAGGGCGCTCTTAACGACGGCTCATCGCACTGAAACGCCCCGGCGCTGCGCCTCACTAATTTGAGGCCTAACACTCCTACGAATTTCGTAGTTCATGCATGGCTATCACTACATCGTATCAGACCCCGCAATGCCGGCGGCATTCCTTGTCGTATAGCCCCTGCGAATTGCGAGCGCGGAGTAAACACGCCAATGCACCAACAATCCGCCCGCTACTACACTATCAATCAAGTCACCGAAATCTGCCGCGTTATCCACGCCACAATCGATCGCAGACACCGAGATCGAGCCGACTTTCCGCGAAGACTTCTACTGGGCAACAATTGCGCGCCGTTCAGCGTGACAGACATCGCGGCTTGGCTCGAACGCTTCGAGGCTCAGGCCTGTGTGGGGTGACAAGTCGAAGGCCCTACGAGCCTCAGGCGTTGGAACAAAAACCAGATAGGAAAGCAGCCAGTGCGTCGACCGCCGCCCCCATATCCCCGGCACTCGCATATTCGGCCGGGTTGTGGCTGATCCCGCCTTTGCAGCGCACAAACAGCATTGCGATCGGGCAGAGATCGGCCATCGCGGAGGCGTCATGCGTCGCCCCCGACGGCAGCTCGGGCGCGGGCGCTCCGGTCGCGGTGCGAACGGCTGCGGCGAGCCCCTCTCGCAGCCCTGCATCGCAGGCTTGGGCGGGTTGGGCATAGGTCTTCTCAATCTCGATCTGCGTCGCCGTGGCCTCGGCGATCTGCGCACAAAGCGGGCTGAGCGCCGCGCCCATCGCGGTGCGGGCCGGGTCTTCGGCGGCGCGGATCTCGATGGTCAGATCGATCCGCGCGGGGATCGCGTTGACCACGTTGGGCGAGACATCGAGCTGCCCGACCGTCGCCCGGATACCGTGATCGCGCGCCATGTCATGCACCCCGCGCACCAGGTCCGAGGCTGCCAGCAGCGCGTCATGGCGCATCTCCATCGGCACGGTGCCCGCATGGCCCGCCTCGCCGGTGATCGTGACCTGGTGCCGCTCTATCCCGGAAATCGCGGTGACGACGCCGAGCGGCTTGTCCGCGGCCTCAAGCACCGGGCCTTGCTCGATATGCAGCTCCAGATAGCCTGCGATCGTGGCAGGGTCGCGCGCCAACGCCGCCGTGCCTTCTGGATCGCCGCCAAAGGCCTCGAGCGCGGCACCGAGGCTTACGCCCGCCTTGTCCACCATCGCGAAAACGCCTTGGTCGAGCGTGCCCGCCAACGCGCGCGGCCCGATCAGCGCGGTCGGGAAGCGCACGCCCTCCTCATCGGCGAATGCCAGCACCTCCACGGCAAACGGCAGCGTGCGGTCGCCAAGCGCTTCGAGTGCAAGGCATCCCAGCGCCACCCCCATGATCCCGTCGAACGCACCGCCATGACGCACGCTGTCCTGATGCGAGCCGATCAGGAGCGTGGGCGCGCCCGCAGGCCCCGCGCGCCGCCCTATCAGCGTGCCCGCCGCATCGCGCGTAACCGTGCAGTCCGCCTGGTCCATCCATCCGGTGATGATCTCCAGTGCAGCCTCGTGCTCGGGACCGAACGGCAGCCGGGTCACGCCGGGACCGGGCTCGGAGGCTTTCGCGATCGTCTTCAGCCGCTCTTGCGCAACTGCACTCCAGTCCTGCATGGCATCACCTCTATTTATCATGATAAATAGCTGTCTACTCTTTTGATGCGAATTGGTCTAGGAGAAACGCCAGTGAGTTTCCCCTCAAGAGATCCGATGCCCCGCAAACCCGCCACCGAACCCAAGCGCTCTCGCCCCGCCCGCGTGGCCGATCAGATCAAGGACTGGGTGGTCGCGCAGCGCTTGAAGAAGGGCGACCGCCTGCCCGGCGAGACCGAGATGATCGAACGGTTCGGTATGGCGAAGGGCACGATCCGCGAGGCGATGCGGCTGCTGGAGGCGCAGGGGCTGGTGACCACGCGCACAGGGCCGGGCGGCGGGTCCTTCGTGGGCGAGGTCAGCGAGGAGCGCGCCCGGGCGCTATTGGGAAACTACTTCTATTTCAAGGATCTGACGGTCGCCGACATCTACCAGATCCGCCGCGCGCTGGAGCCCGAAGTGGCCGCGAGCCTTGCCGGAAAGCTCTCAGAGGCGGATCTGGCCGAGCTGGAGGCGCTGGTCTCGCAATATGCCGCCCCCGCCGCCACGCCCGAGGAAGAGCGCGAACAGCATGTGGATTCCCTGAAATTCCACGCGGTGCTGGCGCGGCATTCCGACAATGCGCTGCTGGCCTTCCTGATCCGCTTCATGGCGCAGATCCTGTCGGACCTGACGGTCTATCGAAAACTCTACGCGCCCCATAATCGCGAGCTGTGGGAGAGCGGGCGCAACCACCAGATCGCCCTGATCGCCGCGCTGCGTGAGGGCCGTGCCGAGGATGCCCGCACGATCATGGCCGACCACATGGCCACCGCCCAGCGCTTCATGGAAGCGCAGGAGGCCGAGGTGATGAAACGCTTCATCGCCGAGTGACACGGGCTTTCGCGCCGAGGGCCGCGCCCGAGCCTCGGGCGGGCGCTTCGCAACGCGTGTGGCTTAGCGATTTATCTCGCAAACCCGAAAATCGGTGATGCATGCGCCGACGCCGCCAATGCGCCCTCCCGTGGGGAAGGGTAAGCCGGGAAAGAGGGGCTTTCCAGTGGAAGGGCACCCCGGCGAACGCCTGAGCCTTGCGAAGGCCGGACGGGCGCGGCCTGGGGCTGGTCGCCCCGCGCCAAGTTCCGAGCTACTCCGTCCCGGCCTCGGGCAGCGGGAGCGCTTCGGGCTCCACCAGATCGGGGGCACGATAGGGATCGTCGAGCGTCGGCACGACGCGGGTCCAGCCGTAATAGGGCTCGGCCCGGGCGGCGGCGAGCAGGTCGGTCAGATCCTCGAGCGGCTTGGCGGAGCGGTCGATGCGCAAAGTGAGCGGCGTCGTCGCGCGCGATGCTACCAGAAGCGCCGCTGAGAGCAGCCCGCGACTGTCGCCTCCCGCACGCGCGCCTGCCACCAGCGCGGCCATCAGCCGGTCGGGCATCGCGCCGAGCGTGGAGAGGTAGGTATCGCGCACCGCCTCGATCACCGACCAATCGGCAAGCATATTGCCCGACACCACAACGCCCGGACCTTCCAGCGCGCCGCAGACCGGCACCGACATCTCGCCGGTGAAATGGCCCGTGCGCCCGCGAAGGTCGATGGCGGCGAGTTGGCGGTGGGCGCGTCCGGTATCCGGGCCTGTCACCTCGGCCACGGCGTCAGGCGCGGACATGCCCGCCTTCATCTTCGCCAGCACATCCTCGCCCCAAAGCGTCGAAGGCGCGGTGCCCTGACTGGCCGACAATCCCGATTCGGCGCCGCCGCGCAGCACCCAGCCGCCGACGCAGAGGCTGCCGGTCATGGCCGCCCCGCCAAAGACGCCTGTTTTTTCGTCATATGCCAGAATTGATACCGTCACGGCGGAACTCCGTTAATCTGCGCCCTTGCATTTATCATGATAATTTGCCCTCATGCAATCATCACCAATAAAAATCAGCCATGCTGAACAGGAGAGGTACTATGGCAAAACTCACCCTTACGCGGCGCGGTCTTCTGATCTCGGGCGTGGCGACGGGCGTCCTGATGGGAACCGGTCTGCCTTCGATGGCGGCGACCCCGCCCGGCGTTCTGGTCGTCGGCCAGATCGCGGAGCCCAAAGCGCTCGACCCGGCGGCGGTCACCGCCGTGAACGACTTCCGCATTCTGATGAATCTCTATGACGGGCTGGTGCGCTACAAATCCGGCACGCTCGAAGTCGAACCGGCCCTCGCCGAGAGCTGGGACATCTCGGATGACGGCAAGACCTACACCTTCCACCTGCGTCAGGGTGTGAAGTTCCATGACGGGTCCGATTTCGACGCCGAGGCGGTGAAGTTCAACTTCGAGCGGATGCTCGACGAGAACCACCCCTATTACCACACCGGCCCCTTCCCGCTCGCCTTCTTCTTCTCGAGCGTGGACACGATCGACGCGAAAGACCCGAAAACCGTGGTCTTCACGCTGAAAGAACCCTATGCGCCTTTCCTGTCGAACCTCGCCTATCCGACGGGGCTGATCGTCTCGCCGACGGCGGTGAAGAAATTCGACAAGGATTTCGGCCGCAACCCGGTCGGCACCGGCCCCTTCACCTTCAAGGAATGGCGCCCGAACGAGGCCGTCGTGGTCGAGGGCAACCCGGATTACTGGGACACGCCCACCTCGCTCAAGGCGGTGATCTTCCGCCCGATCACGGACGCCAATACCCGCGTGGCCGAGATGCTCGCGGGCGGGATCGACCTGATGGTCGAGGTGCCCCCGGTGGCGCTCAAGGAGTTCCAGAACGACAGCTACAACCTCGTCGAACAGGCGGGCCCGCATCTGTGGTTCCTGATCCTCGATTGCGCCAAGGGGCCGTTCAAGGACAAGAAGGCCCGTCAGGCCGCGAACTACGCGATCAACAAGGAAGCGATCGTCAACGATGTGCTCGAAGGGACGGCGACCGTGGCCAACGGCCCGACGCCCGCGGCCTTCGCCTGGGCGCATGACGACAGCCTCGCCCCCTACCCCTACGACCCGGAAAAGGCCAAGGCGCTGCTGAAAGAGGCCGGCGTGGCCGAGGGCACGGAAGTGACCTTCTACGTCACCGATGGCGGCTCGGGGATGCTCGACCCGGTGGCGATGGGCACAGCGATTCAGGCCGACCTGAAAGCCGTGGGACTGAACGCCAAAATCGAGACCTTCGAGTGGAACACCTTCCTCGGCAAGGTGAACCCGGGGCTCGACTCGAACGGCCAGCATGTCGACATGGCCGAGATGGCGTGGATGACGAACGATCCCGACACCCTGCCCTATCTCGCGCTGCGCACCGATGCCTGGCCCGACAAGGGCGGCTTCAACTCGGGCTATTACTCGAACCCCGAGGTCGACAAGCTGCTCGAAGAGGCGCGCACCGCGACCGATCAGTCCAAGCGCGCCGAGCTCTACAAGAAGATGCAGCAGATCGTGCATGACGACGCGCCTTGGGTCTTCGTGGCGAACTGGAAGCAGAACGCGGTGACGAACGACAAAGTGTCGGACTTCACGCTGCAGCCCTCGTTCTTCCTGCTCCTCAAGGACGTGACGAAGGCCTGATCCTTCCGGGTGCGCGGGCCGCGACAGGCCCGCGCACTCTTTTTTTCATCATTTGCGCGTCACCCAAAGGGAGACCAATGGGCAGCTATATCCTCAAACGGCTCTTGCTGGCGGTGCCGGTGATCCTTGGGATCACGGTGATCGTCTTCCTGATCATGGCGATGATCCCGGGCGACCCGGCAACCGCGATCTTGGGCAGCTATGCCACGCCCGAGAACGTGGCGCGTCTGAACCGCGATCTAGGTCTCGATCAGCCGCTGGTGGCGCGCTATTTCATCTGGCTGGGGAACATGCTCCACGGCGATTTCGGCCAGAGCTTCTCGCTCAATCGCCCCGTGATCGACGAGGTGCTGGAGCGGTTCAACAACACGCTGATCCTTGCGGGCACCTCCTTCGTTCTTTGCACGGTGTTCGGCATTCTCGCGGGCGTGGTCTCGGCCGCACGTCAATATGGCTTCGCCGACAAGGCGATCACCTTCGTGGTGCTGCTGGGCATCTCGATCCCGTCCTTCTTCCTCGGGATGATGATGATCCTGATCTTCGCGGTGGACCTGCAATGGCTGCCGGTTTCCGGGATGTATGCGATCTATGGCGGCGGCGATCTGCCCGACTTGATCCACCACCTCACGATGCCCGCGCTGGCGCTCGCCGTGGTGGCGACCGGCGTGGTGGCGCGGCTGTCGCGCTCGGCCATGCTGGAGGTGCTGCGACAGGATTTCATCCGCACCGCGCGAGCCAAGGGCGTGAAAGAGGGCCGCGTGATCTGGGGCCATGCGCTGCGCGCGGCGATGGTCTCGATCATCCCCGTGCTCGGCATTCAGGCGGGCTTCGTGCTCTCGGGCGCGGTCTATATCGAGATCGTGTTCCAATGGCCCGGCATCGGGCGGATGCTGGTCGATGCGATCTTGCAGCGTGACATCCTGCTCGTCCAAGGCGGCGTCGTCTTCGTCGCGGCCTGCTACGTCATTTTCAACATCATCGTCGATGTCGCCCAGAGCCTTCTCGACCCGAGGATCAAGACATGAGCGCGTTCTTCAAACTTCTCGCGCGCAACCGGCTGGCGCTGGGTGGGCTGATCGTGATGGGGTTGGTGGTGGCTCTGGCGCTGATCACGCCGCTGCTGCCGCTCGTCGATCCGGATGCGACGAACACCGCGAACCGCTTCCTGCCGCCGTTTTCCGATGGCGCGCTGCTGGGCACCGATGCGCTGGGGCGCGATCTGCTCTCGCGGCTTCTGTGGGGCACGCGGCTGTCGCTCGCCGTGGGCTTTGCCGCCGCTCTCTTCGCCGCCGTCGCGGGCGCGGCAGTCGGCATCATCGCGGGCTTCTATGGCGGGCGGGCGGACAACATCATCATGCGCGCCGTCGATATGCTGATGGCCTTCCCTTATATCCTGCTGGCACTCGCGATCGTCGCCGCTCTCGGCCCCGGTCTCGTGAATGCGCTGATCGCGGTGTCGGTGGTCAACATCCCCTTCTTCGCACGCAACATTCGCGGCATCACCGTGGGACTTGCCAACAAGGAATTCGTGGATGCGGCGAAGCTCGCGGGCATGTCCAATGCGCGCATCATCACCTCGGAAATCCTGCCCAATGTGGTACCCGTCATCGTGATCGCGATGTCCACCACGATCGGCTGGATGATCCTCGAGACGGCGGGTCTGAGCTTCCTCGGCCTCGGCTCGCAGCCGCCGCAGGCCGATCTCGGGAGCATGCTGGGTGAGGCGCGCTCGGCGCTGATCACCAACCCGCATACCTCGGTCATTCCCGGCATCATGATCCTGATCATCGTGATGAGCATCAACCTGCTGGGCGACGGCGTGCGCGATGCGCTGGATCCGCGGCTGAAATCGGGCGCGCTGAGCCGTCCGATGGCCGCGACCCGCGTGGATCGCAAACACACCCCCGCGCCGGAAGTCGCGACTGACGGCATTCTCAGCCTCGAGAACCTGCGCACAGAATTCCACGTCAAGGACCGGATCTACAAGGCGGTGTCTGGTGTCTCTCTGTCGGTCAAACCCGGCGAATGTCTCGGCGTGATCGGCGAGTCCGGCTCGGGCAAATCGGTCACGGCACTGTCGATTATGGGCCTCGTCGCCTCCCCGCCCGGCGTCATCACCGGCGGGGCCGCGCGCCTTGAGGGCCGCGATATGATCGGTGCGCGCTATGGCGATCTGAGAACCCTGCGCGGTCGCCGCGTCGCCTATATCTTCCAGGACCCGCTGGCGACGCTACACCCGCTCTACAAGGTCGGCGATCAACTGGTGGAGGCGATCTCCAGCCATCGCTCGATCTCGAAATCCGAAGGTCGTGCAAAGGCCATCGAGCTGCTGAAATCCGTGCGCATCCCCAATTCCGAGGAGCGCGTGGACAGCTACCCACACGAGATGTCGGGGGGCATGCGTCAGCGCGTCGGCATCGCGATGGCGTTGGCCAACGATCCCGACGTGATCATCGCGGACGAGCCCACCACCGCGCTCGACGTGACGGTGCAGGCGCAGATCCTCTCGCTGCTCGACGATCTGCGGCGCGAACGCGGGCTCGCCATCATCTTCATCACCCATGATTTCGGCGTTGTGGCCCAGCTGTGCGACCGCGTGGCGGTGATGTATGCGGGTCGGATCGTCGAGGAAGGTCCGACGATGGAGATCCTGCGCGCGCCCGCCCATCCCTACACCGCGCGGCTAATCGCCTGCGTGCCCGAACTCGGCGCGGGCAAACGCAAGCTGGAGGCGATCCCGGGTCTGCCGCCTTCGGTCGATGCGCTGCCCGCAGGCTGCGCTTTTGCCGATCGCTGCCTGAAGGCACAACCGTCGTGCAAAGAAGGCGAGATACTGCTCGAAGGGACTGGATCGCGCGCCGTGCGCTGCCTCTACCCCGAGCTCTCTCTCGCGGAGGAAACCGCATGAGCATCGCCCTGCAAATCACCGACCTGTCGAAAACCTTTCCCGTTGGCAAGAAGCTGTCCGGCGGCGCCACCGGCGGGGTGAAAGCAGTTCATCCGATGACGCTCTCGGTCCAGACGGGCGAGACGCTGGGAATCGTAGGGGAATCCGGCTGCGGCAAGTCCACGCTGGCGCGGATGCTGGTGGGCCTCCTGCCCGCGACGACCGGCACGATCGAAATCGAGGGTTCGGCGCTCGACAACGCCGACCCGGCCGAGTTCGGCAAGCGCATCCAATATGTGTTTCAGGACCCGATCTCTTCGCTGAACCCGCGCAAGACGATCCGGCAGATCATGGATGCGCCCTTGAAGCTGCTGCACGGAATGGACCGCAAGGCACGCGAGAAGCGCATCCTCGAGATCTTTGACAGCGTGAACCTGCGCGCCGATTTCCTCGACCGCTACCCGCATGAGTTCTCGGGTGGTCAGGCGCAGCGCATCGGCATCGCGCGGGCGCTGGCGGCGCAGGCGCGCATCCTGATCCTCGACGAACCCGTCTCGGCGCTCGATGTGTCGGTGCAGGCGCAGGTGCTGAACTTGCTCGCCGATCTGAAACGCGAATTCGGCCTGACTTACCTCTTCATCAGCCACGATCTGGCGGTGGTCGAGGCAGTCTCTGACCGGATCGCAGTGCTGTATTTCGGCTCGGTGGTCGAGGAAGGGCGGGCCGAGGAAATCTTCGCCCATCCGCGCCACCCCTACACGAAGCTGCTGGCCGAAAGCGCGCCGGTCGTGGGGCGTGCGCTGTCCGACCCCGAAGACGGGCACGCGGAATTGCCGAACCCGCTCGACCCGCCACCCGGGTGCGCATTCGCGATGCGGTGCCCCTACGCGACCGATACATGCCGGGACGCAGCTCCCGCGCTCGAACAGATCGGTGACGATCAACGGGTCGCCTGCTTCCACCCCTTGCCTGCCGGGCCCCTCTGACAATTGCCCGGAGCTTGGTGCGGCTACGGCGAAAGCCCGACTCCCGGCTCGAAGCCTCAAACTGTTCGAACGGCTGCGGGTAGGCGGAGACCGGAGCAATCCGCCTACCCGCAGCCTTGCCCCTTTTCCCCGCCCGAGCAGGCGGCTATTGCTGGCAACCCGACCGCATCAGGAGACAGCCTTGGCCCAAACCGATTCCGCCCCCGTTCAAGCCCGCATCGCGCAGACCATCGCCACGGATATCGCGGCGAAGCCCGCACAGGTGACCGCAGCGATCGGACTTCTAGATGGCGGGGCGACCGTGCCCTTCGTGGCGCGCTACCGCAAAGAGGTCACCGGCGGGCTCGACGATACGCAGCTGCGGCAGCTTTCGGATCGACTGGGCTATCTGCGCGAGATGGAGGCGCGGCGCGAGACGATCCTCAATTCGATCCGCGAGCAGGGCAAGCTGACCGACGATCTGGCACGGTCCATCGCGCGGGCCGAAAGCAAGGCCACGCTCGAAGACATCTATCTGCCGTTCAAACCCAAGCGCCGCACCAAGGCGATGATCGCGCGCGAGAACGGACTCGAGCCGCTGTTGCGCGCCATTCAGGAAGACCGGAGCGCCACGCCCGAGGCACTGGCGGAGGGCTACGTCACCGAGGCCGTGCCGACGACCAAGGATGCTCTGAACGGCGCGCGCGACATTCTGACCGAGGAACTGTCGGAAAACGCCGAACTGCTCGGCACCCTGCGCGACTTCATGCGCGCCGAGGCCTTCATCGCCGCTCGGGTCGTGCCCGGTAAGGAAGAGGCAGGCGCGAAGTTCTCGGATTATTTCGACCACCGCGAGAAATGGGCCGACATTCCCGGCCACCGGGCGCTCGCCATTCTGCGCGCCGCGAAGGAAGAGATCGTGACGATGGAAATCGCGCCCGATCCCGAGACCGGTGAAGACCGCGCGATCGGCCAGATCGCAGCGACCCTCGACACTCAGGCCGGGCGTCCCGGTGATCTCTGGCTGCGCGACGTGGCGCGATGGGCGTGGCGCGTGAAATTCTCGGTCTCGCTCTATGTCGACCTGCTGGGCGAGCTGCGCCAGCGCGCCCATGACGAGGCGATCAAGGTCTTCGCGCGCAACCTGCATGACCTGCTGCTGGCAGCCCCCGCCGGTCCGCGCGCCACGCTGGGCCTCGATCCCGGCATCCGCACCGGGGTGAAGGCCGCCGTGGTGGACGCGACTGGCAAGCTCTTGGAGACCGCGACCCTTTACCCCTTCCAGCCGAAGATGGACCTGCGCGGAGCCGAGACGAAGATCATCGACATGGTCAAGCGCCACGGCGTCGAGCTGATCGCCATCGGCAACGGCACCGCCAGCCGCGAGACCGAACGGATGGTCGCCGACACGCTGAAGCTGCTGCCGCCGGGGGTGCGGGCGCCGACGAAAGTGGTCGTCTCGGAAGCGGGTGCCTCGGTCTATTCGGCCTCGGAACTGGCCGCGCGCGAATTCCCCGATCTGGACGTGAGCTTGCGCGGGGCGGTCTCGATCGCGCGGCGCCTGCAGGACCCACTGGCGGAACTGGTGAAGATCGAGCCGCAGAGCATCGGCGTCGGACAATATCAGCACGACGTGGATCAGCGTCGCCTGTCGCAGGCGCTGGAGGCGGTCGTCGAAGATGCCGTGAACGCGGTGGGCGTCGATCTGAACATGGCCTCCGCGCCGCTTCTGGCGCAGGTCGCGGGGCTTGGGCCCGCACTGGCGCAGGCCATCGTCGCGCATCGCGACGCGCATGGCGCCTTCCCCTCGCGCCGCGCGCTGATGGAGGTGGCCGGGCTCGGCCCCAAGGCCTTCGAGCAATGCGCGGGCTTCCTGCGTATCCGCGATGGCGAAGAACCGCTCGATGCTTCCTCGGTTCACCCCGAAGCCTACGCGGTCGCACGCAAGATCGTGGAAAGCTGCGGCCGCGACATCCGCGAGATCATGGGCCAGCCGACCGCGCTGAAAGACCTGCGCGCGGAGCAATTCGTCACCGGCGATTTCGGTCTGCCCACCATTCGCGACATCTTCGCGGAACTGGAAAAACCCGGCCGCGACCCGCGCCCCACCTTCAAGACCGCGCAGTTCACCGATGGCGTGGAGGACATCAAAGACCTCAAGCCGGGGATGAGCCTGGAGGGCACCGTGACCAACGTGGCCGCCTTCGGTGCTTTCGTGGATATCGGCGTGCATCAGGACGGTCTGGTGCATGTCAGCCAGCTTGCAGATCGCTTCGTGAAGGATCCGCATGAGGTGGTAAAAGCGGGCGACGTGGTGCGCGTGCGCGTGACCGAGGTCGATATTCCGCGCAAACGGATCGGCCTGTCGATGCGCAAGCAATCCGAGGGCGGCGCGCCTGCGCGGGGAAAAGGCCCGGCGCGGCAGGACAAGGGTCAGGATCGCGGCAAACCCGGCCCGCAAGGCCCCCGTGGAAAAGGGACCGGCAAGGGCCAAGGCAAGGCGCCGGCGAAGGACAGCAGCAATGGCGCGTTCGGCGCAGCGCTTCGCGATGCGATGAACCGGCGCTGAAGCCAGCCAAGCGGGTTGAACGATCGGGGATCTACCAGAGGTGAGCTGCGACACAGGAACAGCGCCACAACTTGCCTTCCCCGGCCCCCGCCGATAGCGTCACGCGAAACCACATAGGCGGGGGAGGCGGACCATGGCGCTTTGCAGCGATGCGGCGATGGTGCTGTTCTATGACATCGACGGTGACACCGCCGACCACGACCACTGGCACAGCCATGAGCACCTGCATGAGCGCCTCTCGGTTCCCGGCTTTCTACGGGCGACGCGCTGGATCGCGACCGAGAGCGGGCCACGCTACATGGTCACCTATGAAGTCAGCGGGACCGACGTGGCGACGTCGCAGGGCTACCTCGACCGCCTGAACGACCCCACATCCTGGACCGGTGCGGTCATGCCGCGGTTTCGCGGCATGATGCGCGGTTTCTGCACGATTCCGGCGAGCGAGGGCTATGGCTTGGGCGGTTTCGCCACAGCCTTCCGCTTTCAACCCGGCCCCGGACACGAAGACGCTGCGGCGTCCTGGATCGCGCAGGAGGTGCTGCAGGAGATCGCCTATCGCCCGGGTGTCGCCAGCGTCCAGCTGCTCCGTCCGACAGCACCGCCGCCGATGACGCGCGAGCAAGCACTGCGCGGTGCCGACACACCACTGCCGTGGCTACTCATCGCCACCGGCTATGACGCGGCGCTGCTGGGTCAGGCAGTGGAGCGCGGTTTCGATCCGGCTTCCGAAGCCGCTGCCGGGCTGATCGGCGACGTCGTCGCGACGCATTACGTGCTGAATCACACCGCGACTGCTGACGAGGTCGCGCGCACGCCCAAGCCGCAGTTTCCGCGGTAGGTTATTCCTTCGGGGCGGAAGACGAGCTTTCACCGACACAGAACCGTTTGCGGCCACTCAATAAATGGAGCGCATCCAGTCCAAAACGTGTTTCTATTTCGAGGATTTTGTGGTGCCCGGAGGCGGACTCGAACCACCGACACGCGAATTTTCAATCCGCTGCTCTACCAACTGAGCTATCCGGGCACTGCGACCTTTCGGTCTTGGTGGAGCGGTTACTAGACGAGGGCGCGGGGGGTGTCCAGAGGGATTTCGCAGAAATTTACGCGAACTTGCGAAACGTCTCAGTGCGGCTTGCCGGGGGGGGTATCATCGCCTGCGGGACCGGTCGGCGCGCGCTCTTCTTCCTCGGCGATATCGCCGGGAATGACGTAGGAACCATTCAGCCAGCGCGCCAGATCAACGTCGGCGCAACGCTTCGAACAGAAGGGGCGATATTTCGGGTCGGCATCCTTGCCGCAGATCGGACAGCTCATTTCGCCTCCCTGTTTTGGCCCCGCAGCAGGCGCACGAGCGGGACGCGGTCGCGCTTGCGTTGCATCTCGAAATTGCCCAGCGGCGTCCAGCCTGCCAGCGATGTCTCGGGCTCGCCTTTGACGGCGCGGCGCAGCTGCTGCTCCAGCGCCTGACGGTCGCGCTTGGGCATCGGAGCGAAGTCGATCACGACCTGGCCTCCAAGGCCGCGCAGACGCAGCTGCCGGGGCAATTCGCGGGCCGCGGCGATATTCGCCTTCAGCGCCGCGGCGGGCGTCGTGTCGTTGCCGGTATTGACGTCGACCGCAATCAGGGCGCGGGTCGGCTCGATCATCAGATGCGCGCCGCCCGGCAGGTCGACGCGCGGATGCAGAAGCGCTTCGATCGCGTCGGTGACGCCGTGGTCGTCGAACCCGCCTTCGATCACCTCGTCGGGCAGGGGTTCGGCCCAGTCGCGCCAGGCTTCTTCATGCGGATCGGGCGCGTCGACGAGCAGTTCCGGCCCGCCCTCAACGTCGCTCGTCACGGCCTCGGCCAGCTCGCGCATCGCGGCGACATCCTCGGCCACTTCTTCGAGCGGCACATGGGCCGCGGCAGAGCGCAGGATCACGCCCATATCCGAGCTTTCCATCACCGCCTCGGCTGCTGCCTGCAGATCGGCGCGCAAGCCCTCTTCATGGATCCGGCGCGAGACGTTGATGCCGGGCGCGCCGGGGGTGACGATGGCGTAGCGCGATTTGAACAGAACGCGCAGCGTCACGGGCAGCGCCTTGCCGGGCTCGGTGCCGCCCGAGACCATGCAGATCACGGTCTGGCCGGGAGCGAGCCCCTTCACTTCTTTCAGAAAGCCACGCGTGGCTTCGGGCAGATCGACGAAGACGCCACCCTGCCCTTTCATCTGGCGGCCGATCGTGCCGCGCAGAATCGCACCGGGGGCGAAGCTGATCTCTTCGGAGGTGTCGATAATCAGGTCTTCGAGTTGCCCGTCGACCATCAGCGCCGCGGCCTCGCGACCGGCGATCTCGTCCAGCAGAACCAAGCGCCCCTGCATTATACGTCCCCTCGAATGCCCGCGCTTGCGAGCAGCGTTGCGGTTTCTGCGAGCGGCAGCCCCACGACTGCGGTGAAGGACCCTTGAATCCACGGGACGAAAGCGCCGCCGCGTCCCTGGATCGCGTAGCCGCCCGCCTTGCCATGCCACTCGCCCGAGGCGAGATAGCCGTTCACGTCCTCGTCGCTGAGCGGCTTGAACTTCACCACCGTATCGACGAGCCGCTCGCGCAGACCCTGCGCCGTGCGCATCGCGACAGCGGTGAACACATGGTGCCGACGTCCGGACAACAGCCAGAGAAACTCCGCCGCTTCCTTCTCGTCTTCGGGTTTACCCAAGATACGGCGCCCGCAGGTCACCGTGGTATCGGCGCTCAGCAGCACTTCGTCGTCGGCCACATTGAGCGCCATCGCTTTTTCGCGGGCCATGCGGGCGACATAGTCACGCGCCGCCTCGCCCTTGAAAGGCGTCTCGTCGATATCGGCGGGGCGCACGTCAAAAGGCTCCAGCCCGAGCTGGGCCAGAAGCTCTCGCCGTCGCGGGCTCGCCGAGCCGAGGATCAGCTTCACTTGAAGCGGTAGTTGATACGACCCTTCGTGAGGTCGTAGGTGTTCATTTCCACCTGAACCTTGTCGCCTGCCAGAACACGGATGCGGTTCTTACGCATCTTGCCTGCCATATGCGCGATGATCTCATGGCCGTTTTCCAGCTCGACCCGAAACGTCGCGTTAGGCAGGAGTTCCTTCACGACACCGGGAAATTCGAGCATTTCTTCCTTGGCCATGGTCACTCCATAAATGGTTACCCGCGTCATCTGCGGGCGAGCGTTTAAATGCGCCCCTAGGCCGCGAAATTCAAGCAGAATATGAACCTGCCCCCACGATCTACCGAGATTCGCGGGAGTTTCGGGTCAGATCGAGACCTGATCCGCGACCGTCCCGGCCGCTTTGTCTACGTCGCCGCCCAGAGATTTCAGCCGAGCCTCTTCAGTCAGGCCCCATTGAAGAAGCACACGCGCGGCGGCTTCGTCGCGGCTGAGCGAACATCCGCATTCGCAAATATGCTGCCGCTCCGAGAGCGCTTTTCGCTTTTGGGCCCCGCAATCTGGGCAACGTTGCGAAGGTCTGAGCTTGCGTGTCGGCGCCTCAAGAAACTCCACACCAGCTTCTTCCGCTTTGTATCGGAGCATTTTCAAAAAATTTGACGGAGCCGCATCAAGAATCGCTCGGTTCAAGCCAGACTTCTGAGCAACGTTCTTGCCGGGACACTGCTTACTGCCTTTCGCCGAACGGGTCATGTTTCCCACATCGAGCCGCTCAGTCGCAATTAAGCGGTGGCGGGCCACCAGGCCGGCAGAAACCTTGTGAAGAAAATCTTTTCTTCTAGACGCAATTTTTGCGTGGCGACGCGCGAGTTGCTTTCGATGACGTTGAAGCGAGCGCAACGAAACCTTTTTCGCCTTGGCGGCAGAAGAGAGGCGTCGCTGCGCCTCTACCAGCTCCTCCATCTCACCTCGGAGATGGCGCGGGTTTGCCACCGCTTCATATTCGCCATTCTCGTTCGCAAGAGTTGCGAAATCGGAGACACCCCAGTCAAGTCCGGCGGCCGGCCCGTGTGCCTCTTCACGCTGCGCGCAATCGGTTTCCACCACCACGTTGAGCATCCACCCACGCGCAGAACGGAAAACATCAGCCTTCAGAATGCGCCCCGGCGTCCTTGCGACGCCTCGCATGCGCATCCGCCCAACACCAAACAGAGTCACGTGCCCGTGCCTCCCCCCAGGGCCCAGCTCAACCTTAAAGCCATTACAGTGCTGCTTATACCCCCAGCCGCGAAACCGTTGCCGCGAACGGAAACGGGGAAAGCCCGAACGCTCTCCGGCCCGCACTCGCTTAAAGAAGTTCTGAAACGCGCGATCGAGCCGCTTCAGAACGACCTGAGCTTCGTGAGAATGGACACACCCAGACCAGTTTTCAACATCGACTCGAATGTGTTTAAGCGCCTTTTCCTGATCAGAAAGGCGAAGATGCACACCGTGACGCCAAGCCCCAATACGCTCCTCAAGCGCCGCATTCCAAAGATCAACGAGGAGGCAGTGCTTTTGCCAAAGCCTGTCGCGTTGCGCGCGACTGGGGTAGAGCTTGAATGAAAGAGATCTGATCGAACTCATGATATGGATAATATTGGTTCAGACATGAAAAATCAATACTACATCAATGAAAACAATTGTTTTTTTGACATCTCATACAAAATGGTTCTGGCAACAAAAGGACGTCAATCAACCCTGTCACGTGAGATGCATAGAGTCGCGAAACATGTGACCCTTGAACGCTGCCGCGCTCGCAACGGCGACCTTCTCGAGTTTTCAGGCGCAGAGGACCATTTGGAAATTTCTTTTTCCCTCCCCCCTAGTGAGGCGGTGTCTTCTTTTGCGAATGCAGTAAAGACAAGCATCTCAAGACGTCTTAGGCGGGATTTCCCCGAGCTGAAGCTGCTCGGCGCAGGGTTATGGGCGCCAAGTTATTTTGTCGCGAGCCTCGGCAACCCGCCCGAAGCAGCGATACAGCATTACCTACAAAGCGAAGGCGGGTAGTCAGAAGATTCTGCGATGCGGCGAGGCCATGAAGGAAATTCCGTAAACGACATCGGCCCCGCTTTGCAGAACCTACCTCGGAACGATTAGAGGAAACGCAACCACCTGAATCTGCTCGGACCAATGTTTGTAGGGCAAAACAGTCCCTGCAGTCCGGCTTTCTGCGACGCGATCCAAGTCCACCGTCGCGAAGGTCCAGCCGGGTGAGTCGGGCGCTCCTTCGGCCACGATCCCGCTTTCCGGCCAGAGCCCGTCGGGCGGCGCGAAGATCGCAGCCGTGCCGCGGTTCTGGTCCACCGCCGGGCACCAGAGCGCATCGCCTACGGTCGGGGCCTGGACGGTCACGCATTGGTTTTCCAGCGCGCGCGCCATCGCACCTATCCGCACCCGGTTATAGCCCGCGAGCGTGTCGGTGCAGGAGGGCACGAGGATGATCTCCGCCCCGGCCTCGGCCAGCGCACGCGCCAGCAGGGGGAATTCGCTGTCGTAGCAGATCGTCACGCCGATCTTGCCAAGCGCGGTGTTGAAGAGCACCAGCCCCTCGCCTGCATCGACATGCCAGATCTCACGCTCGAACCGCGTCATGATCGCCTTGTCCTGATGCCCGATCAGCCCGCCGGGGCCGAACAGGCTCGCCCGGTTCACGCGCTTGGTGCCGTCGATGACGGGTCCGGAGGGGGCGAGAATATGCACGCCATGCTCCACCGCGAGACCTGCGAACAGCGATTCCATGTCCACTCGCAGCCCGGCCACATGGACCAGCGCGGCTTCCAGATCGACCGCGACCTCGGCGCCGCCGAGGCTCGCCAGCTCCATCGCGCCGTATTCGGGAAAGACCAGAAGCTGCGCGCCCTGCCCTGCGGCCTCGGCCACCCAAGCCGTAACCTTCGCCGTGTAGCCCGCCCAGTCCTCGAACCAGTCGAGCGGATAGGCCGCCGCCGCGATCATCACCTCGCGGCTCACAGCTTGCGCCCCCAGAATTGCAGCGCCTTCTCGGTCTGCTCATCCTCACCCAGGTCGGTCCATTTGAACCGCGCGATTACGCCCTCCATCGGCGCATAGCCCCGCTTGCGCCAAAACCCGTCGAGCGGGCGGTAATCGGCGGGCTTCAAGGGATGATCGTCGGGCCGGATCACCGAGCAGAAGACCGAATGACCGCGCCCCAGCTCGCGCGCATGGGCCTCTCGGTGATCGAAGAAGGCGTGACCGAGCCCCTGCCCGCGATAGTCAGGCAGAAGGACCGACTCGGCGCAGTAGAACACGTCCTGAAGCTTCAACCCGGTGCCCGCGAAAGGTGCCGCGAAATCGCCCGCGTGATCTTCCAGCGGCGTCCCGGTCGCAGCGCCCACCAGTCGCGCCCCGTCGAACGCACCGACGACCACCGCCGCATCGCTTTCCCGATAGCTCTGGATATAGCGCCGCTCATAGTCGAGCGACCCGTCATAGATATAAGGCCAGTCGCGGAACACCGCGATCCGCAGCCGCGCCACGTCGTCGAGCGCTGCGTCCAGCGTCTCTCCGGTCAGCCGCCGCACCTCCATCACGAGACCTGCGCGATCCAGTCGGCGAGGTTGTAATAGGTGACGACGCGGGTGATCTTGCCCTCGTCGAGAGTGAAGAACGCCCCCGCCGGCAGGACATAGCTTTGCCCATGCGCCTCGGGCAGACCGTCATCGGTCTCCAGATAGACACCGTTCACGATGAACTCCGCCGCCGCCCGCGTGCCTGAGTCATTGGCCATGATGACCATGTCGGTCAGCTGCTCGCGATAGCAGCGGCTCATATGCTTGTTGAATTCGCGGAACGCCTCGATCCCGTGGCGGATCTTTCCCTCGTTCACGTGATGCGCGAAGGGCTCGCCCAGTTGGGCCTCCATCCCTGCCGTATCGCCCGCGTTGAAGGCATCGTAGTAACGCGAGATCGTATCGAGAGTGCGGGCGCGCGGCATGGCCATTCTCCGTAAAGCAGTCTGGCCTTGAGTGCCACGCGCCACGCGTCGCGTCAAACGCGGTCATAGGCGCCATCGCAGGTCACCCCAATGCGGCGCGCACGATCTCGGCCAGCGGCGTGGTCGGGCGGCCGATCAGCCGCGACAGGTCGTGGCTGTCATCGAACAGCGCACCATTGGCGGCCTGCGCATCCGAATCCGCGATGATCGCGGCGAAGGGGCCGGGCAGGCCCATCGTCTCGAGCAACGCGCGATACTCGGCCTCGGCGAGGTGCGAGACCTCGACCGCCCGACCGGCCTGTGCGGCGATCTCGGCGGCCAGCTCGTCGAGGGTGAAACTCGCATCGCCCGCCAGCTCATAGGTTTTGCCCTGCAAGCCGGGATCGAGCGCCACGGCGGCCAGCGCCTCGGCATAATCACTGCGCGCGGCTGCCGCGATCCGGCCTGCGCCCGACGCCCCAGCGATCGTGCCCGACTGCGCGGCATAGACGATCGCGCTGTCGTAATTCTCGCCATACCAGCCATTGCGCAGCAGCGTATGGCTCAGCCCCGATGCGGCCAGCGCCGCCTCGGTCGCCACGTGCTCCTCGGCCAGCTGCATCTTCGAACGGTCGGCATGCAGCAGCGACGTGTAAAGGATATGGCCGACCCCATGCGCCTTGGCGGCCTCGATCACGTTGCCATGTTGCGGCGCGCGCTGGCCGACCTCGCTCGACGAGATCAGGATCAGCGTGTCGACACCTGCCAGCGCGTCGAAGCTGCTCGGGTCGGAATAGTCGAAACGCCGCCCGGCGCCCGTCAGCTTCTCAGGGCTGCGTGCCAGCCCGATCACGTCGGTCGCGCCGCGCGCGGCCAATGCGGCAAGGGTGAGTTGGCCAAGATGGCCGGTGGCTCCGGTAACGGCGATGGTCATGGCGACCTCCTTTTGTCTTTCGCTGACGGGAAGCTGCGCTCTTTACTGCGCAAAAGGAAGTACCTACATTTTGGTAAGTGTTCAGCAGCCCCGCACAGGACCTCCGCATTATGCAACAGATCGATCCCGCACTGCCCGTCGCAGATGTGTTCAACGCCGATTGCCCCTCGCGCATGATCCTGTCGCATGTCAGTTCGCGCTGGGGCGGGCTGGTTCTGGTCGCGCTGCGCGACGGGCGGCTGCGCTTTTCCGAGTTGCGTCGCAGGATCGGCGGCATTTCCGAGCGGATGCTGGCCCAGACCTTGCAGGTGCTCGAAGCGGATGGGCTGATCTCGCGGCGCGATCATGGCGAGGTGCCGCCGCGCGTGGACTATTGCCTGACCGAGGCAGGAGAGGCGATCGCGATCCGCTATTTCGAGCTTGCGCATTGGATCGAGGCGAACCTGAGCCGACTTGGCACGCAGCCTGCACAGTCGGGCGACTGATCAGGCGGTCGGCTCTCCGAAACGTTCGATGAGATGGCGACGGATCTGGTCGCGAGTGTCGCGGTAGGCGGCGAGTTTGGCCTCGCGCGTCTCGCCGATCCCGGTCGGGTCGAGGATCGGCCAATATTCCACGTCGAGATGGAAGAACCGCGTCAGCTCCAGCGCCTGACGCTGCGAGGCGGGCGAGAGCGCGATCACCAGATCAAAGGCCGACAGATCGTCGCCCCATTCCTGCAGCTCGGTGAAAGAGCGCGCGCGGTGACGCTCCAGATTGACGCCGATCTCGGCCATCACCGCGATGGTGAAGCCGTCGATCTCCAGATCGGCTTTCACGCCCACCGACTGCACGTAGCATTCGGTTCCGTAGAATTTCTTCATCATCCCCTCGGCCATCGGGGAGCGCGTGGAATTATGATCGCACGCAAAAAGAACGGAGTTGGGGATCTCGCCCATTCCGATTACCTCGGGGCGAGAACGGCAACGAGGGTGAAGAGGCGCCGCGCCGTATCGATGTCGATCTCGGCCTTGCCTTCAAGGCGTTCCTGCAGGATGCGCGCGCCTTCGTTATGGATGCCGCGCCGGGCCATGTCGATCGCCTCGATCTGGCTGGGCGGCAGTTTCTTGACCGCCTCGAAATAGCTCTCGCAGATCTGAAAGTAATCCTTCACCGCCTGCCGGAACGGGCCGAAGGACAGATGGAACTCAGCCACTTTCGAACCGCTCTCGGTCTCGGTGTCGAAAACCAGCCGCCGGTCGCGCACGCCAAGCGTCAGCGCGAACGGCCCTTCTGGTGCAGGTTGCCCGTCGCGGCCCGGGATATTGAAGCTGTTATCCTCGAGCAGATCGTAGATCGCGACCTTGCGCTCCTGCTCAATCTCCGGCGAGGGCGCGGGCAGCCCGCCCGTGTCCAGCTGGATATGAGAAATCCGGGCCATCACCCCTCCCCTTCGTCATTGAGCGCATCGAGCCGCGCACGCACCGACAGCCCATGCGCCTCGAGGCTTTCCGATTTCGCCAGCACCTCTGCCGAAGGGCCGATCGCCTTCAGCGCGCCGGGCGTCATCTTCGCCAGCGTGGTGCGCTTGATGAAGTCCATCACCGAGAGGCCCGAGGAGAAGCGTGCCGAGCGCGCCGTCGGCAGAACGTGGTTCGGCCCGCCGATATAATCGCCGATCGCTTCGGGCGTGTAGGCGCCAAGGAAGATCGCGCCCGCATGGGTGATCGCCTCCGCCAACCAGTCGGGATCGGCGACGCAAAGCTCCAGATGCTCTGGCGCAACCCGGTTCGACAGCTCGGCCGCCTCCATCAGATCGCGCGCCACGATCACCGCCCCGAAGTCGCGCCAGCTCGCGCCTGCAATCGCACGGCGCTCCAGCGTCTCGAGCCGTTTCTCGACTGCCGCAACGACCGCCTTGCCGAAAGCCTCGTCGGTGGTGATCAGGATCGCCTGTGCGCTCTCGTCATGCTCGGCCTGGCTCATCAGGTCGAGCGCGATCCAATCCGGATCGCCCGTGCCATCCGCGATCACGAGGATTTCCGACGGGCCCGCAATCATGTCGATGCCGACGCGCCCGAAGACCCGCCGCTTGGCCGCCGCCACGAAAGCGTTGCCCGGCCCGGTGATCTTGTCGACCGCCGTGATCGTCTCGGTCCCGTAGGCCATCGCGGCAATCGCCTGCGCGCCCCCCATCCGGTAGACCGTATCGACGCCCGCCAATTGCGCGGCCAGCAGCACCAGCGGGTTCACCGCCCCGCCCGGCGTCGGGCACGCCACGACCAACCGCTCCACACCCGCGACCTTCGCCGGGATCGCGTTCATCAGCACCGAAGAGGGATAGCTCGCCAGCCCGCCCGGAACATAGAGCCCTGCGGCTGAAACCGGCCCCCAGCGCCAGCCGAGCTCCGCCCCGCTCGCGTCGATCCAACGCGCGTCATGCGGCATCTGGCGTTCGTGATAGGCGCGGATACGTTCGGCCGCCAGTTCCAGGGCCGCGCGCTCTTCGGCGGGCACTTTTGCGACCTCAGCCTCGATCTCCTCAGCCGAAAAAGCCAGCGTCTCCGGCGTCAGCTCCAGTCGGTCGAATTTCGCGGTCAGCTCAATCAGCGCTGCATCGCCCCGCTTGCGGATATCCGCGATGATCCCGGCCACGACAGCATCCACATCGGGGCTGTCCTCGCGCTTCATCCCCAGAAGTTCGACAAACCGGGCCTCAAAGCCCTCTTCGCGCGTGTCCAGAAAGTGCGGCATCGACAGTCTCCTATTCCGCTCTTCGGATTAGAGACTCCCGCCCTGCCCCGCAAGCACGACGCTGCCCCCAAGGGCAATTCCAATTCGACTTGGCGTAAATATCCCCGCCGGAGGCATCCCCGGCGGCAAAGAGCGGCTTACTCGGGATGATGCGGCACTTTGCCGGAAGGCGCGCGATAGGGACGCTCGACGTCGCGCAGATCTACATCGAGACATTCGACATCCGCCGCCAGCGCGCCGTCGCCCGCCAGCGTCAGGGTCACGCGACCCGCGCCGTCTTCGGTCTCTTCAAAGGTGATATCGAGGATCGAGAGCACCACGTCGCGATCCGAACGATCGATCCCCATGCTCGAAACATGGGTGACATCCGAGATCACCAGCAGCGACCGCACGCGCTCATAGGGACGCTTCTCGGCCTCGGCCTGCGCCTTGTCTTCCCAGCGGAAGCGGTTGATCAGCAGCGCGAGACGCCGGGATTTCGCCTCCCAGGCGATCTCGGTGATCGGCAGCACGGCGTCCTGCACCAGCGCCGCGATCACGGGGAGGTCATCCTTGGTCTCGGCGCGCAGCGCGATCGCGCCTTCGCCACCATCTTCGAATTTCGCATCACGGGTCATTGGGTCACCTCTGCATCCGATATGGGGAAGACGGCGGGAATTGCCAGCCGATCAACTCGCTTTCACGCGCTCGATATGCGCACCGACGCCCGCCAGTTTCTCCTCGACGCGTTCATAGCCGCGATCGAGGTGATAGACACGGCTGACGACGGTCTCGCCTTCCGCGGCCAGCCCTGCAAGGATCAGCGACACGGAGGCCCGCAGATCGGTCGCCATCACGGGCGCCCCTTTCAGCTTCTCGACGCCGTGGACCGTCGCATGACCACCATGGACGTCTATATTCGCCCCCATCCGCACCAGCTCGGGCGCGTGCATGAAGCGATTCTCGAAAATCTTCTCTTCCAGAACGCTGGTGCCCTCGGCGGTGCACAGAAGCGCCATCATCTGCGCCTGCAGGTCGGTCGGGAAGCCGGGGAACGGCTCGGTCGTGACGTCGACCGCGCGGATGCGGCCATTCTTGCGCGCCACCTTGAGGCCGGTATGGGTCTGCTCGACCGAGATGCCCGCCGCGTCGAGCTTCTCGCAGAAGCTCTCCAGCAGATCGATTCGACCGCCCAAACACTCCACCTCGCCGCCGCAGATCGCGGGTGCGAGCATATAGGTGCCGAGTTCGATCCGATCCGCCACGACCGGGTGGGTCGCGCCGTGCAGGCGGTCCTTGCCCTCGATCACGATTTCGGAGGTGCCGTCGCCCTCGATCTGCGCGCCCATCGCGCGCAGGCATTTCGCCAGATCGACGATTTCCGGCTCGCGGGCTGCATTCTTCAGCACCGAAGTGCCTTTTGCGAGCGAGGCGGCCATCAGGAAGTTCTCGGTCGCGCCAACGGAAGCGAAGCGCATCTCGTGGGTGGCGCCTTTCAGCCCGCCCTTCGCTTCGGCATGCAGATAGCCGTCCTTCAGCTCGATCTCCGCCCCGAGCGCTGCGAGCGCATCGACATGGATATCCATCGGGCGCGCACCGATCGCACAGCCGCCGGGCAGCGACACGACCGCATGGCCCAGACGCGCCAAGAGCGGCCCCAGCACCAGATTCGAAGCGCGCATCTTGCGCACGATTTCATAATCCGCGACCGGGTTGATCTCGCCGTGACAGGACGTGGCAAGCACCTTGCCCTCCTGCAGCGCGGTCACTTCCGCGCCGAGGCTCGCCAGCAATTCGGTCATCGTGCGGATGTCCGACAGGCGCGGCGCATTGGTCAGGGTCAGCGGCTCATCGCTCAAGAGCGTGGCCGGCATCAGCGCGAGACAGGCGTTTTTCGCCCCCGCGATCGGGATTTGGCCGGAAAGTGGCCCGTTGCCGCGTACGACGATGCTGTCCATGTCAACTGCCCTCGGATTCGTTGTTATTCGGCGGCTTGGATTCGGATTTGCGGGCGCGCGCCTGCGCCTTGCGCCGCTGCAGATTCGCGCGCAGCGCCTGCGCCCGACGCTCTTCGCGGCTCAATTCCGCATCGCGGGACGTGCCCGATCCATCTTTCTTTCCGCCTGTCATGGCGCCTCGTTTAACCCGCCTGTGAAATCCTGTCGAGAGAGAGCAAGATTTGCCCTTGCACCCTCGAGCGATTGCGTCTAAATCCCCGCCACGGTCGAAGCGACGGACCGAAACCGGCGCTGCTGTAGCTCAGCGGTAGAGCACTCCCTTGGTAAGGGAGAGGTCGAGAGTTCAAGTCTCTCCAGCAGCACCACTCAACCACATGAAAACTAACGCATTTGCATCGCACAACGGGCACGACTTATGTGCAGAACGCGGAGTGAACACGCGTCGTTATGTGGCAAGTTTTTGGCAAGCTCGCGGATTTTCGCGCTGTCTAGCCGATCCTGTCGTCGTTCCTCATGAATAATGCCAATCCGTCCGTAGGTCGCTTCATTTCGTCTCTCGTGCAGAGAGATGGTTCAGGAGCGTCTTCACGGTGAGCGATTCCAAGCACTTGGATTTCCTAAAGTGCCGGACAGGTCATGAACGGAGCGTGAATTTTGAAACGGGTAAATGAGAAAAGGAGTCCACAATGAAGGAGCCTTGCGAACATCTGCACGGTGGCCATGTAGCTCTCGTAGATGGGTGGGTCTGTGGCAAGTGCTGGACCATCCTAGGGGATCGCCCGGTGAAGTATGGCAAGCCGAAACCAACGCGCCAGCCTGCGTCGGACGCAGTGGCCCGTATCCTCAACCGGCAGAAAACCAACGCGGTCGACGGCGATACCGCGTCTTTGGACGGCCTAACCTTGCATGAGCATCTGAAGGAACCGAAAGTCTACCTCTCGGATGTCCCGCGCACCCCGCCTCAGGTCATTGTCTGGCAGGCTGAGGCGCGCGTGCTAGGGCCACCGCTTTACCCAGTGAAGGTGACCGTCGATACCTTCCTTATGGGGATGGTCCGTCGCTACAAGATGCGCGGTCTATTGGGTGATAACGACGCCATAGAGGCGGCTCTTGCGTTCATGCAATCCTCGGATGAAGAATTTGGCGGCGGTGACTTTGACTGGTCCGATGCTGGAGCCGCTGAGCTTGCAGACAAAGACATGTCATATTGGGATCACGACGAAGGCGGCGGCAGGAACGCCTAACGGTGCAGGAAAACTGGCAGTCCCGGCAGGACAGCCGCTTTCCACACGAAATCAACGCGCTGCGCCGGGAATGTCCAACTGTGGAACGCATAAGGAATCAATTGGTTGGGTGAAGGATGTCCAACTCGAAACAGTAGAAGAAGGGAAAAGCATGCCAAACCACATTGTAAACGAAATCCGTCTGCACTCAGTAAATCATGAAGATGTCCGCGCTATCGCCTCTAGCGAAGATCGGGTGATCGACTTTGAGAAACTTCTGCCGCTTCCGCTGAACTTTTGGCTGGGCAGTGCGGGCCTTGACCATCAACGAGCGTCCCCCGGAACACATCTCGATTCAGCAAGGGCGACGTGGGGTACGGAATGGAATGCCTATGCTCTGAACGACGATAGCCTGCGCCAAGACGGCGGTGATACCGTGCTCACCTTCGAGACTGCATGGTCTCCGCCGCGCGGCTGGGTTGTCGCTGTGTTCAACACGCTGAAATGCGACATTACTCACCACTGGCAAGACGAGGGTAGCGATGACGTTCACCGAGAGCGATACATATTCACCGGCGACAACAGCATGTTCTTCCCGAAGTGGGAGCGCGAAGTTGTTGATCGCGATAGCGATGATTACAGACGCCTTTACAAGCTCCAATGGGGCTTCGAAACGCCACAGCAACTGCACGAGGAGGTCATGGGGAAAAGTCCAAGCGCCTAGCAGATCAATCGCTTGGCGGCTGTCCAACTCGAAAGGAGAGAGATATGGCGGACGATGAACGTGAGCAAATAGATGGTAACTCACCACAACTCTATGAACGCGGTAGGCTTGTCGCTCACTGCTCTGACGACTCAGGAATGGCAGATTGCGGAATTAGCGTAGGGCTGGGAAACGGTCAAATGCTTTATGCTGGAGATCTGCCTGATCCATTTTCCACTGGCATCAAGCTGTATTCTCAGGGCGCATCAATTCTGGTCGCTGACCGTGTAGACTATGAGGTAGCGCGCGCAATGATTGAGGTTATTGCGGAAGCTATAAATGGAGAAAGCGAGAGCGAAGAGGCTGCCGAATATCGCAAGCAAAGCCAGTTTAGGCAGATGATGCGTGACGTCGGGATGCTTAGCTTCTAATGTTAGGAGCTAATGTTAGGAGCAATGAAGAGATGGCTATAGGTATTACGATGGCCAAACGCCTAACCCCCTGTGCGACGAGCTCATCCCCGTCGCACACGCTCCCTAGACAGACGCGCCTCCGAGACGCTATCACGGCTGAATTGAACGGTTATTTTCAGGAGGTGCGCGGATGCTTATCGCCGCATATGTGTTGATCGCATTGGTTATTGCTATCGTTGCGTGGGATTTCGTACCGCACGCCTATCGGTCTGTGAGAAAGCGTGTGATGCGCGAGGTCGTGCTGTAGAAGCATGAGCGCAGGAAGTGATTACCGCAGCGCCTATGATATGTCGCAGATCAGGTCAATCATGCCTTGAAAAGGTCCAGCATTTGTGCGATAGTGTGGGTTCCACAATCTACGGGCATTACATAGGCCGCCCGGCAATATTAGTTGAAGTCTATGAAAAGCCAGACCCAAAGGGCCTGGCTTTTCTATCACCGCAGCGCCTGCGCCACCTGATAGATCAGCTCACCAAGCTGCGCACGCGGGATAACCGCCACACACACGCCCGCCTGATACACGCGCAGCCCATCAGCGCCAACGTGCCATGTGCGGGCCTCTGTGGCCTCTGGTAGGATCGCGACGGGGGTGCGGTTCTGGTATATGTGGAGGCTGCTTTTCATTAGACCGCCCTGTCGATTGGATCATGGGCCTGCAGCACAAGCCCCTTGAGGCGGCAGAAAGTCATCGCCTGTAGGCCACGGATGCCGCCGAACATCGCGCCGTAAGCATCCGGCGGGCAGAACGCGCGCAGGGTGTAATGCGTGACGCCTGGGAAGTCCTGCACCTTAAGGTGATGCAAGTGACCGGTCAGGATCACGCGGTGCGTCGTCTCGGACCAATACGGGCATTTGTCGGCGGCAATCATCGCCAGCCGCTCTGGCTTACACTTGTCGCCGTGGTGAATGATAATCAGGCTGTTGCCGTGCCTGATCCAATAGATCTCGGACTTGTCCCACTGGTCGAGCGTCGGGAAGTCAATCTGGTCGTCTTGGCGATACCGCTGCTTGAGCGCAGCCTTCAGAACAACATGGCTGTCTTCGTCATGGTTGCCTCGGATCACATACACGCTGACTTTGGCATGGCGCGATGCAAGCAACTCAATCGCATCCGTGATCGCCTCGATGGTCATGTCTATGATCTTCTCATAGCGCCCATCTGCATCCATCTTATGACCTGATCCGGGTGTCTCATTCTTCGCGTCGTTGACGTGGATCGTATCTCCGCCGAAGATGACGACTGCATGATCGCTCGGCGGTGACATGGCAGACACGCGGTCGATTGAGCGCACAAGGTCAGCCTTCATCAGCTTTAGGTCATAGTCCTGCGATCTCGTCTCTCGGCCCCATGCAAACATCCCGGCATGCATGTCATAGAGTGGGTAGACCGTGCAGAAGTCGCCGCCGATCTTCTCAGCATGCGCGGGAGTGTATGGTGTGATGCTTTCGAAAGCTGTGGCCACGTCATCAAGCAGAGACGTCGTGTCGGTCACGTTATTGCTGATGAACGCGGAGACAGTGCGCCCATTCTCGAGCGGCACTTTGTCCCAGTAGTGCTTAAGCCGGGACACATCAACAAGCCCGACCTGTTTTGCCGTGTCGCGGATTGCCGGGTCTGCATCGTTCCACTTGTCATAGGCCTTGAGCCTGCGCTGAACCGCTGGACGGGTAAGCCCCATGCGCTCCGCTATCTCATACTGGCTGAGGCCTTCCGCGCGGAGCTTTGCAGCCTCTATGCGCTCTTGCTCCACCTTCTCGGCATCAACCGTCTCGATCGGCATACTCTTCACTCACGATTGCCTCTAGGAAAGTTCGTTGCATCGCCATGATCTGGTTCATCGCATCGATACCTTTCGCGACGAGGTGGAGCTGGCGTTGCGTGGCCCATCGATCGCTGGGCAAACCCTTTCTGGCCCGGCGCGAAAATTCGGACGCAGCATCAAGGGCCTCCGCGTGCTCTTCGCGGAAGTCGTCTAGGTTGATCATGTGCAGGTGCTTTCGCTTGCGATTTATGGGATGCAGGCCGGATTAACTGCGGAACGAGCGCACGACGCGCGCTGTGGCAGCCGATCCGAAGTAGAACCCGACGATCAGGCTCTGCACGGTCATCAGGTTGTCGCTGAGGGGGTCAGTGACGCCCCAGCCAAGCATCTTGTCCCAGATGATGAGCTTGGCATTGAATGCGATGAACGGAGCCGCCCAGAGGAACTGCACAACGCTGGTGAAGCGACCGCCAAGCGCAAGGTTCGCCTGCCGCTGGCGTAGCTGCTCGATCTCAACCTGCGCCGCAATCCGCTCTTGCTCGGTCTGTGCGTCTTTGCTCTTGGCGTAGGCTTCGATCACCTTGTCCACGACGCCGCCTGTGAGCCATGAGAAGACCTTGGCCCAGATCACGTTGCCCACCCCTTCTTCTTCGCAATCGCATACAGTGCCTCAACAAGCGCGCCGATAGCCATAGCGAGGACGGTGACGAGATCAGGATCGCCCGCCAGCATGTCAGCTTGCGCAGCCCCGATGATGCCGCCGATAACGTAGCGCAGGGCTATTCTAGCTATCGGCGCATACTGGTTATTCATTTTTATTTCCTTTCTTGCGTATCGAAGTATAATGGACACATGGAACAAATATGCTCTGTGGCTGGGTGCAGCCGCCCTAAGGACCGACTAGGTTTCTGCACGATGCATTATATGCGAAATCGCAGAAACGGATCTCCAACTGCAGGCAGGACTCCTACAGGTTTGCCATTAAACTTTGTCAAGGATGCCGTTAAATCGAACAGCGACGAATGCATCATTTGGCCATTCAACGCTTCGCAAGTCAGCGGATATGGTCTGGTAAGATATAAAGGAAGGAATACAACCCCTCATAGGTTGTCGCTTTCATTAAAAACTGGTGTCTGGCCTAGAAACAAAGTTCATGCAGCGCATGACCCTGTAAAATGCAAAAGCAGATTATGCATAAACCCTAATCACTTGCGGTGGGCTTGCGCTAAAGAAAATGAAAAAGACAAGACGGTAGCCGGAACTCTGTGCAGTGGGAGTAGAAATGGGAACTCATTTCTGAGCGAAGAACAGGTCAGAGTAATCAGGGGAATGCCCGGTCCAGCATGGGCTATAGCTTTATCTTTTGGCATCGCGCAGGGCGTCATAGAAAACATCAGGTCTGGCAGAACCTACAGAAACCAGTAACGACGGGTGCCCAGTTGGTCATTTCTTGCCTCCGAAGAATGCGACGAGTGCCTTGATGATTTCTGCGATGATGGCGCCGAGGCCGCTATCGTGCGCCTTGGGGATATCCGCTTCGACTTGCTTGTAGTCGCCCGCCTTCAGAGCGACCGCAAATGCGTGCGCATAGCCTGCGATCATCACTGCACGGTCTTTTCCGTTCACGACGCGCCGCGCGCCCACACAATCGTCGGGCAGGTAGTCCTTCAGCTTCTTTCCGGTGAAGATGCCAGACTCGCATCCATCCACGAGGATTTTCGCGGCTACGGTGGGCTGCATGGCGCGGTTAGGATTGCTGAGAAGATTGACGCCGGTCAGGTCGCTGGCCTTCTTGTAGTTGGCCTTGTGCGTGAGTTGCACATAGCCCCGGCCCAGCCACGTTTTGCCGTCAGAGTCTCGGCGCCAGTAGGGCTTGCTCACCCAGCTCAGCTTGCCCGCCTTCCACGCGGACTCGAGACGCGCAATCGCTTCGTCGTCCGTCTTGGCCAGCGTCTCGCGCACGGGGCGCATCGTGTGCGCTGTCTCGTGGTAGGCGGTTGCCAGAAGATAGGCGACATGGCTGATCGGAAGGCCAGCCGCTGCAGCAAGGATCGTCTCGATCCCGTCCACCTGCCCTTGCGTGAGAGACGTGCCGAAGACCCCGCTTCCGCGTGTGCGGAGCGAGGCGTAGAATGCCTTCTTGTTCATTAGTTACTTCCCCTGTTCAATCCGCTCTAGGCGCGCATCAATCCGCGTGAGATACCCGAGGATGTTGTTGAATTTCTCGTCCTGGCGCGCCTGTTGCGTCTCAATGGCGCGGATGCGGATCTCATTCGCTCTGGAAAGGGTCTTATTGTCGTCTGATGTCTTCTCAAGCCCAGCAAGATTCATGCCGATGAAAATGCCCGCGCCGACAAGGCTGCCGAGAATGCTCCAAGCTAGGGACTTGTTCAGCGTAATCCCCCTGTCGCTGTTCTCAATGCGGGGGCGGAAGTCTTCGTGTGTCACAATTGCCCCCGCGTGATCTGTTGCTCTCCGGGGCGAATCCCCATCTCTTTGCTCATAGCCATCCGTCAGACCTCGTTCTGGCTGGTGGTTAGGCTCCGGGGCGAGTGTCCGCTCACCTCGGGGCCGCTGGTAATTAGGTTCCGGTCAAGCTGCGCGCTTCAACCCAATCAGTATTGAGAACATTTCCCCTGCCATTGGTGATCCTGCGCCATCTGTCGATAATGTACTGACTTCCTGACGTCCCGAGTACGCTAGGTGCAGTATTGATGATCGTATCGCCAATGCGGTAATACCCGGATGCTGGGAGAGATGACCGCCATTCGACGCGATATCCACCCATCAAAGCAGACCCGCTCTCTCCAATGTGGTCAACCCGCGTTGCACTGTCAGCGGCCAAGATAGCCTTTGCATATGCCCGGGCAGCCAATACACTACCAAGTTGGTTAGGATGTAAGTTATCAAAGGTAGTACTGCGAACAGAGTCGATAATGCCAAACTCAGACTGCATGTCTGCTACGACCAAATTGTTTTCCGCAGCAATCCGCAAAAGCTCTGTGCGATACCTACCGCCTAGGGCGTAGTTCAGTGCGTTGAACCCAGCGCCTGTAATTGCAGTGCTTGAGTACATAGGCGGGATACCGATGATGGGCACAGCCCCATCAGCTTGCACCGAAGAAATGATACTCTCGACGCTCGTGCGGAAGCTAGAAATTGAAGTTTGCGCCTGAATATCATTCGTACCGACCATAACTAGAGCATAGTCAGACGTTGAGAAATCAGCAGAGGCAGCAGCCGTGGCTTGATTTGCAGCCTTGTCGCCGGGATATGCGATATTCTGAACGACGGTTACATCTGCATACCCATACCCCTTGATCAGATAAGGTAGCAAATCAGGGAACGGTAAAGTTTGTGCTGCGCCAAAGGTAATGCTATCACCGATATAGCTCAGCTTGAGCTTTTTCCCTGATGGCATCCAGTCTGCACGAGCTACTGTCCCGTTATTAATTGAGGAAGCGACAGAGTTCGTCGAGTTGCTAAGTACAAAGCCAACACCAAATGCGGCATTGCCCGGATTGGACTGAACAGAAGCTACCTTCCACCCATTCACGTAGAACTCAAAATTCTCTGCCGTCACAAATCTAACACCAACCGTAGGTACAGACAGAGATTGGATACCGTAACCTGCTACGGGAACCGAAATATTCCCCGTAATGTTAGTGTATGTTGATCCATCCCACTGGTATACGTTTACATAGCGTATTGCAGTTGCCGTGTTATAAAGAGCAAATCTAAAAACATAGGTGCCACACTGCACAATCACTCCCGCGACTGCTGAGCCAGGATCAGCTCCAGTAACGGGAACATCAAAGGAAGCGCTGTAATACTTCCCGACTTCTGGGTTTCCAAAAATACCATCGAAGGGGCTAGTAACAGCGCCTATGGCATAAGACACTGACGTAGAGTCTACAGTGCCAGTTGTCGAAGATGACCAAACATTACTGGGCCACGTCGCGTATTTACGCTGTTCCCAAGTTGTGAAGTCGATTGCCTCAGGGGAAGTTATGCCGTCATTAATACCGAGAGATGACGCCAGCGTAATAAGCTGATGCTCAGTAGCAGTATTCGGGAGGAGATACTGGTGAACATTGCGAGATTGGACATATAGATCGAGTTCAGTTTCCAGTTGCCATGCCTTGTAGTTAACAAATGCAATGTCATACACTGACAACACGACACCCGGATCAGCCGCAAGTCTAACTCCAAATAGGTCAGGCGAGGACTGTGATGCCTGAGCGATAAAATACGTTCCGCTTGATGCGCCAAGAGGCAATCGCAGAGTGCAAGAGTTCGCTATTGCGGCAGATTTTGCTGCGGACAAAGCCGCCCAGCAATCGGAGACACCATCAGACGGTGCGCCGAACCAAGGCAATAGAAGCTCACCACCTTTCGGTACGACATCAAACTCTTGACCGCCTGCATTCGTCTGTCCGAGGTTGCCAGATGTGGCCACAGTGGAGTAAGTTGCGTCAATACTCGGAATGGTTAGCGTCGTCCCAGCCGCGAACGTGCGGGGGTCCTGATTAACCATCTCGTCAAAAGACGCAAACTCACGCCGATAGCTAACCCACTGCCCGCTGATGCCGGTGAGATCGCGCACAAGCGATCCGTCTGCGGTGTAGGTGGATGCAGGGACGATCAGGCCATTCTCGCGCTGCCCATTGAAGCCATCAGCCACGGAGACGATCTGCCCGCTGATGATGTCGGTTGCGGCGTCGAGCGCGGTGAACGTGTCCTTGTGGACGTCAGCCGTGAGGGCGGCGGCTTCGGCAGCCGTGGCGCTGTCGCTCGCCTTCGCAGCGTAGTGCAGCGCGGAATAGAGCCCGCCGCTAACCTCGGTGTCTTCGGGGTTGGCTGCCCACTTCTGGGCCGTAGTTGCGGAGTCTGCCGCGTTTCCAGCGCTAGTGGACGCCTCGCCAGCCTTCGTCGTCGCGGTATCCGCAGCAGCTTCAGCATCTTCCTTATAACCAAGCACCGCCCCGGAGATCGTATCGCTCAGTTCCGGGATCAGCTCGACGCACTCATAAAACGAAATCGTGGAGACATTCGGCACGCCGACAAGAAACTGCCACGTCCGCTCAACGCCCTCTGCCGTCGCACGATAGCTACCATAGGTCAGCGTCGTATTGATCTCGCCCGCACTGTTGGTCGTGGCTTTCACCTTTTCCGGGATCACGACATAGGAATCGCTGCCATCAGTCATCGATCCCACGCCAGACTGGCGATAAAACGTAATCGTGCCATTCTTGAAAAGTGCGCCGTCCGGGGTGCGAACAATGCCGGTAATGTTGCAGGTCATGCTTGCCTCATAAAAAAGCCCGCGCGCGGCGGGTTCGTGGTCTTCAGAATTTCGGGATAGGTCAGGCGATCTTTTCGATGATTACTTCGCCATAGATGTCATATGTGCCGTAACCAGATGAGTGACCGAAGGCATTTCCGGTCCTGGTCGCACCTGCAGCGACTTGGTGCGCGATCGCTGCGGTTCCTGCCAGCGCAAACTGACCTTCAACCCATGAGTTCGAGTCACAAAGGTCGTTGGAATACGTCGAAGACCCTTCAAGCAGCGTAACTGCATTCGTCACGTCGTAGATCCGCGAGGTGTTTTGATTTACTCGGAACATCGGGGAGCGGGCGCGAACATTGTAAGTTCCGGCTGGGAGCGTAATTTGATTGCTCGCGAGAGAGGCGCCAGTGATTGTGTTCGTGATGACCGTGGTGAGCGGTCGCGTCGTCCAGACGCCGCCGCCCGCATAATCGCCACTCGCCGTTCCAGCCGCGACGCGGTGCTGCACATGGATCGTCTCGGTCGTGATAGCCGAAACCGCAGAGGCTACATCGCTGATATTGGCAACAGTTGCCCAGCTTCCCCACGTTGACGATGACATTTCTCGGTGATGAATGATGGATTCGCCATTCTTGATCAGCGTCATATGCGCTGCAGATGCCGTCTCGCGAACGATGTAGACCACGCCACCATCTGCTGCCGCAACGCCGCTCGGGAATGTCCCGCTTGCCCCCGTCTCGAAGCGATAGAAGCCGCTCGCGATGTTGGTGGCGTCAATGTCCGCAAGCGTATCTGCGTTGCCAGTGACACCAATGCCATAGTCGGCGAGAGGCGCGACAATGTTCGCCTGCACCTTCTCGATGGCAGCCTGTACGTTGGTCGATGGAATATCTGTCGTCGGGTTGAAGCTGATCGCCGCCGCGCCAGTGCCGCCTGCCGGGACCATCAGAGCCGGATCGATCGGGAACCCATCAACTGCAGCACCGCTAGAGTCAGTCACGTTTACCTTGACCGTCTGCGTGGAGAACACCTGCGGGAACACCCCGGCAGAGTCAGCCACTACCGGGGAGGCATGCGGCACGGTGCCTGCAGCGTCCTGATAGACCGTTACCGAGATGTTGGTTCCGGTCTTGTAGAAATACGCCTTGGCGCCCGGAACCGGCGTTGCATTCGCGTCCATTACGCGCTGAGGCGCGAAGCTCAGTTGATCTGCCATTGTACCACCAGAGAATATTGCGCGGCATCTTTCAAAAGATCGGCGCAGGTGCCATATTCAAGCGATGGACATGTCATCGCCGTTCGCGTTCCCGTTTGCTATCGGGTCAACACTTCTGATCGCCATCGTTTGGGCGATAGGTTTTCATTTTCATCGGAAAGAGGTCCGAACAGGGCGCCTGGGGATGAATGGGGCCCTGTTCTATATGATGATTGTCGCCCTCGGCGCCGTCCTGCTATACCTCGCCTCTGTCAGCTCTCTCGCGGCTGATTTCACAGGAATACTCGTTGGGAACTTTATGGGCTTGGGGCTAGCCTATTACGGAGCACGCTTTGCGTTTCGTATGAAAGTGGTGCAGTCGCCGTCGCGGCGGGGGCAACCCGAGTAATCTGCTGCGGGCGAACAAATCCTGCCACAGAATCCTTGATTGCCTCTGCGCCACGAAGTGCGGATTTTTCCGCCGCCTTTTTCGATGCAGAGCCGAGCGCCATGAATGGGATGGTTGCGCCATTCGTCCCGACGCCAGCAAGGATGTGCAGCGTCATCATGAGGCCATTCCCGCTGGGCGACATTTTCCCCACCAGGCGCTTGATATTCTCGTCGCGCGAACCGCGAATGAAAGCACGCATAAGCTCAATCTCGCTGTCCGAGAAGAAGCGCGCCTTTTTCGGGTCATTGACGATGGAAGTCACAACCTGACGATACTTGTTCACGGTGTTCCCGCCGGAGCCCGTCGAGGCAACTTGATCGTCAGCCTTCTTAAATGCCTTATCCAGCATCTCCGCCTTCGAAAAGCGCTTGTTCGCAGCGCGAGCAGTCGCCATTAGCTCAGACGTCCCAGCCTTTGACTCCATCAAGTCATCAATTGCATGGATTGCGTCGAGAATGTGCGGCTGGTCTTTCGCGGCATTGTATCGCGCCCAGAGTCCTTGGCGGATCTTGTCGAGCTTGCTGACGCTCAACTCTTTCCCCGCGTTTTTGTCTAGGATCGACAGAACGGCGCGCGACGCATTGTCAACTTCCGGGACATAGTTTGCATCGTTGAAGGCAGACGAAACGGTATCATAAAGCTTCTTCGTTTCTGCTCCGGAGAATTTCTCACCGGACTGATCTACTGCACTATATGCAGCATTCTTCGCAGCACGAAGGTTCTCGACTGTCGGTCGCTTGTCCGCCCTTCCGAACGCAGTTTTTACCATCGTTGGGACTTTGCTCAGCCCAGCAACAGCACCAGAGGCAGCACCGCCAAACAGAGATCCGGCTGCAGCAGACCACCCAGCATCCTTGATGCGATTTGCGACTCCGCCCTCGCCCTCCATAAAGCCATAAGTCGCACCTGAGCCAGCGCCGATAAGGGCACCGCGAAGCATTGCGCTTCCGACGCTAGCCGCCTTGCCAACGGCGCCAATAGCGCCCATGCCTGGAAGGAAGGCTGGGGCTACCTGTGCTGCGAATGACAGCTTCGGATTTTCCTTGCTGAACTGCTTTTCATCTTGGCGGTACTTGTCCCGCCGCGAGGCGTAGTCGCCGCGACCGATAAGAGAGTCCGCTGCTGCAGCAGCTTCATCTCCGACAACACCAAGCGTCATGCTCTCGCCACCCATGTTTAGGGCCGTAGCAAGCTTTTCTCCGGGCGACATGATGCCATCGTTCACACCGATGACGTTATCCTTTACGCGCCCCCAAAAGGACATATCAGCCTGTGGTACTGCATCCTGCTGTTGGGCGGCGCCTTTACGATCAAGGGCGATCTTCGCAAGCCGCTTTGCACCAGCGACATCACCAGAACCGTATAGCTCTTTCGACTTCGCCATAATTTCTTCGTAGGTCGATGCCATTACTCAAGCCCCAGCGTTTTGAGAAATTCTTCATCCGACATGTTTGTCACGTCACCTTGCGGCGCACTCTGCGTCTTCTGCCCACCTTGCGGCTCTGCTGACTGCCCCATAGCACCTTGCTGCTCAGCCCAACCCTTCGGTCGCTGCGAACCCTTCACGAGAATATCACGAAGCTCGGTTAGTGCGGCTCGATAGTCATCTGCGCTCTGTGCGGTATCGAGGCGACCGATTGCTTGCGTTGCCTTCTGGCCTTCAATCTCGGTGATTTGACCGCCGCCTTTGAGACTGCTGAATGCTTGCAGGAACGCTTGCCCTTCAAGCTGCTTGGCGCGTGCGCCGAAACGCTTCATTGGGGTGCCGGGAATATTCTGAAGCGGTGCGAAGATGCCGGTAGAGCTGTCAAGCGCTGGATCGTTCAGAATTCCATCGATGCTCGAGATCATGGACTCTGGAGACGATGGGCTTAGGGCTGAATTGGCATCAGCCCCACCACCGAAGGAAATTGTCGTGCCGTCCGGCGTCGTATAGCTGAAGCCCTTGCCCTTCTTCGCCTGCTCGAACTCAAGGCGCGTGAGAGGCTTGCGGCCTGCCGCATTCTCCTCTTGCACATAGCGCCCGTAATCATCCGCAGGTTTCGTCTGATAGCCGGGAATTTGCGAGACGCCTGCCCGCGGATTTTTCGGGTCATTCCACATGTAGCCGCTCGGGGCATTTTTCGTCGGGTCAGGCCCCTGCTGCTGCTTGAGAATGTCGGCCAGCGTCATGTAGCGATTTCCCAGCATCTCGCGCTGATCGAACTTCCCGACAAGATCCGGGGCCATCTTGCCCATCAGCGCATCCCATTGCTGCGGGTCTTGCGCGGCCATGCCCATCTTAACCGCCGTCTCGATCTTAGTTGCCTCCTCCTCGCGCTGCGCTTTAGACAGCCCCGCCGCGTATTCAGCAGCTGCGCGCTTCTCCTGCGCGCTCAGCACGTCCATGCGCTTCTGCGATAGCTGCATGTCCTGCTGCGTGGCTTTCGCCTGCATCGCCGCCTGCGGATCATAGGCTGCAAGTGCGTTGAGCGCGCGCGGATCACCATTCGCAATCCCGGCGCCCTGCTGCTGATACAGGTTCGCCAGCGCATTCTGCCGAGATATTTGGTTCTGCGCACCAGCTGCCTGAATGCCACGCCCGATCGAGCTAGCGAAATCGACGGGCTGACCCGCAAGGATGATGCCGGAATTCATCGAAGCCATGTGCTTACCCCATGTATTTCGCGAGTTGGTTGAAGCGCGGATTCTGCACCGGCTGAATGGCCAGAGCGTTCTGCGTCATCTGATAGCCTTGGAGTGGCTTGAATTGCGGAGCCTGCATCTGGTTGGGCTGCGGAACCTGGCCCATTTGCGGCTGGCCTTGCTGTTGTGGCATGTCTTGCTGGGGCGCTTGTTGCGGAGCCTGTTCGCCGCCGTATCCAGCCAGAAGGCGCTCTGCATTTGCGCGATGCGCGGCCATCTGGTTGTTGACCTTATCGGCCACGGTTCCCGGCGCTCCGCCATTGTTCGCATCGGATGCATTGTAGCGGCCCGGTGCGCCCGCATTCACGACGCTGTAGGCGTCAAGCATGGACATTCCGGGCTGCCAGCCATGCGCGCGGAAGTATTGCGCCACAGCACCATCAGGGCCGAGCTGCGAAGCGACAGGGTTCTGCCAATCCACGCCGTATTGCTGCGCCTGCGGCTCACCGAATTGGATTAGCCCACGATGCTGCCCCCATTGCGTCGTCGGACCTGCTTTGGTCGGGTCAAAAGTCCCTGCCGTCTCGTATGACATGATGGTCGCGAGATCGACCGGCGACATGCCAAGTGCATTGGCCGTGTTCACGATACCTGCGGCGAGTGCGTTCTGGCTCATATTACCAGATCCCCTGCCCTGCCGTGCCGCTCGAGTAGTAGCTTGACTGCGGCTTATTCAGGTTGCTCAGATAGCCATAGCTCGAGATCGCATTTCCGATGCCTTGGTTGATCGCATTCGCGCTGCCGATGTAGCCAGCCGATTGCGCGTTGCCCATGTTGGCGAGCGCGTTGGAGGCATTTGCGACATAGTTCGCGGAGTTGGTCGCATTCATGCTGGCCGCGTTAGCACCCATGTCGGAGAGCCCGGCCAGACGGTTCAGATAGGTATTGTACCCTTGGTTCGCGATGCCCATGGCATTCTCTTGCAGTGCCTGACGGGTTGCACCGCTGTCCAGACCACCACGAGAGCCAGCAAGGGCGTTCACGCTGTCTGCACCCTTCTGAAGAAGGTACTGCGTGCCGGGCGTCTCTTGATACCCGCCATATGTAGAGCCGCCGGTCGGGTTCGCCGCAGCATAATCTTGCGCGGCCTTCAGGGAGTCGAACAGCTGCCCATTCACACTGTATCGCGTAGTGGTATTGGACTTGTCTTTTTTGCCCCAGTTCGCAAATGCCTGATCGATCGACCCGAAAATGCCAACTGGTGCCGGTGCCGTGTCTTTGATCGTCGTGATGTCAGCCGGATTGCCGCCAAAGGTTGGTGCATTCCCTAAGCCAAGCTCATAGAGATACGCCTGTGTACCGAGCCCACCGGCATCACGGAATTGCGCGAGGTCATTGCGGGTCGTGTTGTATTGCTCGCGAGCAAGGGCAATCTGCTTGTCTGCCGCCGCGCTTTGAGCATCCGCAGCCTTGCCTGCCGCAGACGAACTTAGAAGGCCGCCAGCAACACTGCCGACAGCTCCAACTACTGCACCAATAGGCATTATGGCCTCCAACTTTGCATCAGAACCGCGCCATCAGGCAGGTTCAGTTTTCCGTCCACGACGAAGCCAGCACGGCGAGCCATAGCGACTGCCGCACGATTGCTTTCCTTCGTCCATCCGATGATCAGGTCAGGCGATTTCTCGCCCCAGACATGCAGCAGAAGTTCTCTCGCGAGGATTGCTGCGCTTCCCCAGGCTTTTGGCCTGCATCCATGGTGAGCCATCAGCACGCCCGGCCAGTGCGCCGCGTGGAAGGCTGCGCACATCGGCCCGTTAGCCCAATATTCAATTCCGTTGTCGTGCAGATCGGCAGGGTCGATCATCCCGGCGCGGCGTTGCGTCGGGTGGTCGAAGTAAGGGCGCGCCTCAGCCGCCGTTATTTTGCGGATCACGGCTTTTGCGAGAGCCGGTTTGTAAAGAAGCGACCGATGGACCCGCCGCCATTCGCAGACGTCTGCTTTGCTATGTTTACCGCTGCGTCTACCGACCCATAGCGCGGTAAGCGAACGCCAAACATGCGCTCAAGAAGGATCATGTTCTTCAATGCTTCTTCGGGCGGGAGTTCGACGTATTGATCGCCCCTCTTCCATAGAGACGGATAGTTCATCACCCCGCCATCAGGAGATTGGTCGGTCATCAATATTTCCGTCGAATAAGACCCATCATGATTATTTCTTCGCTCGCCCGGAACAAGTGGGCGCAAAGCAAGCGCATTGAACCTATCAAGCGGCGTCATTGCCGCGAGAGCATTCGATTGGGCGAGGGCGTTTTTACGATCTGTCATGGTTCTAGCGCGGTAATTCTTGCTTCATGGTCTGCGACAGTCGCCTGCAGATCTTTCACGGCCTCGTGCAGACGCTGGATGACCTCGATCAGCTCCTGCGAAGCCCGGTCGCCCTGCTGCGTGGCTGGCTCTTGCGGCGTGAGAGGCTTCGTTATCATTTCAGAATCTTTTCAGCCTTCTTGAGCATTTCGGCTCCGCTTGCATGTGAGCCATATTCACAGAACCAGCACTCATTTTGAGCGATTGCCTGCTCCATCGTCGTGATGCTTTTGGTTTCCTTCCAAAACATCACGCCGTTTTCGCCATCCTTGACGTAGTTTTCTGCTTTGATCGTCATGTTCTAACCCTCGCAGATGTCTCTAATCCTGTATCGTATGGGTCCGACCACCGAACCCGCGCCGTCAGGCTGTCGAACTGGCCTAGAGGACCAAATTTGCAGCGCCGCCCGTAATTTCCCACCGGGCCGATGCCAGTTGTGCGCTCACGGCCCCACGTCTCCCCCTCATCTGGCGAGAGAAAGAGGCTGATCGTGCCATTGCTGCGGCCCTTCTTCGGATAGAACTCAATTTCCCAAGCCGTGAAGCGCGTGCCTTCGACGTAAAGCGTGCGGCTCGTTGCCTCGCGTACCATCGGCTCATCACGATCCGCATTCGTGCGGCCAAGCTGAGACAGACCGCCATCATCACGGCCAACCGTCCACGCGCCATAGGCATAGACGGAAACGCGTGCAGTCCATGGATCTAGGTTCTGCCCCTCGGCGCGCTCATGCCATTCCTGCGTGGCGAGGTCATAGACCCATGCGGGCCGGTCGCGAAAGCTGATTGCACAGAACGAATGGCCCTCGTCTTCGAACGTGAAGCACGAAGCCACCTCACCCTGCGCAATGGCAGTGTTCACGGCAGGCGTTGACACTGCGCTGCGCTGCCCGTCACCCGTCAGGTAAGCTTTCCCGTCCGACCCGATGAAGAACGCGCCGTTTTCCACCCGGCAAATTTGGTCGTGCCCCGCCAGACCAACATCAATCACGCCGCCAACGGTACGCGCGAATGCATTGGCACCGGTATCGCCGGTCACATACCAGACCTCGAAGCTGCGCTCCTTGAAGATGTAGAGGCGCCCACCGATCGCCATGCAGCGAATGCAAAGATCGTCCTTCCCGTCTGCGGTCGAAAAGTTCAGCGCGGGAAGCGTCGTCGGGTCAGCAATATCTGACCAGAGAAAACGGCGCCCGCCTGCCTCAGTGACCACGGTGTAGTTGCTGATCGTGTCGATCGATCCGACAGAGAAGCTGGTGAGCGGGATCGTGGGCTGCGAGAGGGTAGAGCTATCCCAGACCCAATATTCGCCACCGCTCGCGAAACACGCGTAGCTGTTGTTTCCCGTAATCGTTGCGTTGCCATAGACGCCGCCGCCGAGACGCACGAAAGAGCCGTCGGAGCCGAAGCTGTAGAAGTCACCGCCCGCAACTGCGTATCCGTCACCGTCAACCGTCTCGAGCGCGCGCACGAACACCTCGGGGAAGTTCAGAAACTCCGTCTCCCCCAGGACAGACTTGAGCGCATATTTAGAGCGCCCGCCCATCAGCGGCTCGCGATAGCAGTTGATCAGCCGCGACGGGTCCGCCTGCACGTTGTCAGCATCGCGCGCAGATTGGCCGACAAACTCAAGCATCGGCATCGGTAGAACCCCAGCGGATTTGCGACGGCATCTCGAGAATTGTTTCCGGCAGATCCGCTTCCTTGATTGTCAGGAATGCACCGCGCAGATACATGAAGTCCTTGCGCGTATCGGGTCCTGTTCGGCCAAACATCGGAGCGATTTCCGCTGCAACGATGTTGACGACGAAATTGTGGCATTCGTCCACCATAGGGAACGTGCTGTCATGCGTCAGATTCGCGTGATAGTAGCCAACGCCACGTGCAGCGAGCGAGGACATGGCATCATTGAAGCCATCTAGCGCTGCATCTGCCATATTGGCATCTGGCGTCTCATCAATCGCGAGAACGCCGATCTTACGAAGGCTGCGGGTGTAGATGTCTCGGACAGTTGCCATATCAGCCTCCCGAAGAAGAAGGCGGGGCCACTACAGCCCCGCCCATTGTCATTACGAAGTCAGGCGAGCGCCGAGACGATCATCGATCGTTGCAACGCCAAACAGCATATCAAGGCGCACCGTCTTATCGAGGGTATTGCCGTCTGCGAATTCGGTGACGGAAATCGTCACGCGGTTACCAGACTTCGTAGAAGTACGAAGGCCAGCACCGTTGGGAATATCAAGCGGGCGGGTAACCAGCGTGAATGCCTTCGGGTGCAGAAGCAGCGACTGCTTGTGAGAGGCGTTTGCCGCCCCAGACTTGACGGTGATCGCGGCGTTGTCAGCCGGAGCCGCAGAGACGGTCTGATAGGCACCAGAGGTGATAATTGCCGGGGCAATCGTCAGGGTTGAGTTGCCGGTGCCATCAGAGTCTGCGTCTGCCTTAACAACAAACGTCTGCAGACGACCCGTGGACTGCTTGGAGATCGGATTTACTGCGAACACGCCAGCGATAGTGAACACATCACCTTTCTTCAGAAGACCAGTCTTCGAAGCCGTCCAGCCATCCGTTACCAGGGTCTGCGTGCCAGTATCCTTTGAGGCCGCATAGGTCACGTTTTGGCTGGCGCCCTTAACAAGGGGGGTGCCGCCATAATCACCGACAGTATGAGTCGGCGCATGCACAGACTCGTAGTTGTCGAACTTGGCATAGCGACCGATTTTTGCCTCTTCAAAAGCAGTCTTTGCAGTGCCCTGGACATAAACACCCTTCAACCCATCAGCCAGTTCAAGGGATGCGTCAGTACCATGCACGGCAAAGCGGCCTGCATTAGGTACGCCGCCATCAGTCATAATCGCGCCACCCTCACCAAGCGCCTTGAAGGTCGCAGGCACAGTTCCTGGAGTGCCGGTGAAGTAGTAGAGATCAGAATAAAGGCTTGCCAGCTCGGTCTCGATGCGGTCGCGCATCTTGATAACGGCAGGCTGGATCACATCTTCATTCCAACGATCGAAATCAAGCGTGCGCTCAAGAGCACCAATCTTGATAGGAATCGTCACAGTGCGGTTCATCTTCACAGGCAGAGTGGCCTGCTCAATGTCTTCGCGATACCCGGTGATATCCAGATTATCATCTTGTCCGCTGTATTGAGTCGGACGGCGCACCTGGATGGTATTGCCAACAGTGACAAACTCATTCGAGAAGTCAGTGTGGACCTTGTTCCCCATGACCAGCTCATTCTCGAGCTGCATGATGGTTTCCTGCGCAATCGCAGAAGGAGTGCGAAAATCGTTCGCCATTTCTTACTTCCTTTTCAGAACGTGCCGCCCGCTTCACGCCATGCGCGATATTCGTCGGAACTCATTTTGTCCGGGTCCTTGGTCGCGCTTGCCGCAGGGCGAACAGGCGTGATGGGTTCGGGGGCTTTCGATTGGGTTCTCGGCTTCGGCGCGCTCATCTGGGCCTCGATGCGGCCAAGTTCACGTGCTGCAGCCAGCGGGGGCATCTGGGCAATCTGCCGGGCAACCACTGGATTTTTCCCGAGGTGATAAGCGACGTCTGCTGCCTGATCGCTTTCGATCATCATTTCCGCGACGTGCTGCGGAATATGGGCAGAATAAAACACTTGATCGAAGTCAGCGTAACGCTCACGGGCAGCGATTTTCTGCTCGTTGAGGCTTTCTATACGCTCCTGCATGATTTGCTGCTGGAGGGCGCGTTCCGCCTCTTCGCGACGGTCCATTTCAGCCTTGGACCGTTGACTATCGCGCGCGGCCAACGCTTGCATCGCCTTATGTGCGGCGAGGTCAGCCTGATACTGCCCGTAGTCGTCGTAGTCGCTCTCTTTCGGGGGGTCGCCAAATCCAGAATCGAGCTCTGCCTGCTGACGCAAGCGCTCGTTTTCCTCTTTCAGCTTTTGATGTTCTTCCCTTAGCCGTTGTTCGTGTGCCTTCTTGCGCTCACGGCGCTTCTGGCTTTCAGATTTCTCCTCGGCTTCCGCTTCACCATCAGGATCTGCGTTTTCCTCGGCGGTCTGATCCTCTTGGGTCTGACCTTCTGTGTTTTCCACCGCTTCCGGCGCTTCCTGTTCGGAAGTATCCAAGACTTCAGGGGCCGCCCATTCTTGGGCAGCCTGCTCTTGCTCGCTCATTTGTCCCTCTTAGGGTTGGATAACCGGGCTAGCCCCCGGAGGCATTGATCCCATCATCTGGGCCAATTCGAACTGGGCCTTCTGCGCATTCGCGATGGCCTCCTCAGCGTCGGCTTGTGCCTTCACTGCATCATCTGCTGCCTTCTTGGCGTCCGCCTCAGCTTTGGCTGCATCTGCTTCAGCCTTACGGGTGTTGGCGTCTTCCTTTCGCATTTCCATCTGCTGCCTGAGCTGCGCCATCTGAGCCGCCTGCTGCTGTTGCTGCATGGCCTGCGGGTCTTGCTGCTCTTTGTCGCTCGGCTCTTGAAGCTGCGGCGGGAGAGCCTTGCGAAGACGCTCTGCAACGCGGTCGGCTTCGGGCCAATCCTGCATGCCCGCTACAAGGTCGCCAATGAGCGGCGCGGCCTGCGGGTTGGTGCGCATGAATTCCATCATGGCGTCGCTCGATTCCTGACGCTTCGTCGTATAGCTCGGGCCAACAGCGATGCGGACGTCATAGCGACCGACCGTCATGTCGTTCATCGCCATCTCACCATTTTCCGTCTGCATTACTTGGTTGATCTGAACCAGCGTCTCCTGATCATCCTCGCCAAGGATGCGGATCGTGCGCTGCGTGTCGTAAACCTTCGGGATCATGCCAACGATGATGCGGCCCGTATGGGTTACCGACTTCACCATGTTGTCGGCATAGATCGAATTGCCGTTCTGAGCTTCCGCCTGACGCGCCTTGATACCCACGCCTGACGTCTCGTTCGAGCGCGCACCGAGGCTGGCATCATAAATGCCCGTCGTGCGCTTCATATCCTCGCCTGCGATCTGGATGGACTGCAGGACTGCCGAGGACGGCACAGGAGGCGCGATGCGTTGCGGAACATAGCCGGAGTCATCCGGGTTGAACGGCAGGTAGGGCCGGTTGGTCTTGTTCGCGTCGGTCCAGAACTGCTCAAGCCCAGCGACGTTCTCAGTCGTGACCAGATACGGCGCCTTCGGCTGCAGCGTCATGATTTCCGCCGACATGGACTGCGCGAGGTTGTAAAGCCGCTGCGGGTCACGCGCGAAGCGGATCACCGACGAGCGATAGATCCCCTCGCCCATGTGCAGCTCTTCGCCAACCACGGACACAACCGGGATGAACTCGCCAGCGACGTCCTGCGGGCCTTCCAGCACTTCGTTTCCGGTGATCTTGGCCCATTTCACGCGCGGCATATTCACCATGCGCTCCTTGACGTACTGCATGGGCGGGCGCGGGTTTTCAATGATCCGGCCATCTTCGAGCAGGCCGATTTTCACCTTCTCGTGCTCGATCCAGTAGTATTCTGCGACCGTGACAGTATCGCCCGAGAAAAAGTACTGCATCCCTGCGGGCTTGTTGTCCTCGCTCAGGGACTCCCAAGAAGCCTTGGGATATACCTTCTTGAACTCCTCGCGCTTCATTTCATCGAGGATGAAGCAGTATTGCGCGTCCTTTCGGGTCGGGTCCTTTGCGCACGGGTCCCAGATGACTGCGAACGGGTTGTGAATGCGCTCGATCAGGATTTCCTGATCAAAGCTCAAGCCCGGGACATAGTCGGTGCGAATGCGCCAGTGACCAATGCCACACTGCGCCGCGCTCTCTGCGGCTCCTTCGTAGACGTCAGCCGCATCGCACTGATACTCGATGTGGCGGATCAAGCCCTCGTTGATCTCTGCAATCTCTTTAGTTGCAGAGCCATCCGCAGGCATTACGCGAATTGCCGGGTTAAGGTCACGGATCTGCCCAGTCACCTGCCGCACAAACTGCGACATGGCATTGATGGTGATAACGGGCTTCTTGGCTAGCTCACGCTCGCGGCGGTCGTCTTCGTCCCAATGGTCGCCTGCAGCGAACCGCAGGTCAGTCTCGGCCTCTTCGCGGTTGATCAGGTCAGCGGACATGGCCGCATCGACCCTCTCGCGGGCTTCGTGAATGATGTCGTCGTCTTTCATCATACGCCCATCCAACTTCCACCGGCAGCCGCCGGGATTTCAAATCTGCTCGGGTCAACGACCTTTCGGGTCATCGACGGGAATATCTCGGTAAGCCCCCACACCAACGCATCCACGCGGTCTGGGGAGTAGCCAGCCTCTTTGCGATCGAAGCCCAGCGTGAAGCTGCACATCTGGTCTTCCAGCTCTTGCAGCGGCTCTGCGTGTCGGACCTTGTTCTGCTCGTAGAGGCCTGCGATCGGCTCGGCCCTCACGTCCTTGCCGCGGGTTGCCCGAACCTTCTTCACCTTGGCTGTGCGACCCTTTGCCTGCGCCATCAGCACAGACTCGACCATATCCCCGCCTTGGTTCACCTCGGCAACGAACAGGTCAGCATCGTATGTGTCGAACAGCGACCATGCGCGGCGCCCCCATTCCTCGGGGCGGAACTTCCCGCTGCCATCTGCGAGCACGTAGCCTTTTCCGTCCACGCCTTCGCCAACCACGATCAGGCCCGTCTCGTCGCTTCCGGCTGCGTTCGTCACTGCAGGGTCGATCGCGACCAGAACCCGTTTCATCTCGGGCGGGTCTTCGTGCTTGATGTAATCCCGGCGCCAGAGAGCATTGTCGTCGTCTGCCGTGAACCTGCCTTCGAAGAAGCGGCGTTTCATCCGCTCCGGCATGTTGCTCAGCGCCGTGATGTATTCTTCCGGTAGGTTTTCCGCATTGTCCTTCGGGTTGACCACAATATGAGCGTAATTCGCCTCATGGTCCGGTATCTTGAAGTCGCCGTCCGGGTGCGTGCCATTAACCCAAATTCTGTATGTCCAGTGCGCCGATGTCGTCGGATTGAGGTCAACGTACAGCTTCAGCTTGAGCGGCTTTCCGTCTACCTGCTTCACCTTCTGGGCGAGGCGCGTTTTGACCACCTCGAAAGCCTCGAGCGTAATCTGCGATGCCTCGTTGAGATAGATGGTCGCGAATTCACGGCCCAGAACCTTATCGAGCCGCGCCTTGTCCTTCAGGCCAGCGATCCAAATCTCCGAGCCATTCGGCAGCTCAAAGTATCCGTCCTGCTCTTTCCACGTGAGAGGAAGGTCAGGGAATGCTAGCCCTACCACCTTTGGCAGTGTGTCCTTGGCGATTGCTTGCTTTGCATCCACCCCATCGTTGCGGAAGATGCCATGCCGCGATCCTGGCGCCTTCATTGCCCGAACTACGATCGAGTAGATGATGAAGAATGTCTTACCGCTGCGGCTGCCCCCGTAGACGAGGAGGTAGGTATAGGCCTTTGAGAAGATCGCTCGCACTTCCTTTTGCTTGGGCGTCAGTTCAAAGGACATCAGAGTTCGCCATCATCACCGGAGATCGTGACGTTGAACGTCTTTGCCTCGATTTCCTTCTTGTCACGCCACTCATCAGGGCGGCGGTTCTTGAGCCAGAAGATTGCTGCAGTCGTGTCTGGCGCATACTTCGCTCGGAATGGTGCATAGACGGGCGCCTCAGCACCAGCAGGCATGAAGATCTTCACCTCTTCCTGCTCATATCCCGTAGCCTTCTGGAACAGGCTGCGCTCGACGCGATCGTCCGCAGTCTCCTTGCCCGCCTTTAAGGCCTGACAAAAGGCGTCATGATCGTTCTTCCAGCGATAGACAGTCCGCACATCGACCTCAAAGAAATCCGCGATCTCTTGGTCTGTAGCCCCAAGCAAGCAAAGCTTTTCGGCCTGCTTGGCATACTTATCTTGATACTTAGGCGGCCTGCCCATCATACCCTCCATGGTCCGCCCGGTTGGGCAGCGCTCATTTAGGCTTCAGTTAATATGAAAAACCCGCCGCGATTGCGACGGGCTGGCTCACTGTCTTGTGAGCGGTGTTGTGTGCGCATTATGCACAGAAGTCGGAGTCGCAGGAGGTTGCCTTAGCCGTGTCCTGCGGACCTTGCTTTAACCCGCTGAGCATGTCGCGGGCCACGTTTACTGTTAACGTCCTTGCGCTCCATTTCAGGCGCATCGAGAAGTGCAGAACGGATAACTCCATTCTTCCCGCCATGCCTCTTTCGCATACGGTTAATCCAGCGCCTGTATTCCCTTGATGCTCTCATGTTCTTTGCGCTTTCTGCAAAGAAGTGCGGTTTCTTGATCCACTCTTGATTGCGCGTTGGTGCACATTGACTCTGTCCGGGCCTCCAATCGGTAGACCTATTATCCTCCGGGCAGAGCCTTGAGGCGAACCAGAGCCAATGTTCATAAAGAGGGCGACCAATCTAGCCGCCCTAAGCAAGACCTACACCTCCCCTACGAAAGGTTCAGCCTCGCGTTCCGCCCTGTGCGATCTCTCGCACGACTAGGTGAGCGCGGGCCGTTCGCTACTCCGACTATTGTTTCAGGTTACAACAAATATTTACGCTATTCCTAGTGTGGAGAGGGGATTGCCTGACAACATCATCCACAATTCGGGAAATCACGTAGCGTGTCTGCTTTCCACGCCGCCGCGCTCAGGAAGTGCATCGGAAATTACGGGGCGACTAACCACTCCTAAATCCACCGGTCAAGGCTTCATGGTCATTGTGCGATGCACCGCCAAAGAGCGGAATCAAAAAGGCGCAACCGTTCTCCAGTCGCGCCTCTGGCGATTGTCTTGAAGATACGGACATTTCTGTTCCGCGTCAAGCATCACCTATATCTTGCGCACCTTTCGCATCGCATCCATCACATCTGCGATTTCATCCAGCCCGCGCTGAAGCCTGTCTAGGTGCCGTTCATGCGCAGTTCCGGGCCAGAGCGGCTGATCCTCGATCACGACACGCTCGATCACCGGGCGAGCATAATCCGGGATCATCGCGTCGATGCGATGAAACGCGCGCCGCTGGTCGAATGCCGCCGCCTGTGCGTCGTCGCAGGCCATACCACGATCAATGAACAGCGCTCGCAGCGGGTCATCGGAGAGCTTCCCGAGGCTTGCCCGGTGGATCTGGTCAGCCGTGTTGAATTGCCGTTCGCTTAGCTTCCCCTTGCGTCGATAGATCGAGATCCAGCTATGGCGGCGCATCCGCTTCACGCCGTTGGGGTTGTGCTCCTTGCCTGTGTCACGGTCGATCGTCGGCGCGCCCTCCTCGATAAGGTTCTGCCGGTTCGCTGGCCCGCTGGCTCCCATATCCCAAGGCATCATCGCAACGGTCGGCTTTGCCCTTCCGAATGTGCCTTTGCGCGTTCCGTTGCGCAGCTTTGCTTTCCGCTTTGTCTTGCTCACTGTCCCTGCTCCTGCTTTTTACATTCACCTCTCCAAGCAAAATCTCCGCTACTCGGACAGTAGGTCGCGAAGCCTCGAGAGATTGCCTCGTACTGCCACTCTGGTGCCGTTGCCCACGACCAGACCACATAGATCAGCAGAACTATGCACCCTATGACTGCAGCAACTGACACCCAAAACATTGCTGCGATTGCCTCTCCAAGCCCTCTAAATGCACTTCCATCCATCATCCCTGCTCCTTGAATATCGCCCGCGCCATTGCCGCCAGGTCTGCCTGCTTGCGGTATTGCTCGATCGTGTGCGCCTGCTTCTCGATGATGCGGAGGTGCGCCGCCTCGCGGTTGCGGTAGCGGGCAAGCTCCGTGTTTAGACGGCTGATCGTCTCGGCCTGTGTTTCGATCTGCGTCTGGAGGGTCATTTAATCATGCCTTTCGTAGCGGCTTCCCACTCCGAGATCGCCTCTTTCAAAGACTGATCTTCACCTGCCGTTCCGCCCGATGTCTGCGCCGCAAACGAAAGGTCATCGCCAGCTTTCCGCAGCTGGTACATGCGGGCCTCGGCCTTCTCTGCGCGGCCCTCCCAGTGCTGCATGTATTCCATCACTGATGGGTTGCGCGATGCCAGTTCTGTCACTCCTGCCCTTGCCAAGAAATCGCGCTCCTCAATGAGCCTTTCGATAACTCCGCGCCACGGATCCGGGACAGCTGCGAGAACTACTGAAACTTTGCGCTCTGCGTTTTGTTGCTCGTTGTTCATTCCGCAGCCTCCAGGTTCATATCCTCGCGCCATCCCCATTGCTGGGCCATGGCTTCTCCGATGCCAGGGAATGTGCGGCTGCGCTCTTTCCAGCGATCCGGTCCAGGCGGCATTCGGTGAACGCGCGCCTCTCGGCCCTCAACGATTTTCGTCGGGCGAAGCAGCGGCAGGCCCTTGAGCCAGAGGCAGGTTGCCTTCGTCTCACCGTGGCCGAACTGCCAAGGCTGGATCGTCTGATCCGGCTTCCGGTAGAGGCTCGACATGATGCAGACCGGGTTCTCAATCGCGATGCGCGGGATGTCTGCCTTTGCCAGCATCATGAAGAAGCTGACCGCTGCCTGCTGGCGCCCGTCCATGCGCTTTGCTTCGAAGTGCCGCGCACCGCTGACGCTGAGATGCGTGCAAGGCGGATGAGCCACCATCATATCCCACGGATAATCCAGCACGTCGCGCACATCCCCCTTGTAATGCGGCCCGGGGACTTCAGTATCAAGCAGGTCGCAGCTCATGGCCTCATGCCCCATGCGCAGGAACGCATCGCGGACCACGCCAGAATATTCGCAAGCTACCAATACCCTCATTCCGCAGCCTCCTGGCTTCTGGTGGTGACGCCCATCGAAACTTGGCAGCCTTGCGCCGTGGGTCGTGCCTTGTCGGATGTCAGGAACCGCATCACGGCGTCTGGGTTGTGCGTGATGCCTGCCGTCTCGCAGACCTCGCGCCAGTCGCGCCCGTTGAAATAACGTGTATGGTAGTCGATGGCGATTTCGCGGTCTTTGCCATGAGAGCGGGTGATTTCCCGGGCGGCGTCCGTGATGGCCCCAGCGGCGACAGCGCGCCACATGCGGAGCATTGCGAGTGACTCGTGTGGGATGCGGCCTTCGATCATTGCGCGTGCCCCTGTCTGTGCCGCGAAACAAAACCAGCCATGATTTCCTCGGCAGCTTTCCGGCGTGCTTCCACGTCCTCGGGGAGCGGGCGTGCCTCAGGTTCTGGCGGCTTGGGGAGCGCTGCTCTGCGTTCGGCGCGATCGGCAACGACAAGCGCCGAGATGTCACCGAAGTTAGGCTTGCGGCGAGGGTTTGCGGAAACCCAGCTGCGACATGCTGCGGTGATCTCCTCGCGGGTGAAGTGATCCAGCTCGTCAATCCAGTCCTGATAGATCATCTCAAGCGTGGCTTCGCTCGGCTTGGTCTGCCAGTAGTTTTCCAGCAAGGCAGAGACACGAACACCGATCCACGCACGGTGCTTAGAACGATCCTGCGGCTCGAGCGATTGCCCGTAGCACCGGATCATCTGCGGCCCCTGCTGTTTTGCGATCTCGGTTGTCATAGTTACCTTCCATCAACTTGGTGAAATTCTGAGACTTGATGAGCCAATCGAACCCGAACCCGGTCCAAGGCTTCGCCGTGCGTCCGCACAGAAAGTCGCTTTCTCGCGCCCTGCTGAGAGCAACAGCCCACCCCTCAAGCCCGCCGCAATCGCGGAGCCTAGCCCGTATTTGCGTAGAGCGGTTGGGGGTCATCTTCTGAACCTGAGGCCATCCAGTGGATGCTGCAGTTTCGTTGTATGCAGAGACAGCCTGCGAAACCTCATTCGCTGGAGTCGGCACCGCAGGTTCCGACAATGATACGTTAGTATCATCTCTTAATACTGGTTCTGGTTCTGGTTCTGGTTGCTTGAGCTTTGCTTTAGCATTGCTAGAGTCGTTATCGTTTGAATTCAGTGCCTTAGCTTTTCCACCCTTTGCCCCAGCGATTTTCCGCTTTTCATGAGCGTCGTGTGCCTCCACCCAAATCTTGAGCAGCTTAGCATTGCTATATCTGCCTCCCTCTAGGTCGAAGAACTCACTCAGGACGGACTTCACCGCCTCTTTGTCAGCATCTGCGAATGCCCGAACGCGGCGCATGATCCATGCTTCGTCGGAAGGGATCGTGCATCCCGGCGTCATCCAGCAAATGCGCAGAAGCCTATTGTATGCCCCATCCTCGGCCATCGTCAGATGAGAGGTTTTTGCCTCAAAGTCTGACGGGAACATGGGGAAGTATGGGAGGCTCACTCTGGCGCCCTCCGTTTTTCCTCGCGCTGAATTGCGACGATGATTGTAGAGTGGTCGCGGTCCAGCTCACGCCCGATCTGCGAGGCGGAAAGGCCCATGCGTTTTGCGGCATAGATCACCATGTCTCGGGCGCGCACATGCTCCTTCAGACGGGACGGTCCTAGGATAGCAGAGAGCTTCACGCCGGACGCGTAGCTAACCTCTCGAGCGATGTCGCGAACAATCCCGCCGTTGATGTACGACGCGGCGACAACCTCTTTATCGGTGAGATATTTCTGATTATTGTTTGCAGACTCGCGTCCGCTTCCTATATTGGCATCAAAGGCCACTCCACGATCCTCCATTGATCGGGTTTTGGTTAGAGCCGGGTTAGCGTTGGCGCGCTGCTCGGCTCGCTTCATTCTAGCGCCATGCACCTGTGAAACAAAGGATTTTTCCGGCGCATCCACATATTTATGCTGCATCTGTTGATCCTTTGGGGATGATTTTCGCGTGCAGATCGGCATAATCGTTCGCCATCCAGGCATCGGCCATCATCTCGCGACAGAGCGCACAGAACGCCGGGAAGCTGATCTCTGCCCACGCATCGCCGGGGTCTGCCGAAAGCTGCGAAAGCATCGCGCGAACCGGAAGCGACACGCGGATCTGCGTTGCCCCGTCGAACCGGAACAGCACCGCCGGGAACTTGCCGACGCTCTCTGCGCTCTCCGCTGCCTGTGCCTGCCACACAGGACGGCAGCCCGCCCCTGAGCCATACCGCTTGCACTCCAGCGAGAACGGGAAGCGCTCGTGATCCGTCGTTAGGTCTCCGTGGCCGCTTGTCTGATACTGGCGAAGGTTGCGCGAGAAGGTTAGGCCAAGCTCTGCGTGCAGTGCAGATGCGCACTCACGCTCGAAGGTTGCGCCCTTGTTGCGAGACATCTTGCCCATCACGCATCCTCCCGCACTGGCTGAGGGTAAGCGGCGATCTCTTGCAGGATCGTCAGGCCGCGAAGCTTGCGGATGCGGTAGCGGACGATCGGAACGAGGGGCTCCCCGTAACTATTACGCCCCGACGTTGAGCTGTAGCGGAGGTCACCCCACACCCACGAGCCACTGCCCTCGACGTTGGCTATTATCTCGAGCCCGTCCCGCCAAACCAAATGGCATATAGTCCCTACCGGGACCGGGCAGCCCTTCCCATCGTGCTCGATCCACGGGCCCCAAATGTCAGCCATGCGGCACCCCCTTCCGCAGCGCAGCCGTGGTGATCCGCTTCTGCTCGGCGAGGATTTCCCCGCGCCGCGTGGTGTTGCCCTCCACAGACAGGCGGGCTTCGTTCTCGTTGCGGAGCGCCGTGATAGGGTCAACGACAGGCTCAGGCTTCGGCCCGAGCTTTGCGATGATGCTGATGAATCCGTTCATCCCCGTGCCTCCAGCTTTGCCAGACCAGCGCACAGAGCCTTGCGACGCTGAATACCGACCGTGGACTTCGGCGCCTTGCACGGGCATTCCTCCAGAGAGACGCGCAGGTTATGCACCTCGCTCATGGGGATGCTGATAACGGCAGTGTCGCCCTCGCGTTTGATGCTGCTGGTCATTCTGCGGCCTCCTACTGTCCGCCGGGCCAGCGCAGGACATCCGCGCGCCCCGTGAAGACTTCCCACGCCAGATGGAGGCGGCTCTTTATGGAATGCAGGCCCTCGGGTCGCGCGGGATACCAAGTATTTCCGATGCCAGCGCTGCATCCGCTTTTCAGAACGGATTGCAGCGAGGAAAGGGTGTATGCGCTCGGAGCACGTTTCATGCGCGTACCTCCGGAGCGAATGGGATCTCGTCGTCGAAGTCACCACCGGGTCGCCCGCCTGCGCCGTAGCCGCTGCCCTGCTGCTCGCCATAGCCGCCAGAGGATTGCCCGTTGCCCTGACCGACGCCCTGAGGCCCGTCGAGCATGACCAACTCGCTTCGATAGGGGCGCAGAACAACTTCCGTGCTGTAGCGGTCCTGACCGTTAGCATCGCTCCATTTGCGGGTTTCCAACTGGCCCTCGATGTAGACCTTTGACCCTTTGCGGAGATACTGCTCAGCCACCTTTGCCAGCGGCTCGGACATAATGGATACGCTATGCCAAGACGTCCGCTCTTTGCGTTCACCAGAGCTTTTATCGCGCCACGTCTCAGACGTTGCTACCCGAAGGTTGCAGACCTTCCCGCCATTGGAAAAGCTGCGCACCTCAGGGGCAGCGCCAAGCCGAGCAATGAGAATTACTTTATTGACCGATCCCGACATAGGACTTCCCTTCTCTGATTTTTCTGACAGTTTCGCTGTTCGCATCGAGGGCGCGCGCAATCAGCAGATCTGGCTCACCAGTTCGAATGCGACGGCGGATTTCCTGAACCGTTTTCTCGGTGAGGTGCTTTCTGTTTCCGCCAGCAGTTCGGCCCTTAACCATCGCGTCGGTCATGTTCTCCGCGCGAGTACCTAGGAAAAGATGGTTCGGGTTTACGCAGGCCCGGTTGTCGCAAGAATGGCAAACATCAAAGCCGCTTGGGATCTCTCCATAGAAAAGGATGAACGCCCTTCTGTGCGCACCCATGCTGCGACCGTTTACCGTCGTATGGCCGTAACCATTTCCTTTTCCCGCGCCGATCCAGTTCCAGCACTCAGTGTCGGAGCTGAAGTCATCCACGAGGCGTAGAAACTGCATCAAGCTGTAGTTGACGCTGCTCATTGGGATAGCTCCATGCTGGTGCGCTCTTGGCGGATGCGCTGCATCCACTGGCGAACGGATTGTTCGTTGATGCCGGTCTGCTTCGCGATCTCGGCTACGGTGTTTGCGCCTGCGTCCATTGCGCGCTTGACGCGGGTGTAGAATGCCTTGGCGCGCGGATGCAGTTGGCAGGTCCGGGCGTTGCCGAACTCATCCCAGATGCCGCTTACGCCGGGGCGAATGCGCTTGATGCTCACGCCGGGTTTGACAGTGGCCCCGTAGCGGGCTGCGATTTGTGCGGGTGTCTCGGTCATCACGCCAACCCCGTAAGAATGGCGATGACGGCACCGGCCATGCACAGGAGAGCGAGGCCACCGAGGGAGAAGATTACGAGGGTCATGCTGCACCGCCTTTCAGGGCGCGGCGAGCAGTCATGCAGCACAGATTGCCCTCGTATCCGCATGCGTGCGTCTCAGTCGCATCACAGCCATTAGCATAGAGTTGAAGGGCTTCTCGCAGCCGATCATTCTCAGCTCTCAGCGTATCCAGCTCATCTTCCTTCTGGACGCGCACGTATACCTCGCACGGGTCACCGACGCAGACAGGCTCAAATGCAGGCAGGCACGGCCACTTCCTATGCCACTGAGACAGGGCATTGAGCGGGATATAAAGACGGTCAGGATAGCCTTCCCGCGCATACGTCTCGTTGGCTAGGCGTAGTCCTTTGGGATGGGTCATTCCAACACCTCCGGCACATCCGCATTTTGGAAGACGGCATCGACGTGGAAGCCAAGCTCGTGAGCAATCTCTCCAATCGTCCGAAGCGTCAGTTCCTCCTCATCAAGAATGTATCCCCACACCTCTTTGGTCGGTTCAACGTTGCGAAGTGCATACATCCGCGCGATCATGCCGCGGCATCTGATTTCGAAAAGGACGCCAGCAGTTTCTACAGTCATGTCAGTCATATCAGGCTCCAGAAGATGATCGCCGCAAACGCCACGCCGCTCAGGAGAAAGGCGATGGTGAGGAAAAGGGCTTCGCGGAGGGTCATGCGGTGGCCTCCTGCTTCGAGCGTTCTTCGCGGACAACCTGCCAGAAGAAATCAACGGGTATCCCGTCCATCACTTTGACGTCTTCAGCGCCGTAGCCTTCAGAAAGCCGAGAAAGGACGATTGCCCTATCAAGGCGATCCTTGCTCGCGCCCCTAGGAGGCATCAGGAACGTTTGCTGGCTTTCGAGAACCCTTTCGCGGCGCTTGGTGTAAGCGAGAGCCGCCTTGGCCTCTGCAATGCTCGTGATCTTCCTTCCGCAAGATGACAGATCGTCAAATCTATCCGTCACGTCCAAGGCGGGTGTGACGCGGTCCAGCAAGTTATCAAGGTGACCGTCAACGACGACCCACTCACCACGATCGCGATACCGATTTGCGCTGGTGATGACGCACCGCTCATGAGCGTATGCCACGGCGTCACTGTCGATCAGCAGAAGGCGACGGAACTTCATCTCATGAGGCGCTGTCGTGCCAATGGCATACAGGCGATGCTTTGGCTGGCATGTAACCCCAACCTTCGCGTAACCAGCATCAACGGCTTCGATGCAATACAGATAAGCGGTCATTTCGCACCGCCTTCTTGAACTGCGTCGTCTCCGCCCACATGTGAAATGTCACACGGTTCTTTTTCGGAGGCTTCGCTTTGCATATCCACGAGACGTTGACGGACCTTCACAGCGGTTTCGGGCCATACCCTGACGGGCTTCCCTTTGACGCCTTTCGTAAGCCGTTCGTAAAATTTCCCTCCCTGCCCGGCGCGCTCGCCTACCGTGCTGGGGGAGATGCCGAGCATCTTGGCGACGGCCTCGATCTCGGACGCAAGTTGTTGGGTGTCGGTGCTCATGTCCGACAAGGTAATGTGATTTTTCACAGATCGCAACGCGAAACTTCACATTCGCCAGCAGAAGCTGACTACGGTAAATTTCTCACCATGGATGAAGGTGAGATTTTCCGGCGCAACATGTTGCGCGTCATGAAAGAGTTGGACCTCAATGAGGCGCAACTCTCAAAGAAGGCTGGGCTAAACGCCAGAGCCGTAACGGACATACGCGAACGCCGGGTTGCTAGCCCTAAGCTTTCAACCGTATTTGCCCTATGTAAGGCGCTTAATCGCGATCCTGGGGAGATGCTTGGGATAGGTAAGAGGCACAACTTGCGTCCCGAACTTGCTGAGTTTCTTGAGAAATTATCGGCAGAAGAGCAATCGCGCTTTCTAGCCGCTCTTGAGGCGATTCCCCGCGAGCCCGGCTAATAGCCAGCAATCCGACGAGAATCTGATAGTCTGAAAAGGCGCTGAGTCTGTGCATGCTCACAGATTAGCGTCTTTTTATTTTGCTGCCTAATGTGATTTTTCCCAAATGTCCTATTGACGGCATGTGAAACTTCACATACCTTCATCCCATAGCCGCCGAAGAACCAACCCCGGCAATCGCGGCTCAGATGGAGAACCCAATGACCAACAGCCCCGTATATTACGTTTCCCCGCGTCTGCGGGGCGCGATGTTGGAGGAGCATGCCGATGCTCTCCACATCTACACGACGATCATTCGCCCTCAGCATGTGAGCCTTCCTGCACCGATTGGTGCTGGTGAAGTGCCTGCGCTGATGTGCGGCCAGTAACCGGAGGATCACCGATGATCAGCATGGATAAGGAATATCGCTACCGGAACGGCGGTCCCGCGCGCGTTCTTTGCGTCGATGCATCCGGCACGCAGCCAGTCATTACGCTTACAAAGGATGGGATCGTTCGGCGCCATTACCCGGATGGGAAATGGACTGACAGCGACGAGATGCCTTACGACCTGATCGAGGTCAAGCCGCGCATCAAGCGTGAGTATTGGTGCAACCTGTACCCAAACGGGAACGCAGCAATGTATATGGTTCGTGAAAATGCTGACCATGTTTACACACCGGAGCGCCTCGCCTGCGTCAAAGTCACCATCGACTGCGAAGAAGGGGAGGGCCTGTGATGACCTTCGACAGCTTCTACGAAAACGCCACGGTTGACTTCGAGTTCGACAGCACCGTGCAGGAACTGAACGACAGCGACTGCAGCGTCACTGCTTGCTCTGATCAATGCGGCTTCAAGATCGACGGGGCCACGATCCTCGGGAAGTGGTTCTCCAGCGAAGACCTGATTGAGTGGCTCGGCTCTCAGCAAATCGACCAGTGGAGCATCGAGGCTGAGACGCATTGGCAAGATCATGCCGCGCGCGATGCCTATGACCGCGACGTCGAAAGCCTCGCTGAGTTCCGCGCAGCCTGACCTCCCCCACCGCCGCGATTTGTCCTCCCCTGTTGGGCGCGGCGCAACTGCCCGGCTTCGGCCTTCTTCTCCTCCCAAGCTGGAGCCGGGCGCTTTCTTTCGGAGAACACACATATGGCAAAGACCGAAGACGAGATCGCCCGCGAAAAAGAGCAGGTTCAGAAGATGATCGGCGCGAAGGGCGCAATGGAGGCCGCGATCAAGCGTATTGAGCGCCTTGAGAAAGCTATCAGCCACGCAGAATGCATCCTCTCTGATATGCGAGGGAAGGTCGGAGAAGGCCTCTATGTGAAGACCTTCTATCACGGACGCACGATAGGAGACGGCGAGCAGACGATCAGCCTGCGAGATCAGATTTCGTATGCGCAAAGCGTTCTCGAGGATGTGAAATGACCCTCCACCCCACCGACCTGCGCCACGACATCAGCCCCGAGCAATCCGCCCGCATGGCTGAGCACTTCGAAGCGCTGGAGCCGCCGCCGCACGAAGGCTTCTGGGCGCGCAACAAGGTAGCCGTTTTGACCGTCGTTGGCACCGTCATTCTTTCCATCGGCCTTCTGATCATCTTCGACCCGATGGGTCATGCGGCAGAGGTCCGTTACCAGCAGGAGAAGAGCCAATGAGCCCGCGTGACCATGCACTGCAAATGATCCGCGAGCGCCGCGCATATCCTGTCGGTTCATCTGACTGGGAATGGCGCACGTCCGCAGCCCGCAAATACATCTGGATGTCGTTTGGCATCCCCGTGAACAAGTGGAGGACCGCATGAAGATCGACACCGGACACGTCCGCAACATGGCAGAGCATATCCGCGCCATGTGTGGCGACGACGAGGATCTGTTTCTCGACATGATCGAGGGCGAGACAGACGCACTTGAACTGATGGACCGCATGATTGCCGAGGAACAGGGCGACGAGGCTCTGGCCGAGGCCATCAAGGCGCAGATCACGGAACTCAAGGCACGCATGGACCGCATCAGCGCCCGTGCGAAGGCCAAGAAGGGCGCAATGCTGATGCTTCTTGATGCCATCGGGCAGAAGAAGCTGGAGCGCCCGCGGGCCACGGTTTCCAAGATGGCTGGCCGCGTCTCTGTGCAGATCACCGACGAGACGTCGATCCCGTCGCAGCTCTGCACAGTGAAGACGATCACCACACCGGACAAGAACGCAATCAAGGCACAGATCGAGGCGGGGGAAACCGTTCCAGGCGCTGAGCTAGTGCGCGGTGACGACACAATCACGATGAGGACACGGTAATGAATATCAAAGACCTCGCGAAACCCTTCCCGAATGAGGCAGTTCACTGGCGCGTCCAAGGGCAGCCATTCGAGCGCAACGGCACCCATTCCGCAATGGCGCTCGCCTACATCGACGCGAGGGACGTGATGGACCGCCTTGATGAAGTCTGCGGCGCTGGTGGGTGGAAAGACAGCTACACCGAAACCGCCTCTGGCCGCGTGATCTGCACTCTTAGCATCAAGATCGGTGACGAGTGGGTCAGCAAGTCTGATGGCGCTGGAGGAACGCAGGTTGAGGCTGAGAAGGGTGGCATTTCTGATGCCCTCAAGCGCGCCGCCGTGAAGTGGGGAATTGGGCGCTACCTCTACCGCCTCGATAGCCCTTGGGTGCGCTGCGAAGTGCGCGAGAAAGGTGGTCGCAAATACTGGAAAGCATGGGCCGAAGACCCGTGGAGCAAGGTCAAGAACGTCCCCTATCACCAGCACGACAAGGCAGCAAAAGGACCGCCCGACGAGGACGAGGCGCAGCGGATTATCGACCGCATCGAAAGCGCGGAATCTATGGCCGAACTCGGCACGATTTGGAAGTCGGAGTCCGACGCCCTCGTGAAGCTGAAAGGCACGGATGAACTAGCCCGCGTCGAAGCGATCAAAGATGACCTGAAGAAGCAATTCGAGGCCAAGCAGGCCGCATAAGCGCCGTGTGGAGATAAGGAGAAGCTTATGAGATGCGATGAATGCAAGTTTTTTGCTAAGCCAGATGACCAGTTCGATGAGACATGGCGCGGTGATTTTGGCCTGTGCTCTCGAACCCCGCATGCCGAGGACGTTGGCGAATGGGATGCAGGTATGAATTGGGCCATGAACGCTGAGCACAAGGACCGGACGGCTGTCGTTCAGGACGCCAGCGGATACCACGCATCGCTCTACAGCCTTCCGTCGCATTTCTGCGCGATGTTTGAATCTGCCGAGAAGGTTTCCCAGAAATGACCCGCCCCACGCTTGAGCAAGCCCGCGATGCCATCAAGACAGCCAGCGGCACAAACTGGCCCTCTGAGGCGGTGCGTGACACGGCGTTCCTCATTCTTGTGCTGGATGGCTTCGACCGCGCCGCAGCCTCAAAGGCTGTTGACCGGGCATTCGCTGACATGCAGCGGGAGGACGCGAACTGATGCAATACCGCGCCAGATACTTCGCCGGAACGCTGCGGCTGGAAACCAACACTCTGCCACAACTGGCAGAGGGTGAGCCTGTGACGGTAGAGATCGAGCGCGGGCGCAGCGATGCCACACACCGCCACCAGTTCGCATGGGTCAATGACGCATGGGCTACCCTGCCTGAGACAGTCGCTTGGGAGCCATGGGCGCAAACGCCTGAAATGCTCCGCAAGCACGCGCTGATTATGACCGGCTTTTACCAGCAGGAAGTGATTGACTGCGGCGATGGCAAGGTCGCGAAGGACGTAGCGACGAAGCTGAAAGCTGCCCATTCCAAGGGCCACGGATACGCGCTTGCGATCGTCCGTGATGGTGTCGCCGTGGTGCGCTACCCGGAGAGCCAGAGCCGGAAGGCAATGGGCGCCAAGCGGTTTCAGGAGAGCAAAACGGCCATCTTGGAATGGATTGCGGCACAGATCGGCGTGGAGCCAAGACAGCTTATGAGAAACGCATCATGAGCATCGTCCCGAACATGCGGGGCCCGCTCGGCCTCAAAGCGGAGAAGCCCGCCAACGGCACAGCTGCGGGGATACGGCATATGAACCGCGTCAAGCAACTCCCCTGCGTGATCTGCGGGAAACCCGGACCTTCCGACGCTCACCACGTCATTTGCGGGCGTTACAGCCAAGCCAAGGCCAGCGACTTCCAGACAATTCCGCTGTGCAAGGAATGTCACCAGTGGGGGCCGCTCGCCATCCATAATGGCAAGGCAAGCTGGATCGAACGCAACGGGCCAGACACCGATTATCTGCCGATCGTCGCTGACATGCTGGCGGGAGAGTTCAACTATTGGAGAAAATGATGGGCTGGAACTTCAACATGGACGAGGCCCCGCGTGGGCATACCGAGATCAGGCAGCGCACGGTGAAGAACGGCGCAGTTGCGGAATACGAGCACCACGTTCCGGCGCGGATCATCGCAGCAGGCAACGATGGTGTTGTTACCGTCTCCAGATGGCTCCCGAAAGAGGGTCGCTGGAACATGTACAGCAAAGACACGCCGCCGATGGCTTGGCAGCCGTGGCCCGATCACCCGGAGAAAACCAATGACTGACCACAAGGAACTGATCGAGCGGCTTCGCTCAACAGGAAGCATGTCACCAGCAGAGGTCTGGGAGACATTGCAAGACGCTGCCGACGCCCTCGAAGCCGCGCAGGCCCAGATGCAAGGGGCAGTTGAGAGGGTAAAGGCGAAAGAACGCGAGGAATGCGCGCATATCGCAAAGGGCCGTTGGAAATACTGGACCAATGAGGGCAGCGTTGAGTGCGACGTGACGGCCTGCGAGGACATCGCCGCCGCCATCCGCGCAGGAGGTGAGCAATGAGCGCGCCGGAACTTCTGCCGTGTCCGTTTTGTGGCGGGCCTGCTGAGTTGTGGCAGGCGCAGGATAACCGCCCAGCATGGATTGCCTGCATGGGGAGATGCGTTGTCTTGATTTCGAAAGAGCACGCAACGAACGAAGACGCGATCAAGACGTGGAACACCCGCGCCATCCTCTCAGACCCGCGCGTGAAGGCGATGCAGTCCGAGTTGGAGCTTCTACGCGAGTATTACGCAGCGCATGAAGCAATCAGGAAGGTTGGTATTCTTAACGCTTCATATGAGTCGCTACAGCGGCAAGGTAATGCCCGCGCCGCCCTCGCCGCACTTCAGGAGGCTAAAGATGACTGACCGCAAGAAGGCGCTGGAGGTGTCAGGGCTAAAGGTGGCCCACCTGAATTGGTATGGAGACAGTGAATATTGCCAAGGTAGAGGGTTAGGAAGCCACTATGATATTTATCGTGATGGGAAAAAGTGGCGTGTTTGGCTTATGCACCAATCAAAGTGCAGCTACTTCAAGTCGATTAGCGATGCAAAAAATGCGTGCCAAAATGAGTATGATGAGCGAGTTCTCTGCGCCCTGATCGAGCAGGAAGGGGGCGAGTGATGGCATGGCGTGCAAGAAGCGCATCAGAAAAGACCGATGATTGGCCGTTCTGGTACGTCACAGACGACAAGCCGAATGACTACAATAAGACGGCGGAAGCATTTGAACTTGCTACGGGCGAGAGGTTCCCGCCAGTTCTCCCATTTGTCAGCAAAGATGGCGCAGAGGCAATTGCCCATGCATTGAATGGAGGCTCCGATGGGTAGACACGACGCACAACAGCCTAGCTGGCTTGTCGAGCCTGCGTCTATGGACCTCGCCGCAAGCGCGCTCGGCATTTCTCGCCGCACGCTGTCAGACCTGCTAAAAGAGCACCCGCACTATGAGCGCCGAGGAAAGAAGTACGTTTTCTACCCTGAGCACATCAAGCGCCTGCGCAAGGAGATTCACGAATGCGCCTCAAGATCAAATGGATCAACGGTTGGGCTCACCTGCACGGGACCGGACCCACTGGCAAGCGCATCCGACAATCTCTCAAAACTCGCGATCCTAAGCAGGCGGAAGAAAAGCGAGCGGCGGTAGAGTCGAAGCTTTGGAAGGCCGATCTATACGGCCCGGAAGAGATCGTGACATTCGACGCCGCAGCCGTGGCCTATGCAGAGGACGGTGGCGAGATCCGTTTCCTGATGAAGATGGCGCAGCAATTCGAAGGCATCCGCCTGCGGGACATCAAACCGCGCGACATCCGTGAAGCCGCGAAGCGGGCCTATCCCAAGGCCAACGCCGCAACGTGGAACCGGCAGGGCATCACACCTGCGCAGTCCGTCATCAACTGGAGCCACGAGCAGGGGTGGTGCGCACCTATCAAGGTGAGACGCTTCAAGGTCGAGAAGCCAAAGCGCAAGGCCGTTGGACCAGAGTATCTGGATGCTCTAGAGCCATACATGCCTGACCGCTTGTTCGCGCTGATGCTATTCCTGCAAGTGACGGGCCGTCGCGTTGGTGAGGCGGTTCGGATGGAGCCGCACTGGATCAGCGGTAACCATGTCCACATTCCGAAGACGAAGAACGGGGAAGCCGCTGACGTGGTGATGCCCACTGTGCTCTCGCGCCTTGTTCATGCGATTGAGCCGCGTCACGGGTTGGTCTTCGGCTACGTCCATCGATCGAGCGTCTACAACACGCTGCGGAGAGCCTGCAAGAAGGCTGGCGTCGAGTATCTCGGCACCCACCAGCCAGGGCGCCACAGCTTCGCCACGCAGCTTCTAAATCAGGGCTGGCAGTCGTCGCGGATCGCGAAGGCAGGGGGATGGAAATCGGTCGCTCTCGTAGCGCAAATCTATGAACACCCGGAGAACGCGCCCAGCGAGGCATCTGAGATTTTTGGCAAGATCTGGGCAAGTCGTGATGATGATGACGTGACAAGCAAGTCAAACATCCATAAACTACAACAACTTAAGGATGGAGCGTAGTCACATGACTATCCCCTTGGTAAGGGAGAGGTCGAGAGTTCAAGTCTCTCCAGCAGCACCACTTCCCTTTTCAATCTCGATAGTCTGGCGTCGACCACGGGTCGCTAACGAATGCGTTGGACCTCATTTCGTCGGTTGATCAGAGGCTTTTGTTTAAAAGTCTCTTGCGGTGGGTGACCGGAAAGCCACAGACCCTCGATCGTTCACAAAACACCTCTCGAGAACGCGAGCGTTATTTTCCCAAGCAACCTTGGCAGCAACACAGTCAATCTAAGGTTTACCATAGGTTGTAGGAAATTCCCCAATTTCGCCACTTACCGACTGCGCGCCAACTTCGGCTCGCATGGGAAATTAGGGAAAATTAATGTCTTATAAACTTTCGATTACCGCGACCGCCGTGTGTTTTGCACTTGCAGGCTGCATGGGCAGCGGGGACGGCAGCAACTCCTTCAGCGCAGCTGAGGTGGCGCAAGACAAAGCCACCTACGACAGCCTTGTGAAGCGAGTGGACGACGGCGATCTCTTGGTCGCTCAAGATCCCGCCGGCACCGCACGCCTGGCTGGGACCATGACTTTCGATCCGCCTGAAGCAACCGACAACCTTACGGTCGGGCGCCTGACGATGGACGTCAATTTCGACGAACAAAAGGTCAGCGGCACCGCAGACCAATTCGCAAGTTACACTCGGGATATGAGCCAGAAAAACATGGACCTCAAAGGTTCGCTCGACATTACCGGCACGATTGATAGCGCGAGCGCGATGACTGCGAACGCACATGGGACCGTGAGCGACGATGAAGGCAGCATAACTGCAGATTTGCAGATGTCGGGCGACGTCTACGACGACAGCGGGAAATACGTTGCCCTTGGTGATTTCACTGGAACCGGCACTAGCTCCGGTACCACTGAACAGTTTACCGGCACGTTCCACGCAGAGCAGCAGTAAACTTCGGACACAGACGCTGGAGGCCAATAGCCTCCAGCGTTTCGATTTTCCAACGATGAGTTTTTCATGAGCTTTTCTAAAAAGCTGCTGACTGTGACGGTGGCTTTTCTTGCGTGTGCCACCCCTCTTTCCGCCGCGCCTCAAGAACACAGCCTCGCGGATTGGACGCGGATCGGCGCGCGCCTCAGCGGCAAGGGCGACACGCTCACCGCGATCACCATTCTCGGAACGATCGCGGCGAAGGCGCCCAACTACTCGCCGGCGCAATTCGCGCTCGAGCGAAGCCTCGACCAGATTGGCTCCGCGAAACGCGCGGATCGGGTGTTGCGCTATGTGTCGGATCGTGCGCCGGACCGCGAACTGGCTTTCAACGCGGCTTTGCGGCGGCTCGACCAGTCGCATCCCTGGCGGATCTCGGGGCAGGTCTCGCTTCTGCCGACGAGCAATCTCGGCCACGTCTCCTCGCAGACGGTTTTCGTGACCAAGGCGGGGCGCTTCCAGATCACGGATGGAGGTCGGGAGAGTTCGGGGCTGGGGCTCGGCGCCAGCGCGAGTGTCGACTATTACATCCACCCCGCGCTCGATTGGCGGCTTCGCCTGCGCGGCGCGGTATCGGGAAACTGGTATTCGCCGAAGGAGCTGCGCTTCGTGAAGCCGAGCCTTTCGGTGCGCTACGACCGTCTCATCGCAGGGGCGCCCTGGGGCGCGACCATCGAGGTCGGGCGCAGCTTCTATGCCGCGGCACCCGGGCAAACGCGATCTGATGCGACCGATACGAGCCTCAGTCTCGACCGCCACTGGCGGCTCGCACATGACGCCAACCTCACGGTCATCGGCTCCGTCACGCAAAGCCGTTTCGAAGAAAAGCGCTACCTTAACGGGCCGCGCTACGCGCTCAATCTGGGCTACGACCGGGCCATCTGGCGAAGGTCGCGCATCGACCTCGGGTTGCGGCTCGAGCGCGCGGATGTGCGCAGCGACTATCAAAGCTACACGCGCGCGGCTCTGACCGTCGGAGCCAGCCGGCGCCTCACGAAAACGCTCAGCGTGAAGCTCTCCGCAACCGTGGGCGTGCGCGATTTCGATGGCGACTTTCCGTTGTTCGGGAAGCCGCGCATGGATCGCGATATCTCCCTCACCGCCTCGGTCGGCCTGGACCGCTTCAAGGTGATGGGCACGACGCCGCAACTGAGCTGCACCGCGCGCCGCAACCGGTCGAACGTCTCGCTTTACAGCTATCGCTCGCTCGATTGCGGCGTGCATTTCATAAGCCGGTTCTGAGAGGGGCTTCTTCGCAGAGACCCAACTCCACGACCCGTGCGACGACGGCATTGGTCGTGCGAAGGCCGAACTTCTCGCGCAGGTTCCGCAGATGCATATCCACCGTCGAGACCGAAAGACCCAATGCGAAGGCTACTTGTTCCCGGCGCTCGCCACGCACGGCGCGGGCGAGAATCTGGCGTTCGCGGCATGTGATGTGTGGCGTATCTTCTTCCCAAACGGTCTCTGGCGCGTTCAAAAACAAGATACAGCGCGCGCGTCCGGGAGCCAGCGGCAGCAGATTGATCTGTCGCAGGCTCGGCAGGCGCTTGAGTCGAGGCCGCAGCACGGCGGCTTGCGCCTCCCAACGCGCGGTCGCCGACAGGACCGGCGCCCTAAGAAGGCGTCCGCCCGGCACCATTGACAGGCTGAGCGGCTCGCGCGCGGTGATCCCGAGGTCTCGTTTTATGAAGCGCTGCATCGGGATATTGGGGCCGGCGACTACCCCGGATGAAAAAATATCGCAGGCGGCCTCCAGCGCAGCGCACTGGCTAACCCCTGCGCCGTTTTGAAACGGATAGGTCATGAAATCTCTGAATGAATACAAGTATCTATATATGATTCATTCGTAGCCGATTTCTGACTCCGATCACAATCGAATTCACTAATACTCACAAAAAAATATCGATGTGAGGGAAGAAAAACTCAATCTAAATCTAATCGCCCTTCGCCCCGTCGCAGGGCGCGATATGGATCGGGGCTTCGCGGTCGGCACCGATGGTTTCGCAGCCTTTCGAGCAGAGCGTCCAGCCCGAGATCGTGGCGCCAGAGGCCGCGAGGTTCAGCGCGGGGACGTCCGGCCCGTCCGTCGTCCAGACCCACCAGCCATCCTCGAAATGACCGCCCGGGCCCGGCTCCATCCCCGCGCCCGAGCCTTTGACCGCCGCGCCGACGAGGCGCAGCGTGTCATGGTCGGTCACCTGCCAATGTTCGCGCCAGCCTTCGTGCTCAACCGAATGCATCCATTGCAGCGAGAACTGACCGTTACTCGCGAGCGCCATCATCGTAGCGCCGACCATCAGACACGAGGCGCTCATGCCGCGGCTCGCTTGCGGCCCAGCCAGAGCGCCGCCGCGAAGGCCGCGACAAGGGCGAAGCCGATTTCATCTGTCAGCGGCAATGCCGCGATCAGGGTGAAGCCCGCAACCATGGCGAGTGCCCGCTCCCAAAGCGCCAGCGGACGGCCCAGCCAGCCGATCACCGCGACACCCCAGAGCGACAGCGCCAGCAGCGCCTTGATCACGATATAGGCCACGGCTGGCCAGTAGCCGATCGCGGCCGCCAGCGGCCCGCCATCCTGCAGCATCAGCGCGGGCGTGTAGACCGCCATGAAGGGCACGACGAAACCCGCGGCGGCGACCTTGATCGCCTCGAAACTGATCTTCAGCCCGCTTTCCTTCGCGATGGGCGCGGCGGCGAAACAGGCCAGCGCCACAGGCGGCGTCAGGTCCGCAAGGATGCCGAAATAGAAGACGAACATGTGGCTGACGATCAGCGGCACGCCGAGGTCCAGAAGCGCCGGGCCCGCAATCGAGGAGGTGATGATGTAGTTCGGGATCGTCGGGATCCCCATCCCCAGCACGATGCAGGTGATCATGGTCAGGATCAGCGACAGGAACAGGCTGGACTTGCCGACGCCCACGATGAATTGGCCGAAGGTGGTCGCGGCCCCGGTCAGGGTCATCACGCCAATGATCACGCCGACCAGCGCGCAGGCGATCCCCACGGGAAGCGCGGTGCGTGCGCCATCGGCGAGGCTGTCCCGGCACAGCGCCAAGGTCTCGCGCCCGCCCTTCGAGAAGACGTTGATCGCGATCAGCACGGCGATGGCAAGCAGCACGGCCCAGATGCCGAACTCGAAGAACGCGCCCGCGACCAGCGCGAGCACGACCCAGAAGATCACGCGCAGCACCTGATTGGGCAGCCCCAGCGCGACCGAGCCGCCAAGGATCAGAAGCCCCGTCAGCGACAGGCCGACGGTGCCAGCGAACAGCGGCGTGTAGCCGGTGAACAGCAGGTAGACGAGCACGGCGAGCGGTAGCAGCAGATACCAGCCCTCTTTCAGCGCCTTGCGTGGGGAGGGCAGCTCGGATTTCGCGAGGCCGCGCAGGTCGCGCTTGCCGGCCTCCAGATGGACCATCCAGAAGGCGCCCGCGAAATAGAGGATCGCCGGGATCAACGCCGCCTTCACCACCTCGACGTAATCGACGCCCAGCGTCTCGGCCATGATGAAGGCCACGGCCCCCATGACCGGCGGCATGATCTGCCCGCCCATCGAAGACGTCGCCTCGACGCCGCCCGCAAAGGCGGAACGATAGCCGAAGCTCTTCATCAGGGGGATCGTGAATTGCCCGGTGGTTACGACATTGGCCACACCCGAGCCGGAGATCGTGCCCATCAACCCCGAGGACAGAACCGAGACCTTCGCAGCCCCGCCCATCTTGTGCCCGACCATCCCGAGCGAGACATCCGTGAACAGTTTGATCATCCCGGCTTTCTCGAGAAACGCGCCGAAGAGGATGAACAGGAAGATATAGGTCGCCGACACATAGGTCGGGATCCCGTAGATGCCTTCGGTGCCGAAACTCATCTGTTCGATCACCTGCTCGAAGGCGTAGCCGCGGTGGTTCAGCGGTGAGGGCAGATGCTCACCGAACATGGCATAAAGGAAGAACGTGCCCGCGATGATCGGCAGCGCCGGGCCCATCAGCATCCAGGCGGCGGTGAAGACCGTGACCAGCAGCACCACGCCGACCACCAGATCGAGCGTGTTCGGATCGCCCGCGCGCAGCAGAAGCGGCGTGTATTCGATCCACTGATAGGCGGCGACAGCGACCCCGGCTGCGGCCAGCAGATAGGCGAGCGCGCGCCCGAGCGGGCCAAAACCCTTGGCGATGGCAAGCAGCGGAAAGCCGAGCGCGAGCAGGAAGCCCACATGGACCGCCCGCGCAATCTGGCTCGAGGGGTTGATGACATGGGCGGCGAAAGCGATTTGCCAGACCGAGAAAGCGACCGCGAGCCAGAACAATGCGCGCCCTTCGCGCGACTTCGGGAAGCCCCCCGCCAGCGGATCGTGCACTGCCGCGTCGACCGCAGCTTCTTCCTTGGTGTCCATGCCTGTCTCCTCCCCCCGGTATGGGCGCGTTGGCCCGATTGATCAGGGGCGACCCGAATTGCGCGCCGCCCCTGACCTGAACTCTAGCGGCTTATTTCAGCACGCCCTGTTCCTTGTAGTATTTCTCCGCACCCGGATGCAGCGGGATCGGCAGACCCTGCACCGCCGCCTCGAGCGAAATACCGTTCGCGGCCGAATGCGCGGCTTTGAGCGTGTCGAGGTGCTCGAAGAGCTGCTTGGTCATCTCGTAGGCTTCCTCGTCCGAGACACCTTCGCGCGTGACGAGGATGTTCGTGATCGCGACCGTCGGCACATCCGCGTCCTGACCCGGATAGGTACCTGCCGGGATCACGCCTGCCTTGTAGGGCGCGCCAAGCTTCTCGGCGATGTCGGCGGGGATCTGAACGAAGGTCACATCCTGCGTGGTCGAGAGATCCTTGAGTGCCGCGTTCCCCAGCCCCGAGGACTGGAAGGTCGCGTCGAGCTGACGGTTCTTCATCAGTTCGACCGATTCCGAGAAGGGAAGATACTCGACCTTGCCGAGATCGTCATAGCTCATGCCCGCCGCGTCGAAGATCTTGCGTGCGTTCAGCTCGGTGCCCGACTTGGCCGCACCGACCGACAGGCTCTTGCCCTTCAGATCGGTGATCGTCGTCGCACCGGCATCCTTGAGCGCGGCGAGCTGGATGTAGTTCGGGTAGATCGCGGCAATCGCGCGCAGCTTGCCGAGCTTGGCCTTGAAGCCCGCATCCGCATTGCCTTCCCACGCATCCTTCACCGAGTCGCCCAGTGCGAAGGCCAGCTCCCCCCGGCCTTGCTGCAGCAGGTTCAGGTTCTCGACCGACGCCTTCGTCGATTGAACCTGAACGCGCACGTCCTTCATGTTCTCGCCATAGACTTCGGACAGCGCAACGCCGAGCGGATAATACACGCCCGAGGTGCCCCCGGTCAGGATGTTAATGAAGGTTTCGGCCTTGGCGACGGGTGCGCTCAATGCAATCGCCCCGGCGACGAGCGCGCCGAGCTTGATGTGTTGGAACATCGTAATCCTCCCATATGTCATTGCCCGCAAAGAGATGCGGGACCGCCTCCAACGTGACGCGTTTTTCGCGGGGATCAATTCAATTCACGTCGATGAAACCAGAAAGCGGAGAATTCTCCGCTTGACGTGAAGGCGGGCGATCCTGCCCGAAATTTGCTTTACTGAGCGGAAGTTGCGGATTTCGCTATGCGCTTGACGTAGCGAGCCCTATCTGCTCGGAAACACCTGATTTCCGTCTTCAAAGCCCCCATGCGCTCTTTCCCTCCCTTTCGATACGCCCCCGACCGCTGGCCCCCTGCATTGCGCTGGGTCGTCCTGCTCGCGGGCTCCGCGCTTCTGGCCTTTGCACTGAGCCTCGCGCATCTCTCGGCGGCGCTTCTGCTGGGGCCGATGGCGGTTGCGATCGCCCTCGCCGCAAGCGGCGGGGCGGTGCGGCTGCCCCCTCTGGGCTTCATCGCGGCACAGGGTGTCGTGGGGGTGATGATCGCCTCAAAGCTTCCCGCCTCGATCCTGCCCGAGATCGCCCGCGACTGGCCGATCTTCCTTGCCGGGACGCTCTCCACCGTGCTCGGCGCGAGCGCGCTCGGCTGGGTGATGGCGCGGGCGGGCGGCTTGCCCGGCACGACGGCGATCTGGGGCTCCTCCCCCGGCGCGGCGACCGCGATGACGTTGATGTCGGACGATTACGGGGCCGACATGCGCCTTGTCGCCGTGATGCAATATACCCGCGTCGCCTGCTGTGCGATCGCCGCGACCGCAGTCGTGCAGATTTTCGGCGTGGCGCAGGCCAGGGATGTCGGCGCGGCACTCGCCGAGCAAGACCCGATGGACCTCTTCGCCGCGGTCGAGACGCTCGCGCTCGGGGTCGGGGCTGCCTTTCTGGGCGTGCGGCTGCGCATTCCGGGCGGCGGGCTGCTGCTGCCGATGGCCTTCGGCTTGATCGCGAGCGCCACCGGCCTTCTGGAGATCACCCTGCCCCAGACCGTGCTCGCGATCAGCTATGCGGTCGTAGGCTGGGGGATCGGGATGCGCTTCACACGCGCCGTGCTGCGCCATGCCGCAAGACTGCTGCCGCGCATCCTCGGCTCGATCATCGCCTTGATCGCACTCTGCGCTGCCTTCGCGATGGGATTGGTCTATTTCGCCGGGATCGAGCCTGTGACCGCTTATCTCGCCACCAGCCCGGGCGGGGCGGATTCGGTCGCGATCATCGCGGCGGGCACGCAGGTCGATGTGCCCTTCGTCATGGCGATGCAGATCGCCCGCTTCCTGCTGGTGCTGGTGGCGGGTCCCGCACTCGCCCGCGCATTGTCACGCAGGCGAGGCGATGTCTGAAGGCCCGTTCACTCTCTGAACTGGGTGTCGCCGTGGTTGTAGGGCTGCTGCTGGATCATCAGCACGCCGGAATTGTCATCGGGATCGTTGTCGTAGTGATCCTTCTCGGTCACGCCCGGCAACTGCCCGAACGCCTTCGACAATTTCAGCGGCGAGAAGGTGAAGGGCACCTTGTCGTGCAGCCACGGCATGTCGCGCAGCGCGCTCGAGACCGAATCCGCGCACATCATCTTGTTGACCGAGCCGTTGCGCTCCACGCGAGCCATCAGCTGATCGGCCTGCGCCATCGTGATCGGAAGCTTCTGGGCGCGGACATACCAGCTCTCGCGGGCATGGTAGTCGATGTAGAATTTCCGCATCTTCTCGGTAATGCCGAAATGCACATCGTGGCGCTCGGGCGCCCAGGGATGGTTCCAGGTGCCTGCCGGATCGAAGATGATCCGCTCACGCCCATTGATCAGCAACGACGAATGACCGCCCGACCCGGTATTGGTCGAGATCACGGTATAGAGCGTAACCGAGGGCGGTTCGTCGGAAACATAGCGATATTTGGCGACCTCGGCATCCGAGGCATAAATGTTATCCGCCCCGCAGCCAGCCAGCAAAAGCGGCAGCATCAGGCAGACAAGAAGCACGCGCATCATCTGCCCGATCTCCCGTTCCCAAGCGTGTCTCTTTCAGCTGCCGCCGGTCGCGTCAGCCGCCTACAAGGGCGAGAAACACCAGAAAGCAGATGATCACAATCACCGAAACCGTAACGAAGCGAACAAATCCGTTGAATGTTCTCTCCTGGTCACGAATGTCCATGTTGCCCGGTTTATACTCGGCCATTGCGCGTTCTCCCTTTTGCGCTGTCTCCCAAAGGGGAAACTAGCCGAGCCGCGACAAGCTGTCACGCCTCGTCTTGAGGCTTCGCGTCGTCAGACGCATTTTCTTCCTCCAGCGCGCGGGCGAGCCGGAAGCCGATCCGGCGCGGCGCTTCGTCCGCGACCGGTTTCGGCTGCGCGATCAGCATCACGTTGAGCTGGTTCACATGCTGGATAAGCTGCGTGCGCGCGCCGTATTCGTCGGTGCCGTAGAAAGTGAGGATGTCGGGATCGAAAAAGCCGATCCCCTCGATCTGAAGCACCCCCGCCTCGCCGCCGGTGAGACCAAGCACGACCTCCTCGTCTTCCTGCAACTGCTCTTCGAAGTTCTGGATATAGAGCAGAACCCGCTCATAGGCCCATTGCGCCGGGCTCTTATCCTCGGGCCGTCCGCGGGCCAGCTCGGGCGGAAGCGGTTTGACCTCGGCGGTCTTCGGCGCGTTCTCCGAGGTATGCACCACCTTCGCATTCGGAAGGGCGGCTTCCTCATGGGCTTCGGCGGTGGTGCGTATCTCGGTCATTTCAGGCTCCAGAGCCAGGCGCCGTCCTCTCGCAAGGTGCGGCTCACCTCCCCTTTGTGCCAAAGATGGTTGAGATGCGCCATCGCTTCGACCATCGCGAGCCCGTGGGTGCTCTCGTCGATCTGGCGTTTGAACAGCGGCGGGAAGCACTCGCAGGCGGTGCGCGGGGTGTCGAGATGCTTGCACAGTCGTTTCAGCGCGCCCTCGTGGTTCTCGATCATCTGGCGCAGCCGCAGCGGCAGCCCGGTGAAGGGCAGCTTGTGGCCGGGCAACACGAGGTGACGATCCTCCGCGATCTCGGCAAACCGCGCGCAGGAGGTCAGCCAATCGGCTAGCGGATCGGCCTCGGGTTCGGTCGCATAGACGCCGAGATTGGCCGAAATCGACGGCAGAAGCTGATCGCCGCCCAGAACCAGATCGTCGTCCAAGCTCCACAGCGTCGCGTGTTCGGGCGCGTGCCCGTCACCCATCTTCACCGCCCAACGCCGCCCGCCGAGGGTGATTTCGTCGCCCTCCACGATCCGGGTGAAGCCAAGCGGCAGCGCATGAACGCAATCGGCGAAATTGAAGGGCCGTTCGTTGGCGCGTTTCTCAAGAAGCGCCGGATCCATCCCGGCGCGCCGGTAGTAATCAAGCGTCTCGGCCACGGGCCGATCCTGCGGATCGAGCTGCAGCATCCGCGCGAACAGCCACGAGGTGCGCGTCGTGATCAGCTCGGCCCCCTGCTCCTGCAGCCAGCCCGCCAGCCCGATGTGATCGGGGTGGTAATGCGTTACCAAGACCTTGGTGACCGGCTTGCCACCCAGCGGCCCATCGAGCGCCGCCTGCAGCGCTGCGCGGCATTTTCGCGTGTCGATCCCGGGATCGACCAGCGCCCAACCGTCGCCCTCATCGAGCGCGAAGCAATTGACGTGATCGAGTGCCATCGGCAGCGGCAGGCGCACCCACATCACCCCAGGCGCAACCTCGATTGCCCCGCCCGGCTCGGGCGGTTCCCCCCAAGGATAGCGGATGCCATTCATCGACACGCGGGCGTCCTCGCCCCTCATGCCTCGAGGTCTTCGACGCTCAGCGCGTAGAGCCCTTCCGCCCCTTCCTTCGCCTCGGCCAGCGAGGCCGAATAGGCGGGCATCAGGCGACGAATATAGACGGCAGCCAGGTGGCCACGCGCGGAATCACGCCCCTCGGCCATCGCGGCGCGCAGGTGGTAATAGCCGCCCAGAACCCGTGCGAAGGCGTCGAGATAGGGCACGGCCCCCGCGAAGCGGTCCTGCATGCCTTGGCTGACCATCCATTCGGTGTGCTCGCGCAGTTCCTCGGCGGCCTGCCAGACGTCTTCGGCCAGCACCGGGAAATCGCCCCGCGCGCCCTGCGCCTCGTCCTCGATCTCCTGCAGCAGACGGAAAGCGGCCTTGCCCTCGTCCATCATCTTGCGGCCCACAAGGTCCATCGCCTGAATGCCGTTGGTGCCCTCGTAGATCGTGGTGATCCGCACATCGCGGAGATATTGCGCTGCACCGGTCTCTTCGATGAAGCCCATGCCGCCATGCACCTGCACGCCGGTCGACGCCACGCGGATGCCCATATCGGTGCCGTAAGCCTTCGCGATCGGCGTCAGCAGCGCCGCGCGGGCCTGCCAGTTCGCATCACCCGTCGCGCGCCCCATGTCGATTGCGACCGCACAGGCCAGCGCGATCGAACGCGCCGCGAAAATCTCGGCCTTCATGCACGCCAGCATCCGGCGCACATCGGCATGCTCAACGATCGGCGCAAACTGCACCCTGTCCTTCGCATAGGCCAGCGCCTGCTGATAGGCGGCCTCGGCCACGCCGATGCCTTGTGCACCGACGTTCAGACGCGCGTTGTTCATCATCGTGAACATCGCGGCCATGCCCTTGTTCTCTTCGCCGACGAGCCAGCCGGTCGCACCCTCATAGCTCATCACACAGGTGGGCGAGCCGTGGATGCCCAGCTTGTGCTCCAGCGAGACCACTTTGAGCGAGTTGGCGACGCCCGGCTTGCCGTCGGCATCCGGGATCAGCTTCGGCACCATGAAGAGGCTGATGCCCTTCGTGCCGGGGGCCGCATCGGGAAGACGCGCCAACACCAGATGGCAGGTGTTCTCGACGCAGTCATTGTCGCCCCAGGTGATGAAAATCTTCTGCCCCGAGATCGCATAGGTGCCGTCATCGTTCGGCACCGCCTTCGTCTTCAGCGCGCCCACATCCGAGCCCGCCCCCGGTTCGGTCAGGTTCATCGTGCCCGACCACTCGCCGGAGATCAGCTTGGGCAGATACAGTGCCTTGATCTCGTCGGAGGCATGATGCTCCAACGCCTCGATCTGGCCCTGCGTCAGCAGCGGGTTGAGCTGCAGCGAAAGGTTCGCGCCCGAGAGCATGTCGTTGAAACCGACGTTCAGCGCCTGCGGCAGGCCCATCCCGCCATGCTCCGGGTCCGCCGCGATACCGATCCAGCCGCCCTCGGCCAGCGCCGCGAAGGCCTCCTTGAAGCCGGCGGGCGAGCGCACCACCCCGTTCTCCAGTTTCGCGGGCGTCAGATCGCCGTCGCGATTGGTCGGCGCGATCACCTCGTCGCACAGTTTGCCGCCTTCGGTGAGGATCGCCTCGACCATATCAGGGGTCGCCTCAGCAAACATCTCGGTAGCCGCGACAGGTGCGAGCGGCACGACGTGGTCGAGAATGAAGCGAATATCGGTGACGGGGGAACGGTAAGTCATGGGTCTCCTCCGGGCAGCTTGGCAATTGCCGCGCGCGCGTCTATGTCCTGTCGGGTTGCCGATACCCTACCGCAAGGGCAGCCCCCTTCAACTCCAACGCTGCGTCACGACTGCATGAGCCAAGACACGAAACTCCTTTCCGCCGATGCCGAGGGCTATGCGCAGGCAGCCGCCCTTCTACGTAAAGGCGAGCTGGTCGCGATGCCGACCGAGACGGTCTACGGGCTTGCAGGCGACGCGCGCAACGACCGCGCGGTGGCCGCGATCTTCGCGGCAAAGGGGCGTCCGAAGTTCAATCCGCTGATCGTGCATCTGCCCTCGATCGAGGCTGCGGAAGAGATCGCCGTTTTCTCCGACGCCGCACGCCAGATCGCCGCGCGCTACTGGCCGGGACCGCTGACGCTGGTCCTGCCTCTGCGCCCCGAGGCCGGGCTCTCCGATCTGGTGACCGCCGGGCATGACACGGTCGCGATCCGCCTGCCCGCGCATCCCGTCGCCCGCGCGCTGCTGACCGAATTCGGCGGGCCGCTGGCCGCGCCCTCGGCCAACCCATCAGGCAAGATCAGCCCGACCACAGCCCAGCATGTGATGGACGGGCTTAGCGGCAAGATCGCGGCGGTGATCGATGGCGGCCCCTGCGAGGTCGGGGTGGAATCCACCATTCTCGCGCTCGATCCGCCCGCGCTGCTGCGCCCCGGCGGGGTCGCCGCCGAAGAGATCGAGGCACTGATCGGCCAGCCCCTGCCCACCGGCGGCGACGCGGCCAAGCCCAACGCGCCGGGGCAACTCAAATCGCATTACGCGCCGGGCGCCGCCGTGCTGCTGGATGTGACCGCCCCGCGCCCGGATGCGGTCTGGATCGGCTTCGGCGGCGATTGCCCGACCGCCGATCTGAACCTCTCACCCTCGGGCGATCTGACAGAGGCGGCGGCGAACCTCTTCGCGATGCTGCGCAAGGGCGATGCGCTCGCCCGGACGCGCGGCCTTTCCACACTCGCCTTCGCCCCGATCCCGGAAACCGGCCTCGGGCGTGCGATCAACGACCGCCTGCGCCGCGCGGCTGCCCCGCGCGACTGATCGCCTCTTCGTGTTGGCTTAAATATCCCGGGGGGCGCATCAGCGCGGGGGCAGAGCCCCCTCTCCCGTTCACCCCTTACGCATGCCCCGCCGCTGCGGAAAGCGTTCGCGGGTCGATCCCCATACCTTCGAGCGCGCGCACCCATTTGGTCTCATGCTCGGCATCGAGCGCGAGATCGGCGTCGCTGTCGGCGGTGAGCCAGCCATTGTCGAGGATTTCCTCCTCCAGCTGACCCGGCCCCCAGCCCGCATAGCCCAGCGCCATCAGCGCCTGGTTCGGGCCGCGCCCCATCGCGATATCTTCGAGAATGTCGCGCGTGCCGGTCATCCGCAGCCGGTCGGTGACTTCCATCTGCCCCTCGCCGGTCGTCCAGTCGGGCGAATGCAGCACGAAGCCGCGCCCGGTCTCGACCGGACCGCCGAAGAGGATCGGCTGATCGAAGCGGATATCCGCTCCGGGCCGTTCGATATCGAGGCTTTCGAGAAGGTCCGAGAAGGCGGGCGTCGGCAAGGGTTTGTTGATGATCAAGCCCATCGCACCCTCGTCGGAATGGGCGCAGACGGCGATCACCGAATGCTCGAATCGCGGATCGCCCATACCGGGCATCGCGATCAGAAACTTGCCTGTCAGGTCCATCTCGCTCCCCTTCGCAGTTGCATCCCATCTCTTTTCAAGGTGGCGCGAGCGGCGCGTCTATTCAAGCCAGACGCAGGAATTGTTTCGCATTGCCGCGCGCCGGGACAAAATGTTGCACGCTTCTGTCGCGTTTGTGACTTCTGAACGTGCAGGGAAGCGACTAGGTAAAACATATGACACGTTTGTTACCAGTCATGGGGATCCTGCTTGGCTGCTGCCCGCTCGGCGTGGCGGCGCAGGAAGCTGTCGCGCAGATCGCCGCGCAAGAGCAGGTCACGCCGCAAGACGCGTCCATGCCCGCACTGCCGACGCCCCCGGGGCTGGAGCAAGCGCAGCTGCGCGCAGGCGGAAAAGGCGCGAACGGCACCCGCATGGCGGCGCTGGAGATTGCGCTCGCGCCCGGCTGGAAAACCTATTGGCGCTCGCCGGGCGATGCGGGCATCCCGCCGCAAATCCAGTTCACCGGGTCGAGCAATCTCGCCTCGGCCGTGGTCCACTGGCCCGCGCCGGAAGTCTTCCTGTCCTCCGGCATGCGCACCGTCGGCTATCACGACGGCGTCGTGCTGCCGATTTCGGTGACGCCGAAAGATCCGGGCAAGCCGGTGCAGTTGGAAGCCGATGTGATGATCGGGATCTGCGACAATATCTGCGTGCCGGTCAGCCTTCACCTGCAGACCGAGATCACCGGAGACGGCAAGCCCGATCCGAAAATTCAGGCGGCGCTCGCACGTGAGCCGCGCAAGATCGCCCCGCAGACACGCTGCGAGACGGAGCCGATGAAGGATGGGGTTCGGTTGACGGCGCGGGTCGATTTGCCGCCCGCGATCGGCACGGAAAACGCGCTTCTGGAACTCGCCTCGCGCCCGGTCTGGGTGTCCGAGGCCGACAGCCACCGCGAGGGCGACACGCTCGTGACCAGCGCCGACTTCGTGCCGCCGGACGCGAAGCCTTTCGACCTCGACCCCAGCGATCTGCGCATCACCGTGCTCTCGGATCGCGGCGCGGTCGAGATCATGGGCTGCACCGAATAATCAGCTCTCTCAGAGATCAGGCGTGTCAGGCTTCCGGCGGCGGCCTGTGGCGGATATGGCCGCGCAGCAGCCGGGGCGCGATCAGCCCCGCCCCCATCGCCACCATCCCTGCGATCAACGCAAAGCCTCCGAAGGCGGGCATCAGCGCCTGCCCCTCCCACATCGCGCGGCCCAGCGTGAGCGCGAAGCCCACGGCCATCAACGCCGCGACACCGGCCAGCACAGCGCGCAGCCGCACGACGCGCACGCCGTGACGCACCGCCTGCACCTGCCGCCCGAAATCGAGCTGCACCGCGAGCACCGCGGGCACGACCAGCAGCACGATGATCATTCCGAAGCCCAGACCGTAGACCAGCGTGATGACGGTGGATTTCAGGAACAGGGCCGAGCTGGATTGTTCGTAGAGAAGCGGCGCGAGACCCAGAACCGTCGTCAGCGTCGTCAGCAGCACCGGGCGCAGGCGATCCGAGACCGCATCGACGATGGCGGGCACGATCCCGCGCTTCTCGGCATATTCATCCACCGTCGAGATCAGAACGATCGCATCGTTGATGATGATCCCGATCATCCCGATCCCGCCGACTACGGCAAACATCGACATCGGCAGGTTCCAGACATAGTGGCCCCAGATCGCGCCGACCGCGCCGAAGGGGATCACCGACATCACCACGATCGGCCGCGTCCAGCTCGCGAAGATCCACGCGAGCACGATGTAAATGCCGATCAGGCACATGATCAGACCGATCATCGCGTCGTTCATGAAGTCGCGTTCCTGCTCGGCCTGCCCGGTGAGCGTATAGGCCACGCCGCGTTCTTCGGAGATCCGCGGTAGGATCTCGTCGGAGATGCGCGCCAGGATTTCGTTGGCCCGCGCGGGATCGTCTTCCGAGACATCGCCCGTGACCGAAACCTGCCGTACGCCATCCTCGCGCCGGATCGTCGAGAAGCCCGTCTGGCTGCGCACCGAGACGATATCGGCCAGCGGCACCCATTCGCCGCCGGGCGCGCGCAGCTGCATCCGGTCGATGAAATCGGCGGCCAGCTCTTCCTCGGGCAGTTCCACACGGATCGTGGCCGAGCGCACCCCATCGGGGAAGCTCGCAGCCTCGGTGCCGTTCAGACGCGCGCGCAATTCGCGGCCCAGCGTCGCAATGTCGAAGCCCAGCGCCTCGCCCTGCGGGGTGAGATCGAGGATCAGCTCCTGCTTGTCATAGGCGAGGTTGTCCTCCACCGCCGAAACCTCGGGGAATTGCGCAAGCTGCGTCTTCAGGTCTTCGGCGGCGTCTTTCAGTATGCGCGTCTCGTTGCCCGAGAACTGCACCGCGATCCCGTCCCCGGCGCCGCCGGAGCGGAAGCGGCGGAAGCTGATCTCTTCGACCAGCGGCAGGCGCGGGGTTTCGGCCTGCAGCCGCGAGACGAAATCGAAGCTGGAATAGGGGCGGTAATCGGGGTCGATCACCTCAATCGAAAGCGAGCCGAGAAGATCGGCATCCTTGGTATCGGCAGAGGCCAGCCCCCGCCCCGACGCGCCGCCGATTTGCCCGATCGCGTATTCGACGGGGTTCACGCCGTATTCGTCCTCGAATTCCTTGGCGACCTTGGTCACGGTCGCCTGCATCGTGCGCATCATCTCTTCGGTATCGGCCCGGGTCGCGCCTTCAACCATCGAGAAGGCGCCGTTCACCGTCGATTGCTCGGGCGGGTTGAAGAAGCGCCACTGCACCTTGCCCGACATCACGAAGCTGACCTGCCATAGCAAAAGCGCGATCGCCGCCGCGATCACCGGGTAGCGCCCGATGACGATGAGCCGGGTGAGCGGCTTCATCACCACGCGGCGGAACCAGTCGAGCCCGCGGTTCACCTGCCGCGAGGGCCAATCGTACCACTTGCCCTCAGACGTGTGGCGCAGCGCGTGGCTCATGTGGTTGGGCAGGATCACGAAACATTCGATCAGAGAGGCGGCGAGCACCGCGATCACCGTATAGGGAATGTCGACGATCATATTGCCCATGCGCCCGCCGATCACGGTCAGCCCTGCGAAGGCGATCACGGTCGTCAGGGTCGAGGCGAAGACCGGCGCCGCCATGCGCCGCGCGCCGTTCTCGGCGGCGAGCGTGGGATGCTCGCCCAGATGGCGCGCGCGGAAATCGGCGTGCTCGCCCACCACGATCGCATCATCGACCACGATCCCCAGCGTCAGGATGAGCGCGAAGATCGAGATCATGTTCAGCGTCATGCCGGTGAAATACATCACCGCCAGCGCCGCAGCCATCGAGGTCGGAATCCCCATCGCCACCCAGAAAGCCGTGCGCGCATTGAGGAACAGGAACAGCAGCACCAGCACGAGGCTCAGCCCCAGCACCCCGTTGCCCACCAGCAGGTCGAGGCGCTGTGTGATTGCGTCGGACCGCGTGCGCACCAGATCCATCGAGGTGCCCGCAGGCAGGGTCGGCTGCATCTGGTCGATCACGCCTTCGACCTTGTGCTGGATCGCGATCGCATCGCCCGCCGCCGAGCGCGCGACATTGATCACCACCGCCGCGTTGTCGCCGACGAAATAGGCGCGGTTCCGGTCGCCGCCTTCGACGCGGATATTGGCCACGTCGCCCACGGTCAGCTGCGAGCCGTCCGGTTCGGTGCGGATCACGAGGTTCTCGATCTCGGGCGCGGAGCGGCGTTCTTCGCCCGTGCGCACCCGTGTTGCCCCGCCCGCCACTTCGCCTGCCGGATCGGTATTCGCCTCGGCCGAGATCACGTCGATGATCTGGGTCAGCGTCACGTCATGCGCCATCATCGAAACGGTCGGCACTTCGACCACCGTCTCCGGCGCCGCGATCCCGGCAAGCGAGGTGCGCGTGACGCCCTGCTGATAGAGCCGCACCACCGCCTCGTCGCCCAAGCGGCCAAGCTGCTCGGGCGAAAGCGGCCCGGTGATCACCAGGTCGGTTACCGTGTCGCGCCAGACGCCGCGCGCCACTTCGGGCTCCTCCGCGCCCTCGGGCAGATCGCCCGCCGAGGCCAGCGCGTTCTCGACATCATTGACCGCGCGGGACATGTCCCAGTCGGGTTCGAAATCGAGACTGATCCGCGCCGAGCCTTCTGAGGCGCGGCTGTCCGAGGCTTCCACCCCCTCGACCGAAATCAGTGAGGGTTCCAGCACCTGAACAATCGCCCGGTCGACCTCCTCCGCGCCTGCGCCGTCCCATTTCACCGAGACGGTGATCGATTCCTCGACCGAGTCGGGGAAGAACTGCGCGCGCATCCGCGGCAGGGCGACGAGCCCGGCGCAGATCATCACCACCAGCACGATATTCGCCAGCGTCGCGTGGCGGGTGAAGAGGCCGATCAGCCCGCGGCCGGGCGGCAGCTCTCTGGGATCGAGGCCAGACGCCATCTCAGCCTCCGATCCGGGATTCGAGCTTCTCGACGGTAGCGACGGGCACCTCCTCCTGCTTCAGCTCGGCAAGGAAACGTTGCTTGGCATTGTCCGGCATCGCGGTGTTCGTCTCGACGAAACTGACCAGCTTGGCGCGGCGCTCGGGATCAAGATTGATCGTCTCGGGCTCGGTGGCCGCCTGCGGCTGACCGGGGCGCATCGGGCGTAGCTTGATCCCGCGACCCAGAAGCGGCGTGCGCTCGGCCACGATCTCGGTGCCGGGCGCGAATTTGGCGCGGATGATGACCGCATCGCCCTGACGGCGCAGCACGGTGACATCGGCGCTTTCCAGACGGTCTTCCGGGCTGAGCACGAGAACCGTACTATACGCATCGACAGCTGCGGCGGGGATCTCCGCGACATTCTCGAGCGCGGGCTCTTTCAGGCGGACGGTCACGAAATCGCCCGGACGCAGATTGCCCAGGCCGTCGGTGACGCGTGCAAACAGCAGGCGCCCCGTCACCCCGTCATCGACCGCCGCCGAGACGCGCGACAGCTCGGCCTTGGCGGTCAGCGTCTCCTCTCCCGCGACCAGCTCCACGCCCACGGGCAGATCGCGCAGCGCGCCGCGATCGTCGGTCAGGCGCGCGAATTGCGCGGTGGAGACACGGAAGGCGATTTCCAGCGCGTTGGGGTCGATCAGCTTGCCCAGCATCTCGTTATTCGACACCAGCCCGCCCGCGACCGCGTTCACCTCGGCCAGCCGCCCCGGAAACTCGGCGCGAATTTCGGTATCGGCCAGTTTGCGATCGGCTTCGGTCAGGCTGATCTTGGCGCGGGTCAGCGAGGTGCGCGCAGTATCGAGCTGCGCCTGCGCGGTCGACAATGCCGAGCGGCGGTTCAGCACCGCCTGATCGGCCGCCGAGGCCGCCAGCTCCGAGGTCTCCAGATTGGCCGCCGAGCCGACGCCCCGCTCCGAGAGCGAGCGCTGCCGGTCGAGCGCCTTGAGCCGCAGGTCCGCCTGCCGCTGCGCCGCTGTTACATCGTCCTTCGATATGGCCAAAGCGCGTTCCGCCTGCGCAAGCGCGGCCTCTGCCTCGGCCACGGTCGCCGCGGCGCTGTCGCGCGCCGCCTGCGCCTCCGCTGGGTCCAGCTTGACCAGAAGCTCGCCTTTCTCGACCTCCGCGCCATCCTCGAAATCGGGGGCAAGTTCGACAATCGTACCTGCCGCCGACGCGCGCAGCTCCAGCTCGCGGGTCGAGCGCACCTCGCCATAGGCGGTCAGCACCGGCGACATTGTCTTGAAGGTGACCGGGATCACATTGGCCGCGAAAACCCGTTCGCGCGCCGTGGGCGCACGCCCATTCTCGGCATTGCGGGCCTGCATCGCCTGAAAGATCGAGAAGCCGCCCATCGCCAGCAGGCCGACGGTCAGCGCCAGAAGAAACAGCCCCATCAGGGAGCGGGTGAGAAAGCGCATGGCGTCTCCGATCTGTCGTCAGTGCTGCGGGCGCTCGCAATTGCCCACGGTCGCGCGATTTCCATGTTACCTTGCCGAAATAGGTGCAGGGAATGGTTATCTCTACGCGTCACGGCGCCGCGTCCGTCACTTTTTCACGAAAGCGCGACCGTTTGGCGCGGTTTACGCTTGATCGAGACGGGCCCGAATTTGCAGAAGATCGGCCCAGGCTTCGCGCTTGGCGGCCGGATTGCGCAGCAGATAGGCCGGGTGCGTCATCGGCAGCGTGGGCCGCCCGAAGGCCTCGGCCCAGGTCCCGCGCAAGCGCAGGATGCCCCGCTTGCCCAGCGCCGCCGCACAGGCGGCATTGCCCATCAGAACGATCAGGTCGGGATCGGCCAGATCGACATGGCGGGCGAGGAAGGGCAGCATCTGCGCGATCTCGGCAGGCGAGGGATCGCGATTGCCCGGCGGACGCCAAGGCAGGACATTGGTGATATAGAGTGCCGCCTCGGCATCGGGCGATTGCCGCGAGAGACCGATCGCGCCGAACATCTTGTCGAGAAGCTGACCGGCGCGGCCCACGAATGGCAGGCCTTTCTGGTCCTCCTCGCGCCCCGGCGCCTCGCCGATGATCATTACCCGCGCGGCGGGCTTGCCATCGGCAAAGACCGTGTTGCGCGCCCCGAGCTTCAGATCGCACATATCGTAGGAGTCGATGGCGGCGCGCAGTGCTTCGAGCGTGTCGGCCTTACCCGCCGCATCGCGTGCGACGACGACCGGATCGGGACCCTCGATCTTCGCCATCTGCGCGACCGGAGGCAATTCCCGGTCCGCCACGGGCGCGGCCTCGGGCGCCTTCGCCTTGGCCTGCGCCGATTTGTCCGGCAACTCGTAGCAATCGACCGGCGTATCACCGATGACCGTATCGACGCCCATTTCCAGCTGCCATTCGAGGGCGGCCAGAGCAGCGTGATAGTCGAGTTCCGGTGTCGGCTGAGTCTCCATTGCGCAACCCTACCTCATGGGCGCTGCGACGGTAAAGCGGCTGGACGCCCGCCCCCCCGTTTGCCATAAGCATCGAAGTCTAACCGGAGCATCGCGCAATGGCTTTTCGCCCAAGGCACCTGCTGGGGATCGAACATCTGAGCCCCGAGGATATCCTCACCGTTCTCGACCTCGCCGAAAAATACGTGGATCTGAACCGTCGCACGGTGAAAAAGACCGACGCGTTGGCCGGGATGACCGCGATCAACATGTTCTTCGAGAATTCGACGCGGACCCAATCCAGTTTCGAGCTTGCGGGCAAGCGGCTCGGGGCGGATGTGATGAATATGTCGATGCAGACCTCGTCGGTGAAGAAGGGCGAGACCCTGATCGACACCGCACTGACGCTGAACGCGATGCATCCCGATCTGCTGGTGGTGCGGCACGGTTCGTCCGGCGCGGTCGATCTTCTCGCGCAGAAGGTCGAATGCGCGGTGATCAATGCGGGCGACGGCAAGCACGAACATCCCACGCAGGCGCTTCTGGATGCGCTGACGATCCGGCGCGAGAAGGGCCGGATCAAACGCCTGACCGTCGCGATCTGCGGCGACGTCGCCCATAGCCGCGTCGCGCGCTCCAACCTGATCCTGCTGGGCAAGATGGAAAACCGCGTGCGCCTGATCGCGCCGCCGACCCTGATGCCCTCGGGCGTTCAGGAGTTCGGCTGCGAGGTCTATCACGACATGCGCGAAGGCCTGCGCGACGCCGATGTCGTCATGATGCTCCGGCTTCAGAAAGAGCGCATGGATGGCGGCTTCATCCCCTCCGAGCGCGAATATTTCCACCGTTACGGGCTCGATGCCGAGAAGCTCGCCTTCGCCAAGGAAGACGCGATCGTCATGCATCCCGGCCCGATGAACCGCGGCGTCGAAATCGACGGCACCATCGCCGACGACATCAACCGCTCGGTCATTCAGGAACAGGTCGAGATGGGCGTGGCGGTGCGGATGGCGGTGATGGATCTTCTGGCGCGCAACCTGCGGGCCGAGCGCGGGCGCGCTCTCACGGAGGGCACCTATGTCTAAGATCGAGCGGGACGAAGTTCTCAACTATCGCCCCGGCCCCGAAAGCGAATTGCCGCTCGATGAGGGCGAGAAGGTTCTGGCTGTCTTCACGGCAGACAAGAAACGCTACTGGACCGATCACGCGGTGCTGGCCGTGATCGGCGCGGTGCTGATCTCGACGGTGCTGTTCTGGCTCGGCAAGCCCAATCAGGTGGTGATCGCAAGCTTCGCCGTCGTGGTCGGCATGGCGGCGCGCGGGCTCTATTTCCGCTCGGAGGCCTTCGCGCGGCGCTGGCAGCTGACGGACAAGCGGCTGATCGGGCCGCAGGGCAAGCAGGTGATGCTGCTGCAAATCTCCGGCGTGCGCTCGCTGATGGGCGATGTGCAGGTCGTGACGACGGCGGGCGACAAGCATCTGATCCGCCACCTCGCCGATGCGGGCCCGGTGGTGCGTGAGATCGAGAGCGCGCAGGCCGCGCGCAAACTGGTGGCGAAGTGAGGCACGACGCATGACCCTTTTCCTCGAAAACGCCAAGCTGATCGATCCCGAGGCGCTGACCGAAACCACCGGAAACGTGGTGATCGACGGAGGCCTGATCGCGGCGATCGGCGATATGTCCGCCCCCGCCGATGCCGAGGTGATCGATTGCGGCGGCAAATACCTCGCGCCGGGGATCGTCGATCTGGGCGTGAAGATCGGTGAGCCGGGCGAGCGCCACATGGAAAGCTTCCGCACGGCGGCGCTGGCCGCCGCAGCCGGGGGCGTGACCACCATCATCGCCCGTCCCGACACGCAGCCAGCCATCGACAATCCCGAGACGCTGGAATTCGTCACCCGCCGTGCGGCGGATGCGCCGGTGCGCATCCTGCATATGGCGGCGCTGACCAAGGGCCGCGACGGGCAGGAAATGACCGAGATCGGCTTTCTGAAAGACGCGGGCGCGGTGGCCTTCACCGATGTCACCCGCGTCTCGGATCAGACCAAGGTGTTGCAACGCGCCTTTACCTATGCGGCCCATCTGGGCGCTCTGGTGATCGGCCATCCGCAAGAGCCGGTCCTGTCGAAAGGCACCGCGGTGACTTCGGGCAAATTCGCCTCGCTGCGGGGTTTGCCGGGCGTATCCCCGATGGCCGAGCGGATGGGGCTCGACCGCGATCTGGCTCTGGTGGAGATGACGGGCCTCGCCTATCACGCCGACCAGATCACCACCGCGAAAGCCCTGCCCGCGCTGGCGCGCGCGAAAGAAGCCGGGCTCGATGTGACCGCCGGGGTCTCGATCCATCACCTGACGCTGAACGCGCTCGACGTGGGCGATTACCGGACCTTCTTCAAACTGACGCCGCCGCTGCGCGACGAGGAAGACCGGCTTGCGGTGATCGAGGCGGTGGCCGACGGCACGATCGACGTGATCTGCTCGCTGCACACCCCCGCCGACGAGGAATCCAAGCGTCTGCCCTTCGAGGAAGCGGCCTCCGGCGCGGTCGGCCTCGAGACGATCCTGCCCGCCGCGATGCGCCTTTACCATGCCGGTCAGCTGACCCTGCCACAGCTCTTCCGGGCGATGTCGCTGAACCCGGCGAAGCGTCTGGGACTGCCGCAGGGACGGCTTTCCGAAGGGGCTCCGGCAGACCTCGTGCTCTTCGATCCGGACGCGCCGTTCGTGCTCGACAGGTTTAAATTGCGCTCAAAATCAAAGAATACCCCCTTCGATACTGCTCGAATGGAAGGCAAAACGCTTGCCACATTCGTCGCAGGGGTGCAGGTTTATAACAACAATAACGACTCATAAACGAGGCGAGGGCAGGCATATGCCGGGAATTGAGAACGGGTCAGCATGGCTCGGGCTGGTGGCTGCACTGGGCTACCTGCTCGGATCTGTGCCGTTTGGGCTCGTTATCACCAAGCTTTTCAAATTGGGCGACCTGCGCAAAATCGGCTCCGGAAATATCGGCGCGACGAACGTTCTGCGCACCGGCAGCAAGAGCGCGGCCCTTGCGACCCTGCTCCTCGACAGCGGTAAAGGCGCGATTGCGGTTCTCATCGCACGCTACACGCTGGGCGAAACCGCCGCACAAGTGGCGGGCGCGGCCGCCTTCATCGGTCACATCTACCCGGTCTGGCTGCGCTTTCAGGGCGGCAAAGGGGTTGCGACTTTCCTCGGCACGATGATCGCGCTGGCTTGGCCCGTCGGCCTTGCGACCTGCGCCGTCTGGCTGGTCACGGCGCTGCTGACGCGGATTTCCTCGCTCGCGGCGCTGGTCTCGGCGGCGGCGACGGTGCCTCTGGCCTATTTCCTCGGCTATCGCGAGTTGATGATGCTGGCGGCGGGCCTTTCGGTGCTGATCTTCTGGCGGCACCGCACCAATATCGCGCGCCTCGCGATGGGCACGGAGCCGAAGATCGGCAAGAAGACCTGAGCCACTTCAGACGTGCTGGCCCGCGTTCACCTCGATCTCGGTGCCAGTGACGTAGCTCGACGCATCCGAGCACAGGAACCAGATCACATCCGCCACTTCCGAGGGTTGCCCAAGGCGGCGCAGCGGCAGTTTCTCGACGATCTTCTCGGTGCCCGGGCTGAGAATCGAGGTTTCGATCTCGCCCGGCGCGATGGCGTTCACGCGCACCCCCAGCGGCCCGAAATCATGCGCCATCTCGCGGGTCAGCGCCTTCAGCGCCGCCTTCGAGGTCGAATAGGCGGCCCCCGCGAAAGGATGCACCCGCAGCCCCGCGATGGAGGTCACGTTGACCACGGCCCCCTGCGCGGCCGACAGCTCCTCGACCAGCCCGCGCGCAAGCACGATGGAGGCGAAGAAATTGACGTGGAACACCTGCCCCCAGGTGCGCAGATCGGTGTCGAGCGTATTGAGCCGCTCACCCTCCGGCCCTTTCGGCGAGATGCCTGCATTGTTCACCAGCGCATGAAGCCGCCCGTCGATCCGGCTGCGAATGTCTGCAATCGCGTCGATCACCTCGTCGGGCTTGGCGAGATCGACCTGGATGTGATCCTCGCGTCCGCCGCCCCACGGGCATTGCTCGGGGAAAGGCTGGCGCGAGCAGGTGATGACGCGCCACCCTTCGGCTGCGAAGCGTTTCACCGTGGCGTGGCCGATACCCCGGCTCGCCCCCGTCAGCAGCATTACTTTGCGATCATCCATTACTCGAACTCCCCGTCAGCGCGCTCCCGACCCTAGTCGGTTTTGTTCCGAGCGCAACGGCCCCGATTGCGCCCTTCCAAACCCGGCGCGAACGGTCTAGCAAGATGAGACCACCCTGCCCGAGGACCAGCCAGATGAGAAAGCAGACCATGGATCGTGACTGGATCGCCACCGCCCGCACCCTCTCGGAAGCCTTGCCCTACCTGCAACGCTATTCCGGCGCCGTGGTCGTGGTGAAATTCGGCGGCAACGCGATGGGCGACGAAGAGGCGATGGCCGATTTCGCCCGCGATATCGTGCTGATGCGTCAGGTCGGCATTTTCCCGGTCGTGGTGCATGGCGGCGGGCCGATGATCAACGAGATGCTGGGCAAGCTCGGCATCGAGAGCCAATGGGTGCGCGGCAAGCGCGTCACCGACAAGGCCACCGTCGAGGTGGTCGAGATGATCCTCTCGGGCCTCGTCAACAAGCGCATCGTGCAGGCGATCAACGACCAAGGCGGCCGCGCGGTCGGCATCTCGGGCAAGGATGACGACCTTATGGTCTGCGAGGCGGACGATCCCGAACTGGGCTTCGTCGGTCGCCCGGTCGAGATGAACGTACAGGTGATCCGCGACCTCTATAACGCCGGCATGATCCCGGTGATCGCGCCGGTCGCGACCGGCATGGCCGATAACGAGACCTTCAACGTCAATGGCGACACCGCAGCCGGTGCGATCGCGGGCGCGCTGCGCGCCGATCGCCTGCTTCTGCTGACCGATGTGGCGGGCGTGAAGAACAAGGCGGGCGAGGTCATGACCCAGCTCACCCCCGAGGACGTGACCGCCCTGATCGAAGACGGCACCATCGCGGGCGGCATGATCCCGAAGGTCGAGACCGCGCTGAAAGCGGTCGACGAGGGCGTGCGCGCGGTGGTCATCGTCGACGGGCGCGTCGCCAATGCCTGCCTGCTGGAGCTGTTCACCGAACATGGGGCGGGCTCGATGATCCGCTCGACCGAGCCGCGCGTGAAACCGCGCAGTGAGTGAGACGCCGCCGGTAATCTCCGGCCTCGCCGCGGCGCTGACCCCGCACCGGCTCTTCGTGTCGGGGCTGCTGCATGAGGATGGCGAGACGATCGCGCTGATCTCGCCCAATGAGCCCGGCTTCTGGGATCACGTCACCGCTCAGCCGGAATTCGCCGAGGACGCGCCCGATCCGCTGGACCGCTGGTCTGCGCGGGTGATCGGCGACCTCGCACGGCAATTTGAAGCCCGCGCGCTTTTCCCCTTCACCGGCCCGCCCTGGCAGCCTTTCGTGAGCTGGGCCGTGAAAAGCGGACAGAGCTTCGCCTCGCCCGTCCACCTGATGTGCCATGCGCATATGGGCCTCTGGGCTTCGGTGCGGGGCGCGCTGGCCCTGCCTGGCTTGCTTCCCCTGCCCGCGCCCGCCGCCAATCTCTGCACCGGCTGCCCCGCGCCCTGCGCCACCGCCTGCCCGGTCGATGCGCTCAAACCCGACGGTTACGACACGGAAAGCTGTCACGCGCATCTCGACCGCCCCGAAGGCGCGGCCTGTCGCGATCACGGCTGTCTTGCAAGACGCGCTTGCCCGGCAGGTGAAAGCTATGGCAGGCTGCCTCAGCAATCCGCATGGCATATGAGGCAGTTCCACCCATGACACCGCTCGGCTATCGCCGCCTGATCCTGACCCGCCATGCCAAATCCAGCTGGGACGACCCGGCGATGGAAGATCGTGATCGCCCGCTCAATGCGCGCGGACGCGCGGCCGCGCTCGAACTGGGCGATTTCCTCGCCTCGCGCGGGCTGGAGCCGGAAGAGGTGCTCTGCTCCTCGGCGACTCGCACCCGCGAGACATGGGACCGGGTAGAGCGCGCGGTGATCGAGACGCGGCCGGAGGTGAGCTATGTCGAGGATCTCTACCACGCAGCCCCCGAGATGATGCTTCAGGTCCTGCGGACCGCCTCCGCGCCGACGGTGATGATGCTGGGCCATAACCCGGGCATCGCGGAATTCGCACATCGTCTGCCCGCACGCGCGCTGCATGATCCCGATTTCCGCCGCTTCCCGACCTGCGCCACGCTGATCGTCGATTTCCAGATCGACAGCTGGGACGAGGTGCAGCCGGGACAGGGATCGGTGCTCGATTTCTTCACGCCGACCCGGCGCGGCTGAACACAGCTTTTCCCTCCCAAGATCGTGACGTTAGGGCACGGTTTTCTATGGCCAGCCGCGCGCCTGTGCCCTATCTCTCTGGCGTAATCATCACAGGAGGGTTTCCATGTCCGCTCAAACGCCCAAACGCATCGCCGTCACCGGGGCTGCCGGCCAGATCTGCTACGCGCTGCTGTTCCGCATCGCCAAGGGGGATGTCTACGGTCCCGATCAGCCGGTGATCTTGCAGCTTCTGGACCTGCCGCAGGCGCTCGACGCGGTGCGTGGCGTGGTGATGGAGCTGGAAGACTGCGCTTTCCCGCTGCTCGCCGGCACCGTTGTGACCGATGACCCGGTGACCGCCTTCACCGATATCGATGCCGCCTTCTTCGTGGGCTCGCGCCCCCGCACCAAAGGCATGGAGCGCCGCGATCTGCTGTCGGCCAATGCCGAGATCTTCCGCGTGCAGGGTGAAGCCCTCGACAAGGCTGCCAAGCGCGACGCGAAATGTGTGGTCGTCGGCAACCCGGCCAACACCAACGCGATGATCCTCGCGGCCAACGCGCCGAACTTCCCGACCGAGAACATCACCGCGATGATCCGGCTCGACCACAACCGCGCGCTGACGCAATTCGCGTCGAAGGCCGATCTGCATGTCGACGACATCGAGCGTTTCGTGGTCTGGGGCAACCACTCGCCTACCATGTTCGCCGACTGGACCGAAGCCGAAGCGAAGGGCCGCAAGCTCTCCGAGATCATCGGCGACGAGACCTGGTATCGCGAGACGTTGATCCCGCAGGTTGCCACCCGTGGCGCTGCGATCATCGAAGCGCGTGGCGCGTCCTCGGCTGCCTCCGCCGCCAATGCCGCGATCGATCACATGTATGACTGGATCCACGGGACCGACGGCAAATGGGTGTCGATGGCCGTGCCGTCGACCGGCCTCTACGACATCCCCGAGGGGCTGATGGTCGGCCTGCCGGTGATCTGCAAGGACGGTCATTACGAGCGCGTCGAAGGTCTGGAATTCAACGATTTCCAGAAAGAGATGATGGCCCGCACCGTCGGCGAACTGGAAGAAGAGCGCGAAGCGGTTTCCGACCTTCTTTAAATCAGACGCGAATATAGAAAAGGGGCGGCACGAGTATTCGCGCCGCCCCTTTTTTAATTCTACGCCTTGGCGGAATATCCCACGGGGGTCTGGGGTGTGAAACCCCCAGCCTGTCCCCCAGCCTTTTCTCAGTGCCCGAGGATCTGGCTCAGGAACTGCTGGGTCCGCTCGGATTTCGGGTTGTTGAAGAAGTCATGCGGGTTGTTCTGCTCGACGATCTGACCGTCGGCCATGAAGATCACCCGGTTCGCCACCGCCTGCGCGAAGCCCATCTCGTGGGTCACGCAGAGCATGGTCATCCCCTCTTCGGCCAGCTCGATCATCGTGTCGAGCACTTCCTTGATCATCTCCGGATCGAGCGCCGAGGTCGGCTCGTCGAACAGCATGATCCGCGGCTTCATGCACAGCGAGCGCGCGATCGCCACACGCTGCTGCTGACCGCCCGAAAGCTGGCCGGGATACTTGTCGGCCTGCTCGGGGATTTTCACCTTCTCGAGGTAGTGCATCGCCGTCGCTTCGGCTTCCTTCTTGGGCGTCTTGCGCACCCAGATCGGGGCCAGCGTCAGGTTCTCGAGAATGGTCAGATGCGGGAACAGGTTGAAGTGCTGGAACACCATGCCGACTTCGCGGCGGACCTTGTCGATGTTCTTCAGGTCGTTCGTCAGCTCGATCCCGTCGACGACGATCTTGCCCGCCTGGTGTTCCTCCAGACGGTTGATGCAGCGGATCAGCGTAGATTTCCCCGAGCCCGAGGGCCCGGCGATCACGATACGCTCGCCACGCTGCACGGTCAGATCGATGTCGCGCAGGACGTGGAACTGTCCATACCACTTGTTCATGTTCTCGATCTGGATCGCGACCTCGTCGGAGACCTGCATATGGCTGCGGTCGACCTGACGTTCGAATTGCGGTTCGGTCATTGTGTCTAGTCCCCGATTAATGGTTATCACGCTGCAGTCGACGCTCGAGAGACATCGAGTAGCGCGACATGGCGAAGTTCAGGATAAAGAAGATGGCGCCGACGAAGATGAAGGGCTCCCAGTAGATGCCTTTCCAGTTGAAGTCGGCGCGGATGAAGTCCGGGATGCCCTTGAGCGGGTCGAAGAGACCCACGAACACGACCAGCGTCGTATCCTTGAACATGCCGATGAAGGTGGAGACGATGCCCGGGATCGAGATCTTCAGCGCCTGCGGCAGGATGATCAGCCGCTGCGCCTTCCAGTAATCGAGCCCCAGCGCATCCGCCGCCTCGTATTGGCCACGCGGGAGTGCCGCGAGACCGCCGCGGATCACCTCGGCGATGTAGGCCGCAGCGAAGAAGGTCACGAGGATCATCACCCGCAGGATGATGTCGAAATTCGTGCCCGGCGGCAGGAAGTAGTTCAGCAGCAGCGAGGCCACGAACAGGAGCGTGATCAGAGGCACGCCGCGGATGAACTCGATGAAGACCACCGAGAAGCCTTTGACCAGCGGCATGTCCGATTGCCGCCCGAGCGCGAGCACGATCCCCAGCGGCAGCGACATCATGATGCCGCCCACGCCCAGCGTGATCGCCAGCAGGAAGCCCCCGAACTTGGCGGAGTCCACCGATTCCAGCCCCCAGGGCAGGATCGCCTGCAACCCGTCGATGAGCGGGCCCACCACGAAGAGGAAGTAGAGGATCGCGACGAAAGCGCCGATCGAGAACGCCATGATCGAGCCAAGCCGCGGTGACAGCAGCAACAGGATCGCCGCGCCCAGCACGAAGCCTGCGAAGATCATGATCGGCGTCCAGCCCGAGCCGCCCCAGAGCAGCCAGACGGCGAGGAACGGGTAGACCGGCGTGAACCAGGCCAGCACACGCGGCACCCAGGTGAAGAGAAGCGGGCCGACCGCCACGAAGAGCAGCAGGAAGGTCAGGATCGGGCGCCAGTACAGTTCCGGCGGGTAGAAGCCGAAGATGAACTGGTGCCAACGCTCGCGGATCACCGCCCAGCAGGCGCCGGTCGCGCCTTCGCCGTAACGGTCGGTGATGATCGTGCGGCATTCCTTGATCGAGTTGGCGTCCCAGACGCCATGCAGGAACCAAGGCAGGAAATGCATGACCAGCGTGTAGATCAAGGCCACACCCAGAAGGGTCAGCAGGGTGTTCAGCCAGCCCGAGAACAGGTTCTCGCGCAGCCATTGGACCGCACCGGACTGCCCTGCGGGGGCAGGCTGCTGCGGCAGCATCGTGTCGCGGACATAGGCGACGGAATGGGCTTGTGTATCGCTCATCTCACCGCTCCTTCAGCTTCACGCGATTGTTGTAGACGTTCATCACGCCCGAGATCGACAGCGAGATCGCGAGGTAGATCAGCATCATCAGCGTGATCGCCTCAAGCTCGCGCCCGGTCTGGTTCAGGGTGATGCCACCCAACGTGCCGCGCAGTTCCAGATAGCCCACGGCGATCGCGAGCGAGGAGTTCTTCGTCAGGTTCAGATATTGCGAGATCAGCGGCGGGATGATGACCCGCAGCGCCTGCGGCAGGATCACGAGGCTCATCGTGCGATTGGCCCGCAGACCCAGCGCGAAGGCGGCCTCGGTCTGACCTTTCGAGATGGCGAGGATACCGGCGCGGACGATCTCGGCGATGAAGGCCGCCGTATAGAGCGACAGGCCGAGCCAGAGCGCCACGAAGGAGTTCGACACGTTCGTGCCGCCGGTGAAGTTGAAGCCCTTGATCTGCGGCTCTTCGGGATTGATCCCGAGCGCAATGGCGAGGATCACGACGGGCGCGATCAGCACGAGCGCGCTCTTCCACCACATTGTAGGTCGTACCCCGGTCGCCTCCTGCACCTTGGCGGCGTGGGTCAGCATCCGCTTGTTCACCCAGATCGAGGCGATCAGCACGATCACCAGCGCAAGGAAGTTGAGCGAGATCGGTGCAAGCGCCGTGTCGAGCGAGCCGAGCGAGCGATCGAAATGCACCGAGGGGATCGCGGTGTAGCGATTGGTGAAAGCGACCGAGTCGAGCAGCATCGAAGCCTGTGCCTCGCCCGTCTGCTGGTTCACCTTATAGGCGTTGGGCGACGGGGCCACGTCGGTCAGCAGCGCGATCGCCACGAGGATCCACAGCAGCACCGGAATGTTGCGGAAGACCTCGACATAGACGGTCATCAGCCGCGCCACGAGCCAGTTCTTCGACAGGCGCAGCACGCCCACGAAGATCCCGATGATCGTCGCGGCGACGCAGCCCAGGAAGGACACCCAGAGCGTGTTGATGAGGCCGACAAGCAGCGCACGTCCGTGGCTCATGTCGTTGTTATACGGGATGATCGCATTGCCGATATCGTAACCGGCCCTCTGCCCGAGGAAGGAGAAATTGAAATCCTTCCCGAGGTCGTTGAGGTTCTGGATCACATTGTCCACCAGCCATGCCGCGCCGCCCATCACGAGGATGAAGACGATCGCCTGAATCGTCAGGGAGCGATAACGCGTGTCATAGATAAGCTGGCTGAGCCGGAAGCCCTGCTCCGGCGCGTCGGGCGCGCTTGTCATTCTTATTTCCCCTGTTGCCGCGTCGTTATTTTTGTCTGGCCATTCTTGCGGGCCTTAGTGGGGATGTCTCCCCTACGCACGGTCTCTTGAAAACGGAACAGGGGCGCGGATTGAACCGCGCCCCTGCCGGGCCCTTCTTAGCGGAAGGGAGGAGCGTACATCAGACCGCCTTGGGTCCACTGAGCGTTCAGGCCACGGGCCAGACCGATCGGGGTCTGCTCGCCAATGGTCGCGGCGAAGATTTCACCGTAGTTGCCGTTGGCCTTGATGGCTTTGACGGCCCAGTCCTTGTCGAGGCCGATCATCGCGCCGAGGTCACCCTCGGTGCCGAGCAGGCGGTTGACTTCCGGGTTGTCGGTGCCTTTGGCCAGCTCGTCGATATTCGCCGAGGTCACGCCGTATTCTTCAGCGCCGATCAGCGCGAAGACGGTCCAGCGGACGATGTCGGTCCACTGATCGTCGCCCTGACGGACGGCCGGAGCCAGCGGCTCTTTCGAGATGATTTCCGGCAGGATCACGTAGTCGGAAGGGTTCGCGAAAGCGGCGCGGGTCGCGGCGAGGCCGGACGCGTCGGTGGTGTAGGCGTCACAAGCGCCGGCGAGGAACTGCTGTTCGCCCTCGGCGTTCGAATCAACCGTAATCGGCTGATAGGACATGTTGTTGGCCTTGAAGTAGTCGGCGAGGTTCAGCTCGGTCGTGGTGCCGGTCTGGATACAGATCGACGCACCGTCGAGTTCCTTGGCCGAGGTCACGCCCGAATCCTTGCGGACCATGAAGCCCTGACCGTCGTAGTAGTTGGTCGCGGTGAACTGAAGCTTCAGGTCGGTGTCGCGCGAGAAGGTCCAGGTGGTGTTGCGTGCGAGCAGGTCCACTTCGCCCGAACCGAGCGCGGTGAAGCGCGTCTGGCCCGAGGTGGGGACGTATTTAACCTTCGAGGGGTCGCCCAGCACAGCGGCGGCGACGGCCTGGCAGACCGCGACGTCGAAGCCGGACCAGTTACCGTTGGCATCCGGCGCGGCGAAGCCCACGAGACCGGTGTTCACGCCGCAGATCAGCTCTCCGCGCGATTTCACGTCATCGAGCGTGGCCGCGCCAGCCAGACCGGCAGTCAGCGTCGCAGCCGTCAGCGCGCCGAAAAAGACGGATTTCTTCATTTTTACCTCTTCCTGTTGTCGCCGCTCTGACAGAGCGGTTCTTGGTCCCTCACGGACCTGGTCGATCGTGTCTCCATGACACGGAGTAACGAAAGTTTGGTCCATCCGATCAAAGAAGGTCAAGGCTAGTTTCCGGAATTCGTGAGGGCCCCTGCGTAAATCGTCAGCAAGTGATGATGCTTTTGGCAGGTCAATAAGCGGCGTGAGAATCCGCGGCGGTCACCTTTCGGTGAGCGTCCAGATTCGAGCCGCGTCACACAACGCCTCGCGCTTGTGTGCGGCGATCTCCGCCGCCTCTTCATCGTCGCCCCATTGGGCAATTTGCCAGTCCTCGTCGAGTCGCGAAATCTCCCATGCTTCTTCAGCCGAGAGCCTGCCGCGGGTGACCGCCAGCCCCAGCACGAGGGAGCCGGTGATGCCCACGAGATCATGCAGAGCTGCCAGCGCGAAGGGGTCGAGGTTTGCCACCTCCGCCTCCAGCCGCGCCAGATGGTCGGCAGGCTGATCCACCGGAAGAATTCCCGTCGTGACCTTCAGCTCCGCGCCATAGGTTTGCGCCGCCCATTCCAGCAGCGGGTCCCATTTCGCGGCCTGAAGCTCGACCAGTTCCGTCGGAGCCTCGGCACGGTAGCACAGAAGATCGGTGCCGCCGAATTCGCAGACATGGGTGACGACCTCGGGATGCTGATGCGCCACCTTGTCGATCGCCGCATTGGCAGAGCGGGTGACGGGCATCGTATGGGGCTTGATCGCGCCGTCCTGCGCGTCCCATTCCGCCGCGATAGCCTCGGCATAGGCGCGCGTCGGCACGGTCAGCGCGGCTTTTGCCGGCGTCTTCACCGCACGCCCGTCCAGCGCCACGCCGAACCCCTCGGGGTGCTCGGTGACGGTGGTTTCCGTCCAGAACCGCTTGGCCGCCCATTCGCTCATGCGCTCATCTCCCACAGATCCAGAAGTGTCGTTTCCAGCCCGTCGAAATCATCGACCATCTGATGCGCGCCCGCCGCTTCGAGCAGGTGCGGCGCGTGATAGCCCCAGCGTACGCCGATCGTCGCGACGCCCGCGCTGCGGCCCATCTCGATATCGAAGCTGGTATCGCCGATCATCACCGCGTCGCGTGCGTCCACGCCCGCCTCGCTCAACGCCGCGCCGATCATCGACGGGTGCGGCTTCGAGGGGTGATCGTCGGCGGTCTGTTGGCTGACGAAGAGCCCGTCCAGACCGTGATGCTCGATCAGCGCGCGAAGGCCGCGGCGGGATTTACCCGTGGCGACCGCCAGAAGCATGTCGTCGCGCGCGGCGAGCTTGCGCAGTAGCGCCTCGGCCCCTGGATAGAGCGGCGCGGGCGAGGCCGCGCGCGCGGTCTTGTAGCTTTGCTTGTATCCCTCGACGATGCGCGTCTGCGTCTCGGCATCGTGCTCCGGCGCAAGCCGCGCCACCGCGAGCGGCAGCGACAGACCCACGATCTGCAACACGGCAGAGGCCGACGGGGCCGGCAGGCCTGCCGCCTCGAACCCAATCGTCATCGCGTGGGTGATGTGGTTCTGGCTATCCGAGATCGTGCCATCGACGTCGAAGATCGCGAGCTTCATTTCAGATCCTCGAACGGATCGGCGGGCACGTCTTTTTCGTGCCAATCCAGCAGGTCCCAGGTCCGCTTCATGTGCTCGGGCAGCGGCGCGGTCAGCGTGATACGCTTGCCGCTGATCGGATGGTCGAAGCTGATCTGGCGGGCATGCAGGTGCAGCTTGCGGGAAATCTCGCCGCCCAGTTGCGCGCCCCAGCCGTCGCCCATGTTCTCCTGGCTCGAGCCACCATATTTGCCGTCGCCGATGATCGGGTTGCCGATCTCGGCCATATGCGCGCGCAGCTGGTGGGTCCGCCCGGTGATCGGCACCAGCGCGACCCAGCTGACCCGCTGACCGAGGATGTGCAGCGTGAAGTAATCGGTCGTGGCGCGCTTGGCGCCCTCGGTCTTGTCGACCTTGGCGGGATGGATGCAGATCATCTTCTCGCCTTCGCCGCCGCGCCCGTGACCCGGCGCTTTCACGAGACCGAAGCGGATCGTGCCGGTCTTCGGTTCGGGCGCGCCTGCGACGGCCGCCCAATAGATCTTGCGCGTGGTCTTGCCGCGGAACGCCTCGGACAGGCGGCGCGCGACGCGGTCGGTGCGCGCGAGCAGCAGAACGCCGGAGGTGTCCTTGTCGAGGCGATGGACCAGCTTCGGCTTGTCCTTGTAGCCGAATGTCAGCGCCTCGCTCAGCCCGTCGACATGGCGATTGCCCTGCCCCGAGCCGCCCTGCGAGGGCAGCCCCGGCGGCTTGTTGAGCGCGATGATATGCTCGTCCTTCCAGAGCACGCAGCTCTGGATGAATTTCGCATCCTCCTCCGAGATACCCTCGGTCCTCGGCGCGGGCGCGGAATCCGGGATCGGCGGCACCCGGATTTCCTGCCCCGGCGCGACGCGCGAATTGGCCTTCACCCGACCCTTGTCCACGCGCAGATCGCCTTTGCGGCAGAACTTTTCGATCATGCCCTGAGACAGATGCGGGAAACGCTTTTTCAGGAACCGGTCGAGGCGCTGTTCGCCCTCGTCTTCGGTGACAGTGATATGCTGGACGCCGCTCATAGCATGGCCCTCATCAATATAACGCCAGCGACGAGGCCCAGAAGCCCCGCGCTGACCGACAGTCCGATATAGCTGACTGCCAGTGTGACATCGCCTTTCTCGATCAAGCGATAGGCTTCGAGCGAGAAAGAGGAGAAAGTGGTGAAGCCGCCGAGAAAGCCGGTCGCGAGGAAGGCGTTCCAATGGGTCAGCTGCTTATCACCCAGAAACACCACGAGCGCGCCCATCAGGAACGAGCCGAGGATGTTCACCGTGATGACGCCCAGCGGGAAAGGCTGCGCGCCGAAGCTGCGCATCATTCCGACGCCGACGAGGTAACGCCCCGATGCACCCATCGCGCCGCCAAGCGCGACCTGCAAAATCGTAGAAAGCATCGCTGTCTCCTTTGGCGCCCTAAGAGCGTTCACAGGCCTGAATGTCAAGATTTGCGCTGTTCGCGCAGCTTGGCAAACCAGTCGACCCGCTTTTTCAACTCGCGCTCGAAGCCACGCTCGACGGGCTGATAGAGGACCGGGCGCTTCATCGTGTCGGGGAAGTAGTTCTGCCCCGAGAAGCCGTCCTCTGCGTCGTGGTCATAAGCGTAGCCCGCGCCGTAGCCCTGTTCCGACATCAGTTTGGTCGGGGCATTGAGAATATGCTTGGGCGGCGGCTCCGATCCGGTCTTCTGCGCCTGCGCCCGCGCGCCTTTATAGGCGACGTAACCTGCGTTGGATTTCGGCGCGAGCGCGAGATAGATCACCGTCTGCGCCAAAGCCAGCTCCCCCTCGGGCGAGCCGATGCGCTCGTAGATTTCCCACGCATGCAGCGCATGGGTCTGGGCCTGTGGGTCGGCCAGCCCGATATCCTCGACCGCCATGCGTACGAAGCGCCGCGCGAGATAGCGCGGGTCCTCGCCGCCCTCCAGCATCCGCGCGAACCAATAGAGCGCCGCGTCCGGGTCCGAGCCCCGCACGGATTTATGGAGCGCCGAGATCAGGTTGTAATGCTCATCGCCGGATTTGTCGTATTTCGCCGCACGGCGCATCAGCCGGGTCGACAGCGCGTCGGTGTCGAGCGTGCCGGTCACTTTCCACGCCGCCACCTGCTCGATCAGGTTCAGAAGCGCGCGGCCGTCGCCATCCGCCATTTCCAGCAGCGCCTCGCGTGCCTTGCCGGTCAGCGGCAGCGGACGATCGAGCGCCTTCTCAGCGCGCTGCGCGAGGCGTTCGAGATCGGCGAGGTCGAGCCGCTCCAGCACCATGACCTGCGCCCGGCTGAGCACAGCGGCGTTCAGCTCGAAGCTCGGGTTCTCCGTGGTGGCGCCCACCAACATGATCGTGCCGTCTTCCATATGCGGCAGGAAGCTGTCCTGCTGCGCCTTGTTGAAGCGGTGGATCTCGTCGACGAAGAGGAGCGTTCCCCTGCCCTGCCCGCGCCGCAGCTTGGCGGCCTCGAAGACTTTGCGCAGCTCCGGCACGCCGGTGAAGATTGCGGAAATCTGGACGAAGGCGCGATCGGAGGCATCGGCCAGCAGTCTCGCGATGGTGGTCTTGCCGACACCCGGCGGCCCCCAGAGGATCAGCGATCCGAGCGAGCCTGCAGCCAGCATTGCCCCCAAAGGCCCGTCGGGTCCGAGTACCTGTTCCTGACCGATCACCTCACCCAGAGTTTTCGGGCGGATGCGATCAGCGAGCGGGCGCGGCGCTTCGGGCGCAGGCGCATTGGGATCGGGGGGCGTGTCGAATAGGTCGGCCATGATGGCGTGAACCTAGTGTCTAGCTCCGCCAACGAAAAGCCCCCGCGCGTGTGGGGCGCACGGGGGCTCTAATCTTTCCCATCCCTTTAATGAAGGTTTTGGGAAAAGTTCATCGATACGACCTGGTTCTTGATCCCGTCGATCTCCAGCACCGGTCCCATCGCAGTCATGTCCACGCCAACCCGACCCGCCCAACGCGGCCAATTCGCGTTCAGAAGGGTAAGGGCGGAACTTGCGCCGAGTTCACGCGCCGAATTGCCGATTTCCTGCACGAGACGCGCATGAACTTTGCGGCGCATCGCCATCGGAACGTCATGGGACACGAACAGACGCGAGCTTTCCCAGACGGTCTCGCTGACCGGAGCTTCGTCATAGAGAAGGTTGGACGGGATCGTCGCGAGCAGCCCCCGCTGCGCATCGCGGATCATGTAGCTATAGATCCCGCAGGTCGTCGTCGTGGGCGTCAGACGGTTGCCTGCCAGCACCTTGCCCAGCTCGTCATGGACGACGACCCAGCGGCTCGCCGGGGTGTCATACTGGTCATATTCCATGCCCATCGCTTCTGGGAGATCCCATTTATTCTGGACAATGAAGAGCTCGCGCCTGGCGCGCAGCATGTTTGCGAAAAGCTCACCGTGATTATGAAAATTGGTGAACGAAAGCGTAGTGGTCTGCATGTCTTCCTCCTGCAGGTTAGTCACAGTACAGCCGTGCGGAGGGTCAACAACACTATAACAGGCGGAAATCCTTTGCGCGCTGAATAGCTTCGGCGGTCGTCCGAGCCATCAGTCTTGCGCGCGCAGAATTCAGCCGCGCCTTGAGCGCGCTTTCCGAAATTCCAAGTTTCGCGGCCGCCGCCGCGTGTCGGTCACCCCCAGCAACACAGCGCAGGGCTTCGATCTGAGCTCTCGTGAGTTCCTCAGGCGGTTGAGTCATGTCGTGCAATTCGCGCACGATAAGCTCAAAGGTCTCGATCTCGGGTAGGTCGAATTCCCGATCATCGCGCGCCATGCTTGCGATAGTACGGGACCGGATCGGGCCGCATGAGACTGTCGCCCCGTAGACCAGACCATAGTGTTTGGCCTCATCGAAGAGACGGAAAGGATCGGGTAACCGCGGGTCGCTCCACCGGATTGAGCCGGTCTCGCTAAACCCCCAAGCAGTCATAGGGTCACGGAGCACATAGCCGTTTGCGGTATAATGATCGAGCCAGGCTTTGTCGTAAGTCTGGAACGTCATCAAAGGCGCCGTAAAACGAATATGCAGTCCAACAAAATAACCGCTTGGAGCTAAACGATCCAAGTCACGAAGTTTCAAATCGATTCTGCTCTGTATCGACATATCTTTTTAGACAGTTTGGAATTAACCCGGTCAACTTAAAAGTGTTCGCGCCGTGCGGAGTTCGCTCCGACAGTGACATTACGTCCCTACCCGCCCACGCGCTTACACTCGCGAATGCGCATCATCTGCGCAATAACCTTTTGCGTGAGAAATGCGGGAAAATGCAGGCGGAAATAAGAAAATCCCGCCTAATAGGCGGGATTTCGCAATTCTCATTGATTTCGCGGGGAAATCGGTCGCGAGGATCAATCCTCGGCAGCCTCTTCGGCTTCGACGCGTGCCTTATCTGCCGCACCTTTTGCGTCCAGATCGCGCTCGACGAATTCGATGATCGCCATCGGAGCCATGTCGCCGTAACGGAAACCGGCTTTCATAATGCGAACGTAGCCGCCCTGACGGTCCTTGTAGCGCGGGCCGAGGATGTCGAAGAGTTTCGCGACATACTGGTCCTGCTTGAGCTGCGAGGCCGCCTGACGGCGTGCGTGCAGATCGCCGCGCTTGGCGAGCGTGATCAGCTTCTCGATGACCGGGCGCAGTTCTTTCGCCTTCGGCAGGGTCGTCTTGATCTGCTCGTGCTCGATCAGCGAGCCAGCCATGTTGGCGAAGAGCGCCTTGCGGTGCTCATGGGTACGGTTGAGGCGGCGGTAGCCACGTGCGTGACGCATTGTCTATCTCCAATCTTGCGTTTTGCTTTGTCAGGCCAGCGATGCGTGTCACCGGCTCACCTTGGGGTCTTGTGACCCAGATCGTCCCCGGCAGTCCGGGCATTGGAGGGGCGTTTAGCCAACGCCCCTCAATTCGTCAATCAGAACTGGTCTTCGAAACGCTTGGCCAGATCTTCGATGTTCTCCGGCGGCCAATCTTCGACTTCCATGCCGAGATGCAGGCCCATGCCCGAGAGCACTTCCTTGATCTCGTTCAGCGACTTGCGGCCGAAGTTCGGGGTGCGGAGCATCTCGGCTTCGGTCTTCTGGATCAGGTCGCCGATATAGACGATGTTGTCGTTCTTCAGGCAGTTCGCCGAACGCACGGACAGTTCCAGCTCGTCCACTTTCTTCAGCAGAAGCGGGTTGAACTCGAGACCGTCGTCCTGGTCCTGCTTGCCAGCCGATTCCGGCTCTTCGAAGTTCACGAAGATCGACAGCTGGTCCTGCAGGATGCGGGCTGCGAAAGCCACCGCGTCCTCGGCCGAGAGCGACCCGTCGGTCTCGACCTTCATGGTCAGCTTGTCATAGTCCAGAACCTGACCTTCACGGGTCGGCTGCACTTCGTAGGCGACTTTCTTGACCGGCGAGTAGATCGCGTCGACCGGGATCAGGCCAATCGGCGCATCCTCGGGACGGTTCTTGTCGGCGGCGACGTAGCCCTTGCCGGTATTCACGGTCAATTCCATGAACAGGTCGGCACCATCGTCGAGGTGGCAGATCACGTGATCCTTGTTCAGGACCTCGATGCCCGCGGTCTCGGTGATGTCGCCAGCGGTCACGACGCCCGGGCCCTTGGCCGAGATCGAGAGGCGCTTCGGACCTTCAACGTCCATACGCAGAGCCACGCCCTTGAGGTTCAGGACGATGTCGGTCACGTCTTCACGAACGCCTGCGACCGAGGAGAACTCGTGCAGCACGTTGTCGATCTGTACGCTGGTGATCGCGGCGCCCTGAAGCGACGAGAGCAGCACGCGGCGCAGTGCGTTGCCGAGCGTCAGGCCAAAGCCACGCTCGAGCGGTTCAGCGACGATCGTCGCCTGACGCAGCGGGTCGTTGCCGGGCTTGATTTCAAGCTGCGTCGGCTTGATGAGTTCAGCCCAATTCTTGTGGATCATGCGTTTGCCTCCATACCTGTCCCAGACCCATGCCCAAAGTCGGGGACGCCCGAGGATAAAACCGAAAAATGCGGGCGGGCCGCACGGGAAATCCGCACGGCCCGACCGTCGTAATCTTGATTAGACGCGGCGACGCTTCGGCGGGCGGCAGCCGTTATGGGCGATCGGGGTCACGTCACGGATCGAGGTGACGGTCAGACCGACCGCAGCCAGCGCGCGCAGCGCCGATTCACGACCCGAACCGGGGCCCTGAACTTCGACGTCCACGGTGCGCAGACCGTGATCCTGAGCCTTCTTGGCCGCATCTTCTGCAGCCATCTGAGCGGCGTAGGGGGTCGACTTACGCGAGCCCTTGAAGCCCATCGTGCCAGCCGACGACCACGAGATCGCGTTGCCCTGCACGTCAGAGATCAGGATTTTGGTGTTGTTGAACGAGGAGTTCACATGAACGACGCCAGCGGCGATGTTCTTGCGTTCCTTGCGCTTAGCGCGAACCTTATCACGAGCCATTTGTCCTGCCTCCCCTTACTTCTTCTTGCCAGCGATGGGTTTCGCCGGACCTTTGCGCGTACGCGCATTCGTATGGGTGCGCTGACCGCGCACGGGCAGGTTGCGACGGTGACGCAGGCCACGGTAGCAGCCGAGATCCATCAGGCGCTTGACGTTCATCTGAACTTCACGGCGCAGGTCGCCCTCGACGGTGTAATTGGCGTCGATATGTTCGCGGATGGCGAGCACTTCGGAATCCGAAAGCTCGTTGACGCGACGGGTCACGTCGACACCGGTAGCTTCGCAGATCTGCTTAGCCGAGTGAGGACCGATCCCGGTGATGTAGGTAAGTGCGATCGGGACGCGTTTCCCGGTCGGAATGTTGACGCCAGCAATACGTGCCAAAGCGTGTATCCTTTCGTTGCGAGCCCGTAACCCCAGGCCCTTTTTTCACAACACGAGGCCCGAAACTGGCGCTTCGGACCCCACGATTAACTCCCTCGAGAATCTTCCCTTCTCGGAAACGATTCCCGTCGGAGACGCCGTGACCTAGAGGTAAACGCCTTCCGGGTCAAGGCTTCATTTACGATTACTCTTGCTGATCGAGAATTCGTGCGATCGAGGTCGCCACGGTCTCGATTTCGGCCAGCCCGTCGATCGTGAACAGATCGCCCGCGTGGTAGTAGTAGCCGATCAGCGGAGAAGTCTTCTTGTAATACTCCATCAACCGGGTGCGCAGGCTGTCTTCGTTGTCGTCCGCGCGGCGCTTCACGTCGGTGCTGCCGCACTTTTCGCATTTGCCGTCTGCGGGCCAGGGCTTGGTCTGGTCGTGATAGACCTCACCGCAGCCGCCGCAGGTCGAGCGACCGGTGATACGGGCGACGAGCGCCTCGTCATCCACCTGCATCTCGATCACCGCGTCGAGCTTGGTGCCCATCTTGGCGAGCAGCTTGCCCAGAGCGTCGGCCTGCCCCAGCGTGCGCGGGAAGCCGTCGAAGATGAATCCCTCGCCGCCGGCGGCGAGCTTTTCCTCGATCAGACCGATGACGATCTCGTCGGTCACGAGCTGACCCTTGGCCATGACATCGGCGACGAGATTGCCCATCTCGGTGCCCGAGTCCTTCGCTTCACGCAGCATGTCGCCGGTGGAGAGTTGGACCATGCCGCGCTCTTCGACGAGACGGCGGGCCTGGGTGCCCTTGCCCGCGCCGGGCGGGCCGAGAAGAATGATATTTGCCATGTCGGCTCCCCCTGAAAACGCTTGGCGGATTTAGCGGCGCGCGGGCGGCTTGCGCGGCCCCTTCTTCTTCTTGCCCGAACGGCCGCGAAGCTGCGAGCGTTCGATCAGACCCTCGTATTGGTGGGCCAGAAGATGCGACTGAATTTGGTTGATGGTGTCCATCGAAACGGTGACCACGATCAGAACCGAGGTGCCGCCGAAGTAGAACGGAATGGACAGCTGCGAACGCAGGATCTCGGGCAGAAGGCAGACCGCGGCGAGATAGGCGGAACCGATCACGAGAATGCGGCTGACGACGTAGTCGAGATATTCTTCGGTCTTCTTGCCGGGCCGGATGCCGGGCACGAAGCCGCCTTGGCTCTTCAGGTTATCCGCGACTTCGTCCGACTTGAACGACACGTTCGCGGTGTAGAAGTAGGCGAAGAACACGATCATCGCGACGTAGAACAGCAGGTAGAGCGGCTGACCCGGCCCGAAATAGGCGAGGATCGTCGACATCACCGGACCGGTGTTCTGGCCCGAGAAGGTCGCGATGGTGGTCGGCAGCAGCAGCAGCGACGAGGCGAAGATCGCCGGGATGACGCCCGCCGGGTTCACCTTGATCGGCAGGTGGCTGGAGCCGCCATCATAGACCTTCATCCCCACCTGACGGCGCGGATACTGGATATGGATCTTGCGCAGCGCGCGTTCCATGAAGACGACGAAGGTGATCACGACCGCGATCATCAGGATCACGCCCAGGATCACCGGAGTGGAGATCGCACCGGCGCGGCCCTGCTCCAGGAAGCGGGCCAGAGCCGCCGGGATTTCCGCGACGATACCGACGAAGATGATCAGCGAGATGCCGTTGCCGATGCCGCGTGCGGTGATCTGCTCACCCAGCCACATCAGGAACATCGTGCCGCCGACGAGCGTGATGACCACGGCAGCGACGAAGAACAGGCCCGGATCATGCGCCAGATCGCCCTTCTCGAGCGAGACGGCCAGACCCCATGCCTGGAAGGTCGCCAGAGCAACGGTCGCATAGCGCGTGATCTGGTTGATCTTCTTGCGGCCCTGCTCGCCTTCCTTCTTCATCTGCTCGAGTGCGGGCACCAGAGCGGTCAGAAGCTGGATGATGATCGAGGCCGAGATGTAGGGCATGATGCCGAGCGCGAAGACGCCCATCCGGCCGAGCGCACCGCCCGTGAACATCGACAACACGCCGCCGAGGCCAGAGCCCGCGCTTTGCATGAATTCGCGCAGTGCCTGCGCGTCGATGCCCGGAACCGGAATATAGGTCCCGAGGCGGTAGATGATCAGCAAACCAATGGTGAAGAAGATGCGCTGGCGCAGCTCGGTGGCTTTGCCCAGGGCGTCCCAGCTGAGGTTCGCCGCCATTTGCTCTGCAGCAGATGCCATATGCTCGTCTCTTTCATGTAAAGCGCCGCCCAACCGGTTCCCGGTCGGCGGCGCCTAGAAAACCTTCGCCTATGTAATCGGGCCGAGGCCCGCTCACAACAGCTTATTCAGCGGCCTGCGCCACCGTGACCGAACCGCCAGCCTTCTCGACAGCCTCAACGGCCGATTTCGAAGCACCGGTGACGTTCAGGGTCACTTTCGACTTGATGTCGCCCTTTGCGAGGACACGCACGCCATCGAGCTTGCGGCGCACGACACCGGCCGCGACCAGCGCGTCTTCGGTGATGTCCGACTTCGCGTCGAGCTTGCCGGCTTCGATGAATTTCTCGATCTGGCCGAGGTTCACGACGTTGAACTTCTTCGCGTTCGGCTTGGTGAAGCCACGCTTCGGCAGACGACGATAGAGCGGCATCTGGCCGCCTTCGTAACCGTTCAGGGCCACACCCGAACGCGACTTCTGACCTTTGATACCACGGCCAGCCATCTTGCCTTTGCCCGAGCCGGGACCGCGGGCGACGCGTTTTTTCTTCTGGGCCGCGCCTTCGTTGTCGCGCAGTTCATTGAGTTTCATATCGCTTCTCCTTGCCGGAACACCTTCCCGAAGCGAGTGCGGAAGGGACACGGCTTTTCGTGTTGATTCTGATGCGGCCGTCGGGCCACCGGGGGCGTATAGTGCGTTTGCCTCGCGCACGCAACTCCCGCGTTTTCGCGCAATCGGGGCGGTGTCACGGCTAGCGCGCGCCCTGCCCCACCGGGCCGGTCGCCCGAAGGTTACGCACCTCAGGCGTGGTATGGCGCCTCCGATCTCTCGCCGCCCCATCACGATGCCGCGATGAGCCAGCCGCTGGTCTAGATTGACGCCAACGCGCCGGTCGGCGAGCCCGAGCAGACGAGGCTGTCCACACGGCCGGGGCGTTCTCTTATCCCGCGCGGCGCTTGACCTTCCCGCCCCCCGCTCGCTACTGCAGATGCAGCATTTGCGAGGGACATTCATGACGCGCATCCTGATCACCGGCACCGCAGGTTTCATCGGCTACCATCTGGCGAAGCTGCTGCTCGACGAGGGCTATCGGGTGCATGGCTATGACGGGATGACCGACTACTATGATGTCGCCCTGAAACAGCGCCGCCATGCGATGCTGCTGCAGAACCCGAATTTCTCCGCGACCGAGGGGATGCTCGAAGATCTCGAAACCTTCGACGCGATGGCGGATGAGTTCGAACCGGAGATCATCGTCCATCTCGCAGCGCAGGCCGGCGTGCGCTACAGCCTTGAACAACCCCGCGCCTATATCGACGCGAACATCGTCGGCACCTTCAACGTGATGGAGGCCGCGCGCCGCCACGAGGTACAGCACCTTCTGATGGCGTCGACCTCGTCGGTCTACGGGGCGAACGAGGACATGCCATATGCCGAGACCGACAAGGCCGACACGCAGCTGACGATCTATGCGGCGACGAAGAAGGCGACCGAGTCGATGGGCCATTCCTATGCTCATCTGTGGAACCTGCCGACGACGATGTTCCGCTTCTTCACGGTCTACGGGCCGTGGGGCCGTCCCGACATGGCGCTGTTCAAGTTCACCGATGCGATCCTGAACGACCGCCCCATCGACATCTATAATCACGGCGAGATGTATCGCGACTTCACCTATGTCGAAGACCTCGTGCGCGGCATCCGCCTGTTGATCGACGCAGTCCCCGAGCGCCCCGCCTCGCGCGACGAGATCGCCGAGGGCGACAGCCTCTCGCCCGTGGCCCCCTACCGGATCGTCAATATCGGCAATTCGGACAAGGTGAAGCTTCTGGACTTCGTCGATGCGCTGGAGGCCGAGCTGGGCCGCCCCGCGCAGCGCAATTACATGGAGATGCAGAAAGGCGACGTGCCCGCGACCTGGGCCGATGCCTCGCTTCTGCAATCCCTCACCGGATACCGTCCGCAGACCGATGTGCGCGAGGGGATCGCGAAATTCGTGGCATGGTTCCGCGACTATTACGGGAAATAACCCCTCCTCCCCTTGCCGCAGCGCAGCAATCGCCTAAGTCACGGGGCTGATACTCGGCGCTACACCTATTTTCGGAGACTACCCATGACGCTCGAACCCCGCCACGCGCGGGCCGTGATCCTGTCGCTGGCCCTCGGCACTTTCGGTATCGGCGTGATCGAGTTCGCGTCCATGGGGCTGCTGCCCTATTACGCGGCCGATTTCGGGATCTCCGAGGCGCGGGCGGGTCATGCGATCTCGGCCTATGCGCTTGGCGTTGTGATCGGCGCGCCGCTTCTGGCGGTAATCGGGGCGAAAATCCCGCGCAAGCAGTTCCTGATCGGGTTGATGGGCTTCTATGCGGTGGCGAACCTTCTGGCCGGGTTCGCGCCGAACATGGATAGCTTCATGGCGGCGCGCTTCGCCTCGGGCCTGCCGCATGGCGCCTATTTCGGGATGGCGATGCTGTTCGCCGCCGATCTGATGCCCGTGGGCAAACGGGCGCAGGGCATCGCGATGGTGATCACCGGGCTGACCATCGCGAATATCGTGGGCGTGCCGCTCGCAGGTGCGATCGGGCAGAATTTCGGCTGGCGCTGGGGCTTTGCCATCGTCGCGGTGATCTGCGCGGCCTCAGCATTGATGATCGCGCGCGTCGCTCCCGCGACACCGCGCGACCCGAATGCCAGCCCGATGCGCGAGCTGGGCGCGCTGGCCAATCGCTCGGTCTGGCTGACGCTGCTGGTGGGTTCGATCGGCTTCGGCGGCATCTTCGCGGTCTATTCCTATCTGTCGGCGGCGATGATCGACACGCAGGCGGGCCCCGCCTGGACGATCCCCGTGGCGCTTTCCGCCTTTGGCGTGGGCGGCACGCTGGGCAACTGGATTTCGGGCAAGCTGTCGGATTGGTCGCGCTTCGGCGCAGGCGTGATCCTGCTTTGCGGGATGATCGTGATGTCGATCCTCTACACCTTCACGATCGGCAACTGGGTCGCGATGTCGGTGGCGATGATCGCACTCGGGTCGACCGCCGGGATGGTGATCCCGATGCAGATGCGGCTGATGGAGGTCGCGGGCGAGGCCCAGACACTCGCCGCCGCCCTCAACCACGCGGCTTTCAACCTCGCCAATGCGATCGGGCCGTTCCTTGCCGGGATCGCGCTTGCGAACGGCTATGGCTGGACGGCTACCGGCTATGTCGGCGCGGGGCTGGCGGCGGCTGGGCTCGTCTTCCTTGCCATCGCATGGCTCGATAGCCGCCGCCCCGCCGCCGTTCCTGCTTAGGCCTTCTCGATGCGGACCGGGACGCCCTTGGAGCCGGGGGTCTTCGACAGCTCGTCATTGAGCCCCACCGGCACCAGCACGTTGCATTCCGGGTAATAGCCTCCGACCGTGCCGCGCGGCAGCTCGAAGGTGATGACGCTCAGCCCGGTCTTGCGACGCGCGACGCCGTCATCCATGTCGCCGTGGACCACGACCGGATCGCCGTGCTCGAGCCCCAGATCGGCCATGTCGATCTTGTTCATCAGCAGCACGTCGCGCGTCCCTTCGATGCCGCGGAACCGGTCCGAATAGCCATAGATCGTGGTATTGAACTGATCGTTCGAGCGCATGGTGATCATCCGGAAACGGCCCGGCTTGTCCTCGAAGCCAAGCGCGTTGAGCTTGGAAGGCGTGGTGAATTCCAGCTTGCCGCTTTCCGTCTTCCAGATGCGATCATGCGCCGGGTTGCCGCGCCAGAACCCGCCCGGTTCGTTCATCCGCTCGTTGAAGCCGCGGAAGTCGTCCGGATACGTCGCTTCGATCAGATCGCGGACGACGGAATAATCCTTCACCCATTCGTCCCATTGCAGCTTCGGGTTCGGATCGCAGGCGGCTTTCGCAATGCCGCAGGTGATGGCCAGTTCGGATTTCAGCTTGTCCGAGGCGGGCGCGCTTTTGCCAAGCGAGCCGTGGATCTTCGAAAAGCTGTCCTCGACCGAGACATATTGATTGCCGCTCTCCTGCTCGTCCTTCTCGGACCGGCTGAGACACGGCAGAATATAGGCCACCTCGCCCGGATAGAGATGCGAGCGGTTGAGCTTGGTCGAGATCATCACCGTCAGCTTCTGCTTCGGCCACGCCTCTTCGATCCGCTCGCTATCGGGCAGCGCGCGCACGAGGTTGCCGCCAAGCGAGAACATGGCAGAGACCTTGCCCTCCATCATCGCCTGCGCCGCGTCGACGATGTGGTAGCCGTCTTCCTGCGGCGGCTCGAAGCCGTAAAGCTCGCGGAGCTTATCCATCGGGATCAGCTTGGCCTTCTCGGCAATGCCGACGGTCCGCTGGCCCTGCACGTTGGAGTGTCCGCGCACCGGACAGCAGCCCGCGCCCTTGCGCCCGATATTACCGCGCAGCGCGAGGAAGTTCACCAGCATCCCGATATTGGTCGCGCCATGGGCGTGCTGGGTCAGCCCCATCCCATAGACGCCGATGACCTTCTCGGCATGGATATAGACATCCGCCGCCTGACGCAGTTCGGCCTCGGACAGCCCGCATTCCTCGGTGATCTTGTCCCACGGCGTCGTGCGGCAGAAGGTCAGAAACCCGTCATAATTGACCGCGTGTTCCTTCAGGAAGTCCCAGTCGATGATCGCCGAGCGGCCCTGTGCCTGCGCTTTTTCGTCCTCTTCGATGACCGCCTTGCACAGGCCGGTCAGCGCCGCGATATCCGAGCCCGCTTTGAGCTGGTGATATTGATCGGAGATGATCGTCTCACGCCCCGTCGCCATGTCACGGATGTTCTGCGGATCGACGAAGCTGACGAGCCCCTGCTCTTTCACCGGGTTGAAGGTGACGATCTTCGCGCCCCGATCCTTCGCCGCCTTCAGCGGATGCAGGAAGCGCGGCGAGTTGGTGCCGGGGTTCTGGCCGAAGAAGAAGTAGCAATCGGTCTCTTCAAGGTCTTCCCAAAGCACCGTGCCCACCGACGAGCCGATCACCTTCTTCAGGCCGACCGACGTCGTCTCGTGACACATATTCGAACTTTGCGGCAGGTTGTTGTTGCCATAGGCGCGGGCCATCAGCGCCCAGAGATAGCTGGCCTCCAGACCCGCATGGCCCGATGAGTAGAACACGACTTCCTTCTTCGGCAGACCTTTCAGGATCGACCCGATCTCCGAGAAGGCCTCGTCCCAGCTCACCTCGACATAGCGATCGGTGGCGCGGTCGTAGCGCATCGGCGCGGTCAGACGGCCGGTCTTCTCCAGCTCGTGGTCGGACCAGTCCATCAGGTCAGCAACCGTGTGGTCGTCCCAGAATTCCGGCGTGTGACGCGACTTGGTCATCTCCCACAGCGTCGCCTTCGCCCCGTTCTCGCAGAATTCGAACGGGTGGTAATTGGCGGGTTTCGGGAAAGCACAGGACGAGCACATGAGACCGCCCGGTTTGTTCTGACGCTCCAGCTCGCGCAGCACATCCGGCGAGGGCCAGGAGTCGCCAAAGACCCGGGCAATGCCCCGCATCGAGCCCCAACCACCGGAGGGGCCGCTTTCTTCGGGTAGTTTATCAAGCTTGTCAGACATGGCGCGTCGCTCCTCCGGGGTCGATCCGCGCATATGAAATTGCGCGCGCCCCGAGGGGCGCGCGCAGGCCAGCCGACCGGCTGAGGACCGCAGAGGGAAAGGCTCTGCATATGATGCGCGGGATGTGGGTCACATCGTTCCAACCCTGCCTGCGCCCGGTCGGTTCCGGCCGTCCCGTAGCCTCACTCAGTAGTGATGCTCATGCTCCGATGTCTTGCCGCGGAACACCCAATAGGCATAGGCCGTATAAGCGAGAATGATCGGCAGGAAGATCGCCGCGCCGACCAGAATGAAGCCCTGCGACATCGCCGTGGTCGACGCCTCGCGGATCGTGATCGAGGCGGGCACGATATAGGGGAAGATCGACAGACCGAGCCCCATGAAGCACAGGATGAAGATCGCAATCCCCGAAAGATAGGCGACCACGCCGCGATCCGATCGAATGGCAGTCCAGTAGCCGAAGCCCGCCACCATCAGCAACAGCGGCACCACGGCGCTCCAGATGACGCCCGGCCACTGGAACCAGCGGTGATAATATTCGGGATGCAGGAACGGCGTCGCGAGCGAGGCGAGAGCGATAAACCCGAGTGTCACGATCAGCGACACCTGCCCGACGCGCCGCGCCAGATCGTAAAGCCCGTGCGAGGTCTTGATGACGAGCCAGGCCGAACCCAGCATCACATAGCCCGCGACCAGCGCCAGCGCCGTGCCGAGCGAGAACCAACTCACCCAGTCGAACGGGCCGCCGGTGAAGGTGCGCCCGGTCACTTCGGGGCCGCGCAGCAGCCCACCGAGGATCGCGCCCTGCGCCAGTGTCGCGATCAGCGAGCCGCCGAAGAACGCCTTGTCCCAGAGCTTCTGCCAGCGCCTGGTCTTGCCGCGAAATTCGAAGGCCACGCCACGAAAGGCGAGCGAGAGCAGCATGATGATGATCGGCACATAAAGCGCGTTGAGGATGATCCCGTAAGCCAGCGGGAAAACGGCGAGCAGACCGCCGCCCCCCATCACCAACCATGTCTCGTTACCGTCCCAGACCGGCGCGACCGAATTCATCGCGCGGGTGCGGTTCTCCTCGGAGCCGAGGAAGGGAAAGAGGATGCCAATGCCGAGGTCGAACCCGTCGAGCACCACATAGGTCAGGATCGCGAAGGCGATGATCGCGGCCCAGATGTCGGGCAGATAATGGGCGAAGCCGCTCATACGTGGGCCTCCTCTTTCTCGGTCGTCACATCATTGGCGAGCATCGCGCCCGCCACGCCGCCGGCGCGCTGGGGTGTGTTCTCGACGGGCTCCGCCGACTCCGGCCCGCGCCGCATCAGTCGCAGCAGGTAGAAAGTGCCCGAACCGAACAGGAAGGCGTAAACGACCACGAAGCCGATCAGCGCCGCCCAGGCTGCGCCATGGCTGAGGTTCGACACCGATTCCGCGGTCGTGAAGTGGCCATAGACCGTATAGGGCTGGCGGCCGAATTCGGTGGTGAACCAGCCCATGATGATCGCGAGGAACCCGCCCGGCGCGAAGACCAGCGCCACTTTGTGGAACAGCCCCGGCTCGTGCAGGCGCTTGCGCCACATCAGCCAGCCGCCCCAGAGCCCGATCGCCGCGAAGGCGAAGCCGAGCCCCACCATGATGCGGAAAGTGAAGAAGACGATCGTCATCGGCGGGCGTTCATTCGGCGGGAAGTCCCCGAGGCCGGGCACCTCGCCGTCGAGCGAGTGTGTCAGGATCAGCGAGGACGCATAGGGCACCTCGATCTTGTAATCGGTGCGCTCCTGGCTCGGGTTCGGAATGCCGAACAGGATCAGGCCCGCGCCCTTGCTGGTTTCCCAATGCCCTTCCACCGCCGCGATCTTGGCGGGCTGGTGTTCGAGCGTGTTGAGCCCGTGCTGGTCGCCTGCGAAAATCTGGATCGGCGCGGTCACGAGGATCATCGCCACCGCCATGCGGAACATCGTGCGCACCGCGTCATCCGCCGTGCCCTTGATGTGGTGCCAAGCCCCGACCCCGGCCACGACGAGCGCCGTGGTCAGGTAGGCCGCCAGCACCATATGCACGAAGCGATAGGGCAGCGAGGGGTTGAAGATCACCTCCCACCAGTTCTGCGGGATGAATTGGCCGACATCGTTCATCGCGAAGCCCGCGGGCGTCTGCATCCAGCTGTTGACCGAGAGGATCCAGAAGGCCGAGAGCAACGTGCCGAAGGCCACCATCGTCACGGCGAACATGTAGATCCACTTGTTCACGCGGTTGCGTCCGAAGAGCATGATCCCGAGGAAACCGGCCTCGAGGAAGAAGGCGGTCATCACCTCGTAGCCCATCAACGGCCCGATCACCGGTCCCGCCTTGTCGGAGAAATGCGCGAAGTTCAGGCCGAACTCGTAGGACATCACGACGCCAGAGACGACGCCCATCCCGAAGACCACTGCAAAGATATGTTTCCAGAACTCGAAGATCCTCAGGAAGACCTCCTTGCCGGTAATCATCCGCAGGGCTTCCAGCACCATCAGGTAACTTGCCGTCCCGATGGAGAAGGCTGGAAAGACGATATGCGCCGAGACGACGAAGGCGAATTGCGCCCGCGCCAGATCGAGTGTCGGTATGTCGAAAATGCTCATGGCCGTCCGCGTTTCTGCACGTTGCGTGATAAGAACTAGACTTGCCCGAGGATACGGCAACCGCCGGAACGTGGTTCAAAGCCCAACTGGGACGGGTTGTCGCAGCCAAAGAAAAAAGCCCGCACGGAGATCCGCACGGGCTTCATCAGTTCAATGTCGCTTATTTCAGGCGACTTGTTTGAGGGCGCTTTCTTCCGGGATGAACTCCTCATGGAGCGCCTTGATAACGGGTTTCAGATCACCGCGTTCGAGCACGAATTGCACATCGACATTGCGCGGACCCTGAGTCGCGCCGAGGCTTTCCATGCCGTCCTTGGCGATTGCCTGCAGACCTCGGGTCAGAACCGAGAGGCCCTTCAGGTCACGCCCGATGACCGAAGCCATCGACAGCATCCGCGCCGAGATTTCCGCCGACGGGTAAATCTCGCAGAGGTCTTTCTCGACCTTCTGGAGCACTTCGATCGGCGCGTCGACATAGTGCGTGATCGTGTTGGCGTTCGACGCTTTCGACACGATGCGCACGCCATGACGCGTCAGCACTTCGAGTATCTTGGCGTCGTAACCCTTCACGCCGACCATGTCCTGTTCGAACACTTCCAGCGCGATGATATCGAGCCCGGTCACCATCTCGACCGCCGCTTCCTTGGCAGGCTTGTCGTCGATCAGCGTGCCCGGATCGCCCGGGTCGAACGCGTTGGTGACGCGCAGCGGAACATCCGCCTGGCGCAGGGTTTTGGCGGCTTTCGGGTGGATCGCCTCCATGCCCATGTTCGACATCTGGTCGGCCACGTCATAGTTGGTGTGGCCTAGCTTGCGCACCTTGCCTTCGCCCACCAGCTTCGGGTCGGCAGAGGACAGATGGAATTCCTTATGGATGATTGCCTCGCGCGCGCCGGTGAGGGCTGCGAGCATTGAGAAGGTCACCTCGGAATAGCCACGGTCGAATTCCCGCATCAGGCCTTCGGCGCATTGCGCATATCCCGTCACGATCGGCATTTCGGACGCCGGGTCGACATCCTTCATCGCCCCCATGATCCGGCCTTCGAGGTCGTGATCGGTCTCGTCGCGCCAACCGGAGAGGTCGACGAGACGTGCGTTCACGCCGTTGCGCTGCAGCAGGAGCGTGGTGACGAAGGCCGAATGCGCCTCGCCCAGACCCGACAGCAATTCGCGGATCTGCAGCATGTGCTGCGAGAGGCGGAAGTGCCCGTAGGAGCACAGGCGCTGCAGGTCGATCAGGCAGTTGCGCGCGCCTTCGATACGCTCACGCACGAATTCGGTGGCCTGCGAGATGTCGCCCGGATGCGTCAGCACGCTCTCATGGGCTTCGACCATCGCCGACGAGACGCGGCTCAGCGCCTCGTGCCAGCCATGTTCGCTGTCGGCTTTTGCGAATTGCGCATAGACGCCCGCCTCGCCCGACTTCTTATGTTCGAGCAGCAGATTGGTGATGCCACCAAACGCCGAGACGACGAAAATGCGGTTGTAAAGATCGGCGCCCTTGCGGTCTCCGATGAACAGCGTGTCGAGCAGTTCGTCCACGCGGCTCATCGAGGTGCCGCCGATCTTTTCGACTGTGTGATTCTGGTGGGTCAATTTGGCCCCCTTACGAATTTTCCAGTTCTTCGGCCGGCGCATAAGAGCCGTCCTCACGGTGAACTTCGTTGCCGGTCACCGGCGGGTTGAAGCAGCAGGCCATGACGAGGTCTTCGTCCCCTGCTACCAGACGATGGTGGTCATGCAGGTTCAGCGCATACATGACACCCGGCTTGATTTCGTGGCGCGTGCCGTTGTCGAGCTCGGTGATGTGGCCGTTGCCCGAGATGCAGTAGACGCTCTCGAAATGGTGCTTGTAGTGGAACGTGTGGTCCGAACCGGCCTTCAGCGTCGTGATGTGGAAGCTGAAGCCCATCTTGTCGTCGGCGAGCAGCATGCGCACGCTGCTCCAATCGGCGTCGGACACGTCGCGGTCGGTGTTTTTAAGCTTGTTGAAATCACGAACGATCATGTGATGTGTCTCCGTATCTGAATTTCTTGGTCGCTGGGGGAGGCAGCGACGGATTACTCCGCCGCGATGTCCGTGCGCTCGCCGGTCACCTCGGTGGCGGCTTCGCGCAGGATTTCCAGCCCCTTGCGGAATTGTTCCATCGGCGTGGTCAGCGGTGCGAGGACCTTCACGACCTGGTCGTCATTGCCCGAGGTTTCGATCACGAGACCTTTTTCGAAGCAGCGACCGCAGATCGCCGAAGCCAGCTCGCCGGTGCCGACATCGACACCCTGCATCAGACCACGGCCCTTGAGGAAGGCACCCGGCACGAGATCGGCCACGGCGGCCAGACCTTCACGCAGCACGTCCGATTTCACGGCCAGTTCCTTCTGGAACTTGTCGTCGGCCCAGAACTTCTCGATCGCCACAGTGGCGGTCACGAAGGCATGGGTGTTGCCGCGGAAGGTACCGTTATGCTCGGCCGGGCCGAACACGTCGTAGTCGGGACGCACCAGAACCATCGCCATCGGCATGCCGAAGCCCGAGATCGACTTCGCCTGGGTCACGACGTCCGGCATCACGTCCATCTCCTCGAAGGAGAAGAAGGTGCCGGTGCGGCCGCAGCCTGCCTGAATGTCGTCGATGATGAACAGCGCACCGTGCTTGCGGGCGACTTGCTCGACGCCTTTCACGAATTCCGGGCTTGCGGCGTTGAGGCCGCCCTCGCCCTGAACCGTCTCCAGCATGATCGCCGCCGGAGCGTCGATACCGCCCGAGGCGTCCGAGAGCATCTGGTCGAGCAGCGCGACCGAATCCACACCATCGGCATAGGCGTCGTACGGCATGCGGGTCACGCCATGCGTGTCCATGCCGGCGCCACCGCGGTGGTAGCCGTTACCGGTCGCCGCCAGCGCACCCATGGTCACGCCATGGAAGCCGTTGGTGAAGGCAATGATGTTGGTGCGGCCGGTCGCCTTGCGCGCGATTTTCATCGCGGCTTCGACGGCATTCGCACCGGTCGGGCCGATGAACATCAGCTTATGGTCCATGCCGCGCGGCGCGAGGATGTGCTCCTCGAACGCGCTCAGGAACTTGGCCTTGCTGTCGGTGTGCAGGTCGAGCGCGTGACCCATCTTGTTTTCGGTCAGGTGCTCAATCAGCGCCTGCTTCATGTCCGGGTCGTTGTGCCCGTAGTTCAGCGACGAGCAACCGGCGAGGAAGTCGATATAGGTGTTGCCCTCGGCGTCGGTCAGCTCCGAGCCTTGCGCGCTGGTGAAAACGGTATCGAAGCCACGGCAGTAGGAGCGGGCCTCAGATTCGCGTTGGGTAAAGATCGTTTTATCCGTCGAATGAACGGTCATGGGGGACTCCATAGAATTGGGGGAATGAGGAGGGTGCGCGGCCTGAGATCAGGCGGCGGCACGCGCCTCCTCGGGGAAGGTGATGGTGACCATATGCTCGGTCGAGGCATGGCCGTCGAAATGGTCTTCTTCGTGGAAGTGCGCCTCATCGGTCAACTCGCCGCCCATCGAACGTGCGAAGGAGCGGAAGAGCGCCCAGCTCGCTTCGTTGCTTTCGGTGATGGTCGTCTTCAGCTTGGTGCAGTCTTCGGCGACGTCGCGCTGGATGAGGTGGCGCAGCATGCGCTTACCAAGGCCAAGACCGCGTGCGTCGGGGGAAACAGCCACTTGCCACACGAAGAACGTGTCGGGCTCGGACGGGGCGATGTAGCCCGAAATCCAGCCGACGACTTCGCCTTCGCGCTCGACGAGGACACAGGTGTCCCCGAAGTGATCGCACTGCAGAAGGTTGCAATACATCGAATTTTCATCAAGCGGCTTGCAGCGGCGGATCAGCTTCCAGATTTCGCTGCCGTCTTCGGACTCCGGCTTACGGAAGACCAGTTTAGAACCCTTCTTGATCGACTCGACTTGCGGCACGGCTCTTTCCTCTCGTTTGCTTCGGTAGCCTAAGTAGTTCATGTGGTCGAAAATTTCAACCACCTAACTAATGGAACCCGGAAAAGTTCCGCTCATAGCCTTATATTCTTGCTTATAAGCCCTAAATACCATTAGCATGACAAAGCAAATGAGTAAAAACGAACACGATAAACTTAGCAAAGCCAAGCAATTGCAGAGCACGGAACTCTCTGCGATACTGGGTCGTCTTGATAAAAAAGGGGCCCGCCGCCTGATGGAGCGTGTCGATACGAGCCTGATCGCTTTGCGTAGAATCCTGCGCGCGACCGAAATGTTCGGCCGCGACCTGGCCAAGGCTGCCGGGCTGACGCCTGCGCAGTTCCGCGTGCTGCAGGTGATTTCCGAAAAAGGTTGGTCCACACCGAAGGCGATCGCACAGCGCATGGGCGTGAGTCAGGCAACGATGACGGCGCTGATCGACAAGCTCGAGCGCAAGGGCATGGTGACCCGTCAGCGCTCCGAGCGCGACCGCCGTCAGACCGATATCGTGATTACCGAACTTGGCGCGAGCGCGATCGACGAGGCCCCCGATGCGCTGCAACAGATCTTCGTGCGCCGCTTCGAGGCGCTGGAAGACTGGGAGCAGGCGCAGATCATTGCCTCGCTCGAGCGCGTGGCCTCGATGCTCGACGCGCATGACATCGACGCGGCGCCGGTTCTGGATTGGGGCGACATTTCGGGCAAGCCGAACTGATCAGCCTTTGACCCAAGCCCCATCGGGGCCCCGCGTGAACTCGTCGGCCCCGATTGGCTCGAAGCTCATGTCGCGCGCGCCATAGAGCGTGATCGACAGAGCGTCGCGCCCCCCTTCAATCACGTTGAACGTATTGGGCTCGCCGCGCAGCCGCGAGGACAGGCCCGTCCCCGCCTGCACGAACAGAATGCCAGGCACCGCCGAGAAAGGCGCCACCGATCCGGTGTGCAGATGCCCCGAGAGCACGAGATCCGCGCCGCAGTCCGACATCCCCTCCAGCGCATCCCCTGCCCCGTCCATGAGCGCCTTGTCGACTTCGGGCCCATGTTCGAGCGGATGGTGCATCACCGCGATTCGCAGCCTCTCGCCCGCCTCGCCGAATTCCCGACACAGGCGGGAGATCGTCCGCTCGGGCACCTTGCCGCGCTGCCAGGCGAAGCGGTTCACGGTGTTCACGCCGACCGCCTTGAGGTGATCGGTCTCGAAAACTGGCTCCAGATTATGATTGATCGCGGATTTGTAGCGCCCGAAGGGTTTGAGCATCCGCAGGAAGAGATTGTCGAGCGGTGTGTCGTGGTTCCCGGGCACCGAAAGGGTCTCGCTTTCGATCTGCTCCACGAACAGCCGCGCCTGCGCGAACTGGCCGCGCCGGGCGCGCTGCGTGAAGTCCCCGGAGATCACCGTCAGGTCCGGCGCGAGCCGGTTCACCGCTGTCAGCAGCGGCGCCTCGAGCTCGGGCAGGCTGCGCCCGAAATGCAGATCGGAAAGGTGAACGATACGGGTCATGCGGTCGTGTCTTGGGTCTCGTTTTCTGTGTCCTTGGCCGGCAGCACGATCCAGAGCGGCGCGTCGGACATCTTGAAGCGGAACGGGCTTTCTTCGCGGCACTTCTCACCGTCGAAGGCCAGCAGGCCGCGCCCGCGGGCGGTTTCGATCTCGAAGGATTTTGCGCGGATCAATTCGTAATCCTCGCCCTGCTTGGTCTTGCGGCGCACCAGCCGCGCCGACAGGCGGAAGAGGTCGCGACGGCTCTGCGCCTTCGCCACCAGCACCGCGAAGGCGTCGTCACTGATGACCGTCGCCCCGTCGAGCCCGAAGAAATCGAGCTGATAGGCTGAGCGCGCGATGAAGACGAGCGCGGTGCGACGGTTCCTGGTCTCCCCGTCCGCCGTAATTTTCAGCCGCATCGGGCGCTGGAAGCGCAGGAAGGTCTTGACGACCGACCAATGCGCAACGATCCGGCGACGGCCCCAGCGGGCGTAAATATCTTCGCGCGCCTTGAGGATCGACGGGTAGATCCCAAGCGACGCGTTGTTCAGGAACACCTGCCCGTTCACCTCGCCGACCCGGATCGGATGTGCATTGCCTTCGCGGATCGCGCGCGCCGCCTCCTCCGGATCCTCGGAGAGTCGCAGCCCGCGCGCGAAGAAGTTGAACGTGCCGAGCGGCAGCACCGCCATCGGCACCTCCTGCCCCACCAGCGCACCCGCGACGGCCATTGCAGTGCCGTCGCCGCCGGCTGCGACGATCATCTCCGCACCGTCGTCGAGCGCCTTGCGCACGGTCGCCACAATGTCGCTTTCCGGGGACCAGCGGTAAAGGGACGCACCGTCACCAAGCGCATCCATCGCGCGGCGGATCGCCTCTTCATCTTTTGCGTTGCCGCCCGAAGAGGGGTTCGCAATCAACGCGACCGCTTGTCGGCGCAATGCGACGCTCGGCTCCGGCGGGGTGCCATTCGTCAATTTTTCATCGCCTTTTTCGTCCTTCAACCCGGACTGGAGCGCGGATTTCGCGTCTCGATCCACGAGGCTTTCAGGCCCCGTATCATTCTCCGGTTTGACGGAATCCTTTGGCTCGGCAGTCATGATGTCACCTCTTCGTCGCGGCTGTAACGCCGCAGGGAGGTGGAAAGGTCCGTGAAAAGGTTGCGCCTCGGGACTTGGTTATTTACGACATAGAGTGTCGGAATTTGGCAAGTCTTGCGACCGTTATCGCGTGAGCGTGACTGTGCGAAGATTCCAACCTGGGGAAAAACGGGGACTTAACGCGACCGATATCACGGCGGCAGCCCGCGCGGATCGCTTCAATCAAAGCTGCCACAACAGGAGAACTGTATGAACAAGAAAGCGCTTGCTGCGTTACTGACGGCACTGCCGCTGGCGACCTTCTCGGCGCCCGCCTTCGCCGCCGATGGCGAATGTGGTTCCGTTACCGAAGCCGAAATGAACTGGGCTTCGGCCGGGGTCGCTGCTTGGGTCGACAAGATCATTCTCGAAAACGGCTACGGCTGTGACGTGACGCTGGTGACCGGCGACACGATGCCCACCTTCACCTCGATGAACGAGAAGGGCGAGCCCGACATCGCACCCGAGCTTTGGGTGAACGCGGTGAAAGTCGCGCTCGACAAGGCCGTCAGCGAAGATCGCCTCGTGATCGCTGCCGAAATCCTCAAGGATGGCGGCGAAGAAGGCTGGTGGATCCCGAAATACGTCGCCGACGAGCACCCCGAGATCAAGACGGTCGACGATGCGCTGGCGCATCCCGATCTGTTCCCCGATCCCGAAGAGCCGTCCATCGGTGGCGTCTACAACTGCCCGTCGGGATGGAACTGCCAGATCTCGACCGCGAACCGCTTCAAGGCTCACAAGGCCGAGGAGAAGGGCTTCAAGCTGGTCGACACCGGTTCGGCTGCGGGCCTCGACGGCTCGATCGCCAATGCCTACGAGTCCAAGAAGGGCTGGCTGGGTTACTACTGGGCCCCGACCGCGATCCTCGGCAAATACCCGATGGTCAAGCTCGACGCGGGCGTCGAGGGCGACAAGGAAGCCTGGGACAAGTGCAACTCGCAGGCCGATTGCGTCGATCCCAAGCCCAACGCCTACCCGACCTCGGACGTGTACACGGTCGTGACCAAGGAATTCGCCGAGAACAACGCAGTTGCGATGGACTACCTTGGCAAGCGTGAATGGTCGAACAAGACCGTGGGCGAATTCCTCGCATGGCAGGCCGACAACCAAGGCACCAACGAGGACACCGCTTACTACTTCCTCGAGAACTATCCGGACGTCTGGAAGGCATGGCTTTCTGACGACGTGATCAAGAAGGTCGAGGACGCGCTCTGAGCGGGCGATCCGAGATTTTGGCGCGCGTGAGGGGAGCCTCGCGCGCGTTTTCTTTTAACCGGCGCAAATAATCGACCGGAGGACATAACAAGATGGCATCTTCATGCTGGGGCTTGCCGGAACTGATGTGTGAGTTCCCTTCCCTTCCCAACTCCACCCTGCGCCACATGCGCATGGGCATCGACGACGGGTTTCGCGGCATCGTCCGCGCCTATTCCGATCAAATCGACGCGGCCACCCGGCCGCTTCAATGGTTTCTCAACACCCTCGAACACGCCTTCGTGGACACGCCTTGGTTCGTCATCTTCGCGTTGATCCTCGTCGTGGTGTGGTTCGCCTCGCGCAATGTGAAGATCGTGATCGGCTCCTCCCTGGGCCTTGCCTTCATCGGTATCTTCGGACTGTGGGAAGACACGATGACCACCCTCGCGATGGTCACGGTAGCGACGCTGATCGCGATCATCCTCGGCCTGCCGATCGGCATCCTGATGGCGCGCTCGGACCGGATGCAGAAAATCCTGACGCCGGTGCTCGATGTCATGCAGACCATGCCATCCTTCGTCTACCTGATCCCGGTCGTCGTGATCTTCGGTATCGGCAAGGTGCCCGGCGTGATCGCCGTTGTGATCTACGCGATTCCGCCGATGATCCGCCTGACCAATCTGGGCATCCGCCTCGTGGACAAGGAAGTCATCGAAGCCGCGGACGCCTTCGGCGCCAATCCCCGTCAGAAGCTCTGGGGCGTGCAGCTCCCGCTGTCGCTGCCGACGATCATGGCGGGCGTCAACCAGACCATCATGATGGCGCTGGCGATGGTCGTCGTGGCCTCGATGGTCGGCGTTGGTGGCCTCGGTAAAAACGTGCTGCAGGCGATTAACAACCAGTTCTTCACCATCGGCTTCCTGAACGGTTTCGCACTCGTTGCGATCGCGATCATCTTCGACCGCGCGAGCCAGGCGTTCGGCAAGCGGCTGCAGAAACATTCGGAGGCCGGCCATGACTGATGCCACGACCAACACCGATACCGGCAACCGCTCGGGCATCGAGATCCGCAATCTCTACAAGATCTTCGGGGCGCGCCCCAAGGATTACGTGGAGAAGGTGCAGGCCGGCATGGGCAAGGAAGAGCTTAACGACAAGCACAAGCACGTTCTGGGCCTGCAGGACATCAACCTTACCCTGCCGCCGGGCAAGATCTCGGTGATCATGGGCCTGTCGGGCTCGGGCAAGTCGACGCTCATCCGCCACATCAACGGGCTGATCATGCCCACGGCCGGGGAGATCCTCTATAACGGCCGCGACGTGGTGAAGATGAACGAAGAGGAACTGCGGGAATTCCGTCGCCATGAGACGGCGATGGTGTTCCAGAAGTTCGCGCTTCTGCCGCACCGGACCGTGCTGGAAAACACCTGCTACGGGCTGGATATCCAAGGGGTCGACCGGTCGAAATCGGAACCGATCGCGAAGAAATGGATCGAGCGCGTCGGGCTCGCGGGCTACGAGGATAACTATCCGAACCAGCTCTCGGGCGGGATGCAGCAGCGGGTGGGCCTCGCCCGCGCGCTGGCCAACGACGCGGACATCCTGTTGATGGACGAAGCGTTCTCGGCACTCGATCCGCTGATCCGGATGGATATGCAGAAGGTGCTTCTGGACCTGCAGGCCGAGCTGAAGAAGACCATCGTCTTCATCACCCACGACCTCGACGAGGCGCTGCGCCTTGGCGACAAGATCGCGATCCTGCGTGACGGCGCGCTCAATCAGGTCGGCACGGGGCAGGAAATCGTGCTGCGCCCGGCGAACGAGTACATCGCCGAGTTCGTGCGCGAGGTGAACCGTGGCCGGGTTATCCGTGCCGAGACCATCGCCTTGCCTCTGCCCGAGGGCGAGTTGCCGAAGATGAAGGTGAAAGCCAGCTCGGTGCTCGAAAAGATCGCGCGCCGGATGGCCGATGCCGAGGTGCGTACGGCGACGGTTGTCGACGCGGCCAACAAGCCGATCGGCATGGTCGACATGACGACGATCCTGACCGCCATGGTGACGCCCGCAAGCGTCGAAGAAGGCGATGACGAGGTCGAGGAAGACAGCGCCGCCTGAAGACTACTGGGTCGCCGCGTAAGCGTGGCGGCCCTGCCCGGCCAGTGCCGTCAGAGCCAGCTGGGTCCACGGCGCGACAATCGCGTCATATTGGCGCTGGTGTGGTTTCCGATCTGCGTGATCGACGCCGAAATCGCCCGATCCGCCGTTTGCCCCCGCAAAAGCGCAAATGCCGCAGCCTCCGCCGCAGCTACGACCGCCACGGGTTTTTCCTGCACCATCTGGAGCGATTCGAGCGGGGAGACATCCCAGAGCCCCATCATTCCCGCGACGCGCATCGAAATCACCGCTTGGGCCTCAAAGCCGATCCGCGCGGCCTCGAAGCCGATGCGCATAAAAGACAGGGGATCCATATAAACTCCTAAAACCAGACATCGCTGCAAAGCGACGTCAGGTCGTCAGGATCGCAGGTACAGGTTGAGATAATGCACTCTTCTTCACCGTCGAGCACAGAAAAATCAGATTTTCGCGAGGTGAGCATTCGTGAAGCCCTGTAATTGCTCTCACGCACAGACTTTCCGCCTTGCCTTCACGGCACTGTGACCCATCCTTTTAACGTCACTCGCGTATTGACATGACAAGGACGTGAACCAAATGGTTCAGAAATCGCGCGCAGCTCGGCCGGCGGGGTCGTATTTGCGTGCAAACAGGGATTTTGACGGGACAGCCAAATGATCAAACGCCTCCTCATCGCCCTCGTCGCGCTCATCCTCGTGGTGGGTGGCGTCGTCGGCTACAATCTTTTCCGCTCGAAGATGATCGCGCAGTTCTTCGCAAACATGACGCAGCCCCCCGTGGCGGTTTCGGTCAGCGAAGTGAAGCCGATCACCTGGCAGCCGGGCCTCGAGGCGATCGGCACCGCCGCCGCCGTGCGCGGCACCGAACTGGCCGTCGAAATGGGCGGCACCGTGCAGGAGATCCATTTCAAGGCGAATGACAAGGTCGAGAAGGGCCAGGTCCTCATGCAGATCGACGACAGCTCCGAGCGCGCCGATCTGGCCTCGGCCAAGGCCGCGCAGGATCTGGCGGAGACCAATCTCAAGCGCGCACGCCAGCTTGCCGACCGGGGCGTGTCCGCCACGTCCAATCTCGATCAGGCTGAAGCCAGCGCGCAGGAAGCGCGCGCAAGCGTCGCGAAGCTGCAGGCCGTGCTCGAGAAGAAGCGCCTGACCGCGCCCTTCGCAGGCATCATCGGCATCCCGCAGGTGGAGGTCGGTCAGTATGTCGGCACCGGCACCACCTATGCGACGCTGCAGGATCGCGACCACATGCGCGTCGATTTCACCCTGTCCGAACAGCAGGCGCGTCACGCCGAAGCGGGCCAGACCGTCAAGGTGAAGACCGAGGACGGCTCGGTCGATCTGGAAGGCAAGATCACCGGCATCGAGCCCAAGATCGACCCGAATTCGCGGCTCGTGACCCTGCGCGCCGAGGTGCCCAATGGCGAAGGAAAGCTGACGCCCGGCCAGTTCGTCCATGTCACGGTCGTGCTGCCCTCCGAGGACAACGTGATCGCGCTGCCGCAAACGGTGGTGAGCTCCAACCTCTACGGCGACTCGGTCTTCGTGGTGCGCAAGCAAACGCCCGAAGGCGCGGACCAGCCGCAACTGGTGGCCAAGCAGGTCTTCATCACGCTCGGACGCCGCTCGGGCACGCTCGTCGAAGTGACGAAGGGGCTGAAGGCGGGCGACATGGTCGTCAACGCGGGCCAGAACAAGCTGAACTCCGGCGCGACGGTGAGCATCGACAACGCGATTTCGCCCGATCCCGACGCGCCTTCCACCGAAGAGGTGATGAAAGCCTTCGGCATGGAGGGCAACGCGCAGGCAAACTCCGACGCGACGTCGGACGCTTCCGCGGATAGCGCTTCGGACGCCGCCTCTGACGGGGCATCGGACACGACATCAGACGGCGCGAAGGCGCAGTAAGGCCAAGCCCATGAACATCTCCGAGATCTTCATCCGCCGCCCCGTCCTGTCGATGGTGCTGGGCGCGTTCATGCTCCTGCTGGGCGCACAGGCGTATTTCAACCTGCCCGTCCGCCAATATCCGGAAGTCGAGGAAACGGTGGTCACGATCACCACCGCCTATCCCGGCGCCTCGCCCGAACTGATTCAGGGCTTCATCACCTCGCCGCTGGCCGCCGCCGTGGCGACTACTGAGAACGTCGATTACGTCACCACCCAGTCGCGGCCCTCGGCCTCGGTCATTTCGGTCCACATGAAGCTCGGGTCGAACTCCGACGCGGCGATGACCGAGGTGCTCTCGAAGGTGCAGCAGGTCAAAGGCCAGCTGCCCTCGGCGGCGAAGGATCCGGTGATCCAGAAGGGCACCGGCCAGACCTTCGCGCTGATGTATCTCGCGGCGCTCAACCCCAACATGACACCCGAGCAGCTGACCGAATATCTGCGCCGGGTGATCCGTCCGCGCATGTCCACGATTCCGGGCGTGGCCCAGACCCAGATCATCGGCGCTTCCGATTACGCGATGCGGGTCTGGATCGATCCGGACAAGCTCGCCGCGCGCGGCGTCACGGCATCGGAAGTCGTGGGTGCGATTCAGGCGTCGAATTTCCTCTCGGCCCCGGGCAAGACGAAGAACGAGTACGTCGCCCAGTCGATCACGCTGCAATCCACGCTGCAAACGCCCGAAGCCTTCGGCAAGCTGCCGATCTCGGGCAAGGGCGATGACGTGGTGCGGCTGCGCGATGTCGCGAAGATCGAACTCGCCAAGGCCTCCGAGAACGAGATCGTCACTTTCGAGGGCAAGGAGGGCACGTTCCTCGGCGTCTACCCGACGCCCGCCGCCAACCCGCTCGATACGGCGGCGGCAGTGCGCAAGGCGCTGCCCGACATCAACGCCTCGCTCCCCGAAGGGATGAAAATCCAGCTGGTCTACGACTCGACCGAGACGATCTCGGCCTCGATCCACGAGGTATTCAAGACCATCGGCGAAGCGGTCGCGATCGTGACCGTGGTGATCTTGCTGTTCCTCGGCTCGCTGCGCTCCGTCGCGATGCCCATCGTGACCATTCCGCTCTCGCTGATCGGGGTGCTCGCGGTGCTCTTGGCGCTGGGATACTCGATCAACCTTCTCACATTGCTGGCAATGGTGCTGGCGATCGGGCTCGTTGTCGATGACGCGATCGTGGTGGTGGAGAATATCCACCGACATATTGAAGAGGGAATGAAACCGATCCCGGCGGCCGTGCAGGGCATGAAAGAGATCACCGGGCCGGTCATCGCGATGACGATCACGCTGGCCGCGGTGCTCGCGCCTCTGGGCTTCACCGGCGGGCTGACGGGGCAGTTGTTCCGGGAATTCGCCTTCGCGCTGGCGGGGTCGGTGATCCTGTCGGGGATCATCGCACTGACGATCACGCCGATGATGTCGGGCCGCCTGCTGAGACATGGCGAGTCCAAGGGCTTCCAGGCCTTCGTCGACCGCAATTTCGACCGGCTCTCGGGTTGGTACGGGCGGCGCGTCGATGGCTCGCTCGATCTGCGGGGGATCACCCTTCTCATCGTCGCCTCGCTCGTGGGCGTGACCGGGTTCATGCTGATGAACACCAATTCCGAGCTTGCCCCGGATGAGGATAACGGTGCGCTCTTCGCGATCCTGAACGGGCCGCGCTACGCGACCAGCGAGTACACCCAGAAATATATCGACCAGGTCGGGCGCGACACGGCCGATATTCCCGAAGTGCGCACCGATTTCTCGATCGCGGGCTTCGGCGGGGACAGCTCTCAGGGCATCTATATCTGGGCGCTAAAAGACTGGGCGGACCGCACCCGTAGCCAGAAGGAAATCCAGCAGGAAATTCAGGGCGATCTCGGCAAATCGACCGGGTTGAAAGGCTTTGCCTTCGCCCCGCCGTCGCTGCCGGGCACCGGGGGCGGCCTGCCGATCTCGGTGGTGATCCAGTCGATCCACTCCGCGAAACGCGTCGCCGAGGTGGCCGAGGAGATCAAGAACAAGGCGCAGGCCTCGGGCAAATTCATCGTCGTGCAGAACTCGCTCAACTTCGACAGCCCGCAGGTCAATGTCACGATCGACCGCGACCGGGCGGCGGCGCTGAACGTGCCGGTCTCGGATATCGGCTCGACCTTGGGCTTGCTGGTGGGCGAGGCGTCGGTGGCGCAGTTCGACCGCGACTCCAACAGCTACGACATCATCCCGCAGGTGCCGCAGCGGTTCCGCGCGAATCCCGAAGAGCTGGGCCGTTACTTCGTGCGCTCGTCCTCGGGGGCGATGATCCCGCTGTCGTCGCTCGTGAAGATCGACACCGGGGTGAACGCGTCTTCGATCGAACAGTTCGACCAGTTGAACGCGGCCACGATCACGGCACTGCCGCTGCCCGGTGGCTCCACCGGCGAGGGCGTGCAGACCATCGTCGACATCGCCAAGCAGGTGATGCCCGAAGGTTTCTATGTGAACTATTCGGGCCAGTCGCGGATCGAGACGCAGCAGGGCAACACCATCCTGATCGCCTTCGCGGCGGCCGTGCTGGTGATCTACCTCGTGCTCGCCGCCCAGTTCGAGAGCTTCCGCGACCCCTTCATCATCATGATGACGGTGCCGCTGACGATCTTCGGGGCCGTGCTGCCGCTGAACCTCGGGTTGGGCACGCTCAACATCTATTCCGAGGTGGGGCTGATCACGCTGGTCGGTCTGATCACGAAACACGGTATCCTGATGGTCGAGTTCGCCAATCAGCAGCGCGAGCAATCGGGCCTCACCCGCAGGCAGGCCATCGTGAAGGCCGCGCAGACCCGTCTGCGTCCGATCCTGATGACCACCGCCGCAATGGCGCTGGCCGTGGTGCCGCTGATCCTCGCGCAAGGCGCGGGCGCAGAGGCGCGCAAGGCGATGGGCCTCGTGATCTTCTCGGGGATCCTGATCGGGACGATGTTCACGCTGTTCGTGGTGCCGATGTTCTACACGTTCATCGCGCCCTCGGATAAATCCTTCAAGGAAGCGGAAGCGAAACGTCTGGCCGCAGGCTGACGCATGAAAACAAGGCTGGGGGCTTCGCGCCCCCAGACCCCCGCGGGATATTTGGGCCAAGGCGAAGTGTCAGAGCTTCGCCGTGGCCCAAAATCATTCCGGGGGTGAGATTTCGTGGATAGGAGCGGCAGCCCCTGCCCCGCTCAGAGATGGGCGAGGTAACTCGTCACGGCAGGGCGCACGCTGGATTGGCCGGCATTGCGCGCCTGCTGGATCACCTGCCGCAGCTCGCCCAGATCGGCGCGGCGGATCAGGTGTTTGACCGGGCCGATCGAGGCGGGCCGCATCGAGAGCGTACGGATGCCGAGCGCCGCGAAGGTCAGCGACTCGATCGGGCGGCCCGCATCCTCGCCGCAGAAGCTGAGTTGGGTGTCCGAGACCGCACAGCGCGCGATGATCCGTTCTAGGAAGTTCAGGAACGACCCGTCGAGCGTATCGTAGCGGCGGCGCACGCGTTCGTTCTCGCGGTCGGCGGCGAAGAAGAACTGCTTCAGGTCGTTGCCGCCGATGGAGATGAAATCGCAATCGCGGTAGAAGCTGTCGGGCGCGAAGCCGAGGCTCGGGGTTTCCAGCATCGCGCCGATGCGCAGCTCTTCGGGCACGGGGCGGCCCATCTGCGCCTCGCGGTCGCGGACCCGCAGCAGCGTGTCGCGCGCGGCGTAGAATTCCTCTGGCAGCGCGATGAAAGGGAACATGATCGAGGTCGGGCGGCCGTCGGCTGCGCGCAGCAGCGCCTGCAGCTGCATCCGCAGGATCCCCGGCTTGTCGAGCCCCACCCTCAGCGCGCGCCAGCCCATCGCGGGGTTCGGCTCGTCCTGCGGCTTCATGTAGGGCACGACCTTGTCGGAGCCGATATCGAGCGTCCGGAAATTCACCCGCTTGCCGTCGGCGGCATCCATCACCCGCTTGTAGAGCTGCACGAGTTCGTTGCGGCGCGGCACCTTGGTGCGGGTCAGGAATTGCAGCTCGGTGCGGAACAGGCCCACCCCGTCAGCGCCGGAGCCCTTCAGTGAAGGCAAGTCCGCCATCAGCCCCGCATTCATCATCAGCGAGACGGTCTGGCCCGATTTGTCTATCGCGGGCTGATCGCGCAACGAGGCGTAGCGTTTCTGGGCCTCCGCCTGCATCGCGATCTTGTCGCGGAACGCATGGGCCACGCTTTCCTCGGGCCGCAGATGCACCACGCCCTGATCGCCGTCGACGAGGATCGGGTCGCCGTTCAGCGCCTCGGCGGTGATCCGGCCCGCATGGATCACCAGCGGGATCGAGAGCGCGCGGGTGACGATCGCGGCATGCGAGCCGACCGAGCCTTCCTCCAGCACCACGCCCTTGAGCTTGCGGTCGTAATCGAGCAGTTCCGCCGGGCCGATATTGCGCGCCACCAGCACCGGGTTTTCCGGCATCTCGGCGCCGGTATCGCTGCCTTGCCCCGTCAGCTGGCGCAGCAAGCGGTTCGACAGGTCGTCGAGATCGTTGAGCCGTTCGCGCAGGTAAGGATCGGGCGCCTTGCGCATCCGGTCGCGCGCGGCGTTCTGTTCTTTCTCGACTGCGGCTTCGGCAGAAAGACCAGCGGTGATGTCTTCGAGCATCCGCCGCTTCCAGCCCTTCGAAGCCGCGAGCATCTTGAAGGTCTCCAGCACCTGCCGCTGATCCTTGTCGATCAGGGTCGGGCTGGCCAGCATCTCGTCGATCTTGCCGCGCAGTTCGGTGATCGCCTCTTCGAGCCGCGCGGCCTCGGCCTCGGGGTCTTCGGCCACCGGGTTCGTCACGACGACGCGCGGCTCGTGCAGCCAGACGCGGCCTTCGGCGGCGCCCTCCTGCCCCGTCGCGCCGCGGAACATGACCGGGAAGCGATGCGTCGCGCCGATTTCGGAATTCTCGCCACCGGTGAAAGCGCCGAGTTCGGTCATTTCGGCCAGCACCATCGCGACGACCTCGAGCCCGTAAAGCTCGTCATCCGAGAAGCTGCGCTCGTCCTTCGACTGCACGACCAGAACGCCCAGCTTCTCGCCCACGCGCTGGATCGGCACGCCGACGAAGCTGGAATAGATCTCTTCGCCCGTCTCCGGCATGTAGCGGAAGCCCGGCTCGGAAGGCGCATCGGCGGAGTTGATCGGACGGCCCGACCGCGCCACGCGGCCCACGAGACCCTCGCCCAGCCGCATCCGCGTGTGGTGGACAGCCTCGGCTTTCAGACCTTCGGTCGCGCAAAGCTCGAGCGTTTCGGGATCGCGGAACAGGTAGATCGAGCACACTTCGGTGCCCATCGAATCCGCAATGATCTGCGTGATGTGATTGAGCCGGTCCTGCCCGTCGCCCTCCGTGGCCAGCGTATCGCGCAGGCGTCGCAACAGCGTGCGACTATCACTTTCGCTCAGTTCCACCATCCGCGCAGGTTGCCCCTGTTGCTGCGGCCCTTCGGGTTACTCAGGCCTTGTCGAGTTCGAAGGCATCATGCAGGGCCTGAACCGCCAGTTCCAGATATTTGCGGTCGACCAGCACCGAAATCTTGATTTCCGACGTAGCGATAACCTTGATGTTGACGTTTTCAGCGGCCAGCGCCTTGAACATCTTCGCCGCGACCCCCGCGTGGGAGCGCATACCAATGCCCACGACGGAAATCTTTGCCACGTCTTCGTCGGCGACCAGTTCGTCGAACTTTATCAGCCCGGCGTCGCGGGCGTCCTCCATCGCCTTGCGGGCGCGGGCGACCTGATTGACCGGGCAGGAGAAGGTCATGTCGGTGACCTTGACCTCATGTTCGGCCTGACGCTCGGAGATGTTCTGCACGATCATGTCGACATTCACCCCCGCATCCGCGAGCGGCCCGAAGATCGCGCTGGCGATGCCGGGGCGGTCTTCGACCGTCACGAGGGTCATTTTCGCTTCGTCGCGAGAAAAGGCGACGCCGGAGACAACTTTCGATTCCATGATTTTATCCTCGTCGCAGACCAGAGTGCCCGAATTCTCCGTGGTTTCCTCGAAGGAGCTTAGCACGCGCAGCGGCACCTTGTAGCGCATCGCGAGCTCGACCGAGCGGGTTTGCAGAACCTTCGCCCCGAGGCTCGCGAGTTCCAGCATCTCCTCGAAGGCGATGCGGTCGAGCTTGCGCGCCTTGGAGGAGACGCGCGGGTCGGTGGTGTAGATGCCGTCGACATCGGTGTAGATGTCGCAACGCTCCGCGCCGAATGCGGCGGCGAAGGCCACGGCGGTCGTGTCGGAGCCGCCCCGGCCGAGCGTGGTGATCCGGTTCTCCGGCGAAAGCCCCTGGAAGCCTGCGATCACCGCGACCTTGAAGCCCTCGGAGAATTTCTGGTCGAGATTTTCGCGCGGGATCGACACGAAGCGCGCCGCGCCATGCGCCGAGGTCGTGTTGATTGGCACCTGCCAGCCCTGCCAGCTGCGCGCGGAGACACCCATCTCCTGCAGGCGCAGCGACATCAGACCGGCTGTGATATTCTCGCCCGAGGCGACCACGGCGTCATATTCGCGCGCGTCATAGAGCGGCGAGGTCGTCTCGACCCAGTTGACGAGTTCATTGGTCTTGCCCGACATCGCCGAGACAATCACGATGACATCGTAACCGCGTTCGACTTCGCGCTTCACCTTTTCGGCGGCGTTGGCGATCCGGTCGAGATCGGCGACGGAAGTGCCGCCGAATTTCATCACCAGAATGGGCATGGAAATCCCCCTTGGGCAGAGTCGGGCCTCTGCTAGCTCAAGCCGTTGGGCCGCGCAAGAGATTTGGCGTTTCGAGGGTCTCAGATCGGCGCTGGGGCGCTGCCCCTCTTCGCTCGCGCGAATTCACCCCGGGATATTTGGAAAGAGCGAAAAGGGTCAGTTCGTCTTGCGAGTCGACAGGAAGGGCAGCGGCAGAACCGGCAGCCCGTCCTCCAGCATCTTGCGCGCCTCTTCGGGTTTCGCCTCGCCGTGGATCGCGCGTTTCTTGGCGGTGCCTTCGTGCATGGCGCGCGCTTCGGTGGCGAAGTTCATGCCGACGTAATCGGAATTCTTCTCGATCTCGCGACGCATCGCGGCGAGGGCCTGTTCGGCCTCGGATTGCGGCTGCGAAAGGGGGCGTTCGGCGGCGGGCTCGCCCGTCTTGCGCGTCTGTGCGACAGGCGGCGCCATCAGCGATTTCCCGACCTTTTTCGAACCGCAGATCGCACATTCCAACTGGCCTGCGGATTTGAGCGCCTCGAACCCGGAGGCCGAGGGGAACCAACTGTCGAAGCGGTGCTCATTCTCGCATTGCAGCGTATAACGGATCATGTCTGCATCTCCCGGATGCATATGGAAATAAGCGTTTTAGGCCGCAATGCAAGCGCGTCGCCGTCGCTCAGAGCCGTGCGAGGAGCGCCTTTGCAAGGCTTTCGACATCGGCAGGCGGACCGAGAGCCCCCCGTGCGGCGCTAGCCATTTCGGCCTGCGCGTCGGCGTCAATCGTGGTGAAAGCGGTCGCAAGATCGGCTTCGGTTTCGCAAAGCTGTGCCCCGCCTGCCGCGTCGAGTGCCGCAAAGGCCTCAGCGAAATTCGCGACATCGGGACCGTGCAGCAAGGCACAGCCGAAGCCTGCGGGCTCATAGGGGGTATGGCCGCCCTTTTCGACGAGCGAGCCGCCTACGAAACACAGGCCTGCGCTCGCATACCAGCGGCCCATCTCGCCCAGCGTATCGGCCAGATAGACCTCCGCCGTCGGAGGCTCGTCCTTCGAGCGAGTGGTATGGCGCAGCCCGGCCTTGGCGATCAGCGCCGCGATCTCGGGCGCGCGGCGCGGATGGCGCGGGGCGAGGATCAGGCGCAGGCCGGGGCGGCGCGCGCGCGCCTTCGCGAAGGCGGCAAGGATCGGCGCGTCTTCCCCCTCATGGGTCGAGGCGGCCAGAACCGTGTCGCTGCGCGGCCAGTCGAGCGGCGTGCCGGGCGCGACGGTGATCGCCGTCTTGAGATTGGCGGGCGGCAAAAGCCGATCGCGCGGCAGTCCGAGATCGAGGAACCGCGCCTCGGACCCCGCATCCTGCGCCGAAAGCGCGGTGATCTGCGCGATCATCGGCTGCGCCATCCCGATCTTGGCCCAGCGCGCCGCAGAGCGGGCTGACATCCGTGCCCCGATCACGAAGATCGGCTGCTTCGCATCGGCCATCAGCGCCATACGGTTCGGCCAGAGCTCATTTTCGATCACGACCAGCGCGCGGGGATCATGCCGCGACAGAAACCGTCGCAGCGCGGCGCGATGATCGAGCGGGGCCATGCGGATCGCGATGCGCGGATCGGCCCAGCCCTGTCCCAGCTCGCGCGCCGTCACCGTGTTCACCGTCACCAACAGGTGCACCGCGGGTTCTGCGGCCAGCAGCGCATCGATCAAAGGCTTTGCGGAGGTCAACTCGCCGTTCGAAGCCGCGTGCAGCCATAGACGGTGCGGCGCGGCTTCCCCGCCGCCCAACCGCTCCGCCAGGGCAGTCCGGCTTTCCCGCCCGCGCAGAACGCGCCAGAGCAGCGCCGCCAGAACGAGCAGGCTCGCGATACTGACGAGAAGGCGGTAAAGGACCATGAAAGGCTCCGGCGAGATTTGCGCCATAGAACGGATCCCCCCCCTCACAGGCAAGCCCCTCCTTGCGTTTTCGCAAAGCGACTTTGCGCGAATGAACGGGTCATGGCCTTGTTTCCCGGGCGGCAGCTTGCGAAAGTCTTGCCCGGAGGCGCAGTTCGGGAGGGGCTCATGGAGCAATACGATTACATCGTGGTCGGCGGTGGCAGCGCAGGCTGCGTTCTGGCGAACCGTCTGTCGGAAGATCCGAAAAACAAGGTGCTGCTGCTGGAAGCAGGCGGGCGCGACAATTACCACTGGGTGCATATCCCGGTGGGCTACCTGTACTGCATCGGCAATCCGCGCACCGACTGGGGCTACAAGTCGAAAGCCGATGCCGGGTTGAACGGGCGCGAGCTGCTCTATCCGCGCGGGCGTATCCTCGGCGGCTGCTCCTCGATCAACGGCATGATCTACATGCGCGGTCAGGCGCGCGATTACGATATGTGGGCGCAGTCGGGCAATCCCGGCTGGAGCTGGGACGACGTGCTGCCGCTGTTCAAGAAGCAGGAAGATTTCTATCGCGGCGAGAGCGACCTGCATGGCGCGGGCGGCGAATTGCGGGTGGAAGAAGCCCGCGTGCGCTGGGAGATGCTCGACACCTTCCTCGAGGCTGCCGAAGAGGCAGGCTTCCCGCGCACCGACGATTTCAACACCGGCACCAATGAGGGCGGCGGCTATTTCCACGTCACGCAGAAATCCGGCTGGCGCTGGAGCGCGGTGAAAGCCTTCCTGAAACCGGCAATGCAGCGCCAGAACCTGCGGATCGAAACCAATGCGCAGGTCGAGAAGCTGTTGATCGAGGATGGCCGCGTCATCGGCATCCGCTACAATCAGAACGGCCAGAGCCATGACGTGAAGGCGGGCGAAACGGTGCTCTCGGCAGGCTCGATCGGCTCGGTGCAGATCCTCGAGCTGTCGGGGATCGGGCGCGGTGACGTGCTGTCCGAGCATGGCATCACCCCGGTGGCCGAGGTCGATGGCGTGGGCGAGAACCTGCAGGACCACCTGCAACTGCGCCTCATCTACAAGGTCTCGGGCGTCAAAAGCCTCAACACCATGTCCTCAACCCTCTGGGGCAAGGCGAAGATCGGCATGGAATATGCGTTGTTCCGCTCGGGTCCGATGTCGATGTCGCCCTCGCAGGTGGGCATCTTCACCCGCAGCTTCCCCGAGAAGGAAACGCCCGATCTGGAATATCACGTCCAGCCGGTCAGCCTCGACAAGTTCGGCGATGCGGTCCACCCCTTCCCCGGCATGACGGCGAGCGTGTGCAACCTGCGCCCCGAAAGCCGCGGCCATGTGCATATCACCTCGCCCGATTTCCGCGCCCATCCCGAGATCGCGCCGAATTACCTCTCGACCGAAGGCGACCGCCGCGTCGCCGCCGAAGCGATCCGGCAGGTCCGCCGCGTGGCCTCGCAACCGGCGTTCTCGAAATACAAACCCGAGGAATACAAGCCCGGCCCGGACTATCAGACCGAGGCGGATCTCGTGAAAGCGGCGGGCGATATCGGCACCACGATCTTCCACCCCGTCGGCACCTGCCGGATGGGCTCGGATGACGGCGCGGTGGTGGACTCGCGGCTGCGGTTGAAAGCGCTGAAAGGGCTGCGCATCGCGGATGCCTCGGTGATGCCGACGATCACCTCGGGCAACACCAACGCGCCGACGATGATGATCGCCGAGAAGGCGGCGCAGATGATCCTCGAGGACGCGAAGGGCTGAGAGTTCGGAGGGGGCGCTGCCCCCGCTCCTTTGGAGCCCCCCGGGATATTTTCGCCAAGAGGAAGAGGGGCGTTCTTCCTCTTGGTCTAAATATCCCCGCCGGAGGCATCCGACCGCGACCAAAGGCGCGACGCTTCGATCACTTGGCGATGCGGGCGACAAGCTCCTCGCGCAGCACGCCCTCATCGGTGCCGGTGTCGCGGGCAAGGCGCTTGAGGCCGAAATGGACGCGAGCGATTTCCTGATAATAGCTGGTGAAGGCGTAGTTGACGGCCGCACCTGCGACCGCGCCAAGAACCGGGGCCGCCTGAGCCGCAAGCTTCTGACCCAGCACGATCGACAGGCGTGGCGCGACCTTGGCGATCAGCGATTTCAGGCTCGGCCCGGTGATCGTAGCCCTCGCGGCGAGGAAGCTCAGATCCATCCCGTCATCATCCTCGAGCGGCCCGGCAGAGGCGAAGACCCGCAGACATTCCAGCCGCACTTCCTCGGACGCCGGGTCGAAGCCATGTTCGGCAGCGATACCCTGTATGGCGCGCAGGAGCATGGTGACCGTGAAGGGCAATTCGGCGAGCGAACTGCCCAGACCCCCGACGCCGCCCGCAGCCCCCATCGCGGTGGTCAGCGTGCGATTCATCCAATCGGGCCGGTCCGAGACGATCCCGCGCGAACGCTCAGCAGCGGTCATCGCCCCTGACAACGCGCGTTCGGTCGCCCCGTCGAGCCCATTGCGGACCGGGGTGGGCAATTTGCCCAGCAGCCCCTCGGCAGAGCCTCCGATATAGCCGATCACCTGCATCACCACGCCGCCTGCCGCGCGGTGGCGTTTCGCGAGCGAGTCGAGCTGACCCAGAATCGCCGGGTCGCTCACGGGGGGAAGAATATCTGCCATCATCGCCTCCTTGCCTTTCCCTGATATGGGGCGGCGGAGGCGCTTCGGCAATCAGTCGTCTTTCTCGACTTGGCCTTTGACGCCGTCCCAGGCGCCGGGCACCAGTTCGAGGCCCAGAACGCGGTCGGGGTTGGTGGGCGGCGGCATCTCGACATCGTCGAGCTTCTCGAAGCCGAAGCGTTGGTAATAGGGCGCGTCGCCCACCAGCAGCACCCGCTCCCAGCCCAGATCGGCGGCGCGGGAAAGACTTTCATGCATCAGGATTCCACCCAAACCTTCGCCCTGCCGCGTCGGGTGGACCGCGATCGGCCCCAGCAGCAGCACACGCTTGCCGCCCACCCTGACCGGCCAGAAGCGGATCACCGCAGCCAGGATGCCGTCCTGGCGCAGCGTGAGGCAAAGCGGGCGCACCGGATCGACCCCGTCACGCAGCCGGTAGGAGGACAGCGCCGTGCGACCCGGCGCGAAGCAGAGGTCATAGAGCGCCTCGACTTCCCACCAGTCTTCCGCCGTCTCTTGTTCGAGCTGATACATACGCCCGCCGCCCCTTTCAGGCTGCCCCTTTCCTGCGCGGTAGCATGCGCTAAGTTCGGGATCAAACAGGAGAAAGCATGTTCTATCGCACTTCGGATGGCCACCCTCTCGCCCACAACCCGTTCAATTCCATCGTCGCCCCGCGACCGATCGGCTGGATTTCGACGCGCAGCGAGATGGGCGACAACCTTGCGCCCTACTCCTTCTTCAACGCGGTCGCCTATACGCCGCCGCAGGTGATCTTCTCCTCGACCGGGGTGAAGCCCGACCGCGACGGCACGAAGGACAGCGTCTCGCAGCTGCGCGAAGCGGGCGTGTTCTGCGCCAATCTCGTGACCTATGCGCTGAAGGATCAGATGAACGCCTCCTGCGCGAATTATCCTGCAGGCACCGATGAGTTCGCCGAATGCGGGATCGAGAAGGCGGAATGCGAGACCATCGATTGCCCGCGCGTGGCGGCGGCGCCTGCCTCGCTCGAATGTCGCGTGGTGCAGGTGATCAAGATTCTGGGCGAGGGGAATTACCTCGTGCATGGTGAGGTGACGGGCATCCATATCGCCGACGATTGCCTGAAGGACGGACTCTATTCCCCGCCCGACCGTCTCGTGCGGCTTGGCAATCGCGGCGATTACGCGGCCGTGTCGGAAACCTTCGAGATGCTGCGGCCTAAGCTCTGATCCGGGCGCGCGCCCGGCTGCGGCGGCCTTCAATCAGCGTGTAGAGGCCGCTCGCCACGATTAGTGCCGCACCCACGATCATCGCCGCATCGGGCCGCTCGCCGAACACCACCGCACCGAGGATCAGCGCGAAGATCAGGCGGGTGTAGCGGAAGGGCGTGATGACCGAGACCTCGCCCATCCGCATCGCCTTGGTCAGCGACCAATAGGCGAGGCTGCCGAAGGCCACCGCACCGGCCACGTCGCGCAGCGCAAAGAGATCGGGCGTCGTCACACCGCCGAAGATCAGCAGGATCAGCACGCCGGTCGGGATCAGCATCATGAAACCGTAGAAGCTGAGCTGGAAATTCGACAGGACCGGCGGGCAGGCGCGCGTCGCCAGATCGCGCCCCGCGAAGCCCAGCATCCCCAGCACGGTCCAAAGGGCAGCCGGGACGAAGCCGTCGAGGCCGGGGCGCAGCACGATCAGCACGCCGATGAACCCGATCCCCACCGCGACCCAGCGGCGGATGCCGACGCGTTCGGAAAACACCACCGCCGCGCCTGCGACGACGACCAACGGCGTCGCCTGGAGGATCGCGGAGGCATTGGACAGCGGCGTCAGCGCGATCCCCAGCGTGTAGCCGAGGCGCCCCACCACTTCGAGCGCGAGCTTTATCAGGAGCGGTTTCGACGCGAGCGCCGGATGCAGCAACCGCTGACCGCGCGCGGTGATGAGCACGCCGAAAACCACCATCCCGCCGAGGCCGAACAGCATCAGCACCACGCCCACCGCGAGATGGGTCGAGGCGGATTTGACGAACATGTCTTCCATCGCGAAGGCCGCCATCGCGACGACCATCAGCACCGAGCCGCGGATATTTTCCATAGATCCTCCCGTGGGGACTCCCATATCCCCCTGCGCCGATAGACCGCGCGGCAAGTGGCTGCAATCCCTCTTTCCTCCCGGGGCCGTGGCGCTTAGGCTCGCCGCGACGCGGAAAAGACAGGCGAAGGATGCGCAGAATGGACAGAATGATCGGGGTGATCGGCGGCTCGGGCGTCTATCAGATCAACGGGCTCGAAGGGGCCGAATGGATCACCATCGAGACGCCGTTCGGCGCGCCCTCCGATCAGGTACTGACCGGCACGCTGGACGGTGTGAAGATGGCCTTTCTGCCCCGCCACGGGCGCGGCCATGTCGAGACGCCGACCACCGTCCCCTACCGCGCCAATATCGCCGCGATGAAACAGCTGGGCGTAACCGATCTGATCGCCGTCTCCGCCGTGGGCTCGCTGAAAGAGGCCTATGCGCCGGGCGATTTCCTGATCGTGGACCAGTATATCGACCGCACCTTCGCGCGTGAGAAAACCTTCTTCGGCCCCGGCATGGTGGGCCATGTCTCGGTCGCGCATCCTGTTTGCTCCGACCTCTCGGCCGCCTGCGCCGAGGCCGCGCGCAAGACCGGCGTGAGCGTCCATGAGGGCGGCACCTATGTCGCGATGGAGGGGCCGCAATTCTCGACCAAGGCCGAGAGCGAGCTTTACCGCCAATGGGGGGCCGACGTGATCGGCATGACCGGCATGCCCGAAGCCAAGCTCGCCCGCGAGGCGGAGCTGCATTACGCCTGCGTTGCGATGATCACCGATTACGACTGCTGGCACCCCGATCATGATGCCGTGGATGTGGCGCAGGTCGTTGCCGTCGCGATGAAGAACGCCGATAAGGCGCGCGCTCTGGTCGCGGCTCTGCCCGGTCTGCTGAAGGGCGCGGCGGGCGATTGCGCCACCGGCTGCACACACGCCCTCGACAGCGCGATCATGACCGCCCCCGACAAGCGCGACCCCGAGATGGCGCGCAAACTCAAGACCATCGCGGGCCGCGTGCTCGACCTCTGAGGATCCCATGACCAACGTCAAAGACTATATCCGCACCATCGCCGATTTCCCCCATGAAGGGATCATGTTCCGCGATGTGACGACGCTCTTCGCCGATCCGCGCGGCTTCCGCATGGCGATCGATCAGTTGCTGCACCCGTGGGCGGGCCAGCAGATCGACAAGGTCGTGGGGCTGGAAGCGCGCGGCTTCATCATCGGCGGCGCGATCGCGCATCAGCTGTCGAAAGGCTTCGTGCCGATCCGCAAGAAGGGCAAGCTGCCCGGCCAGACGATCAGCCAGGCCTACCAGCTGGAATATGGCGAGGCGGTGATGGAGATGCATGAAGATGCGATCAAGCCCGGCGAGAAGGTTCTGGTCGTCGACGATCTTCTGGCCACCGGCGGCACCGCGCAGGCGGGCATCCAGCTGATCGAGCGCGTCGGCGGCGAGATCGTGGGCCTGTCCTTCATCGTCGATCTGCCGGAACTGGGCGGGCGCAAACTGCTCGAAGATCGCGGCATGAATGTCAGCGTTCTGTGCGAATTCGAGGGGGCGTGAGCCCCCGTCCCGTCCCCGCCATTCTTGCCGTCGTGATCCGCGACGGGCAGGCGCTGCTGGTGCAGCGGGCGAACCCGCCAGATGCCGGGCTCTGGGGCTTTCCCGGCGGCAAGGTCGAGTTCGGCGAGACGCTTCTTGCGGCGGCAGAGCGCGAATTGCTTGAAGAGACCGGCGTGCAGGCGCGGGCCACCCATGCCTTCAATGCGCTCGACGTCCTCGCCGAGGATGGAAAGGGCACGCTGGAGCATCACTTCGTGCTGGTCGCAGTCGAATGCCAATGGCAGGCCGGAGAGCCGGTCGCGGACGACGACGCGCTGGATGCACGCTGGGTCGCTATCGACCGGATGGAGGGAGACCTTCCCCTCAGCCGCGACGTGGCGCGGATCGCGCGGCAAGCCGCCGCGCTGGGACGGCGTTAACGTCTTTCTTACGCGAATCGACCTAACCTGAGTGGGCCTGATGGTTCGGCTGCTTGCAATGACACGTGAACCAGAACGCCGCGCTCCGCCTGCTCTCCTGGCGGGGCGCGTTTCTCTTGGCCCTCAGCGCTCCGCCAGCACCGCGCCGGGGTTCAGAATGCCTTTCGGGTCCAGCGCCGCCTTGATCGTGCGCATCGCGGCCAGTTTGCCCGGATCGCCGTAGCGCTCCAGATCGCCCACCTTCAGCCGCCCGATCCCATGTTCGGCCGAGATCGAGCCGCCGAAACGATCGACCAGATTGTAAACCGTTTCGGGGATCGCACGACGCAGGTTCTCGTATTCCTTGCGGTCGCGCCCCTCGGCGGGGAAGGCGTTGAAATGCAGATTGCCGTCGCCGACATGGCCGAAGCAGTTGATCCGGATATTGCCGAGGTCGAGAAGCGCATCACGCGCCTCTTCGATGAAAGCGGCCAGTTTCGGCAGCGGCAACGAGATGTCATGGCTCGAGATCGATCCGATCCGCTTGTTCGCCTCCGGCAGGCTCTCGCGCAGGGTCCACATCTGGGCGCGCTGACTTTCGGAACTTGCGATCACCCCGTCGCTGACCAGTCCCTCGGCCGCTTCGAACAGCTCTGCCAGCGCCTCCTCCGGCGCCAGCCCTTCGGGCAGACCGATCTCGATCAGCACCGACCAGTCGGGGCGCGCCTCAAAAGGCTGATGCACCTCCGGGCCGACCTCGTCGAGAAAGCGCAGCCCCTGCCCCGAGATCATCTCGAAGGCCGACACGCACCCGGGCATCCGGGCCTCGGCCAGTTCCAGCAGTTCCAGCGCGGCGGCGGGGCTTTCGACCACCATCATCGCCGTCCCGACCGCCGCCGGGCGCGGGAACAGTCGCAGGGTCGCGGCGGTGATGATCCCGAGCGTGCCCTCGGAGCCGATCAGCAGATCCTTCAGATCGTAGCCGGTATTGTCCTTGCGCAGATGCTTGAGGCCCGAAATCACCGTGCCATCGGCCAGCACCGCCTCGACGCCCAGACACAGCTCGCGCGCATTGCCATAGCGCAGCACGTTCACCCCGCCCGCATTGGTCGCCAGCACACCGCCGATCCGGGCAGAGCCCTGGCTCGCGATGCTCAGCGGGAACAGCCGCCCCGCGCCTTCCGCCGCCTGCTGGGCCTCGAACAGCGTCGCCCCCGCCTCGATCTCCAGCACATGGCCAGTGACCGCACGGACGGCATTCATTTTCTCGAGGCTCAGGATGACCGGCGCGGGACCGTCTTCGGTGATCTGGCCGCCGACCAGACCGGTGCCCCCGCCATAGGGCAACACGGCGACGCCCGCCGCGTGACAGTGCTTCAGAACCGCTGCGACCTCTTCGGTCGACGTCGGCTTGACCAGAACTCCACCCAGACCGTGATACCGCCCGCGCGGCTCTTCGAGGTAAGACGCGCCCGGCGCCCCGAGGCTCAGGCCCGGCACCGCGTCCCGCAGCGTCTCGACGAAACTTTCATCAGCGGCGGTACGCATCTCTGCCTCCTTCGGCTTGGCTGAAATATCCTGGGGGGTGAGCCGGGATCAGCGGCCTTCCAGTGGAAGGACGCCCCGGCGAACGCCCGAAGCGCAAGCGAAGGGCCGGACGTCCGTCGCCAGCATATCCGTTCCTATCGGACATCCGTCCGTCCCCGGCGATCCGAGCGCAGGTTGGAATAGAGGACGTGATTGCGCCAGCGCCCGTTGATCTGCAGGTAGCTCTGCGCGACGCCCTCATATTTGAAGCCGGATTTCTCCAGCACCCCGCGCGAGGCCGCGTTCTCGGGCAGACAAGCTGCCTCAATGCGGCTCAGATCGAGCTTGGTGAAAGCGTAATGAACCACCGCCTCGATCGCCTCGCGCATATAGCCATGACGCGCGTGGCGTTGGCCGATCCAATAGCCCAGCGTACCCGCCTGAGCAGGTCCGCGCCGGATATTGTCGAGCGTGATCGCCCCCAGAAAAATGTCATCGCGGCGCGAGAACAGAAATACGGGAACGGCGGTGCCGTTCGCGATCGCGCGCGCCGCCCAATAGACCCGGTTCGAGAACGCCTTGCGGCTGAGGTGATCGGAGGACCAACTCGGCTCCCAGGGCGTCAGGAAGTCACGGCTATCCTCGCGCAGGCTGGCCCACGGACGATAATCCCCATGCTGCGGCGGACGCAGGATCATTCGATCCGTATCGATCCGCAGCTGACGACGACGCGCGAACATCAGGCGGCGAGCCTTTCGCGCAGCTCCCCAAGCTCGGGCGCATCCTTGACCGGGCCGTAAAGCGCCATGGCCGTGCGCCCGCCAGTGGCGAGCCGTTCCCCGAAGTCGCGCACCGCATCGCGGGTGACGCTGTCGATCCGCGCCGAGGCCTCGTCGATCCCGGGCACCCTGCCCCAGATATAGAGGCTGCGCGCCATGCGTTCGGCACGCGCCGAGGCGCTTTCCAGCCCCATCAGAAGCCCCGCCTTGATCTGGACGCGGGCGCGGGCGATCTCGACCTCGGTCATGTCTTCGGCGGCACGTTTCAACTCGTCGATGGTCAGTTCGGCCAGACCGCGGACCTCGTCGCCGGAGGTGCCCGCATAGACGGTGAACATGCCGGTGTCCTCGTAGGCGCCTGCCTGCGAGAAGATCGTGTAACACAACCCGCGCTCTTCGCGGATCTTTTGGAACAGGCGCGAGGACATGCCCCCGCCCATCGCCACCGAATAGACCTGCGCGGTGTAGAGGTCGGCATCGCGATAGCTGGGCGACTCGATGCCAAGCGCGAAATGCGCCTGTTCGAGCTGTTTGATCTCGCGCCGCTCGTTGCCGATCCATTTCGCGGGATAGGGCGCGGGGTTCAGCGCGGGGCGCAGGTCGCCGAAGATATCTTCGGCGCGTTTCACGATCTCCGCGTGATCGACCGCACCAGCCGCCGAGAGGATCATCTGATCGGGGCCGTAATGTTCGGTCACGAAAGCCGAGAGATCGTCGCGCGCGAAGCTGCGGACCTTCTCCGCCGGGCCGAGGATCGTGCGGCCCATCGGCTGATCGGGATACGCGGCCTCCTGCAGCCAGTCGAAGATCACATCGTCGGGCGTGTCGAGCGACTGGCCGATTTCCTGCAGGATCACGCCGCGCTCCACCTCGATCTCGCGCTGATCGAAGACCGGGTTCAAGAGGATGTCCGAAATCACGTCGAGCGCGAGCGGCACGTCCTCGGCCAGCACGCGGGCGTAATAGGCGGTCATCTCGCGCGAGGTATAGGCGTTGATATAGCCGCCCACGTCCTCGATGGCTTCCGCGATCTGCAGCGCCGAGCGCGTCTTCGTGCCCTTGAACGCCATATGTTCGAGGAAATGAGCGATGCCGTTCTGTTCGGGGCGCTCGTGGCGGCCACCGGCCGTGATCCAGACGCCGATCGCGGCAGAGGCGAGGCCCGGCATCGACTCGGTGATGATGCGCAGACCGTTCTTCAGGGTGGTCATTTCGATCATGTGCGGCGGCGCTCCCGGATCAGGGCTTCAAGGTCTGCAAGGTCATTCGGCACGCGGGTCACGCGCTCCTCGCGGGTGAACAGATCCGCCATGCGCGGCGGCAGGTCGGGACGGATGCCCGTCGCCTCTTCCACCGCATCGGGGAATTTCGCGGGATGCGCGGTGGCGAGCGTGATCATCGGCGTGGCCGGGTCGCGCGCGACCGCCGTTTTGCCCACGTTCACGCCGACCGCGGAATGCGGGCAGAGCAGTTCGCCGGTTTCCTTGAGCGTGTCGCCGATCTCTTCCATCGTGCGCGCCTCGCCGACCGAGCCGCTGTCGTAGATATCGCGCAAGCTCCCGATGGCGTTTTCGGAGACGGTGAAGGAGCCTTCGGTTTTCAGCTCGTCCATCAGCTTCTCGATCGCGGCCCCGTCCTTGCCATAGGCCCAGAACAGCGCGCGTTCGAAGTTCGAGCTCACTTCGATATCCATCGACGGCGAGATCGAGGGCGTGACGCCCTGCTTGGTATAGTCGCCCTTCTCGAGGCAACGATGCAGAATGTCGTTCTGGTTCGTCGCGATCACCAGACGCTCGACCGGCAGGCCCATTTCCTTCGCAAGGAAGCCCGCGAAGATATCGCCGAAATTGCCGGTGGGCACGGTGAAGGACACTTTGCGATGCGGCGCACCGAGCGCCACGGCGGAGGAGAAGAAATACACGATCTGCGCCAGCACGCGGGCGAAGTTGATCGAGTTCACACCCGCCAGCCCGACCTCGTCGCGGAAGTCAAAGTCGTTGAACATGTCCTTCAGCTTGCCCTGGCAATCGTCGAAATCGCCATCGAGCGCGAGCGCGTGGACATTGCTCTCGATGGGCGTCGTCATCTGGCGGCGCTGCACTTCGGACACCCGGCCATGCGGGAAGAGGATGAACACATCGACATTGTCGAGCCCGCGGAAGGCCTCGATCGCCGCCGAGCCGGTATCGCCCGAGGTGGCGCCGACGATGGTGATCTTCTGGTTGCGTTTTTGCAGTTCGATCTGGAACAGCTGCCCGATCACCTGCATCGCGAAATCCTTGAACGCGAGCGTGGGGCCGTGGAACAGCTCCAGCAGGAAATGGTTCGGTGCCAGCTGCACCATCGGCGCGCGGGCGACATGGCCGAAACCGGAATAGGCGCGCGTGATGGCGCCGCGCAGTTCCTCGTCCGAGAAAGTCTCGGAGACGAAGGGCTTCATCACACGGAACGCGACTTCCTCGTAGGGCTGCCCTGCGAGCGCGGCGATCTCATCGGCGGAGAACTGCGGCACGGTCTCGGGCACGTAAAGCCCGCCGTCGCGGGCAAGCCCCGTCAGCATCGCATCGCCGAAATTCAGAACCGGGGCTTTGCCCCGAGTGGAAACATAACGCATCGTCAATCCTCAGGCCTGTTGCCGCCTGATACGCCAGAGAAGAAAGATTGTCATCCCAGCCCAGACGATTGCGAGCAAAAACCAGGTGATCGCGTAACCGAGGTGGTCATTCGGGATGCCAGTGATGGTCACGGGGACCGGCGTTATGCCCTGCGCGGCCCCTTGAGCGGTGCGAGCGACGATCAGGATCGGCTCGGTCCCGAGCTTGGCGGCCATCGCGGGCACGTCGCGGGCAAACCAGATGCCGGTCTTGGCGTCGGGCTCGGGGGTGTAGCTGTCGGTCTCTTCGGGCCAGTGCAGGTTGCCGGTGACGGTGAGCTCCGTGGCGGGGCGGTCGGAGCCCTTTTCGCCCTCGGGAATGAAGCCGCGATCGAGCAGGATCTTGCGGCCCTGATCGGTCTCGAAGGCGTCGATGACCCGGTAGCCCGCGCCGACGCCCTTCTGACCCGAGAGCACGAGGATCTCCTGCCCCGTCGTGCGCCCGCTTACCGTGACAGGTTCGTATTTCAGCGGCTTGGTGTCGGTGCCTTCTGGCGGCAGCGCCTGCGGCTGGCCTTCGATCTTGGCGGAAATCTCGGCCAGCATCGCCTCTTTCCAGCCCAGCCGCTGCACCTGCCAGATACCGAGCGAGATCAGGATCGCGCAGCCGACGATGCCCAGCAGCAGCGGAAAGATGTAGCGTTTCATCAAGCCTCCAACAAAGCGGCGCGAGGGTCGCCCCCCGCGCCGATCTGCGCATTTGCGTGTTAATGCCGGGGGCGCTTACGCGCTGCCCCAGATATAGATCGATGCGAACAGGAAGAGCCAGACCACATCGACGAAGTGCCAGTACCAAGCGGCGGCCTCGAAGCCGACATGCTCGTCCTGGGTCATCTGGCCGCGCATGATCCGCAGCAGGCAGACCAGCAGGAAGATCGTCCCGATGATGACATGCGCCCCGTGGAAGCCCGTCGCCATGAAGAAGTTGGCGCCGTAGATGTTGCCCGCCAGACCGAAGGCCGCGTGGCTGTACTCGTAGGCCTGCAGGACCGTGAAGGACGCGCCTAGGATCACTGTCAGGATCAGGCCCTGCTTGACCTGGCTGCGGTCGTTTTCATGCACCAGCGCATGGTGGGCCCAGGTGAGGGTCACCCCCGACAGGAGCAGGATCACGGTGTTGATCAGCGGCAGGTGCCACGGATCGAAGGTCACGATGCCCTCGGGCGGCCAGACGCCGTCCTGAATGGGGCTCATCGGGCCCATCGGGTACATGGCGTGCTTGAAGAAGCTCCAGAACCAGGCCGCGAAGAACATCACTTCGGACATGATGAACAGGATGAAGCCATAGCGCAGGCCGATCCGCACCACCGGGGTGTGATCGCCGGTCTCGCCCTCGTGGACTACGTCCGACCACCAGCCATACATGGTGTAGAGCACCACGAGCAGGCCGCCGAAGAAGACGTAATGGGTAATGCTCTGCATCCAGAGCACCGCCCCGAAGAGCATGATGAAGCCACCAACGGCCCCGAGGAGGGGCCAGATCGAGGGCGGTAGTATGTGGTAGTCGTGGTTCTTTGCGTGGGCCATGCGTCTCCCTCCGATGGCTAGTTGACCGTCTCCGTCTCCCTTTGACGGACCGAGGCAGTTTCCTCCGGCTCGGGAAGGTCGGTTTCATAGAAAGTATAGCTCAACGTGATCGCGTGAATCCGCTTCGCATCGGCATCCTCGACGATGTCGGGATCGACGAAGAAGCTCACCGGCATCTGCACCCTCTCCCCGGGTTGCAGCACCTGTTCGGTGAAGCAGAAACACTGGATCTTGTCGAAATAGTAGCCAGCCACGTCGGGCGAGACATTGTAGCTCGCCGTGCCCGCGATCGGATGATCGGTCGGGTTGTAGGCCTCGTAGAAGGCGAGCCCGTTCTGCCCGATCTTCAGTTTCATCTCGGTCTGGACCGGCTTGAACTCCCACGGCATGCCGCGCGCGACATTGGCGTCGAAACGCACGAGGATCTCGCGGTCGAGCACTTTGTCGGGCAGCACCTCGGCGGTGTTGGTCGTACCGCCATAGCCGGTCGTCTTGCAGAACCAGTTGTAGAACGGCACCGCAGCCCAGGCCCCTGCCCCCATCACGACGATCACCGCGAGCAGCGAGAGCAGCACGCGCGTGTTCGACCGATCTGCGGGGCGTTGGGTCATTGCGAAGCCCCTTCCGCCGGCAGCACGGAGGCGCGCGGCTGGTGGTCGTAGGCTTCCATCTTCGAGCCGTTCTCGACCTTGACCACGGTCAGACCGAAGACGATTGCGACAAACCCGAGAAGAACCGCGCCCAGCCCCGCATTGCGCGAGAACCGACGGATATGAAGGTCACTGTCCCGGGTGATTGCCATCGCTTACCAGACTCCCAAACCGATATAGCTCAGCCCCGCTTCGGCCAGCAAAGCCGCGAAATGCGCGAAGAGGTAGATGAGCGAGAAATAGAAGAAGCGCTTCTCGACCGCGTATTTGTCGGCCTCCGCCTGCGCTTCGGTGCGGGCGTGGATGTCGATCGCGCCCTTGATGAACAGCGCATTCATGATCAGCGCCGTCGCGAAATAGACCGGGCCACCGATCGAGGTGAAACCCGTGCCGACCGCGATGGGAGCGAGGATGAAAGCGTAGAACAGGATGTTCTTGCGCGTGACCAGACGACCATGGGTCGAGGTCAGCATCGGCACTTTCGCCTCGTCGTAATCGGCCTTCATGAACAGCGCGAGCGACCAGAAATGCGGCGGCGTCCAGAGGAAGACCAGCAGGAACATCGCCACGGATTCGATCGAGATGCCGCCCGTCGACACGGCCCAGCCGATCATCGGAGGGAAGGCGCCCGCCGCGCCGCCGATCACGATGTTCTGCGGCGTCGCGCGCTTGAGCCACATCGTGTAGACGACGACGTAGAAGAAGATGGTGAAGGCGAGGAACAGGCCCGAGAAGATATTCGTGGCCAGCGCCAGCATCACGCAGGAGATACCCGACAGCGCGAGGCCGAAGCCCAGCGCCTCGCGCTCCGAGATGCGGCCCGCCGGGATCGGACGGTTCCGGGTGCGGCGCATGATGCGGTCGATATCCGCGTCATACCACATGTTCAGCGCGCCCGAGGCACCGCCGCCTAGCGCGATGAACAGGATCGCGACGAAGCCAACGAAGGGATGCACCGGATTCGGCGCAACCACGAGGCCGACGAAGGCGGTGAAGACCACCAGCGACATCACGCGCGGCTTCAGAAGCGCGATGTAGTCGCCGAACCGCGCCTCGTTGTCCTGTTGGCGGATATAGCTGATGTCACTCATGAAAGCGTCCCTCGGGTGTTATCGCACAATGAATTCAGTTCTGTGCGACCCGAACCGCGCCATCCGTCTCGACCGAGGCGAAGTCATTCTTCGCACGCTCAAGCCAGTTAGCGTAAACTTCCGGTGAGACAACTTTGACCACGATGGGCATGTAAGCGTGATTGGTGCCGCAAAGCTCCGAACACTGGCCGAAATACACACCTTCTTGATCGGCCTTAAACCACAATTGCGCGATCCGGCCCGGCACGGCGTCCTGCTTCACGGCGAAGGCGGGCACGGTCCAGCTGTGAATCACGTCTGCGCCAGTGACTTGCACGACGATCGTCTTGCCCGCGGGCACCACCATCGCGTTGTCGGCGGCCAGCAGATATTCGTCGGGCGCATAGCCATGATCTGCGAGCTCGTCTTTCGCCAGCATCAGCGAATCGAACGCCACGCCCTCATCGGGGTATTCGTAGCCCCAGTACCACTGGTAGCCGGTCACCTTCACGGTGATGTCGCCTTCCGGGATTTCCTGCTGATTCCACAGCGCGGGCAGCGAGAAGGCCCCGATCGCCACGAGAATCACGATCGGCACGAAGGTCCAGGTGATCTCGAGCGGCGTGTTATGCGTGAAGCTGCGCGGCGTCGGATTTGCGCGGCTGTTGAAGCGCAGGATCGCGTAGATGATCAGCGCGAACACGAAAACGCAGATCGCAGCGATGATCACCAGCAGCATATGGTCGAGCCATTGCTGATCTTCCGCGAGGTTCGAGGACGCGGGCTGGAACCCCGTGCCGCCCAGATGCGGCTTACCGATCACCGGCAGCCCCTTGATCATGTCCTGAGCCGAGGCCTGCCCGGCGACGAGCGTCAACATAACAGCCGACGTGACAGCGGCCGCGATGCCGCGGCCCTTGCTTGCAAAGCGCATAAGTCCCATGTCTCCCTTTTGGCGGCGTTTCTCCCTGCCGCCCGACGGCGTTCGGATCTCCCAAACCGTTCACCGTTGCGTGTTCTCACTTTAAAATCATATTGGGAGGGTGGCGCAAGCAAAAGCTGCGACATTTTGTCAAAATTGATCGCCTTAGCAGGAGTCCAGATGACCAAGCCCGACCGTTTCGCCCCTTTCGAGGACAAGCTCGACCAGGATCGCGCGCTGCATCTGCTGCGTGAAGCGACCGCAGGGGCCGAGGATGGCGAGCTGTTTCTCGAACAGCGCCGGTCCGAGGCGCTGGTCTTCGACGATGGCCGGGTGAAAACCGCCTCTTACGACGCCTCCGAAGGATTCGGCCTGCGCGCGGTGAAGGGCGATGTGGCGGGCTATGCCCATTCGACCGAGATTTCCGAAGCCGCGCTGAAGCGGGCGACAGAGACCGCGCGCCTCGCCGTAGGCGATGGCGGCGGCACGATGGCGCCCCCGCCCAAGGGCACGAACCTGCATCTTTATAGTGATACCGATCCCGTCTCGGACACGCCCTTCGCCGCGAAGATCGACATCCTGCGCGAGATCGACGCGTTCGCCCGCGACCTCGACCCGCGCGTCGTGCAGGTCTCGGCCTCGATGGCGGCGAGCCTACAGGAAGTGTTCATCCTGCGCCCCGAGGGTGGGCTGGTCTCGGATATCCGCCCGATGGCACGGATCAACATCTCGGTCATCGTGGAAGAGAACGGACGCCGCGAATCCGGCGGCCATGGCGGCGGCGGGCGGTTCGGCCTGTCGGGCCTGATTGAGCCCGCGCATTGGCAGCCGGTCGCGCGCGAGGCGCTGCGCATCGCGCTGGTGAACCTGCGCGCCGAGCCCGCGCCTGCGGGTGTGATGGATGTGGTGCTTGGCCCGGGCTGGCCGGGCGTGTTGCTGCACGAGGCGGTGGGCCATGGTCTGGAAGGCGACTTCAACCGCAAGAAATCCTCGGCCTTCGCCGGGCTGATGGGTCAGCAGGTGGCGGCGAAAGGCGTGACCGTGCTCGATGATGGCACGATCCCCGACCGGCGCGGTTCGATCACGATCGACGACGAGGGCACCCCCTCGGGCAAGAACGTGCTGATCGAGGATGGCGTGCTCGTGGGCTACATGCAGGACCGCCAGAACGCGCGCCTGATGGGCGTGGAGGCTACCGGCAACGGGCGGCGCGAGAGCTTTGCCCATGCCCCGATGCCGCGCATGACCAACACCTATATGCTGGGTGGCGATGCCGATCCGGGCGAAATTCTCGCCGATCTGAAGGACGGCATCTATGCGGTCGGCTTCGGCGGCGGTCAGGTCGATATCACCAATGGCAAGTTCGTCTTCAACTGCACCGAAGCCTATCGCGTGAAGAACGGCGTCGTCGGCGCACCGGTGCGCGGAGCGACCCTGATCGGCGACGGGCCGACCGCGATGCAGCATATCCGCGCCATCGGCAACGACCTCGCGCTCGATCCCGGCATCGGCAATTGCGGCAAGGCGGGCCAATGGGTGCCGGTGGGTGTCGGTCAGCCGACCCTGATGATCGGCGGCCTGACCGTGGGCGGCTCGGCCGCGTAGACGATTCGCCGGCGGGCGTGGGGGGAGATGATCCGGCCAGACCGCCCCCGCGGCCCTAAGCTGCAAATCGTGGCGCCGAAAATCTGCAACCAAAACGTGAAAAATTTATCCCAAACCCGTCGCGATACGGGGTTTGGTAACGAGTTATTAAGAATAACGCGGCAGAAAGGGTAAGCGATTGAGGCGGAGGGTCGGATGGAAACAGATTTGTTTTCTTACCCCACCCCCTTCACCCCACCCACCACGGAAGAAGATGAACTGCCGGTTCTTCGCCTCATTCGTTCCCGACGTGTCGGGCCCACAACCTTCCACAGATTGATCGGTGAACATGGCTCCGCGGCGGCAGCGCTCGCGGCTCTGCCCGAAGTCGCCCGCGCGGCGGGCGTCGCCGATTACATCCCCTGCCCCGAGAAACAGGCACACGCCGAGATCAAGGCGGGCAAGGCGGCCGGCGCGCGGCTGTTGATCCATGGCGGGCCGGGCTATCCCGCCGCCCTTGCGGAGATTGACGACGCGCCGCCCGTGCTCTGGGCGCTCGGTCAGCTGGAATTGCTCACCCGCCCGATGATCGCGCTGGTCGGCGCGCGCAATGCCTCTTCGCTGGGGCTGCGCATGGCGAAGCGGCTGAGCGAAGGTCTGGGCGCGGCGGGCATCTGCGCCGTCTCCGGGCTGGCGCGCGGGATCGACGCCGCCGCCCATGAGGCCGCCCTGCCCACGGGGACAATCGCGGTGCAGGCGGGCGGAATCGATGTGATCTATCCGCAGGAGAATACGGCGCTTGCCCGGCAAATGGCCGAGACCGGGCTGCGGCTGACCGAAGCTCCGCCCGGCACCCAGCCGCAGGCGCGCCACTTCCCTGCGCGCAACCGGATCATCTCAGGGCTAAGCGCAGGCGTCGTCGTGGTCGAGGCGGCGCTGAAATCGGGCAGCCTGATCACCGCACGCGACGCCCTCGATCAGGGGCGGGAGGTCATGGCCGTGCCGGGCCATCCGATGGACGGGCGCGCAGGCGGCTGCAATGCGCTGATCCGCGACGGGGCGACCTTGGTGCGCGGGTCCGAGGATGTGCTGGCCGCGCTAGACGCCCGCGCGGCGCCACCCGAACCGCGCCCTGCGCCAAACCCTCCGCCAACGCGCCGCGCCGTGAAAAGCGGCGATCTCGGCGCGAAGATCCTCGAACGTCTCGGCCCCTCCCCCACCGCCGAGGATCAGGTGATCCGCGATCTCGACGTGGCTGCGGCGGCCTTCTCGCAAGCCCTCACTGCGCTCGAAATCGAAGGCCGGATAGAGCGGCATCGGGGCGGCCTAATCAGTCGTCCGCTCTAAGGGGGAAGGGATTACCTCAGGGTCAGGACGCATTGACAATTCGCCCCAAACGCCCACATGTTCCGCGCCCAGACCCTTTTTGCACTGAATAGTGAGGACCTTATGGCTGTTGTTGTCGTCGAATCCCCTGCCAAGGCCAAGACGATCAACAAGTATCTAGGGTCTGACTACACCGTGCTCGCCTCCTTCGGCCACGTCCGTGACCTGCCTCCGAAGGATGGCTCGGTCGATCCCGAGCACGATTTCGAGATGAAATGGGAAGTCGCGAGCGACTCGAAAAAGCACATCAAGGCGATCACCGACGCGCTGAAAGATGACGACACACTGATCCTCGCAACAGACCCCGATCGCGAAGGCGAAGCGATCTCGTGGCACCTGCAGGAAGCGCTGGAGAAGAAGCTCAAGGGCAAGAACGTCTCGCGCGTCACCTTCAACGCGATCACCAAGACCGCAATCCTCGAGGCGATGAAGCATCCGCGCGATGTCGATGCGCCGCTGGTCGAGGCCTATCTGGCCCGCCGCGCGCTCGACTACCTCGTGGGCTTCAACCTCTCGCCGGTCCTGTGGCGCAAGCTGCCCGGCGCGAAATCGGCGGGCCGCGTGCAGTCCGTCTGCCTGCGTCTCATCGTCGAGCGCGAGATGGAGATCGAAGCCTTTAAGCCGCGCGAATACTGGACGGTGAAGGTGATCCTGACGACGCCGCGCGGTCAGGAATACGAGGCGCGCCTGTCGGTTCTGGGCGGCAAGAAGCTCGAGAAATACGACCTCGAGAACGAGACCGCGGCCGAGATGGCGGTGCAGGCGATCACGTCGCGCGATCTCAGCGTGACCTCGGTCGAGGCGAAACCCGCCAACCGCAACCCCTATCCGCCCTTCATGACCTCGACGCTGCAGCAGGAAGCCAGCCGCAAGTTCGGCTTCGGCGCGCGGGCCACGATGTCGGCGGCGCAGCGTCTCTATGAAGCGGGTCACATCACCTATATGCGGACCGACGGCATCGACATGGCCCCCGAGGCCGTGATGCAGGCCCGCGATGCGATCAAGGACAAGTTCGGCGACAGCTACGTTCCGAAGTCCCCGCGGATGTACAAGAACAAGGCGAAGAACGCGCAAGAAGCGCACGAATGTATCCGCCCGACGGATATGTCGAAATCGCCCGACAAGCTGAAGCTCTCCGACGATCAGTGGAAGCTGTATGATCTGATCTGGAAGCGCACGATCGCGTCGCAGATGGAAGCGGCCCGGTTCGAGCGTACGACCGTTCTCGTCGGCTCCGGCGACGAGCAGGTCGAGCTGCGCGCGACCGGCTCCGTCGTCGTGTTCGACGGCTTCCTGAAAGTCTACGATCAGGGCCGCGACGATGACGAGGGCGAAGACAGCAACCGCCTGCCGCAGATTCACGAGGGCGAAGAGGCCAAGAAGGGCGACATCACGCCCGAGCAGCACTTCACCCAACCGCCGCCGCGCTACACCGAGGCGACGCTGGTCAAGCGGATGGAAGAGCTCGGCATCGGGCGCCCGTCCACCTATGCCTCGATCGTCACGACGATTCAGGACCGCGGCTATGTGCGCAAGGACAAGAACCGCCTTATGCCCGAGGATACCGGGCGGCTGGTGACGGCCTTCCTGTCGAATTACTTCAAGCGCTACGTCGAATACGATTTCACCGCCGATCTGGAAGACCAGCTCGACGATATCTCGGCCGGCGATCGCGACTATAAGGAAGTGCTCAAGCGGTTCTGGCGCGATTTCTCGGCGGCTCTGGAAGAGACGTCGGAGCTGCGTATCTCGGAAGTGCTCGACAAGATCGACGAGGTGCTCAGCCCTCATCTCTATCCGCCGCGTCCCGACGGGTCCGACCCGCGCATCTGCCCGCTTTGCGGCAGTGGCAAGCTGCACCTGAAGACCGCGCGCTCCGGCGGGGCCTTCATCGGCTGCGGCAACTACCCCGAATGCCGCTTCACCCGGCCCCTCTCCGCGCCCGATGGCGATGACGAGGTGCAGGCACTCGACGGCAAGGTACTGGGCTATGACGAGGATCAGGCGATCACGCTGCGCGTCGGTCGTTTCGGCCCCTACGTCCAGAAGGGCGAGCCGACCGAGGATGTGCCCAAGCCGCCGCGGGCCTCGCTGCCCAAGGGCTGGAAGCCCGAAGAGATCGACCTCGAGAAAGCGCTGCTGCTCTTGAGCCTGCCGCGCGAGATCGGCCCGCACCCGGAAGATGGCGAGCTGGTCGAAGCCGGGATCGGGCGCTACGGGCCCTACGTCAAGAAGGGCCGGATCTACGCGAACCTGCCCGAGGTCGACGAAGTCTTCACCATCGGCATGAACCGCGCCGTGGAAGTGATCGCCCAGAAGGCTGCCAAAGGCGGGCGCGGCGCGGCTGCGAAGCCGCTCAAGGAGCTGGGCGAACACCCCGAGGGCGGCCCGATCGCGGTCATGCCGGGGCGCTACGGGCCTTACGTCAAATGGGGCAAGATCAACGCGACCCTGCCGAAAGAGCTGGAACCGGAATCCGTCACGCTCGAAGACGCGCTTCCGCTGATCGAGGCGAAAGCGGCGAAGAAGGGCGGCACGAAGAAGAAAGCCGCGCCGAAGAAGACGGCCGCGAAAAAGCCCGCTGCAAAGAAACCGGCCGCCAAGAAGACCGCCGCCAAGAAACCCGCGGCGAAAAAGACGGCGACCAAGAAGACCGACGAGGAGTGAGGCGCCCGCGCGCCCCTTCCTCTTGGAAAAAAATATCCCGGGGGAGCTCGCATCGCGAGCGGGGGTGGAGCCCCCTCTCACTTAAGCCTTGTCGCCCTACGGCGACGGGGGCAGAGCCCCTCCCCCGGTCTATTTACGCGTGAAGTTGATTCTGGCACTAGCCTTCGCCGCATCGCAGCAATTGACTCCCCCCCGCCCCGGCGTCATCTTCACGCGCACATGAGCGGAGGATATCCATGAACAAGATTTACGGTTCCGCGGAAGAGGCCCTGGACGGGCTTCTTTTCGACGGAATGCTGATCGCGGCCGGGGGCTTCGGGCTTTGCGGCATCCCCGAAATGCTGATCGACGCGCTGGTCGAGAGCAAGGTCAAGGACATTACGGTCGCGTCGAACAACTGCGGCGTGGACGGGTTTGGCCTCGGCAAGCTGCTCGATACCAAGCAGATCAAGAAGATGATGTCGTCCTACGTGGGCGAGAACGCGGAATTCATGCGCCAGTATCTGAGCGGCGAACTCGAGCTGGAATTCAACCCGCAGGGCACGCTGGCAGAGCGCATGCGCGCCGCCGGCCACGGCATCCCCGGCTTCTACACCAAGACCGGCTACGGCACGCAGATCGCCGAGGGTAAAGAGGTGAAGGTGTTCAACGGCGAGCACTACATCCTCGAAGAGGGCATCTTCGCCGACGTCTCCATCGTGAAGGCGTGGAAAGCCGACGAGACCGGCAATGCGATCTTCCGCAAGACGGCGCGCAACTTCAATCCGCCGGCGGCGATGTGCGGCAAGGTCTGCGTGATGGAAGTCGAAGAGATCGTGCCCGTGGGCTCGCTCGACCCCGACTGTATCCACCTGCCCGGCATCTACGTGCACCGCCTGATTCAGGGCGAGCACGAGAAGCGCATCGAGAAAGTCACCACCCGCGAAAAGAAGGAGGCCTGACCCATGGCATGGGATAGAAATCAGATGGCCGCCCGCGCGGCGCAGGAGCTTGAAGACGGCACCTATGTAAACCTCGGCATCGGCATCCCGACGCTGGTCCCGAACTTCATCCCCGAGGGCGTGCACGTCACGCTGCAATCGGAGAACGGTATGCTCGGCATGGGCCCCTTCCCCTATGAGGGCGAAGAGGATCCCGACCTGATCAACGCTGGCAAGCAGACGATCACCGAACTGCCCAACACGGTCTATTTCGACAGCTCGATGAGCTTCGGCATGATCCGCGGCGGCAAGATCGCAATGGCGATCCTCGGCGCGATGGAAGTGGCCGAGAATGGCGATCTGGCGAACTGGATGATCCCCGGCAAGCTGGTGAAGGGCATGGGCGGCGCGATGGACCTCGTGGCGGGCGTGAAGCGCGTCATCGTCGTGATGGACCACACCAACAAGCATGGCGACAGCAAGCTGCTGAAGGAATGCACCCTGCCGCTGACCGGCACCGGCGTCGTCAACCGCATCATCACCAATCTCGGTGTGCTCGATGTGGTCGAGGGCGGGCTGAAGATCGTCGAATGCGCCGAGGGCGTCACCGAGGACGAGATCCGTGCCGCGACCGAGGCGACGATCATCAACTGATCGCCCTATGTAGGCTAGAGACGTGAAGAGCGGCCCTCAGGGGTCGCTCTTTGCCATTTGGGTGACCTGGAAAACGCAGCCGTCGCTCACAAGCTGCGGACGCGTCGCACAGAGCCCCCGCGCCACGTTCCACGCCGCCAGCACCTTAGGCACATAGTCGCGCGTCTCCGCATAGGGCGGCACACCGTCATTGCGCTTCACCGCGTTCTCGCCCGCATTATAGGCCGCGATCACCATCAGCGGATCGCGGTCGAATTCCTTCATCAGCCAGTCGAGATAGCTCACCCCGCCCGCGATGTTCTGCGCGGGGTCCTTGCTGTCTTCGACGTCGAACCGCTCGGCGGTGGCCGGGATCAGCTGCATCAGCCCCACGGCCCCTGCATGGCTTTGCACGTCATGCCGTCCGCCCGATTCCACCGCAATCATCGCCAGCACCAGCGCAGGCGAGACCTCTGTCCCGATGGTGGAGCGCAGAATATCGGTGCCATGAGCGCGCGCGATCTTCGCCAGATCGTTGAGCCGCGGCTCGCGCACCCGCGTGCCTTTCGGCCCCTGCGACAGCGCGGAGATCGCCTGATCGAACCGCCCCGCCCGCTCTCCAAGGCGCGGCGAGACCTTCTTCCAATACCAAGCATAATGCGCAGGCGCGCGCGGCGTGGGCGTAGAGGCCGGAGCATCGCCCGTCGCGCTGTCCTCTTTGGCAGGCGCTGTTTCCGGCTCCCAAGGCTGCTTGGCCATCGCGGCAAGCTGGCGCTTCTGTTCCTCGGGATCGATCTGGATCGTGATGAAGCGCTTGGTGCCCGGCGCAGGCGGCTTGACCGTCTTGGGCTTCACGCTCTTGAAGACGGGGGCTGCAGGCTCGGCCCCCACGGGCGCGACCACGGCCACCATCGCACTGCAGAGAATCCCTGCGAAAACCTTGCGCATCTGCGCCACCTGCTCACTGCCTCGCGCGGCTCTCGAGGGCCGCTTTGGCCCGACTATCCCCGAAAACCCGGAAAAATTCCAGAAAATCCGCCGTTTTCAGGCCGACGAATCGTGGTTTGACGGCCGAAACTCGGACGCAAAATGCAAATCTCACAAAAATTCAGTTTTTTGTTTCTTTAATTAACAATGACTTAGCGCCTTCGTCAGGCAGGATTTTCATTTTCGCGAAATCGCCTGCGATGCGCCCAAATCGCGCCACGTTCCGGGGGCCATATGTCCCCATACCGCGAGACGGAAACCGGCACGGACGCCAACCGAGACCGCGGGGCAGAGACAAACCTTAGGAGAGACACCATGATGAAGTTTTTCAAAATCAAGAAGTTCCACGACGAAGAAGACGGCGCTGTGACCGTTGACTGGGTTGTGCTGACCGCTGCTGTCGTCGGCCTCGGCGCTGCTGCGCTGGCCCTGGTCCGCACCCAGACCGCTGGCCTGTCGGGCAAAATCGCCCAATACCTCGACGGCGCGGAAGTCACCCAGTCGTTCGACGGTAGCGAAGTGTCCGGCGGCATGGCGGATGGCTTCCTGCCGACCACCACCACGACCGACTCGACCGGCGGCTAATCGCCAGACTTGAGATTGACGTTACGGGCCGCCTTCGAGCGGCCCGTTGCATTTCGAAAGAGCCCAATGCTTCGGGGGCACGCGGGTGCGTCGCTGACGCGTTCGTGAAAAATCCCTCCGGCCGCCGCAATTCGGACATGACGTTTGGGTACCCATTTGAACGCAACGCTCTTAGCACGCAGAGAGGGGATTACATGAGCAACCGGTTTTGGAAATTAAAGCCCATGCTGCGCGACGAAGACGGCGCGGTCACGATCGATTGGGTCGTGCTAACATCGTCTCTCGTTGCCCTGGGCTTCATGGCGACTGCATTGATTTGGCAGGAGACCGCCGGCGCATCCGGCAAAATCTCGAAATTCATCGACGAGCAAGAGGTCGTCCCGGCCTTCGCGGTTGAAGAACTCAGCGACGGCTAGGCCGGCTAATTCCACGCCGAGACCGTTCATACGACAACGTTTCGCCATTTTTCTCTGCAATTAAACGACTCTCGTCGCGGTATTGTCGCCGTTCAGAAAACAGAAGGATGAACCAATGCGACTGATCTTTGTTCTCTTCCTTGTCGCAGGCGTCGGCCTCGCGGGAGTGGCAGTCATGATGGCGCGGGGGCAAATTGCACAGTTTCAAGCCGAACGCGATCAGCTGGCCGCGCTTCAAAAAGACGCGCCGAAACTTGCCGATGTAGTCGTGGTCCGCAAGCCGCTGAGATACGGCGAGCAATTCGGACCGAAGGATCTGGCCGTGATCAAGATGCAGGCCAATGCGGTCCCGCAAAATGCCTTCACCGTCATCGCGGCAAAGGAAGGCACGCCGGAAGCAGCACGTGCCGCGTTCTTCGAAGGTGACACCCGCGAACGCGCGTCGATGCGCGCACTGACACCCGGCGAAGTACTTCTGGCCTCGCGCGTGACGCAACCCGGTCAGAATGCCGGTATCATGGCGAGCCTTCCTGACGGACGCCGCGCCTTTACGATCCAGGTGTCCTCGACCTCGGCTGTCTCGGGCTTCCTGCGCCCGGGCGATCTGGTCGATGTCTATTGGTCCGGCCAGATCGGCAGTGAGCCGGTGACCAAGCTGATCGACCGCAACCTTAAACTGATCGCGATCGATCAGAGCACCGATCCTGACCGCACGAAAGCCACCCAAATCGCCCGCTCGGTCACCGCCGAAGTCAGCCCCGAGCAGGTCGCGGCCCTGACACTCGCGCAGAACACCGGGCGCCTGACCCTCTCGCTCGTCGGCCTCGACAACAGCGCACAGCTTGGCCAGATCGAAATCAACCGTGACGAGCTGCTTGGCATCCAGAAAGACGAGGTCAAAAAGGTCGAGAAGGCTGAGGTCTGCACGATCAAGACCCGCAAGGGCACGGAAGTCATCGAGACGCCGATCCCCTGCACCAACTAAATAAATGACAAATATCAGTCATTTGCGCGGGGTCCTTCGGGGCCCCGCTTTTACATGTGACCGTTTATCCACATCAAGAACGGCGCTCAATCCATTGATTCTTGCAAAAAAACAGGTCTTGGCGCATTCTCCTTTGCAATAACGGACCAAAACAGTCCCTAAGCAGACAAAAGATTTGCGAGTGGCGTGATCGGAGAGGCAGGGTCACAGATGAAATTGAAAACCTTAATGCAGGCCTGCCTATGCGGCATGGCGCTGAGCGTCGCGGTAATGAGCCCGGCGCAAGCAGACACGTTGCGGATTCTGTCCGGGGCAACTCAAGCTCCGCTGACGGTTCCGTTGAACCGCGCGGTGGTCGTGGAAAGTGACACGCCGTTTTCGGAACTCTCGATCGCCAATCCCGGCATCGCGGACATCCAGACCCTTTCGGATCGCTCGATCTACGTGCTGGGCAAGGTGCCGGGCCGGACGACGCTGACGATCCTTGGTGCCGATGGCAAGCTGGTTTCGAATGTCGACGTTCAGGTGACCCCGGACCTCGCGGAGTTCAAGGAACGCCTCAAACAGATTCTGCCGGGCGAGAACATCCAGGTCCGCACTGCGAATGACGGGATCGTCCTTTCGGGTACGGTCTCCTCGGCGCAGAAACTCAGCCGCGCGCTGGAACTGGCCAATCGCTACGCGCCGGACCGGGTGTCGAACCTGATGATGGTTGGCGGTACGCAGCAGGTGATGCTGAAAGTGCGCTTCGCAGAGATGCAGCGCTCGGTCGCGAAAAGCCTCAGCTCCTCGATCAATGCCAGCGTTGGGCCGAACGGAACCTTGGGCGCGGGTGCGGGCTTCGGCGGCACGAGGACCACCACCGCAACCGCACCCGCGCAGACCTACGACAACGGGATCGGCATTGGCATCGGCCGCGGCACGTTCCAGCTGGGCGTTCTCATCCAAGCGCTGGAAAACAAAGGCGTGGTGCGCACCCTCGCGGAACCGAACCTGACGGCGCTTTCCGGCCAGTCCGCAGACTTCCTCGCCGGTGGCGAATATCCGATCCCGGTGCTCAACAACGGCGATGTCTCGATCCAGTACAAACCCTTCGGCGTCGAGATGTCCTTTACGCCGCGCGTGGTGGACGGTGACGTGATCAACCTCGAAATCGCCGCCTCGGTCTCCTCGATCGACACGGCGAACGGCTATACGAGCGGTACGTTCAACGTCAGCGCCTTCAAGAAACGCTCGACCTCGACCACGGTCGAGATGCGCGACGGCGAAAGCTTCGCGATCGCGGGCCTCCTTCAGGACGACTTCAACGATTCCGTGGGCCAGATCCCGTGGCTCGGCGATGTTCCGGTGCTCGGCGCGCTGTTCCGCTCGACCGAATTCGAACGCAAGCAATCCGAACTGGTGATCATCGTGACGCCGCATCTTGTCTCGCCCGTCAAGGGTGACACGCTGGCGCTGCCGACGGATCGCCTGAAGCCGCCAACCGAGTCCGAGCTGTTCCTCAACGGCAGAACCTCGGGCGGCAAAGCGCCGCAAAAAGGCCCTGCCGCGGAAGTCGCCAAGCAGGACTTCTCCGGCTCCTATGGCTATGTGATGGAGTGAGCGAGATGGCTGGAAACATGAAACTACGCACTCTCGCGATCACCGTCGGCACCATGGCTGTGCTGGCTGGCTGTTCGGAAGGCACCAAGACCTTCAACTCGGAGGTCGGCTCGACCACGGAAGGGTCGCTGGGCTTCGGCTCCGCCATCGCGCAGAATCAGGCGATGATGAGCGGCAGCCAAAGCTACGTCATCAACATGACGCGCAAATTCGCCGCTGACGTGCCCAACACGGTGCATTTCGCCTTTAACTCTTCGGTGCTCGATGCGCAGGCGCGCAATGCGCTGCTGATGCAGGCGAACTGGATCCGGCAGAACCCGGAAGTGCGCTTCCGCGTCTACGGACATACCGACCTTGTCGGCTCCAACGCTTATAACAAGGCTCTGGGGCTGCGCCGCGCGCGGGCCGTGGTGAATTTCCTCGTCGCGCAGGGCATCTCCCGCTCGCGGCTCGAGGCGCTCGTGTCCTACGGCGAAACGCATCCGCTGGTCTACACGCAGGCTCCGAACGAACAGAATCGCCGCACCGTCACCGAGGTCTCGGGTTTCGTGACCAAGGGCAAACCGATGCTGCTCGACGGCAAGTACGCGGCGGTGATCTATCGCGACTACATCGCCTCGGCGAGCGCCGGGGGCGAAGGCAACTAAGGCTCTGGATTCACCTATTTGTCTCGCTGCGGCGAGACGACACAGTACCGAACGGCGGGCGCTTTCAACAAAGCCCGCCGTTTTTCTTTATCGTCTCTCTTTATCCCACAATTGAAACAGTCTGGCCCCAATGTCGCCCAGATTGGAAACGAGATTGATCCTCGACGGAATAGGCGCGTCCAGCGAGTCGCGTCCGGTCTGCGGCGTAGCAACAGAGTTAACCGAACCCCGCCGCGGGTCACGAAAAAGAGGACAGAGGCAATGACTGCAGCAGCTATCATGACTTCGGAGCCGGCCCCGATTCAGGCGTGCACCGTGTCACGCGATGTGTCGAATTTCGACCTGTTGATCGAGGATATGGAGACCGAGCTTGGTGAAAGCTGGGGCGATCTTACCTTTGACGAAGCGGCAATCTTCCTGAGCCAACCCGATGCGGAGCAGCTCGAGTTCATCGCGATCGCCGTGGACGGCGAAGACGAGGATGAGCTGACCAAGATCTCCGGCATCATCACCGAGGCCAAGGACCGAAATATTCGCGTCATCCTGATCGCCGACGAGGTCAGCCCGATCGCGCTGCATCAGCTGCTGCGCCTCGGGGCCGATGATTTCGTCCCCTACCCGCTTCCCGAAGGCGCGCTCCATGACGCGATCGAGCGTCTGGGCCAAGCTGCACCGCCGCCCGAGATGTCGACCCCAATGCACGCCCCGACCTTTGCGGCGACCGGCAACCATGATGGTGTCGTTCTTCCGGTCCACGGCCTTTCGGGCGGTGTCGGCGCGAGCACCTTCGCGATGAACCTCGCCTGGGAAATGGCGACGATCCACGACGGCAAAAAGAAGAAGAAAGCGCCGTCGACCTCGCCGAAGGTCTGCCTGCTCGATCTCGACCTGCAATTCGGCGCTGCGGCGACCTATCTCGACCTGCCGCGTCGCGAGGTGATCTACGAGATGCTCGCCGATACCGAGCATATGGATAAGGAAACCTTCCGGCAGGCGATGCTCAGCTTCAACGACAAGCTCGATGTGCTGACCGCGCCGACCGACATGCTGCCGCTCGATCTGCTGAGCGGCGAGGATCTGGAGCGCCTGATCGACATGGCGCGCGCGCATTACGATTTCGTCGTGATCGACATGCCCTCGACCGTGGTCAGCTGGACCGAGACGGTGCTGAACAAGGCGCATCTCTACTTCGCGCTCATCGAACTGGACATGCGCTCGGCCCAAAACGTGCTGCGGATGCAGCGCGCACTGAAATCCGAAGGGCTGCCGACCGAGAAGCTGCGCTACGTGCTCAACCGCGCGCCGAAATTCACCGATCTGAACGGCAAGGCCCGCGTGAAGCGACTGGCCGAGAGCCTCGATATCTCGCTCGAACTGCTGATGAGCGATGGCGGCAAACAGATCACGCAGGCCAACGACCACGGGCTTCCGCTGGCGCTTTCGGCGCCGAAAGTGCCGCTGCGCAAGGAATTCCAGAAGCTTGCCGGCTCGCTGGTGGAGCTGAACGAAGCCGTCGAAGCGGCCGCCTGACCCGAAAGGACACGTCCAGATGTTTTCGCGCTACAAGAAAGACGGGGCAAAGCCCACCAACGGCAAGGCCGCCCCCCCGCCGCCCGCGCCCGGTGCCGCCAAGCCGCCGCCGATCGACGCTGCGCCGAAAACGCAGGTGGTCCATCGCAAGATGGGCCCCGCGAAGGTCGCAGCCGACCCGGTGGCCGTCGACAAGGAGAAGAAGCGCAAGCAGCGCCTTCAGGAACTCAAGGTGGAGCTGCACAAGCGGCTGTTGGAGAACCTGAACCTTGCCGCGCTCGAGCACGCCTCCGAACGCGAACTGCGCGCAGAGATCGCCGACATCACCGCCGAGGCGATGACCGAGCTATCGGTCGCGCTGAACGCGCAGGACCGTCAGGCGCTGCAGCAGGAGCTTTACGACGAGGTCATGGGTCTCGGCCCGCTCGAGCCGCTGCTCAAGGACGAGACCGTCAACGATATTCTGGTCAACGGCCCGCAGCAGATCTTCATCGAACGCGATGGCAAGCTCGAACTGAGCGACATCACCTTCAAGGATGAACGCCACCTGCTGCGCATCATCGACAAGATCGTGTCGGCCGTGGGTCGTCGCGTCGATGAATCCAACCCTTACGTCGACGCCCGTCTCGCTGACGGCTCGCGTTTCAACGCGATGGTGCCGCCGATCGCGGTGGACGGCTCGCTCGTCTCCATTCGTAAGTTCAAGAAGGACAAGCTCGGGATCGACGATCTCGTCAATTACGGCGCCTTCACCGAGGAAATGGCGGCCTATCTGCAAGCCGCGGTCGCGACGCGTCTCAACGTGATCGTCTCGGGCGGGACGGGCTCGGGTAAGACGACGACGCTCAACGCGCTGTCGTCCTTCATCGACAACGCCGAGCGCATTCTGACGATCGAGGACACGGCCGAACTTCAGCTGCAACAGACCCATGTGGGCCGGATGGAAAGCCGTCCGCCCAACGTCGAAGGCAAGGGCGCAGTCACCCAGCGCGACTGTCTCAGGAACGCGCTGCGGATGCGTCCCGACCGTATCATCGTCGGCGAAACGCGCGGCGAGGAAGTGATCGACATGTTGCAGGCCATGAACACCGGCCACGACGGGTCGATGACCACGATCCACGCGAACTCCGCCCGTGACGGCGTGGCGCGTCTGGAAAACATGATCTCGATGTCGGGCATCGAGATGCCGATGAAGGCGATGCGCAGCCAGATCGCGTCGGCTGTGAACCTTATCGTGCAGGCCTCGCGTCTGCAGGACGGCTCGCGCCGCATGGTCTCGGTGACGGAAGTCACCGGCATGGAAGGCGACGTGATCTCGATGCAGGAAGTCTTCCGCTACGAGCGTCTCGGCCTCGCCCCCGACGGCAAGATCATCGGGCGCTTCACCGCGACCGGCGTTCGCTCGCATTATTCCGATCGGTTCCGGCAATGGGGCTACGACCTGCCGGCTTCGATCTACGAACCCGTGCAGGACTAAGGACCCCCCGCCATGGCGACCCCCATTATCTACCTGCTGATCTTCGTCGCAGTGCTGCTGCTTGTCGAAGGCGTCTATCTGCTGTTCTTCGGCAAGTCGATCTCGCTCAACAAGCGGGTCAATCGCCGCCTCGAGATGCTCAACAAGGGTGAGCGGCGCGAAGAGGTGCTGGAACGTCTGCGCAAGGAAGCGACGCAGCATAACGATGCGCGCTCGATCCCGCTCTATTCGCTGCTGGCCGACAAGGCGCAGAAGGGCAATATCGCCTTCTCGCCGATGGCCCTGATCGGCATCATGGCCTTCGCCTGTTTCGCCGCTTTCATCGCGCTCACGGTGGCCTCGCAGGCGGGTCTCTTCATCCGTATTTTCCTCTCGCTTTTCATGGGCGTGGGCGGCGTGTTCTTCTGGGTCAGCTCGAAGGCCAAGAAGCGCATGGCGCTGATGGAGGAGCAACTTCCTGATGCGGTGGAACTGATGGTGCGCAGCTTGCGCGTGGGCCACCCCCTGGCCTCAGCGATCCAGGCGGTCGCACGCGAAATCCCCGATCCGATGGGCACCGAGTTCGGCATCATCGCCGACGAGGCTGCCTATGGGCGCAACGTGGCCGAGGCGATCTCGGAAATGGCCGAACGTCTGGATATGCAGGATCTGCGCTTCCTCGCGGTTGCGGTGTCGATCCAGCAGACCTCGGGCGGCAACCTCGCCGAAGTTCTCGAAGGCCTGTCGAAAGTCATCCGCTCGCGCTTCCGGCTGTTCCGCCGCGTGAAGGCGATCACCGCAGAGCCGCGCTGGTCGGGCATCTTCCTGTCGGCCTTCCCCGTCGTGGTGATGGTGATCATTCAGGTCGTCTCGCCCGATTATTACGACGAGGTCAAAACGACCGCCGCCTTCATCCCGGCCGCCATCGTGGTGTTCCTGCTGCTCGGCGCCAACGTGATCTTCATGAAGGTCATGACAACCATCAAGGTCTGAGGAGAGCCCAATGGATTTCGCTGCCATCAACCAGATGCTGACCGATGCGCTCGGGCCGATGGGGCCGATGATCGCACTGGCGGCGCTCGGCGGGCTTCTGGTGCTCGCCGCGATCCCTGCGCTCCTGAAGAAGCGCGAGGATCCGTTCGACAAGATCCGTGGGAAAGCCCCGCGCCAGCCGCGCCAGAATACCGGCGGCAACGCGGATAAAACCAACCCGAAGCTGCGCGACACCCAGAGCGACAAGCTGCAGAAATACTCGGCCTTCCTCGAGCCGCAAAACGCCGAGGAACTGTCGGAGTCGCGCAAATGGCTGCAATCGGCCGGCTATCGCGGCCCGAATGCCGTGCGCACCTTCCACGCGGTCCAGTTCGCGGCGGGTATCGGCCTGCTCGCGCTCGGCTCGCTCTATGTCGTGCTCTACAACTCCGGCGCGCCCGAGGGGCAAAGCATGGGGATGCTGGGCACGGTGCTCTGGGTGCTCGGCCCCGGCGGCGTCGGATATTACGGCCCGAAATACTGGGTGAACAAACGCGTAAAAGCGCGCACCGACGAGATGCAGAACGGTTTCCCGGACTCGCTCGACATGCTGCTCGTCTGCGTCGAGGCGGGCCAGTCGCTCGATCAGGGGATCATCCGCGTCTCGAAAGAGCTGAACAAATCCTACCCGGCCCTGTCCGAGGAATTCGCGATGGTCGCCCACGAGATCAAGGCCGGTCTCGACAAGTCGACCGTGCTGCGCAATTTCGGCGAACGCTCGGGCGTGCCGGATATTGCGAGCTTCGTGACCGTGATGATCCAGTCGCAGCAGTTCGGCACCTCGATCGCCGAGGCCCTGCGCCTCTATGCCGCCGACATGCGCGACAAGCGGATCATGCGCGCCGAGGAAGCCGCCAACAAGATCCCCACCAAGATGACGCTGGGCACGATGATGTTCACCGTGCCGCCGCTTCTGATCATTCTTGTTGGCCCGTCGATCCATGATATGCTTGAGAACTTCAAGAATATGGGCATTTGACGGCATGATCCCAGAGCGCCGCGGCCTGATACTGGCCGCGCTGACAGTAACCACACTGGCCGCCTGCAACCCGGGCGGCCTTTCGGCTGAGAAACGGGGCGCTTTCGCCCCCGGCACCAAACCCGGTGCGGAGGCGGTCGACGGGCTTCTCGTCGGTCACCGGCTGATGGAAGCGGGCGAATACGAGCTTGCTCTGAAAGCCTATTACCGCGCGGCGGGCCAGCATGGCGCCACGGCGGAAATCCTCTCGGGCATCGGCTCGGCCGACCTGAAGCTGGGGCGTCTGAATCAGGCCGAACAGATGCTGCGCCGCGCGACCGAGGCAGATCAGACCTTCGTGCCGGCATGGAACAACCTTGGCGTCGTTCTGATGGAGCGCGGCAAATACGCCGAAGCCGCGCGCGTCTTCAAACTCGCCTTCGCGCTGGACAGTGGCCAATCGGACGCGATCAAGCAAAACCTCAAGCGGGCGCTCGCAAAAATAGAAGAGCCGGGTTACGCTGCGCCACAGGACAAGCAGTTCACGCTCGTCAGGAAAGGGGTCGGTGACTACCTGCTGCTGACGAAGCACTGAGGCTCGAGCAAAAAGGACGCAGGTAACATGCGCCACCCGATCTTTCTGGCAGCCTTGGCTGGCTGCGCGATGACTCTCTCCGGCTGTATGGGCAATAACAGCGACGCCGAAGTCGCCCGCGCGATGAAAAGCGTGAATGCCGTTGATGAGACCAACCTTACGGACATCATGCTGACGGTCGCCGATCCGAACGAGGCCGTGACCTATTTCACCCGGCTGTCCAACGACCATCCCGATCGGATCGACGCCAAGCGTGGGCTCGCGAAATCCTTGGTGCGCGCGCAAAAGCCCGTGCAGGCCGTGAAGGTCTGGCAAGAGGTTCTCACGATGCCGGGCGCGACCAATGACGACCGCGTGTCGCTGGCCGAGGCGCAGATCCGTTCGAATGACTGGGCCGGGGCGAAGGCCACGCTGAACACCGTGCCGCCGACGCATGAGACCTATGACCGCTACCGCCTCGAAGCGATGGTGGCCGATAGCGATAAACAGTGGAAAAAGGCCGACAGCTTCTACGAGACCGCGGCGGGCCTGACCACGAAGCCCGCGGGCATCTACAACAACTGGGGCTTCTCCAAGCTCAGCCGCGGCGATGCCGCAGGCGCCGAGAAGCTGTTCAAGGAAGCGCTCACCTACGATCCGACCCGCTTCACCACGAAGAACAACCTCGTGCTCGCGCGGGCCAGTCAGGGCAAATACGACCTGCCCGTGATCGACATGACCCAGACGGAACGCGCACAGCTTCTGTATACGGCGGGTCTGGCCGCGGTGAAGCGCGGCGACGTCAATATCGGTAAGACGCTGTTGCAAGACGCGATCGACACCAATCCGCAGTATTTCGCGGAGGCCGACCGGGCGCTGAAGGCGCTCGATCAGGGATCGTCGAGCGCGCTGAAAGGCTAAGGGAATGCTCGGTCTCGCTCCGCCACTTTCGGCGCTGATCTTTCTGGTGCTGATCACCCCGGTTTGCGCCTGGGTGGTCTTCACCGACCTCAAATACATGAAGATCCGCAACAAGGCAGTGCTGGCGCTTCTGGTGATCTTCGCTTTCGCGGGGCCGTTCCTCTTGCCGATCGACGTCTATGCCTGGCGGTGGAGCCATGCGCTGGTCGTCTTTCTTGTCGGCTACATCCTGAACCAGATCGCGCATTTCGGTGCGGGCGACGCGAAATTCGCAGCCGCCGCCGCGCCGTTCTTCTCGCATGAACTGTTCGACGTGCAGCTGACGATGTTCCTGCTCTGCGCCTTCCTGCTTGCGGCCTTCGCCGCGCACCGGATCTTTCGCGCAATCCCCGCCGTGGTGAAGGCCACGCCCGATTGGGTGAGCTGGAAGCGCAAGGACTTCCCGATGGGGCTGGCGCTGGTCGGCACGCTCTGGGCGTATCTGCTGCTCGTGGCGTTGGGCTGATTGTTCAGCCCCGCGATCGGGTATCGCGGCGATTACCCGGTTTTTCCAACATTTGGCCACAATCACCGGCAAGATTGGCCCGGACCGATCTTAGCCCCCGCGCAGGACCAAAGCGGGGTGCACAGCCGAGAGGACGCGCCAGATGAACATGATGACCTCGAATGTCATCGCCCCGGCCCCGCCGCGCGCGCTGGAGGAAACCGGGCTGAACGTCGTGATGATGCGGGACATCCTGCTCAAGACGATGTTCCGCACCAATACGGACACGGCCTCTGCGCTGTCCAAGCTGGTCTGCCTTCCGATAACGATGGTGCAGGACCTGATCGACATGTGCCGCAAGCAGGGCCTGTTGGAGGCGATGGGCACGCTGCATGCCAATTCCGGCGGCGAGATGGGCTTCCAGCTATCCGACACCGGCAAGGCGCGCGCGCTCGATGCGCTGGCGCAGTCGGAATATTACGGCGCGATGCCGGTGCCGCTGACCGTCTATCGCGAACAGGTGAAGCGCCAGTCGATCCGCAACATCCAGCTGACCCGCCAGCAGCTTCTGGGCGCGATGGGCCACCTGATCCTGCCGCCCGACCTGATCGGTCAGCTTGGCCCGGCGGTCTCCTCGGGGCGCTCGATCCTGATGTACGGCCCGCCCGGCAACGGGAAATCCTCGATCTCGAACGGCATCCGCGACGCGATCGGCGACAATATCTTCATCCCCCGCGCCATCGAATATGCGGGTCAGATCATCACCGTCTACGACCCGATCGTACACACCCCCGTTCCGGTCGAGGAAGACGACCCAACCTCGCTGCGCAAGCGCGGGATGCAGTTCGATCAGCGCTACGTCTATTGCGAGCGCCCGACCGTGATCACCGGCGGTGAACTTTCGCTCGACATGCTCGACCTGAAATACAACGCAACTGCGCGCACCTATACCGCGCCGCTGCAGTTCAAATCGGCTGGCGGCGTCTTCATCGTGGACGACCTTGGCCGTCAGGCCGAGCCGCCGCAGAAGCTCGTGAACCGCTGGATCGTTCCGCTGGAAGAGAACCGCGATATCCTCTCGCTGCAATCGGGCGAGAAATTCGAGGTGCCCTTCGACACGCTCGTGATCTTCTCGACCAACTTCCACCCGAACGAGATCTTCGATAAGGCGGCGCTGCGTCGTATCTTCTTCAAGATCAAGATCGACGGGCCGAACCAGTCCGACTATCTCAAAATTTTCCAGATGATGGCGAAGAAGCGCAACATGCCGCTCGACGAGAAGGCGCTGCTGCATCTGCTGAAGGTGAAGTACCCCACCATCGACAATATCTACGCGAACTATCAGCCGGTCTTCCTGATCGACCAGATGATTTCGATCTGCGAATTCGAGGGCATCCCCTATCAGATGACGCCGGAGCTGGTGGATCGCGCCTGGGACAACATGTTCGTCAGAGACGAGGTGATCGTCCACTAAAGGCGCTACTGGGCGGCCATCCCATCGGTATCGGGCGCGCGGAACCGCGCCGCCTCGACCTGCAGCTGGTAGGTGCGCGAGACGGGCACCTCTACGCCATCGGCCATCTGCAGGAAGACGCGCCCCTTCTCCTTGCGCATGCCGCGCACCGCATCACGCGCGACCCAATGCGAGCGATGGACCTGCAGGCCCGGCGCGCCCTCGGTCTCGGCAATCGCATCGGCAAGCCGGATCAGCAGGCTCGTCTCCCCGGCTTCGGTCACCACGTCGACATAGTGGTCATTCACCGCGAGGCGGATCAGCGGTGCGCGCAGGTCAGGCTCGAGCCGATACAGCAAACGCGGCGTGGGCGAAGACAGAGCCCCCTTACCCGCTGCCTCAACGTCCCGGCGGGCCTGCTTCTCCGCAGCGTCCACTGAAGCCTCCTGCGTCCGCTTCGGGCGCCCCTGCTGAGGCGCCATCCAGTGCCGCAGTGTGGAGCCTGCCATTGAGAGGCCGAGGATATAGCCCGCCATGTGGAATATCTCGAACCCCCGGAAGTTGGGCTTCGCCGCAAGCAGCAGAACGAGCAGGTAAAGCGGCACAGTCAGTACCAAAGCGGAAAGGCCGGCAAGCGTGGGCGCCTCGTAGCGGAACCGGCGCAAACCCAGCTTCCGCCGCACAAAAATGCGGATCGCCGCGCCAATCAGGATGCCGACCGCGACACTGAGCGGCCAGAAAATCACGCGCGCACCGAGCGACATGGATTCGAGAGTGTTGAACGGGCCGGCCACGATGCCGAATAGCGATGCCACGACCCAGATCACCGGCAGAGCCGGGATCTTCAATGCCCGCCAATATATTTTCCAGAAACCTGCCATTGCCGTCACGCCCCAATGACGCTTGGGTAACGCAAGCGTTACGGTTCCGACAACGGCAAAGGCCGCTTACCCCACCCAACCTGTGGAAATCCTTACCTACCTTTGTCAGGCAGTCAAACCCTCAGGTTCGGGCAGGTTGTTCGCGCGGCAGCAGGCGGTGACCGTGTTGGCCAGAAGGCAGGCGATGGTCATCGGGCCGACGCCGCCCGGCACCGGGGTGATCGCGCCCGCGACCTCCTTGGCGCTGTCGAAATCGACATCGCCCACCAGCCGGGTCTTGCCCTCGCCCTTCTCGGGCGCGTCGATCCGGTTGATACCGACATCGATCACGGTCGCGCCGGGCTTCACCCAGTCGCCCGGGATCATGCGCGGGCGGCCCACGGCGGCCACGAGGATATCGGCGCCCCGGCAGACATCGGCGAGATCCTTGGTGCGGCTATGCGCGATGGTGACGGTGCAGCTGTCGCGCAGCAGCAGTTGCGCCATCGGCTTGCCGACGATGTTCGAGCGGCCCACCACGACGGCATTCAGCCCCGAGAGGCTGCCCAGTTGGTCGCGCAGCATCATCAGGCAGCCCAACGGCGTGCAGGGCACCATCGACTTCTGCCCGGTGCCCAGAAGGCCCACATTGAGGATATGGAAGCCATCGACATCCTTCGCGGGGGTAATCGAGTTGATCACCTTCTCCTCGTCGATGTGATCGGGCAACGGCAGCTGCACGAGGATGCCATGCACCGCCGGATCGGCGTTGAGCTTCTCGACCAGCGCCAGCAGATCGGCCTCGGAGGTCTCCGCGGGCAGCTTGTGCTCGTAGGAGTTCATCCCGGCTTCGAGCGTCTGCTTGCCCTTGTTGCGCACATAGACCTGGCTGGCCGGGTCTTCGCCCACCAGCACCACTGCGAGCCCCGGCGTGATGCCGTGTTCCTCTTGCAGCCGGGTGACATGCTCGGCCACTTTCTCGCGCACGCTCGCTGCGAAGGCCTTCCCGTCGATGATCGTCGCCGTCATTTCATTCCTCCGTCACTCCGCCGCCGCGAAGGTCGTGCGGTAATGGTCCATCTGCATGCGGGTCGCGCGGACCGCGTTGTTCATCAGCGTCGAGACCGTGACCGGCCCCACCCCGCCCGGCACGGGCGTGATCCAGCCCGCCACCTCGGCGCAGCTGTCGAAATCTGCGTCGCCCACGGTGCGCCCCTCGACCCGGTTGATGCCGATATCGATCAGCGCCGCGCCGGGTTTGAGCATTTCGCCATGCACCAGCCCCGGCTTACCGACCGCGACGAACACGGCATCGGCGGCGCGCGAATGCACCGAGACCTGCCGCGTCATGTGGTGGCACACGGTGACGGTGGCGCCGAGCCCCATCATCAGGAAGGCGATCGGCTTGCCCACGATCTCCGAGTGGCCGATCACGCAGACATTGAGCCCTTCAGTCTGGAGCGGCAGGGATTTCAGGATCTCCACGGCCGCAACGGCGGTGCAGGGGCCCAGTTCCAGCTCGTTATAGACGATGTTGCCGATCGAAGCGGGGTGCATCCCCTCCACGTCCTTGAGCGGATGCACCGCCTTCTGCAGCACCTTGACCGGGATATGCGCGGGCAGCGGGCGCTGGATGATGATGCCGTTGACGCGCGGATCGGCGTTCAGACCGGCCAGCACGCCCTGAAGCTGTTCGAGGCTGATCGTCTCGGGGTAGTTGCGCACCTCGAAGGCCACGCCGGCTTTCTCGGCGTATTTCTTCTGGTTGCGCACATAGAGTTCGGCCGCCGCGACATCGCCGACAGAGATCGAGACGAGGCGCGGCGCCCAGCCTGCCTCCGAGAGCTGCTGCGCCTCGGCAAATGTTTCGTCCAGCTTGCCCTGCGCAAACGCCTTTCCGTCAATGATCGTGGCGCTCATCGGGATCTCCCTTGCCCAGAACCTGTTCTTCCTGCGCGATGAAATGCTCGATCATCTCGCGCCACAGACGGTCGGCGAGATCGGGATCGAGCCCGGCAGGACCGGCAGCCGCGCGCACTTTCGCCACCACGTCCTCGACCCGGTTGGGGATACGTGCAGGCCAGCCATTTTCCTGTTTGAGTTCCGCCGCACGGGCGATCAGCCGGGTGCGCGCGGCGAGCATCTCGACCAGCTCCCGGTCGAGCGCATCGATCGCGACGCGCAGCTCTTCCATCGTGTGCAGGTCTGACGGAGATTTCATCGGCAAGGCTCCCGGAACACTCGCGCCCCCTATCGCAGCTTGGCCCAACAAGCTCAAGACCGCGCCCCTAGAACAAACCCGTGATGCGGCCTTCGGCATCGAGGCCGATCGTCTCCGCAGCCGGGTGCCGGGGAAGGCCCGGCATGGTCATGATCTCACCGCAGATCACCACGACGAACCCCGCCCCCGCCGAGAGCCGCACTTCGCGGATCGGCAGCGTATGGCCCGAGGGCGCCCCGCGCAGCGTCGGGTCCGCGCTGAAGGAATACTGCGTCTTGGCCACGCAGATCGGCAGGTTGCCATAGCCCGCCGCTTCCCAGTCGCGAAGCTGGTTGAGGATCTTCTGATCGGCATAGACGTCGCTCGCGTGGTAGATGCGCGTGGCGATGGTTTCGATTTTCTCAAACAGCGGCATGTCATCGGGATAGAGCGGCGCGAATTGCGACGGGCTCTCGGTCAGCGCGACGATCTTCTCCGCCAGCGCCTCGGTCCCCGCGCCGCCTTCGGCCCAATGGGTGCACAGAACCGCCTCCACGCCCTGCGCTTCGGCGGCGGCGCGCACTGCTGCGATCTCGTCTTCGGTATCGGCGGTGAAGCGGTTGATCGCGACCACGACCGGCACACCGAATTTCTTCATATTCGCGATGTGACGCGCGAGATTGGCGCACCCCGCCTCGACGGCGGCCACGTTCTCCGCGCCGAGATCCGCTTTCGCGACACCGCCATTCATCTTCAGCGCCCGCACCGTCGCCACGACCACCGCAGCATTCGGGCTCAGCCCGGCCTTGCGGCATTTGATGTCGAAGAACTTCTCCGCCCCCAGATCGGCCCCGAAGCCTGCTTCGGTGACGACGTAATCGGCCAGTTTCAGCGCGCTTTGCGTCGCGATCACCGAGTTGCAGCCATGCGCGATATTGGCGAAGGGCCCGCCATGCACGAAGGCGGGCGTGCACTCCAGCGTCTGCACGAGATTGGGCTGCAGCGCGTCTTTCAGCAGCACCACCATCGCGCCATCGGCCCCGATCTCCGCGCAGGTGACGGGTGAGCGGTCGCGGCGATAGCCTACGACGATCCGACCCAGCCGCTCCTGCAGATCCGTCAGATCGCGACTGAGGCAGAGGCATGCCATGACCTCGGAGGCCACGGTAATGTCGAAGCCGGTCTGGCGCGGAAAGCCGTTCGAGACGCCGCCAAGGCTGACGACAATATCGCGCAGCGCCCGGTCGTTCATGTCGAGCACGCGCCGCCACGTGATCCGGCGCGCGTCGATCTCGAGCGCGTTGCCCCAGTGGATATGGTTGTCGATCATCGCCGAGAGCAGGTTATGCGCCGCCCCGACCGCGTGGAAATCGCCGGTGAAATGGAGGTTCATCGACTCCATCGGCACGACCTGCGCGTAGCCGCCGCCCGCGGCCCCGCCTTTCATCCCGAAATTCGGACCGAGCGAAGCTTCGCGCAGGCAGATCGCGGCGCGCTTGCCGATCCGGGAGAGCCCGTCGCCGAGGCCAACTGTCGTGGTGGTCTTGCCCTCGCCCGCAGGGGTCGGCGAGATCGCGGTGACGAGGATCAGCTTGCCGGTCTCGCGCTCGTCCAGACCCGCGATGAACTCCGCCTCCAGCTTCGCCTTGTCGCGGCCATAGGGGATCAGCGCGTCTTCGGGAATATCCAGCTTCGCCGCGATTTCCGGCATCGGGCGCAGCGTCGCGGCACGGGCAATCTCTAAGTCACTCGTCATCGGGTCCTCCTGCTGAGGGAGGGTAGCCATTTGACGGCGCAGTAAAAGGGAAAGAAGCGACCGTTGCGGGATTAAATCGCCTCAGCGGACCTCGTCCATCAGCTCCCAGGCGCGCTGATCGGGAATATGCAGCCGCAGCGTTTCGCCCACCACCAGACGACCGGGACGCTCCACCCATGCGGTCACGCCGCGCCGACCTTGGGCGGCCGGTTTGTAGCGTTTGCCCTTCTCGGGATAGTGCTCTTCGATCACCCGGCCCGGGAGGACACAGGGGCGGTTCTCCATATCCACCACGAAGGTCAGCCCGGTCTCGTTCTGCAGCCGCGCCGAGGGCGGGATATGGGTCAGGTCCGGCAAACCGCGCAGCACGATCGTCGCGCCAACCCAAGAGGGATCGATCTCCGGAACGCCCATCGCGAAGGCGGTCTCGGCCAGTTCCTCCGCCGAGAGGATCGTCAGCTGGCGGACATTGGCGATCTCGGTGCCCTTGGGATGCTGATCGGTCACCCGCGAGCAGGAAGGGCGCGTGCGCCCGCCATGCAGCTCTCCCACGGGACCGTCGAAGGTGAAGTCGATCTCTTCGACCGGGGTCGAGGTCAGTTGTCCCTCGGTGGTCACCAGGCCGAGCCAGACGACCTCCCCTTGATACTGCGTGGGTTTCAGCGCGGCCATCAGCCCCTCTTTGACAAGACGACAAACAGACGACGGAACGGGAAAAAGACGCTGCCGTCGTCCCGCAAAGGATAAACCGTCTCGAGCGCGGTTTCATAGCGTTCGATGAGAACCTGCGCTTCAGTGTCGCCTAGGAGCCGCAGGAAAGGACGCATCGCCGTGCTTTCCGTGAAGCGGCGGACCGGATGCGCGCCCGGCGTGGGTTCCAACTCTTGCAGATATTCGGTGTGCCAGATATCGACCTCGCCCAGAGGGCTAAGCATTTTCGCGTAATCCACCGCAGGGGCCACGGGCGGCACCCAGCCCGCGAAGTTGAACCGGTCGGGGAACATCTCCTGCGACAGCTCGCGCAGGATGCGATGCGACGGCGCGCCATGCTGCGCGGGCATCTGCACCGCCAGAACGCCGCCCTCGCGCAGCTCTCCGGCCAGACGCGGAAACAGCGTGGCGTGATCGGGCAGCCAGTGCAGCGCGGCGTTCGAGAAGATCATCGCCGGCGGCTTGTTGGGCGCCCATTCGGAAATGTCGACGAGATCGCAATGGTGATAGGCGCCGGTCGCCGCGGCGCGCTTCAGCATCGCCTCGGAATTGTCGACACCCACGATTTTGCGCTTGGGGTAGTGGTGGTTCAGCGCCTCGGCCACCGCACCGTTGCCGCAGCCCAGATCGATGATCTTGCCGCGCTCGGGCAGTTGCGGCACCCGGGCCAGAAGGTCGAGTGCCGGGCGCAGCCTCAGATTGCGGAACCGCGCATAAGCGTCTGGGTCCCAATCGGCTGCGCCCGGCACTGAAGCGTCACGCGTGACCATTCTCGCGAACCTTCGCGGTCAGGCCGAAGGCTCGGGGGTGGTTTCCGCCCCGCCGTCGCCCTGATCCTTCTTCTTGGACGTTTTGGGCAGCGCGGTCACCGACGGCAGGCTCCCCGAGGAGCTGTCATCGTCGTCACCACCCAGCGGCTCTCCGGAGAGGACCTTCTTGATCTCGTCGCCGGTGAGGGTTTCGTATTCCAGAAGGCCTTGCGCCAGACGTTCCCAATCCTCGATCCGCTCGGTAAGGATGCGGCGCGCCTCCTGGTAGCCGTCTTCGATCAGGCCGCGCACCTCTTCCTCGATCAGCTCTTTCGTCTTGGTCGAGACCGAGAAGCCGGCGGTGTTGCCCTGATAGCCCTCATGCGCCTCGGCATAGTCGATATTGCCGACCTTCTCGGACATGCCCCAGCGCATCACCATGGCGCGGGCAATCGCCGACGCCTGCTGAATGTCGCCGGCCGGACCGTTCGAGACATGCTCTTCGCCCCATTTCAGGATCTCGGCTGCCTTGCCCGCCATGGTCATGGTGATCTTCTGCTTGGCCTCGTCCTTGTGGTAGTTGAGCTTGTCCATCTCGGGCAGCGAGACGACCATACCCAAGGCCTGACCGCGCGGAATGATCGTGGCTTTGTAGACCGGATCGCATTTCGGCAGCGACAGGCCGACGATGGCGTGACCGGCCTCGTGATAGGCGGTCATTTCCTTCTGCTCGGGGGTGAGCACCATCGAGCGGCGCTCGACACCCAGCATCACCTTGTCCTTGGCGTTCTCGAAATCTTCCATCGAGACGAAGCGACGCCCGACGCGGGCCGCCATCAGCGCGGCCTCATTGACGAGGTTCATCAGGTCGGCGCCCGAGAAGCCCGGCGTTCCGCGCGCGATGGTACGCAGATCGACATCCGGCCCCACCGGCACTTTGCGCGAGTGGACCGTCAGGATCTTCTCGCGGCCCTTGATGTCGGGGTTCGGGACGTGGATCTGACGGTCGAAGCGGCCCGGACGCAGCAGCGCGGGGTCGAGCACGTCTTTACGGTTCGTCGCCGCGATGATGATGATGCCTTCATTGGCCTCGAAGCCGTCCATCTCGACTAGAAGCTGGTTGAGGGTCTGTTCGCGCTCGTCATTGCCGCCGCCGATGCCGACACCGCGGGCACGACCCACCGCGTCGATCTCGTCGATGAAGACGATGCAGGGCGCGTTCTTCTTGGCCTGCTCGAACATGTCGCGGACACGGGATGCACCCACACCCACGAACATCTCGACGAAGTCGGAGCCCGAAATGGTGAAGAAGGGCACGCCCGCCTCGCCCGCAATGGCGCGGGCCAGAAGCGTCTTACCGGTACCCGGAGGGCCCACCAGCAGCGCGCCTTTCGGGATTTTGCCGCCGAGGCGCGAGAATTTCTGCGGGTTGCGCAGGAATTCCACGATCTCTTCGAGTTCTTCCTTGGCTTCGTCGATGCCCGCCACGTCGTCAAACGTCACGCGGCCATGTTTCTCGGTCAGGAGCTTCGCCTTGGACTTGCCGAAGCCCATCGCGCCGCCTTTGCCGCCGCCCTGCATCCGGTTCATGAAGAAGATCCAGATGCCGATCAGCACGAGGAAGGGAAGCCAGACGCCCAGCAGCGACATGAAGCCCGACTGCTGTTGTTTGACGACGCTCACCGCGATGCCCTTGTCGATCAGCTTCTCTGCGATCTGATCTTCCATTGGCTTGATGGTGGTGAAGCTTGTGCCATCGGCGAGCTGGTAGCGCACCTCTTCGCCATCGAGGCGAACGTTCTTCACCTCGCCTTTATCGACGGCGTCCATGAACTCCGAGTAGGTCGCTTGGGACGAGTTCATCGAAGATTGCCCATCACCGAAAAGGTTGAACAGGGCTAAAATCAGCAGGAACAGCACCGCCCAAAAGGCCAGATTGCGCGCATTACCCAAGGAATATCCTCCAATCGTATCGGGCGGCTGACCTGCGGTCGCCGCCTCTTCCTCAGTGAAAATAGGCATTACGCGCCGGGGTTCAACGTCGAATTAGCCAAGTGGCGAATGCGTCGCGGGAAATCCGCGCCCGCCAGCCCGCGCCAAAGCCCGCGATCGGCGCCGCGACAAGCGTCTCGCCGCGCCAAATGGCGGGGCTTGCGGCAAGCGAGGCACGCGGAAGGCCGGTGTCGCGCCAGTCGGGGCATTGGCGCAATCCCGCCTCCCCCAGCGCCGCGACTTCCGCCACGTCGGTTGCGGGGCCGGTGACCTCCCAGCGATCCCAGAGGGCGGCGCCAGTTTCGACAGCCACGCGCAGATCGGCCACGGCCTGCGCCTCGCGGGTGATACAGATCGCATCTTTGCCGGAGGTGATGCGGCAACCATGCAGGGTACGGTCGCCGGGCTGCGCGATCTCCGACAGCAGGCCCTGCACTTTCACGGCGCGCGGCGCATACTCCGCCCCGGAGACCCAGCGCAGCGCAGCCACGATCAGGCGACGTTGCAATTCCGGGTCCATTGCGGCGAAGCCCTCCGCATCGATCAGCAGATCGCCCGACGCCTCGGAGACGTGACGTGCGACCTCCGCCGACAGCAACCGATTCAGCGCGGCATTCGCCGCCGAGAGGTTCGCCGTCACGCCGACGATCGCCTGCGCATCGACGCCCAAAGGCGCAAGCGCCCCGAGCGCCTGACGCGCCTTGACCCGGTCGAAGCGTTCGTTCGCGTTGGAGGGGTCGTCGATCCACGTGATGCCTTCCGCGCGCAGATGGTCTCGCAACGACTCGCGTGTCTGGCCAAGAAACGGACGATGCCATGTCACGCCTTCGGCCTCGAACCGCGGGCGCATGCCCGACAGCCCCTCCAGCCCTGCCTCGCGGGCGAGCCGCATCAGGAAGGTCTCGGCCTGATCGTTGGCGGTATGCCCCAGCGCGACATGGGCAATCCCGTTTTCGCGCGCCCATGCGCCGATCAGCCGCAACCGCGCCCGGCGCGCAGCATCCATCAGGTTGCCCTTGGCACTGGCGCCATCCCAGCGCAGAACGGTATGCGCGATGCCGCGATCCGCGCAGAACCGCCCGACAAAGGCAGCCTCGTCGGCGGCCTCGGGGCGCAGCCCGTGATCCACCGTCACCGCGCCAACCTCGAAATGCGCAGCCAGCAGCACCAGCGTCGCCATCGAATCCGAGCCCCCGGAAACGGCAACCCCGACGCGCCGGGGCGCATCGGGGTCAAAACCGTGTCTTGCGATGTCGTCCAGCGTCACCGGACCGCGCTCACTGGCATCCCAGCGATTGCTGCGCGCTCTGCGCCTCGCCCGCCGCCGACGAACCCGGGAAGCGTGCGCTCACCTGACCCAGCGTGGTGCAGGCCTCGCTCTGCTGGCCAAGCTGGCCCAGAGCCTTGCCGAGCGACAGCAGGTTGTCCGCCGCCCGCGACCCTTTCGGATCGGCGGAGAACCCGTCGAGCCATGCCCGCGCAGCGCCCGCCTCATCGCCCTGCTTTTGCAGCGCCATGCCGCGATAATACATCGCGTCGCTGGTCAACGGGGAGCCGGGATAGGTCTGCCGGAAGGTCGCGAGAAGATCGGCTGCGGAGGCATAATCGCCATCCTCGAAGGCTTTCTTGCCCGCCTCGAAATCCGATTTCTCGTTGATCGCGAGATCGGGACCGGGCGTCGAATCCGGTGCGGGGCCAGTGACCGAGGGCGCATTGGTCGGCGCATCGCCGCCCAGCGGCTTGGCCTTGCCCAGCTGCGAGATGTCGCAATTCTCTTCCATTTCGCAGACCCGGAAGTTCAGATCGCCGATCCGCTTCGTGCCATCGGCGACGACGCGGTTGATCTTGTTTTCCAGCTCTTCGACGCGGTCGGTCATATGCGACAGCGACAGCTCCATCGAATCCATCCGCTGCAGAGCGGAATCGCCGCCCGCTTTCTGCAGACCGGCCTGGCCCGAGGCTTGCAGCTCCTGACGCAGGCTACCGATTTCGGTCTGAAGCTGCCCCAACTCGGTCTTGATGTCAGCCAGCGTCTGGGCGCGGTTCGCGTCCTGAGCCAGCGCGGGCGCGGCTGCCAGAACAGCCGCACCGAGAAGCAAAGCTCTCAGCATCGCGATCAGCTCCCGACCGCCGATTGCGAGATCACCGTCACGGCGCGACGGTTCTTCATGTAGCACTCCTCAGTGGAGCAGATCGCCAGCGGGCGTTCCTTACCGTAGGAAACCGTGCGCAGACGGTTGCCGGCAACGCCTTGGCTGATCAGGTATTCCTGCACGGCCGAGGCACGGCGCGCGCCGAGCGCGAGGTTGTATTCGCGGGTGCCCTGCTCGTCGGCATGGCCTTCGATGATTGCAGTGTAGCTCGGATGGCTCACCAGCCAGCTTGCCTGCTGGGTCAGGATGCCGCGTGCGGTGTCGGTCAGCGTCGACTGGTCAACCATGAAGTGCACCATGTCCCCGATGGTCTGGCTGAAATAGGCCGGCGAGTTCGGGTCGTTGATCCCGCCTTGGCTGACGCCGTCCATGCCAGCGCCGCCCGGGCCGAGCGCGCCGCCGGGACCGGTCGCGCCGGAGCCGTATTGATCGGGGTTCGAACAGGCCGCGAGGCCCAGCATCGAGATGGCCAACACGGCCTTCACTGCAAAATTCATTGGTTCCGCCTTTGTTGATCTGCCCATTGCGGGCGAGCCTACCAGTTTCTCTAACGCTTGTTAATCCGCCCTCAGGGCAGAAGCGGCGACCAGGCCGGGTCCGATGCGGCGCCCGGCGTGGAGACTTTCTTCAGGTTGCGCCCGGAGATGTCGACCGAATAGAGCGAGGCCGACCCTTGGGCGCCAGGGCTCTCCCGGGTGAACATGATCACGCGGCCATTGGGCGACCAGGTCGGCCCCTCGTCGAGGAAGGACGAGGTCAGCAGACGCTCCTCCGAGCCATCGGTGCGCATCACGCCGATATGGAAACGGCCCTGATTTTGCTTGGTGAAGGCGATCATGTCGCCGCGCGGCGACCACACGGGGGTCGAATAGCGCCCGTCGCCAAAGCTGATCCGCGTCGCGTCACCGCCGCCCGCGGGCATGATGTAGAGCTGCTGCGTGCCCGAGCGGTCGGATTCGAACACGATCCGCGAACCGTCGGGCGAGAAGCTGGGCGAGGTTTCGATCGCAGGCGAGGTCGTCAGGCGCTGGGTCTGGCCCGAGCTGATATTCATCATCCACAGGTCGGTATTGCCGTTCTGCTCCATCGAATAGACGATCTTCGTGCCATCGGGCGAGAAGCGCGGCGCGAAGGTCATCGTGCCGGGCACTTCCGGCAGAAGCCGCGCCGAGGCGGTGGCCACGTCGAGCATCTTGATGCGCGGGAAGCCGGTCTCGAAGGTGGTGAACAGCACCTTGGTGCCGTCACGCGAGAAGCGCGGCGCAAGCACGATGGTCGAGGCATCGGTGAGATAGGTCACGTTCGCGCCGTCGTAATCCATCACGGCGAGCCGTTTCTGGCGGTTGTCCTTCGGCCCGCTTTCCGAGACGAAGACCACGCGGCTGTCGAAATAGGGCCCCTCGCCCGTGATGCGCGAATAGATCACGTCCGAGACCTTGTGCGCCAGACGCCGCCAGCTTGCCGGCGAGGCTGCAAGCTGCTGCCCGTCGCCCATCTGCTGTCCGGAGAACACGTCGAAGAGGCGGAACTTCACGACCACCTTGCCGCCCTGCATCCCGACCGAGCCCACGACCAGCGCCTGCGCGTTGATCGCCTGCCAGTCGGAATATTTCACCGGCGTATCGAAGCTCGACACGTTCTGGATATAGGCGGATTTCGGGATTTCGCGGAACAGGCCCGTTCCCGTCAGGTCGCTCGAGATCACCTGCGTGATCTGGCTCGCCATATCGGCGGCCTCGGAACTTTCGGGGATGAAGCCCGCGATCGCGAACGGCATCGGCTCGATCACGCCATCGGTGATCTCGATATGCAGCGGTTCGGAATCCTGCGCGGTTGCGGCGATGGGTGCCAGCATCACAGCCGCCAGCAAACTGAGAACGAAACGCATCATGTCACACACTCCCTTTCCGGGTCTTGCCCGGTTTGTAACGCGCTGCGGCACGATCGTGCATCACAACCCCATGACACCGCGCGGAAACTCGCCGATCCACCGTCATTTCATCCTCATTTTTTCGGGATTGAAGTCGATGGTGATCGTTTTCCAGCGGTCGTATTTCTCCGGCGGCAGCGGGAACCCGTCCGAGCCGCACAGAACGATAGCGCGACGCCCGGCCTCGAAGGCCTGATCGACCGCGTTGCCGGTGCCGCCCGTCGCCCCGACCAGCTTGATCGAGGAGATGATCGGGTGGCCGTCGGGCTGCATGTCGACCGAGAGCGTCACCGTGGTGCGCAGCGCATCCGAGCTGAGCGCGCCGGTGTTCCAGCACTGCTTGATGTCGACGATCAGCGCGTCTTTCTCGCCCGCGGTGATCGGCGGACCCGTCGGCGCAGAGCCGGTGCCGCCCGTGCCCTCGCCACCCAAAGCTGCCGCTAGAGCATCGTTGACCGAGGCGCTGTCGACTTTCTTCGGCTCGCTCGGCGCGGGCTTGGTCTCTGCCGGTTTCGGCTCGGCGGGTTTCTTCTCCGCGGGCTTCTTCTCGGCAGGCGCGGCGGCCGTCTGCGTCTCTTTCGGCGCAGGCGGCTTGGGCTTGGCGCTCGGACGCGGCGAGGCCAGCGGCGCGGAGCTTTCCGGCTTGTCCTCGGTCTTGTTCGCTTCGGTCACGATCTCGGTCGAAGCTTCCGGCGGCGCGGTCGCTTCTTTCGGTTTCTCGACCGGCTGATCGGGCGTGTCGGCGGGTTTGGGGGCCTCTTGCGGCTGGGCCTGCGGATCGACCTTCGCTTCGGGCGGCGGCTCGGGCGCAGGCGTCGGCGCCACGCGCGGCGCCTGTTTCGGCTTCGGCACGGGAGAGATATCGGGCGTGACCGTCGGCGAGGGCTCCTCGACCGGCGGTACGATTTCGGGCGGCGTGTCGCTCACCTCGGCGGGCGGCGTCGGCTCTTGCAGGGCCGAGACGTCGGGCTGCGCATCAGGGGCCGGATCGGGCTGCTGCATCGCCTGCGGCTCGGGTTCCGGCTTGGCCTGCGGCTCGGGCGCGGGCGTCTCGGGCGGCGGTGTCGTCTCGGAAGGTGTATCGGGCGCCGTGGGCGCAACCGGATCCGGCGTCGGCTGCGGCGCATCCTTCGGCGCCGAGGCCATCATCGTGTTGAAGTCCTGCTCGGACATCACCGCGACCTGACTGATTACCACCGGCTCGTTCGGCTTCGGGAAGAACCACTGCCCCCCTGCAATGACCCAGAAGAGCACGCCCACATGCAGCGCGCCCGACAGGCCGTAACCGATCTTGTCCGCACGGTTCATGCGATGCTGCCCCCTGGGCTCAGTTCCCCGCAGGCGCCGTCAATTGCGGCCCTCCGGTATCGGTGACGAGCGTGATGTTCGAGAACCCCGCGCCGTTGAGCGCGCCCATCACCTGCACCACCTGAGAATAGGAAATCTTGCCATCCGCGCGCAGGAACACCTTGTTGCTGTTACGCTCGGCCGAGATCGCCTTGAGACGGTCGATCAGCTGATCCTGCGGCACTTCCGAGTTCATCAACGAGACTTTCCCGTCCGCCTGAAGCGAGATCGTCAGCGGCGTTTCCTGCTCTGTCGGCACGGCCTTGGCTGCGGTTTTCGGCAGCTCCAGCGGCACGCCCACCGTCATCATCGGCGCGGCGACCATGAAGATCACCAGCAGCACCAGCATCACGTCGACCATTGGCGTGACGTTGATCTCGCTCATCGCGGCATGACGCCCGCGCCCGCTCCTGCGGCGCCGCGATCCGCCCGATCCGCGTTTTGCAACACCCGCGCCCATGATCAGCTATCCAACTGGCGCGACAGGATGGTCGAGAACTCGTCCGCGAAGGCCTCGTAGTTGCCCGCGATGCGATCGGCATCGGACGACAGCTTGTTGTAGAAGATCACCGCCGGGATCGCCGCGAGCAGGCCCAGCGCGGTCGCGACGAGCGCTTCCGAGATGCCGGGCGCCACGACGGCGAGCGAGGTGTTCTGCGAGATCGCGATCTCCTCGAAGGCGACCTTGATCCCCCATACCGTGCCGAACAGACCCACGAAGGGCGAGATCGAGCCCACGGTCGCAAGGAAATTCAGCCCGTAATTGAGGTTCTCGGTGGCTTTCTGGATCGCGACATCCATCGAGCGTTCGATCCGCGCCTGCGCGCCGGTGATCAGCGCGCCGTCCTGACGGTGCGACCGACGCCATTCCAGCATGCCGGCGGCGAAGATTTTCTGGCTCGCACCCTCGGGCGCGGGGCCGATCTGGTCGAACAGCTCATCGAGCGGCTCTCCCGACCAGAAGGCCCGGTCGAAGGCTTCCGCCTCGGAGCGCGCCGCGCGATAGGCGATGAATTTGCGGATGATGATCGCCCAGGACCAGAAGCTGGCCACCACGAGAATGATCATCACGAGTTTGACGGTCAGCGATGCGCGCAGAAAGAGCGCAAGCAGGGAGAAGTCGATCTCCTGCGCCATCGCAAGCGAAGATTGGTCCATAGGTACTGCTCGCCGGTTGGGGCCACGTTATCGGGCCTCTGATTACCAGCGATTCTATATCAGCAGTAAGGGGAACGCCATAACAACAATGTAACCGGCGAAACCCCGCCGCTTTTCAGTGCAGTTTCGGGGCCAGTTTCCGGCGAATATCGGCGGGAAGCCGCTGAGCCGCGCCCGCCTCATTGAGACAGACGATGGTGACCTGCGCGGTGAACAGCACTTCGCCGTCGCGCTGCACGGTCTGCTCCATCACGAAACGCGCGCCCGTTTCGGCCACCAGATCGGTCGTGACCACCAGCTCGTCGTCGAATTTCGCGGGGCGCAGGTAATCGGCCTCGACCCGGCGCACCGCGAAGACCACGCCGTGATCGGCCTTCAGCGCGACCTGATCCACGCCCAGCGCGCGGACGAATTCGGACCGCCCGCGCTCGATGAACTTCAGGTAATTGGCGTAATAGACGATCCCCGCGAGATCAGTGTCCTCGTAATAGACCCGGATCGGAAACTCATGCGCCATTCTCGTTCTCCTGATCGTCCGGCTCCGCCTCGCCCACTTCGCGCGACAATTCCCGCACCGCCTCTGCGGCCTCGCCCTGACGCAGACCTGCGCGGGCGGCAAGGCGCAGCGCGTGGCTCGGATCTTTGGCAACCGCCGGCATCGTCGGATCGTAGCCCGCCGCAATGATCGCCGCGATCTCGGGGCGCAGCACGGTCACCCCGCGCGCAACCGCAAGCGGCGAGCGTTTCACGAAGGCCTTGTCCGACCATAGCAGGATCATCTGCACCGCCTGGCTCAGCGCGATCACCTCGGCGGGCACCTCGTCGAGCCCCGCATCCATCCGCACGAAAGCGAAACAGGCCCGGATCGCACCGTCCTTGTCGAAGCGGAAGACGCGATATTGGTTCGCGCCCTGATCGTCGAGCCGGATCACCAGATCCTGCAGCCCATCGATCAGGTGATCGAGATTGGGCACCTCGAGCAATTCCTGCCAGTCGCGGAAGAAGAAGATCATCAGGTTCGCGCCAAGCTCGGGATCGGTCTCGGCCATCTTGTGCCCGGCCAGCGCGACCACCGCCTCGACCGCGCCTTTCACGGTCGCCAGCGTCGCAGCCTCGACCCCGAAGACCACCGGAACGACCGGGCGCCCCCAGCGCGCGAACAGATACTCGTCGGAGGAACGCCGGAAGAGCTGCTCCACCATTTCGCCCGTGATCTCTGCCTGTTCCGACATGCTGCCTCCCTCGCTTCGCCCTGACCCTAAGAGATCGCGACGGAGGGGGAAAGGGGCCAACCCCTCTGCCGCGCATCCCCGGCTCTTGCCTCCAGCCTTATTTCGGCTTGGCACAAATATCCCGGGGGAGCGCCCGACAGGGCGTGGGGGCAGCGCCCCCTCTTCTTCGGCATCTCGCTCCCAAAGTGACGGGCGGCAGCGCTCCCTGATCTGCGCTTGCCGCCCTGCGGTCGCACGCCTATAAGGGCGGCATGTTCTTGCTGGCTGCATATCCGCGAATTACCTGCCCGGCGCTCTGACGCGTCAGGGTAGCCGGGATATTGCGCCAAGCCCCGAGGCGTGCGCGCGCACGCCCTTCCCTTTCCCAAGGACGACAATTCCATGAGTTCCGACCAGACCACCGAGACGACCGCCCCCGATTATCGTGGCACCGTCTTCCTGCCGAAAACCGACTTCCCGATGCGCGCGGGCCTGCCCATGCGCGAGCCCGACTGGCTGGCACGCTGGGAGAAGATCGGCGTCTATGACCGCCTGCGCGAGAAGGCCGCGAAGGACAACCGCCCGAGCTTCGTGCTGCATGACGGCCCTCCCTATGCGAATGGCCATCTCCATATCGGTCACGCGCTCAACAAGATCCTGAAGGACTTCATCACCCGCTCGCAGCAGATGATGGGCCGCGATGCGCGCTACGTTCCGGGCTGGGATTGCCACGGCCTGCCGATCGAGTGGAAGATCGAAGAGCAGTACCGCGCCAAGGGTCTCGACAAGGACGCGGTCGACGTCGTGGACTTCCGCCGCGAATGCCGCGCCTTTGCCGAGAATTGGGTCGACATCCAGCGCGAGGAATTCAAGCGCCTCGGCGTCTATGGCAACTGGGCCGATCCTTACCTCACGATGAACTACCATGCCGAGGCGGTGATCGCCGAGGAGTTCATGAAGTTCCTGATGAACGGCACGCTCTATCAGGGCTCCAAGCCCGTGATGTGGTCGCCGGTCGAGAAGACCGCGCTGGCCGAGGCCGAGGTCGAGTATCACGACCACACCAGCCACACGATCTGGGTGCGCTTCAAGGTCCGCCGCGGCGGCAACGCGGCGATGCCGACCGAGGATGCGGTCGAATATGACGCGGCCGATCAGGCGCTGCTGGCCGATCAGCTCCACGAGGCGAGCGTCGTGATCTGGACCACGACGCCCTGGACGATCCCGCAAAACCGCGCCGTCTCCTTCCATCCGAGCATCGCCTACGGCCTTTACCGGGTCGATACGCTGGGCGAGAAATCGACCGCCGAGGAAGGCGAGCTGCTGCTGATGGCCGATGCGCTGGCGCAATCGGTGATGGATCAGGCGAAGGTCGAGAGCTTCACCCGCGTGCGCGATGTGTCGGCTGCGGAGCTGGAAGGGCTGACCCTGTCGCACCCCTATGCAGGCGTCGATGGCGCGAATGGCGAATGGGATTTCGACGTGCCGGTCCTGCCGGGCGATCACGTGACCGACGAGGCGGGGACGGGCTTCGTGCACACCGCGCCGAGCCACGGCGATGACGACTATCAGATGGGCCTCAAGTTCGGCCTGCCGATGACCTACAACGTCGAGCCCGACGGCACCTACCGCAAGGATCTGCCGCTGTTCGGCGGTGAGGCGATCGTCGCGGCGGACGGCAAGGACGGCCCGGCGAACGTGTCGAACATCAAGCAGCTCGCTTGGGCCGGTGCGCTTCTCGCCAAGGGCAAGATCAAGCACTCCTACCCGCATAGCTGGCGCTCGAAAGCGCCGCTGATCTATCGCAACACGCCGCAATGGTTCGCCGCGATCGACCACACGCTCGACGATGGCATGGGCACCTATGGCGACACGATCCGCAAGCGCGCGCTGACCTCGATCGAGGAGCTGGTGACCTTCACGCCCGAGAAGGGCAAGAACCGCCTGCATTCGATGATCGAGAACCGTCCCGACTGGGTGCTGAGCCGTCAGCGCGCCTGGGGCGTGCCGCTGACCTGCTTCGTCAAGAAAGGCGCCAAGCCTACCGACGAGGACTTCCTGCTGCGCAATGCCGAAGCCAATGCGCGCGTCATCGCCGCCTTCGAGACCGAGGGCGCGGATGCGTGGTATGAGGACGGGTTCAAAGCGAAGGTTCTCGAAGGTCTGGTGAACCCCGATGATTACGAGCAGGTCTTCGACGTGCTCGACGTGTGGTTCGACAGCGGCTCCACCCATGCCTTCGTGCTGCGCGACCGCGCGGACGGGGCCGAGGATGGCATCGCCGATGTCTATCTCGAAGGCACCGATCAGCACCGCGGCTGGTTCCACTCCTCGCTGCTGCAGGCCTGCGCCACGAAGGGCCGCGCGCCCTATCGCAACGTGGTGACGCACGGGTTCACGCTCGACGAGAAGGGCATGAAGATGTCCAAATCGCTCGGCAACACGATCGTGCCCGAGGAAGTCATCAAGCAGTACGGCGCGGATATCCTTCGCCTCTGGGTCGCGCAGACCGACTTCACCGAGGATCAGCGCATCGGGCCGGAGATCCTGAAAGGCGTCGCGGACAGCTATCGCCGCCTGCGCAACACGCTGCGCTTCATGCTGGGCAATCTCGACGGGTTTTCCGACGCCGAGCGCGTCGATCCGGCGGAGATGCCGGAGCTGGAGCGCTGGGTGCTGCATCGTCTGGCGCAGCTCGATGTGGAGGTCCGCAAGGGCTATGACGCGTTCGACTTCCAGGGCGTGTTCCAGCAGCTGTTCAACTTCTGCACGGTGGATCTGTCGGCCTTCTATTTCGACATCCGCAAGGACGCGCTCTATTGCGACCCGGAAGACGGCCTGCGTCGCCGTTCGGCGCGCACGGTGCTCGATCTTCTGTTCCATCGCCTGACGACCTGGCTCGCGCCGATCCTCGTCTTCACGATGGAAGACGTGTGGCTGTCGCGCTTCCCGGGCGACGACGCCTCGGTGCACCTGCAGGACATCCCCGAGACGCCCGAAGCTTGGGCCGACGCGAGCCTTGCCGCGAAATGGGACGGCATCCGCCGCGCCCGTCGCGTGGTGACGGCGGCGCTGGAAGTGCAGCGCTCGGCCAAGGTGATCGGGGCCTCGCTCGAGGCGGCACCTGTCGTGCATGTCGAGGATGCGGACGTTCTTGCGGCGCTGAAATCTGTGCCCTTCGAGGATCTCTGCATCACCTCGGATATCGCGCTGACCGCCGATCCGGCCCCGCAGGAAGCGTACCGTCTGCCCGAAGTATCGGGCATCTCGGTGGTCTTCGAAAAGGCGGATGGCGAGAAATGCGAACGCTGCTGGAAGATCCTGCCCGATGTCGGCACGCATAAGCATCCCGGCACCTGCAAACGGTGCGACGCGGCGCTGGACTGAGCAGACCGCTACCAAAGACAGAATGAAGGGCACCCCGCGCGGGTGCCCTTTTTCATGTCATATCACGACGGCATCTGGTGCGGCGGCAGAGCCGGAGGCCCGAACCGGTTGCCGCCCGTGGAGCCGCGCTGGACGGTAAAGAAGAGCAGGACCAACGTCCCGATCACCGGGATCAGCGCGATCAGGGCCCACCAGCCGGTCCGGTCGAGATCGTGCAGCCGCCGCACCAGCACCGCGAGCGCTGGAAGGAACACGACGAGAGAGAAGATCCCGCCGAGCAGCGACGCGTCGTGCCGCATCATCATCGGACCGAAAAGGATACGGTCCAAGATGCCGAAGACGATGTTGCCGAGAAAGATGAACAGAACGAACCACCAGAATTCGGGCCGGGCCGCGCGGCCCGTGAAGGTCACGTAGTTCGAGAAACATTTGCGGATTGCGTCGCTGAACTCCATCGGAGCGTCTCCCTCTGTTTATGTGCCGTAGGGAAAGCTTAGCCGCAGGGTCGCTCTCGACGCCAGCCTCAATGCAGATTCAGACCGCATCCCTGTCGCGCAGCCAGCGCTGCAGCGTGCGCTCTTCGACCTGCGCCTGCTCGCGCTTTGCCAGCTCCGCCGCGCGTTCGGCGCGGGCGCGGTCGAGAAGCGTGTCGTAGGTCTTCGCCTCTCGAAACAGCTCTCGCATCCGGTCTTCCAGCGGCACGCGGCGCTCGTTCAGCGTGCCGATTTCCTGATCGAGCCACGAGACCGTCTCGCGCACCGCCTCGCGAAACCCGGCCGCATAGGGCGCGGTCTCGGGCGAGGTGACGTGAAGCTCGGCCCTGGCGCGCTCCGTCAGCGTATCGCGTTCGCCTTCCAGCCGCGCGACCTGCGCGTTCAGTTTCGATAGCTCGCCAGCCTGCTCTTCGAGCTCGCGCCTGCGCAGCCGCCCGATCACCTCAAGAGCCGCGATCCGGTTGCGCGCCATCGCCTGTTTACGCCGCCTGTGGCAGCTCTTTCTGCGCCTGTTCGACGGCGTAGAAATCGGGCTGATAGACGGTGGGGATGCTGCCGCGACCGATCTCGATGCAGATATTCGGCGGGTGGTCACTCACCAGCGCCACGAAGATATCGCGGATCACGGCATAGAACGCGGAATCCTCTTCCTCGATCTGGCGCAGACGCCCGGACATCGGCTGCACGAAGCAATAGGCAAGGAACACGCCGAGGAAGGTACCGACGAGCGCACCGCCGATCATGCCGCCCAGAATTTCCGGCGGCTGGTCGATCGCGCCCATCGTTTTGATCACGCCCAGAACGGCCGCGATGATGCCGATGGCAGGAAGCGCGTCAGAGACGGTCTGCAGCGCCGAGGCCGGCGCCATGACCTCGCGGTGATGCTTCTTGAGCTTGCGGTTGATGACATCCTCGGTCTGGTATTTGTCATCGAAGTTCATCGCCAGCATCCGGAAACTGTCGGTAATCAGCTGGATCGCAAAATGGTCCTTCAGGATGCGCGGATAGCGACCGAAGATCTCGCTCTCTTCCGGGGATTCGATATGCGAGTCGAGCGCGATGATCCCCTTGTTGCGATACAGCCGCGACAGTTCGAACAGAAGATTGAGCAGATCGGTGTAATCCGCGGTCTTCCACTGGCTGCCCTTCATCACTTTCACAAGCCCGCGCCCCGAGCGGCGGATCATGCTGAACGAGTTCGCGATCAGGAAAGAGCCCAAGGCCGCGCCGCCGATCATCATCCCCTCGAAGGGCAGAGCGTGAATGAGAACGTCCATGCTGCCGCCGGAGAGAAGGAAGCCGCCGAACACGAGGCCCACGACGGCCAACAGGCCAAGGATGATCGTCATTGTTCTTTGTCCGTGTGTTTCGCGCCCTGCGGTCTTTCACCGGCAGCCGCCGTTTCCTGGAATTCTTGCTAAATCTCCGGTGACGCTCCCGTTAAGTCAAGTATAAATGCCAATCGCGCGAACAATATTAAGCATAAATTTAAGATTTCGCAGGCTTAACAAGGAAACTTGACCGGCTATTCATGAATAGATAGGCTCATTTCAACACGGATCTTGCATTCAGGGCATTTCATGAGCGCCAGCGCGGAAGCCATAGCCTTTCTGCTCGAAGAGCAGGACCTGCGCCATCTGTTCCAGCAATGGCCGCAGCAGATGTGTCTGGCCGTGGGGCTCGACCCGGAAGGCGGCTGCGCAATGCTCGTCTTTCATGCGAGCGAGGCCGAACGCGTCCTGCCCCGACTCGCGCGTTCGATGAACTGGCGGACGGATGAGTTCAGCGTCATTCCGAAGATCGACGGGTATCGCACCCGGCGGATGCTGTTTTCCGACGAGCAAAAGATCCTCTCGCTCGTGCATGAGACCGACGATCTGCCCGAGATCGCGCGCGATTACGCGATCAATTTCGCCTATGCCGCCGATGAAGGTCTCGATCCGGAAGCGCTGACCGATGCGAAATCGGCCTCGGTCTCGCCCGCGATGCGCGAGGTGGAGCGGCTTCTGTCGGAGCTGAACCCGGAACAATCCAAGACGACGGCGCCCGCGAGCAAGATCGCCGCGTCCCCGCCACGTGCCACCGCGGAAGCCGCGCGCGCCACCGGCGAGGATGGCGGCCCGCCCGGCTTCCGGCGGTTGAGCGATACGCACCGGGCCGAGGCGCTGATGGCGACTTGCGAAATTAGCCTCAGGGGCGACACCGTGCGCATTTCCATCGAAGACGCCGGCGCCGATGCGCAAAGCTTCGGGGTGCGGGACGTCTATTTCCGGGACGATCTGCACAGCTTCGCCATTCCGGTCGCCGAACTGGCGCGGCAGGGCGCGACCGCCATGCCCGGTCAGATTCACGCCCCCGTAGACCATTTCCCCGCCTCGCTTCTTGCGACCCTGCGGCGGACCCCGCTTTCGGCGCGACTGACCGCGCTCGACCACTTCATCTTCATCGCGCCCGAAGCCGCGAAGCCGCAGGCTGCCCCCCTCGCCGCCCCGCCGCGCGAGGCCACCGGCAAGCTCCCGGTGAAACGCGCGGGCGCGAAGCCGCAGATGCGCACGATGCTGGGTGGTGCGGCGCTGCTCTTCTTCTCGGCGCTGGCGCTGCAACTTGGCCTGACGCCCGCGCTCAGCCACGGCGAGGCGCGGAAGGTCTCGCTCGATACGATCCGCGAATCCGTCTTCCAGTCGCTTGCGGACGACCAAACCGGCGAGGAGCGCTGAGCCATGGATTGCGCCATCATCACCCCCATCGGCCCCGGCCACCGCGCGCTGTTCGAAGAGAGCTGTGCGCCTTCCGTCGAGACCGCGATCGGCTTTTCCAAGGGCCCGTTCGATCAGATCCATCACTACGCGATGGACGACACGCAAGGGCTGCACGGTCGGTCTGCGCGCCGCAACGCCGCGATCCGGCAGGCGCAGGAGGCGGGAGTCGCGTGGATCTTCTTCCTCGATGCGGATGACGTGCTGACCCCGAACGCCTTCGAGGCTTTCGGCGCGCGCCTTACCGAGGAGCCTGATCTCGACGCGCTTTGGGGTCTGATCTGCGAATTCGACGCGGCGGGCGAGCCGCAACTGCGCGACGGTCAACCGGTCGAGATTTCGACCTATGCGGAGTTTCTCGCCACCCCGCCCTTCTTCGCGGTCCAGATCGGCGCCTTCATTCGCACCGAACTGGTGGCGCGCTTCGGCTTCGATGAAGCGATGGATACGGGCGAGGATTACAAGCTCTACCTGCAGCTCTGGCAGACTGGGCATTGCGCGAAACGCCCCGAGATCTTCTTCGTCAATCGCCGCGATCAACACTCCACCGGTCCGCGCTCTGCGACGGGGGCCGATTGGGCCCGACAAGTCGAGGGGATGTGGGCCGACGCGGTCGAACGCGATCCGGTTTGGGCGCAGCTCGAACATCGGGGCGTGGCTGCGAAGATGCAGATCACCAATCCGCTCGACATCATCCAGAACACCCATCTGCAGGGGCGGTTCTTCGAGGATAGCTCGCTCGAAAAGCTGCGCGATCTGATCGGCGTGGCGCACCCGCATATCGTCGAGGTCGGCGCGAATATCGGCAACCACGTCGTCTGGTACGCGCAGCATCTGGACCCGGCGCGCATCTATCCGGTGGAGCCGAACCCCGCGGCGCTGACGCTTCTGGACGGCAATATCGCCGCAAACGGGATCGAAGACCTGATCGACCGGCGCGGGATGGGCTTCGGCGTCGGACGCGCGGAAGGCAGTTTCCGCGCAGAGACGACGGAGGAAAACAACCTCGGGGCCACGACACTGGTCGCCGACGAGGCGGGCGAGTTGAAGGTCGTGACGCTGGACGCGCTGATGACCGATGCCCGCGCCGATTTCCTAAAGATCGACGCCGAGGGGATGGAGCTCGATGTGCTCGCCGGGGCCGAGGGGCTGATCGCGCGCGACCGCCCGCTGATCTGGGTCGAGACCCGCCGCGACAACCTCCTCGCCTTCGCGCAGGAGTGGTGCCGCGCGCATGACTACGTGCTGATCGACAGCGTGTTCTACGTCCACTCGATCGACTACTTCGCCATTCCGAGGGAACGCGCATGACCCAGACAACCCTCTCGCGCAGAGACCGGCGCGCCCGGGCGGCCAAGGCCTCGAAGTATTATGGTATCGCGGACGGCGCCGCGGCGCTGACCATGCACAAAGCCTATGAGGCGCTGGCTGAAGCCGATGGCCCAAAAGCCGCGCGGTTGGCGCATGAGGTCTGCCAGACGCACCCGGCCAACCGCCACCCGTGGCTCGTGTTGGGCACCGTAGCGCTGGATCGCCGCGAGGCCGAGGCGGCAGTGCAATTCTTTGACCGCGCGCTGCTGATCGCGCCCACCGATGCGATGGGTTTGGCGGGGCTGGGCAAAGCGCGGGTTCTGAAGGCCGACATCTTCGCGGCCATCGATCTGTTCGCACAGGCGATCGAGCGTGGCAGCGAAGACGTTCCGATGGCCCGCCTTTATGCCGACCTGATGGGGCGGCTCGATCGCTCGACCACGGCCGGACGAAATCTGCGCAAGATGGCGCAACGCATGAAAACGGCCGAGATGTGGCTCATCACCGCCGATGCCTTTGCCTCCGGCGAAAGCAACGCCGAGGCCGCGCCCGCCTACGAGGAAGCCGCGCGTCTCGCCCCGCAGCCGCTTTCCAACCGGATCGGCCTGCTCAAGGCGAAACTCTTCCGGCAGGACTATCAGGGCCTCATCGCCGGAGCCGACGCCTTGCTGTCCGAACTTGAGGAAACGAACGCGCATCGAGACGACGTCGTGACCCTGCGCATGGCCGCGCTGCGGGCGCTGGGTGACATCCCGCGCGCGCTCGAAACCCTCTCGCATCGCTTCCAGGATCCGGCCCAGTTTCAGCGCGCCCTCGGGTTTTCCGCCAATTGCCACCTCGACCGCGAGGCGTTCCATGAGGCGCATATTGCCTTCCGGGAGGCGCTGCATCTTGTCGATGGCGGCGGGCTCTGGGTGAAGCGCGCCTATGGCACTTTCCTGATGGGACAGGGCGATTTCGCTGGCGGCGCGCCTTACTACGCGGGACGTCAACCCGAGGCGAACCGCCGCCGTATTCCCTACGAGAACTCCGAACCCGATCGCCTCACCGGGCGCGAGCGTCTCTTTCTGGTCGACGAGCAGGGGATCGGCGATCAGCTTGCGCTGCTGCCGATCATCGACCGAGCCCCCCTCCCCCCTGGGGCGAAGGTGACTTTCGTGGGCGAGGCAAGGATGAAGCCGCTGATCGAGCGCTGCGGCCTTGGCGTCGATTTCGCGGAGACCACCGAGGTCGACAAGATGAACGTCGCGCCGGAAGAGATGATCTTCGTGGGCGATCTGGTGCGCTATCTCAGCGTCGAGGCGCTCGCGGAACAGCCGCTGGGCGGCTATCTGCGCGCGGATGCCGCGCGGGTCGAGACGATCCGCGCCCGCTACCGCGAGATGGCGCAAGGCGGCCCGGTCGTGGGCATCGCCTGGCATAGCAGCGATCCGATCACCGGCGCGCATCGCTCCCTCGCGCTCGAGACCCTGCTGACGTCGCTGCCCGAGGGTGCGCTGGTGGTGAACCTGCAATACGGCGCGCGGGAAGCGGAGCTCGCACAGGCCGCCCGCACCCGCCCCGATCTGACGCTTTTCGACGATCCAGAGATCGACCAGCTCGCAAATCTCGACGGGTTCGCGGCACAGATCATGGCGCTCGACCGGGTGGTGAGCATCGACAACACCACCGCCCATGTCTGCGGCGCATTGGGGCATCCCGACAGCCATGTGCTGATCCCGAAAGGGGCGGCTTGCATGTGGTATTGGGGGCGTCACGGAAGCCCCGATCGCTGGTATGGCAACCTGCGGCTTCATCGCCAGACGCAACTTGGCGACTGGAGTGGTCCGCTCTCCGAGATCGCCGCGCTTTAAGGGGCGCTCAGGACCGAGGGCTTACGCGCCCTCGCCATCCACTTCTTCGGGAAGCGGCACGTCGAACCCCGCCTCCAGTAGCAGCCTGTAGGTTTCCGCGAAGGCCCGCATCGACCCAAGCTGCTCCGATTTCCGCTGCGAGAAGAACACCGTCGCGCTTTGGTGGAACCGGATCGCGGCATCGGTGTCGGGATCGGCGCCGGGGCGATAGGCGCCCACCCGGATCAGATCCTCCATATCCGCATATTTCCCCAGCGCACGCCGGGCCGCCTGCATGATGCGATACTCGGCATCGGTATGGCAGTCGGGCAGCATCCGCGAGATGCTTTTCTGCACGTTCACCGCCGGGTAGCGGTCCTGCTCGGCAATGTGACGATCCAACACGATATGGCCGTCCACGATCCCGCGCACGGTGTCGGCGATGGGCTCGTTCATGTCGTCGCCATCCACCAGAACCGTGTAGAGCCCGGTGATGTCGCCCGTCCCTTCGACGCCGGGGCCGGCCCGTTCCAGCAGATGCGGCAGCTCGGCAAAGACGGTCGGCGGGTAGCCCCGAGTGGTCGGCGGCTCGCCCCCGGAGAGACCGATCTCGCGCTGCGCCATTGCGAAGCGGGTAACGGAATCGATCAGCAGCAGCACTTGCTTGCCCTGATCGCGGAAATGCTCGGCCACGGCGGTCGCGGTCCATGCCGCCTGACGGCGCAGCAAGGGCGGCTCATCGCCGGTCGCCACGACGACGACCGCGCGGGCCATGCCCTCGGGGCCGAGATCGTTCTGGATGAAGTCCTGCACCTCGCGGCCGCGCTCGCCCACCAGACCGATCACGATCACATCCGTATCGGTATTGCGCGCAAGCATCGCCATCAGCGTCGATTTCCCGACGCCAGAGCCCGCGAAGACGCCCATGCGCTGGCCCCGGCAGATCGGGGTGAAGATATCGAAAACCTTGATCTGCGTCTCCAGCTTCGCGCCGACCCGCTTGCGGTCGAAAGCGCGCGGCGGGGCGGCCTTGAGGTCGCGCGCCGTCTCGCCAGGGGTCCAGCCGGTGCCGCTGCGCACCGGGCGGCCCAGCGCATCTACGACCTGACCGATCCAGCTTTCATCGGGATGGATCAGATCGCCGTGCTGGTCGAGCTCGACCCGATCCCCCACCGAGACGCCATCCCAGCTGCCGAACGGCAGAACGCGGGTTCCGGCCTCGTTCAACCCGACCGCCTCGGCCAGCACCGGGCCGCGCCGACCGTGCACGATGCACCGCTGACCGATTCCCATCGCGCGCTCGAGCCCGACGACAGTCAGCGACAGGCCGGTCACCGAATGGACATGACCGACAATTCTTGCCTCGTCGGCCTCATCAACCGCATAATTCAAGGAAGAAAAAATCGTATTCACAAGGGTAAACCCTACCAATCCATTCTCATACCGATATACTATCCATGAAAACGGAGCGATCCAACGTGAAACTTGATACGATATCCTTTTTTAACCTCGCCTCGGATCGGATGCATTGGCTTGCGGCCCGCCAGAAGGTGCTGGCCGAGAACATCGCCAACGCCGACACGCCGAATTATCGCGCGCGGGATGTGACCGACTTCCAGAGCTTCCTCGAGAAGAGCGACGCGAACCGCTCGGCGGGCGGCCCGCTGCACGAAACCACGGTCGAAACCGTGGGCGGCAGCGGCGCGTGGGACAGCAGCCTCGACGGCAACGACGTGGCGCTGGAGCAGCAATCCGTGATGGCGAGCGAGAATGCCGATCAATACCGGCTGGCGGCGAATCTCTATCGCAAGGCCTATCAACTTCTCAATGCCGCCAGCGGCAAGGAATAACGAGCGGAGACGACCATGAGCATGGACCCTCTGAAATCAATCGGTGCGATCGCGGCAAGCGGGTTGCGGGCGCAGGGGGAGCGGCTGAAGGTCGTCTCCGAAAACGTGGCCAACGCGGATTCGACCGGCTCGACGCCGGGCGCGGATCCGTATCGCCGCAAGACCATCTCCTTCGGCGAGCTGGTCGATGACGCCTCGGGCGCCTCGATGGTCGATGTCACCGAGGTCGGGCGCGACACGTCTGATTTCGTGCTGAAATACGACCCTGCTCATCCGGCTGCGAATGCCGAGGGCTTCGTGAAACTGCCGAACGTCAATCCGATCATCGAGATGAGCAACATGCGCGAAGCGGCGCGCAGCTACGAAGCCAACCTGAACATGCTCGAGACCGGCCGCCAGATGCGCCGCGAGATGATCGACCTCCTGAAATAGGTGAAGCATGAGCGATCCAGTCCTCTCCAATGCAGCGATCCGGGGCGCCTATGGCGCCTCGCGCAGCCTGAGCGGCGGCCCGGCCTCCGCACATGAAGCAAAAGCTGCCGGGCAGAGCTTCGGCGACATGCTTAAAGGCGCCGCCGAAGAGGCGGTGCAGACGATGCGCGCGGCCGATACGACCGCGCAGGCAGGTCTGACCGGGCAGGCCAGCACGCAGCAGGTCGTCGAGGCGACCATGGCGATGGAGTCCACCGTCAAGGTCACGGTGGCGATGCGCGACAAGCTGGTCGAGGCCTATCAGGAAATCATGCGGATGCCGATCTGAGGCAGGCGGGGACGACATGGAAGAAGCCGATGTCTATGCGATCATGTCGGACACGATCTGGACGATCCTTATGGGGGCCGGCCCTATTCTTGCGCTCGCGCTGATCGTCGGGCTCGGCATCGCGATCTTTCAGGCACTGACGCAGGTTCAGGAGATGACGTTGACCTTCGTGCCGAAGATCGTCGCGATTTTCGTCGGCCTCGTGCTTGCCCTACCCTTCATCTACGCAACGCTGTCGCATCTGTCGGACACCGTCTTCGATCTCATCATGAACGGGCCCGCGTGATGGCGCAGGTGGGGTGGTTCTGGCCCTTGGCCGCGCTCGCGCTTGCGAGCCTCGCCGCGACAGGACCGGCACGGGCCGAAGGCTGGGCGGGGTTCTACACCTCGAGCCGCCCGAGCGTGCCCGAGGCAACGACGCCCCTCCCCTCCACCTTCGGCAATGACCAGCAATGCCTGCGCCAGATTTTCGCGGCGCAGGACCGCTACGGAATCCCCGACAACCTGCTGCTCGCGATCGGGCTGCAGGAGGCTGGGTTTCGCAACGAAGGGCGCCTGACCGTCTGGCCGTGGAGCGTCAACGCCGCGGGTGAGGGCCGGATTTTCGACAGCCGCGAGGCCGCGATGGCGTGGGTGCACCAGAAACAGGCCGCGGGGGTCACCTCGATCGACACGGGCTGCATGCAGGTGAACCGCAAGTGGCACCCCGACGCCTTCGACTCGCTGGCGCAGTCCTTCGATCCGGCGGCGAATGTGGATTATGCCGCGCGGTTTCTGGTCGATCTGCACCGGCGAACGGGGGATTGGTGGATTGCCGCGGGCTCGTATCACTCCTTCACGCCAGAGGCGCGCCAGACCTATCTGACTGCGCTCAAGCGCAATCTCGCGGTGGCGCAGAAACGTGGCGATTATTTCGTCCAGCTTGCGGGGGCCACCCCAGTGGATGCGCCCGCGCCGAGCCCCTCGCCGCGCCCCACGCCGCGGAAACTTCCCGTCTTCTGGTCGGCTGACCTTACGGCGGATCAGGACATGCGGCTGTCGATCTATTCGACCAACGACCTGCAACCCGTGCTTCCCAATTTCACGCGAACGAATTGAGCGACGGATGAGCCAAAATCAGACCAGTTTCGGCAAGAACCTCGTAGGGCTTGGTATCAAGAACCGCGATATCGGCTTCGCGATTGGCGTGACGCTGATCCTCGGGATGCTGTTCGTCCCGCTGCCACCGATCATCCTCGATTTCGGCCTCGCGATTTCGCTGTCGCTGTCGGTGCTGATCCTGATGGTGGCGCTGTGGATCCCGAAGCCGCTGGAGTTCAACTCCTTCCCGACGCTGCTGCTCGTGGTGACGATGCTGCGGCTGTCGCTCAACATCTCCTCGACGCGGCTCATTCTCAGCCAGGGCCATACCGGGCCCGGCGCGGCGGGCGGCGTCATCGAAGGGTTCTCGCGCTTTATCGTGGGCGGGGATTTCGTGATCGGGATCGTGATCTTCGCGATCCTCGTGGTGATCAACTTCGTCGTCATCACCAAGGGCTCGACCCGGATCGCCGAGGTCTCCGCGCGCTTCTCGCTCGATGCGATGCCGGGCAAGCAGATGGCGATCGACGCCGATCTCGGCGCGGGGCTGATCGACGAGGTGGAGGCCAAGCGCCGCCGCAAGGAGCTGGAAGACGAGAGCGGCTTCTTCGGCGCGATGGACGGTGCGTCGAAATTCGTGCGCGGCGACGCGGTGGCGGGGATCATCATCACGCTGATCAATGTCGTGGGCGGGATTCTGATCGGCGTCGTCCAGCACGGGCTGAGCGTCTCTCAGGCGGCAGGCAACTACACGGTCCTGACGATCGGCGACGGGCTTGTGACGCAGATCCCGGCGCTGGTGGTCTCGCTGGCGGCGGGCCTGATCGTCACGAAAGGCGGCACCGAAGGCGCAGCGAACGAGGCGGTGCTGGGGCAGCTGTCGAACTTCCCCAAGGCGCTCTACATGGCGGCGGTGCTTCTTGCCGGGATCGGGCTGCTGCCGGGCTTCCCCATCGTGGTGTTTTTCGCGCTGGCCGGGCTGCTCGCCGGGCTGGGCTACGTGATGCAGGAGCAGGCCGCGCTGCGCGCCAGCGACGCGGCGGCGGCGGAAGCCCGCGCGGCCCAGATGGAAGAGACCTCGGCCGAGACCACGCAGCAGCAACTCAAGCTCGACGAGCTGCGCCTCAGCCTCGGCGCAGGACTGGTGCCGCTGATCTCGAGCATGGATGCCGCCCTGCCCGGCAAGGTTAAAAGCCTGCGCAACCTCTTCATGAAGGATTACGGGTTCGTATTGCCCTCGGTGCGCATCAAGGACGACCCGATGCTGCCGACGAACAGCTATTCGATCCTCGTGCAGGGCGTCGAAGCGGCGAAAGGCGAGCTGCGCCCCAATCTGGTGATGGTGATCGACCCGTCCGGCGATCAGGTGAAGCTGCCCGGCGAGCGGATCAAGGAGCCCACCTTCGGGCTGAGCGCGGTCTGGATCGACCCGGCGCGCGCCTCCGAGGCCGAACAGCAGGGCCATACGGTCGTCGACCCCGAGAGCGTGATCACCACCCACCTCACCGAGATCATCAAGGAGCATATGTCCGAACTGCTCACCTATGGCGCGGTGAAGAAGCTTCTGGCCGAGCTGGACCGCGACTACCAGAAACTCGCGAGCGATATTTCCAACTCCGCGCCGGAAATCCTGCTGCAACAGGTGCTGCAATCGCTGCTGGCCGAGCGCATTTCGATCCGCAATCTGCCGCTGATCATCGAGGCGGTGGCCGAGGCCGCGCCGTCGAGCACCAATCCCGCCGTGATCACCGAGCGGGTCCGTGCGCGCCTTGCGAACCAGATCTGCCGCGCGCTTGCGGATGGTTCGGGCTTCGTGCCGGTGCTGACCATGTCGGGCGCGTGGGAGCATGAATTCGGCGAGGCGGTGAAGATCAACGGCAAGGAGCGGACCTTCCTGATGTCGCCGCAGCGCGTGCAGGAATTCGTGCTGGAAGCGCGGCAGGAAATCCAGCGCCACGCGGCACGCGACGAATGGCCCGCGCTGATGGTCGCGCCGGAAGTGCGTGGCTACGTCCGCTCGATGCTCGAACGCGTGAGCCCGATGACGCAGGTGATCTCGCATAACGAGGTGCACCGGAAGGCCGCGATGAAGACGGTCGGGACGATCGGGGTCTGAGGGGTGAGCGGGCTGAGCGCATTTCTCGACGGACAGCTCTTCGGCTATCTCTTCGTCTTTGCCCGGCTGGGCAGCGCGCTGATGTTCATGCCGGGCTTCGGCGAGATGCAGGTGCCGACCCGCAGCCGTCTGGCGATGGCGGTGGTGTTCAGCCTCGCGCTTTATCCCGCCACGCCGGTGATGCCGATGCAGCCCGACAATCTCGTGACATTCGCGGTCTACCTTGGCCTCGAGGTCACGACGGGCCTCTGGATCGGGCTGACCGCGCGGGTGCTGTTCAGCGCGCTGCAATTCGCGGGCCATCAGGCTGGTCAGGTCTCGGGCCTCGCCAATGCTTTCGCGCCCAGCCTCGGATCGTTCGAGGGCTCCACCATGATCGCGAGCTTCTTGCTGATCTCCGGCGTTGCGCTGATCTTCGTCACGAATACGCATCACGTCATCATCCGTGCGCTGCTCTATTCCTACGACGTCTTCCCGCCGGGCACGCTTCTGCTGGGCGACATGGCGAAGCAGATCGTCAAAGCTGCGTCGGCCAGCCTCTATATCGGGGCGGCGATCGCGGCGCCGTTCTTCGTCATGGGGCTGATCTTCAATCTCGGGATGGGGCTTGCGAACCGGATGATGCCCGCGCTGCCGGTCTTCTTCGTCGCAGCGCCCGCGCTGATCGCGTCGGGCCTGCTGATCCTCGCGGCGGCCTCGCCCAGCATGCTGCATGTCTTCCTCGGCCAGTTCACCGACTGGCTCGGCACTTTCGTCATACCCTAAGGAGTGCGCCGTGGCCGAAGGCGACGAACAGGACAAATCTTCCAAGACCGAAGAGCCGACAGACAAGCGGCTGAAATCGGCGCGCGAGAAAGGCGATGTGCCCTCCTCGCGCGAGACCGGCAACATGATGTCGGTCTTCTCATTGCTGATGATCGTGGTGTTCGTCCTCCCGGTCGTCGCGGGCCGGGCAATGACATCGCTCGGTCAGGTCTTCGCCGGGGCGGGCCAGGTGAAGATCGGCCAGGGGTCGGCAGGCGCGCGCGACATCGGCGACATCCTCAGCCTGCTTTTCGGCGAGATCGCGGGATGGGCCGCCCCGATCTTCGGCGTGATGCTTCTGGCCGCGGTTTTCGGCGTGTTGATCCAGGGCGAAACCGTGGTCTCGTCCGAGCGCATGAAGCCGAAACTGTCGAAGCTCTCGCCGCTCGGGGGGCTCAAGAAGATGTTCTCGCCCGGCGCGCTGGTCGAGTTCGCGAAAAGCATCACCAAGGTTCTCGTCATCGGCGCGCTCGCGCTCTGGGTCGCCAAACGCGCGGTCACCGGGATCTGGCAGGGCGAGAATTTCCTGCCAGAGCATATCCCCAGCTACGCGGCCCATTGGGCGAGCTGGCTTCTGAGCGCGGCGATGGTGTTTCTCGTGCCGATCACCATCGGCGATATCATCTGGAAGCGGTTCGAATGGCGGCGAAAGCTGCGCATGTCGCTCAAGGAAATCCGTGACGAGATGAAGGATTCCGAGGGCGATCCGCAGATCAAGGGCCGCCGCGCCGAGATCGCGCGCCAGCGGGCCCGTCAACGCATGGCGCAGGCGGTGCCGACCGCGAGCGTGATCGTGACCAACCCGACGCATTACGCCGTGGCGCTGAAATACGAACAGGGCAGCGACGCCGCCCCTGTTTGCGTCGCCAAAGGGGCCGATGCGGTGGCCGCGCGCATCCGCCAGATCGCGCGCGAGAACGAGGTGCCGATCGTCGAGAACAAGCCCCTCGCCCGCACGCTTCACGCCACGATCGAAGTGGATGACACGGTACCGGTCGAGCATTGGCAGGCGGTCGCGGAGATCATCGGCTACGTCATGGACCTGCGCCGCAACATCCGGCGCGCGCCGCCGAAAGGCTCGGTGTTGCGGGTCGACGAAGACTAAAAAAGGGGGCTGCGCGCCCCCTTTCCCCAATCAGCAACACCTGCGCCGCGCGGCACGGCCATGACGCCCGCGCGGATCAGTTGAGCTTGACGTTGACCAGCTTCTGGTCGCCCGGCAGCTTCGAGCGCTCGAGAATGATCTTGGAGACCGCCCGCGCGCGCACCGGGTTCATCTCGGCCATGATCGGGGCGACCTCGCGCTCCTTCATCGTGGCCAGCACCATGACCGTCACCTCGATATCGAGGTCGTTCATGATCGACGCCGCCGCCGCGGGCTTCATGTTCTTGTAGATCGACACGAGGCGATCGACGTCGTCGCTATGCGATTTGTCGACCTTGTCGAGCAGCTTGGTCACCTTGTCCTTCAACTCGGTCAGATGCTGCGACTGGGTGTCGAGACCCTGCTTGGCAAGCTCGATCTCGGCGCTGCGGGCGTCTAGTTTCTTCTTCTGCTCGGCGAGGAGGTCGCGCTCCTGCCGCACGGACATCAACAGCTCTTCCGGCGTCGGGCCGCAGCCGCCGGTCGCATCGGCGGAGGCATTGCTCGCCGGCGTCGCGGCGGCGTCCTTTTCCGCCCCGCTTGCGAGCGCGGCCTGCAACAGCGAATCCGGGAAAGGGATCATGTCGGAGGGAAGGCTGGTCGCGAGTTTCGCACCGCCAGAGAGCAGCAAAACGCCGACGAGAACCTGAAGGGGGCGGTTCTTCACCATTGGCCCTGCGCCTCCCGGCGCACGCGGGTCTGCTCGAAGAAGCTTTTGACCAGTTCGGCCTTGCCGGTCACCCGGGTCAGCCCCATCGGCGCTTTCGGCGCGGCGCGGCGCGAGTTGAAGGTCAGGGCGGGCGCGGCCTCTTGCGCGGCTGCCGGTTCGGGCGCGGGCGCTTTCTGCGCCTCGGCGACCGCGTCCTTCATCTCTTCGACGGAGAGTTGCGACTTGTCCACGGCTGCGGAGAAAGCCACGACCAGCGGCTCCATCTCTTCGAGCACGAGCATGAGCTTTTTCACCCGCCGCGTGATGACCACGCCATAGGCCATCAGCCCGGCAAGAGACACGAGAATAATCGCGTTAATCAGCATCGACATCATTGCTCCACTCGTCCTTTCCCATGAGGTTCGCGGTCACCTTCAGTGCCATCGACCCGTTTTGCTTCTTGCCCATTTCGCCTTCGAGAACCGGGCTCCCGGCACAGAGCAACAGGACCGGATGGCTGTCGTCGATCCCGAGATCGAGCGTGTCGCCCACTTTCCAGTCCAGGATTTCGCGCATCGGCACCACCAGCTCGTGCAGCTGCGCGGTAAGCGCCACCGAAGACCCTTCGATCTTCTGTTTCAGCTGCGTGCGCCACGAGCTGTCCGCGCCGAGCCGATCCCCGAAGAAGATCTTCGTGAGCAACGGGCGCACCGGCTCGAGTGTGGCATAGGGGAGGATCAGGTGGACCTCGCCATCATAGCCCTCGAGACTGACCTTGAGCGGCACGCGGACCGTGGGGCTGTTGGGCTGGGCGATATTGGCGAATTGCGGATTGCTCTCCATCCGGTCGACCTGGAAGGAAACCTCGCAAATCTGCCGGAAACCCACCGCCATATCGGCAAGGATACGTTCGGCGACCTGCTCGCCCATCCGGCGCTCGATCGTGGTGAAACCATGCTTGGCATCCTTCGCCCGGCCCGACGGCTGTCCGCCCAGCATCAGTTCGAGCGCGGAGAACAGGAAGACCGGATCCTGCGAAAGGATAAACTGGTCATCCCAAGGGTCGGCCTGCGCAACCGCGATCAAACCATGCTTGGGCAGGCTTTTCATCGCGTCGGCAAAGGGCAGGTATTCGACCTCGCCCAGCGTCACGTCCAGCACCGAGCCGGTCAGAGATTTGAGCGAGCTGGAGAAGGACAGAACGAAGCGCTCGAAGATCACGTCCAACATCGGCAGACGCTCGTAATTGAGCATCGACATGCGGATGATCTCGTCTTCGACCTCTGCCGTCGTCGTGGCCGCCATCGCCATGTCCGCCTGTTCCGCCATCGTCACTGCACCACGAGATCGCTGATGAGAATTTCGCTCGGCGTGTCATTGCCCACGACCGCGCGGGCGCGCTTGAGCAGTTCCGCCTTGAGCTTGATGAGGCCGATGCTGCCGCGCAGATCCTCGACCGTCATCTGACGCAGGAACCCGGTAAAAGTGTCGCGGATGAAGGGCTTCTTCTCGGCCACCTTGGCCTCGGCATCCGGCGAATCGGGATAGACTAGCGCGAGGTGAATCTTGAGGTAGCGCGCAGCGGGTGTGCCGTCTGCGGTCGTCTCGGTGATGTTCACCACGATGTCGTCGAAATCCAGCAGCGCATCCGCGCCAGCTGCGCCCGAGGCGCCATGCCCGGCCGAATCCGCCGCGCTGCCCCCGGTGAGCGCCGAGACACCGCCGAAGGCCACGAAGCCACCGCAGAACATCGCCACGACCGCGAGCGCTCCCGCCGCCATGACGAGACGCTTATGGTCGCGCAAGGCCCGCCAGCGCGTTTCGGGCGCCTCGGCAACCTCTTCTTTATCAATGGCCGCATCAATCATCGGCTATCGCGCCTCTCTTTGTCGAATTTAAAGATAAAACCCGATCTTCACTGGACATCGTGAAGTATATACATCCGTACTTTACTTGCAATACAAAGATAGAATACCATCTACGGGATAAATTAAGAATAACTGGTGTTCGCCGTGCAGCAATTCTTGCAGAACCTTCAATCCTTGGGACGACGCAAGCTCCTGATGCTTGGGGCTGTCGGTGTCGTCAGCGTTCTCGCGCTGGTCTTCGGCCTCTCCGTCGTGACGGCCCCGAGCTACAAGCTGCTCTACAGCCAGCTTTCGCCCTCCAGCGCCGCGGGAATCGTCGACACGCTCGAACAGGCAGGGTTCAAGACGCAGCTTTCCGCAGACGGCAGCGCCGTGTCGGTTCCCGAGGGCGATATCGCCCGCGCCCGCATGGCGCTGGCCGAGAAGAACCTGCCCGTGGATGGCGAACCCGGCTGGGAGTTGTTCGACAATGCGAGCGGCTTCGGCATGAACACCTTCATGCAGCATGTGAACCGGTTGCGCGCGATGGAGGGCGAGTTGGCACGCTCAATCCAGACCATCGACGGGGTGCGCAGCGCCCGCGTCCATCTGGTTCTGCCCGAGCGCGAAGCCTTCTCGCGCACCAGCCCCGATCCGAGTGCTAGCGTCATCGTCCGCGCCGCTTCTTCTCGCGGGATCAGCCGCAAGGAAGCACTGGCGATTCGCAACCTGATTGCGGCGGCAGTTCCCAATCTCGACGGCAACCGGGTGACCGTGCTCTCGGCTAGCGGCGAGACGATCCTCGCGGAGAATTCCGACGCGGCCGGGCAAGCGACGCTGCAGTCGAACAAGGCCGCGACCGAAGACCGGATGGCGCGCTCGATCGAGCAGATCCTGACGGCGCGCGTCGGCGCGGGGAACGCCCGCGTGCAGGTCAATGTCGATCTGTCCAACCAGCGCGAAGTCGTGGTGCAGCAAAGCTTCGATCCCGATCAGCAGGTCGTCCGTTCCACCCAGAACAATGCCGAGCAGCAGAAGGGCGTGCAGAACGGCGATTCCGGCGTGAACACCGGCAACAACATCCCCGGCGCGCTTGGCGGTCCGGGTGCGAGCAGCACGACCGACAGCCGCAGCAAGAACGGCGAGTCGGTGCAATACGAGATCGGCAACACCCGGCGCGAGACCACGACCGAAGCCGGTGCGGTGCAACGCGTCTCGGTCGCGGTGCTGGTGAACGGCATCTACAACGTCCAGGACGACGGGTCGCTGAAATACGAACAGCGCTCGCCGGAAGAAATCGCCCGCCTCACCGCGCTTGTGAAATCGGCGATCGGCTATGACCAGAACCGCGGCGATACCGTCTCCGTCGATAGCCTGCGCTTCATCGATTACTCGATGGAGGTCGGCGGCCCGGTTGGCCCGACGCTGATGCAGCGCCTGTCGAACAATATCGTCTCGATCCTGCGCTGGGTCTTCGCCCTCCTGATCGTGGTCGCGGTACTGGTCTTCGGCCTGCGCCCGCTGCTGAACCGGGCCGACCGCGAGCGCGCGCGGCTGAGCGAGGCGACCGGCGCCGGGGCGCTCGCAGCCCCCGAGGGCGAGGCGGAAGCAGCGGCGCCGGCGAGCAACAACCTGCCCGCAACGCCCGCCAACGCCGTCGCGCCCCGAACGCAGGAGACCGCCGAGCCCACAGCGCCCGTCCAACGCGCGGAGCGCTATGACCCCGCCGGAGATGATGAGCTGATCACCAACTTCGCGATCAGCGGTGCGATCCTGAAGCGCAAGGTCTCCGCGATCCAGAAGATCGCCGAAGACGAGCCGCAAGAGGCCCTCAAGGTCCTGCGCGGCTGGCTGTTGAACGAGGCGTGAGATGACGGTTTTCCAGCGCGATTTCGATGAAGAGATGCAGGCGGAAGATGCCCGCCGCGCCGCCGAACGGCTGAAGGTCTTCACCCAGGCCGATCTCGATGCGGCAGCGGCGGCTGCGCGCGCGGAAGGGTTCGAGGCAGGCCGCGCGCAGGGGCGCAGCGGGGCCACCGCCGAGATCATGGCCTCGCTCGAGGCGCGCCAGACCGAGGCGCTGGAGAAATTCGCCCCCGAGATCGCGACGCTTCTGGGCAATCAGCTAGCCCATCAGGCCGCGCTGGAGCGGCACCTTTGCGGCTTCGCGCTGCGCGTTTGCGAGAAGGTCTTTCCCGAATTCATCGAGAACTGCTCGACCGCGCGGGTCGAGACGCAGATCCGGCGGGCGATGGAGATCGCGCTGCGCAAACCGTGCCTCACGATCCGCCTCTCCCCCGCCAATGTCGCGGGGCTGACACCGGTGATCGAGGCCAGCGCCGGGCCGAACAGCCCCGCCCTGAACATCGTCGCGGACCCGGCGCTTGCCGATGGCGACATCCATGCCGACTGGGACGACGGCGTGATGGATTACAGCTTCGAGACGGTCTGCCGCAGCATCCTCATCGCTTTGCGTCAGACCGTCTCGCCCCAAGCCACACCAATCAGGAAAGCCGTGTAAATGCCCGACAACGATACGCCCGAATCCACGCAACCGCCTGAGACGCCGGAAACCGAAGCGCAGCCGACGCAGGACGAAGCCCGCGCTGCGGCCGCGGAGAGTCTGCTGCACAGCCTCGCCAGCAAGCAGGCCGCGAGCGACGGTGACGGGCAGAACGTCAATGCGATGCTCAATGTCGGGCTCTCGGTTCAGATCGTGCTGGGCCAGAGCCGCATCCCGATCTCGCAGCTTCTCAACCTCAGCCGCGGCTCGGTCATCGAGCTGGAGAAGAAGATCGGCGAGCCGGTCGATGTGGTGATCAATGACCGGCTCGTCGCGCGCGGCGATCTGGTGAAGGTGGGCGAGAACCGCCTCGGCGTCACCCTGACCGAGATCGTCAAAGACTACGTCCCGACACGATGACCACCCTCGCGAAGCGTTCTTTGACGGTGAAGGCTGGCCTGCCGCTCTTCGTCCTGACCCTCGCCGCGTCGCTCGCGTTCAGCGGCAGCGCCGAGGCGCAGGAGGCGGGCGGTTTGCTGGGCGATCTGGCGCAGGGGCTCAACAATGCCGCCCCGGGCAGCGACGCCGCCGCCAGCCTGAGCGGGCGGATCATCCAGCTGATCGCGCTGATGACCGTGCTCAGCATCGCGCCGGGCGTCCTCGTCGTCATGACCAGCTTCACCCGCTTCGTGATCGTCTTCTCGATGCTACGCTCAGCTCTGGGGCTGAACCAGACGCCGCCGAATATGGTGCTCAGCGCGATGGCGCTGTTCATGACTTTCTTCGTCATGCAGCCCGTCTTCGACGATGCCTGGACCGGCGGGCTGCGGCCGCTTCTGAACAACACGGTGACCGAGGAACAGGCGCTCGTCGGGATCGGCGCGCCGTTCAAGGCCTTCATGTTTGCCAATACGCGCCCGAAGGATCTGAAGCTCTTCGCCGATCTCGTCCGCGACAACGAAGCAGGGCAAAACGCCGAACCCGCGCCCGAGACCCCCGCGCCGGCCACGGCGGAAGAGGCGAGCTGGCGCACCCTCGTACCCGCCTTCATGATCTCCGAACTACGGCGCGCCTTCACCATCGGCTTCCTGATCTACCTGCCTTTCATCGCAATCGACCTCATCGTCGCCTCGGTGCTGATGAGTGCCGGTATGATGATGTTGCCACCGGTGATGATCTCGCTGCCCTTCAAGGTGATCTTCTTCGTGCTGATCGACGGCTGGTACATGCTCGCAGGCAGCATGATGCAATCTTATGTCGCCTATGGCGGGGGCGGCTAAGCCTCCGCGCCACCCCTATCCTTAGAAAACACCTCACGCCAAAGAATAGCGCGCGATCCTGATTGAGAATACAAGGATAGACTGCTATTCTTGCCGAGACCTCAGAACAGATCGAGCGCCGACGATGAAAACCTCCCGGGATTACAAGAAACTCCGCGGCCCAGAGAAGGCGGCGATCCTTTTCCTCTGCCTTGGGGAAAAGCATGGCGCCGGGCTGATGCAGAGGCTCGACGATTACGACATCCACTCGATCACCCACGCGATCTCGTCTCTGGGCACGATCCCCGCCGATGTCGTGGAAGAGGTGATGAGCGAGTTCATGGAAACCGCAGGCGATGGCGGCGGTATCGTCGGGTCGATGGAAATGGCCCAAAGCATGCTCAAGGGGTTCCTGCCCGAGGATCGGGTGAGCGACATCATGCAGGAGATCCAGGGCCCGCTGGTAGGCCGCAATATCTGGGAGAACTTCTCCGCACTCAACGAACAGGTCATCGCCAATTACCTGAAGGAAGAGCACGATCAGACGGTCGCGGCGATCCTCAGCAAAGTGAAACCCGAGGTGGCCTCGAAAGTGCTGCCGCTTCTGGGCGAGGAGCGCATGATGGAGGTGCTCGAGCGGATGATCGGCATCGACACCGTGCCGCGCTATGTCTTCCAGAATATCGAGGAGACGCTGCAGAAAGAGTTCATGAGCTCGGCGACGCGCAACACCGGGCCGGACCCGCAGCAGCGCATGGCCGATCTCTTCAACAAGCTCGACAGCAAGCTGTTCGACGACATCACCCAGCGTCTGGAGAAGCGCATCCCGGATGCCTTCGGCGCGATCAAGGCGAAGATGTTCACCTTCGACGATCTGTGCAAGCTCGACCAGCAGAGCCTCGTCAAAGTCATGCGCGGGGTCGAAGGGCAAACGCTTCCGCTCGCCTTGCGCGGGGCCAAGAAGGAGGTGCGCGATTACTTCCTGAGCGCCCTGCCCGCCCGCTCGCGCGACATGCTGAACGAGGAAATGACCGCGATGGGCCCGGTGCGCGGGCGCGAGGTGCAAGAGGCGCAATCCGCCCTGGTGGACTATGCGCTAGAGCTGTCGCGCGATGACGAGATCCGCATCCCGCTCGACGATAATGACGTGATTATCGACTGAGGTCAGCCGCGATCTAAGGCAGGCTTACCGATAGCGCGAGGCCGAGAAGGTCGCGATCGCGGTCAGATCGAAGGTCGCGGGCACGAACTGGCCCGAGCCGCCCTGAACCGCACCTTGCATCAGCGTCACCGCAGCACTCCCCGCGCCATTCGTTGCGAAACTCTGCGCATCGGACACGGCGACGAAATGAGAGATCAGATTGTCGACCTCCTTCGGGTCCTTGAGCTTCGTGAGGTCGAACTTGTCCTCGAAGATCTGTTTCTGCCGCTCGACATCGAGCTTCACGACGTCATTGGGGATGCCCAGAGCCGTGCGCATGAACTGCGCCGTATCCTTGTCTTTGAGGACCGAATACCACGTTTTGACGCCATCGAGCTTCTGGCGGAATTCGAGCACGGACCCGACGGTCGCGTTCTGCTCGCTCTCGCCATTGATGAACTGCTGGCTGACATACTGATCGACGATCTTGTCCTGCCACGCGGTCGAAGAGGTGTTCGTATTCGCCGTCCCGCCATTAGTGAACCCGAGCGCATCGTAGAGCTTGCGGAAGCGCGGATCGGTGAGCTTGTTCACAAGCGAGGTCTTGTCGGCGGAATCGCTCGACAGGATTTCGCGCATCATCGCCTTACCGAACATCTGGTCTTCCAGATCGAAGGCCTTCATCACGAAACTATAGGCGTCGTAATTGTCCACCAGATCGGCTGCGGTATGGATATCCGCGATATTCTCGCGGAAACGGCTGATCGCGCGGGCATGTTGCGGCTCTGCCGCCAGTTGGTCCAGCTGCTTGGCTTGAGTCCGGTCGATCAGGTTCAGCGCGAGGCGGCTGCTCATGCCCGAAATCGTCAGCATTCTTCCCCCTCCAGCGCCACCGCCGGGCTCGCATCTCCGGAGAGGCGCGCGAAGAGTTCCTCTTCGCGTCGCATGACCGGGCGCAGCGCGCTCAACGCCTTGTAGTAATCGCCCTGGGAGACCCAGTTCGCGGCCTCGAAGACGCCGCCGACCACGGGGGCACTGAAAATCGTGGCAAGATCGGCAAGCTTTTCCTGAATGACCGGCACCAGCGTGTCGCGCGTATCGGCGCGGATCAGCGCCGTCTGAATCAGGAAGTAGGCCTGCTTCACCGGGGTCGGCTCGCAGTTTTCATCCAGCAAATCTTCGGCCCGGATCACGTCGGCGGTGTTCTCGATCTGAAGCGTCTGGCGACGGTTGGCATTTCGGATCACGCATCCATTGACCACGATCCGCTCGTTCGGTTTCAACGTCAGTCGTAATGCCATGACCCGCGCCCCTTCTTATTCCGCAGCCACCGGCTCGCCAGCGTCGCCGCTGAGCCCACGGATGATGTTGCGATTCACCTCGACGAGGGGCGAGACCGTGCCACCGCCACCCATCACGACTTGCGTCTCCCGCTCGACCCAGAGCGCGAGAGAAATCAGCGCCGCTTTCAGCTCGGCGGGGAACTGGTTCGCCGGCTCCGCGAGGTCATCGCGCAGTGCGGTCCAGATGCGCTCGTTCTCCCAGAGCGCAGTGCGCAGACCCTGCGCGAGGACCGCCCCTCGCCCGGCCTGCGACGCGCTGTCATAGTCGGCCAGAAAGGCTTCCAGCTCGCCGGTGACGCGGGACAGGATACGACGCTCGATCTGCCGCGGAGACTCGGTTTCGGAAATGGTTCGCTTATACGCGGCGACGCTCATGCAAGCTCTCCTCTCGATATTCTTTTCTTCTCTTTCGCCGAACTTAGCACGGCGCGGTTAAAGGCGTTTTTAAACTTTGCCGGAAAAGACAACCCAAGCGCGGCAAAAGAAAAGGCCCCGCAACATACGGGGCCTTTCCATTCAGTTCATCGCCACGATTTAGCGGAACAGGCTCAGAAGGTTCTGAGGGCCCTGGTTCGCAATCGAGAGCGACTGCGTCGCGAGCTGCTGCTGGACCTGGTAGGACTGCAGGCGAGCCGCCTCCTTCTCCATGTCCGCATCGACCATGTTGCCGACACCGGTGTCGAGCTTGTCGGTCAGCTTGCCGAGGAAGTCCTGCTGGGATTCCAGCGACTTCTCCGCAACACCGAGCGAGGTCGCGTTGTCGATGGCCGTCGACAGGGCGCTTTGGGCGCTCGTCAGCGCGCTGGTCAGAACCGCCGCCGAACCACCAGAGATATCGATCCCGCTCAGCGTCGCCTGAAGCGAAGAAAGATCGACCGCCTGGAAGGTCATCGACGTGGTCGCGAAGGAACCGCTTGCGCGGCTGATCCCGGTGACGACCGTCACGTTGGCCGAACCGTCGACGAGGCTGTCGCCGTTGAAGGTCGCCTGGCTGATCGTGGTGCCGATCTGATCGACGATGCTGCGGAGTTCCTTCTGGACCGCAGCATGATCCACCGCGTCGCCCTGAGCGAACGAAACACGCTCGACGAACTGCTGGGCGAGATCTTTCACCGACTCTGCGCCAAGACGCGCGGTCGAAACCGAGTTCTTGGTCAGGGTCAGACCTTCGTTGATCGACTTGTACATGCCGCTGTCGCTGTTCATCGATTCCGAGATCGAGAAATAGGCGGCATTGTCTTTCGCCGAGTTGATCTTCTTGCCGGTCGAAATGCGGTTCTGCGTGTCTTCGAGACCCTTGTTGACCCCACGGAGGGTCGCAAGAGCATTCATCGCGGAGGTATTGGTAAGAATGGACGACATTTCTAGTCACTCCTCATTCTGAAAGATATTTGTTTTCGTCTTCTGACAGAAAAACGGCGCGAGCCGTGGAGAGGAATTTTGGGCCGAAGATTAAGCGCAGGTTAACGAATGCGGAAAATCTAGAATTCCCTATCGATATGCATCTGCGGACCGTCCTGTCCTGTGACCGGTTTGCCACTCTTTCCATAGAGGCCATCGAGACTGTGCCGGTTCCGGATCTTCTCGATCTCGCGCACGATCTCGCGGGTCGCCTCGGACATTCGCGACAGCAGAACGCTGTTATCCTGCACGGCGGTCTTCAGCTGGCGGAGCTTTTCGCGCAGCGCGGGCGCGGCATCCTCAGACGCTTCCAGAAACGGCTCGATCACGGGGATCTTCAACTCGATCCGCTTCAGCAGGTCCGCCTTGCGATCATAAAGCTCGGTGACGCGATCAAGATGCCCCGCCTCGACCGCCGCGATTTCGTCACGCAACAGATCGAGCGTCGCATCGATATTCGCCTCAAAGGCGGCGAGGTTGGCATCATCCTCGTCGGTCAGAACGGGGCCTTCGACGGAAATCTCGCGCCGGGCCTGCATGCGCTTGCGAAAACGCGACGGGGTCTCGTCAGCCATGGTCATCTCCGTTCGAGTTGTAGGCGCCGATCATCCGCTCGACGCTCTGCGCGATCCCGGTTCGGCCGGAGGCGGCGATCTCATCCGCGATGCCGCGCGCGAGGAAAGATTTCCACATCTCCTCGGCGTGGCCACCATCCATCCCGCCCATCTTCACGGTCTTCATCATCTCGCCCACGGCCTGCTGCAGGAAGGTCGCCTCGAAATTCTTGGCGATCTCCTTCGCATCCTGCGACTTCGCACCGGAGGCAGCAGGCGCCTTGAGCGACGCAGCCGAGAGCGACGGTTTCGACGGATCGAGCGGATTCATCAGATGATCTCCAGATCGGCATGAAGCGCGCCCGCGGCCTTGATCGCCTGCAGGATCGAGATCGTCTGCCGGGCGCCCACGCCAATCGCATTGAGGCCGTCCACGAGGTCCTGAAGGCTGACATCGCCCCCTTGGAGCACGCTGAACTGGGTGTTTCTCTCTTCGACCTGCACATCCGTTTCGGGCACTACGACAGTCTCCCCGATAGAGATCGGCTTCGGCTGGCTGACCGCGTAGCTTTCCTTGACCTTCACGGTCAGACCGCCCTGACTGATCGCGACCTGATCGATCCGAACATTCGAGCCGATCACGATGGTCCCGGATTTCTCGTCGACCACCACCTTGGCAACGGAGTCGGGCGTGACAGGCAGGTTTTCGATCATCGCCAGCAGCTCCGGGACGCCGTATTTTCCCTTCGCCTGCACCTCGATGGTGGAGGGGTCGAGCATCTGCGCAGTATTGTGGCCGAGCTTGTCGTTGATCACCCCGGCGACGCGCGACGCGGTCGTGAAATCGGGCTCGCGGAGGGACAGGCGCACGGAATTCATCGAGTTCAATTCGAATGCGATTTCCTTCTCGACGATGGCGCCGTTCTCCATCCGCGCGACGGTCGGCACTCCATCCACGATGCTCGCCGCGTTGCCCTTAGCGCTATAGCCCGCGACCGAGATCGGCCCCTGCCCCACGGCATAGATCTCGCCATCCGCCCCGACGAGCGGCGTCACGATCAGCGTGCCGCCGCGCAGACTGTCCGCATTGCCGAGCGAGGAGATCGTCACGTCGATCGTCGAACCGCGGCGGGCGAAGGGCGGCAGTTTTGCCGTCACCATCACCGCGGCTGTGTTCTTCGTCTTGATCGCGTCGCCGGAGAGATTGCCGACCCCGAGCCGTTCGAGCATCCCCTCAATCGACTTCTTGGTGAAGGGGCTGCCGTTGAGGGTGTCGCCGGTCCCGTTCAGACCGACCACGAGACCGTAGCCCACGAGCTGGTTCTCACGCACGCCCTCGAAACTGGCGATATCCTTGATGCGAACCTGCGCGGCGGCCGGGAGCGCGCAGAGCGTCCCTGCAATGACGGAGAGCGCGACGAGCGCCCCACGAACCCCGGCGCGAGAAAACGACGCCCGATTACCTTTTCGGCGCAAAGAAGCAAGCATAGTTTCCTCACATCACCAGCACATTCCGCCAAATTAAAGCAAAACATAAATAGTGTCCAATATAAATCAGTACTATTCTTGACTAATCCTTTGTGGCAACTTAGCGTGATCTTGCCGCTTGTGCGAGAAACTTGCCCGGGATGGAGGCCTGCATGAATATTTACGTCTTTGAGCCTCGCGATGGCCGCGTTCGCGGCCTGCTCAGCGAGCTGGAGAGCGTTGGGCTGCAACCCGTCCTCGTCCCCGCATCCTTCTTCGCGTCCGATCTCAGCACGCTGAACCAGAAGGGCGTCGATACGCGGGCGATCCTGATCGGCGACTGCCCGGAAGTGACCGACTATATCCGGGCCATCCGGAGCTGCGGCTGCCGCAATCCGGTTCTGGTGATGCGCGATTTCAAGAACTCACGCGATGCCTCGGAAGCGCTCGACGCCGGGGCCGACGACGTCATGGTCAGCCCGATCAAGGGGATCGAAGCGCTGTCGCGGATCAATTCGATCATCCGCCGCTCCTATGGTCACGCCGCCGAGAGCATCAGCGTCGGCGAGATCACCGCCTTCTTCGACGGGCGCGATCCGCTGGTCTCGGGCGCCCGCCTGAAGCTGTCGAACCGCGAACACGCGATCTTCCAGCACCTGGCGCTGAACGCGAACAAGGTGATTGCGAAAGGCGCGATCTACGACGCGGTCTACGGGATGAGCGACGACCAGCCCTTCGACAAGGTCATCGACGTCTATATCTGCAAACTGCGCAAGAAGATCGCCGATGCGGCCGATAGCGGCCACCAATATATCGAGACGGTCTACGGTCGTGGCTACAAGTTCAGTGAACTGGACAGCGCCGACGACGCGAAGCTCGCGGCCTATAGCAAGCGCGATGCGGTCGGCACGGTCGCCGCGCGCTAAACCGCACGGTTACATGTAATTCAGGATCGACAGCTTCGACATCTGCGCGGCTACGCTGTAGCTCGCGTTGAGCTGAGTCTGGAGCGCGGTCATCCGGGTCGCGGCCTCATAGGGATCGACCGAGACGTAATCCGACAGACGACTGTTCAGCACCGAATCCATCGATTGCTGCTGCGTGAGTATGATGTCGAGCCGCTTCTGCTTCGCACCCAGAGCAGTCTCGGAATTGCGCAGCCCTTCGACGCCATCGCTCAGCGCTTTGACGCCGGCTGCCACCCAGCTTTTATAGGCATCCTGATCAGTGATCTTCGACACGTCGGTCGAAGCGAACAACGCAAGCCCCTTGATCAGGTTGCGGAACTCGGGATCGTCCGCCTGCATCCCGTAATCGAGCGTCTCGCCATCCCCGATCAGCGCCGTTTTGCGCGGCGTCCCGGCTGTCGCATCGCCCTGGAAGAAGGTCGAGCTGTAGCGTTTGGCCGGATCGGCATTGGTGTCATCGAACACGCTGTCGATCTGCGACAGCATCGCCGCGGCCTGGGTCGCATCTGCGGGGCCGCTGCCCACGATCCCCGACAGGACATCCCCCGCCGAGAGACCCGTCGCACCGTTCGTCGCGTCATAGCCCCGCAGCGCTGCCTTGTCCGAAGCCACCCCGGAGAACAGATGCTCCCCGTCGAGCGAGACATTCAGGCTCGTCATGATGGTGTCGAGGGCGGCGCGCGCGCTTTGCTGCAGGGTCGCCGCCGAAGCGCCGGGGCGCTCGAGGTTCCCGACGGCGAGACCGAGCACATCCTGCGCCGCCCCGCGCGCCGTCGACGCGCTGGATACGATCATATCCAGCTTGCTCCCGAGGAGCTTGTTCGAGGTAATGAAATGCGAGTTGGTCGTCGCGCGATCTTCCAGCGCGAGCACGAAGGCCGATTTCGCCCCCATATCCGCATAGACATCGGATTTGCGGCCGGTCGCGACCTCGTCGCTCGTCCGTTGCAGCTCTGCCGTGGTGCGGCTGACCGATCGCCGCGAGATCAAGCTCATCTGCAAGGTCGACAGCGAATTCCGGATTAGGGGGATCATCGTTCAGTCTCCTCAGACGGCTTCGAGCAGCGTATCCATCATCTTCATGACGGCAGTCATCATCTTTGAATTCGCGGCATAGCTTTGCTGAATCGTTATCAGCTTCTGCATCTCATCGTCGATGTTCACACCCTGAATGCCCTGGCGCGTGCCGTTCACCGTCTCGGCGGCGGTGCGCGCGGCGGCGAAACGCTCCTGCGCGCGGGTGCCCTCGAACTCCTGCGCCGAGATCATGTTGCTTCCATAGTCGCGCAGCGACAGCGATGGCTCCAGCCCAGTGCCCGGGGCCGCCGAAAGCGGATCGTCGAACATCGACACGAAGGCTTCGATCTGGGTCGAGTCGCCTGCGGCACCCGGCGCGGTGGCGCCGATCCCGTCGCGCAGGCGCGAGAGCTGCCCACCCTGCGCGGGGTCCACCGCCGCATTGACCGAAATCCGGCCCGCCAACCCTTCGAGATTTGCGGGATCGTAGGCTGCGCCTGCATCGGTGAAGAGCCCCGCCTGCCCCGGCGCGAGCGAGGCGTCCGCACTCTCGAAGCCCTGCACGAGCCCCCGAGCCATCTCGTCGAGCTGAAGCTGGAAGCGCGGCAGAACGTCCTTCTTCACCGCGAACAGCCCGGCGAGACTGCCATTCTGGAAGCCGCGTGCGTCGGTGGAGTCCGGGGTGATCTCTGTCTTGCCCGCGAACAGCTTTCCGGCCACCTGATCATAGGTGATGTAGCTGGCCTGGTTCCCGTCGACGAGCGGCGTGCCCCCAGCGGTATAGAGCGTCGCGCGCCCGTCGGTGGAGCGGCGCACCTGCATGTCGATCAGCTTCGACGCCTTTTCCACCAGCACATCCATCTGGTCTCCCAGATCGGCTGCGCCGAGCGAGCCGGGCGGCGCGTCCGAGATCTGCTTGTTGAGCGAGGTGATCTTGTGCAGCGTCTCGTTGAAATCGGAGACGTCGTATTTGATCTCCATATCGACCTCGCCGCCGACCCGCGCGAGCATGTCGCTGCTTTGGTTCAGCGAGGTCACCATCTCCTGCGCGGAGGCCGCCACACCGTTTTGCGCCGCGTTACTGCCGGGATTGTTCACCAGCGCGATCATCGAACTGCGCAGATCGGTCAGCCGGTCCGCGGGCGACAGACCGTCGCCCGGCTGGCCGAGGGTCGCGGTATATTCGCCCACCGCTTCGTAGATCGCCTGCTCGCGCGCCATGGCCGAGGAATGCTGCCGATACATGCGGTTGAGCGAGGCGTCGACTTCGCGCCGCGCCTCGCCGGTTTGCACGAGGCCGCCCGAGGTCGTGACCTGCGGCAACTCCTTGCGCACATAACCCTCGGTGCTCGCATTCGCGATGTTGCGCGAGGTCGCTTCCGATTGCATCTGCGCCGTGCGCAGACCGCTCGTGCTCGCCTGGAGGGCGCCCGTCAGGCTCATCGGCTTACTCCGTTCTCAGCGTGACGATCAGCGTTTGAGACGCGTGGTCTCGTCGAGCATCTCGTCCATCGTGGTGACGATCTTCGCGTTGGTGGAATAGGCCCGCTGGGTGCGGATCAGATCGCTCAATTCCTGCGCGATATCGACATTCGACCCTTCAAGCGTCCCCGAGGAAATCGTGCCCACCGGGCCCTCGTTCGCCTTGTGGATCGTGAAGTCGCCACTGTTGCGGGTCAGCCGATAGGCGTCACCATCGACCTCCTGCATCCCGTTCGGGTTCGCCACATGGGCGAGCGGAATCTTGTAGAGCGCCTGCCGCTGGCCGTTATCGAAGATCCCGTACATCGTGCCGGTATCATCGACCTCCATCCGGGTCAGCGCGCCGGCGGACGAGCCGTCCGTGTCGAATTTCTGCGGGGTGAAATCGCCGGCGAACTGAGTCATCCCGTCGAAGCTGTTCAGCGCGCCGAGACCGACGTCGATCGGCTGGGTCGTGCCACCGTCATTCATCGTCAGGCTCATGACGCCCGTGGTCGTGTCCATCGAGAAGGCACCGGGGGCTGTCGCGAGATTGGTCACGCCGGAATAGCTGACCGGGGCACCCGCATTCGGCCCGCTCGCGGCGAAATCGACCGTGACCTGACCGTAGGGAACGCCGTCGCCATCGGACACGGTGACGTCCCACTGGTTCTGGGTCGCGGTCGGCTGCCAGGAATACTCGAGCCGCTTCGCCGCACCGAGCGGCGTGAAATATTGCGAGGACGAGGTGAAGGGTGCGCCCGGCGTCGCGTTTCCGGTTTCCTGCGAGGGCAGATTGCCTTGCACGCTGACCGTGGTCGTCGCCTTCGCGCTCAGCGTTGCATCGGTCACGTTCACCGTCTTCAGCCCATTGAAGCTGTTGCCGTCGATCGAGCCGAGCGTGCCGTCGGTATAGGGGTAGCCCGAGAGGAAATAGCCTGCCGAATTGACAAGATCGCCATTCTCATCGGGCTTGAACGACCCGGCGCGCGTCAAGACGTAATCGGATTCGACGCTCGTATTGGCTCTGCCGGATACGACGAAGAACCCGTTGCCGTTCACTGCGAAATCGGTTGCGGAACTGGTGGGGATCACCGCGCCCCCGTTCGTCACGTCGGAGGAAACGACAGCATTGACGCCCGAGGGCGCATCGAGCCCGCCGCTCGGCGTCATGGTCACCATCTGGGCGAAGCTGCGCTTGTAGCCCGTGGTATTCGCATTCGCGATATTCTCGGAAATTTCGCCAACGGCGACGGAGTTTGCGTTCAGGCCGCTCACGCCGGTCTGCATCGCGCTCGAAATACTCATGGTTTTATCCTCTCATGTCCGAAGAGAAGGGGGTCCTATCTAGGAGATATGCGACTGATGTTTAACTGGAGTTAAAAATATCTACGTTTTTTCTTTGACGATATCGGCGAGGAGCAATGCATAGCAAAGATATCTACCCGCCAGCCTGCTTCGCCTCCGACCCGACCATCTCGAGCGCGTCATCCGCCTTGCGCAGCCGGTCCCGCGCAGCCGCGTCCATCAGCGGGCTGAGCTTGGCGGGCTCCGCCAGAAGGCTTGCGACGAGCTTGTTCAGATCTTCGCGCCCCGCCAGACGCGGGAAGACCTCGGCGACGCTGCGGGCGGTGGTCAGGTCGCCCGACCGGTAGGCGGCCAGCAGCAATTCGACCGCGTCGGTCTCGGAGAAATCGTCCGGGGCCTTCTTCCACAACTCGCGATAGGACTGGGTCGCCGCCTTCCAATCACCCTTCTTCCAGTGGAGCCGCGCCTGAAGCCGCAGATGATCGACCGAGTGCGAGGTCACCTTGGCCTGCAAGGCCGCGTCGGTCTTCCCGGCCTCGGCCAGAACGCGGGCCTGCAGCGCGTTGAACTGGTTCAGCTCCTGAGCATCGGCGGGACGCTCGGAAGCCTCCAACACCTTGGCGGCGCGGGCGAATTGCCCACCGCGCGCAAGCGCCTCCGCCTCGCGCAGCGCCAGATAGGCCATCCTGTCTTGCGACACCGCCTCGGGGTTATCCTTGCGCTGTGCGCTCAGAGCTTCGCGGATCTTGCGATATTCCGTGGCGGCCTGAGTCGTCGCGCCCAGCTCCAAAAGGCGATCCGCGAATTGCTCGGCATAGGTCTGAAAATCGGGGCGGACTTCGTAATAGGTCTCCAACCGCTGATGCCCCTCAGCAAAATCCGTGAGCGAAATCTTCCCCGCGGCGCCCTTCGCATAAAACGCCTTGAGCAGATTGTCGGCGGCCTGCGCCGCCGCGCGCGCTTGCGGACGCTCGGGGAACCGGGTGAGGATCTCACCATAGGCAATCAGCGCATCCACATCGTGGCCGGACGTCTCGCCCAAATGCGCACGCTGTTCGAGCGCCTGCAGGTCGAACCTGTCGCCGCGCCACGCAAGGTTAGCCTCGGCGAGCATCGACAAACCTTGGTCGGGCGTCAGCGCTCCATGCTCGAGCCCCAAACTGACCAACGCAAGCCGCGCCCGCTGCGCGTAACGATCCTGCCCCTTCGCCGCTTCGCGATAGGCGGCATAGGCCTTGTCGGGATGATGCGACTGCTCCGCCACCCGCCCAATAAGAAAGCTATAGACCGGCTGCGATTTAAGCTCGGGGTAGTTATCGAAATCCCGGCTCAGCCGCTGGGCCAGCGGCCATTTCCTGACCGCGATCGCGCCTTCCAGAAGCGCGGGCAGGCAGGCCTCGACGAAAACGGGCGGATAGGTCGGAAGTCGGTCAGCCGCACCCGCGAGATTGCCTTCAAGCTCTACCGCGTCGCCCTGCGTGATCGCGTTCAGCGCCGCCCAGAGGTGATAGTCCTGCCAGTTCGCCCAGTCGGCATTCGGCAGGAGGGTGCCAGTCGGCACCCCCGTCCCTTCCATGATGCTGAACCCGGCCGCAATCGCGCGCCAGCGAGCCTGCTCTGCCGGGATCAAACCGTCGGGCATCTCGTCGCCCAGCAGCGAGCGCCCCTCGGGAAGCATGACATGGGCGAGATAGAATTCCGCAAGATCGAGCCGCGCAATGGCGCGCGAGGGTCCCGGCTCGGCTGCGGCAACGCCAGCGGCCAGCGCATCGCGATCCGCTAGGAACCCCGCCTGTGTGTATTGCGCGAAATCGAAAGGAGGAGGCGCGGGCAGCGTCTCCGCCGCAGCGCCGCCGCACAGAAGACAGAGCGCCAAAACGCCGCCCATGAAGGGAAAACCGCCTCGCAATTCCATCACCTCTTGCCCAAACGCATCAGAATTCCTTTGCGTATTAAAGAATAGTATTGATTATTCTAAGATTAGCAAACATTATTGAGTGGAAATTGGCAGCGATCCAAGCACAAAGCCACAAGATCCATTCTCGCGGACGGAAATTCATGGATAGCTCAAATTACGTCTCTCTATCCCTCGCCTCGACGCTGTGGCGCAGCCTCGACATTTCGGCCAACAACATGGCCAATGCCAACACGGCTGGCTTCAAGGCGGAACGCTCGCTGACCGAGAGCTACAACTCGAAGGGCACTGCGGGCCCCGAGGATGACGTGAGCTACGTGCTCGACAAGGGCTCCTATCTCGATGACCGCCAAGGCTCGCTGACCAAGACGTCCAACCCGCTCGATGTGGCGCTGAACGGGGACGGCTGGCTCGCCTATACCACGCCCGCGGGCCAGACGGCATTTGGCCGCGACGGGCGACTGGCCGTCGACCCGCAGGGCAATCTCGTGACGCTGACGGGCAACAAGGTTCTCGACCGGGGCGGCGCGCCGATCGCGATCCCGCCGGGCGAGGAGATCACGATCTCCCGCGACGGCACGATTTCGGGGCCCAATAGCGGCACCATCGGCACTCTGGGCATGTTCACCGTGCCCGACATCCAAAGCTTCAACCGGCTGGGCGGCGGCCTCTTTGCTGCGCCCGGAGGTGCCGCCCCCGCCTTCACCCCGTCTGACACGACGCAGGTTGCGCAGGGCTTCGTCGAAGAGAGCAATGTCCAGCCGGTGGTCGAGATGACCCGGATGATGGACATCCAGCGCTCCTACGAGCGGGCGGTGAAGTTGATGGATGAACAGAACACCCTTCGTCAGGAAACACTGCGCAGGCTTGGCAAAGTCTGACCGGCGCGAAAAGGAGCTGAACCATGAGAGCACTTGGAATTGCCGCGACGGGGATGCTGGCCCAGCAGACCAATGTGGACGTGATCTCGAACAACATCGCGAACGCGAACACCACCGGCTACAAGAGCAGCCGCGCCGCGTTTCAGGATCTGGTCTACCAGTCGCTGCAACGCGAAGGCTCGCTGACCTCCGCCGACGGGACCGCGCGGCCTGTAGGCGTGGATATCGGCCTCGGCGTGCAAAGCGCGGGCGTGGTGCGGCTCAACACGCAAGGCGGTCTGGTGCAGACCGAAAATCAGCTCGATCTCGCGATCGACGGCGGCGGGTACTTCACCCTCAACATGCCCGATGGCAGTCAGGCCTACACGCGGGCCGGCACCTTCCAGCTGAGCCCCGAGGGCCAGATTGTGTCGATGGACGGCTATGAGGTCGCACCCGGGATCAACGTCCCGGCCAACACCACCAATGTCGAGATCAACCAGCAGGGCCTCGTGATGGCCTATGTCGGCAAGGACCCGACCCCGGTGCAGATCGGCCAGATCACGATGTCGACCTTCGTCAACGAGGCGGGGATGAAACCGCTGGGCAACAACCTTCTGCAGGCGACGACCGCCTCGGGCGATCCGACCGAGGCGCTGCCGGGCGATCCGGGCGTCGGCATCCTGCGTCAGGGCTATCTCGAGAGCTCCAACGTCAACATCATCCAGCAGATCACCGACCTGATCTCGGCGCAGCGCGCCTATGAGATGAATTCCAAGGCGATCGAGACGGCCGACCAGATGATGTCCACCTCGAACCAGATCAAGTGATGCCATGATCCCGAAATTCGCCTCTGCGACTGCCGTTCTCGCCACGCTCGTCACCGCGCTTCTTGCCGGTCCCGCGAGCGCGGAATCCGTGCGCGTGCTGATCGCCGAGAAGGCAGAACAATCCTGGGGCCTCGAGATGCCGCCGAGCGGTCATTTCGAGATCACGCTGCAAGACAGCGATCCGGGCGACGCGGAGATGATCAGCGATTTCTGGATGGATCGCTCCACGGGGCAGTTTCTCGCGAATGCGGTCGAGGCTTCGGGCGATGTGCGCCGCCTCGCGGGGCTTGCACTGCTAAACCTGCCCGTTCCGGTGCCGACGCAGCAGATTCTCCCCGGCGCCATCCTGTCGGGCGATGATTTCCAGATGGTCGACCTGCCCTATGGCCAAGTCGGCGCCTATGCCGTGACCCAGCTCGACCATCTGGAGGGGATGCAGGTTCGGCGCGTGCTCGCGCGTGGGCGTCCGGTGATGAGCCAGTCGATCACCGAGCCGGTCATCATCTCGCGCGGCGACCCGGTCTCGATCGAATATTCGAAAGGCGCGATGTCGCTGACTGCGCCCGGCAAGGCGATCTCCGACGCCCATGCGGATCAGTCGGTGCGCGTGGTCAATCTCGTAAGCAACAAGATTGTCGAAGGCATCGCCAAGCCCGACGGCAAAGTGGAGATTCAGAAGTGAGACATCCGTTCTACATCCTGCCGATGCTCGCGCTGGCCGCCTGCGGTCCCGGCACGGCCTTCGAGCGCGACCCGAAAGTGAGCGACATGGTCGTCGATGGCGACACGATCCCAGAAGTGAACCGGGTCAGCGTTCCGATGCCGCCGCTGGAGCCTACGCGCGTTCCGCAGCGGGCCGAGGCCGCGTCGCTCTGGCAGACCGGTTCGACCGGCTTCTTCGGCGATCAGCGTGCCGACAAGGTGGGCGATCTGCTGACCGTCGATATCGACATCAACGACGAGGCGCAGCTTCAAAACGCTTCTCAGCGCAGCCGCGACGGCAGCCAGAGCGTCGGCTTCCCGACCTTCCTCGGCTATGGCGGCAAGATCGCGAAGATCCTGCCCGGCGTCAGCGAGAAAGACCTGCCCACGGGCAGCAACATCGTCGATCTCAGCTCGCAATCGAGCGCAAGCGGCACCGGCTCGATCAAACGCAACGAAACGATCAGCCTCAAGGTCGCAGCCCTCGTGATCCGGAAGCTGCAAAACGGGAATTTCGTGATCGCCGGACGCCAGGAGGTGAAGGTCAATCACGAGCTGCGCGAATTGCGCGTGGCCGGGATCATCCGTCCCGAAGACATCCGGATGGACAACACCATCCCCTACGAGAAGATCGCCGAGGCGCGCATCTCCTATGGAGGGCGCGGTCAGATCAGCAAGGTGCAACAGCCCCGCTACGGGGAAGACGCGCTCGACGTCGTCCTGCCCTACTGAGCGCGACCGATGCCGCGCTGGAGAACACTCGTCCTGCTTATAGTGGTGGTGCCGATCGTCGCGGCGGGTCTGGGCTATCTTGGCGGCAGCCAGATCGCGCCGGGGCCCAAAGCGGCCGAAGTGCCGCCAGAGCCTGCCCCACGCGACGTCGCGCTGGGGCCGATCACGGTCCCGATCTTCCGGGCGCGCGCGGTGAGCTATCTGACGGTCGACGTGACGCTGGTTCTGAAGGGAGAAGACCTCCCCGATGGACCGGCGCTCGTGCCGAAACTGCGCGACGAGACGCTCGATCTGCTGACCAGACTCGCGGATAATCGGATCTTCGATCCCGATACGGTCACGCCTGGCGAGCTCGTCCCGCTGCTCGAGCGCGGTCTCAAGGACCGTGTGCCCGGCTTACAGGCGGCGAAGGTGAACAGCGCGGCGCCATTCAAGCAAGGATAGGAAAGCCCCCGCCGCGCACCGCGCCGGGGGACACTCGCGTCAGCCCGACACTGAAACGATGAGCGAGCTGGGCACTTCCTCGCCATTGCGCAGAACCAGCGACTGCCCTTGCGACGAGAACCGCACCTGCTCGACCTGCGTGCTGGGATAGGTGTCGTAGGAGACCGCATTGCCATCGGTATCCTGCGCGTCGATCTCGACCCGGAACGTGTCATCGGGCACCGGCAGCCCCGCAGAATCGCGCCCGTCCCAGTTCAGCGCGATCTTCTCGCCCGACCGTCCGGGCAGGCCTGTGATCCGGCGCAGTTCGGTCCCATCCTCCGTCTTGATGATCGCGGTCACCTTGTCGGCGGGCGCGGCAAGCTCGTAGCTGGTGCTGGCCTGACCGTCGCGCAGCTCGATCCGGTCGGAGGCGAGCGACACCGTCTTGCCCATCAGGGCCACATCCGCCATCCCGCCCATCGCACTCAGCTTCGCGTCGATGGTCTTGAGGTTGGTATTGGTCTGCACCGATTGCTCTACCTGACTGAGCTGCGCCAGCTGCGAGACGAATTGCGTCGAGTCCATCGGCTTCAGCGGGTCCTGATTTTTGATCTGCGCCGTCAGCAGCTGCAGGAAGCTGTTGTAATCCGCCGAGAGCTTCGACTGCGCGGTGTTCGTCGCGGCATCGGTCGTGGCCGCGGTCGGCGTGGTGCTTGTCGGGGAGATGCTCATCTGGGGCTCCTCAGGTCCTGATATCCAGTTGTCCGTCGTCAATGGTGGGCTGCCAAACGGCGCCCAGCACGGGGACGTCTTCGTCAATGCTCGCGCTCTGGCCGGAGGAGCGTTCTTCTCCGCCCTCGCCATGACCGCCGAATTGCTCGAAATCGAGCGCGCCGCTATCCATCTGCAGGCCCTGCCCCGCCAGGATCGCCGCGAGCGTCTCGCGATCCCCGCGCAAGGCGCTCAGCACCGCCGGGCTTTCGGCCCGAACGACCACGTTGACCTGACCGCGCTTGTCGCGCTCCACGTCGATCTCGATATCGCCGAGCCCGCGCGGGGTCAGGGCCACGCGAGTGCGCCCCTCCTGCAGATCGGCGCGGCGGAGTTGCGTCGCGACAAAGGCCGCAAAGCGCGGCGAGGGCTGGGCCGTCTGCCCCGGTTGCGCCGCCGCCTCACTGCGGGCTGCGTGACTTGCGTCATGCTGCGTGAGCCGTGCCACGGCCGCATCGGGCAGCGCACCGGCGCGGGCGGCCTCGGCGAATGGCTGCGCCGGTTTGGGGTCGGCTTTGCCCGGCCCGGCGGGCAGCAGTGCTGCCTGCGCCTCGGCCTTGCCGGTCTTCCCCGCGCCTTTCGCGGCCGCTTCCAGAACGGCGCGCACGCGCGGGTCCATGTCGTTCTGCGGGACCTCCGGCGCCAGTGGCGCGGGCGTCGCCCCGGCAAGCCCCTGCGGAACGGAGGTGATAATCTGTGGCTGCGTCTGCGGCGCCTCAGGCTTCGGCTGCGCCGCCGGAGAGGAAAGGTCGCCCGCAGAATGCGCGGGCATGAGACCGGCGACCGATTGGGTCTGCGCGCCGCCCTTATGCGGCGATGCGGGTTCAGCCGGCTTCGCTTGCAGACCGAGCGAGACCAGAAGGCTCGCGAAGACCTCGTCGATCGTGTCGCTTTTGTCGTGCGCATGATCCGAGGCCGGCTTTGCCTCCCCGCCGCCAGTTTGCAGCGGCATCCCCTTTAGCGCTTGGGCCAGACCTTCCTGCAATTTCGTGCCATGCGCGGCATCGAACTCGGCGAGCACCGTCGCGAGCGACGTGCCCAGCTCTTTCAGCACCGCGCCGATCGGCTTTCCCTGCGCCAATTCTGCCAACGCACCATCCCGAACCTTCTGCAGCTTCCCAGCCAGTTCGGCCTGAAGCGCGGGATTCCCCGCAAGGACCGCCGCTGTCGCCCCCTTGGGCGAAGCGGCCGCCGCCGACGCCCTCGCCTTCGCGGCACTACCCGCATCCGGTTGCACGCCCTGCAAAAGCGATCCGAAGCCGGTCGCCTCCGATGACGGCTTCCGCCCGGCCTCTGCGCCAGAGGCCGTCGCCTTCAGCAATGTCGCAGCTATCGCGTCCATCTCATCGTCCTCTTCACACCAAGCCCAAGCGCTTGCTCCGGCGCCCCGACGCCGCCTGCCACTCCATGAAGGGCGCGAACCAGTCGCGGTTCTTTTCGTAGCCAAGCTGCTCGAGCAGATCGAACAGCACCGGGAAGCGCGAGAATTGATCGCAGATGCGCGCCCGATGTTCTTCGTCGCGCCACTTCGCGCGGGCCTTCTCGACCGGGCGGATGCCGTTTAGCGGCCCTTTCAAATCCTCCGGGATCTCGGCCGCACCGAAATCGGAGAAGTGCCCCTCGAACTTCAGATCGAGCGCATCGCGCAACTTCTGCTGAATCCTGTCGGGATCATCGGCAAGGTCTTCGTATTTCAGAAGGAAGACGCCTTGCGGGAAAATGCCGGATTTCAGCACGGTCGCGATCGCCTCGTGGATATGCAGCAGCCCCGGCATGACCGGCACGGGCGCATCCGGGCCGCCGATGAAATACATCGCATCAGACGAGATGAAGTAATCGTCCGGCACCGCCGAATGACGGCTCACGAGGATGTCGCGCGGATCGCGCAGAGGCACGATCAGATCGATCCGCTTGTTGCGGACATTGGCCCGCGCGATATTCGCGATCTGGAAGATATCCAGCGGCCGCTTGCTGACCCAGTCGCCCGGTTGTCCGATAGTGGACAGTGCGCTGGTCTCGCGCGGCGGGATCTCGAACCCTTTGAGGGTCTCGCGCAGCATATTGTAGAACAGCGTCGTACCCGCGCGCCCATGTCCTGCGATCATCAGATGACGTGCCATCCCAGCCCTCTCAGTTCAGCATCGCAGGGCTGAACCCGCGCTTTTCAAGGCAGCGCTTGAGCCGGATGAGCGCCCGCTTTTCGACCTGCCGGGCGCGCTCGCGGCTCATCCCGAGATCGCGAGCCAGATCGTCGAGCGATTCCGGCGGCGTCTGCAATTTGCGCCGCAAGACCATCTCGCGATCCGGCGCATCCAGATCGTCCAATGCATCTTGCAGAACCTCATGCGCGGCGCGCGCGGCGGAGGCGGCCACAGTCTGCTCTTCGGGCGTGAGGTCCGGGCTGCGCATCATCTCCATCATCTCGGCGTCACTGTCATCGAACGACCTGGCATCCAGCGCCACCAGACCGGTCAGAAGCTGGCTCGCCTCGGGATTGTCGAGCCGCCCCATCCGCGCATCGAGATAGACCCGCGCCGGCACATCGATCACCGTCTTGATCCGCGCGAGCGCATTGAGGACGCAGGTCATCACCCACCAGTGCGAATAGGTGGAGAACCGCACATCCTGCGTCAGATCGAACCGTTCGGCGGCGCGCATCAAACCGATGATCCCTTCCGCCACGAGGTCTTCGAGCTCGACCGGATTGGTCGCCCAGCGACGCGCCTGCGCATAGGCCTGACGGACATGCGAGCGCAGGAGAATTTCGAGAGAGTCCCGATCTCCGTATTCCTGCCAGCGCGAGATGGCCTGCCGTTCTTCTTCAACATTCAGAAATGGCGCATCAAGTGCAGCACGGAAGCTCAATGCAAACATTACTCCGCCTCTATCCGCTCTATTCTTGAAGAACAGAAGACCACGGGGGCATGTTTGGAGAAAGCTTTACTTGATTAAAGGCAAGTTAATCGGAGGCTTTTCTGGTTAACCTCGGATTAATGCTGCGGGAGGCCGCGCCGCCTCTCGGGACGGCGCGGCATTCTCATGACTTTGTCAGACTGGCCCGGTCCGCCAACCGAGCGCAGAACGCATAGCGGCCGTTTTCCCCGGCCTTCGCGCTCACAGGTGACTGCCCGTCGCGGTCGCGCTGCGATCCCGTGCATCTTCGTGCAGCGAAAAGCCACCGCGTGCGGGCGACGCCATCGCCGGCAGCCGGAGGTCGATCGCACGGTCCCCAAAACCATGCTTCACCCCTGCGACTTGCGTCGGCTCGATCACCACGAGGCTTCCATAAGGCACCTCGATTCCAAGCTCTTCCGCAAGTATATCACCAAGCGAGATTCCCGGCAGAAGCTCTTCGGCTTCGGGCAGCACGAGCAAGCTTGCATCCGTGCGAGTCGAGCGCAGCAAAACACTGTGCGCAGGCAGAAGCGCAGCCGCCACCAAACTTCCCTGAGACCCTGCGCCCGATGACGTTTGCGTCACCGAACCTTCCCAAATCTGCGCTAACAAATCGTTATTTTTCATGGACATCCCTAATCCCCGAGTCCCCAAATTCCAGTAACGGCAGATTACCAGCGATTCACGATCCGGTAAGGTTAAGGATTGTTAAACCGTAAGGCGAGTAAGGATAAATTCTACGTGAAGGTGGCGAACCGGTGACCGCCAAGTTATCCCCAGACCGACAGTGGGCGAAGTGTTGGAAAGCCTATTTTTCATAGTTTCAAACACTATCGGTTGTGGGCACCCCCTCAATCATCCACAGCTTGTCGATGGTGCGACCACAGATTGTGTGCTCACGATCAGTCGCCGAGATGTTAACAATTAACAGCTTGACAGCGACTACCGCTAAAACAGTCCCAGAGACTCAATAACTCAATCTGAAGTTGCAAGGCTGCGCGACTTCCCGACGGGGATCTCGTAGAACGAGTATCCAGCCGAACGCACTGTTTCCACGACATATCTCTCGCCGAACGCGTCACGCAGCTTCTTGCGAATCTTGGTGATGTGAACGTCGAATTTGCGATCACCATAGACCCACATGCAGTTGTCGATTCGTCGCGACAGCGCGTCCCGCGTGACGATTCGTCCGCCGCTCCGGATCAGCTCGATCATGATCTCCCCCTCCGTGGGGGTAAGCTGCACCGCCTCGACGGCATCAGGGCCGGTCAGGCGGTTTTCCTCGTCGATCTTGAGGCGAGCGACCCGCTTTTCTTCGCTCGGGAAGCTGATGGGCAGACTGTTGCCCGCCCGAAGCCAGAGACGCGCGGCCAATTCCCTTTGAGAATAAGGCTGCCTGATCACATCATCGGCGCCGGCCAGAATCATCTCGGCAGCAAGCTCTCCGTCCGGAGTGGAGTCGACGAAGAAGATCAGGCTCTCCTTCGTACTGACGCGCGCAGTTCGGATCAGATCCGCGGCACCCTCTGCGTCGGCAAGGCTGATCAGCAAGATACATGGGGTTCCATGCAGCAGAATATATTGCTCGGCCTCAATCGCAGCTGCGAAAGGCAAAGGCTCCCAGCCGCAGCATGCGCGAAAGAAGTCGGCCAACTGTCCTTGCTTAGCGCCTTCTTCCGCTACGATGATGACGTTCTGTCTTCGCATGGCGTCCGAGCCAAACAAAAGGCAACTCCCCGTATCCCTCAGCGCTTTCGGGGCGAAACTTAGGCCTCACGCCCATCCCCGTTGCACCGTCACTTCCGAATAACACCGAGCGTCAGATTGGATGGCAGAGCATAAATCCGCCGAGCCTGACATCTTTGCATTTTCGAATTATTATCTCTGCGATATGCGATAATTCACGTGTTTTTGCCAGACAAGTCCAGCCTGTGCCTTGAAATAGGACGCATCGGCGGACGTTCAGCGGAAAAATTGGATTTCTTTGACCTAACTTTAAGAATTTCTTCAATCTTTCCCCTAAGAACAAAACCATGTGAGAGTAGATATGACGCAACAATCCCCGGCTTGCGCCGGCGCGCCCGCGACTTCCCGCCCCCCAGCGGTGCCGATTTCGGAGAGTGTCTTTCCTGATCGGCTGATCTGCCTGGAGACGGGCCGCCCGATCAAGATGTTGAAGCGTCATCTTAAAAACCTGCTCGGAATGACCTTCGAGGAATATCGCGCCAAATGGGATTTGCCGCCGGACTATCCTACGAGCGCCCCGGACTATCAGCTCGCCAAGCAGCGTTGGCGCTCGTGCGACAAACTGCATTGATCACCGCTAGGACAGCCGAAGCACTCAACAGAACAATCCTGCGCAGAAAATATGTATTTGCAGGAAACCCAAGCACAGACACTCGCGTTTATTGACAGAAACGCATGATGCACGTAACTTTCTCTACTAATCCGGGGATAGTGCAAAATTTAAGCATTGGAGAGACCACATGTCGAAGGATCGGCCCACGGATGCAGCTAACATTATCGCGACAGTGGCTGCCGCCTATGCCGCCCGCGCGGATGTAACGGCGGATCAAGTGGTCGACCTCGTGGCGAAGCTCTCCGCGCAGTTTGGCGAGGAGCTGGGCGAGGCAAGCGCCTCTCATGCAACGGACACAGCCACGGCGAGCGCCAGTCCCGCGCGGCCGCAACCCGCGCTTCCTATTGAAGACGCGGTGACCGAGGATAAGGTCTTCTGCCTGTGCTGCGGGCGCGGCTTCAAGATGCTCAAACGCCATCTCGGCTCGGAACATGGGCTGAGCGAAGACGAGTATCGCACTCTGTTCAATCTGCCTGCGGATATGCCGCTGGTCGCGCCCAGCTATTCGGCGCGCAAAGCGGCCTATGCCAAGAAGGTCGGGTTGGGCAAACACAGCCGCGACGACCTCGAAGCCTCGCTTCACGACGCCTGAGCGCGCGCGGGCCGCACAACGCCCGCCGCCCGAAAACGGTTCCAAAGCCACCGTTGCGCGGCTTTGTTTCCAGATCATGAACGATTATCGCCCTCTTTTGGCCCATTTTTAATCCGACAACCCACAGTCAGGGGCTGCAGAAGACGCATGCCCTGAGAATACAGCTGGCTCCGGTCAGCGAGGTGGGAAAGGGCAATCCATGGCACGGTCGAACCAAGCGCCGATCATTGTGAAGCGGAGCGATGACGATCACGAATCCGAGCATCACGGCGGAGCGTGGAAAGTCGCCTACGCGGACTTCATGACCGCAATGATGGCCTTCTTCCTGCTGATGTGGATCCTGTCCGTTTCCGACGAGAACCAACTGACCGGGATCGCCGATTACTTCGCGCCGGCGAAAATCTCGATGCAGGCGCCCGGTGGCACCGGTCCGCTCGCTGGCGAGACGATCGGGCCGAAAGGCGTCTTGAACGCGTCGCGTGCCAATGATGCCATCCCCACCAATCCCGGCATCGGAAGCGTGACCGATCCCTCGACCGAGATGGCCAACGCCTCCGGCAAATCCAAAGACACCACGCCCGACGCGACGGCTGAAAAGCTCGCGACCGCGGCGCAAGCGACGGCCAAGGCCAGCGATACGACCGACGCCAAGACCGCTGCGGTCACGCCGCATGCCGTCGACGACGCCCGCTTCGAGACGCTTCAGACCCGGATCACGCAAGCGATCCAGCACGTCCCGGACCTCCGCCCGCTGCAGCAAAACGTGCTGTTCCGCCGCACGCCGGACGGGCTGAATATCGAGGTCGTGGATCAGGCTGGCAAAGCCATGTTCGCCTCGGGCAGCGCGAAGATCGACGGGCCGACGTTGAAGCTGATGGATCAGCTTGGCCGCGCCCTTTCCGATCTGCCCAATGATGTGCTGATCGCGGGCCACACCGACTCGGTCCCTTATCAGAAAGCGGGCGGCACTTACGGAAACTGGGAACTGTCCTCGGACCGCGCTAATGCGACGCGCCGGGCGCTCGTGACGGCTGGGGTCGCTCCGGAGCGTATCACCCGCGTCTCGGGCCTCTCGGACACCGATCCGCTGAAACCGGCAGAGCCCCGCGATCCCTCCAACCGCCGGATCACCGTGACCCTCGCCTATCTTCATCCGAAAACCGATGCGCCCGCGCCGACCGATACGGCGACGCCGCGGCTCGAGGCGAATGCGGCGCCCGCGGCCCCGCAACCGGCCCCGGCAGTCGAACACGCAGCCCCCGAAGCCGCCGCGCCCGCCGCGCCGAGCACGTCGGAACAGCCGCAGCAATACAGCTCCGTCGCGCTCGACGATCTGCGCAGCGCCCTGCAATAACCCCCATCATCAATGAAAAACGCCGGCGCGATCCTCATCGCGCCGGCGTTTTCTTGTCTTCGCTTGGGTCGGAACCTCAGATCAGACCAGCATGCGCCATCGCAGCGTCGATCGCGGTCTTCGTCTCGGGCAGAAGCTCGGTCAGCGGCAGGCGCACCTCGGCCGAGCACATGCCCAGCTTCGACATCGCGTATTTCGCGCCCGCGACACCCGGCTCGAGGAAGATCGCCATATGCAGCGGCATCAGCTTGTCCTGATAGCTCAGCGCCTTGGCGTAATCGCCCGCAAGCGTCGCCTCCTGGAACTCGGCGCAAAGCTTCGGCGCGACGTTTGCAGTCACCGAGATGCAGCCCACGCCGCCATGCGCGTTGAAGCCGAGCGCGGTCGCATCCTCACCCGACAACTGGATGAAATCGGGCCCGCAGGTCGCGCGCTGCATCGAGACACGCTCCAGCTTTCCGGTCGCGTCCTTCACACCGACGATGCGCGGCAGCTTGGCCAGCTCGCCCATGGTCTCGGGGATCATGTCGATCACCGAGCGGCCGGGGATGTTGTAGATCACGATCGGCAGTTCGCAGGCATCGTGCAGCGCGCGGTAATGCTCGATCATGCCGCGCTGCGTCGGCTTGTTGTAATAGGGCGTCACGACGAGCGCCGCATCGGCCCCGGTTTCGGCGGCGTGCTGGATCAGCCGGACGCCTTCGGCGGTCGAGTTCGAGCCCGCGCCCGCGATGATCGGGATACGGCCCTTCGCGGCTTTCACGACCTCGGTGATGACGATCATATGCTCGGCATGGCTCACCGTCGGGCTTTCACCGGTGGTGCCGACCGGCACGAGGCCGTGGCTGCCCTGGTCGATATGCCACTCGACGAGTTTCTTGAGCGTGTCCAGATCCAGTTCGCCGTCCTTGAACGGCGTGACCAGTGCGGGAAGAGACCCTTTGAACATGACACGCTCCTTTTTTGGTTGGGCCGGGGGGTGAGTCGTCCCGGCGGAAATCGGCCGGGTTATAGGCGGTTGCGCGACGGTTGCCAACTTGTGATTCATCCCCATCTGTGAGAGGCCCGTATCAAAGGGACAAACCCGCGACCACGAGCAGCCATGATGATCCGACGCCAGTTCCTCGCCGCGCTTGCGGCTTCGAGTTTCGCGCTCTCGCCGGCCGCGCTTCGCGCCGCGAGTTCCGCGCTGTCCGATGCTTTCGCCGCGGCCAATTCCGGCAACTGGGACGAGGCCGAGAATCTCGCGCGCCGCGTCGGTCCCCTGGGCTTCGATGTCATCGAGTGGAAACGCCTGCGCGACGGCGAAGGAGACTTCGCCGACTATCTCGATTTCGCCACCCGCCGCGCCGATTGGCCCGGCATGCCGTGGCTGCGCGAGAAGGGCGAGGCCACGCTCGACGGTATCCCGCCGCGCGAGGTGATCGCCTATTTCAAACTTGGCCCGCCGCAGACCGGCACCGGCGCGCTGGCGTTGATTGGTGCGCATCTTGCCTTGGGACAGAAGGCGCTGGCGGCTGAGGTCGCCAAGACCGCGTGGCGCCAACTTCCAATGGACGGAGACGAACAGGCGAAATTTCTCGCCGACTACCCTTCGCTTATCTCTGCCGATCATGGCGGGCGGATGCAGAACATGCTCGATCGCGGGCATCTGTCGGATGCGCGCCGGATGGTCGGTCTGGTCACGCCGGGCACCAAGGCTGTGGCCGAGGCACGGATCGCCCTGCAGGCGCGCGAGCATGGCGTGGACGATCTCGTCGCCGCCGTGCCCGGCTATATGGTCGAACGCTCCGCAGGGCTTGCCCGCGACCGCGCGATGTGGCGCTGGCGCGCCGGGCTGGAGGACGGCGCGGCAGAGTTGATCCTAGAGCGGTCGAAATCCGCAACCGATCTGGAAGACCCCGACCTTTGGGCGACGCTCCGCGGCTATCAGTCGCGCTGGGATCTGCGCGCGGGCAATACGCAGCGCGCTTATGATCTGGCCTCCTCGCATCATCTGGAGCCCGGTGGGGCCGATTACGCCGATCTCGAATGGGTGGCGGGCTATGCTGCGCTGAAACTGGGCCGCGCCGATACGGCCTACAGCCATTTCCACAATCTCGAAAAGGCGGTGGACGGGCCGATTTCGTCGTCGCGGGCATGGTATTGGCAAGGCCGCGCGCTGGAGGTTCTGGGCCGCAGCGACGAAGCCAAGGCCGCATGGCGCAAAGGCGCGGAAAATCAGGACGCCTATTACGGGCTCCTGTCGGCGGAGCGGTTGAACCTGCCCCTGCCCGCGAATTTCTCAAAGGGCCCAGAGCTGCCCGACTGGCGGCGCTACAAGCTGCGCCATTCTTCCGTCTTCAAGGCCGCGCAGCTGCTCTACGAAGCAGGCGAGAACGAGCTGGGCGCGCGCTTCGTGCTGCATCTCGAGGAAAGCCTCGGGCCGGGCAATTTCGGCGCGCTCACGAAGTACGCGCTTGAGGAGGACGACACCTATCTCGCGTTGATCATCGGCAAACGCGCCGCGCTGAAGGGCGAGATCATCGCGCAGGCGCTCTGGCCGATCCCGGGGCTGACGAGCCATGATCTGGGCGTGCCGGAAGAAGTCGTCCTCGCGGTCGCCCGGCGCGAGAGCCAGTTCGCGATCGGCGTGGGCTCTCCAGTGGGCGCTCAGGGCCTGATGCAGCTGATGCCCGGCACCGCGAAGATGATGGCCGATAAAACCGGCCTGCCCTACGAGAAGGCGCGGCTGACAACGGATGCGACCTATAACCTCAAGCTCGGCGGCGCCTATCTGGCCGAGCTGCGCGACGAGTTCGGGCCGTCTTCGGTGCTGGTCGCCTCGGGCTACAACGCCGGACCCGGGCGTCCGCGGAGCTGGATGGAAGACCGCGGCGATCCGCGGATCGGCACGGTCGACGTGATCGACTGGGTCGAGATGATCCCCTTTACCGAGACCCGCAACTACGTCATGCGCGTTTCCGAGGCGATCCCGCCCTACCGCGCACGGCTGGGCAAGGGGGAGGTGAAATTCACCGACATCCTGCGCGGTGACGTGAAAGATTGAGGAGCGCCGCCCCTCGGCCTAACGGCCTCACCCCGGGATATTTGAACCAAGGCGAAAGGGCGGCTACGCCCCTTCGGCCACCACACGGGCGCGCCAGAGCGTGAAGAGCCCCGCGCTGACCACGACCCCCGCGCCGATCACCACGTTCCACTCCAGCGACTCGCCGAAGACGACGACGCCGAGCGTCGAGGCGAAGACCAGCTGCAGATAGGCGAAGGGCTGAATCGCCGAGGCCTCGGCCACCTCATAGGCCTTGATCAGAAGGAAATGCCCGGTCGCGGCGGTGAAGCACAGCACGACCATCCACGCCCAGTCCGAAGCTATCATGTTCTCCCAGTGCCAGATGCCGACCGCCGTGATCACCAGCGCCCCGATCACGCCGGTGTAGAAGAAGGACACCGATGCCGGATCGACGCGGCCCACATAGCGCGTCATCAGCGAATAGAGCGCGAACAGCGTCGCCGCCGCCAGCGGGATCAGCGCATAGGGAGAGAACACACCGAAGCCGGGCTTGAGGATGATGAGCACCCCGATGAAGCCCACACCGATCGCCGCCACGCGCCGCCAGCCGACCTTCTCGCCCAGCACCGGCCCGGACAGCGCCGCGACCAGCAGCGGGTAGCAGGCGAAGACAGCATGAGAATGAACGAGCCCGAGATAGACGAAGGCCTGCACCATCACGATCACCTCGGTGATCAGGACGACCGAGCGGATCACCTGCGCCCAAGGAAGGCCCGAGCGCGTCGCCCGCTTGATCCCCCCGGGGCTGCGCGCGGCAATCACCAGAACAAAGGCTGCGAAGAACCAGAACCGCACCATCAACGCCATGTAGACGTTGTAGGTCTCGGCAAGGTGGCGCGAGATGCCATCCTGAATCGCGAAGATGAAGGTCACCGCGACCATCAAAGCGATACCGCGGCGTGTCGATTGTTCAACCATGTTTCACCCCGCGCGACATATGGCGTTTGCGCCCGAAGCCCGGGCTGCGGTTGACCTCGAAACCCGCGGCCTCGAGGGCGCGGCGCACGAAGCCTGCCGCCGTATAGGTCGCGAATGTGCCGCCCGGCGCCGTATGGGCACCGACCTCGGCCATCAGATCGTCGCCCCAAAGCTCGGGGTTTTTCGCGGGCGAGAACCCGTCGAGAAACCACGCATCGGCCACGCTGTCCCAAGCGGGAAGCGCCGTGCGCGCATCACCCTCGATGATCTCCACCGCGACCGAACCGAGTTGAAACTGGCGCTGCCCTGCAGCCCAGGCTTCCAGATAAGGACCGGCCACGGGCGCGACCTCCGGAAATGCGTCCAGCGCCCGCGCGATCTCGTCGGCCTCCATCGGGTAGGCCTCGAAGGAGGTGAAGCGGATCGGGCAGTCCTCGGGACAGGCCAGCCGCAGCGCCAGCAGGTTCAGCCCCGTGCCGAAGCCCAGCTCGGCCACATGAAAGCCCGGACGCAGCCGCGCGGGCAGATCATTGCCCGCCAGAAACACATGCCGCGTCTCGTCCAGACCGCCCGCAAGGCTGAAATAGGGATCGTCGAACCGCCGCGAGACCGGCACAAGGTCATCGCGCCAATCGAGATCGGCTTTGCTCTGGTCAGGGGCGTTCATCGGGGATAGTCCACAGTCTCCGGCCCAGCCTTGAAGCAGGAGGCGCGAAATGACAAGCGGCAGACACGACATAACCGTGCGCGGCGGCGGCATCTTCGGCCTCGCGATCGCATATCAGGCAGCGAAGCGCGGCGCGAAGGTCCGGCTGATCGAGCGCAGCCGCATCGGCGCGGGCAGTTCGGGCGGCCATGTCGGCGCGCTCGCCCCGCATGTGCCGGAGAACTGGAACCCCAAGAAACAGTTCCAATTCGAGAGCCTGCGCATGGCGGAAGCCTTCTGGGCCGACGTGCAGCGCATCGGTGGCGGCGACCCGGGATATGCCCGCCTCGGGAGGCTGCAGCCGCTGGCGGACGAGGCGCAGATCGCACGCGCCAAGGAGCGAGCGGCAGGGGCGGCCGAGCTGTGGCAGGGCTTCGCCACATGGCGCGTGGCCGAGGCTTCGGAATTCGGCGCCTTCGCGCCGCCTTCTCCCACCGGGCTCGTGATCCATGACACGCTCACGGCGCGCGCCAATCCGCGCGCCGCCGGGGCTGCGCTGGTCGCGGCGCTCAACGCGATGGGCGCGGAGATCGTGATCGGCGAGGCCGAGGAGGTTGGTCCGGTCATCCACGCGACCGGCGCCGAAGGTCTGGCCGAGTTGAACGCGGTGGTCGGCAAAACTGTCGGCACCGGCGTGAAGGGCCAATCGGCGCTCTTCCGATACGATGCGGGCGACGTGCCCCAGCTCTTCGCGGAGAGCCTCCACATCATTCCCCATTCCGTTGGAACGGTCGCGATCGGGTCGACCTCCGAGCGCGAATTCGACGCCCCCGACACGACCGATGCGCAGCTCGACGCGCTGATCGAGAAGGCCCGCGCGCTTTGCCCGCCCCTCGCCGAAGCGCCGGTGATCGACCGTTGGGCCGGGGTGCGCCCGCGCGCCAAGTCGCGCGCGCCGATGCTGGGTGACTGGCCCGACCGTCCGGGGCATTTCATCGCCAATGGCGGCTTCAAGATCGGCTTCGGCATGGCGCCGAAAGTGGCCGAGGTGATGGTCGATCTGGCGCTGGAGGGGCGCGACACGATCCCCGGAGGCTTCCTCGTGACGGACAACCTGTAAGGGGCTCCGCCCCCGGCCTGCGGCCTCCCCCGGGATATTTATCCTAAGAGGAAGAAAAACGCCCGGCTCGAACCCGGCTGCGGGCGGCAGGCCGGGCGCTTCCCCTTGGGCGGCCATCGGCGTCCCCGCCTGTTCCGCGAGATCAGGGTCAGGCGATTCTGGTTACGGAAGGCTTAACTTCCTCTTGGCGGAAATATCCCGGGGGGCGCGCGTCAGCGCGCGGGGGCAGCGCCCCCTCCGACATGACCCGCCCGCGAAACCTCTGCCTCGGTGATCCCGAAGCGCGGCGCGAATTTCTCGCGTGCCGCGATCAGACGCGGGTCGTCGGGGCGCAGGCCGAGGGTCCGGATGAACTCGACGCGGCTTTGGGTCTTGAGCTGATCGCGCGAAATCGCGGTGCCCATCAGCCGGTCGATCACCTCGCCGCCCGCGGTGACGTGGAACCATTTCGAGAAGTCGCGGAAATGGTGCTGGTTGTGCAGCGTCGAGACATGGCGCTCGATCGCGGTCTTCTTCACGGTGACATGGGCGGTGGTGTGGAACCATTCATAGGCGAGGAAGGTCGCAGCGCCGCCAAGCGGCACGACGGCCACGGCGATATCGAACGCATACGGCACGCCGATCAGCGACAGCACCGCCCAGAGAAGCGCGGTATTGCCCACGAGAACCGGCACGATCACCGAGAGCGGCGCGAACAGAAGCGGCCAGCAGGTCGGGAATTCGTGGTGGCCATAATGCACCCGGTAGAGCCAGTTGAAGGCCCATTGCCGCTTCGGCGGCGCCATGTGGAAGATGTAGCGGTGGAGCCCGTATTCGTTGAGCATCTGCGCCGGGATCCCCAACAGCGCGACCGCCCAGAGCCACCAAGGCCCCTGCGCGATCCAATAGACCGCCGCGGCGACGACTGCGATCATCACCCAGATCGACAGATGGGACAGCATCAGCCGCATCCGCATCGCGAAAGTCTCCCGAAATCTCCTCCGGGGATCAGCCTGCCACGGGTTACGCGCGCGTCAAAGCGTTTCGCAACGTCAGGGCCAGTCCGTCGTTCTTGTCGTCAGTCGTTCTCGTGCGGGATGTTCTTTTCCCGCTCGACCGCCAGTTCGCCCTTCGAGGTATCGGCATCGGCTGTGTGCACCGCCCAGTCGCCCTCGCCTGCGGGCTTCGGCAGCTTCTCGGCCGGCCAGTCGCGGAAGATATTGGCCTTCGAGATGAAATGCGCGGTGATCGGGGCTGTCAGGAAGATGAAGATGGTGACCATCAGCTCGTGCAGGGTCAGGTGGTCCTGCTTCACCGCGAACCAGACCATCGAGGCGATCAGGATCGCGCCCACACCCAGCGTCGCGGCCTTGGTCGGCGCGTGCAGGCGGGTCATCGGGTCGGGCAGTTTGACCAGTCCGAAGCTGCCGACGAGGCCGAAGATGCCGCCAATCACGAGCAGCGCGGAAATCAGGATGTTCCAGAACAGTTCCATCACGCCCTCACTCGATAATGTCGCCGCGCAGGATGAACTTGGCGAAGGAGACCGTCGCCACGAAGCCCGTCATTGCGTAAAGGATCGATGCTTCGAAGAAGAGCGCCGTGCCCTCCCAGATGCCGAACAGCACGATCATCGCGATCGCGTTGATCGCCATCGTGTCGAGCGCGAGAACCCGGTCGGTCACGCCCGGCGCCTTGACGACCCGGTAGAGGTTGAACAGCAGCGCCAGCGAATAGCAGGCGATGGCGAAGATCAGGGCATAGGTGATCATTCGAAAATCTCCTTCAGGCGGGCCTCGTAGCGGGACTTGATCTCGTCGCGCACCTCGTCGGCATCGGGCGCATGCAGCGCGTGGACCAGCAGCGAGTGCCCGTCGGCGGCCAGCTCCGCCGTCAGCGTCCCGGGCGTCATCGTGATCGTGCCCGCCAGCACCGTCACCGCCTCGGGCGTGACGATGTCGAGCGGCACCGTGACCCAGGCCGGGTGCAGCTTGGAGTTGGGCATGAAGAGCACGATCTTCGCCACGGTGATATTCGCGACGATGATATCCCAGATCACGATGAAGATGTACTCGATGATCTTCAGCGGCTTCGCGAAACGCGGGCGCGCGGGCCAGTAGGGTGCGGTGATCCACGGGATCACGAGGCCCACGAGGATCGCGAAGACCAGCGAATTGAGCGTGTAGCTGTTGGCCAGCATCAGCCAGACCATCACCAGCGTGACGGTCAGGTAGGGGTGGGGAAGGATCTTGCGGATCATCTCTTTGCTCCCCTCAATGCGCCGCGGCGGGGGCGTCCTGCCCCGTCTCGGTTCCGGTATGGGTGTCGGCCTGATCGGCGGGCGGAGCGTCGGGTTGCGGGTCGGCGGCATTGGCGTCGCCACCATGCGCGTCCTCGGCCTGCATTTCCTCGCTCACTTCCATATGCCCGTGCTCATGGGCCCCGATGCGGGCCGCCTCCTGCGCGCGCTCTTCCGCGCCGGCGAGAACCGCGTCGATATATTGCGACGGCGTGAACAGCTGCGCGGAGGTGCCCTGCAGCCAGGTGCTCGCAGGTCCGGCCAGCGCGGTCAGCGCCACCGAGCCCGCCAGCAGGATGCCCGTCGCGGTGAAGGCGAGGCCCGGCGAACTCGCATCCTTCGGCGCGGGCGGCAGATCGTCCTCCTCGGCCTCGACCGCGTAGGAGCGCCAGAACACCTGACTGCCCGCACGGGCATAGCCCACGATGGCGATCAGCGAGGTCACGAGAACCGTGGCCCAAAGCGCCCATTGGCCGCGCGTCGCATCCAGGATCATCAGCTTGCCGAGGAAGCCCGAGAGCGGCGGCATCCCGGCCATTGCGATCGCGCCCATGAAGAACATGCCCGCCATCAGCCCGTGGTTCTTCATCAGCGGCGCATCGGTAAAGCCAAGCCCCCAGCGCCCGCGCCGCTCACGCACGAGATCGGCGATCAGGAACATCGCGCCGGCGGTCAGCGTCGAATGGATCATGTAGTAAAGGCCCGCCGAAGTGGCGCCTTGGGTGAATTGCGCAAATGCCAGCATCATCGTCCCGACCGAGCCGATCACCGCATAGGCCACCGTGCGGCCCATGTCGCGCGCGCCAAGAATGCCGATCATCCCGATCGCAATCGTCAGGAAGGCCGAAGGCAGCAGGATGTCATGAGCAAGCGTGCCGATCGTGCCGGTGATCGGGAAGATCAGCGTATAGACGCGGACGATCGCATAGGTCCCGACCTTGGTCATGATCGCAAACAGCGCCGCCACCGGGCCGGGCGCGTTCGTGTAGGTCGCGGGCAGCCAGAATTGCAGCGGCACCAGCGCGGCCTTCACCGCGAAGACCAACATCAGAAGCGCCGCACCGACCTTGATCAGCGCCGTCTGCTCGGATGGCATTTCGGCCACCTTCACCGCAAGATCGGCCATGTTGAGCGTGCCCGCCGTCGCGTAGATCGTCCCCAGCGCGAAGAGGAACAGCGTCGAACCGGCGAGGTTGTAGACCACATATTGCACGCCCGATTTCAACCGTGCGCGGCCGCCGCCATGGATCATCAGACCATAGGAGGCGATCAGCAGAACCTCGAAGAAAACGAACAGGTTGAACGCATCGCCCGTCAGAAAGGCGCCGTTGATCCCCATCATCTGGAACTGCATCAGCGAGTGGAAATGCCAGCCGCGTTTGTCCCAGCCCGAACCGATCGCATAAAGCACGATCACGAGGCCGAGGATCGAGGTCAGCAGCAGCATCAGCGCCGACAGCCGGTCGAGGACCAGCACGATGCCGTAGGGCGGCTCCCAGTTGCCGAGGCGATAGACCTCGGGCGGGCCCATCGAGGCCGAGGTCATCAGCACGATCGCCAGCACCAGCAGCGCCGACATGCCGAGGATCGAAGCCACGCGCTGCGTGACCAGATCGTAGCGCATCCACAGCACGATCAGCGGCGCGAGCATCGCCGGGATCAGGACGGGCGCGATGATCCAATGCTCCATCATTGGCCGTCCTCCTCTTCCTCGAGGTCGATGCGGTCATTGCCCGCCTCGATGAAGGCCCCAAGCGCGAGCATCACCACGACCGCCGTCATCCCGAAGGAGATCACGATCGCGGTCAGGACCAGCGCCTGCGGGATCGGGTCGGTATAGGAGGTGACGCCGTCGCGCAGGATCGGCGGCTGGTTGATCACCAGACGACCGGTGGCGAACAGGAACACGTTCACCGCGTAGGACAGCAGCGACATGCCCACCACCACGGGGAAGGTGCGCAGACGCAGGATCATGTAGATGCCGGCGGCGGTCAGCACGCCGATGGCCGATGCAACGAGCACTTCCATCAGTGATCGCCCCCGTTGGTCTTCTTGTTCTCGTGCACGGTGTCACGCTCGTTCTGGGTGGCTTCGCGCGCGGCGCGGGCGGTCTTCCACCAGCGGCGCGGCACTTTGGCTTCAGGCGGATAGGGCCCGGCCGAGAGCGGCGCGAGCACGCGGGCCTCGGGTTTCTCGGCCGCGATATGCGCGCCCTCCTCGCCGCCTTCCTCGCCCATCGCGGCACGGCGCGCGAGGCGGCTCAGCCCGCCAAGCGCCAGCATCACCGAGCCCACGACGCCGAGGAACACGCCGAGGTCGAAGCCCGCAGCGGTCGCCAGCTCGAACTTGTCGAGACCGGGCAGTTTCACATAGCCGAAATCGGAGGTGAGGAAGGGCATGTCGTTGAAGAAGGCCCCGGCCCCGGTGATCCCTGCGACCAGCACGCCCGACGCGATCAGCACGTGGTAATAGACCTTCTGGCGCGCCTGCGTCCACGCAAAGCCCGAGGCCATGTATTGCGTCACCAGCGCGATCGCGACCACGAGACCGGCGATGAAGCCGCCGCCGGGCGCATTGTGGCCGCGCAAGAAGATATAGAGCCCCACGACCAGCGCGATCGGCATCATCACCCGCGTCACGATCAGCAGCATCAGCGGGTGCTTGTCGCCGCCACGCGGCACGTCGGGGCGCCACGCGATCAGCTTGCGCGAGGACGCGCCCTGCAGCAGCGCCTCGGTCAGCGCGAAGATCACCAGCGCGGCGATGCCCAGCACCGTGATCTCGCCGAACGTATCGTAGCCACGGAAATCCACGAGGATCACGTTCACCACGTTGTCCCCGCCCGCAAGGTTGTAGCTGTTGTCGAGCATGTAGCCGGACATCGTCGGGAAGGCGAAATCGCGGGTCAGCAGCGCGTAGATCAGCCCCGAGACCGCGACGCCCGCCGCGACCGAAAGCCCGACGTCAAAGCCGATCTTCATCCGGCTGGATTCGATCGAGGTGATCTTGGGCAGGAAGTTCAACGCCAGGAGCATCAGCACCGTCGTCACGATCTCGACCGAGATCTGCGTCAGCGCGAGGTCGGGCGCCGAGAGGAAGATAAAGGAGATCGAGACGGTCAGGCCGACGATCCCGATCAGCACCAGCGCGAGGATGCGGTTGTGATGGAAGGCGACGATACACATCGTGGCCGTCAGCAGCAGCAGCCACGAGGTCACCGCCGCGCCGTTCACCGGCGTCAGCGCACGGGTCTGCGGCCCCAGCGTGCCGCTCATGAAGGCATAGAGCCCCACGCCGACCGCAGTTATCGTGAACAACATCAGGTAACGCGCCATCGCGCCGGTATGCAGCCCCTGCGTGATCCAGGCCGCAAGGCTCTGCACCTTCGCGACCACCCAGTCGAACATCACCTTGGCCTCGGGGCGCGGAGTGGCGTCCCAGAGGCGCTGGAACGGGCGATGCGCCGCGAGCAGAGCGATACCGCCAGTGACGGCAATGGCCGACATGATCAGCGCCGGCGTGACGCCGTGCCAGATCTTCAGCTCGTGCATGTGATAGCCGCCACCGACGACCGCATTGGTCGCCATCTGGACATAGCCGCCCGCCACCGCCATCGGGAACAGACCGATCGCGATCACGAGGAAGGCGAGGAAGGCCGGGCTGATCCACATGCCGAAGGGCGGATCATGCGGGGTCTTCGGCAGATTCTCCGGCGGCGGGCCGAAGAAGCCGTGACTGATGAAGCGGAAGGCATAGGTGGCCGAGAACAGCGCCGCGATCGTGGCAAGCACCGGGATCAGCCAGCTATTGTCGAGCCATTTCGTATGGGCCGCGGCTTCCAGCATCATCTCTTTCGAGAGGAACCCGTTGAAGAAGGGGATACCGGCCATCGACAACGCCGCGATGGTCGCGATCACGAAGGTGATCGGCATCAGCTTGCGCAGCCCCGAGACGCGGGTCAGGTCACGCGTGCCCGCCTCGTGATCGACGATGCCCGCCGACATGAAGAGCGCCGCTTTGAAGGTCGCGTGGTTGATGATGTGGAACACGGCGGCCAGCGCCCCGGCTTCGGTCCCTAGTCCCAGCATGAAGGTTATGAGCCCCAGATGCGAGACGGTCGAGAAGGCCAGCAGCGCCTTCATGTCGTGTTTGAAGATCGCGATCTTCGCGGCGATCAGCATGGTGATCAGGCCAACGCTCGCCACGATATAGAACCATTCCGGCGTGCCCGAGAGCACCGGCCACATCCGCGCCATCAGGAACAGCCCCGCCTTCACCATCGTGGCGGAGTGCAGATAGGCCGAGACCGGCGTCGGCGCCGCCATCGCGTGCGGCAGCCAGAAATGGAACGGGAATTGCGCGGATTTCGTGAACGCACCCCCGAGGATCAGCAGTAGCGCCGGGATGTAATAGGGGCTCGCCTGAATGGCGTCCTTGTGCTGCAGGATCTCCGAGATGTCGTAGCTGCCCGCGATATTGCCGAGGATCAGCATCCCCGCGATCATCGACAGGCCGCCCAGACCGGTCACGGTCAGCGCCATGCGCGCGCCCTGACGGCCCGCAGGCAGGTGCTTCCAATAGCCGATGAGCAGGAAGGAGCTAAGCGAGGTCAGCTCCCAGAAGATCAGCAAAAGCAGGATATTGTCGGACAGCACGATGCCCACCATCGCGCCTTGGAACAGCAGCAAGTAGGTGTAGAACTGACCGACCGGGTCCTTGTTCGACAGGTAGAACCGCGCATAGAGGATGATCAGCAGCCCGATCCCGAGGATCAGCGTCGCGAACAGCATCCCCAGACCGTCGATCCAGAAATTCACGTTCAGGCCCAGCCAAGGCAGCCAGTCGATCTTGGTCTCGACGACACCACCCGCCATCACGGTCGGCAGGTTCAGCAACAACCCGAGCAGCGCCAGCCCCGTGAACAGGGCTGAAACCGCGGCGGCATTGGTGCGTCCGGTGCGGATAAGGATCGACGGCATGGCTGCGCCCAGGAAGGGCAAAGCGGCGATCAAGGCAGGCGACATCTTCTCTCCGGTCCGTTCTTTGGCGGGCCTTGGGGCGATGGATGCGACCGCACTCTCCCCCCGCGCAAGCATTACTTTACCTGCGCACAGGGGGCATGTCTGTCAAGCTTCGCGACGGCGTTTCCTGAGTAGAATCGCAAGGCATTGTGCGGAGGCCGCCTCAAAGCGACAGCGATCGGCCCCTCTCCCGCCATTTTGCACATGCGGCATTCTGCGGCACAAATGTCGCTGAATCGGCGGGAAATCGCGCTTTTCGATGCATGGATGGGCGATGTTATGCGAGAATCGCATGGCTCGACCCTGTCCGTCCGATGGGCCTCGCATACCCTCTTGCAGTTTTTCTGGGCATGTGGCTATGCAAAATGCAGCACGGTGGTTTTTCTCCGTGCGAAGCGACTGTAATCGCAGGGAAACAGATGCCTAATCCCCGCACTGTGCAAGTGCCCCAATTCTCCCGCCGACAGCTCCTCGCCGCCGGTTCCGCTTTTGGCGCGTTCGCCGCCGCGGGAGGCTGGCCCGGTCATGCGCTCGCGCAAGACAGCGCCGCCCCGGCCGAACCCGCTACCGCTCCCACCCCGCCCCCCGCCGCACCGCAGCAATCGCCGTTTTCTTTCGACGATCTCGCGGCACGGATGCAGAAGGCCGCGAAGGGAGACGCCGTCCCGCCCGAGACCAGCTCGGCCGATTTCCTGAGCAAGCTGGATTACGACAGCTACCGGATGATCCGCTTCGACCCGGACAAGTCGCGCTTCGAGAATATCGAAGACACGCGCTTCGAGTTGCAGGCCTTCCATCTGGGCTGGCTTTTCAAAGAGCCGGTGCATCTCTCCAGCGTCGAGAACGGGCAAGCGAGCCCGATGAACTTCTCGACCGACGATTTCATCTACCAGAGCAAAGCGCGCAAGATCGTCCCCGAACATGCCGATCTGCCGGGCATCGCGGGCTTCCGGCTGAACACGCCGCTCAACCGCCCCGATGTCATGGACGAGTTGATCGCGTTTCAGGGCGCGTCCTACTTCCGCGCGCTCGGCCGGGGTTCGGCCTATGGCCTGTCGGCCCGCGGGCTTGCCGTGAACACCGGCGTCTCCGTCGCCGAAGAATTCCCGCGCTTCACCCAGTTCTGGGTCGAGACGCCGACCTCGGGCGCGACCTCGATCACCGTCTTCGCCGAGATGCACTCCGCCTCGCTGACGGGGGCCTACAAATTCGTCATCACCCCGGGCGAGGCGACCTCGGTCGACGTGACCGCGCGGCTCTTCATCCGCGAGGACATCCAGCAGCTCGGTGTCGCGCCGCTGACTTCGATGTTCCTTTACGGGCCGCGCAACCGGCATAATTTCGACGATTACCGCCCGCGCGTGCATGACAGCGACGGGCTCGCGATCGAGCAGGCCGATGGCGACAAGCTGTGGCGACCGCTGCAGAACCCCAACAAGCTCGCCTCCTCCTATTTCGCCGAGAGTGCGCCGCAGAGTTTCGGCCTCTATCAGCGCGAGCGCGAATTCGATCATTATCAGGACGCCTCGGCCCGCTACGAGCGCCGCCCCTCGGTCCGCGTGACGCCGCAGGGCGACTGGGGCAAGGGCATGGTGCGGCTGGTCGAGATCCCCTCGAAACTCGAGGTGAACGACAATATCGTCGCCTTCTGGGTGCCCGAAGCTCCGGCAAAAGCAGGCGATGCGCTGGAATTCGCCTATCGGCTGGAATGGGGCGATCTGCCCCCCGATCCGAGCGATCAGCGCGCCTATGTGGACCAGACATGGGCCGGGACCGGCGGTGTCTCGGGCGTCGAAAACACCAAGGGCACCCGGAAATTCGTCATTGATTTCAAGGGCGGAGAGATTTCGCGCCTGCCGGCTTCGGCCGTCGACGAAATCAAACCGGTCACCCACGCGAACAAGGGCAAGATCGAAACGCAGACCCTTTCGAAGGTCGAACAGGACAATGTCTGGCGTCTCGTTCTGGATATTTCCGCCGATGGCGACGCGCCCGTGGAACTCTCTGCCACTCTTGCTGGTTTTGGACGGAACCTCTCCGAGACCTGGCTCTACCAGTGGACCAAAACATGATTTCACATTTGACGCTGCCGGAAGTGCCGGCGCTGACCGACCAGCCGCGCGCCCAGCGCCGGCTGTCGCCCGAAGACCTCGTTGCCGGCCCCGCCGCACTGCCGGTGGCCCCGATGGCCATGCCTGCTCAACAGATCGAACCCGATCTTCGGCTGAGTACCCGGCTCGCCCGGATGCTGACCCGGCGCCCGGTCGGGGAAGGCACCTGACATGTCCGCGCTCGCGCGTCCTCGCGGCGCATTGCTGATCGGCCTGCGCGCTCTGGCGCTCGGGCTCGCTGCGCTTGCGGGTATCGGCGCCTTCGTTCTGTTCATTCAGTTCGGTCAGGCCGACGGCTTGCAGACGCTCGACGTGGTGCGCGCGCTTCTGATCCTGATCTCGACGCTCTGGCTCGCATGGGGCGCGGTGCAGGCGCTGATCGGGTTGACCTCGCGCGCCGAGCCGCCGCCGCGGGTGGACCCGCATGCGCGCATTCAGGGCCGCACGGTCGTGCTGGTGCCGGTCTATAACGAAGACCCGGTCTCCACCTTCTCGCGCGTGGCCGCGATGGATGCCTCGCTCGCCGCGACCGGCGACGACGCGGAAGTGCATTTCGCGATCCTCTCGGACACCCGCAAGGATGACATCGCCCAGCGCGAGGTTCAGGTCTTCGCCCATCTCGTGGAAGAGCGCGACGCGCTTGGCCGGTTCTTCTATCGCCGCCGCACCAACAACGTCGGCAAGAAGGCCGGGAATATCGAGGATTTCATCACCCGCTCCGGCGCGGCCTATGATTTCGCGCTGATCCTCGATGCCGACAGCCTGATGGAAGGCGAGACGGTCCTGCAGATGATCCGCCGGATCGAGGCCGAGCCGCGTCTCGGCCTGTTGCAGACCCTGCCGAAAGTGGTGCGGGGGCGCTCGCGCTTCGCCCGTGCTATGCAATTCTCCGCCAGCTTCTTCTCCCCCGTCTTCGCGCGCGGCCTTGCGATGCTGCAGGGCAGGACCGGCCCGTTCTGGGGCCACAACGCCATCGTCCGGACCCGCGCCTTCGCCGAAAGCTGCGGCCTGCCCGCGTTGAAGGGGCAACCGCCCTTCGGCGGGCATGTGATGAGCCATGACTATGTCGAGGCAGCACTTCTGGCGCGCAACGGCTGGCTCGTGCGGCTCGACGACGATCTGGAAGGCTCCTTCGAGGAAGGCCCCGAGAATATCGTCGATCATGCCAAGCGCGACCGCCGCTGGTGTCAGGGCAACCTGCAACATGCGCGCATCATCGGCGCGCCGGGGCTGCGCGGCTGGTCGCGGTTCGTCTTTGCGCAGGGCATCATGGCCTATATCGCGCCGCTGTTCTGGCTGGGCTTTCTCGTGGCCTCGGTAGCGGCGCCTTTGTTCGTGCCACCGCCGGATTACTTCCCCGAGCCTTACTGGCCCTTCCCCTATTTCCCGCCGTCGGAAGCCTCGAAAGCGATCGGCCTCGCCATCGGCATCTTCGGGCTTCTGCTGGTGCCGAAACTGCTGATCGCAGGGCGCGCCGCGATGAACGGCACAGCGCGCGGCTTCGGCGGCGGCAACCTCGCCTTCGCCTCGACGCTGGGCGAGCTGCTGTTCTCCTCGCTCACCGCTCCGGTGCTGCTGGCCTTCGCCACGCGCTCGGTCTTTCAGGTGCTGTTCGGCGCGGATGGCGGCTGGCCCACCAATAACCGCGGCGACGGGCGGCTGAGCGTGGCCGACGGGTTCACCGCGGCATGGTGGATCGTGGCGATCGGTGCTGCGGGCCTTGCCGTCACGTGGTGGCTCGCGCCGGGTCTGCTGTTCTGGCTGCTGCCGGTGGGTCTGCCGATGATCGCAGCGCCTTGGTTGATCTCGTGGTCGTCACAGCCGTCGCGCTCGCAGCTGATGCTGGTGCCTAGCGAGATCGAGACGCCCCGCATCCTGCGTCTGCACGATGCGATCTTCACCCGCTGGGAAAACGCTTTCCCGGCCCCCGAGGGCGACCGCGCCGGTTTCGCGGACGCCCCTCACCGGAGCCCCGCACATGCGTAACATCGCGCTGATGAAACCCGGGCGCGACCTGCGGATCGACCTGTTCCGCGGCCTCGCGCTGGTGATGATCTATATCGATCACATCCCGGGCAATCTTTACGAGCATTTCACCTCCCGCAATCTGGGCTTCTCGGATGCGGCGGAGGGCTTCGTCTTCATGTCCGGCCTTGCCGCCGCGCTGGCTTACGGTCCAGCGCTGGCGAAGGGACTGAGCTGGGAAGGCACCTCGCGACTTTGGGGCCGGGCGTGGCTTCTCTATCTTGTGCATATCCTGACCGCCGTCTGGGCGATCGCGATCGTCTCCGCCGCCGTGCAGTTCTGGGGCAACGAGGCGATGCTGTCCAAGAACGCGATGAAAATCTATGGCACCGACCCGTTCGGCTTCCTGATCGGGATCGCGACGCTGGGCCACCAGCTGGGCTATGTGAACATCCTGCCGATGTATATGGCGCTCCTGTTGATGGCACCCGCGCTGATCCGGATCGGTCAGCGCAGCAAACTGGCATTGCTGGCGACCTCGGTCGGGCTTTGGGTGGCGACGGGGCTGTTCCGGCTGAACCTGCCGAACTACCCGATGGAGGGCGGCTGGTTCTTCAACCCGCTGGCGTGGCAACTGGTGTTCAGCCTCGGCATCCTGACCGGGCTGTCGCTGCGCCAAGGCAAGCGGCTCGTGCCGGTGAAAGGCTGGATCATCGCCCTCGCGGCGGGCTGGCTGGCGCTGACCTTCGTCTGGATCCACAACGGCTGGATGCTGAAGAATTTCGGCCACGCGGTCTGGCAGTTGCGCCAATGGAACGTGCCCTTCTTCATCGCGGGCTTCGACAAGACCTTCGTGTCGCTGCCGCGCCTGTCGCACCTGCTGGCGCTCGCCTACATCCTGTCGCTGCCGGGGATCATCCCGCGCATCGCCGAGGCGCGCGTGTTGGAGCCGATCCGGATGCTGGGGCGCCACTCGCTGCCGATCTTCGCACTCGGCACGGTGCTGGCAATCGCGGGCCAGACAGTGAAGCAGGTTCATCCGGGCGGGTTCTGGCAGGATACGCTGCTGATCTTCGGCGGGCTGGCGCTGCATTTCGCCTTCGCCTACGGGCGCGACAATTTCGGCGCGAAGGCCGTCGCGCGACGCCGGAAGGCGCGCGAAGAGGTCGACCCCGCGCCGGCCCCCGTGCGGCTGCACGCAGCCGAATAGCTCAGCTCTGGGATCAGCTCAGGATCAGACCGTCCGAACGGGCCGCCTGTTCCTTGATCGCCTTCACGGCGGCCTGAACCTTCGGCGTGCGGTGCAGATCGACATGGGTCACCAGCCACAGGTTGGTGTCCCAGGTCTCATAAGGCTTCACCACCTCTTCGAGCGTCGGATCGGCACGGCCCATCGGCACGGTCAGGAAGCCCAAGCCAAGCCCCGCCTTGATCGCATCGACCTGGCTCTCATGCTCGTTCGCCCGGAACACGACCTGCTCGTCGGGCACATTGTCGCGCAGCCAGCGATAGAACGGCGCGCGGCTGTCGCGGTTGTCGTTCGAGACGAAGCGATGCTTGGCGAGCTCTTCCTTGGAGCGCGGGATCCCGAAGCGCTCGACATAGGCGTGGCTCGCGTAGAGCGCGTTCTGCATCCGGCCCAACGACTGCACCACGTTGTCGGGCTCGGTCGGGCGGTTGCCGGCGCGGATCGCGACATGCGCCTCGCCATATTCCAGCCGGAACACGCGCTGATCGGTGAGATAGCGCAGCCGCAGCCCGGAATATTCGCCCAACAGCTTTTCCATCGCGGGCAGGACAAGCACCGAAACCGCGGTCAGCGACGTCACGATCAATTCGCCCGTGACTTCGTCGCCCGCGCCTGCGATCCGGGCGGCGAGTTGGCTGAACTGGTCCTCGGTCGCCTGCCCCACGGAGAGCAATTGCTGCCCCGCTTCGGTCGGCGTGTAGCCACGCGGATGGCGCTGGAACAGCTTGGTGCCCAGCTTGTCTTCCAGTGCGTCGACATGGCGGATCACCGTGGCGTGGTGAACGCCCAAAACCTCTGCCGCCCCCGAGACGGTACCGATGCGCGCCACGTGGAAAGCGGTGCGGATTTCATCCCAACTGTCAAAGCTCATGCTGTGCATCCGTGAACATAATCTGCTCGATCATGCCCGTTGCGTTCTGGATTGCAAGAGACAAGTAAGGCGCAGACCGAAATTCACGACCCCACATCGAACACGTTTTACGGAGTCCTCCCCATGACCAAGACCCTTCGTATCGACAGCTCCATCAAGGGCGACGCGTCGATCTCCAAACGCCTCACCGACAAGATCGTCGAGCGGCTCGGCGGCGACGTCACCACCCGCGACGCGACCGCCATCCCCACCATCGACGGAGCATGGATCGGCGCAGCCTACACCCCCGCCGACCAGCGCAGCGACGAACAGAAAGAGCTGCTCGCCCTGTCCGACGAGCTGATCGCAGAAGTGAAAGCCGCCGACACGATCGTCATCGGTTGCGGCGTCTACAACTTCGGCGTCACCGGCCCGCTCAAGCACTGGATCGATATGATCTGCCGCGTGGGCGAGACCTTCCGCTACACCGAGGCAGGCCCCGAGGGCCTCGCCGGTCCGAAGCGCGTTGTCATCGCCTACTCCTCGGGCGGCGTGCCGCAGGGCTCCGCCTTCGATTTCGCGACGCCCTACATCAAGCAGATTCTCGGCTTCATCGGCATCACCGACGTGACCGTGGTGGCCGCCGAGGGCGTGAACCTCGACGAGGCTGCGGCGGTCGCCAAGGCCGAAGAGCAGATCATCCACCTCGCGGCCTGATCCGCTCAAGCCTGCAAAGACGTTCCCTACCTCCCCCGACTGGCCCCGTGGTTGACTCCGCGGGGCCTTTGTCATAGTTCACGCGAGATTTCCCCGGAGGACGAATCCCTCCGGTCCCGGCATGAGGTCGGGATCGCCACCAGTCAGCGCGTTGCGCCCACTGGTGCGCTTGTCGTTTGTCCCGGCCCCAATCACAGGAGGGTGGCCCATGTTCGAAAGTCTATCAGAGCGCCTAGGTGGCGTCTTCGACCGGCTGACCAAACAAGGTGCGCTTTCCGCCGATGACGTGAAAACGGCCATGCGCGAAGTGCGCGTCGCGCTACTCGAAGCCGACGTTTCGCTGCCGGTCGCCCGCCAGTTCATCAAATCGGTCGAGGGCAAGGCCACCGGTGCCGCTGTCACCAAATCGGTCACGCCGGGCCAGCAGGTCGTCAAGATCGTCCATGACGAGCTGATCAAGATGCTCGCGGGCGAAGAGGCCGCCGATGCGCTGAAGATCGACAACCCGCCCGCGCCGATCCTGATGGTCGGTCTGCAGGGCTCGGGTAAGACCACCACCACCGCCAAGCTCGCCAAGCGTCTCAAGGACCGCGAAGGCAAGCGCGTGCTGATGGCCTCGCTCGACACCAACCGTCCGGCGGCAATGGAGCAGCTGCAGATCCTCGGCACCCAGATCGGCGTCGACACGCTGCCGATCGTGAAGGGCGAAAGCGCCGTGCAGATCGCCAAGCGCGCGAAGCAGCAGGCGACGCTGGGCGGCTATGACGTCTACATGCTCGACACCGCGGGCCGTCTGCATATCGACGAAGTGCTGATGGACGAGGTTCAGGCGGTGCGCGACGTCGCGAACCCGCGTGAGACGCTCCTCGTCGTCGATGGCCTGACCGGTCAAGACGCGGTCAACGTCGCGACCGAGTTCGACGAGAAGGTCGGCGTCTCGGGCGTCGTGCTGACCCGGATGGACGGCGACGGTCGCGGCGGTGCGGCGCTCTCGATGCGCGCGGTCACCGGCAAGCCGATCCGCTTCGTGGGTCTGGGCGAGAAGATGGACGCGCTCGAGACCTTCGAGGCCGAGCGTATCGCGGGCCGCATCCTCGGCATGGGCGATATCGTCGCCCTCGTGGAGCGCGCGCAGGAGACGCTGGAACAGGAACAGGCGGAGCGCATGGCCAAGCGCTTCCAGAAGGGCCTGTTCAACATGAACGACATGAAGAACCAGCTCGATCAGATGATCAAGATGGGCGGGATGCAGGGCGTCATGGGGATGATGCCGGGCATGTCGAAATACGCCAAGCAGGCCGAAGATGCCGGCCTGAACGACAAGACGATCACGCACCAGATCGCGCTCATCAACTCGATGACCAAGAAAGAGCGCGCCAACCCGCAGATCCTTCAGGCAAGCCGCAAGAAGCGCATCGCGGCGGGCGCAGGTCTTGAGGTGTCCGACCTCAACAAGCTGCTGAAGATGCACCGTCAGATGTCCGACTCGATGAAGAAGATGGCCAAGATGGGCAAGGGCGGCATGATGAAACAGGCGATGAAGATGATGGGCGGCAAAGGCGGCGGCGCGCCGGATCTGGCCAACATGGATCCCGCCGAGGTCGAAGCCGCCGCCAAGGCGATGGGCGGCAAGATGCCCAAGGGCGGCATGCCCGGTCTGGGCGGCGCGCTGCCGCCGGGCCTGTCGGGTTTCGGCAAGAAGAAGTGACCCGATGACCGTCGCGCTCTCCCCCCCCCCTGTTCTCGAGACCGAGCGTCTCGTGCTCCGCGCCCCGAAGGCTGCGGACTGGGAAGCATGGCGCGATTTCTACATGTCCGAGCGCAGCCACTGGTTCCGCCCGGTGAAAGAGCCGACCCCGGAAGCCGCATGGCGCAGTTTTGCTGCGATCACCGGCCATTGGGTTCTGCGCGGCTGGGGCATGTTCGTGATGACCGAGCGCGGCTCGGATCAGGGTTTCGGGGCGCTTGGCCCCTGGATGCCCGAGAGCTGGCCCGAGGCCGAGATCGCCTGGTCGGTCTGGTCGCAAGACGCCGAGGGCAAGGGCTACGTGGCCGAGGCTGCGCGCGCGGTGATCGCCCATGCGTTCCGCGACCTGAAATGGTCCACCGCGGTCAGCTACATCGACCCGAACAACACCCGTTCGACCGCGCTGGCCGAGCGTCTGGGCGCACGCCCCGACCCGCAGGCCGCCTATCCCGGGGAGCCGCCGATCGTCGTCTGGCGCCACCCCGCACCGAAGGAGGCCGCCGCATGAGCGATGCAACCACCCGTGCCGCTGAGTTGCTGAAAGAGCATCGCGACAGCATCGACCGGCTCGATGCGGTGATGATCTACACGCTGGCCGAACGCTTCGCCCAGACGCAGGCCGTCGGCAAGCTCAAGGCAGAGCACGACCTTCCGCCCTCCGATCCCGATCGGGAGGCCAAGCAGATCGCCCGGCTCGAAAAGCTGGCGAGCGATTCCGGGCTCGACCCGGAATTCGCGAAGAAGTTCCTCAATTTCGTGATTTCGGAAGTGATCCGGCATCACGAGAAATTCCAGAAATGACGGGCCATCCGGCCCATCACCAGCCATCCAAAGGAGACAACTGACATGGCTATGAAAATCCGCCTCGCTCGTGGGGGTTCCAAGAAGCGTCCGTTCTATTCGATCGTCGCAACCGACTCGCGCATGCCGCGTGACGGCCGCTTCCTCGAGAAGCTGGGCACCTACAACCCGCTGCTGCCGAAAGACAGCGAAGACCGCGTGAAGATGAACATCGAGCGCGTGAAGTACTGGCTCGACCAAGGCGCGCAGCCGACCGATCGCATCGCGCGCTTCCTCGAAGCCGCTGGCGAGCGCAGCAAGCCGACCCGCGCCAACATGAAGAAAGCCGTTCCGGGCAAGAAAGCCCAGGAGCGCGCCGAGCAGCGTGCCGCCAAGGCCGCCGAGGCGAACGCCGCTGAAGAAGCACCCGCCGAAGAATAATCGGCAGCTATGGATGGCTGGCGGGCCGGGCGCGATATGTGCCCGGCCCCTGCCCCATCCGATCTAGCACAGAGGATCGCATCATGACCCAACCCGAACGCGTCTGCGTGGGTGCCATCGCCGGAGCTTTCGGCGTGCAGGGCGAAGTGCGCCTCAAGAGTTTCTGCGCCGAACCCGAGGATATCGTGGGCTACGCCCCGCTTTATACCGAAGACGGCGCGCGCCAGTTCGACGTGACGCTGACGCGGGGCCTGAAGAACGGTCTTGGCGCACGGCTGTCGGGCGTGGCCACGAAGGAAGAGGCCGATGCGCTGCGCGGAGTGACCCTTTGGGCCGACCGCGACAAGCTGCCCTCGCTTCCTGACGACGAATTCTATCATGCCGACCTGATCGGACTGACGGTCGTGGATACCGGCGGCACCAAGATCGGCACCGTGCGCGCGGTCCACAATCACGGCGCGGGCGACATTCTCGAGATCTACGCGCCCGGGCGCAAACAGGCGCTGCTGCTGCCCTTCACCAAGGCCATCGTGCCGACCGTGGACCTCGCCGCGCAGCGTATCGTCGCCGACCCGCCCGAGGATCTGTAATCGGATGCGCGTGATCGTCCATCCGGGCTTTCACAAGACCGGAACCTCCACGATCCAGACCGGACTGCGCGAAGTCAGCGCCCATCTGCCAGATTGGGCGATTGCGCTCCGCGAAGATATTCCCGACGCAGCCGCCGCAGCCCGCGCCTTTTCACTGACCCGCGACCCGTTCGAATTGGGGCTCTATCAGGCCGCGCTGGCCAGTTGGGCCGACGCCCTCTCCGAAGACACCACGCAGGCCGTGATCTCGATCGAAGGGCTCGCAGGCCATATGCCGGGCCGCGATGGCGTGCTGGACTATTCCGCGACGCCCGCCCTGATGGGCGCGCTGGCCGAGGTATTCCGCGCGAAATACGAAGACGCGCTGGAGTTGCAGCTCTTCTTGACCACCCGCGAAAAGACCGCGTGGATCGAGAGCCTGCATTGGCAGCATGTGCGCAGCGGCATGTTGACAGACACGCTCGACAGCTTCCGCACCCGGCTGTCGGGCTTCGACCTCGCCCCCGTTCTGCGCGAGATCGTGAGCACTGTGGACCCCGCCCCGGTGACATGGGTGATGCTCGACGAAGCCCGCGACAATCCCCACGGCCCGCTGACGCCGCTCCTCGATCTGATGGGCGTGCCGCCCGAGGCGCGCGCGTCGCTCGGAGCCGGGGTCACGGCCAATGCACGCCCGCGGAGGGTGGACCGGGCGGCGCTCGCCGACCAACTCGCCGCAATCAACGCTGAAGGGTTGCCGCGCGAGGCTACAAAAGAGAAAAAGCGCGCCATATTGCGAGCCGCATGGCGCGAAGAGGCAGAGGCGAAATCCGATGAGTGACGACAAACCCAAGCTCGCAACCAAGTCGCATGGCCGCCTGACGATCTCGCCGACGCGCAAGCCCAGCTCGTTGATGGACGAGCCGCCGCGGCTCAAAGGCGCATGGACTGCGAAGATCGTCACGCTCTTCCCCGAAGCCTTCCCCGGCACGCTGGGCCTGAGCCTTCTGGGCCGCGCCCGCGATCTGGGCCTCTGGGCGCTGGAGACGATCGACCTGCGCCCCTTCGGCATCGGCAAACACCGCAATGTGGACGACACGCCCGCCGGCGGCGGCGCGGGCATGGTGCTGCGCGCCGATGTGGTGGGTGAGGCGCTCAAGCAGGCCGCTCACGGCACGCCGGATGACCGCGCCCGCTGGCCGGTCGTCTATCTCTCGCCGCGCGGCAAGCCGCTGACGCAGGAGATGGCGCGCCGCTTCGCCGAGGCCGACGGCATGACGCTTCTCTGCGGGCGGTTCGAGGGCGTGGACGAGCGCGTGCTGGAACATTTCGGCGTCGAGGAAGTCTCGATCGGCGATTTCGTCCTGACGGGTGGCGAGGTGGCCGCGCAAGTGCTGATCGACGCCACCGTGCGTCTGCTGCCGGGCGCGCTCGGCAATGCCGAGAGCGCGGTCGAGGAAAGCCATTCCAGCGGGCTGCTGGAGCATCCCCAATACACCCGCCCCGCCGAATGGGAAGGCCGCACCATCCCCGAGGTCCTGACCTCGGGAAACCACAAGAAGATCGAAGAGTGGCGCCGCGAGATGAGCGAAAAGCTCACGCAGGAACGGCGACCGGATCTGTGGGAGAAGCGTGGGGAGTGAGGGCCAGTTGAAGCCCAAGGTGCACCTAGAAGCCTCGCACCCCTTGGCTCAACACTTTGAATCTATACCTAAATACAGACATTATCGGTCCGGCTTTGTGTAATCCGAAGTGTAGATTTTTTCCCGATTTCCTGACATTTCAACTCCGCCGCCTCTGGCGTCATTAGATCACCGGTGGCTGTCGAGCCTATTATCACAGGGCCAGAGTTCAGGGATGGCGTACAACCGACCGCTGCGATTGGTAGCACGCATACAAGCAAGATAAGTCCTTTTGGTTGCACTGTATGTTCCTCCCGGCTTCTGTTTGCTTTCCAATCAGATTTTCGCAGGCGCCTAGGTCCGTCGAACCTCAGGTTCCCAAACGATACCAGATGTTCGCCTCGTCCGCATAGCGAACCTCGCCACCCCCACTTCCCCCTTGATCCGTTACCCATTTCCCCGTAATACGCGCGGGTCCGGACCGGAATCGGCCCTCGGACCCTTTTGCTGTTGCCCGGCGGAGCCTTCTTCGGTCCGCGTCACGGCACCGGCGAAGGGCGCAAAAAGCGAAAGACGACCTGAAATCTCCCGCGGGCGCGACCCTGAAAAGGCGACCGGACCCGATGAAGACGCGGAGCTCTGAGGCGGCGAAACCTTCACGGGACAAACCGTGAGCATGTGAAAGGACGTTGCGATGAACCTGATCGCACAGCTCGAGGCGGAACAAATCGCCGAGCTCAACAAGACCATCCCGGATTTCAAAGCCGGTGACACCATTCGCGTCGGCTACAAAGTGACCGAAGGCACCCGTTCGCGCGTGCAGGCCTATGAAGGCGTCTGCATCTCGCGCAAGGGCGGCGACACGCTGGCGGCTTCGTTCACCGTGCGCAAGATCTCCTTCGGCGAAGGCGTGGAGCGTGTGTTCCCGCTGTATTCGACCAACATCGACTCGATCGAAGTGGTCCGCCGTGGCCGCGTGCGTCGCGCCAAGCTGTACTACCTGCGCGCTCGTCGCGGTAAGTCGGCTCGTATCGCCGAAGACACCCATTACAAGCCCAAAGCTGCGAAATAAGGAGCGGGACGATGAAAGCCGAAACCCATCCGGACTACCACACGATCACCGTCAAGATGACCGACGGGACCGAGTATCAGACCCGCTCGACCTGGGGCTCCGAGGGCGACACCCTCACCCTCGACATCGACCCGACCTCGCACCCGGCGTGGAACGGTGGTTCGTCGCGCCTCATGGACACCGGTGGTCGCGTGTCGAAGTTCAAGAACAAGTATGCCGGCCTCGGCTTCTAAGCCTGAGCTGCATGACTGTTACGGAAATGGGCGCCTCGCGGGCGCCCTTTTTCATGCGCGTCCCTTTCGCTCATAGCGGGGAGGCTCACCGCCCCCCGCGATAGACCTTGCGCAGTTCCGGCACGGCGATGACGATCAGCAGCGCCGCCGCCAGCGCGAAGATCATCGGGCCGATGCGCTCATATCCCAGCACGCCTGCGATGCCGCCCGCGAAGAAGGAACACAGCGTCGCGACATGCAGAAGGAGCCGCGATCGCAGCACCTGTCTGGTCTCCGCATCGCGCGCGCCCGGCAAAAGCGCCGCAAGCTCAAGCCCCAGATCGGTCGCGATGCCGGACACATGGCTCGTGCGCACCCGCCCGTCCGAGATTTTCGTGCTCGCCGCGTTCTGCAGCCCCATCAGGAAGCTGAGCCCGATCATCATCAGATGCTCGCTCATCGCCGCGGCCCAGACCATGTCCAGGATCGTCAGCACGATCAGAAGTCCGGCCTCCAGCAGGATCGACAGCGCGTAGATCCCGTGCAGCCGCCGGCGCTGCCCGACATCGATCAGCACCCCGGAGGCGAAGGCTCCGAAGACGAAGGCCAGAAGCAGCAGCAGGAACCAGATCGCCGTGCCGAACCGCCCGAGCGCGAGCAGGTCGGTCGCGGTCGAGACATTCCCGGTCATGTTGGCAGAGAAATAGCCAAGCGCCCGGAACCCGGCCGCATTCACCGCACCCGCGACCAGCGCCAGCCAGATCGCCAGCGCGAGGTCGATCGAAACGCTCCGATCGTCTCCGGCATGTATCAGCACCGCTTGCCCCCTACGCTCACTCCGTCTCGCCCCGACTATCGACGCCACCCGCGCAAAAGCAAGCCTTGGAGGCGTGGCGCAATGCGCCTCGTCTCGTGATTTGCCCCCGAAAGGCCCCGCTTCCACAGTCACGCGCGATTTCAGACAATTGATAGGAGCCGCCCGTGAGAACCCGAAACGCCACGCCCGCAGACGCCGCAGCCTTGGCCGACGTGCTCGAAGAGCTAGTGAACTCGGGCCAGCGCAGCAAAGCCAGCGACGCGGAATTCGTGCGGTCGCATTATCTGGCGCATCCCGACCTCATCCGCTGCGCGATCTGTGAGGACCGCGACGGCCAGGCCCTCGGCCTCCAGTCGCTCAAACATGCGCGCGCGGGCAATCCCTACGGCACACCGGAAGGCTGGGGCATCATCGGCACACATGTACGCCCCTCGGCCGCGCGGCGCGGTGTCGGGCGCAGATTGTGGGCGTGGAGCCTGAGCGCGGCACGCGGCGCAGGCCTTGTGAAGATCGAAGCCTATATCGGCGCAGAGAACGCTGCTGCGCTTGCCTATTACGGCCAAGCGGGCTTCGAGACATGGCGCGAAACCGACGACGCAATCGGCAAGGTCTACACGCTCGACTGATCGCAAAGCCGCAAGCGGTGCGTCTCGGCGCTCCCCCCTAGCCCTTCCCATGATTCCCTAGTAAACCCGCGCTCAAACGCTCCACAGCAAGAGGGTCCTACATGGCGCGCCATCTCATTACCTCGGCCATTCCCTATATCAACGGCATCAAGCACCTCGGCAATCTCGTGGGCTCGCAGCTGCCGGCTGATCTCTTCGCCCGCTACCAGCGCGCGCGGGGCAACGAGGTGATGTTCATCTGCGCCACCGACGAGCACGGCACCCCTGCCGAACTGGCGGCAGCGAAAGCGGGCAAGCCGGTCGCCGAGTACTGCGCGGAGATGCACGAGGTGCAGGCGAAGATCGCGGAAGGCTTCCGGCTCAGCTTCGATCACTTCGGGCGCTCGTCCAGCCCGCAGAACCATCGCCTGACGCAGCATTTCGCGGTGAAGCTGGCCGAAGCCGGGCTGATCCGCGAAGTCTCGGAAACCCAGATGTATTCCAAGGCCGACGGGCGCTTCCTGCCCGACCGCTATATCGAGGGCACCTGCCCCAATTGCGGCTTCGAGAGCGCGCGCGGCGATCAATGCGACAACTGCACCAAGCAGCTCGACCCGGTGGACCTGATCAACCCGCATTCCACGATCTCGGGTTCGACCGATCTGGAGATGCGCGAGACCAAGCACCTGTTCCTGCGCCAGTCGGCGATGAAAAACCGGCTGGATGCGTGGATCGACAGCAAGTCCGACTGGCCGGTGCTGACCACCTCGATCGCGAAGAAATGGCTCCATGACGGCGACGGGCTGCAGGACCGCGGCATCACCCGCGACCTCAGCTGGGGCGTGCCCGCGCAATTCGAGGGTGCGCCGTGGTCGGGCATGGACGGCAAGGTCTTCTATGTCTGGTTCGACGCGCCGATCGAATATATCGCCGCGACCGAGGAATGGACCGAGAAGACGGGCGGCGACTGGGAACGCTGGTGGCGCACCGACAAGGGCGCGGAGGACGTGACCTACACCCAGTTCATGGGCAAGGATAACGTGCCCTTCCACACGCTCAGCTTCCCCGCGACGATCCTCGGCTCGGGCGAGCCGTGGAAGCTCGTCGATTACATCAAGTCGTTCAACTACCTGAACTACGATGGCGGCCAGTTCTCGACCTCGCGCGGTCGTGGCGTCTTCATGGATCAGGCACTGGAGCTTCTGCCCGCCGATTACTGGCGTTGGTGGCTGTTGTCCCACGCGCCCGAAAGCGCGGATGCCGAATTCACCTGGGAGAATTTCCAGGTTTCGGCGAACAAGGACCTCGCCGATGTGCTGGGCAACTTCGTCAGCCGGATCACCAAGTTCACCCGCTCGAAATTCGGCGAGGCGATCCCGGAAGGCGGCAACTGGGGCGAGCAGGAAGCGGCCCTGATCGAGGATCTGACCACCCGCATCCGCGCCTACGAGACGCATATGGAAGAGAAGGATATCCGCAAGGCGGCGATGGAGCTGCGCGGAATCTGGGTCGCGGGCAACGAATACCTGCAGGCGTCGGCACCGTGGTCTGTGTTCAAGACCGATCCCGATCAGGCGGCCGCCATCGCACGGCTCGCGCTGAACCTGATCCCGATCTATGCGGTGCTCTCCGCGCCCTTCATTCCCGATGCGGCGAAGATCATGCTCGACGCGATGGGCGACGCGGATCGCGGTTGGCCGGGCGATGTGAAATCCGCGCTCGAAGCGCTGCCCGCAGGCCACACCTTCACCACCCCCGAGGTGCTCTTCCGCAAGATCACGGATGAAGAGCGCGAAGAGTGGCAGGAACGCTTCGCAGGCACCCGCGACTGAGACGCATCAGGGGCTCCGCCCCTCTTCGCTTTCGCGAATTCACCCCGGGATATTTCCGGCAATTGGAAGCAAGGACCTGCCCTCTTCCAACTGCCTCAAATATCCCGGGGGAGCTCCCGCAGGGAGCGGGGGCAGCGCCCCCTACCCGGCCGGTTTCTCGCCCGCCCGCCAGGCCGAGAGCGCGGCGTTTTCCTCTGACGAAGTGGCAGCGAGCGCTGCGGGAGGCACAGCCGGCACCTTCTTCATCCGGAAATAATGCGCCTCGCGCGCGCCGAAATAGAAGCTGACCACCGCGCCCAGAAGCCACCAGAGCGGCTCGGGAACGTAGCCCAGACCCACCATGCGTTGCGCGAAGCCGACCGGGTTGAGCATCGCATAGACGAAAAGCCCCACGATCCCGAATGCGAGCACCGGGCGTGGCAGCCGGTTAAGGCCGTTGACGATGCGATCGAAGCGGCCGGGGCGAAAGAATTCGAACTCCGCCCCGTGCTCCTGAAGCGCTGCGAGATAGGCGACCTGCGCGGCCTCGAGCTTCTTCGTGGCATTGGGCACGAAAACCTCCGCCACCGAGCTTGCGGCCTCGCCCGCCGCCTTTACCGCGCCTGCGCCGCCGAGCAATTTCTCGATCACGCCCATTTCGCCACCCGCTTGCGATGCTCGCCCTCCGTGAGGTGAAAGCGCGGCGAGATGAACTCCTCGGCGCGGCGGATCCAGCCGCCCTTCCCGCCCGCCCGCGTCGTCGCGTATTTGCGGCTTGCGGGCCGCGCATCGGCGATCCGGTAGTAATAGTTGCGCCGCGCGATCCCGTAGGCATCGGCGAAGTAGCCGGGCGCGGCTGCATCGGCGAGTTCGGCGGCGGCGATGGTCTGCGGGCCGATGATCCCGTCCACCACGACGCGCTGACCCATGTCGCCCAGCAGGCGCTGCAGGATGACGACCGCATTGCCGCCTGCGTTCACATACATGTCGAAGACCGGGGCCTGCACCGAGGGCGGCAACCGGTCGATGCGCGGGCTCTTGTAGTAATGCTCGATGAAAATCTCGGCGGCGTGGCCCGGGTCGAGCGCGCGGATATCCATCTCGTCCACCCGGCCATCGCCGGTCAGATCGCGCCCCAACCGGCGCAGGGTTCCGAGCGTGACGCCGTGCTTGGTCGCACCGCCCGGATCGTCCGGATCATCGACATAACCGCCTTCGCGCGCGACGATCTCCGCCGCGATCTGGGTGACCGATTTCATGGCCTGCCTCCGTTGATGACAACATCAGGCAGGCTCGGGCCGGGCGGTTAAGAGTGCTAAAAGAGAGCGTTCGCCGGGGTTGCGATCAGGAGGACGGGCCCTCGTAGACGCCCTGTTCCTTCAGCGCGTCGACGACTTCCTTGGGCATGTAATTCTCGTCATGCTTGGCGAGAATTTCGGAGGCGACGAACGTGTCGCCTTCCATCTTGCCGGTGCCGATCATGCCCTGACCCTCTTTGAAGAGGTCCGGCAGGACGCCCGCGAATTTCACCGGGACGGTCGCGCCGCCATCGGTGACCTTGAATTCGATGACCTCGCCCTGACCGCGCTTGAGCGAGCCTTTCTCGACCAGCCCGCCGAGGCGGAACACCTCGCCGGGCTGCGGCGGTTCGGTGGCAAGCTGCGAAGGCGCACGGAAGAAGTTGATGCCGCCGCGCATCGAATAGCCGATCGTGACGGTCGCGACCACCAAGGCCAGCGCCGCTACGCTGAGCACCTGGATACGACGTTTTTTCTTCAGACTCTTCATCTCTTCGCCTCCTCAGATGCCGCTTCGTCTACCTTACCGCGCCGGCCTTGCCATTGACGCGGATCAAGGGAAGACGGGGGCGAGCATCAGCCCTTCGCTTTCCTCCAGCCCGAGCATAAGGTTCGCGTTCTGGATCGCTTGTCCCGACGACCCCTTGCAGAGGTTGTCGATGGCCACGACCACGAGCGCGCGCCCGGGGATCCTGTCTCCTGATACACCAATATGGGCATAATTGGAGCCAGTTACAGACCTGGTGGACGGAACTGCGCCGAAAGGTAGCATCTCCATGAAGATTTCGTCTGCATAGCGGTCCGCCAGTGCCTTGTAGACGGCCTCGGGCTCGCCCTTCACATAGGCCGAGGCGAGGATGCCGCGGTTGAAGGGCGCCAGATGCGGGGTGAATTGCACCATTACGGGGCGACCCGCCAAGGCGCTGAATTCCTGATCGAATTCGCCAAGGTGACGGTGCTTGCCGCCTTGCGAATAGGGCGCGACACCGCCCGACAGCTCTGCGTGCAGCAGGTTTTCCTTCAGCGAGCGGCCCGCGCCGGAAACCCCGTTCTTCAGATCGAGGATGATGTCGTCGAGGTCGATCACGCCGGCTTCGATCAGCGGACGGATCGCGAATTGGCCCGCAGCGGCATTACAGCCCGTGCCCGCAACCAGCCGCGCCTCGCGAATCGCGTCGCGGTAGAACTCGGTCAGGCCGTAGACCGCCTCTTTCTGCAGCTCGACCGCGGCATGGGGCTTGCCATACCACTTCTCGTATTCGGCCGGATCGCGCAGCCGGAAATCGGCCGAGAGGTCCACGATCTTCAGATCGCGCGGCAGCTCCTTGATCACCGCCTGCGAGGTCGCATGCGGCAGCGCGCAGAAGGCCAGATCGACATTCGAAAAGTCGATCTCTTCGATCTTCACCAGATCGGGCAGGCCCAGATGGCGCAGATGCGGGAACACGTCGCCCATCGCCATACCGGCCTTTCGCTCGCCCGAGAGGGCCACGATGTCCATATTCGGATGGGTGGCGATCAGCCGGACGAGTTCGGCGCCGGTGTAGCCCGACGCGCCCAGAATCGCGATTTTCTTCGTCATATCAACCTCCGCGCTTGTCGCTCGGCTCTCCCTTACCCTAAGCTCACACTCAAATAAACTCCGTGTGAACCGGAGTGACGTCCGACAGTGAACGAGGCAGGCCGTGGCAGAGCAGTGGTATTACGCCGATGGGAAAGATCCCGTCGGTCCGTTCCCCGCAGAACATATGACGGATATGGTGCGGGCAGGTCGTATCAAACCCGAAACGATGGTTTGGCAAGACGGAATGGAAGGATGGGAGCCTGCGGGCGATCACTTCTTCCGGCGAGCCCCGGACACTGCGGCCACGGGCGCCGACCCGCATAGCGGCGCGACGAATTACGCGGCCCGCATTGCGCAGCGCCATCAGCAGGAGGGCAAGCTCTCCTCCGCCGATCCCCGCGCCTATGCCGATGCCTCGATCGAACGCGAGCGCGCGAAGCGCGGGATTGGCTCGGACGGGATGTATGCCGGGGCGCCTTCGCGCGGCTTCTTCGAGGCGATCAAGGTCTGCTTCCGGAAATACGTGACCTTCAAAGGTCGGGCGAGCCGGTCAGAATATTGGTGGTTCGTGCTGTTCGTGACGCTGGCGGGGTTCGCGGGCGGCTTTGCGGAGGCCTCGATGGGTCAGGACGGGGCCGCAATCAGCGCGGTGATCTCCATCGCGACCTTCCTGCCCTCGGTCTCGGTAACGGTGCGCCGACTACATGACACGAACCGCTCTGGCTGGTGGTTCGGGCTTTACATCCTGATGAGCTTCTTGGGCGGCTTCGTGATCGCCTTCCTCGCCATCTCCTCGGGCATCCGAGACCCGGACGCCATTTTCGCGTCGATGGGGATGCTGACGATGCTCTGGGCCATTGTGATGCTGGTTTGGGGCATCATGCTCTTCGTCTTCATGCTGCTCAGGGGCACATACGGCGAAAACCGTTTCGGCTGACCCCTGAGGCGTGGCGGCTCAGGCCGCTTCGAACCGGATCGCGTAGCGCAGGAATTGCGTCGCGTGGCTCGACACCGAGGCTGGATCGCCGGTTGTCAGGAATTTCGATTCCGTGCCCGCACCTCTGAATTCGGGGCGACGCTCAAGGTAATCCGCGAGGCTCTCGGCCACCAGATTGGCCTGGCTGTAGACGTCCACGCTCGGGCCCAGCGCTTCCTGGAAGGTCTTCTGCATCAGCGGGTAATGGGTGCAACCCAAGATCGCGGCCTCGGGCTTCGGCATCCGACGCTTGAGCGCCTCGACATGGGATTTCACCAGCGCTTCGGCGAGAATTTCGTCGCCGGTCTCGATCGCATCGACCACGCCGCCGCAGGGTTGCGCCTCGACATCGACGCCAATCGCGCGGAAGGCCAGTTCGCGCTGGAACGCGCGGCTCGCCACCGTCGCGGGTGTCGCAAACAGCGCCACATGTTTCACCGCCACTTCGCGCGGCGGGGAGTTGTCGCCCCATTTGCGTTCGGTCAGCGCCTCGATCATCGGCACGAACACCCCCAGCACGCGCTTGCCCTCGGGGATCCAGGTCTCCTGCATCCGTTTCAACGCGGCGGCAGAGGCGGTGTTACAGGCGAGGATCACCAGATCACAGCCTTCCTCCCAGAGCCGTTCGACGCCCGCGCAGGTCAGGTTGAAGATGTCATCGGCATCGCGCACCCCGTAAGGCGCATGGGCGTTATCGCCATAATAACAAAAGGCCATGTCCGGCAGCCGCTTGGCGCAGGCATCATAGACTGTCAGCCCGCCCAGACCTGAATCGAAAACGCCTACTGCCATGCTCGCGCCCCTCTCCCGTCCGGGCCGCAACAGGCGCCGGTCAGTTTCTATATTTCGCCTCGAACTCGAAGCCATAGCCGTAAGACTTCAAGGGAGTCGGCGACAAGTCATACGTCGCACGGCGCAGGAAATCCATCATCTGTTTCGGGCTCTCACGCAGCGGTGCGAGATCGTCCTGCGGGATCGGCTCGCCGACGCAGAGGCGCACCGGGCGATTGGCGTGGCGTTTGAACTCGCGGATCATCAGCCCCATGCGCAGGCTGTAATGCAGATGGCTCGCCAGCTGGAACAGGCGGCTGTTATGGCCCTCGAAGAAGACCGGCACCACGGTCGCCTCGGATTTCGCGATCATCTTGGCCGTGAAATTGCGCCAGCCCGGATCCATCGGCGCACCGAAGGGCTTGGCCGCGGTCGAGACCGTGCCGCCCGGAAACACCCCGATCGCGCCGCCATCGCCGAGGTAGCGCAGGGCGTCCGAACGGGTGCGCAGATTGGCCTTCATGGCTTCTTTGGTTTCGGAGAAATCCACCGGCAGGATGATCCGGTCGATCTCTTCGGCGCGCTTGAAGACGTTATGGGCGAGGATGCGGAAGTCGCCGCGGATGCGCGACAGCAGCAGGCCCATGATCAGCCCGTCGAGAATGCCGTAAGGGTGGTTGGCGATCAGCACCAGCGGCCCGGTCTGCGGGATATTGGCCAGCGCGCCGCGGGTCACGTCGATCTGCAGCCCGTAGCGCTCGGCCATCACCTGCCAGAAATCCGCGCCTTGCGCGATGTCGTGCTCGTAGCCGCGTGCTCGCCGGATCACCCCGATCCGTCCGGTCGCGTTCTCCATCGCGCGGATCAGAACCCGCGCGCCTTTCGAGCGCGCGGACCAAGCATAGGATATTTCCTGTGTGGCGTGGCGGACAGGCGTCCGGGGGGCCATCGGGGTGGCGGTCATCTCGAACCTCCGCAACATGGGCTGGCTTCACTCTGCCAGCGCCATGTCACGAAGGTACGACACTCAGATGACAGCCCTCACTCGGCAGCCATTTTCTGCGGAGTACCGCCTGCGCGGAAAACGGCGAGCAATTCCTCGCGCCGCTTCGCCGCCATTTGCTCGGCCTGTGCCTTGACCGGGCCGAAGCCCCGGATGGTCAGCGGCAGCTCGACCAGTTCGCGCGCGATCTCCATCGTGTCTGGCGTGACCTTGGGCAGCACTTCGGACATGTCGGCCTCGTATTGCTTGATCAGCGCGCGCTCCATCTTGCGCTCGGCGGCATAGCCGAAGGGATCGAACGGCGTGCCACGCAGCCCTTTCAGCTTCGCCAGAAGACGGAAGTTGCGCTCCATGCCGGGGCCGAATTCACGCTTCTTCGGGCGACCGTCCGAGCCTTCCTTGGACAGGATCGGCGGGGCGAGATGGAAGTGCATCTCGAAATCGCCCTCGAACTCGGCCCGTGCCTTCTCTGCCGTGGACAGATGCAGCCGCGCGACCTCGTATTCGTCCTTATAGGCCAAGAGCTTGTGATACCCCTTTGCGACCGCCTCACGCAGCTCCGACGGCGCCTCGTCCACCAGTTTGCGGAAACGCTTGGCGAGTCGCTTGTTCTGGTAGTCGACGAGATGGTTGGCCCGGAACTCGACCGGATCGACCGGGACCTTCATCACTTCAGCAGCCATCGCTTTCGCAGCCTCGGCCGGGAACGCCATCGCCCAGCGCCCCAGATCGAAGGCGCGCTTGTTCTCGGCGGGCTTGGCACCGTTCAGGTCGATCGCCTCGAAGATCGCCTCGAGGGTCAGCGGCACGTAGCCTTGCTGCCACGCAGCCCCCAGCACGACCATGTTCGAATAGATCGAGTCGCCCAGCATCTGCCGCGCCAGTTCCGAGGTATCGGCAAAGGCCACGCGATCCTTCAGCCGCGCCTCGAGGCTCAGCCGAAGCTGTTCGCCCGGCAGGCGGAAGTCGCGGTTGCGGGTGAACTCGCCGGTGACGATCTCGTGGCTGTTGATGACCGCACCGGTGCGGCCCGTGGTCATCAACCCCAGCGTCTTGGCGCCTGCGGAGACCACCAGATCGCCGCCGATCACGCAATCGGCCTCGCCCACGGCGACGCGGATCGCCGAGATATCCTCGGGCTTGTTCGCGATGCGCAGGTGGATATGCACCGCCCCGCCCTTCTGGGCGAGACCGGCCATCTCCATCATGCCCGCGCCCTTGCCGTCGATATGCGCAGCCATGGCGAGCACCGCGCCGATGGTCACGACGCCCGTGCCGCCGACGCCGGTGATCACCACGTTATGGGTGCCGTCGATCGCGGGCAGTGTGGGCTCGGGCAGGTCCGGCAGGTCGAGCGCCTGCGCCTCGGCCTTCTTCACCTTCGCTCCGTGCAGCGTCACAAAGCTCGGGCAGAACCCGTCGAGGCAACGGAAGTCCTTGTTGCACGACGACTGGTCGATCGCGCGTTTGGTGCCCAGTTCGGTCTCTTCCGGCACGATGGAGACGCAGTTCGACTGCACCCCGCAATCGCCGCAGCCTTCGCAGACATCCGTGTTGATGAAGACGCGTTTGTCCGGATCGGGGAACTTGCCGCGCTTGCGGCGGCGACGCTTCTCGGCGGCACAGGTCTGGACATAGATTAGCGCCGAGACGCCTTTCGTCTTCGCCAGACGTTTCTGCACGGCCATCAATTCGGCCCGTTCGACCTTCTCGACGCCTGCGGGGAAGGTGGACAGGTCCAGCTCTTCCTTCTCGTCATAGACCACCACGACCGGCTTTACGCCCATCGCCACGATCTCAGACGCGATCTGCTGCGCGGTCAGCCCACCCTCGTTCTCCTGCCCGCCGGTCATCGCAACCGCATCGTTGAACAGGATCTTGTAGGTGATGTTGGTGCCGGCCGCCAAAGCCGCCCGGATCGCCTGCGCGCCCGAGTGGTTGTAGGTGCCGTCGCCGAGGTTCTGGAACATATGCTCCCGCGTGGAGAACGGGGCCTCGCCGACCCAGTTCACGCCCTCGCCGCCCATATGGGTGAAGCCTTCGGTGTTCCGGCCCATCCACTGCACCATGTAGTGGCAGCCGATCCCGGCATAGGCGCGCTCGCCCTCGGGCACCTTGGTCGAGCTGTTATGCGGGCAGCCCGAGCAATACCACGGCGTGCGGGTCGCGATCTCCGGCGCATTGTCGGCGCGTTGGGCGGCTTCGATCTTCTCGATACCCGCCTTGATCGCATCCGTGCCGCGGCCCTCTTCGATGAAGATGTCGCCGAGCTTGCGCGCGATCATCACCGGGTCGAGCGCGTAGCGCGTCGGGAACAGCTCCACCTGACGGCCATTCTCCCAGGTGTCGCCCTTGTGCCAGCCATAGACGCGGCGGCCGCGACGGTCGTCGAAGATCGCCTCCTTGACCTGCACCTCGATCAGCTTGCGCTTTTCCTCGACGACGATGATCAGCTCCAGCCCCTCGGCCCATTCATGGAACGAGGTCATGTCGAGCGGGAAGGTCTGGCCGATCTTGTAGGTGGTGATGCCGAGCCGTTCGGCCTCGGCCTCGTCGATGCCAAGCAGCGAGAGCGCATGGGTCAGGTCGAGCCAGTTCTTGCCCGCCGCCACCAGACCGATCTTCGCCCCGGGCTTGCCCCAGACGCGATTGTCGATGCGGTTCGCGCGGGCGAATGCCTCGGCCGCGTAACGTTTGAAGTCGATCATCCGCGCTTCTTGGGCGACCGGCGTATCGCCGAGACGGATGTTCAGCCCGCCTTCGGGCATCTTGAAGTCAGGGATCACGAAATCTTGACGGAAGGGGTCGCCGTCGACGACTGCCGTCGCTTCGACCGTATCCTTCATCGTTTTCAGACCCACCCAGACCCCGGCGAAGCGGCTCAGCGCATAGCCGTAAAGCCCGAAATCGAGGATTTCCTGCACGCCCGCGGGCGACAGCACCGGCATGTAGGCATCGACCATCGCCCAGTCGGACTGGTGCAGCACGGTCGAGGATTCGCCGGTGTGATCGTCGCCCATCGCCATCAGGACGCCGCCATGTTTCGATGTGCCCGCCATATTGGCGTGGCGCATCACATCGCCAGAGCGATCGACGCCCGGTCCTTTGCCGTACCAAAGGCCGAAAACGCCGTCATACTTGCCTTCGCCGCGCAATTCCGCCTGCTGCGAGCCCCACAGCGCGGTGGCCGCGAGGTCTTCGTTCAGGCCCGGCTCGAAGCGAACATCGCTCTCTTCCAGAACGGTTTTGGCGCGCGCCATCTGCAAATCGACAGCGCCGAGCGGCGAACCGCGATAGCCTGTCACATAGCCGGCCGTATGCAGTCCCGCCGCCTTGTCGCGCGCGGCCTGAGCCAGAACGAGACGCACCAAAGCCTGCGTCCCGTTCAGCAAAACCGGAGATTTCGTAAGGTCGAACCGATCCGCTAGGGATATTTCTTGCCTTCCCATTAAGCACCTCCCCTTGCTAACTGGGCATGGAGACATGGTAGGTCATAATATCTGACCTAGAAAGCGGAAAATTGTTACTTAGCGGTTTCGTAAATCCTCGAGATTAATGTAAAGAAACTTGCGCGGAACAGCAGATGATAAAGCGAAAGTGACCTTGATGGATTGGGACAAGCTCAGAATCTTCCACGCAGTGGCCGATGCAGGGTCTTTGACTCATGCCGGCGACGCACTGCATCTGTCTCAATCTGCCGTGAGCAGACAGATCCGGGCGCTCGAAGAGGCCCTCGGAACGACTCTTTTTCACCGTCACGCCCGCGGACTGATTCTCACCGAGCAGGGCGAATTGCTGTTCGAGGCCACCTCGTCGATGGCGAAAAAGCTCGATAGCGCCTCCGCACGCATTCGTGACAGCGAAGAAGAAGTGTTCGGCGAGCTGCGCGTGACCACCACGACGGGCTTCGGCACGCTGTGGCTCGCGCCGCGCCTGACCAAGCTTTACGAGAAGTATCCCGACCTGAAGATCGACCTCATGCTGGAGGAGCGTGTTCTCGACCTGCCGATGCGCGAGGCCGACGTCGCCGTGCGCATGAAAGAGCCCGCGCAGGCCGACCTGATCCGTAAGCGCCTGCTGAACATCCGGATGCGGCTCTACGCGACATCCGAGTATCTCGCGAAATGGGGCTCGCCCGAAAAGATCGAGGATCTGCGCAAGCATCGCCTGATCTGCCAGACCCCGCGCACCCCGCAGGTGCAGGCGGGCGCGCAGCTCGCGCGTCAGGTTCTGGCCTTCGATCAAAGCTCGACGCTGACGGTGAACAACTACTTCGGCGTGCTGCAGGCGGTCCTGAACCATATCGGAATCGGCATCCTGCCTGACTACCTGACTGCAGACTTCAACGACCTGCAACGGGTGCTTCCCGATCTGGAATCGGTCGAGATCCCGATCTTCCTCGCCTACCCTGAAGAGCTACGCTCGTCGCGCCGTGTGACCGCGTTTCGCGACTTCATTCAGGAAGAAATCACCAACTATCGGCGCTTCCAGGCGGGCGATTCAACCTAGGGTTGCACCGCGACTTTACCGCAACGCATACCGGCCATGATGCGCCCGCAGCATGTTTTCCCTTGATGCGTTAACAAACTGCCCATAAATGAGGCTCAGAAGGGTTGGCCGTGCCGAAAGGCGCAGCACCTTCTACCTCCCTGTTGGACTTTGGCCGAGCTTTGCTCGGCCTTTTTTTTGTCCAACGCCCAGATGCGGCTTTCACGCAGGGCGCGAGAGCCACTCCCAACAGCCCCGACCTCACGAAACTTCACGCGGTCGCGACCGCGCAAACCCCGCCCTACGCGCAACTATCCCCTTAGGTTCATTTAAAATTCTACGATCTCGTTCACAAAAATTTCAGTGAACTTTCGGCAGCTCAGTCCGTTCCTTTCCCGACGCCAGCAACGGCGCAGCACTTGAGTAACCAGTTGAAAGGATACTGTTATGACTACCGCGAAAAACATCTTTGCCGCTTCGACCGCTCTTGTTGGCGCGATGACCATCGCAGGCTCGGCTTCGGCCCTCGACCTGTCGAAAGTGCCCTCCACGAACAATGGTGACGGCCAGTATTACGGCATCGCTGACTATCGTGTTGGCGCGGTGCCGGGTCAGGAAACCTCGACGGGCACGCCGCCCGCGGTGACCTCCTCGAACACCTTCGAGTCGACCGACCAGTACGGCATCACCGACGTGAAGACCGGCACCGCGATGTTCGACAGCACCTCGATGGGGGAGGAAATGATCCCCGCGCAGCGCCAACTGACCGACGAAGCCGGCATCACGGACATGAAGACCGCCGCCAATGCCGAGGACAAGGCGATGAGCGTCGACGGCAACATCATCGGCATGATCGAGAAGGTCGAAGCGAATGACGGCTACGACACCGTCTATATCCGCACCTCGCCGAAGCTCGACACCACCGTGTCGCTCTTCAAGATCAACGTGCCGAAAGGCGCAGCGGCCAATGGTCAGGTCAAGCTCGGCTGGACCGTGTCGGAACTGCTGACCAATCTCGAGACGCAGGTGGACATGCGCTCGTAATCCGGGCGTCACCTGATACACGCTTTTACGACGCGGGGCCTTCGGGCCTCGCGTTTTTTCTTTCCGCAACGTCCGGCCTCTCTTTTCCCCCTGCACATATTCGCCTAATAGGGGCGGCAAAGCCGATGCCGGAGGATCCTCATGAACGAGCCGCAGATCACGCCTGATCTCATCGCAGCCCATGGCCTGAAACCCGACGAGTACGACCGGATCCTCGAGATCATCGGACGCGAGCCGACATTCACCGAGCTCGGGATCTTCTCGGCGATGTGGAATGAGCACTGCTCCTACAAGTCGTCTAAGAAGTGGCTGCGCACGCTGCACACCGAGGGCGATCAGGTCATCTGCGGTCCGGGCGAGAATGCGGGCGTCGTCGATATCGGCGACGGGCAGGCCGTGGTCTTCAAGATGGAGAGCCACAACCACCCCTCCTATATCGAACCGCATCAGGGGGCTGCGACCGGCGTGGGCGGCATCCTGCGCGACGTGTTCACCATGGGCGCACGCCCGGTGGCCGCGATGGACAGCCTGAGCTTCGGCATGCCCGACCACCCCAAGACCTCGCATGTCGTGAAAGGCGTGGTCGAGGGCGTGGGCAGCTACGGCAACTGCTTCGGCGTGCCGAACGTGGGCGGCGAAGTGCGCTTCCACCCCTCCTATAACGGCAACTGCCTTGTGAACGCCTTCGCGGCGGGCCTCGCGGATGCCGACAAAATCTTCTACTCCGCCGCCTCCGGCATCGGCATGCCGGTCGTCTATCTCGGTGCCAAGACGGGCCGCGACGGCGTCGGCGGCGCGACCATGGCCTCGGCCGAGTTCGACGACACGATCGAAGAGAAGCGCCCCACCGTTCAGGTCGGCGACCCCTTCACCGAGAAATGCCTGATGGAAGCCTGCCTCGAACTGATGCAGACCGGCGCGGTGATCTCGATTCAGGACATGGGGGCCGCGGGCCTGACCTGTTCGGCGGTCGAGATGGGCGACAAGGGCGGGCTGGGCGTGAAGCTCAACCTCAATGCGGTGCCGCAGCGTGAAGCCGCGATGACCGCCTATGAGATGATGCTGTCGGAGAGCCAGGAGCGGATGCTCATGGTCCTCAACCCCGAGAAGGAAGACATCGCGCGCGAGATCTTCGTGAAATGGGATCTCGACTTCGCCATCGTCGGCGAGACTATCGCGGAAGACCGCTTCCTGATCATGCATGGCAACGAGGTGAAAGCCGACGTTCCGCTGTCGAAGCTGTCCTCGGAAGCCCCCGAATACGATCGCCCCTGGGTCGAGACGCCCGTCGCGACCGCTGGCGAGGCGCTACCCGAGATCGGTGCGATCGATGCGCTGAAGAAACTGATCGGCTCGCCGAACTACGCGCATAAGTCCTGGGTCTATGAGCAATACGACACGCAGGTGATGGGCGACACGGTGCGCCGTCCGGGTCTCGGGGCGGGCGTCGTGCGCGTGCACGGCACCGACAAGGCGCTGGCCTTCACCGCCGATGTGACCCCGCGCTACGTCAAGGCGAACCCGTTCGAGGGCGGCAAGCAGGCGGTGGCCGAAGCCTATCGCAACCTGACAGCCGTGGGCGCGAAGCCGCTGGCCTCCACCGACAACCTGAACTTCGGCAATCCCGAAAAGCCCGAGATCATGGGCCAGTTCGTGGGTGCCATCAAAGGCATCGACGCCGCGGTGCGCGCGCTCGACATGCCGATCGTGTCGGGCAACGTCTCGCTTTACAACGAGACCGACGGCACCGGCATCCTGCCCACGCCGACCATCGGCGCGGTCGGCCTGCTGAGCTCGCTCGACGAGCTGATCGCGGGCCTGCCGACGGCGGGTGACGTGGCGATGGTGATCGGCGAGACCAAGGGCCACCTCGATCAGTCCGCGCTGGCTTTTGAAGCCTTCGGGCTCGAGTCGGGTGACGCGCCCGAGGTCGATCTCGACGTCGAGAAACGCAATGGCGAGTTCCTCCGCGAGAACCGCGCGCTGGTCAAAGGCGCGAGCGATCTGTCGGATGGCGGCCTCGCGCTCGCAGCTTTCGAGATGGCGGAAGAGGCCGGTCTGGGCGTTACGCTCGAGGCTAACGACATCGCGACGCTCTTCGGCGAGGATCAGGGCCGCTACCTCGTGGCCTGCTCCTTCGATCAGGCCGAGGCGCTGATGGTCGCCGCCCGCAAGGCTGACGTGCCGCTTTACACCGTCGGCCGTTTCGGCGGCGACACGGTCGGCTTCGGCTCGGACAGCGCCCCGCTGGAGGAGCTGTCGGCCCTTTATCGGAGCGCGTTCAAAGCGGCGATCGACGCCTGAGTTCTGTGACCTGACGCAGGGCGGACATGCGCGCCGGGCGGTTCCTGACCGCCCGCGCACAAGCTAATGTCGCGGCGATCCACCGATTTCAGGTTCCCGCTTTGACCAGTTCCACCCTCGCCTATGCCGCCCGGCTGTTCCTCGCCGCGACGCTTGCCCGGACTGCCGCCCGGCTACTGGGCCTGACCAATATCTATTGGGCGGCCATGCCCGTCTGGGTCGTGATCCAACCCCATCGCGAAGACATGGCCCTGCGCGCAGTGCTGCGGGTCGCAGGCACCTTGGTCGGCGCCGGTATCGGGATCGCCGCGCTTAGCTGGCTTCCGGTGCCGGGAATCGCGCTGACCGTGGCGCTGACCGCAGCCGTCGGTGTCGGCATCGCCTACCGGATCGGGACGCATTGGGCCTATGGCTTCACGCTGATGGCGATCACGATCGGCGTGGTGGTGATGCCCGCGCTGGGGATGGGAGCGGATGCGATCCCGCTTGCGCTCGACCGGGTCGCCTGCACGCTTCTGGGCGTCATCTCGGTAACGGCGGTGAACTGGCTCTTCACACCGGCCCGTCGCGCACCGATGCCGCCGCGCCCGAACCCGCATTTCGTGCAGCAGCTTTGGCTGCGCATGGCGGCGGTGGCGGTGCTCACCGGCGCGGCCACACTGATCGACGCCCACTTCACCCATCCCGCCGCGACGGCTGCCGCGCTTTCGGTGATCGTCTTCTCCTCGGTTCTGGGCTCCATGCCGAATCCGCGCCCCGCCGTGCGCTTCCTCATTCCCGGTGTCGCGCTTGGGGTGCTCGCCGCGGTCGCCTATCGCGGGCTCACGCATCTGTCGGGCGGAGATCAGACCGAGCTCCTGATCCTCGCCTTCGCCTTCATCGCGGGCGGTGCGCTGCTGCGCGCCCATCCCCGCACCCACTGATGGGGATCGACATCAACATGTGCTTCCTGCTCGCCGGAGAAGTTGGCGCGCCGGGCCATTCCCTGCAAGTGACCGCTGCGGGAGCCGCCGCGATGTTCATCGGCAGCGTGGTCATCGCGACGCTCATGTTTTTCCTGTCGCGATTGCACCCGCCAGCGGCCACCGCATAGGCCCGCGCCCCCGCGCATCCCCTTGCAGCCAGCCGCCGCGCCACTTAAGTTTGCGGCAAAGGACGAGGAGCCCTATTTATGGCAATGGAAGCCCATGACATCGAAGCCCTGATCCGGGCCGAATTCCCCGATGCCAAGATCACGATCACCGATCTCGCCGGGGACGGGAATCATTGGGCGGCGGAGGTCATCGACGAGAGCTTCCGCGGCAAGAACCGCGTCCAGCAACAGCGCGCGGTCTATGCCGCGCTCAAAGGGGCGATGGACGGGCCGAACGGAGTGCTGCACGCGCTCGCTTTGACCACCAAAGCGCCCGAATGACACGATGGATACACTCGGGCTTGCGTTGCTGCTGCTCTACGCGATCGGGCGCGGGCTTCGGGTGTTTTGGATATTTTTCCGGGGCATTCCCCGGCTTTTGAAACATGGCCTTCGCGGACTCCGTCGCGGCGAAGGCAAACCGAAGGATAAGGAAGATGAACGCGCAAGACCAAATCGCCCAGCAAATCTCGGAGAATGACGTCGTTCTCTTCATGAAGGGCACCAAGGACATGCCGCAATGCGGGTTTTCGAGCCGCGTCGCGGGCGTGCTCAACTTCATGGGCGTGACCTACAAGGACGTCAACGTGCTCGCGGATCAGGACATCCGCCAAGGCATAAAAGACTATTCGGACTGGCCGACCATCCCGCAGCTCTACGTCAAAGGCGAGTTCGTCGGCGGCTGCGACATCATCACCGAGATGACCCTCTCGGGCGAGCTGGACCAGCTGTTCGAGACCAAAGGCGTGAGCTTCAACAAGGACGCCGCCGAACAGATCCGCGCTGCGAACGCCTAAGCGCAGATCCCGACTTAATCGAAAGCCCCGTCACTCTGTGGCGGGGCTTTTGCGTTTCAGCGTCGGTCTAAGTTGGGCGCGGCCTGCCGGCCTTGCACCCGCGTCTCACTTGCGCCCGATGAAGCGGTCGAACCAGCCCTTCGCGCCCTCTTCGGCGTCGTCCCAGGCCTCACTCGCATCCTCGAATAACGGGTCGATCGAGCGTTGGCGGAACTGTCGCCACATCGCCCGGATCGTCAGCAAGACAATCACCAGAAGCGTCAGGATGATGATGCTGCCCCAGGGAATGATCCGCGTATCCGGCCCCGGCACGACCTTCAGCCCGACCGCATTCGGATAGATCGTCAGCCAGCGCGAGCGCCAGCCATAGCGCGTCACCGACACCCAGATCGGATCGGCCGAGGTCGAGATCAGCGACTCCGCCTGTGCCTGCAGGTCCGAACTGTCGAGCTTGAAATAAGGCGGCCAGCCCCAGCCGGTATCCTCGTTGCGGAAGACCAGCGTCTTGCCGTTGGGACGCACCGAGTTGATGAAGCGCACATCTCGGCTGGTCGCACTCGCGGTGCCGACGTCGGGCGCGGCCCAGAAGATCGAGTTCTCGCCGAAATCGACGCGGCGCACCTCGGTGCCGACGATCCGCACGATGTCGTGGCGCGGCAGGTTGTAATGCAGGAACACCGCCACGAAGCCGATCACGACCAGCCAGAAGCCCCATTTCACGTAACGCATCGGATTCTCACCTGTAATTCATCAGATAGATAATGAGCCCCACCACGACGATCGGCAGGACATAGACCAACCAGATCAGCTTGCGCAGCAGGCTTTTCTCGTAGTCCCGCATCCCGGCTTCGACGAAGGTATCGCGCGTGGTCTCGGCCCGGCCTTCGGCGGCGGCCTCGTTCCAATCCTCTTCCAGCGCCTCGCGCCGGACCGACCGGGCATAGAGACGCACCAGCCAGAACAGGACCGTCAGCACGATCAGCCCGAAGATCGCCAGTCGAATGAAGGCCAGCATCGCGCGCCCTCCCTGCCCCTCGCTGTCGCAAGCCTAGGCCGCGGCGGCGCGCTTGACCAGATCAGCCCTTCCGGCGCGCCATACCGATCCGGATCAGCTTGATCACGATAGCCGAAGCCGCGACCGGGATCAGCGCGAGCACATAGGTCGCAGCGAACATCTGGCGCGGCACATAGCCGTTCGAGCAGCTCGCCGTGTCGGAGAAGAAATGCAGCACGAAGCCCGCACCGCAGGCGGTGCCGGTCATGTAGAAAGCGGGCACGATCATCGCGACGGGTACCAGCGCCAAAAGCTTCGCCCAGTCGTATTTCGACAGCCACCCTCCGACCGCAATGCAAAGCACGAGCGCGAAGGCCAAGAACAGGTTCATCCGGTCCCTCCGTAGGATTTTGTCCCGCAATAGCGCGCGCGGGTGCTAAAAGCCATGTGTTTTCAATCCTTGCGTTTTCGCTTGGCCCGCGGCGGGGCCCGGCGCTAGCCTTGGGTATGGACCTCGCCACCCGCCTGAAATCCGCCATCGACGCGCGCCGCGACGAACTGGTCGCGCTGACGCAGGCACTGATCCGTATCCCGACGCTGAACCCGCCGGGGCGCAATTACCGCGAAATCTGCGATTTTCTCGCCGCCTATCTCTCCGAACGCGGTTTCACGACCGAACTGATCCGCGCCCATGGCGCGCCCGGCGACAGCGAGATCTATCCGCGTTGGAACCTCGTCGCCCGCATCGAGGGCGCGCGCCCCGGCGACTGCGTGCATTTCAACTCGCATCACGACGTGGTCGAGATCGGCCATGGCTGGACCCGCGATCCGTTCGGGGCCGAGATCGACGGAGACCGCATCTACGGGCGCGGCGCCTGCGACATGAAAGGCGGGCTCGCGGCCTCGGTGATCGCGGCGGAAGCCTTCCTCGACACCTGCCCCGATTTCGCGGGCAGCATCGAGATTTCCGCCACTGCCGACGAGGAATCGGGCGGCTATGGCGGTGTGGCCTATCTGGCCGAGCAGGGCCGCTTCGATCCCGCCCGCGTGCAGCATGTCATCATCCCCGAGCCGCTGCACAAGGACCAGATCTGCCTCGGTCATCGCGGAGTGTGGTGGGCCGAGATCGAGACCCATGGCCGTATCGCGCATGGCTCGATGCCGTTTCTGGGCGACAGCGCGATCCGCCATATGAGCGCCGTTCTGAGCGAGATGGAGGAGACGCTCTACCCGCTCCTTCTGGGCAAGCAGACCGAGATGCCCGTCATCCCCGAAGGCGCGCGGGCCTCGACGCTGAACGTCAATTCGATCCATGGCGGCGCGCCGGAAGAGGGCGCCGATTACACCGGCCTGCCCACGCCCTGCGTCGCCGATCGCTGCCGCATCGTGATCGACCGCCGCTTTCTGATCGAGGAAGACCTCACGGAGGTGAAGGCCGAAATCACCGACCTGATGGAGCGCGTGAAAGCCCAGCGCCCCAGCTTCCGCTATGAAATCCGCGACCTGTTCGAGGTGCAGCCCACGATGACCGACAAGGGCGCGCCGATCGTGCGCTCCACCGCCGCGGCGATCGAGGCGGTGCTGGGCCGCGAGGCGGCTTACGTCGTCTCTCCCGGCACCTATGACCAGAAGCATATCGACCGGATCGGACGGCTGCAGAATTGCATCGCCTACGGGCCGGGCCTGCTGGAGCTCGCCCATCAGCCCGACGAATGGGTCGGCATCGAAGATATGGCCGACAGTGCGAAGGTCATGACGCTTGTTCTGGCGGAACTGCTGGGGTCTTAGGGGCGCTGCCCCTCGGCGCGTGCCGCGCCTCACCCCGGGATATTTGGACCAAGGGGAAGGAGCATTCCCTCCCTCTTCGCTCTTGTCGAAATATCCCGGGGGGCGGCGGAGCCGCGGGGGCAGCGCCCCCTCGAGAGATCAGACTGCGATATTGTCGATCAGGCGCACATCGCCCAGCCAGATCGCAGCCAGCATCCGCGCCGGTTGCGACAGATCCGTCGCGGGTTTCAGCCCGTCGACCGTGCGCAGCTCCAGATAATCGAGCGCGCCGAAGCCCGCGTCTTTCAGCTCGGTTTTCGCATCGTTGAGCGCGCCTTCGACCGGCACGCCGTCGCGGATCTTCGCAGCCGCCTCCTGCATCACAGAATGCAGGCGCGGCGCCAGTTCGCGCTCGGCTTCCGTCAGCCGCACATTGCGCGAGGACATCGCCAGACCGTCTTCCTCGCGGATGGTCGGGCAACCGATGATGCGGATCGGCATGTTGAGATCGCGGGTGAGCTGCTGGACCACCTGCAATTGCTGCCAGTCCTTCTCGCCGAAGAACGCGCGCCCCGCCTGCGTCATACCGAAGAGCTTCGAGCAGACAGTCGCCACGCCGTCGAAATGGCCGGGCCGGAACGCGCCTTCCAGCGGCTCGGTGATGCCCGCGACGGACACGGTGGTGGCGAACCCGTCGGGATAGACCTCGTCCACGCCCGGCGCAAAGAGCACATCGACCCCTTCCGCTTCCAGCAGCGCCAGATCCTGCGCCTCGTCGCGCGGGTATTTGTCGAGATCCGAGGCGTTATTGAACTGCATCGGGTTCACGAAGACCGTCACGATCACGCGGTCCGATTGTTTGCGCGCGGCGCGAGCGAGGCTGAGGTGGCCGTCATGCAGCGCGCCCATCGTCGGCACCACGCCGACCAGCATCCCCGAGCGTTTCCATGCCGCCACCTTGTCGCGCAGTTCAGCGGCCTTGCGGATCACCTGCGTCATTTCTTCACCTCGTCGGCGAAGCTGTGCTCGGCTGCCGGGAAGCTGCGGTCGCGCACCTCGGCTGCGTAATCGGCGACGGCGGCTTCGGCTTCCTGACCGAGCTGGCCGAAGCGCTTGACGAATTTCGGTTTGAAATCGGTGAAGAGGCCCAGCATGTCGTCGACCACCAGCACCTGCCCATCGCAGCCCGCGCCCGCGCCGATGCCGACGGTGGGGATAGCGACCATCGCGGTGATCTCGTCGGCCAGCCCCTGAGGCACCTTCTCCAGCACCACCGAGAACGCGCCGGCCTCGGCCACCGCCTTCGCATCCTTGACCAGACGCGCGCGGCTGTCGCCGCGGCCCTGCACCTTGTAGCCGCCCAGCGTGTTCACCGATTGCGGGGTCAGCCCGATATGGGCCTGCACCGGGATACCGCGCGCGGTCAGAAACGCGATGGTCTCGGCCATATGCGCCCCGCCTTCGAGCTTCACCGCCCCCGCACCGGTCTCGGCCATCAGACGCGAGGCATTGCGGAACGCCTGCGCCGGGCTTTCCTCATACGACCCGAACGGCATGTCGATCACCATCAGCGCATTCGAGAGGCCGCGTGCGACCGCTTTGCCGTGGAGGATCATCATCTCCATCGTCACGCCCAGCGTCGAGGGCAGCCCGTGGAGCACCATGCCCACCGAGTCGCCGACCAGCACGAGATCGCAATGGCTGTCGACCAGCTTCGCAATCGGCGTGGTGTAGGCGGTCAGGCAAACGATCGGCGCGCCGCCCTTCATCGCGAGAATATCTGCGGGCATTTTCTGCCGCGTGGTTCCGGTGACGCTCATGGCATCCTCCTGATCTGCTTGCGCGCGAGTCCTAGCGTCACCCGGCCCGCAAGGAAAGACGTGAACGCGCAAACGCTGCGGCATCGGGGCGCGTATCGCGCGATTTGGCGCGGTTCTGGAGGCGTCGCGGCGCAAGAAAAACGGCGCGAGGTTGCCCCCGCGCCGTAAATATTTTTCCGAAAAGATCGACTCGATCAGTTGGTCGTATCGACGCAGGTCCCGGTGCCGGAATAGCCGCAATCGACGGTGGAGCTGGCAGTCTCGCCCGAGCCGCCGACCTCTTGGGCCATCGCGACCGACGCCTGATGCTGCTCTTCCTCGACCTTCTGCTGATCGGGGATCTGGCCCGCTTTCCACGCGGCCTCGTCCTCGTTGATCGCCACCTGATTATAGGCGGAGACCACATAGCCCGAATGCAGCTGCACGACCGGACCTTCCATCTCGAGGCTCTCGGCGCGGCTGCGCACCTTCACCGGCGTGCCCTTCGGCACTTTCGAGAACAGGTCGATGATGTCCTGATTGAACAGACGGATACAGCCAGCCGAGGTCGCACGCCCGATCGAGGACGGATCCATCGTGCCGTGGATCCGGTAATAGGTATCCCGGTTACCCTGGTAGAGATAGAGCGCACGCGCGCCCAGCGGGTTGTCCAGACCACCCGGCAGACCGTCTTTCAGCGGCCCGTAGAGGTCGGGATCTTCCTGGATCATGTTCTGCGTCGGCGTCCAGCTCGGATATTCCTGCTTGCGCTTGATCGTGGCATCCCCCGAGAAGGTCTTGCCGTCGCGACCGACTGCGACGCCGTAGCGCTCTGCCTTGCCCGGCTCGGTGATGTAGTAGAGGAAGCGCGCATAGGGATCGACGACGATCGTCCCGACAGCCTCGGGCCCGTGATAGGGCACGACCTGGCGGCGGTTGCGCTCCACCAGATATTTCGGACTGATCGCCGGGATGGTTTTCCCGTCATCTTCGCGCGCCTGATATTCGGCGGGCACGGCCTTCGTCGACTGGGTCGGTTGCGCATAGCGCTGTTCCGGCGCACTCGCGCAGGCAGCCAAGATGCCAGCCAGCCCGAAGAGCATGGCCGGGCGGATTGCGCGTTTGAGCGTCGAATAACTCGCGGTCACTTGCAATTTTCCTGTCTCTTTTTCCGGTGGGCCTTCGGCCCGGTTCCGTCATTCAAGGGGCTAGATAGGGGAAAGTTCCCTCTACTCACACTCACATGAATGTGATCGGACTCACTCCGGCAGATTCCTGCCCCCTTGATTTTCCGTCCGTGCGGGCGGAGCGTGCTGCAAAATCGCGTGACAAGAGGAGGTGCCGCGCATGAGTTTGCCGCTTTGGTTCGACCCCGAGGAGATGTTGATCGGAGGCGTCTGGCGCAAGGCCGATGCGCGCCTTTCCGTGGAATGCCCCTCGGATGGGCGCGAGATGGCGCAGATCGCCCGGGGCGGGAAGCCGGAGATCGACGCGGCGGTCGAGGCCGCACAGGCGGCGCTTGCGGGCGGTTGGGGGCAGCTGAGCGCGGCGGAGCGCGGGCGGCTCCTGCTGAAGATGTCCGGGCTCGTGCTGGCTCATGCCGAGGATCTCGCCGTGATCGAGGCGCTCGATGTCGGCAAACCGTTGACGCAGGCACGCGCCGATGTGGCGGCACTGGCGCGTTATCTGGAATTCTATGGCGGGGCCGCCGACAAGGTGATGGGCGAGACGATCCCCTATCTCAACGGCTACACCGCCTACACGCTGCGCGAGCCGCATGGCGTGACCGCGCATATCGTGCCGTGGAATTACCCGATGCAGATCATCGGGCGTTCGGTCGCAGCAGCGCTGGCAATGGGCAATGCGGCGGTCGTGAAACCTGCCGAGGAAGCCTCGCTCACCGCGCTGGCCTTCGGGCGGATCGCGCAAGAAGCGGGGATGCCAGCCGGGGCGCTCAATATCGTTCCGGGTCTGGGAGAGGAAGCCGGGGCCGCGCTCTCGGCCCATCCCGGCATCCAGCATATCTCCTTCACCGGATCGGTCGCGGTCGGCCAGCACATTCAGGCCGCCGCCGCGGCGAATGCCGTGCCGGTCACGCTGGAGCTTGGCGGCAAATCCCCGCAGCTCGTCTTCGCCGATGCCGATCTCGACCGCGCGCTGCCCTTCCTCGTGAACGCAGGCATCCAGAACGCCGGGCAGACCTGCTCGGCCTCCTCGCGCATCCTCGTGCAGCGCTCGCGCTATGACGAGGTGCTGGAGAAAATGGCCGCGCGCTATCGTGGCCTGACGGCGGGGCCCGCGCTTGGCGATCACGACCTCGGCCCGCTGATCTCGGGGCGGCAGAAAGGGATCGTCGAGGGCTATCTGGCGCTTGCCTCCGACCTCACTATCGCGGCCCAAGGCCGGATCGCCGAGGACGTCCCCGCAGGCGGCCATTACGTCGCGCCGACCCTGATCGGTGGCGGCCACAGCGCGCATCGGCTCGCGCAGGAGGAAATCTTCGGCCCGGCGCAGATCGTCATTCCCTTCGAGGACGAGGAAGAGGCCGTCGCCATCGCGAACGGCACGGACTACGGGCTCGTCGCCTCGGTCTGGTCGGAGAATGGCGGGCGGACGATGCGGCTCGCCCGTCGCCTCCGCGCAGGACAGGTCTTCCTGAACAATTACGGCGCGGGCGGAGGCGTGGAGCTTCCCTTCGGCGGCATCGGCAAATCCGGGCACGGGCGCGAGAAAGGGTTCGAGGCGCTCTACGGCTTCTCCACCCTGAAAACCGTCGCCGCCTGGCATGGCTGATCTCGGGCTTGCTAAAACATCCCGGGGGACGGTCGGAGACCGGGGGGCAGAGCCCCCTTGCACCCGATGTGTCCTGCGACAACAGTAGGCCCCGAGGAGGAGCACCGATGAGACTGGAAGGCAAAAGCGCGATCGTCACCGGCGCGGGCTCGGGCTTCGGCGCGGGGATCGCGCGCCGCTTCGCCGCCGAGGGTGCGCGGGTTCTGGTCGCAGATCTCAACGCCGAGGCCGCGCAGGCCATCGCCGACGAGATCGGCGGCGTGGCCTGCACCGTGGATGTCAGCCGCGATGCGGATGTCGCCGCAGTGGCGCAGGCGGCGCGCGAGGCGTTCGGGCAGATCGACATTCTGGTGAACAATGCCGGGACCACTCATCTGCCGAAGCCGATGGAGGAGGTGACCGAGGAGGAGTTCGACCGCGTCCTCACCGTCAACGCGAAATCGGTCTATCTGACCGCGCGCCATATCGTGCCGGGGATGAAGGCCCGCGGCGGGGGCGCGATCCTGAACGTGGCCTCCACCGCCGGCGTCAGCCCGCGGCCGAACCTGAGCTGGTACAATGCCTCGAAGGGCTGGATGATCACCGCAACCCGCGCGATGGCGGTGGAGCTTGCGCCCTCCGGGGTCCGCGTCAACGCGATCAACCCGGTCGCCGGAGAGACCCCGCTTCTGAAAAGCTTCATGGGCGAGGACACGCCGGAGATCCGCGCGAAGTTTCTCTCGACCATCCCGCTGGGGCGGTTCTCGACGCCCGAGGACATGGCGAATGCGGCGCTGTTTCTGTGCTCCGACGAGGCGAGCATGATCACCGGCGTCGCGATGGAGGTCGATGGCGGGCGCTGTATCTGAACGCAGGGCGTTGAGTTGGGGGCATTGCCCCCAAGCCCCCAGGATATTTGGACCAAGAGGAAGATGAAGGCAGGGCCGAACAATCTGATCACCGATATCGCCGGGCTGCGCGTGGGCAATGCCGAGGATGCGGGCCTGCGCTCGGGTGTGAGCGTTCTGCTGGGCGAGCGCCCCTTCACGGCGGCGGTGCAGGTGATGGGCGGCGCGCCGGGAACGCGGGAGACCGATCTTTTGGCGCCGGACAAGCTGGTGCAGGAAGTCGATGCGCTGGTGCTCTCGGGTGGCTCGGCCTTCGGGCTTGGCGCCTGCGACGGGGTGATGGCAGGGCTGCGCGCGCAAGGGCGCGGTTTCGCGGTGGGCGATCAGCGCGTGCCGATCGTGCCCGGCGCGATCCTGTTCGATCTGCTCAACGGCGGCGACAAGAGTTGGGCGGAGACACCCTATCCCGGGCTTGGGCGCGCGGCGCTCGAGGCGGCCACGGAGCGGTTCGAGATCGGCAGCGCCGGGGCGGGCTTTGGCGCGATGACCGGGACCTTCAAAGGCGGGCTCGGGTCGGCCTCGGCGGTGCTGGAGAGCGGCTTTACCGTCGGCGCGCTGGTGGCGGTGAATGCGCTCGGCTCGGTGACCGTCGGCGAGGAGCCGCATTTCTGGGCCGCGCCTTGGGAAATCGCGGGCGAGTTCGGCGGGCTGGGTCCCGCGCTTCGCCATGATCCCGCCGCCGAACCCGAACCGATGAAACGCCAGGGCGAAGCCACCACCATCGCCATCGTCGCGACCGATGCCGCGCTCACCCAAGCGCAGGCGCAGCGCATGGCCACGGCTGCCCATGACGGCATGGCGCGGGCCATCGTGCCGTCGCATACGCCGATGGATGGCGATCTGATCTTCGCTGCCGCGACCGGCGAGAAGCCCTTGGCCGATCCGCTCCGCGACCCATTCCAGCTTGGCCATGCGGCGTCTTGCGTGCTTGCCCGGGCCATCGCCCGCGCCATCTATGAAGCCAAAGAACACCACGGCGATCTGCAGCCCTGCTGGCGCAGCCGTTACGGAACATCAAAAAGCCCGGCGCATTGACCGGACGACCCATCCAGCCCTTCGGAGGACATCATGCTCGACGACAAGACCGACCTCAAATCCATCCTCAAGGATCCCTCGCTTCTGGTGACCAAGGCCCTCGTCGCGGGCGAATGGGTCGATGCCGATGACGGCACCACCTTCGACGTGACCAACCCGGCGCGGGGCGACGTGATCTGCACCGTGCCCGATCTGGGCCGTGCCGAGACCGCCCGCGCCATCGCCGCCGCCGAGGAGGCGATGAAGGACTGGGCCGCGCGCACCGGCAAGGAACGCGCGCAGATCATGCGCAAATGGTACGACCTGATGATGGAAAATCAGGACGACCTCGGCGCGATCCTGACCGCCGAGATGGGCAAGCCGCTGGCCGAAGCGAAGGGCGAGATCGCCTATGGCGCAGGCTTCATCGAGTGGTTCGGCGAAGAGGCTAAGCGGGTCTATGGCGAGACGATCCCGGGCCATCAGCGCGACAAGCGTATCACCGTGATCAAGCAGCCGATCGGGGTCGCGGCCTCGATCACGCCGTGGAACTTCCCCAACGCGATGATCGCGCGCAAGGCGGGCCCGGCGCTCGCTGTGGGCTGCGGTTTCGTCTGCCGCCCGGCCTCGGAGACGCCGCTCTCGGCGCTGGCGATGGCGGTGCTGGGCGAACGGGCGGGCCTGCCCAAAGGCATCCTCTCGGTCATCACCTCCGCGAAAGCCTCCGATATCGGCAAGGAATTCTGCGAGAACCACACCGTGCGCAAGCTGACCTTCACCGGCTCGACCGAGGTGGGCCGCATCCTGCTGCGTCAGGCGGCGGATCAGGTGATGAAATGCTCGATGGAACTGGGCGGCAACGCGCCCTTCATCGTGTTCGACGACGCCGATCTCGACGCGGCGGTCGAAGGCGCAATGGCGTCGAAATTCCGCAATAACGGTCAGACCTGCGTCTGCGCCAACCGCATCTATGTCCAGTCCGGGGTCTATGACGCCTTCGCCGAGAAGCTGGCCAAGGCCGTCAACGCCCTCAAGGTGGGCGACGGCCTCAAGGAAGGCGTCGAGGCCGGTCCGCTGATCAACGAGGACGCGGTCAAGAAGGTGCAAGAGCATATTCAGGACGTGCTCGACCATGGCGGCTCGATCGTCACCGGCGGCGAACGTCACGAAATGGGCGGCACCTTCTTTCAGCCGACCGTGCTGACCGGGGTCACGCAGGAGGCCAAGGTCTCGCATGAAGAAACCTTCGGTCCCGTAGCCCCGCTCTTCAAGTTCGAGACCGAGCAGGAGGCGATCGCCAAGGCCAATGACACGATTTTCGGCCTTGCGAGCTATTTCTACGCCCGCGACGTGGGGCGCATCACTCGCGTTCAGGAAGGTCTGGAATACGGGATCGTCGGCGTCAACACTGGCCTGATCTCGACCGAGCTCGCCCCGTTCGGCGGCGTGAAGCAGTCCGGCCTGGGCCGCGAGGGGTCGCATCACGGGATCGAGGATTATCTCGAGATGAAATATATCTGCCTGGCGGTCTGAGACCGATCCGAGGCGGAAGAACAATGCAGAGGGCGGGCCGCGTGTCCGCCCTCTCTTTCATTAACACTCTCCGCTGCTTATCTTGTCCGTGAACGAGAATGAGGGGCCGGGCTTTGGGCATTTCCGACATTGCGGACGGGATCACACGCGGGATCGAGGGCATGGGCCATTCGGTCTCGGAGGCGCTGTTCGAACCGGTGATCCGTCTCGGCGTGACGGGTCTGTCGCGCGCGGGCAAGACCGTGTTCATCACCTCGCTGGTCGCGAACCTGCTGGATCGCGGGCGGATGCCGGCGCTGGGATCGGCGTCGGATATCACCGCCGCCTATCTGCAGCCGCAGCCCGACGACACCGTGCCGCGCTTCGACTATGAGAGCCACCTCGCCGCGCTGACCGGCCCGTCGCCGCATTGGCCCGAGGGCACACGCGCCGTCTCGGAGCTGCGGCTGTCCTTCCGCATCCAGCCGCGTGGGATGCTGGGCGCGGTGCGCGGGCCGCGCGTCGTGCATCTCGACATTGTGGATTACCCCGGCGAGTGGCTGCTCGATCTCGCACTGATGGACAAAAGCTATGCCGAGTGGTCGGCGGAGGCGCTGGCGCGTCTCCCGAACCGCCCTCAAGGCGCGGAATATCTGGCGCAATCCGAGGCGACGGATGGCACGGCCGAATTCACCGAGCCGCAGGCCAAGGCGCTGGCGGCGGGCTTCACCCGATACCTCACTGAGGCGCGCGATGCTGGCTTCTCGGATTGCACGCCGGGGCGCTTCCTGCTGCCCGGCGAGATGGCCGGATCGCCCGCCCTGACCTTCGCGCCGCTGCCCGAGGGCGAGGCCCCGCGCGGCTCGCTCCGGCGCGAGATGGAGCGCCGCTACGACGCCTATAAACGCGAGGTCGTGCGCCCCTTCTTCCGCGACCATTTCGCCAAGATCGACCGACAGGTGGTGCTGGTCGACGTGCTGGGCGCGATCCATTCCGGGCCCGCCGCGCTCGACGATCTGCGCCAGGCGATGGCCGATATTCTGGCGGCCTTCCGACCGGGACGCGCAAGCTGGCTGACCTCGCTGATCGGCGGCAAGCGGGTCGAGAAAATCCTTTTCGCCGCCACCAAGGCGGATCACCTGCACCACACCCAACACGCCCGCCTGACCGCGATCACCGGCGCACTGCTGCGCGAGGCCAAGGACCGTGCCGATTTCGCGGGCGCGAAGACTCTCGCGCTGTCGATCGCGGCGCTGCGCAGCACCACGGAAGAAACCCTCTCGCATGACGGGGCGGAATTGCAGGCCGTGCGCGGGCGGCTCGAGACCGGCAAATCGGTCGCGCTCTATCCCGGCGAATTGCCCGCCGACCCGGCGCAGCTTCTCTCGCCCGCGGCGCAAGGGGCCTCCGCATGGCTCGACGAGGATTATTCGATCATGAACTTCGCCCCGGCCCCGGTGATCCTGCGACCCGGCGAAGGCCCGCCGCATATCCGGCTCGACCGCGCGGCCGATTTCCTGATCGGGGACAAGCTATGAAAAAACCGGTGATGATCGAGATCGAGGACGCGCCCTCGCCCGCCGAGGCCGCACCGATCGAGGATATGCCGAGCGCGACCGAGGAGCGGCTGGAAGGCCGCGCCATGCAGATCGCGACACGGCTGGGGGCGCGGCGCACCTCGCCCATCGTGCGGTTTTTCTGGCGCGCGAGCGTGGCGCTGGTGGGCTTCCTGATCTCCGTCGCGCTCTGGCGCTTCATCGACGGGCTGTTCGCCACCCATCCGATCCTCGGCTGGATCGGCACCGGGCTGGTCGCGGCCTTCGCGCTTGGCGCGCTGCTGATCACCGGGCGCGAGATCGCGGCCTTCTCGCGGCTGGCGCGGCTCGACAAGGTCCATAAGGAAGTCTCGGAAGCGCTGAGCGAAGATGATCTGAGCCGCGCGCGCAAGGTGACGGCCCATGTCTCGGGCCTCTATGCCGCGCGGCCCGAGATGGACTGGGCGCGCAAGCGGCTGGCCGAGCAAACGGGCGAGGTGCTCGACACCGATACGCTGATGGGACTGGCAGAGACCGAACTGATGGGACCGCTCGACGCTGCCGCCCGGCTCGAGATCGAAGCTGCCGCGCGCACCGTCGCCACCGTCACCGCTATCGTTCCATTGGCGCTGGCCGATGTCTTCACTGCGCTGACCGCGAACCTGCGGATGATCCGGCGCATCGCGGAAATCTATGGCGGGCGCTCGGGCACGCTCGGCTCGATCCGGCTGGCGCGCACGGTAATGACCCATCTCGTCGCGACCGGCGCGGTGGCGGCGGGCGACGATCTGATCGAGACGGTCACCGGCGGCCATCTGGTCTCGAAACTCTCGCGCCGCTTCGGCGAAGGCGTGATCAACGGCGCGCTGACCGCCCGCGTCGGCATCGCCGCGCTGGAAGTCTGCCGTCCGATGCCCTTCCGCAAGCTGCAAAAGCCCCGCGTGACCAATCTGATCGGCCGGTCTCTGACGGGCGTGTTCGGGAAGAAAGAGGACTGAGCCTCTTCCTCTTGGCAGAAGTATCCCGGCGGGCTCCGAAGGAGCGGGGGCAGAGCCCCCTCGCCTATTTCAGCTTCGGAATCCCGCCCGGAAGCGTCTCACGCTCGACCACGCCCTGCCGCAGGCTCATGCCGATGCGATGGGCGAGCGCCGACCAACCCGCCGCCTGTTCGGGCGACAGTTCCTCGATCAGCACCTTGTCGAATTCCGCGAGCCAGGTTGAAAACATTCCCGGGCGCACATTGCCTGCCGCGCGGTGGACCTGCATGGGCGAGCCATCATAGCCCGGTTTGCGCAGGATCGCGTTCTTCCAGAACCGCGCGACCTTGTCCTCATGGGTGGGCCAGTCGGTGACATGCACCGCAAAGACCGGACCGAGCATCGCGTGGCTGCGCACGCGCTCGTAGAAGCGCGCCACGACGCGGTCGATCTCCGCCTCGGTGATCTCGAAACGTGCCAAGGGGTCAGCCATCGCCAAAGAGGTCCGTCTGCGGGGTGGCGGGTTTCGGTGCCTCGAGCCCCAGATGCCGCCACGCCCTTGCGCCCAGCATCCGCCCGCGCGGGGTGCGGCTGATCAGACCCTGTTGCAGCAGGTAAGGCTCGATGACTTCTTCGATCGCGTCGCGGCTTTCTGACAGCGCGGCGGAAAGCGTCTCCACCCCCACCGGGCCACCGCCGTAATGATCGGCCATCAGCATCATGTAGCGCCGGTCCGCGCCGTCGAGTCCGAGATTGTCGACACCGAGCCGCGTCAGCGCGCGGTCCGCGATCTCGCGAGTCAGCCGCCCGTCGCCTTCGACCAGCGCGAAATCGACGACGCGGCGGAGCAAACGTCCGGCGATGCGCGGGGTGCCCCGGGCGCGCTTGGCGATCTCGCGGGTGCCCGCGGGGTCGGACGGGATACCCAGCAGCCGCGACCCCCGCGTCACGATCAGGTCCAGCTCGTCCTCGGTGTAGAATTGCAGCCGTGTCGGGATGCCGAAGCGGTCGCGCAGCGGCGTCGTCAGCAGGCCGAGCCGCGTGGTCGCGCCGACCAGCGTGAAGGGCTGCAACTCGATCCGCACAGTGCGCGCGGCAGGCCCCTCGCCGATCACCAGATCGAGCTCGAAATCCTCCATCGCGGGATAGAGCACTTCCTCCACCGCCGGGTTCATCCGGTGGATCTCGTCGATGAAGAGCACGTCGCGCGCTTCGAGATTGGTCAGGATCGCGGCCAGATCGCCCGCCTTGGCCAGAACCGGCCCCGAGGTCATCTTGAAATTCACGCCCAACTCGCGCGCCATGATCTGCGCGAGCGTCGTCTTGCCCAGACCGGGCGGGCCATGAAACAGCGTGTGATCCATCGCCTGGCTGCGCATCTTGGCGCTTTCGATGAAGACGCGCAGATTGGCGCGGGCTTCGGCCTGGCCCGTAAATTCCTCCAGCGCCTGTGGTCGCAGGGCGCGGTCGGCGTCTTCGGGCAGGCGGTCGGGCCGCAGGGTGGGATCGGGTTCGCTCATCGTCATTTACTGTCGCGCCTTTGGCGGAGGGGAGCAAGCGGGGCGCTGCCCCGCACCCCGGGATATTTATCCCAAGAGGAAGAGGTCAATCCTTCGGGGCCAGGAGCCTTAGCGCCGCGCGGATCAGCGTGGCCGTGTCGGTGACCTCCGGGTCGTCATTGGCCTGCGCGACGGCACCGGCCGCGTCGGACGGCGCATAACCGAGATTGGTGAGCGCGGAGATCGCCTCGGCGGTGAAGTTCACCTTGGGCGTGGCGGCCGGGGCGGATTTCTTTGCCGGCTTCTTGGCGGGCGCGTCCTCGATCACCTCGGGGGTGGCATCAACGGTGAACTCCGCCCCCATCGCCATGACGGTCGGAGCTTTCTCCTTCAGCTCCAGCACGACGCGTTGGGCAAGCTTCGGGCCGACGCCGGGGGCGGATTTCACCGCCGACCAGTCGCCCAGCGCGATCGCGCGACCCAGCCCCTCCGCGCCGAGCGTGCCGAGGATCGCGAGCGAGGCTTTCGCGCCGATCCCCTGTACCGAAGTCAGCAGCCGGTGCCATTCCTTCTCCAGTAGCGTCGGGAAACCGAAGAGTTGCAGCAGATCCTCGCGCACCAGCAGATCGGTATAGAGCGCGCAGGCCTCGCCCACGGGCGGTAGCGATTGCGCGGTGCGCTGGCTGACATGGACGACATAGCCCACGCCGCGCACGTCGATCATGACGTGGTCGAGCGCGCGGTGAATGATGACGCCTGCAATGCGACCGATCATGCGCGCCTCCGTTGGGTTGTGCCCAAGGCATCGCGGGAGAGTTGCGCCGCGTTCATCCGGGCCGCCGATTGCAGATGGAAAGCGTGGCAGATCGCAATGGCGAGCGCATCGGCGGCATCCGCACCTTCGAACTGCACGCCGGGCAGTTGATGACGCACCATGTGCTGCACCTGCGTCTTGTCGGCATGGCCGACGCCGACGACGGTTTTCTTGATCGCGTTGGGGGCGTATTCGCCGACCTCGAGCCCGGCCTGCGCCGGGGCCAAAAGCGCAATGCCGCGCGCCTGCCCAAGTTTCAGCGTCGCCACCGCGTCCTTGTTGACGAAGGTCTGCTCCACCGCGGCCGCTTCAGGCATGTGGGTCGCGATGACCGCGCTCAGCCCTTCGTGCAGCACCAGCAGGCGCTTTGCCAAATCCTTACCTTCGGAATGGAGAATCCCGTTCGCGACGTGCCTGAGTCGCGATCCGTCCATCTCGATCACGCCCCATCCGAGATTGCGTAACCCCGGATCGATCCCGATCACCCGCATTTGCCCTGCCTCGTTCTTGTGTTGTTTCGCAAGAACTAGCACGAAAAGGGAACATCGGCCAGAGGGGATGCAAAAACCGGCCTCATATCACATGCGATTCCTGCATGGCGGGGCTGCCAAAACTGAGATTGTTTTCGCACCCTGCCAGTCTTATCTGCGCTTCAGAAGATGTAATGCCCGAAACTTGAGCAGTTTGTGAACGAAGGATCCTCCCCATGGCTTCGATGGATATCAACACCCGCATGAGCCGCAGCGCCCGACCGAGCGTCTTTACCTCGCTGATCGCAGCCCTGCACGACTGGAACGACGCACGCGTCACCCGCAAGGCTCTGATGAAGCTCAGCGACCGCGCGCTGGACGATATCGGCCTGACCCGTCTCGACGTGGCGCGCCTGCGCTAACGCGACCGACAAGTCATGCGAAAAGGGCTGCCCCGGCAACGGCGCAGCCCTTTCTTTATGGCTTAATGGCTTCGGTGCTCAGCCGAAATACGGCGCGAGCAGCCCGGCGATCTTGCGGGTGATGGGGTCGGCATGCATGATCCAGGCCCCCACCCTTTCGAATTGCGACCCACCCGCGAGGCTTGCGACACGCGCCTCGTAGCTCTCCTGGCCCACCTGCGCGAGCATCGCGCCCTTCACCAGCAAAATACCGGCAAAGATCAGCGCCACACCGCGCAGCGGAATACTGCGGCGCGATTTCGGGCGCATGGAATCAAAATAGCTGCGCCCCAAGGCACCGGACGCCTCGAATGCACCGCCTGCTTGATGGATCTGGTCGATCCGATGCAGGCGCTTCTCAAAAGACTCTATTTGTGGATCGCGCATGGCAAACCCCGTTAACTGCGATGCCCCCAAAGGCAATTTCTCAGGTCAGGGTAAAGCAATCCTTACGGCAATCAGAGCGGATTTGTGGCGGATTAGGCGCGCTGCATGGCCAATGTCGTCCATTCGCCGAATTCCTTACGCGAATGGGAAACAAAGCCCTGTGCCTGATAGGCGACGACCACTTCTTCGGCCTGTTCGTTGAGGATGCCGCTCAGGATCACGAAGCCCGATTCGGCGCAGTTGCGGCCCATTTCGGGGGCGAGCGCGACGAGCGGGCCTTTGAGGATATTGGCGAAGATCAGATCGAAGGGCGCGGCCTCTTTCAGGCGCGGATCGCCGAAGCCGGCGGCCTCGATGCAGATCACACGGCCCTCAAGATCGTTCACCGCGACATTCGCCGCCGCCGTCTCTACAGCGACCGGATCGATATCGGAGGCCAGAACCGGCTCGGGCCAGAGCTTCGCTGCCGCCATCGCCAGAACGGCGGTGCCGCAGCCGATATCGGCGACGTTATGGAAGGTGTGACCCTCGTTCGCCAGATCGTCGAGCGCGGTCAGGCAGCCGGAGGTGGTCCCGTGATGGCCCGTCCCGAAGGCCATCGCCGCATCGATCCGCAGCGCGATCGTATCGGCGGGGATCTTGTCCTCGTCATGGCTGCCATAGAGGAAGAAGCGGCCCGCGCGCACCGGGGCCAGTTCGCGGCGCACATGGGCGACCCAATCGGTTTCCGGGATTTCCGAGACGACGAAAGGCTGCGCCCCATGCGAGATCGCCAGCAGGTCCAGCGCCACATCGTCTGGGGCATCGAGGAAATAGCCCGAAACCTCGTAGCGGCCCGACCCGTCCTCGATCTCGAACACGCCGGTACCGTAGGGGCCGGGATCGAGCTCTTCGAGACGTTCGGACAGCGCCTCGGCGGCCTCGCGATCGGCCAGCGTGGTAAAGGCGGTGAAGGTGGTCATGGGCGCGCTCCTCGGGATGGTTGCGCCCGGGCTTAGGGCCGCGGGCGCGAGCCGTCAAGCGGCGCGCACATGCATCAGATCACGCGTTCAGCCCGATCGGGCAGGTCACGCCGGTGCCGCCGATGCCGCAATAGCCGCCGGGGTTCTTCTCCAGATATTGCTGGTGATAATCCTCGGCATAGTAGAAGGGCGGCGCGTCGATGATCTCGGTCGTGATCGTGCCATAGCCCGCCGCATTCAGGCGCTCGGCATAGGCGTCGCGCGAGCCTTCGGCGGCCTCTTTCTGCGCATCCGTGTAGGTGTAGATGCCCGAACGATACTGCGTGCCGCGGTCATTGCCCTGACGCATCCCTTGGGTCGGGTCGTGACCCTCCCAGAAGACGCGCAGCAGGTCTTCGTAGCTGACCTTGGCAGGGTCGTAGATCACGCGGACGACCTCGTTATGGCCGGTCATGCCGGTGCAGACCTCGCGATAGGTCGGGTTGGGCGTGGGGCCGCCCGCATAGCCGACCATGGTCAGCCAGACGCCGTCGGTGTTCCAGAACATGCGCTCGACGCCCCAGAAGCAGCCCATGCCGAACATCGCCTCTTCCATGCCCTCGGGCACGGGCGAGCGCAGGTCACGGCCCCAGAGGAAATGCGGCTCTGCCAGAGGCATCGCTTCAGCGCGGCCCGGCAGGGCTTCGGCCTTGGTGGGAATGGTGGCGGGTTTTCCGAACAGCATGGTAAATCTCCCTTTCGCGCCCCTATCAGATAGGCGCGGAGCGGCGGAATTTCCAGTTCACGCGGGCGTCACGCCGGAACCGGACCGAGGCCTTGCAGTACCGTCTCGTAGCCTTTCGAAGGGTGACGCGGCACCAGCAGCGCGAGCCCCAGCGAGATCACCGCCATCGAGGCCGCCAGCCCGAAGACCGCGCCGGGCGAGACCATCCAGAGGTAGCCCAGCGTCACCGGCAGGAAGACAGCCGCGATATGGTTGATCGTGAAGGCGACGGCGGCAGTGGGCGCGATATCCTCGGGGTCGCAGATTTTCTGGAAATAGGTCTTCTGCGCGAAGGCCAGCGCGAACAGCAGGTGATCGACCACATAGAGCGCGCAGGCCAGCCAGATGCCCCAGCCGAACCAGTAGATGCCGCCATAGGCGAGGAACAGCAGCGTCAGCCCGACATATTCGAAGATCAGCGCCCGGCGCTCGCCGAAGCGATGCACAAAACGGCCCATTGCAGGCGCAGCGGCCATGTTGACCGCGAAATTGATCAGGAAGAGCGCGGTGATCTCATCCACCCGCAGCCCGAAGCGCTCGACCATCATGAAGGCGGCGAAGACCACGAAGATCTGCCGCCGCGCGCCCGCCATGAAGGTGATGGCGTAATAGAGCCAATAGCGGCGACGCAGCACGAACTTCTTCGATTGCGGCTCGCGCGTGTGGAACTGCGGATAGATCAGCGCAGCCGCCGCCATCATCACCATCGTCGCGATCCCGGCGGTGGCGTAGACGAATTCGTAGCTGAGGTTGAACGTCTTCCAGGTCAGCACCAGCACCGCGTAGGCCGCGAGCGAGGCACCCGAGCCGATGGCCACGATCTTGCCCAAGGTCTGCGGCGCCTTGGCCTTGTCGATCCACTGCAATTGCAGCGACTGGTTCACCGTCTGGAAATAGTGAAACCCGATCGAGGACAGTAGCGTCACGATGATCAGCCCGGCAAAGCTCGGGAACAGCGCGGTCACCGCCGTCGCCCCGCCCAGAAGCAGCAGCGACAGAATGGCCAGCGTCTGCTCGCGCATCACCCAGAGCACAACGATCACCCCGATCGCGAGGAAGCCCGGCACTTCGCGGAAGCTCTGCAGCCAGCCGATATCGACGCCGTCGAAATTCACCACGTCGATGACGAAGTTGTTCAGCAGCGCCGACCAGGTGGCGAAGGAGATCGGCATGGCGGTGGCCATGACGTAGAGCAGCGCCTCGGGTCTGCGCCAGCGCGGCAGCTCGTGGGCCTCGTCGAGAGGGACGGATCGGAACTTCATCATGCCTTCCTTAGACGCGACGGCAGCGCCTGCGGCAAGTCTGCAAAAGGTGCAACCTGACTCAGATCAATGTGCGTTTCTGCGGTTTCTGGCAGAACCCCTGCGCGAACGGGAGATCGTATCATGGACATCATCGCACTCATCGAGCGGATCGGCGAAGGCCCCACGGCGGCGCTTTTCGGGGTGATCACCGGGCTTATCTTCGGCGTGGCCGCGCAGAAATCCAACTTCTGCCTGCGGGCCGCCACGGTGGAATTCGCGCGCGGCAAGCTGGGCGGCAAGGTCGCGGTGTGGTTCCTGACCTTCTCGACCGCGCTCGTCTGGGTGCAGGGCGCGCAGCTTCTGGACCTGTTCCGGCAGGGCGACAGCCGGATGATGTCGGTGCCCGGCTCGTGGTCGGGCGCGATCATCGGCGGGCTGATCTTCGGCGTCGGGATGGTGCTGTCGCGCGGCTGTTCGGGACGGCTTCTCGTGCTGGCGGCGACGGGCAACCTGCGCTCGGTCGTCTCGGGGCTGATCTTCGCGGTGACCGCCACGATGAGCCTCAAGGGCATCCTTGCGCCGCTGCGTGACCGGCTCGCCAGCCTCTGGATCACCGGCGCGCAGAACGTGAATATCCTCGACGCGCTCCACCTGCCCAACTGGACCGGGTTGGCTATCGGCATCGTCTTCGCCATCGCGGGCATGTATCTGGCCAAGCGCAATGAGATCGGCGTGAAGACGTGGATCTTCGCCTCCGGTGTCGGCTTCGCCGTCGCTGTGGGCTGGGTGCTGACCTTCACGCTAAGCCAGGTCGCCTTCGACCCGGTGCCGGTGAATTCCGTCACCTTCTCGGGCCCCTCTGCCAATACGCTGATGTTCTTCCTCGACCGCAACTCGGTGCTGGAATTCGACGTGGGACTTGTGCCGGGCGTGGTTCTGGGCGCTTTCCTGAACTCGCTTTTCTCGCGCCAGTTCGCATGGCAGGGCTTCGACTCGATGCCGGTGATGCGGCGCTCGATGATCGGGGCGATCTTCATGGGCTTCGGTGCGATGCTTGCAGGCGGCTGCGCCATCGGCAACGGCGTGACGGGCACCTCGGTTCTGGCAGGCACCGCATGGCTGGCGCTGTTCTGCATGTGGATCGGCGCGATGGTGACCGACTTCCTGCTCGACCAACGCACGATGACGCCCGCCACCGCTTGCTGAACGGGCCTTCGTCGCGCGCCTAGGCCAGTTCCTGCCGGTTCGCTGAAACCTGCGCGAATCCTTACCTAACGTCACCCATTAGAAAGCGTTACGAATTCAGCATAAGGCGCCTTCGGAATGCGGGTGATCGCGACCTCTTGGCTCTGCGATTCGTCGACACCGCAACCGCATCACGAAAAACGCAGAAGAAAATCGTGTTTGGCGGAAATCGTGATCGCAACCGTGTCATATGACACTGGGCGAAATGGGTTTCTTCGGGGCATAGGTGGAATTATGAGAGCCTGCGCATGAATACCTCTATGCCCCCTCCGCTGACCGGTGAAGAACGGTCCAGACTCGCCGATCCGGCGCGCCTTCGGGCGTTGCGCGAGACCGGTCTTTTGGAGAGTGCGCCTGCGGAAATCTTCGAGCGCGCGACACGGCTCGCCACGCGGGTGACCGGAGTGCCTGTCTCGTTGGTTTCCATGGTCGATGAGAACCGGCAGGTCTTCGTGGCGCAAACCGGGCTGGACGCCACTGCCCCCTCGGAGACGCCGCTCAGCCATTCCTTCTGCCGCTATGTCGTGGAATCCGATGCGCCGCTGAACGTGCCCGATGCGCGCGAGGACACGGTGCTGCGCGACAATGGTGCCGTGCGCGATCTGGGTGTGACCGCCTATCTCGGGGTGCCGCTGCGCACGATCGACGGGCAGCCGCTGGGTGCGTTCTGCCTGATCGACCGGGAAGCGCGGCAGTGGACCGAGGAAGAATACGAGGCGCTGTCCGACATCGCCGCCGGGGTCGAGGCGGAAATCCGTCTTCGGCGCCAGATCAACGTCGCCCATCGTGAGGAAAACCGGTTCCGCGCCGTTCTCGACCAGATGCCGATCGGCGTCGGTGTGGCCGAGCTGGGCACCGGTCGGCTTATCGACCTGAATGCCACCGCGATCGAGATGTTCGGCGTGACGGACGGCGACGTGACCAAGCAGCTCGCCTTCGACGCTTACACGCCAGAAGGGCGCAAGCTCAGCCTGAGCGAGTTTCCGATCGTGCGCGCGGCGCGCAACGAAGAGACGATCAGCCATATGGAATTGCGCTGCGTGCGCCATGACGGGCCGGAACGCAATCTGCTGGTCTCGGCGCAGCGGGTCGAAAGCGAACCGCCCGTGGCCGTGGCAACCGCGCTCGACATTTCCGATCTGAACGCGGCGCGCGAACATGCGGCCGAAGTCGACCGGCGGCTCGCGCATTTTCACGAAATCACCTTCGACGCGATTGTCGAACTCGATAGCGAAGACAAAATCCGGTTCGCCAATTCGGTCATGCGCGCCCGCATCCGCGACTCGGTCGGAGCCGAGGCGGAAGCACAGGCGGTCGGGCGGTCGCTTTGGGAGACCGCGCCCCATCTGATCGGAAGCAATTTCGAAAAAGCTCTGGAAGAGGCTCGCCGCACAGGTGTCCCGACGGTCACCGATCAGGACGGGCGAGACGGCCGCATTCTGGAGGCACGCCTTTACCCCGAGCACGGCGCGATCCTCGCCTATCTCCGCGACGTGACCGAGGAGCGGCAGATCGCGAAAGCGCGCGACACGCTGACACGCGAGCTCAACCACCGGGTCAAGAACGCCTTCGCGATGATGTCGGGGCTGGTCGGCATGACCGCGCGCCATGCGACGACGCCGGAGGAAATGGCGCGGGGCCTGCGCGAGCGGATCGGTGCGCTGGCCCGCGCCCATGAGCTGATCAATCCGACCGCCACGCCCGAGCGCGATTTCCGCGGCATGGTCGAGTTGCGCGAATTGTTGCTGGGCGTGCTTTCGCCCTACACCAATCTCGACGATCCGCGCCTGATCCTCAGCGGTCCTCCTGTCGCGCTGAACCATGCGGGGTCGACCAACCTCGCGCTGGTGATCCACGAATTGGCGACTAACGCCGTGAAATATGGGGCGCTTTCGCATGATGCGGGGCTTCTGGAACTGACCTGGCGCGACACGTCCGGGCAGCTCGAACTCGACTGGCGAGAAAGCGGCCATCCCGAAGAACTGGTGCAACCAAGCAACAGCGGCTTCGGATCCAAGCTCATCGACCTGACCATTCAGGGCCAATTGCGGGGAACCTATGGAACCGAATGGGTTCCCGACGGGTTCCAAGCTCGCATGACCGTGCCAATGGACCTGATAAAAGGGTAGTGTAGCCCATGTTACAGAGCAGTATGACTTGCCTCGAGGGCAGCAATGTCCTCGTGGTCGAAGATGAATTATTCATTGCCTACGACATCGCCTTCTCGGTCGAGGAGGCGGGCGGTCAGGTTGCCGGGCCCTTCGCGACCTTGGCGCGCGCGCGTGCCGCGCTGTCCGACGGCTCGATGAACGTCGATGGCGCGATCCTCGACATGAACCTGCTCGACGGATCGGCAGAAGCCCTGATCGTTGAGCTGTGGAAACGCGAAGTGCCCTTGGTGGTGAACACGGCCGAGCCGCTGCCGCTCGCCTTCCAGTCGATCATGCCGGAAATTCCCGTCTTCTCGAAGCCTACGAACCCGTGGGAACTGGCCGAGGCGCTGGGACGCCAGATGCGCAACTGAGCTTGCGCGCGGCGCCTTTGAGATCCCCTGCCCGCTTTACAGCGGCATTCCATAGTCCTTGGCGATCGCCCAGATCTCGGCATTGATCGCCTGCATTTCGGCAAGCGCGGCTTCCAACTCGGCAAGCGTCGCGCTGTCCAGAACGCTTTCCTCTCCAATCCTCAGACTGGTCTTGCGATCCGCGATCCGCATCTGGATTGCGCGCACCGGCCCTCCGCCCTCGTCGAAGGCGTAGAGGCAATGGTTGAAGTGATTACGCAGCCCCGAGACTTTCTTCATCCGCGCGGACACCGCCAGCACCCGTTCGCAGGCCTTCGGCGCGCAGGGGCAGTCGTCGCGCTTGGCCAGCCGGTCCACCAGATCGAGCCGCGCCCGCGTCGTGTTCAGCGTCAGATGGATGATCGTCGCGACGCCCTTGTCGGTCCCGGCGAGCCCCGCGATCAGATGGATCAGCAGGCTCTCGGTATTGGTCCACGCGTAGTTGATGCGCCCGATCTGCATCAGGAACTGATCGAAATCGGGCGGGCGCATCTCCGTCGGCGTGGGCGGGTCCTTAGGCACTTCGGTTTCGGTGATACCAGATCGCCGCCTCGGTGCGGTTGGTGACGCCGAGCTTCCCGATGATGCGGTGGATATGCAGCTTCACCGTATGTTCGGACAGGTTCAGCTGCCCCGCGATGATCTTGTTCGGCTGCCCCGAGGCGAGCATCTCGAGCACCTCGGTTTCGCGCGGCGTCAGCCCCGATACGTCGATCGCATGCGACGCGTTGGCTGCAGCCGATCCGTTCAGCGCCGAGATCGGTGGATCTGCCGGACGGCAGCGCAGAAGCGCGGGCGGGATATAGTGCCCCCCCGAGACGATCATCCGCAGGATCAAGAGCCACGTCGTCAGATTGACGTTCATCGGCAGCAGACTGATGTGATGGGACAGGATCGCAGCGCTATGGCGCGTCATCAGATCTTGCGCATAAGCCTCGTCTTCAATCGCGACGATCAGCTTCACACGCGACAGAAGCGGCTCACGTCGTTCGGCCAGCGCGATAAGACCATCGGCGTGATCCTCATCCACGATCAACGAACACAGAGCGCCGTGATCCTCGATCCAACCGTCGGACCGCAATGCCTCGAGCAACGTTTCGAAATCATCCAGACGCAGACATGTCGCCGGTGCCACCTCGGCATCGACGGTTCTCAATACGGTATCGGAAAAAATCTGCGACGCGCCCAGAAAACAGATCGCAGCATCCTGTTTGCGGCAAGACGGCATTACACGTTTCCCCGCGGGTTCACTCTTATACAACGCATTCATGGCGGCCCCCTCCTCCTACCCTGAACTCAATATGCGGACGATTAACCCCACGTCATACCGCCCGCATCAACCATATCACGGACCAGTGAGATCAGCGTTACCCGAAGTGTTTACCCGATGGTAAGGATTCTCTTACGTAACGTAATCTTACTCGAATCGGCGCGCGAGTGGTGGGATTTCTGCGCTGCGGCACTTACTGGCGCGCTCAAGTGGTAGCGCGCATTAGCTTCGCCACTAGACCTTGTCCCAATTTCTGCATTTGCAACGGCTTCGTGAAAATCACCGCAATCCTCCGGGATTCCGCAGGTCTCTGCGTGCGGAATTTTGGAAAATGGATGCGTTTCAGCCGGTTAATCAGACGACCCGACCGGCTAGACCCATTTGCTAGCTAGGTCCACCGGATCACGGAGCGCAGGATGTCGGTGTCGCAGCTGGGGGCTGTGACTCGTCTGTTTCCACACTCCGCCCGGAAAGGGTGACCCACCTGCGAATCGCTCGATTCGGGGATCGGGATCGGGGTGCCGAGCGGTTGGGGAAGCGGACATTCACCGGGGCGAAAGCCCTTAATCACGAAGGTCCGACCATATCCGTTTTAGACAGAGTGACGGATCCCGGACCGATCAACTGGGAGTGAATATCAATGCCTGGAAAGAAAAATCACCACGCCGATCCGTCCATGCAGGTGCAGGGGCAGGGTCAGTTCGAAGCGCAGGGCCAGGGCCAGGCGCAGGCTGAAATGCAGGGTCAGGGTCAGGGCCAGGGCCAGTATCAGCACTCGACCACCGAGAATAGCAGCGACTCCGGCTCGATGTCGGGTTCGGGCGCTGGCAGCCTTGCGGGTTCGGGCGCGATGTCGGGTGCCGGTGCCGGTGCGCTTGCGGGCTCCGGCTCGAACAGCGATTCCGGCTCGCATAGCGGTTCGCATGCAGGGGCTGGCGCTCATAGCTCCAGCGACAACACGAACATGAACGGCAATGGCAACCTCAACGCCAATGCGAACCTCAATGCGAACCTGACCGCTGTCGATGTTCAGGTCGGTCTGAACCTCGACGGCTACGAGCCGTCCGATGACGACTTTGCCGATTTCGATCTGAGCGGCTCGTCGAGCATCGGCGATGTTCTGATGGCCGATGGCAACATGAACTACGCCTATGATCCCGGCGATGACATGAACTTTACCGACGTGCTCAACGGCGCGGGTAACGACAACATGCTCATCAATGCTCAGTCGAACAGCCTGAACGACAACGATACGCTGAGCAATCCGAGCGTTTCCAACCACTCGAGTTTCGCGGTCGACGCTACGATCAAGGACAATTCGGCAGAGGCGGATGACGGGATCGATGCAGCCTCCGAAGGCGGCAACGGTGCCGAAGATGTCGGCTCGACCGGTGGCGCTGCACTTGCCGGTGGCGGTATCGCCCTGTCGGGCGGCGGCGTGTCGATCGCGGCCTCGGACACCGAGGGTGAAGGCGATGACGGCGGTGACGGCGGCGCAGGCTTCGGTCTCGGCGTCGGGCTGGGTGTGGGCGCCTCGGGTGCCGCAGCGCAAGACGGCGGCGCCGGTGCGATCGCTGGCGGCGGCGACACGGGCAGCCTGGACATCCTTCCGATCATTTCGCCGGAACTGGCGACGGGCGGCGATGCCGGTGCGATGGAGTTCGGCGGCGCGACCGCAGGCTCGATGGGCGTCGGCCATGGTATGGGCCTCGGCGCCGGTGAAGGCGGCAACGGCGGTGCTGGCGGCGACGGCTACGGCTGGTCCTCGACCGGTTCGCACGCCTCGGGCGGCGGTTCCTGGGCGACGGGCGGCTATGCTGGCGGCGGTAACGGCGGTGGCGACGTCACCGCAGGCGGCGGCGGCAATGGCGGCAGCCTCGGCAACTGGGGTTCGGGCAATGGCGATGATGGTATCGTCACCGGCCAGTCCTACGCCGATGCGAGCGGTGCAATCGACACCACCGCGTTCAACCAGTCGATCGTGATGGGTGCGAACATCCTCGGCAACGCCGTGGATACCACCGTGGTCGGTGGCTCGCTGTCCTCGACCTATATCGGCGACGACGACACCACGGCCTAAGAGCTCAAGCGGCGCGCCTCTCCCGGAGGCGCGCCGCATCTCGTTCCCGGCGTTTCACATCGCATCACGCCCGGACCTGACCTCGGCGGCATTCGCCCGCCCGATGCGATGAACCGACAGTCTGACGACCCGCATCCAAGCGCGGGTCTCCAGCGTCATGAAGGGGGGAAGTAAGATGCTTGACCGGCAGACCGAAATCATCGCCCATTTCATCGGTGCCTTCAATCAGACGACCGAGACCTATGTCGCCCGACAGGAATACGACGCTTTCCGCGCGCTGCAGGCCTCCACGCCTGCACCGGGGGTTCTGCTCTCCGTCACCGTCAACGTCGACTCGAATTACCTGCTCGGAGATTTCGATCCGGCGCTGCAGCTGAGACTGCCACTGGCGCCGCCGCCCGGCGCGCCCTGGCTGCCCTTCGTCGACGATTACCAGTTGCGCGACATCGCACCGCCCGGGTTACCGCCCGGCCAGTTCGCGATCCCGCCCTATGATTTTCCGCCAGTTCCGGTGCCGTTTCAGGTGTTCCTCGGAATGGCCCCGCCCTCCTCGGTGCTCCACATCACCTCGCAGATCAACACGCTGAACGATCATGACGTGCTCTACGACAAGCCCTTTATGATGCCGGCGGAGCTGATGGACGAATACGGCCCGGAGGCCTCCGCGTCGAAGCTGATGGCGCTGGCCGATTATGCCGATGCGCTGACGGTGAGCACCGCGCCTGTGGGCACGACCATCGAAGCGCAGACAGAGACGCTGATGGCTCAGATCGACGCACTCGATCCCGAGGCCGTACCCGGCGGCGCAACGGCTGCGATGTTTCGCAGCGAGACGATCTTCGCCGCGCCCACCGACACCGATGTCGAAGACGAAGCAGGAGCGGGCGCTTCCGATCCTGACACGATGACCGAGCTGGAAAACGAAAGCCTCGAAGGCGGTGAAGCGGAAGCCTCCTCCCCCCTTCCGCCCGCCTTCTCCGGCCAAGTGGTGTTCGACGGACAGCTCATGGACGAGATGCCCGAGACGCTGACGCTGCGGCTGGAAGCGCGCGATCCGTCTGAGGACGAGGACGCACCGTTTGGCGAAGGTGTGGTCGAGGTCGAGATCGACGGGATCGGCGGCGAAGACGGGGCCGCCGGGCTGGTCCAAAGCCCCGACATGCCCGTTGATCCGGCTGGCTTGGCGCTGGAAATCGTGCAGAGCTTGAGCACCGGCAACAACCTTCTGCTGAACCAGTCGCAGGCGGTGCATGACTGGCTCGATGCGCCGGTCATCGCAGTGGGCGGGTCGATGACCTCGCTCTCGGTGATCTCGCAGGTCAACGTGCTGCGCGACGTGGATATGAAGCTCGGACTGGGCCATCACGGCACCGGGAACAGCGCTGGCGGGAACGGCCTCGGGAACGCGGAGGGCTATGATCCGCTCGCCTCGCAGGCCCACAACGTCGCGGTCTACACCCAAGAGGCCAATCCCGCGAACTTCCTCAATCTCGTCATGCCGGCTGGCAGCAGCCTGATCGCAATGACGGCAATTCGCGGCGACCTGATCATCGATAACCATACGACGCAGGTGAACGCGGTCTCCGACGGGGATCTGGTGAGCTTCGAATTCGGCTCCTATTCCGCCGAGATCGTGATGGGCGACAACTCGACCGTCAATCTGCAGCTGCTGCTGGAAATCGGTTCGCAGTTCGATCTGATCATGATCGGCGGCAACATGTACGAGATCGCGCAGCTCGAGCAGATCAACGTGCTGCTCGACGACGATCTGGTGATGAGCGGATCTGGCGGCGTCGGGCATGGCGGCGCGGGCCATGTGTCGAGCGAGGACAACCTGCTGTGGAACGAGGCGCATCTGACCAAGGTGGGCATCGACCAGTACATGGAGATGGACGCGCAATATCAGAGCGTCCTCGATCAGCTTGCCAAGATTTACGGCGGCCTCGGTCCGAACGCGGGCGAAGACGGTTCGTTGCCTCCGGGCGCGGCCTTCGACGCGGTCGAAGGGCTTCTGGGCGATGAGCTTCTCGGCGGCCAGATGGCGCTGCGGGTGCTCTATATCGAAGGCGACCTCATCATCCGGGACAACTTCACCCAGATCAACATTCTCGATGATGCCGACCTGATTTCGATCGACGGACCGGGCGAGTTCGGCGTCGAGGCTGGCGGCAACACGCTTGGCAATGTCGCATCGCTGACCGTCGCGGGTGTCGACAGCACGATCATGGCCGCCGATGGCGTCTATTCCGACGCGGTGATCTGGCAGGCGGGCATGATGGATGACGGCAGCGGTGATCCTCTGGGTCCGACGAGTTCCAGCGAAGGGGCGCTCGCCTCGGAGGCGGTCGCTTTCCTCGCGGACGGGATGATCGAGAACACGCCGAATTACGACGACGAGGAATTCCAGGTGCATCCGGGCTCCCACGGGGGAAGCGGGTCGCTCGATGCATTGCACACGGTTCTGGCCTGACGGGGGCGCGGAACTACACATACTAGGGGAACTTCGATGAAAGACAGGACTGACGACGCCGCCGGGGGGCAGGCGCACCGCCAAGATGGTCATGACGCGATGGCTCAGAACGAGGACCGGCCAGAGGTCGATCCGACAGACAAACGGCAGGCGGAAGCCACCACGGGAGACGGTCCCGAGGCGGAGACGCAAGCCGAAGAGACCGGCGCGGAGGGGACTGTCGAAACAGTCGCCGCCCGGACGGAGGGTGGTGCTGACACCCAAAAGGAGGCGGGTCGTGTCCCCGCGCAAAATGCCTCCGGCTCCCCACCGGCGCCACCCTCCACTCCAACCTTTCACAAGCGCCTCGGTCCGGTGGATTTCACCCGAACACTGCATGACATGAAGAAGCGCCTGCGCGCGAACATTGCCTTTGTAGCTCTGATGACCTGCGCCACGAATATCCTGATCCTCGCGGTGCCGATCTACCTGTTCCAGATTTCCGACCGGGTCTTCACCTCGCGCTCGACCGATACGCTCGTGATGCTGACCATCGTGATCGTCGGGGCGATCGTGGTGCAGACGCTGCTCGACGCGGTGCGACGGCTGGTGCTGATGCGCTCGGCGGTGGATGTGGCGGCACGTCTGGGCGCGCCGGTTCTATCGGCGGCGGCGCAGGCCTCGCTGCATTCCAACGGGCGCGAATATCAGGTTCTGGGCGATCTCAACGCGCTGCGGAGCTTCCTCGTATCTGGCACGCTTCTGTCCTTTCTGGACGTGCCCTTCACACCGATCTTCGTGCTCGCGGTTTTCCTGATCCACCCGCATCTCGGCACGATCGTGGTCATCACCGCACTGATCCTGATGGTCTTCGCCTGGATCAACCAGAAGATAACCTCGGACGGCTTCCGCCGCGCCAATATCGCGCAGACCAAGGCGAACCTTCACCTCGAGTCGATGTCGCGCAACAGCCAGATCATCAACGCGATGGCGATGATCCCCGAGGCCGTGTCGATCTGGGGCCGCGATACCGCCGCCTCCCTGCGTGCCCAGACCGAGGCGCAGGACCGCAACGTCTTCACCGCCTCCGCCTCGCGGATGTTCCGCCTGTTCACCCAGATCGGGATGCTCGGCTGGGGAGCCTATCTCGCGCTCGACGGGCAGATCACCGGTGGCATGGTGATCGCCGCCTCGATCGTGGCGGGCCGCGCGCTCGCGCCGATCGAAGGTGCGATCGAGGGCTGGAACTCGTTCCTGCTGGCACGCGGCGCCTATGACCGGGTGGGCCAGCTTCTGGCCTCGGCCAAGACCCGTAACGACAAGCTGCGCCTGCCCAAGGTCGAGGGGCGGCTCGATATCGAGCGTCTCCTCTATGTCCCGCAGGGCACCAAACATGTCGTGCTCAACGCGCTGACCTTCTCGCTCGCGCCGGGCGATCAGCTGGCGATCATCGGCAATTCGGGCGCGGGCAAGACGACGCTCGGCAAGATGCTGGTGGGATCGGTGCTGCCGACCTCGGGGGCTGTGCGACTGGATCTGATGGACATCCGCAACTGGGACCCGCGGCAATTCGGGGAATGCATCGGCTATCTGCCGCAGGACGTGCAGCTCTTCCCGGGCACGATCAAGCAGAACATCGCCCGGATGCGCGAGGATGCGAGCGACGCAGCGATCCACCGCGCCGCCGCGCTCGCCGATGTGCATGAGATGATCGCCTCGCTGCCGCAGGGCTACGAGACGGTCGTGGCCTCCGACGGCTCACCGCTCTCGGGCGGGCAGAAACAGCGGATCGGTCTCGCGCGCGCCTTCTTCGGCGATCCGAAATTCGTGGTGCTGGACGAGCCTAACTCGAACCTCGACACCCAAGGCGATGCGGCCCTCGTGCGCGCGCTCGGCCATGCGAAGGCGAACGGGATCACGGTGGTCGTGGTCACGCAGAAACCCTCGCTGCTCAGCGCGGTCGACAAGATCATGCTGCTCAATGACGGCAATATCGCGATGTTCGGCTGGCGCGATCAGATGCTGGCAGAACTGGAGCGGCGCAAGCAGGCCAAGACTCAACAGGTCCAGCAACAGCGCGCAGCGGCCCAACCCGCCACCACCGCCGCCAACGCACCCATGCAAGGAGCGCCGGCATGACACTCCTTCTGACCAACCCGATCCAATCTGCCGAGACCCGCGACTGGTCGACCGAGGTTCCGCGCAACATCAAGGCGCTCGTCATCATCGGCCTGACGATCTTCGCGATGGCCTTCGGGGGCTTCGGCGTCTGGGCCTTCAGCGCACCGCTCGCGGCGGCCGTGATGGCGCCGGGCTCGTTCGTGGCCACGGGCCGCAACAAGATGATCCAGCACCTCGAAGGCGGGATCATCAAGGAGATCAACGTCTCCGAGGGCGATTTCGTCACGGCGGGGCAACCGCTCCTGCGTCTCGACGAAACCTCGGCTCTGGCCAATGAACGCGCGCTGTTTCTGCGCCGTGCGCGACTGACCTCGATGGAGGCTCGTATTCAGGCCGAATATGACGGCTGGCGCGAATTGGTCTTCCCGGATTGGCTTCAGGAGGCCCGGCGCGATGCGGAGATCGCCGCGATGATGGACTCGCAGCGCCTCGCCTTCGAGGTGACACGGGCGAAGGTACAAAGCGAGCTGGACCTTCTGGCCCGCAACATCGCCGCCATGGAAAGCCGCGCGGAAGGCTATCGCGCGCAGCTGACCGCCACGGAGGCCCAGCGCGACCTGCTGGCCCAGGACCATGAGAGCAAGGCGAAACTCTACGAGAGCGGCCTGATCCGGCGGACCGAACTGAACGCCCTGCTGCGCGCTCTGGCCGATGCGGAGGGGCAGATCGGACGCCTCAAGGCAGAGATCGGCGAGAGCGAGGAGATGCGCGCAAAGTATCAGGCGCAGACCACGCAGACGATCGAAACCCACAAGCAGGCCGCGCTCGACGAGTTGGAGACCGTGCAGGCGGAGTTGGATTCCGTGCGCGAACAAGAACGCAAGGCCACCTCCATCCTGAAGCGCGTCGTGATCGACAGCCCCGTTTCCGGCACCGTGGTGCGTCTGAACTATTCCGGCGCGGGCGGCGTGATCGAGGCGGGCAAGGTGATCGCCGAGATCCTGCCCTCGGAAGCGCCGCTGATCATCGAGACGATGATCGCACGCACCGATATCGACGCGATCAAGGTTGGACAGGAGGCCTCGGTGCGGCTTTCGGCGCTCAACCAGCGCACGACGCCGATCCTGATCGGGGAGGTCTATTACATCTCCGCCGACGCGATCGTGGAGCGCTCGGGCGAACATCCGCGCGAGGTCTATATCGCGCGCATCCGCCTGCCCGCCTCGGAGTTGCGCCGGGTGCCGGGCTTCGCGCCGATGCCGGGGATGCCGGTCGAAGTGATGATCCAGACCGCGTCGCGAACCTTCGCCCAATACATCGCGAAACCGGTGGTGGATTCGATGAACCGCGCTTTCCGCGAGCATTGAGGGGTCGATCCGGCGGAAAACCGGCCTGAAGGCGTCGCTCCGGAGGGGGCGGCGCCTTTCTCATACGCCCCAACGATTCCAGATACTTACCGCACAATTTAGAGCGCTTCTAAATTCCTGACTAAAATAATCGATCACGAAGGCGGGAAAATACCAGACTTCATTTGTCAGAGATCAATTTCCAGACTATCTCCAATCTGTAGGAAGCGAAAACCAACTCGCGACCCATCACGGAGGTGCCCTCATGAAGGCCAGCCCTATCGAGAACGAAACCTGCAAATGCGCGCTGCCCCTTGGCCAGTGCCGTCGTGGGTTCCGGGGCACTCTGGTTTCCGTCTGCCCGCTTGCCGGGAAAGACGGCTATGACGCGGACGAGTTGGAACTGCGCCTGCTGGAGCTTGGCTTCATCGAGGGCGCTTCGGTCCACATCCTTCACGAAGGTCCGTTCGGGCGCGATCCGATTGCGGTGCGCGTGAACGACACCACCGTCGCTCTGCGGCGTGCCGAGGCGATGGCCATCCTCGCGGAATGACGTCGGCTCCTGCCATAAACCAGCCCAAAGCAGCCCAGACCGACCCCGACGCCCAGCCGATCGAGGCGGCGCTCGTCGGTGCGCCGAATTGCGGCAAGACGGCACTGTTCAACGCGATGACCGGCGCGACCCAGAAGGTCGGCAATTATTCCGGCGTGACCGTGGAGCGCAAAGTCGGCGTGGCCACCACGCCTGCGGGCCGCAAGTTCGCCCTGATCGACCTGCCCGGCACCCATTCCTTGCGCGCCCGCTCCCCCGATGAGGAAGTGACTCGCGACGTGCTGCTGGGCCAGCGTCCGGGCGAGCGTGTCCCCGACATGATCCTCGCCGTAGGCGATGCGACCAACCTGCGCGGCGCGCTGCGTCTGGTCTCGGAGCTCAAGAAGATCGGCCTGCCGATCGTGATGATCCTCAACATGATCGACATCGCGCGCCATCGCGGCTTGCAGATCGACCATGTGGCGCTGAGCGAGGAACTGGGCATCCCGGTGATCCCCGCGACCGCCGTGCGCCGTGGCGGACTGGACGAGCTCTGGTCCGCAGTCGACCCGATGCTGGAAGCCGGTCTCGACGCACCGCAACCGTCAAGCTGGGCCGTGCCGAGCACCCATGACATGCGTGTCTCGATGCGCGAGGCGGAACGGCTGGTGAAGACCCATGTGATCCAGCCGCCAGAGCCGGACACGGTCTCCGCCAAGATCGACCGCGTCGTGCTGCACCCGATCGCCGGGCCGATCATCCTGCTCGCAATCCTCTTCGTGATGTTTCAGGCGGTCTTTTCCTGGGCCGCGCCGTTCATGGACGCGATCGACTGGGCGTTTACCTCCGTTGGCGCGGCGGTGACGCAGCTGCTGCCGGACGGGCTGATCCAGAGCTTCATCGCGGACGGGCTGATCGCGGGCATCGGCTCGGTCATCATTTTCCTGCCGCAGATCCTGTTCACCTTCCTCTTCATCCTGCTGCTGGAAGATTTCGGCTACATGGCGCGGGCCGCCTTCCTGATGGACCGGATCATGGGGCGCGCGGGGCTGAACGGGCGCGCCTTCATCCCGCTTCTATCTAGCTTCGCTTGCGCGATCCCCGGCATCATGGCGGCGCGGGTGATCGACAACAAACGCGACCGGCTGACGACGATCCTCGTGGCGCCGCTGATGACCTGCTCGGCGCGCATTCCCGTCTATACGCTGATCATCGCGGCCTTCATCCCAAACACGAAAGTCCTCGGCGGGCTGAGCCTGCAAGGACTGGTGATGTTCGGCCTTTATGCGGCGGGCGTCTTCTCGGTCCTCGCGGTGGCTTTCGTCGCGCGCTACCTTTTCGCCCGCGAAGAGCGGTCGGCACCGCTGATGCTCGACCTGCCCGACTACAAGACGCCGATTCTGCGCAATATCGCGCTGGGGCTTTACCAGCGTGCGCGGGTCTTCCTGCGCCGCGCGGGCACGGTGATCTTCTGGGCGATGGTCGTGATCTGGTTCCTGTCGACCTTCCCGATGGCCCCAGAAGGCGCGACGGAGCCCGCAATCAACTACTCCTTCGCCGCGATCATCGGCCATTTCGTCGCCCCGATCCTGCATCCGCTGGGCTTCGATTGGCATATCGCCGTGGCGCTGGTGCCGGGTATGGCCGCGCGCGAAGTCGCCGTGGCCGGGCTTGCGACGGTCTATGCGGTAGGCGGCGAGAACGGGCTGATCCACACGCTCTCCGATCAATGGAGCCTCGGCACCGCGCTGGCGCTGCTCGCATGGTATATCTTCGCGCCGCAATGCATCTCCACGCTCGCGGTGATCCGGCGCGAGGCAGGCTCGGCGAAATGGATGTGGATCGCCGTGGTCTACATGTTCGCGCTGGCCTATCTCGCGGCCTTCGCGACCTATCAGATTTCCGCGCTGCTCGGCGCGGGCTGAACCTCCAGCCGAGCCCCTTCAATCGATGGTGAGGCGCGGTGAGCCATTTGCCGCCTTGAGTTTCGCGTCCCGATCCGGAAGATGCCGCCCAACAATCACGGGACAGAGAACCATCGCATGATCCATCGCCGCCTTGCCGCCCTCGCGGGCCTCGTCGCCCTGATGCTGCCGCAGGTGGCTGCCGCCCATATCACCGCAACCGGCTCGGGCGGGTTCACCGCGGGGTTCGAGCATCCGCTCTCGGGATATGACCATTTCCTCGCGATGTTCGCCGTGGGTCTTTGGGGCGCGCAGATGGGCGGGCGACAGGTCTGGCAATTGCCGGTGACCTTCCCGCTGATCATGGTCGTGGGCGGCGTGATCGGCATTCTCGGCCTGCCGCTGCCGGGGATCGAGATCGGGATCGCGCTGTCGATCGTGGTGCTGGGCCTCGCCATCGCCGCCGGGTGGAAACCCTACGAATGGGTCGCGCTGGCGATCATCTCGGTCTTCGCGCTCTATCACGGCTATGCGCATGGGGCGGAACTTCCGCTGGCCGCCGACCCGGCCGATTTCGCGATCGGCTTCGTGCTGGCGACCGGGATGATCCACGTGATCGGCGTCGGCGTTGGTCTCATCCTCGAGCCGATCCGGGGCGGGCAACTCTCGCGCGGGCTGGGTGCGATCATCGCGGTGGTGGGGCTCGGCTTCCTTGCGTTGGCGCTGGGTTACCTGCAATCTCAGCTTGGGTTCCTGCAAGGTGGGCTAAGCCTCTTTGGCCATTGACGTATCGCATAACCGTTCCGGCCTCGGCTGGCTGCGTCACCTCTGGGTGCTGGCCGGGCTGACCGCCCTGATCGTGCTGGCGGTGATCCCGCCCGCGGACCGCGGCGAGACCGGGGCTTGGCTGATCCGCGATGCGGTCGCGATCGAGCGGCTGTTCCCTCTGTTTGGCTTCGGGATCGCGCTGGCCTTGGTCGGGCGGCGCGCGGCGCTGATTGCGGCGCTCCTTTGGGCCATCGGGATCGCGCTCGGCTTCACCTTCCGCATCGAGCTGATGGCCGCGTTGCAACAACTCCCCGGCGCGATCACGCATCACTTTCTGACCATGCCGATCTCGGCCATCGCCATCGGCGCGACGCTCGCCCTGGGGCGGTGGTCGCGGCCCGTGCTGATTGTGCCAGCGGGCTTTGTCCTGGGGGTGATGTATGCGCTCTCGGTGAAACTCTCCGACCCGAGCTATGGCGGCAAACCGTGGATCTTCCTCGCCGGGATCGGGCTGGGTATCTGGCTGATCGGTGCGGTCTATCTGGTGCTGCGCAGCTGGCAGGCGCGCTGGTTCGAGATCGCGGGTCGGATCGTCGGCAGCTGGCTGGTCGCGATCGGGCTGCTTTATGGCGGGGTCGCGCTGATGGGCGGCAAGCTGAAACCGAAGAATGCCGATCCGTCGACAGCCGCCTCCGAGAACGCGCCCGCCGCAGATGCCGCCGTGCCCGAGGCCGATGCTTTCCCGAGCTTCGGCGCGCCACCGCCCGCCGCCCCGCTGGGTAGCAAGAAGCCGGATTTCCAGCCATGATCCGCCGCACTGTTCTCACCCTCGCCGGTCTGATTGGGTTACTGCCAGGTATCGCGAACGCCCACCCAGAAGACGAAATCCTGATCCGCCTCCTCGTCGGCATGGAGAGCGGGAAGGTCACCCATATCGGCGAAAGCTGGACTTTCGACCCGACCGTTTCGGACTGGCTGATCCAGACCTTCGACAAGAATGGCGACGGGGCTTTCACCGGAGACGAGCTTGCGCCGCTGCAAGACGCGGCGAAGCAGAATTCGGAAGGCTCGTTCTTCTACACCCGCTTCTGGAAAGGGGCCGAGCAACTGCCCGACCCGCAAATCTACGGTTTTCAGGCGACGGTGAAGGATGGGGCCGTCACGATGGCCTTCGCGCTCGCCCTGCCCCAAGCCGAGAACCCGAACGATCTGCGCATCGAGATGTATGACCCCGAGAACCTGACCGGACTGGTGCCAGTGAAATCCAACCCGGTGGTGATCCGGGGCTTGGACGACGGCGCGACTTGCGTGCCGAACGTGTCGGTCAACCAACCGGATGTGCATGGCGGGCCGGACAATATCCCGATCGCGCTGACGCTGGCTTGTAACGGATGACGCCCGCACCCGCCGCGTGCAAAACTGAAGTCGGGAGGGGGCGCTGCCCCCGCGCTGACGCGCCCCCCGGGATATTTCCACCAAGAGGAAGAGGCTAGTCAGCCTTTAGCTTCGGGGCAGGTTTCGGATCGGCAAGCGGCGTGTCCGAAAAGCGGATCGGCGTGCGGATACCTGGGATGCCCTCCGCCTCGACGCGCATGCCACGGGCCTCAACCTGCGGGTCGGCGAAGACCTGATCGACGGAGTTGATCGGCCCCGCGGGAACGGTCGCCTTTTCGAGCGCGGCGAGCAGATCGGCGCGCGGCCATTCGGCGAGTGCAGGGAAGAGGGCCGCGCGCATAGCCTCACGATTGGCGACGCGCGCTTCGTTCGTGGCGAAGTCAGGGTTGGCTGCAAGGTCGAGGCCAAGCACTTCGCAAAGCCGCCGGAACTGCCCGTCATTGCCGACCGCGAGGATCAGGTCGCCATCCTTGGCGCTGACCACCTCGTAGGGCGCGATGTTGGGATGCGCATTGCCCAGACGCTGCGGCGCATTGCCGGTCGCGAGGTAGTTCATCCCCTGATTGGCGAGCACGCCCACCGCGCAATCCAGAAGCGCCATATCGACCAGTTGCCCGCGCCCGGTGAGCGCCCGCGCGGCCAGCGCCGCCTGAATGCCGATCACCGCGTAAAGCCCGGTGAAGATGTCCGCGAAGGCGACACCCACCTTTTGCGGCTGGCCTTGCGGGTCACCGGTCAGGTCCATCCAGCCCGCCATGCCCTGGATCAGGAAGTCATAGCCCGCGCGGCTGGCATAAGGCCCGTCCTGCCCGAAACCGGTGATCGAGCAATAGACGAGACGCGGGTTGATCGCCGAGAGGCTCTCGTAATCGAGCCCGTATTTCTTGAGGCCGCCGAGCTTGAAGTTCTCGATCACCACATCGGCGTCTTTCACCAGATCGCGCACGATCTTCTGGCCTTCCTCGGTGCGAAAATCGGCCACGACCGAAATCTTCCCGCGATTGGTGGCGTGGAAATAGGCGGCAGAGCGCCCCTCCGGCCCGTCGCCTTCGCGGGCGATGAAGGGAGGGCCCCAGCGGCGGGTATCGTCGCCTTCGGGCGCCTCGACCTTGATCACCTCGGCGCCGAGATCGGCCAGCACCTGACCGGCCCAGGGACCGGCCAGAATGCGCGCCAGCTCGACAACTTTCACACCTTCCAGCGGGGCCATCAGAAGAAGGCCTGCAGGCCCGTTTGCGCACGGCCCAGGATCAGCGCGTGGACGTCATGGGTGCCCTCGTAGGTGTTCACCGTCTCGAGGTTGACCATGTGGCGGATCACCTGAAACTCGCCCGAAATCCCGTTGCCGCCATGCATGTCGCGGGACATCCGCGCGATATCCAGCGCCTTGCCACAATTGTTGCGCTTGATGAGCGAGATCATCTCGGGCGCGGCATCGGCCTCGTCCATCAGGCGGCCCACCTGCAGCGCGGCCTGCAGGCCCAGCGTGATCTCGGTCTGCATATCGGCGAGCTTCTTCTGGAACAGCTGCGTCTGCGCCAGCGGCTTGTTGAACTGCTTGCGGTCGAGCCCGTATTGGCGCGCGGCGTGCCAGCAGAACTCAGCCGAGCCCATCACGCCCCAGGCGATGCCGTAGCGTGCACGGTTGAGGCAGCCGAACGGGCCTTTCAGCCCCTCGACATGCGGCAGCAACGCGTCTTCGCCGACTTCGACACCGTCCATGACGATCTCGCCGGTGATCGACGCGCGCAGGCTCAGTTTCTGCCCGACCTTCGGCGCGCTCAGCCCTTTCATGCCCTTCTCCAGCACGAAGCCGCGGATCTTGCCGCCATGGGCTTCGGACTTCGCCCAGACAACGAAGACATCCGCGATCGGCGAGTTGGTGATCCACATTTTCGAACCGGTGAGGCGGTAGCCGCCGTCGGTCTTCTCGGCGCGGGTCTTCATGCCCGCCGGGTCCGAGCCCGCATCGGGTTCGGTCAGACCGAAACAACCGATCCACTCGCCCGAGGCCAGCTTCGGCAGGTATTTCTGCCGCTGCTCCTCTGAGCCATAGGCGTAGATCGGATACATCACGAGGCTGGATTGCACCGACATCATCGAGCGGTAGCCGCTATCAACCCGCTCGATTTCGCGCGCGATCAGCCCGTAGGCCACATAGCCCGCGCCGATGCCGCCATATTCCTCGGGGATGGTCGCGCCCAAGAGGCCCATCTCGCCCATCTCGCGGAAGATCGAAGGGTCGGTGGTCTCACTCTCGAAGGCCTCGATCACACGCGGCTGCAGCTTGTCCTGCGCATAGGCGCGGGCCGCATCGCGCAGCATCCGCTCGTCTTCGCTCAGCTGGGTTTCCAGACGCAGCGCGTCGTCCCAGGTGAACTTGCCCAGATCGGGGGCATCCTTGGCTTTGAGCGTGGGGCGGTCGGTCATGGCGAGTCCTCGGAGGCTGTCTTTCGTTGCGTCGGACTCTAGGCATCGGGGCGCGCGGCGCAAACGATTAAATTTGCGGAGATGATGAGTTTTGCGCATGATCTTACAAGACACAGCGGAGCACTCTCACGACCATGCGCAAAAGCTACACCCCCACGATCAACGAGCTGCAGGCCTTCGCGGCCTGCGCGCGCCTCAGCACGACGACGCGGGCGGCGGCGGAGTTGAACCTGACGCAATCGGCGGTGTCGCGCTCGCTCGGGACGCTGGAAGAGCGGCTGGGCGTGGCGCTGTTCGACCGGGTGCGCAAGCGGCTGTCCCTATCGCCTGCGGGTCAGGTTTTTCTGGCGCAGGCCGAAGAAATTCTGGGCCAGATCGACCGGGCCGCGATGGGGGCGATGGCTTTCGGCGGCGCGCGGGCGGTGCTGCGCATGGCGGTGCTGCCAAGCTTTGCGCGAAGCTGGCTGATTCCGCGGCTGGCCGGGTTCGAGGCCGCGCAGCCGGAGGTGAGCCTCGATCTGAGCGCGCGGCTCTTGCCCGTGGAGTTCGAGCATGAGCCCTTCGATCTGGCGATCATGCGCTCAACGCATGAACCGGCAGGGGCTGAGGTCGAAAATCTGGTGGCGGAGGAATTGATCGTGGTGGCCGCGCCGCGCCTGATGGCGGGGCGTGCGGCGCTGGAGGACGACGCGCTGCTGGCTCTGCCGCTGTTGCAGCAATCGACGCGCCCGACGCTCTGGCTCGACTGGTTTCGCGAGAGCGGGCGCGATGCGCGGCATATCCTGCGCGGCGCGCGGTTCGATCATTTCGACATGATCCTCGATGCGGCGAGCGCGGGGATGGGGCTGGGGCTGGTGCCCGCGATCATCGCCGAAGGGGCGCTGGCCTCGGGGCGGCTGGTGCAGGCGACGCCGCGCCGGTTCGCCACCGGCGAGAATTACGCGCTGATCCTGCCAGAGCGCGCGCGGGAAGCGCCGCATGTCAGCGCCTTCCGCGATTGGTTGCGAGCCGAGATCGGCGCTTAGTCGAAGACGATGACCTGCCGGATCGCCTCGCCCGCCGCAAGCCGCTCGAACCCTTCGTTGATGTCTTCGAGCTTGAGGCGATGGGTCATCAGATCGGGGATCGGAAGTTGCCCCTGCACCATCATCTGCGCGAAGCGCGGAATGTCGCGGACCGGCACGCAGGAGCCCATATAGGACCCCTTCAGCGCATGCTCGTTCGCGGTCAGCGACACGGCGGGGATCTTGAACTCCGCCTGCGGGTTCGGCAGGCCTGCCGTGACGGTGGTGCCGCCGCGCCGGGTGATGGAGTAGGCGAATTGCAGCGCCGGGGCCGCACCTGCCAGTTCGACGGCCAGATCGACGCCGCCGCCGGTGAGATCGCGCAGCTTTTGCACCGCGCCCTCCTCGGTCGGGTCGATGGCATGGGTCGCACCAAGCTTCAGCGCGAGGTCGCGTTTATCCGCGGCGAGATCGACGGCGACGATGGTGCGCGCGCCCGCCGCAACCGCGCCCAGAAGCCCCGCAAGGCCGACGCCACCGAGGCCGATGATCGCGCAGCTTTGGCCGGTTTTCAGCCCGCCCGAGTTCAGCACCGCGCCGACGCCGGTCAGCACCGCGCAGCCCAGCAGCGCGGCTTGGTCGAGCGGGATCGACTTGTCGATTTTCACGCAGGAGGCCTCGGAGACGACTGCGTAATCCGAGAAGGCCGAGACGCCGATATGGTGGTTCACATGCTCGCCCGCGACCGAGATGCGTTTCGATCCGGTGATCAGGCTGCCCTTGCCCGCAGCGACGGCGGCAGGCTCGCAAAGCGCAGGCCGCCCTTCCGCGCAGGGCACGCAATGGCCGCAGGAGGGCGCGAAGACGAGAACGACGTGATCGCCCGGCGCGAAGCGAGTGACATACGGGCCGACAGCTTCGACCACGCCTGCCGCCTCATGGCCCAGCGCCACGGGCATGTCGCGCGGGCGATCGCCGTTGATGACGGACAGATCCGAGTGGCACAGGCCCGCAGCCGACATCTTGATGAGCAGTTCACCCGGGCCGGGATCGTCCAGCTCGGCCTCGACGATCTCCAGCGGCTTGCTGTCGGAATAAGGGCGCGCTTTGCCCATTTCGCGCAGAAGTGCGATCCGCGTTTTCATTCTTGCTCCTCCCCAAAACGATTTGGCGCAGCTTGGGAAAGTTCGGCGGAAGTGTCCATGCCCCCTTTGACGAAGGGTCAGGCGGTTACGGTGAAAGGCGCGTCCAGCCGATGCTCTTCGAGGTTCGCGCTCTCGCCGATCCGGTCGACCACGGCGAAAAGACCGGGCGCTGCGAGCGGCGTCAGCACCCCGTGCCACGTGCCGCGATGGAAGTTGATCCCCTGCGCACCATCGGTGAGAAACGCGCGCGGCGTGCCGGGTTTACCGTCCGCATCGGGGGCGACGATCACGAGGAACGGATCCGCGCTCATCGGAATGAAGGCCTGAGAGCCTTCGGGGTGCCGCTCCAGCAGGTCGCAGAGATGGGGCAGCGCGCGCGGCTCTGCCTTAAAGATCGAAATGCCGGCGCGACCGCCCGTCTCCGCCCCGAAATCGAGCTGCGCGCGGTCGTGATAGCGCCCGCAGAGCCCCGCATTGATGATCTTGTCTGGGTCGCCTGCGGCGTCGAGCACATCGCCGAAGGGCGCGAAGGCCTCGGGCGTGAGCGGTTCGGCTTTGATCTGCATCGCGGGCCTCCGGTTGCGCGGGAAAGAGAGGGGGCGCTGCCCCCTCACCCCCGGGATATTTCAACCAAGCCGAAAGGGGATCAGCCCGAGATGGGCGAGCCGAGCTTCGGGTGGCGGTTCACGTCCTTGTAGAGCAGGTAGCGGAACGGGCGGCGGCCCGCGGCGTAGCAGGCTTGCGGGCAGAAGGCGCGCAGCCACATGAAATCACCCTCTTCCACTTCGATCCAATCTTGATTGAGCAGGTAGACGCCCCGGCCCTGCAGCACGAAGATGCCATGCTCCATGACATGGGTTTCCGCGAAAGGGATGGTGCCGCCCGGCATGAAGGTCACGATATTGACGTGCATGTCGTGGCGCAGATCGTTCGGATCGACGAAGCGCGAGGTCGACCAGTAGCCCGAGGTGTTGGGCATCTCGAGCGGCGGCTTGTCCTGATCGGCGGTGACGAAGCTTTCCGGCGCGTCGATGCCCGGCACGCGCTCGTAGCGTTTGCGGACCCAGACGAAGGTACCGGGCGTGTCTTGATCGTTGGCGACCGACCATTGCGCGCCCGGCGCGAGATAGGCGTAGCCGCCCGCGTCCAGTTCATGGCCGACACCTTCGATCACGAGGCGGATATGACCGGCGAGCACGAAGATCACGCTTTGGCCCTCGGGGTCGGGTTCGGGATTGTCAGAGCCGCCGCCCGGCGCGACTTCGACGACCAGCTCGGCGAAGGTCTCGGCGAAGCCAGAGAGCGGACGGGCGAGCACCCAGGCGCGGGTATTCTGCCAGCCGGGCAGCAGCGAGATGGTGATGTCGGACAGCACCCCGCGCGGGATCACCGCGTAGGAGGTGTTGAATTGGGCGCGCTCGCGGGCGCGCTGGTTCTGATCGGGCAAACCGCCCGTCGGGGCGTAATAGGTGTATTCCATCAAAGGTCCATGGCGTTCAGGCGATGCCACGCGATCCGCTCGACCTGTTTGCAGGCCTCACGGAATTCCGTCTCGCGGTCTTGGTCAAGCCGGCGGCGGAAGGCGTGGAGGATTGACGCCTTCGTATTGTCTTTTACGGCGATGATGAAGGGGAAACCGAATTTTTCGGTATAGGCGGTGTTGAGCCCCTCGAATGTGGCGCGCTCTTCATCGGTCAGCGCATCGAGCCCGGCGCTGGCCTGCTCGGAAGTGCTTTCCGCGGTGAGGCGCTTGGCCTGCGCGAGTTTGCCCGCGAGATCCGGGTGCGCGGTCAGCACGCCGAGGCGTTCGGCTTCCGACGCCGAGCGGAAGATACGGGCCAGCGCCGAGGCCACGCCCTCGAGGCAATCATGTGCCGGGCCGAGTTCCAGATCGAAGGCACGCTGCGCGATCCATGGCGAATGTTCGTAGATGCCGCCGAAGGTTTCGACGAAGCGGTCCCGACTCATCCGACTCGGGCGTTCGCGGCGCGTGTGGGGGTGGGTCGCAGCCCAATGCGCGGCGATCTCTACACGGGTCGCGAACCAGACGCCCTCATGCGAGAGCGCGTAATCGAGGAAGCGTTTCAGCCCTGCGACTTTGCCGGGCCGCCCGATCAGCCGGTTGTGCAGGCCGACCGAGAACATCTTCGGCGCACCGTCCATCCCTTCGGCATAGAGCGTATCGAAGCTGTCCTTGAGATACTGGAAGAACTGCTCGCCCTCGATATAGCCCGGCGCGGTGGCGAAGCGCATATCGTTGGCCTCCAACGTGTAGGGGATCACGAGTTGGTCGCGGGTGCCGACCTCGAGCCAATAGGGCAGATCGTCGTCATAGGTATCGGAAATCCAGTCGAAACCGCCCTCCTCCGCCGTCAGCCGCACCGTGTTGGCCGAGCAGCGCCCGGTATACCAGCCGCGCGGGCGTTCTCCGACGACCTCGGTGTGCAGGCGGATGGCCTCGGCGATCTGGCGGCGCTCTTCGTCTTCCGCCATGTCTTTGTGCTCGACCCATTTGAGGCCGTGCGAGGCGATCTCCCAGCCCGCCTCTTTCATCGCGGCGACCTGTTCGGGGGCGCGAGCCAGCGCGGTCGCGACGCCGTAGATCGTCAGCGGCACGTTCAGCCCGGTGAACAGCCGGTGCAGCCGCCAGAAGCCTGCGCGCGCGCCGTATTCGTAGATCGACTCCATGTTCCAGTGACGCTGGCCGGGCCACTGCGCGGCGCCCGCGATATCGGACAGGAACGCCTCGGAGGCCGCGTCACCATGCAGGACATTGTTCTCGCCGCCCTCTTCGAAGTTCAGCACCATCGAGATCGCCACGCGCGCTTCGCCCGGCCAATGCGGATCGGGGGTCGTACGGCCATAGCCGCGCAGGTCGCGGGGGTAGCGGGTCATTAGGTGGCTCCTGTCTTCGGGTCGGATCGGGACAAGAAAGAGCAAAACGCGCGAAAGGGAAAGCCCTCTCTCGGTGTCGGAGAGGGCTTGGCAGGCGGGGCACAGAATCGTTGCGCGATTTGAGGGCCCTTGGCATGATTTCGGGCATCAAGACATTGCGTACCCTGCCCTTTCCGCTCTGCCCGGAGGCCCTCCCATGCGCCAATTACTTCGTCTTATAGCCATCATCCCCCTGCCGCTCATTGGATTGCCCGGCCTGTCAGCCGCACAGGACTGGACCCAGATTGCGGCCTACTCTGCCTTCATCGGCCCGCAGGATATGCGGAATTCGAAGGGCGTGGCCCTGAGATCTCTCGGTGCGGCCTTGCAGCAGGATCGGGCGAATTATCATCGCTTCGGGCGAAGGGATGCGCGCGACGAGTCTGATCCGGTCTTCGCGGATCGCGCCACGCGGGCGCGCATCCCCGCGATGGTCGAGGCGGGCGGCGATTCGCGGGGCAGCTTCACGCAAATGGTCCGCGCGGGGCAGCCCTTCGGCGTCTATGTCTTCGTCTGCGGCTACGGGCGCACCCCGTCTGTGATCTATATCGCCGGCTGGGGCGAAGATCACTCGGGCTGCTACTGAGTGATCGAGATCGCCGCAGCGACCGCCTTTTTCCACTCAGCATATCGCGCTTCGCGCTTGGCCTCGTCCATCTCGGGGGCGAAGTTGCGATCGAGCGCCCAGCCCTTCGCGAACTCCTCGGGTTCGGGGTAGAGCCCGGCCTTATAGCCCGCGAGCCATGCCGCGCCGAGCGCCGTGGTCTCCAGCACTTCGGGCCGGTCGACCGGCGCGCCGAGGATGTCCGACAGGAACTGCATCGCCCAATCGGAGGCCGTCATGCCACCATCGACGCGCAGGGTCGGGCGCGCATCGTCGGACCAATCCGCCTGCATCGCCTCCAAGAGGTCGCGGGTCTGGAAACCCACCGATTCCAGCGCCGCACGGGCGAACTCGGCCGGGCCGGAGCTGCGGGTCAGGCCGAAGACCGCGCCGCGGCAATCGGGGTTCCAGTAAGGCGCGCCGAGGCCGGTGAAGGCGGGCACGATGATCACGTCCTGCTCGGGGTCGGACTGCTCGGCCAGCGCCTGCGTCTGATCGGCGGCCTCGATGATCTTCAGCCCGTCGCGCAGCCATTGCACCACGGCCCCCGCCACGAAGATCGAGCCTTCAAGCGCGTAGGTGACCTTGCCATCAAGTTGATAGGCGATGGTCGTCAGCAGGCGGTTCTCCGAGCGCACCATCTGATCGCCGGTATTGAGCAGCGCGAAACAGCCCGTGCCATAGGTCGATTTCAGCATCCCCGGCTTGAAGCAGGCCTGCCCCACCGTGGCGGCTTGCTGATCGCCCGCGACGCCGAGGATCGGGATTTCCGCGCCGAACAGGTCGGACTGCGTGACGCCAAACTCGGCGGCGCAATCCTTGACCTCGGGGAGCATCTCCATCGGCACGCCGAGCTTGGCCGCGATGGTCGTCGACCAGCGGCCCTTGGCGATATCGTAAAGCATCGTGCGCGCGGCATTGGTCGCATCGGTGACATGCGATTTGCCACCCGTCATTTTCCAGATCAGCCAGCTGTCGATGGTCCCGAAGGCGAGCTTGCCCGCCTCGGCCTTCTCCCGCGCGCCGTCGACATTTCCCAGCAGCCAGCGCAGTTTCGTGGCAGAGAAATAGGGATCGACGATCAGCCCGGTGCGCGCAGTTACGGTCTCCTCGAACCCGTCCTCGCGCAGCTCGCGACAAAATTCGGCGGTGCGGCGGTCCTGCCAGACGATGGCGTTGTGGATCGGCTTGCCGCTCTCGCGATCCCAGACCAGCGTCGTCTCGCGCTGGTTGGTGATGCCAATGCCGGAGATATCGGAGGCCTCGATCCCGGCCTTCTCGATCGCACCGCGCACGGTCGCCAGCACGCTCTCCCAGATCTCCTCGGCATCATGCTCGACCCAGCCGGAATGCGGGAAGTGCTGCGTGAATTCCTGCTGCGCACTCGCCACGGGGCGCAGCGCAGCGTCAAAGACGATCGCGCGCGACGACGTGGTGCCTTGGTCGATTGCCAGAATATAGGTCATGAAGTCCTCCCGTTTCGCGCCTCAGCCTGCGTGCTCCTCCAGCCACGCGGCGACAGAGTTGACCTGATCGGCATCGAGCCGCAAGCCCAGCTTGGTGCGCCGCCAGATCACGTCCTCGACCTTGCGCGCCCATTCGCGATCGACGAGCCAGCGCAGCTCGGCCTCGGTCAGCGTACCGCCGAAATCGCGCCCCAGATCGCCCAGCGCCTTGGCATCGCCGAAGATGTCCCAAGACTCGGTGCCGTAATGGCGGATCATCCGCTCGGCCCATTTGCGATCCACGAAGGGATAATCCTGCGAGAGCTTGGCGATCTTGGCGCCGACCTCTTCGGGGGCGAAATCGCCGCCCGGAAGGCGCGCGCCTTTCGTCCACGACCCGCCCATGCCCGGGAGGTGCGGGCGCAGCTTGCCGAGCGCGTCTTCAGCCAGACGACGATAGGTCGTGATCTTGCCGCCGAAGACATGCAGGGCTGCGGGCTGCCCGGTCGGCGCATCAAGCGAGAGCACATATTCGCGCGTCGCCGCCGTCGCCGAACTCGCGCCATCCTCATAGAGCGGGCGCACCCCGGAATAGGTCCAGACCACGTCGTCGGGCGTGACCTCTTCCTTGAAGTACTCGGACGCGAAATCGCACAGGTAATCGCGCTCAGCCTCGGTGCATTCGGCGGCGAGCGGCGAGTCCTCATGGGCGGCCTCGGTGGTGCCGATCAAGGTGAAGTCCTGCTCATAGGGGATCGCGAAGATGATCCGCCCGTCCGCACCCTGGAAGAAGTAGCATTTGTCGTGATCGTAGAGTTTGCGCGTCACGATATGGCTGCCGCGCACGAGGCGGATGTGCTCGCGGCTGGCGCTGCCCATCGTGCCTTTCAGGATCTGCTCGACCCACGGGCCACCGGCATTGACCACGGCGCGGGCCATATGTTCCTCGCGCCCGTTCGGCCCTTCGGTCACGATCACCCAATGGCCGCCGTCGCGATGCGCCTCGACCACCTTGGTCTGCACGCGGATGTCGGCGCCATGGGCCTCGGCGTCGCGGGCATTGAGCACGACGAGCCGCGCATCCTGCACCCAGCCATCGGAATATTCGAACGCATGGGTGAAGCTGTCCTTCAGCGGCGCGCCCTCCGGGGCATTGCGCAGGTCGAGCCGCTTGGTGCCCGGCAGCAGCCCCTGCCCGCCCAGATGGTCATAGAGGAACAGCCCCGAGCGGATCATCCAGGACGGGCGCTTGCCCTTCATCCACGGCATCACGGTGGAGAGCATCTTCGAGACGGGCGTATCGCTTTCGAAACGAATATCGGCGCTATAGGGCAGCACGAAGCGCATCGGCCATGAGATATGCGGCATCGCGCGGATCAGCACCTCGCGCTCGGACAGCGCCTCGCGGACCAGCTTGATCTCGAGATATTCGAGGTAGCGCAGCCCGCCATGGAACAGCTTGGTCGAGGCCGAAGAGGTCGCCTGCGCAAGGTCGCCCATTTCGGCCAGACGCACCCGCAGGCCCCGTCCGGCCGCGTCGCGCGCGATCCCGCAGCCGTTCACCCCGCCGCCGATCACGAAGAGATCTACTGCTTGTGGCATTTTGCGTACTCCCGCTAGCGCCTGTCGCTTGTGCACCAAAAGGCGCGTTAACTTTCGTTATTGCCAGATATAATGAATTTTCGCGCAAAATCGAGCATGAATACCTCTGCACACAAGATTCCGCGTGCTCATCACGAAACTTTTAAGGAACAATTGCGTTGGGTATGATGTGGCTCGGGATGTGCGGCCCGCGCCCAAAGCGCTGAAAGTGGCGATGTAGCTAACTCGCCTCGGGTATTGATCGAGATTAAAGTCATAACGTGAAGAGAGGGTTACGCTAGGTTAGCCTCGTCGAGAAACGGACAGGACACAGCATGTTCGATCACGAATCAGAACTGGAGATCGGGCTTGCATCAGGGATGCTGGTGCGCATCGATCCAAAGGGCGCGCGACTGACAAGCGTTGTGCTGCCAAGCGACGACGGTCCGGTCGAGCTTCTCATCGGCCCCGACCCGAAACAGAAGACACGCGATTTCCACGGGGCGACGATCGGGCGCTATGCCAACCGCATCGCCGGAGCGCAATTCACGCTCGATGGCGAGCAGTTCCAGCTAGATGCGAACGAAGGCGGGAACTGCCTTCACGGCGGTGGCGAGGGGTTCGACCAATGCGACTGGTCCGTTGTCGCGCATTGGATCAACGCCGCGACACTCCGGCTCGAAAGCCCGGATGGCGATCAGGGCTTCCCCGGAAATCTCGTCGCGGAGGTGAGCTTCGCGGTATCGGACCCAGAAACTTTGAGCATCACTTACCGCGCGTGCTGTGATCGCGCTTGCCCGGTGTCTCTGACCTCGCATGGGTATTTCAATCTCGCGGGCGGCGGCTCGATCGCCGATCACCGACTGAAGCTCAATGCCAAACAGGTTCTCGAGGTTGATGGCGAGAAACTCCCCGTAGGCGGGCCGCGCGACGTGGATGGCACACGCTTCGATTTCCGCGAACCGGCCCCGGCGCTGGGGCCCGATGGCGCGGGCTTCGATCACAATTTCTGCGTCGGCTCAGGCGGGATGCGCGAGGTGGCGGTGCTGAGCGATCCGGCCTCCGGACGCAGTATGACCATGCTGAGCAACCAGCCCGGATTGCAGGTCTACACCGCGCCCGCGGGCGACAGCTTCAACGCGATCTGCCTGGAGCCGCAAGCCTGGCCCGATGCGCCCAATCGCCCCGAGTTCCCCTCGACGATCCTGCGACCGGGCGTGGAATATGTGAACCGGATCCGTCTGCAATTCTCGAGCTGATTTCCGCGACGCCGCGCCGATCGCCACGGCGCGGCCCGAGGTAGATCAGGTCAACCCCCGCAACGCAGCACCGGCTTGACGGTAGCGCTCGTATCCTTCGTCGAACGCTTCGCGCAACGCGGAGACCGGCTCGATCGTCGCGGCGATCTCGGGCGGGCTCGCGATATCCAGCCCACCGCCGGTCGCGGCCATCATCCCAAGCCTCGCCGCCCCGAACGCGCCACCGTAATCGCCCGCCACCGGCAGGGCTACGGGCGTGTCGAGCGCGGTCGCGATCGCCTCGCACCAATAGCGCGAGCGCGTCCCACCCCCGACGCCGAGCAGCGTCTCGATCCGGGTGCCGGTGCCCGCCAGCGCGTCGCGGCAATCGCGCAGCGCGAAGCTCACCCCTTCCAGCACGGCCCGCGTGGTCGCGGCACGGTCGGTTGCGTGCTCAAGCCCGATGAACGCGCCGCGGATCGCCGCATCGTTGAGCGGCGTACGCTCGCCGCCGAGATAGGGCAGGAACCGCGCCTTGCCCGGCGCTTGCAGCGGGCCGAGGCCTTCGGTCAGTTGCTTGGCGTCGCTCTCCAGAAGCCGCGCATACCAGTTCAGCGCGTCGGTCGCGGCCAGCACCACGCCCATCTGGTGCCATGTCTGCGGCAGGGCGTGACAGAAACTGTGGACCGCGCTCGCCGCATCGGGGCGGTAGCCGTCATCGGCGGCGAACAGGACGCCCGAGGTGCCGAGCGAGACGAAGGCCTGTCCGGCCGCCACGACGCCGACGCCCACGCCCGAAGCCGCATTGTCGCCCCCGCCGCCTGCGACGACTACGCCCTCCGGCAGACCGAAGCGCGCCGCGATCTGCGGACGTAGCGTGCCCGACACGTCCGAGCCTTCGACAAGACGCGGCATCTGCTCGCGCCGCATTCCGGTCGCCGACAGAAGCGGATCCGACCAATCGCGCGCGCCGGTGTCGAACCAGCTCGTCCCGGCGGCGTCCGACATCTCCGAGACATGCTCTCCAGTCAGCCACAGGCGCAGGTAATCCTTCGGCAGCAGCACCTTCGCCACTTTCGCGAAACGCTCCGGCTCGTGCTTGGCGAGCCAGACCAGCTTCGGCGCGGTGAAGCCGGGGAAGACGATGTTGCCGCTGATCTCGCGGAATTGCGGCTCCGCATCGAGCGCCGCCGCCTCGCGATAGGCGCGGGTGTCGTTCCACAGGATGCAGGGCCGCAATACCTCGTCCTGCGCGTCCAGCAGCGTCGCGCCATGCATATGCCCCGACAGCCCGATCCCGCGCACCGCCGACAGATCGTGCTGCGCGAGCGAGCCCAGCACCGCCTCCATCGCCGCGATCCATTCGGCGGGGTCCTGTTCCGACCAGCCCTCCTGCGGGCGCGACACGGTGAGCGGATGCGTCGCCTCGGCAACCACGCGCTGCGCCTCGTCGATCAAGAGCCCCTTCAGCCCCGATGTGCCCAGATCCAATCCGATAAACATGCTTGTCCTCCCGCGCGCTGATTGGCGCCGACACTAACGTCTCTGTCGGGCATGTCGACTCCCCCGGCCCTCTGCACAGACGCCTTGCCATCGCGCCCTTAACGGAACCGTGAGCGCGCAGCGCGGTTGCCTTTCGAACAGCGACCCCGGAGCCTTCATGATCGCCTCACTTTCGACCCCGCTTCTGCTCGGCGTCTTCACCCTCGCCGGGCTGATCGTCGTTATCTCCTCCATCAAGGCGACCGGGCTGGCCGATGTGATCGCGGATCGCACGCGGATGGGCGAAGCGCTGGCGGGCGGGATCGTTCTGGGGGCTGCGACGTCGTTGTCGGGGATCGTCGTCTCGGTTTCGGTCGCCGCACAGGGCGATGCGAGTTTCGCCTTTTCCAATGCCGTGGGCGGGATCGCCGCGCAGACCTTCTTTCTGGCGCTCGCCGACATGCTGCACCGACGCGCCAATCTCGAACATTCCGCGGCAGAGCCCGCGAACCTTTTTCAGGCGGTGATGCTGATCGTGCTGCTGTCGATCCCGCTCGCCGCGACCGCCGCGCCCGACTTCGCGATCTGGGGGATCAGCCCGGCCTCGGTGGTGCTGTTCCTCGCCTATCTCGGCGGCACGAAACTCGCGACCCAGGTGTCGGAAACGCCGATGTGGAAGCCGGTCGAAACCCGCGAGACACGCCGTGACGAACCCGAAGACGAGGAGGAAGCGAACCGCTCGCCGCGCGGACCGATCCTCGTCTTTGTGGGCCTCGTCGTCATCATGGGCCTCAGCGGTTGGGTCATTTCGCAAGCCGGGCAGGAATTCGTCACCCGCTTCAGTCTCAGCTCCTCGCTGGTGGGCGCGCTGCTGACGGCGGTCGTGACCTCGCTGCCCGAACTGGTGACGACGCTGACGGCTGTCCGTCGCGGCGCGCTGCAACTGGCCATCGGTGGGATCATCGGCGGCAACACCTTCGACACGCTGTTCCTCGTCTTCTCGGACGGGGCGTATCGTGACGGCTCGCTGTATCACGCGGTCTCGATGTCGGACCTCTACTGGCTGGCGACGGGGCTGATGATGACGGGCGTGCTGCTCGGCGGGCTGATCCTGCGCCAGAAGGACGGGCCGGCCCGGATCGGGATCGAGAGCCTCCTGCTGGTCGCGATCTACGCCTCCGCGGTGGTGCTGCAAGTCCTCGCCTGACCAAGAATTATTGCCCATAGCGGGCGGATTCCCCAAATAGGCAATATACATTTGCCGCAGGGACCGTTATGCAGGCGCCTTCCGCACGGGCTGCCAGAGCAGAGCCGCCCGTCCCTTACGTCATTGCTTGGACGACTTTCCGATGATCCCCTCCCTTTCCGCAGCGCTCGCCGAGCGCGGCTACGACACTCTCACTCCCGTGCAGGACGCGGTGACCGATCCCGCGCTGGACGGCAAGGACCTGCTGGTCTCTGCCCAGACCGGCTCGGGTAAAACGGTCGGCTTCGGTCTCGCGATCGCGCCGACTCTGCTGGGCGAGGCCGAAAGCTTCGGCCCGGCTGGCACGCCGCTTGCACTCGTTGTGGCCCCCACGCGGGAACTCGCCTTTCAGGTCATGCAGGAATTGCGCTGGCTCTACGCCAAGACCGGCGCCATCGTCAGCTCCTGCGTCGGCGGTATGGACCCGCGGCAGGAACGCCGCGCCCTCGAACGCGGCACCCATATCGTGGTCGGCACGCCCGGTCGCCTGAGCGACCATATCCGCCGTGGCGCGCTCGATCTGAGCGACATCCGCGCCGTCGTGCTCGACGAGGCCGACGAGATGCTCGATCTTGGCTTCCGCGAAGACCTCGAATTCATCCTTGGCTCGGCCACGGAAGAGCGGCGCACGCTGCTGTTCTCGGCCACCGTGTCGCCGATGATCGCGAAGCTGGCCGAGCAGTTCCAGAACGACGCGCAGCGCATCTCGACGATCAACACCGCGCAGCAACACTCCGATATCGCCTACAAGGCGTTGAAGGTTGCGGCCTCGGATAGCGATCATGCGATCTTCAACCTGCTGCGCTATCACCATGACGAAAGCGCCATCGTCTTCGCCAACACCCGCGCGGCGGTGAACCATCTCAGCGCGCGTCTCGGCAATCGCGGCCTCTCGGTCGTGACGCTGTCGGGCGAGCTGTCACAGGCCGAACGCAGCCACGCGCTGCAGGCGATGCGCGACGGGCGGGCGCGGGTTTGCGTTGCGACCGATGTGGCCGCGCGCGGGATCGACCTGCCGAACCTGAGCCTCGTGATCCATGCCGATCTACCGCAGAACACCGAGAGCCTGCTGCACCGGTCGGGCCGGACGGGCCGTGCCGGGCGCAAGGGCATGTCCGCGCTGATCGTGCCGCCGCGCATGGTCAAACGTGCCGAACGTCTGCTGAAATTCGCGAAGATCAACGCCGAATGGAGTGTCCCGCCGTCTGCCGAGTCGATCATCGCGCGCGATGAAGAGCGTCTGCTGACCGATCCCGATTGGCGCGAGCCGGTCAGCGAGGATCAGGCGGCGTTTGCGCGCAAGCTGCTCGACCGGCACGGGGCCGAGGCTGTCGCCGCCGCCTTCCTGCGGCTGCAGCAATCGCGCAACGCCCCGCCCGAAGACCTTCTGCCGCCGGACACCAAGGGGCAATCGGAACGTCAGGAATTCGGCCCGAGCCGCTGGTTCACGCTCTCGGTCGGGCGCAATGACCGGGCCGAGCCGCGCTGGCTGCTGCCCTTGCTGCGCCGCCATGCCGATCTCGACAAATCCTCGATCGGTGCGATCCGCGTGCGCGATGACGAGACCTTCGTCGAGATCGCCGAGAAGAGCGTCGCGAAATTCGCGGCCTCGCTTGGTCCCGATGGCGAGCTCTCCGATGAGATCAAGGCTCGTGCCCTGAACGGTGAACCTGATTTCGGACCGCCGCCGAAAAAGCGTCGCGCCGACAAGCCGCATGGCAAACCGGATCGCGGCGACCGTGGCGAGCGGCCGGGCAAGGCGCCCCATCGCAAAGGTCCGCCCAAGGCTCCACGCGACGACGCCCCGGAGGAGAGTGCGAAGACCAGCGGTTGGAGCCCCGACGACGAGGCTGTGTTCGCAGCCCTCGCGGACATCCCGCCGAAAAAGCGCAAGCCCAAGCCCGAAGGCGGTGCCGCCCCGAAGGCCAAGAAGCCCCGCGCGAAATATGCAGGCCCCGGCAAAGGGCCGCATCCGGGCAAAGGCGGGAAGCCCAAGCCCGGCGGCCCGAAGAAGCCGCGCAAGTGATGGTATGATTTTGCAAAAGGCCCGCAGCGATGCGGGCCTTTTTCATATGCTCTCAGAAGCGCCGGGGTCAGCGCCCCGTTACCGCGTCAGCCGGAGATAGAGCGACAAAAGCTTGTCCGGCAGCGTGCTCAGCTCGTCGATCTGGATGAACCCGTTGCGCCCGAAAATCGCGGCCTCTTGCTCCTTGTTTCGCGGCCCGAGCCCCACGCAGAAGACATCGATCCCCAGCGCGCTCAGGCTGCGAACGGCGCGCTGCGCGTCGCGGACAAGATAGTCCGGATCGGGCGAGTCGATATCCGAGGGCTCCCCGTCGGTGATCAAGAGCAGCAGGCGACGATGCCGCGGCACCTGCGCGAGGTCCTTCCCGGCATGGCGCAGGGCGGCCCCGAGCCGCGTCGAATAGCCCGGCTTCAGGCCCGACAGCGCCGAACCCGTCTCTTCATCCAACGCATCGGAGAACCGCTTCACCGCAACGACGCGCACGTCTTCGCGCCCGGCCGAGCAGAAGGCGTTGATCGCGAAAGGATCGCCGATTTCGTTCATCGCATGGGCGAGAACCGCCGTCGCATCGCGCTCCATGTCCAGAATGCGGTGCTGTGTTCCGGGGACGAGATCGGCCGTCGATTGCGAGATATCAAGGAGCAGGCTGACCGCGAGATCGCGCGTCGGCGGGGCCTGCCGCTCGTAGAGGCGATGATCGGGAAACTCGCCAGCACGCAGAGCCGTCGCCGCCTCGATACAGGCGTCGAGATCGAGAACTTCTCCCTCCGCCTGCCGCTTCTCCCGGCGCGCGCGCCCGATCTGCGCCGAGCGCACGAGGCCGGTGATGCGCGACAGAAGCGGCCCCTGCGCGTCCTGCAACTCCTGCCAGAAGCGGCGATTTCCCGGCGTCGCGGGGTATTCCTTGACCACCGTCCAGTTCGCGCGTTCCCGGCCGATCTCGTAGTCGTATTCGGGATAGGAGGCGACCGCCCGCCCCTCTTCGGCCGCCTCGGTGACGGGGGCGACTTTCTCGACCCTGTCGCTTTCGGTCTGCTCCTGCTGTTGCGATTGCTTGCCCGCGCCCGGGGTCGGCTCGGAGCGACGCAGTTGCACGGTGTCGACCTGAACCTCCAGGGTCTGCGCCTCTTCCGGGGGTGGTTCGTCGAGAGCCCAGAGCCCGAGATTGTCGTCGCGATAGGCGGGCTGAACCACGTAATCCTTCGCATTGAACTGCACGCGAAGCTGCCCGAGATCGTTGCCCAGCAGGTTGCCGATCTCGCGGCTGATCGCCGGATCGTCCCAGCGCTCGCGCGCCTCCATGAACATCCGGCGGCCTTTTTGAACCCATCCGTCGGGGTCGTCGAACTCAGGATCGATCAGTGCCCGCGCCAGCCGCGCGAACAGGCTGGGCGCGGTCGGAAGACCGCCGGGTTGGGCGACGTGAAACCCTTGCCAGAGCCTGCGCAAGCCGGGCATCTCCTGCGCCGCCAGTTCCTCGACCCGCGCATCTTCGATCAAGGACACGACCGCCATCTGCAGCGGCTTGAGCTGCCCGATTTCGAAACGGGTTTTGGTGAAGTTGATATGCGCCCCGATATGGGCGAGCGCGGCGCGAAACAGGGGCTCCGTCTCGCCGCGATAGCCGGGCAAGCTGGGCGGCACGAGAATGACGTTGCCCGCGAAGGACACCCGCCGCGCGGCTTTCTCTCCCATGCCCGTGGGCGCGACACGCAGCGGCGGGGTCGTGCCGGAAATCGCCGTGAGATAGGCCCGCAACCGGCGCTCGTGATCGTAGAAGCTTTGCTCTCCGCTTTCGTGTTCGAGCGCGCGCTGCGCCTCGGCGGTCTGCAAGGAGAAATAGGCGCTTCGCTTGTCGGCATCGCGCCCCGCCAGACGCAATCCGGTCGCGACCCAGTCTTCGAGCGCCTGTTCGGACATCCGCCCGACAAGCCGCTCCATATTCTCGAGAAAAGGGTAGACGGATTCCGGCGCTTGCGTGGTGATCCGCGTCATCAGCGCGAGCCACGCGGTGAATTCCTGCGGCTCGTATCTCTGCGCGACCGTGCCCGCCGCAGTGCAGACGCGCTCCGCCGCGCGGGGCGAGACCCGGATCGCGACATGGGACACGAGCTTTGCCAAGGCGATCGTCGGCGCCGCCCCGAGTTTCGGCGCCAGAGCCAGAGAGCTGCGCTCATAGGCGCGGGGGACCGTCCGCCCGTATCCCGCGCCCCGCAGCCGTTCGCGCGCCCGCAGCCAGTCGGCTATCTCGGGCGCCGAGAAGGCGCTGCGGATCGCGCCCGGCAGATCAGGGGTGGCTTCGACATTCATGCTGTCAGGCACAGGCATCGACGACCGCGTCGAGCGCACCGCGCATATCCGGGTCATCCGTGATGGGAACGATGATCGCATGTTTGCAGGCGTCGGTCAGCGTCATGCCCGTCTTGATAAGGCGACCGGCATGGATGAGCATCCGCGTGGAGGCCCCTTCCTCGAGCCCCTGCCCGCGCAGATGCCGCGACTTCTCGGCGATCTTCACCAGCTTGTCGGCGATGTCGGCAGCGATATCCGCCTCGGACGCCACGATGGAAGCCTCGACCGAGGCCATCGGATAGGTGAAATCGACCGCGCTGAAGCGTTGCTTCGTGGATTCCTTGAGGTCTTTGAGAACGCTCTGGTAGCCGGGATTGTAGGAGATCACGAGCTGGAAATCGGGATGCGCATGGACCAGTTCGCCCTTTTTCTCGAGCGGCAATATCCGGCGATCATCGGTCAGCGAATGGATCACCACCGTCGTGTCCTGACGCGCCTCGACCACCTCGTCGAGATAGCAGATCGCCCCGTGACGCACCGCCATCGTGAGCGGCCCGTCCTGCCAATGCGTGCCCTCGGGGCCGAGCAGGAAGCGCCCGACAAGATCCGAAGCGGTCATGTCCTCGTGGCAAGACACCGTGATGAGCGGCTTGCCCAGACGCCAGGCCATATGCTCGACAAAGCGGGTCTTGCCGCAGCCGGTCGGCCCCTTGAGCATCACCGGCAACCGCGCCGCATAGGCGGATTCGTAGAAGGCCACCTCGTCGCCGCTCGGGTGGTAGGTCGGCTCTTCGTCAAGCCGGTACTGATCGATCGTCATAGAAGATCCTCGCGTTTGATTGGCCGGCGGATGTCTCCGCCGGCCCTGCTCGCCTGCCTCACCGGTGAGTGGGGTCGGACTTTTCGTTGGGGATACCGTCGATCGGGCATTCCTCGGTGCCGACGGTCGAGCGGGTCATCGCCTCGACCATCTCGCGCGTGCCTTCCGGATCTTCCGCCCATTTGGTGTAGAAGTCGTAGGGGCACTCGGCGAGACCGTTGGTGTCGTCACCCGAGTTGATCATGCCGGTATAGCCACGGTGCACGAGCTTGAAGAGGTGGTTCTGGCTCTGCATGTTCTTGCGCGCATCGCGGATCGCCGAGACCGAGAGTTGGCCGTATTGGATGCCGTATTCCTCTTCGCCGCATTCGCCCAGCGTGCGCCCGTCGAAGCCGACGATGGCCGAGTGGCCGAAATAGGAATAGACGCCGTCGAAGCCCGCCGCATTGGCGACCGCGACATAGGAGTTGTTCGCCCAGGCCATCGCCTTGGCCATGATCACCTGCTGGTCCTTGGCCGGATACATGTAGCCCTGGCAGCGGATGATCAGCTCGGCGCCCTTCATCGCGCAGTCGCGCCAGATCTCGGGATAGTTGCCGTCATCACAGATGATCAGGCTCATCTTCATGCCCTTCGGGCCTTCCGAGACATAGGTGCAGTTGCCCGGATACCAGCCCTCGATCGGAACCCAGGGCATGATCTTGCGGTATTTCTGGACGATCTCGCCCTCGTTATTCATCAAGATGAGCGTGTTGTAGGGCGCTTTCTTCGGGTGCTCTTCGTGGCGCTCGCCGGTCAGCGAGAACACGCCCCAGACATTGGCCTCGCGGCAGGCGGCGGCGAAGATTTCGGTCTCTTCGCCCGGCACCGACGAGGCGGTCTCGTACATCTCGGTCTCGTCATACATGATGCCGTGGGTCGAGTATTCGGGGAAGATCACCAGATCCATGCCCGGCAGACCCTTCTTCATGCCTTTCACCATGTCGGCGATCTTGTGGCAGTTCTCGAGAACCTCGGCCTTCGTGTGAAGACGCGGCATCTTGTAGTTGACGACGGCGACGCCCACGGTATCGGCGCTGCTCGAAATATCTCCATGATACATGTTGTTACCTCTGCTGTTGGTGGAGTTGTCGAATGCCTTTCCGGTTGATCCGGGAAGGCGGGTTTATGGGGTCAGATCGCCATGTGTTTGGTGACCGTTTCCTCGGTGAGATCCGCGATCGCGCCATCGGCCACGACGCGACCGTTCTCGAGCATCGTGAAGTTCTGCGCGGCACGGCGCGCGAATTTCACGTTCTGCTCGACAAGGAGGATCGTCAGTCCGAGTTCGGCATTGAGGCGGATGATGATGTCCTCGATCTGCTCGACGATATTGGGCTGGATGCCCTCGGTCGGCTCGTCCATCAGGAGGACCTTGGGGCCGCTTGCGAGCGCGCGGGCGATGGCAAGCTGCTGTTGCTGACCGCCCGAGAGCACGCCCCCGGGCCGGTCGAGATTTTCCATCAGATAGGGAAAGATCTTCGGGACGATTTCGGGAATGGCGCGCGGGCCCTGTGCCGCGAAGCCGCCCATCAGGATGTTCTCGCGGATCGTGAAATCGGGGATGATCATCCGGCCCTGCGGCACATAGGCGATCCCCGCCCGCGCGCGCCGGTAGGTCGCATCAGAGGAGATGTTCTGCCCGTCGAGTACGACGTCGCCGCTCTGGCGGTCGGTCAGCCCGAGGATGGAGCGCAGAAGCGTGGTCTTGCCCACGCCGTTGCGGCCCAGAACGGCGAGGATCGTGCCGCTCGGCGCGCTCATCGAGACGTCGTGCAACGCCTGGCTGCGGCCGTAGAAGCTGTCGAGGTTGCTCAGAGAAAGCATCAGTGAATCCCTCCCGAACCGAGATAGGCTTCGCGCACCTTTGGATCGGTCTCGATCTTTTCCATCGGGCCCTCCGCGAGCAGCTTGCCCATGTGCATGACCGTGATCCGCTCGGCGATCTTGCGCACGAAAGCCATGTCGTGCTCGACCACGAGGATCGTGTGGCTGCCCTTCATTTCGTTGATGATTTCGGCGGTGCGGAAGGTCTCCGCATGGGTCATGCCCGCAGTGGGTTCATCGAGAAGGATGACCTTCGCCTGCTGCGTGATCAGCATCCCCAGTTCCAGCCATTGCATCTGGCCGTGGGACAACTCGCCCGCGACCGTATCGAGCACCGGCTCTAGCCGCGTCATCGCGATCACGTCCTCGACCCGCGCCCGGTCCTCCGCCACCATATGCAGACGAAGGTTACGGAACACGCCGGGCTCTCCCGAGGCCGCGACTTCGAGGTTCTGCCGAACGGTCAGATCGCGGAAGACGCTCGGGATCTGGAATTTCCGCCCGATCCCGTGCCGCGCGATGATGTGCTCGGGGCGGTTGGTGATGTTCTCGCCAAAGAGATGGACGCTGCCTTGGGTGGAGGCGGTCTTGCCGCTGACGAGATCCATCAGCGTGGTCTTCCCGGCGCCGTTGGGGCCGAGGATGACCCGCAACTCGCCCTTCTGAACCACGGTGGTGAACCCGTCCACGGCCTTGAACCCGCCGAAATCCACCGTCAGCCCGTCAATCGTGAGTGCTTCATTCATGTCCGTCCCTCCTATTCCGCAGCTTTCGGGGCCGTCTCTGCGGGCGTGCCCTTCCGGCGGCGTTCGAACCGCCCCAGAAGATCGCGCGCGATGCCTGCAAGCCCGTTCGGCAGGTAGAGAACGACGAGAACAAAGATGCCCCCGATGATCAGCTTCCACGCTTCCTTGAAGATTTCGGTCTCGCTGACCGTGGCCTCGACCGTGTTGATCAGGATCGCCCCGATACAGGCGCCGAGCAGCGAGTTGCGCCCGCCGACCGCGGCCCAGACGACCATCGAGATCGAGAAGCCGATATCCATGAAGCTCGGCGAGGCGAATTCGGCGGCGACCACATAGAGGAGCCCCGCGAACCCCGCGATCCCGGCAGAGATCGTGAAGAAGAAGATCTGATAGGCCGCGACGTCGTAGCCGAGATAGCGCGCCCGGGTCGGATCATCGCGCGTCGATTGCAGGATCAGCCCGGCCCGTGTCGAGACCAGCCAGCGGCCCAACAGAAGCACGACCGTGAGCGAAACGGCGACCACGTAATAGGTCTCGACCATATAGGGGTCGAATTCGAACCCACCGATGGTCAACCAGCCCAGATCGGTCAGCCCATTGAACCCGTTGGTGATCGGCTGAGCGTCGATGAGCAGCAGCCGCACCAGAAGCACGAGCGCCAGCGTGATGATCGCGACATAGACGCCCGAGACGCGCAGCCGGAAGATCGACGAGGACAGCACGAAGGCGACGATCAGCGGGATCACGATCGACATCGCCATGCCGAACCATTGCGACTGGAATGGGATCCAGAGGAACGAGCCCTTGTTGATGCAGCACAGATCGGTGACGGCGCCCGGCTCTGCGTTCCAGAGCATGAAGTCCGGCACCGGCTTGTCGGAACCCTGCTGGAGGCTCGTAGCGCTCATCAGCTTGAGCGACATCGCCGTCATATAGGCGCCGAGGCCGAAGAAGAGCCCCTGCCCCAGATTGAGAATCCCGGCATAGCCCCAGGACAGCGCGATCGCGATGCCGAGCATGCCGAAGACGAGATATTTGGCGATGCGGTTGAGCCAGAACACATCGTCGATCACCAGGGGGGCGCCGAGAACCATCACGATGAAGACGGCATAGACAGCCCAGTCGGCATGCCGCTGAAGACGGCTCGTGGAGCTGGGAAGTGTGGAGGACGTTTTGCTGGACATCGCTTACCTCGACTTGAAGGAGAACAGGCCGCGCGGGCGCCACAGGATTAGGGCGATGACCACCGCGAAGACGACGGCGCGGGCGATGATGTCGTTGGACGCCAAGGCGACGATGCCGTTGATCTGTCCGAGGATGCCCGCGGCGAGGATCGTTCCGAGAAGGCTGCCGACCCCTCCGACCACGACGACAAGGAAGCCATCGACCACGACGGATGCGCCCATCTCGGGCATGACCGTCTTGAAGCCTGCGAGAAGCACACCGGCGATCCCGGCGAGGCCCGAGCCATAGGCGAAGGTCAGCGCCGAGACGCGGCGCACATCGATACCGCAGGCGGCCGCGATCTGGGGATTGCGCATGATCGCGCGCACCTGAACGCCCATCGGGGTGCGATACATCAGCCACCAGGTCAGACCCGCGAGCATCAGCGTCACGACGATGATGAAGGTGCGATAGGGCTGGATCGTCATGCCCGCCACGTCGATCGGCTGGGTCAGGAAGGCCGGAACCGTCATGTTCTGCAGGCCCGGGCCGAGACCGTCGATATGGATACCGAAGAAGCTCAGGCCGAATTCGAGGCGAATCAGCTGTTGCAGCAGGATCGCCACGCCCCATGTCGCGAGCAGCGTGTCGATGATCCGTCCGTAGAGCCTTCGGATCACCAATCGCTCGATCACGAGCCCCACGAGCCCGGAGGTCACGAAAGCCAGAGGCAGCGCGAAGAACAGGTTGAGCCCGAGATGGAGCCCGGCGAGCACCGCCGTATAGGCCCCGATCATGACGAGCTCGCCATGCGCCATGTTGATGACGCCCATCGCGCCGTAGGTGATCGACAGGCCAAGCGCGATCAGCAGCAGGATCGAAGACAGGGACAGGCCGATGAAGATGATGTCAGACATAGGGAATTCCGCCTCGCTCGGATGGGCACCGGACATCAGCCCGGTGCCCGGTTTGCGTCACAGCTTGGTGGTGTCGAGACCGGCGCCGGTGCAGAACAGGTTCTCTGCCGTCTCGCCGTAAGCGACATAGGGCAGCGGCTTGGTCGGCGCGTCATAGGCGTTGACGATCGTGCCCTGACCATCGGCGCCCCATTGCGCGATGCGCGGCGTGAGATAGGTGTGCAGGTTTTCCGGATCGACGGTGACGGTGCCGTTCGGGGCCTCGAAGACCTGACCCTTGATGCCTTCGCGCACCGCATCTGCCGAGATGTCGCCAGCCTTCTCGACCGCCTGTTTCCACAGATAGACCTGGAAGTAGCTGCTCTCGAGCGCGTGGTGCGTCACAGCCTTGGGATCGTTGACATATTTGCGGTAGCGCTCGATGAAATCGCGGTTGCGATCGGTGTCGATGGCCTGGAAATACGGGAAGGAGGTGTAGCTGCCTTCGGCGAATTCCGGACCCATCGCGGCGATCTCGATTTCCGAGGTGACGGTAGCGCAGATCGGCAGTTTGTCGTGGGTCAGGCCCTGGTTCTTGAACTCGCGGTAGAAGGCCACGACCGAGTCGCCCACGACATTCGACAGAACCACGTCGCAGCCGCTTTCCTTGATCTTGGAGACCATCGCGCCCCATTCGGAATGGCCGAGCTCGAGATATTCGTCAGCGACCCATTCGCCACCATTCTGCTCGATGAGGATCTTCGACACTTTCGCCATCTCGCGCGGGTAGATGTAGTTCGAGCCGACGATGAAGAACTTCTTCTTGCCGAGCGTGTTGGTGATCCACGGGATGAAGTTCGACAACTGCTGGTTCGGCACCGCGCCCGTGTAGACCACGTTCTTGGAGCACTCGAAGCCTTCGTAATAGGTCGGGTAGAAGTAGAGGCTGTTGCGCTTTTCGAAGACCGGCAGAACGGCCTTGCGGCTCGCCGAGGTGTAAGAGCCGAACACGGTCTGCAGGCGATCGCGGATCACCAGCTTCGAGGCCTTCTCGTTATAGGTCTTCGGGTCGGATGCGCCGTCTTCGAGGATCGGCTTGATCATCATCCCGTTCACGCCACCCGCGGCGTTGATCTCGTCGATCGCCATCATGGTGGCATCGGCGAGCGATTTCTCGATGATCGAAAGGCCGCCGGTCAGCGAGAACAGGACACCCACCTCGATTTCACCCGAGGCACGGGCGGGGCTCGCGATCATCGACGGGCCGAGGGCGGCTGCGGCGCCGAAAGCGGTCGTGTGTTTTAGGAAGTTTCTCCGGTTCGTTTTCATTTCTGTCTCCCGTGTTGAGGTTTTGTTTTGATTTTTCAGGCCGTGAATGCGCAGGGAGGACTCCCGTGCACGAGCGTTTGGTATGTGACCGATTGTGTGAGGTGCCGTGACCGGGCCGCGGGGGTCCGGATCATTTTGGCGAAGGGGGCTCCGGGTGTTCGGAGCGATTGGCATCGTTGCCATTCAGCGCCGCCACGAGGGCGGGGTTGCGTGCGCTCTGGTACGCCCGCAGCGATGGCGCGGCCTTTGCACCATCCTGAAAACCAAAAAAGCCCGCGAAGACACTACAGTGTCTTCAGCGGGCTTTCTGTGCCGAACCGATGGACATCATTGGCCATCGATCTGATTCGACTATACATCATCCGGTCTTGATGACAACAATTCGTTTGCGTTGATGATCGCGACCGCCATTTCCTCTACGGAAATCCGCTTACCCATCGCCTGCGCACGAATGGTGCCATAGGCTTCCCTCTCGGAAATCTTGTGCATTTCCATGAGGATAGACTTCGCCTTCGAGATCTTCTTCTGACCGGAAATCTTTTTTTCGAGCTTGCCGATCTTGTCGTGGAAATCCGCCGCCTGCATCCAATTGGAGCGTGCGACGACAAGATTTGTCAGCATACCGAAAGTCCGGACCGGCTTCGAAATCACCGCGAATGCGTTGATGTCGAGCACCAGTTCGATCATCGCCGGGTTCTCGTAATTCACGATGCCGATCACCGTCGGACCGGGTTTCTCGGACTTCCGCAGCATGCTGCTCAGGGCACTCTGGCTCTCGAAGAAGACGCCTGCGAAAACGACATCCGTCCCGCTCGGCAGCGCCTTGGCGGGGGGCCACATCAGTTCCGCGCGGCAGCCGATGCGTTTGAGCTGATCCATGAGCGCCTTGCCATCTGCGTCCGGCGGGTGGACGACGATGACCGAGAGGTCGCGCAAATCCTTGAGACGCAGCCGGGGCATCAGCTTCCGCCCCCTCCGGCTCCGAATTGCGGAGACGTCATCTGCAAGTCTTCATCATATTCAACGAGATAAGGGTCGGGCCGCACCGGTGCCTGCGCTTCGCGCACGATCTCAAAAGCACCGCTTTCGCCGACGACGGCAACCCGGGGCCAGAGGCTCGTGTGATGGGTGTCCCCTTCGACCTGCACGGGGCCCTGCGGCGCCTCGAAGCTGAAATTCGGCAAGGTGCGCAAGACGCTGTCGCGATCGGTCGCCCCGGACCGGCGCACCGCTTCCGCGAAGAGATAGACTTGGAAATAGGCGGCTTCCGTCCCCGCCGAAATCGGCTGATCCGGCCCGAACCGGCGCGCATAAGCCGTGACGAAGCGACGGTTCGCCTCGGTATCGAGCACGCTGAAATAGGGCGCGGCCGTCACGTTGCCGATCGAGGCATCCTTGCCGACCGCCAGCAATTCGGGCTCGCCCGAGGTCAGGCTGGCGATGGGCTGTTTGCTGCGATCGAAGCCCGCGCGGTCATAGGCTTGGTAGAAGCGGACCGACCCTTCGCCCACGACCGTGGAGAATACGACCGCAGGCCCTGCGGCCTTGATGCGCGAGATCGCCCGCTCGATATATTCCTCGTTATGGCGCAGGGGAATGTAGATTTCGTCGACGACCTTCGCCCCGCGATGCATCAGCAGATCCCGCATGATCCGATTGGATTCATAGGGGAAAACGTAGTTCGACCCGACGAAGACAAACCGGTCGCCATAGGTCTGCGTGAGATAATCCGCCAACCAGCGCGAGTTCTGGTTCGGCGCTGCGCCCGAATAGACGCAGCTGCTCGAAAACTCGAACCCTTCGTAGAGCGTGGGGTAGAACAGCAGCGCGCGGCGTTGCTCGACCACGGGCAAGACGGCCTTGCGCGCGGAGGACATGTAGCAGCCGAAGATGGTCTTTGCGCCAACATCGATGAGGCGCTCCGCCTCGCTCTTGAAGCGCAACGGATCGGAAGCCGGGTCGCTGTCTTCGATCAGAAGTTCACGACCATCGATACCGCCTGCATTGTTGATTTCTTCGATAGCCAGCAGCGCAGCCTGACGCTGCGTGCGCTCGATCACCGACGTTACACCGGTTTGGGAAAAAAGGAGGCCAACTGCGACCGGCTCGTTGTCAAAAGCCATTAATACGGTTCCATATCTTTCAACGAGAACTCCCGCGAATGCGGAGTCCGGGGGAACGGTCACATACGAATCGAATAGCAAATGACTGACGTCGCGGCAAGCTCGACGCATTGCAAAACGCATCTGAAATCATGCGATGAAATTTTTTCCGCATTATTTTCAGCGCCTTACATCGTTACATCAAAACATTTGCATATTGAAACGAATCACGCCATCGTGTCGACGTAGCGTTCAACGAAGAGCGCCGCATCTGGCAATGAAAGCCCCTTACGAACCATGTGAATGGATTCGTGAGGGGCTTTTGCGTTTTCGGCCCGGCGATTTGCCGCCCCAAATGGAGAGACCACAGAGCCCTAACCCGATCGGCGCACGCGCCCAAAAACTCTGAGATCAGTATAACCGGTCACAAACGACGGCAGGATCAAGCTGCCGAACTGATCGACCCCTTATCCACTCCGCCCCGGCGAGACTTTCGTCAGCGTTTGCCCACGGCAAGCGCCCGGCCTTCGCATGCCTGCAAAAACAAGAACATCAGAAACAGTCCAACAACGAGGTACATCATGACCACGACGGAAAAGCATCTCGAGCCAGAGGCGCTCGAACATATCGAAGAAGAGATCGATCACGCGCTCGGCGATGAATACGAACATGAACCGGTCCCGGCAAAAGCCCGGCGGAGCATGTTCTCCGTCACGATGGTCTGGATGGGTTTCCCGATGATCATCACCGGCGCGATGACCGGCTCGATCCTCGTGCTCGGCATGGGGTTCAGCTCCGCGCTGACGGCGATGATCATCGGCAACCTGATCATGCTGGTCTATGTCGGTCTGCTCGGTCAGCTCGGCGCGACGAAAGGGATGAACTTCGCCCTGCTCGCCAGCATCGTCTTCGGCCGCAAGGGCTATGTCTTCGCCTCCGGCCTGCTCTCGACGCTTCTACTTGGTTGGTACGCGGTGCAAACCGGGATCACCGGCGCTCTCGTCAGCTCCACCTATGATCTGAACTACGTCGTCATGACGCTCATCGCCGGTGCGCTTTATATCGGCGTCACCTTCGTCGGCGTGAAAGGCCTGCACCTGATCGGCATGATCTCGGTGCCGCTTTTCGTCATTCTGGGCCTCTTCGTCGTCGGCGACGCGGCTTCGACGACCAGCTGGGACGCGATCATGTCCTACCCGGGCAATAATGGCGTCGCGACGATGTCGATGGGCGTCGGCCTGACCGTGGTCATCGCGCTCTTCATCGACGCCGGCACCGTGAGCGCCGACTTCAACCGCTGGGCCAAGGACACGAAAAGCTCCTGGGTCGCGACCTTCAGCGCCTTCCCCTTCGCCAACCTTGCCGCGATGCTGGTCGGCGGCATCATGACCGCAGCCCTGGCCGTTCCGGATGCCAACCCCTTCGGCACCGACAACATGTTCGGCTACATGAACAACATGCAGATGACCTGGCTGAGCGTTCTCGCCTTCCTGTTCCTCTATGTGAACCTCGGTTCGGTCTGTGCCCACTGCCTCTATAATGCCGCCACCGGCTGGTCGCGCATCCTGCGCAGCCACATGCGTCTTTTCGCGGTGATCCTCGGCGCCATCGGCATCGTCATCGCGGCCACCAATGTCTGGGCCTTCTTCATCGAGTGGCTGTCCCTGCTGGGCATCCTCGTGCCGCCGATCGGCGCGATCATCCTCGTGGACCAGTTCCTCGTGCGCAAGAACTCCGAGATCGACCGCGACTGGCGCTGGACGGCCTTCATCGCCTGGGCCTGTGGCTCCGCGGTGGCCTTCGTCGTCGAGTGGTATCTGCCCCATCTGTCGACCGCCATCTCGGCCGGACTTGTCGGCGGCGTCGCTTACTACCTGATCTCCACGCTGAGCGGGAAAACCGCGACTGCCTGATCCGCAACGATCTTCCGGAGCGTCGCCTGAGATAGGGCGTCGCTCCATTTTGACATGAGGAAAAACCATGACCCTTGATTATGAAATCTTCGAGCTTGGCACCTTCGAGTTCCAATGCGGCCTCGCCGTGCCCAACGCCCGTCTCGCCTACAAGACCTTCGGCAAGCTGAACGCGGCCAAGGACAACGTGATCGTCTACCCGACGTGGTATTCCGGGCAGCATTACGACAACGAATGGCTGATCGGGCCCGGCATGGCGCTCGACCCCGAGAAATACTTCATCATCATCCCGAACATGTTCGGCAACGGGCTCTCCACCTCGCCCTCGAACACGCCGGAGCCCTATAACGCGGACCGTTTCCCGAACGTGACCGCCTATGACAACGTCAAGGCGCAGCATCGTCTGGTGACCGAGAAGTTCGGCATCGAGAATATCCGCATGGTGACAGGCTGGTCGATGGGGGCGCTGCAGACCTTCCACTGGGGGGCGATGTATCCCGAGATGATGGATATGATCGCCCCGTTCTGCGGGTCGGCGAAATGCTCGCGCCACAACTATGTCTTCCTCGAAGGGGTGAAGGCGGCGCTGCGGGCCGACGCCGCGTGGGAAAACGGGCGCTACACCTCTAAGCCCGAAAAAGGCCTCCGCGCGGTTGGCCGCGTCTATGCAGGCTGGGGCTTCTCACAGAGCTTCTATCGGGAAGAGCTCGACCTGAAGACCCTCGGCTACGCCTCGCTCGAAGACTTCCTGATCGGGTTCTGGGAAGGGTTCTTCCTGCCGAAAGACGCCAACAACCTGCTGACGATGGCCTGGACCTGGCAGAATGGCGATATCAGCGCGAACGAGCTTTATAACGGCGATTACAAAGCGGCGCTCGGCGCGATCAAGGCGAAAGCCTATGTCATGCCCGGCCAGACCGACCTCTATTTCCCGCCCGAAGACAGCGAGATCGAGGTCGCCAACATGCCCAACGCCGAATTCGTGCCGGTGCCGTCGATCTGGGGCCATTTCGCCGGCGGCCCCGGCACCAACCCCGACGACGTCAAGTTCATCGACGACAAGCTGAAAGAGCTTCTGGCCTCGTGAACCGAGCCGAAGCCTTGCGGATATCGGAAAGGGCGGCCGATGGCCGCCTTTTTCATTGGAACGCCTGATGACGATGCGCGAATACATAACGCGCCCTTTTGGGCGTGATCAGACTGTAATTTCTGGGTATATGTTTGGTTGCGGGAGTAGGATTTGAACCTACGACCTTCAGGTTATGAGCCTGACGAGCTACCGGGCTGCTCCATCCCG
>NZ_MPZT01000006.1:0-442902 GCF_002020145.1 Thioclava sp. DLFJ4-1
TATGCTCCGGTCCGCATCGATCATCGACCAAACCGCCCGCATATCTCTTCAGATATCTATCAATGTCAAAGAGCGCGGAGACAAAATCAACCGGCCTCGCCTCAATCCCTTGGGGCGCCGCCTGCCAACCGTATCTCCAAAATTTCCTTCGCCTTCAGTCTCTTGCGATCCCTTCCGGCGCCCCGTTGCGGTGTGTGCCGCTTCGGTGAGGCGGTATTTACGGATCACTCCGCGGAGTCGCAAGTGCCTTTTTCGAAAAACTGTCACTTTTCTCGAAAGAACAACGCAACACACTGAAATCGCTACGCTTTCAACACCACCGCAAATGCACCCAATTCACCCCGAACCAGCGCAGGGAAGAATCTTGCGCAAATCACCCGCCCCCGCGAAACCTCCTGAGCACCCTGCCCCAAGGGCAGCAAACCAAACCAACCGAGTCACCAGCGAAACGTACGGAATCGAACAGCAATCAAAGCGAGGAAAACACCAAGCCAGAGCCAACCCTCGCTGGAAATCACCTTCATCTGCCAAAGGTAGTGAATCACGCCGAGCGCCACCGCCGGGTAGACCAGCATGTGAATCCGCCGCCAGTTCTTCCCCAGCTTGCGGATCGAAGCGTTGTTCGACGTGACAGCCAAGGGGATCAGCAGCACAAAAGCCGTGATGCCAAAGAAGAGGTAGGGGCGCTTGATGAGATCCGCCGCGGCTTGTGCCCAGAGCATCCCCATATCCAGCACCACCCAGGCGATCAGGTGCAGCGCCACATAGAAGAAGGCCAGCAAGCCCACCGCGCGGCGATACTTGATCAGGTTAATGCCGAGGAATCGGCGCGCCGGTGTGATGGCCAGCCCGCCGATCAGGAACCACAGGGCGATCTTGCCGAGGCGATGCTCGATCGCTTTCACGGGGTCGACGCCGATGCCGCCGGTCAGAGTCAGCCAGACCACCCATGCCAGCGGGATCAGTCCTGCCAGGTAGACGACCCAGCTGGGCACACGCCGCAGTGCGGTGTTGATCGGGGCGGAGAGGGTTGCGCTGATCATCAGTAATACTTCGCGAGGTCCATGCCCTTGTAGAGCTGCGCGACCTCGTCACCGTAGCCGTTGAACATCAGCGTCTCCTGACGGCCGGCAAAGAGGCCCGCACCCACGCGGCGTTCGGTGGCCTGCGACCAGCGCGGGTGATCCACTTTCGGGTTCACATTGGCATAGAAGCCGTATTCACGCGGCTGCAACTGGTTCCACGTCGTCGGCGGCTGCTTATCGGTCAGCGAGATCTTCACGATACTCTTGATCGACTTGAAGCCGTATTTCCACGGCACGATCAGGCGGACCGGCGCGCCGTTCTGGTTCGGCATCTCTTCGTCATAGAGACCGGTCGCGAGAATGGTCAGCGGGTTCATCGCCTCGTCGATGCGCAGCCCCTCGACATAGGGCCAGTCGATACCGCCCTGCTTCTGCCCCGGCATCTGCTCGGGACGGTAGAGCGTCTGGAAGGCCACGTATTTCGCGGACGGCTGCACGCCCACGCGGTTCAGAAGACTGGACAGCTCGAAGCCGATCCACGGCACGACCATCGACCACGCCTCCACACAGCGGAAGCGATAGATGCGCTGCTCGAGCGTTACGGGCTTGAGAATATCGTCGAGCGGATAGGAGCCGGGCTTGTCGACCATCCCGTCGATCTCGATCGACCACGGGTCGGTGACCAGTTGGCCCGCATATTGCGCGGGGTCCGACTTGTCCCAGCCGAACTCATAAAAGTTGTTGTAGGAGGTGATCTCCTTGAGGGTGTTCGGCTTGGCGTCGGTCGAGAATTTCGAGGGCTTGGCGTCGATGCTGGCAAAGCTGGGCCCGGCAATCGAGCCAAGCGCCATCGCGCCTGCGCCGGCCATGATTTGGCGGCGGTTCAGGAAGTCGGCCTTCGGCGTCACATCGGCCCAGCTCGGATCGTTCGGTCTTATCTTGCGCATGGAAATCTCCTCTCTGCCCCTACATATGGGGCGGTGCCCGTCGCTTACACTTCGGAGCTTACAGCGACATTGTTACCTCTAGGCACGTATAAAAATACGCGCCAGTATCGAGACTGGATCAACGGACGGCGCAAAGTCGTCCGATCGGGAGACAAGGGAGAGAGAGATGAAACGCTTCATCGGCGCCGCACTCGCGGCGGTCATCACAGTGGGGGCGAGCGCGGCAACGGCCGAGGACGCCCATACCTGGACCACCGAAGACACCTTCGACAACGTCACCTTCGCAGTGCAGAACGCAATCATCGGCGCGGGGCTCGTGGTGGATCACGTCAGCCATACCGGTGACATGCTGGAGCGCACGAAAGACGCGGTCGGCAGCACCAAGACGCTTTTCACCGGCGCGGACGTATTCTCCTTCTGCTCGGCGCAGACGTCGCGCGAGGTGATGGAGGCGGATATCACCAACTTCCAGTACTGCCCCTACACGATCTTCGTGTACCAGACGCCCGAGGACACGGATCACGTGACGGTGGGCTTCCGCTCCTATGACGAAGAGTCGATGCAGCCGGTGACCGACATGCTGACCGGGATCGTCAAAGACGCGCTGATGCTCGACTGACGGATATATAGCTCGCGTGCGCACCCGCGCGCGCGAGCACAGCAGCTCAGCTCGCGCCACGCTCGGCCCGGGCTTCCAGCTGGCTCTTGCGCACATGCCGGATCACCTCGACCAGCAGCGCGGTCAGAAGCCCCACGTTCAGCAGTCCGTTCGCCGCCGCCATCCCGCCAAGGATGCGCCATTGATGCGAAAGCAGGATGTCGCCGTATCCCAGCGTGGTGAAGCTCACGAGCGAGAAGTAGACCGACTGCTCCATCGTGTTAAACACGCCCAGGATGCGGAAGCAAAAGGCCCAGAGCCAGACGCCCGCCGTGACCATCGCCAGCGCCCAGAGCGCGGCAACGACGACCATAAGCATCAGTTTCGGGCGGTGCGGCTCACGCAGCATCCACCAGTGCAGCCGCGAGAATGTCGCCTCGATCGCCCAGGCGCTGAGCGCGGCGATGCAAACGGTCAAAAGCATCATCACCGAACCGATGGCGATCTGAATGATCATGGGCGTTCCTCCTGCCCTAGCTATTTCGCGCCACCGCACGGGCGTCAAGCGTAGCGGTGCCGCACTGGACAGAGCCGCTTGCCTGCCCTATCTCGATGCGACTATGGCAAAGCATTCAGACCCCAATTCCAAGCTGATCGCCGAGAACCGGCAGGCACGTTATCACTACGCCGTCGAGGACACACTCGAGGCGGGCATCGTGCTGCAAGGCTCCGAGGTGAAATCGATGCGCGTCGGTCAGACGAACATCGCCGAGAGCTACGCCTCGGTCGAGGATGCCGAATTGTGGCTGATCAACTCCTATATCGCGAGTCTGAACCAAGCCTCGCATTTCGGCCATGAGGAGCGGCGCAAGCGCAAGCTTCTGGTGTCCAAGCGAGAGCTGGCGCGCCTGTGGAACGCCACCCAGCGCGAGGGCATGACCATCGTGCCGCTGAAGATGTACTTCAACGAGAAGGGCATCGCGAAGGTCCTGATCGGGATCGCGAAGGGCAAGAAGCAGGCCGATAAGCGCGAAACTGAGGCGAAACGCGACTGGAACCGCCAGAAACAGCGCCTTCTGAAGCAGAATTACTAGGGACACGGGGCGGATTTACCCGCCCTGCCCTTGCGTCTTGCGCGCCGCTGAGTCTAAGCAATCCCGACCGGCAAAAGAGGCGCATGACGATGGATGACCCGAAAACGCTCGTATCGACGGATTGGCTTGCTGCCCATCTGAAGGACCCCGACCTGCGCATTCTGGACGCTTCGTGGTTCCTGCCGCAGATGGAGCGGGATGCGAAGGCGACCTATGACGCTAAGCACATTCCCGGTGCGCGCTTCTTCGACATCGACGATATCGCCGATAATCGCTCGGATCTGCCGCATATGGCGCCGCCGCCCGAGAAGTTCATCTCGCGGATGCGCGCGATGGGCGTGGGCGACGGCCATCAGGTCGTGATCTACGACCAGCATTCCGTCTTCTCCGCGCCGCGCGTCTGGTGGACCTTCCGCCTGATGGGCAAGACGGATGTGGCGGTGCTCGATGGCGGTTTGCCGAAATGGGAGGCCGAAGGCCGCCCGCTCGAAGACATGCCGCCGATGGTGCGCGACCGTCACATGACGGTGCAACGCCACCCCGGTCTGGTGAAGGACGTCACGCAGGTCGCCCATGCCAGCAAGCTCGGCGATCACGAGATCATCGACGCGCGCCCGAACGATCGCTTCCTCGGCAACGGCACCGAGCCGCGCCCGGGGCTGCGTTCGGGTCATATCCCCGGATCGCGCAACCTGCCCTTCGGCGAACTGCTGACCCCCGAGGGCACTTTCAAATCCCCAGAAGAGATCAAGGCCCTGTTCGAGGCCGCCGGCGTCGACCTGTCGAAGCCCGCGATCACGACCTGCGGCTCCGGCGTCAGCGCCGCGATCCTGTCGCTCGCGCTCGAACTGATCGGCAAGTCCGACTGGTCGCTCTATGACGGGTCCTGGTCGGAATGGGGCATGTATAACGACCTCAAGGTCGCAACGGGAGAAGCATGATGCTGAACAATCTCAAGCCGCAGGCGCCGGACAAGATCCTTGCGCTGATGGAAGAATACCGCGCCGATGAGCGCGACCAGAAGGTCGATCTCGGCGTCGGCGTCTACAAGAACGCCGAAGGCGAAACCCCGATCATGCGCGCCATCCACAAGGCGGAAAAGCAGGTCTGGGACAACGAGACCACCAAGAAATACGCGGGCCTCGCCGGCCAGCCGGAATTCCATGCGGCGATGGCCGAGATGGTTCTGGGCAAGGGCTACCCGGCCGATCGTCTGGCCTGCCTGTCGACCGTGGGCGGCACCGGCGCCTGCCGCATGGGCTTCGAGCTTGCCCGCATCGCGAACCCCGGCACCAAGATCTGGGTCTCCGATCCGACCTGGCCGAACCACCTCTCGATCCTGAAATTCATGGATCAGGACTTCACCACCTATCGCTATTTCGATGCCGAGACCCGCTCGGTCGATTTCGACGCGATGATGGAAGACCTGAAGGGCGCCAAGGAAGGCGACATCGTGCTGCTGCACGGCTGCTGCCACAACCCGACCGGCGCGAACCTGACGCTCGAGCAATGGGGCAAGGTTGCGGACCTTCTGAAAGAGACCGGCGCCGTGCCGATGATCGACCTCGCCTATCAGGGCTTCGGGGACGGTCTTGAAGCCGATGCCGCAGGCACCCGCCTGATCGCCGAGCGTCTGCCGGAAGTGCTGATCGCGGCGTCCTGCTCGAAGAACTTCGGTATCTATCGCGAGCGCACCGGCTGCCTGATGGTTCTGGGTTCGGAAGAGACCAAGAAGACCGTTCAGGGCAACCTCGCCTATCTTAACCGTCAGACCTACTCCTTCCCGCCCTATCACGGGCAGGCGCTGGTCACCCGCGTGCTCACCGATCCCGAGCTGCGCGCCGATTGGGAAGCCGAGCTGGAAGAGGTTCGCACCGGCATGCTGGAGCTGCGCCAGCAACTCGCCGACGAGCTGCGCAAGCTGTCCAACTCCGACCGCTTCGACTTCGTGGCAGAGCACCGCGGCATGTTCTCGCGCCTTGGTGCGACGCCCGAGCAGGTCGCTGCGATGAAGGAAGGCAACGCGATCTACATGGTCGGCGACTCGCGTATCAACATCGCGGGCCTGAACAAAAACAGCGTGCCGCTTCTGGCCCGCGCGCTGATCGACGCAGGCGTCTAACCGCTTCCGACAACACGAAAATTCGAAACGGCGGTCCACTCGGGCCGCCGTTTTTCTTGGCGGATTTTTCCGCATTGCGCACTTGAAATAATAAGCAGGCTCATAATATAGAGGCTTACTTTAATTTCAACGGAGCCCCGGATGCCCGATCAGAGCCTAGGTTTTCTCCTGCACGACGCGACGCGGTTGATCCGCCGTCGCTTCGAGGCACGCGCCAACGAGTTCGGCCTGACGACCGCGCAATGGCGGCTTCTCGTCTACCTCAAGAAGGAAGGCGCGCTGCCGCAGGCCCGACTGGCCGAGCTGCTCGAAATCGAACCGATTTCGGTCTCGCGCCTCGTCGACCGCATGGAAGAAGCCGACTGGGTCTGCCGCAAAGCTGATCCGAACGATCGACGCGTCAAGCTCGTGCATCCCTCGGCCAAGGCGCGCAACGCCTTCGAGGATGCTCGCTCCATCGCGGATGACATCTACGAGCAGGCACTGGCCGGGCTGAGCGATGACGAAGTCGCGACCGCATTGAACACCCTTCGGGCGATCATCCGTAACCTCTCCGAAGACACCTCCTCCACGTCAGAGACACATCATGAGTGACCAGAACCCGACCGCGGACAGCGCGGCAAACCAACCGAAACAGAAACAGAAGAAGGGGCCGAAATTCTGGCTCCTCATTCTCGTGCCCGCCCTCATCGTGCTGGGCGGCGCGTGGTACTGGCTGAGCGCCGGTGGCTCGCAAAGCACCGAGAACGCCAATTTCCAGATGGCGAGAATCCCCGTCGCCTCGCAAATCTCGGGCCGTGTGACCGAAGTGTTCGTGCATGACAACGAGCACGTCAAAAAAGGCACGCCGCTTTTCGAACTCGACAAGAAGCCATATGAGCTGGCGCTGGCCAAGGCAGAGGCCGCACTGTCGCAGGCCCGCCTTCAGGTCGAACAGCTTCGCGCCTCCTACAAGGCTGCGCTCGCCGACGAGAAACAGGCAGCGGATAACGCGGCGTATCAGGAGAAACAGCTGAACCGTCAGGAAAAGCTGATCAAATCCGGCACTACGACGCAGCAGGCGCTCGACCAGCAGCGCACGGCGACGCAAGCGGCGCAGAACACGCTGGCCGCGGCCAAGCAGAAAGTGGCGTCGGCCAAGGTTGCGCTCAACGGCAATCCCGAGATTCAGGTGGACGAGCATCCTTCGGTGAAATCGGCGATCGTGGCGGTCAACGACGCCAAGTACAATCTCTCGCAGACCGAGGTCGATGCGCCTACCGACGGCATCATCTATCAGGCCTCCTCGTTCAAAGCGGGCGAGATGGTCGGCGCCGGTGCCAGCCTCTTCACGCTGGTCGATACCAGCGACGTCTGGGTGATCGCGAACTTCAAGGAAACTTCGCTGACCCATATGCAAGCGGGCCAGTCGGCCACGGTCGAATTCGACGCCTTCCCGGATCGCGAATATCACGCGACGGTCGATGCGGTCGGCGCGGGCACCGGGGCCGAGTTCTCGATCCTTCCGGCACAGAACGCGACCGGCAACTGGGTGAAAGTAACCCAGCGTGTTCCGGTGCGCCTGCGTCTCGACGACGACGCGAAACTCGACGGCCTGCGCGCAGGTCTTTCGGCCAGCGTCACCGTCGATACCGCCTCGCAGCCGCGTTACAAGCGCATCCTCGACAAGGCGAACAGCTCGGCCGCGGTGGCGGGCACGACCCAACAGGGGCAGTAAGTCATGGCCGAGGCCGCAGAGAAACAACCCAAGGGGATCGACCCGCATAACGTGCCGCATCGCGCGCTGATTATGGCGTCGCTGATGCTGGCCGTGATCATGCAGGTGCTCGATACAACGATTGCGAACGTGGCCCTGCCCGACATGCGCGCCGACCTCGGCGCGTCGCGCGATACGATCAACTGGGTGCTGACTTCCTATATCGTGGCCGCAGCCATCGTGACGCCGCTGTCGGGCTGGCTTGCCAACCGTTTCGGGCGGCGCGAAATCTTCATGGTCGCAGTGATCGGCTTCGTCGTCTTCTCGATGCTTTGCGGGATCGCGTGGTCGCTCGACGTGATGGTGATCTTCCGCCTCATGCAGGGCGTGTTCGGTGCGGCCATCGTGCCACTCGCGCAGAACTTCATGCTCGACATCAACCCGCGCGAGAAGCACGGGCAGGCGATGGCGATGTTCGGCGCTGGCATCATGCTTGGCCCGATCATCGGCCCGACGCTGGGCGGCTATCTGACCGAAGTGATCAACTGGCGCTGGGTGTTCTACATCAACGTGCCGCTCGGGATGATCGCCATCGCGGGCTCCGCCTTCTTCCTGCCCGAGACCCCCAAGAAGAAGATCGGTTTCGACTTCTTCGGCTTCGCGGCACTGGCCGTGGCGATCGGGTCGCTGCAGATGATGCTCGACCGTGGGTCCGATCTCGACTGGTTCGCCTCGCGCGAGATTTGGATCGAGGCCGCGCTCGCGATCAGCGGATTCTGGGTGTTCCTCGTGTGGATTCTCAGCGCGAAAAAGCCTTTCCTCGAGCCGAAGATGTTCCTCGACCGCAACCTCTCGATGGGGCTGCTGTTCATCTTCGTGATCGGGATCATCCTGCTCGCCTCGCTGGCGCTGCTGCCGCCGATGCTGTCGAACATCTTCAGTTACCCGACGCTGACGACGGGCCTCGTGATGTCACCACGCGGCGTGGGGGCGATGATCATGATGCTGCTGATCGGGCGGTTGGTGAAGGTCATCGACCTGCGCATTCTCGTGGTGGTCGGCCTGTCCTTAACCGCCTATTCGCTGCACATCATGTCAACCTTCTCGCCGCAGATGGGGCCGAAATGGATCATCATCTCGGGCGTGATTCAGGGCTTCGGGCTGGGCTCGGTCTTCGTGCCGATCTCGACGCTGGCCTTCGCAACGCTCGCCCCGGAATATCGCGGCGACGGCACGGCGCTGTTCTCGCTTCTGCGCAATATCGGCTCGTCCATCGGGATCTCGATCGTGACCGCGCTGCTCACCCACAATATCGCGGTGAACCATTCCGAGATCGTCTCTGCGATCAATCCGCAGAACCTCTCGGGCGTGATGAACGGCGCGAGCGGCATGTCGCGGGAAGCGGCCCTGACGGTGCTCAACAACCTCGCGACGCAGCAGGCGGCGATGATCTCTTACGTGGACGACTTCAAGTTCATGATGTGGGTCACGCTGGCGGCGATCCCGCTCGTCTTCTTCCTGCGCAAGCCGGATTACCAGAACAGCGGCGGGCAGCAGAAGCAACAAGGCGCTCCGGTCACCGAGTAAGCCGACATCAGACGCAATGAAAAAGGCCCGGGATCGCTCCCGGGCCTTTCGCTTTGTCTTGGATGAGGCGTCTTAGTTGACGAACTCCGGATAGGCTTCCATGCCCAGTTCCGCCTTGTCGAGGCCCATCATCTCGTCCTCGGCCGGGGCGCGGATGCCCATGACGGCTTTGAGGATGAACCAGATGATTGCCGAGACCACGAAGACGAAGATGCCGACGATGATGATCGAGACGATCTGGCCGTAGAAGGTGCCGTCGGGGTTGGTGATCGGAACAGCCAGCGTGCCCCAGATACCAGCGCCGAGGTGGACCGGGATAGCGCCCACGACGTCGTCGATCTTCAGCTTGTCGAGCATCGGAACCAGCAGGACCACGATGATACCGCCGATCGCGCCGATGATGGTCGCTGCACCGAGGCTCGGGGTCAGCGGCTCAGCCGTGATCGACACGAGGCCAGCCAGAGCGCCGTTGAGAACCATGGTCAGATCCGGCTTCTTGTAGAGGATCTGGGTCAGGATCAGCGCTGCGATCGCGCCACCGGCAGCTGCCGTGTTGGTGTTGGCGAAGATGCGCGAGATATCGGCGACGTTGCCCACGGTGTTCATGTAGAGCTGCGAACCGCCGTTGAAGCCGAACCAGCCGAGCCACAGGATGAAGGTACCGAGCGTAGCGAGCGTCAGGTTCGAACCGGGCATAGCCTGGACCTTGCCGTCCTTATACTTGCCGATACGCGGACCGAGGATCAGAGCGCCTGCGAGAGCTGCCCAGCCACCGACCGAGTGCACGACGGTCGAGCCAGCGAAGTCGAGGAAGCCGAAATCGGCGTCCAGGAAGCCACCGCCCCATTTCCACGAAGCCTGGATCGGGTAGATGAAGCCCGTCAGGATCACGGTGAAGATCAGGAACGGCCACAGCTTGATGCGCTCGGCCAGGGTGCCCGAAACGATCGACGCGGTGGTGGCGCAGAACATCAGCTGGAAGAAGAAGTCCGAACCGACCGAAGCGTAGGTCAGGTCGACCGAATCCGCGCCGACGCCAACGGGCTCGAGCGAGGTGGTCGAGAAGGCACCGAGCACGCCGTTGATCGACCAGCCGTCGCCCGGGTACATCAGGTTGTAGCCGATGAGGTAGTACATGATCGCCGCGATCGCGAAGAGCGCGATGTTCTTGAGCGACTGCATGGTCACGTTCTTCGAACGCACGAGGCCAGCCTCGAGCATCGAGAAGCCCGCGCCCATCCACATCACCAGGAAGCCGGTGACGAGGAACATGAAGGTGTTCAGGATGAAGCCGATCTCATTGGCCGGCGGATCCATCGCCGCGGGCGCGGCGGCATCCTGCGCCAGCGCCGGCAGAGCCACCGCGGTCAGAGCGACCGCAAGGCCGGTGATTTTCGAAAGCTTGTTCATTTTCCTACTTTCCCCCTGTCGCGCCTTAAAGCGCGTCGTCATTGGATTCGCCGGTGCGCACGCGAACCGCCTGCCCGACATCGAGAACGAAGATTTTGCCGTCGCCGATCTTGTCGGTTTTCGCGGCTTTCATGATCGTGTCGACAACCTCGTCGGCGAGGCCGTCCGCGACGACGATCTCCAGCTTGACCTTCGGCACGAAGTTCACGGCGTATTCGGCACCACGATAAATTTCCGTGTGACCCGACTGGGCACCGAAGCCTTTGATCTCGGTCACCATCATTCCGCGCACGCCGATGGTGGTGAGCGCCTCGCGCACCTCCTCCAGCTTGAACGGCTTGATTGCTGCAATGATGAGTTTCACCTGACATCCCTTCCTTGTTCAGCCCTTTCGATGCCCGCTTGGTGACATCGCACGGTGTTAAAAGGCCCGCTGTGCCCCTTTCGCACAAGGAAACGAGGTTCCGTCCGAGTAGCAGCCTCAGCGGATTCTGGCTCAAATTTGCACAATTTGTGCGCTTTGCCGCTTTTTTAATCACATTGCAAATCTGAAACGTGATTTTTCGCGGGTGCACATCTCGGGTCGGCCCGTGTAGATTGCGCGCAATTAAAACGCAGGCAGCGGAACAGGCAGATGACTCAGAAAGGCGGAGGGCGCGGGCGCCTCGTGGCTGACAAGCGCTATTCCTCTTCGAAGCAGCCTCCCAAGGCATCGAAGCCCACCAAGCCGCGCAAGAATGCGCGCCGGGGTGGAGGTAACGGCGGAGGTGGCCGAGGCAAGCCGCCGCGGCGCAACGGGCCGGTCACCGGTCTGATCATCGGCCTCGCTCGGTTGATCTGGCGGGTCGTATGGGGCGTCGGCTGGCGCCTCGCAATGATCGTCGCCCTCGTGGTGGGCGCAGCGACGCTGTATTTCTACTCGACCCTGCCCGACTACACGAAGCTGCTCGACGGCCGCACCCGCGGCTCGGTCACGATGCTCGACGATCAGGGCAAGGTCTTCGCCTGGCGCGGCGAGACTTTCGGCGGCCAGATCGACGCGAAGAACGTCTCGCCCTATCTGCGCGACGCCGTGGTCGCGACCGAAGACCGCCGCTTCTACCACCACTTCGGCATCTCGCCGCGCGGCATCGCCTCGGCGATGGCAATCAACATGCGCGAGGGGCGCGGACCGTTCGACGGCAACGGCGGTTCGACCATCACGCAGCAGACCGCGAAGCTCTTGTGCCTCGGCGTGAAGTTCGACCCGAAGAAATGGAAGAACGAAGCGGCCTATGAGAATGACTGCCGTTCGGGCGGTCTGCGCCGCAAGATCAAGGAAGTGCCCTACGCCTTCGCGCTGGAACTGAAATACTCGAAAGATGAAATCCTTTCGATCTACCTCAACCGCGCCTATCTCGGTGCGGGTGCGCGCGGCTTCGAAGCCGCGTCGGAGCGCTATTTCGGCATCTCGGCGGCCAATGTAGATCCGCAGCAGGCGGCGATGCTGGCGGGTCTTCTGAAAGCCCCTAGCTATTACGCCCCGACTTCGAGCCTCGAGCGTTCGCAGGAACGGGCCGCGACCGTGCTCAACCTCATGCACGAGCAAAACTACCTGACGGATCGGCAATATCTCGACGCGAAGAACAACCCCGCCACGCTGAGCCAGGCGGCACAGAAACGCGCGGGCGGCTATTTCGCGGATTGGGTGATGGACACGATCCCAGACTTCCTGTCGCGCGACACGACCGAGGATGTGGTCATCAACACGACTCTCGATCAGCGCATCCAGTCGGCGGCCGAAGACGCGATGAAGTCGGTCTACGACAACAAGGTCTCCAAAGGCTCGAAGGCCGAATCCGCTATCGTCGTGATGAGCGCAGATGGCGCCGTGCGCGGCATGGTGGGCGGCCGGGCCACGAAGGTCTCGGGTGCGTTCAATCACGCCACCATGGCGCAGCGTCAGACCGGCTCGACCTTCAAGCCCTTCGTCTACGCGACTGCGCTCGATCTGGGCTACACCCCGGATTCGATGGTGGATGACGCGCCGGTCACGGTGAAGATGCCCGGCTCGCCCGATTGGAGCCCGCGCAACTACGAGCGCAGCTACATGGGGCCGATCACGCTGACCACGGCGCTCGAGCATTCGGTGAACGTGGCGACCGTGCGCGTCTCCGAAGCGGTGGGGCGCGAGAATGTCATCAAGGTCGCGGAAGGGTTCGGCTTCGCGCAGGACCTTCCGAACCTCCCCTCAGTGGCGCTCGGCGTTGGGGAATCGGACCTGCTCGACATGACCGGGGCCTATGCGGGCATCCTCAATGGCGGCTCTTCGGTGCAGCCCTATGGCCTGACCTCGCTGACGCTGAAAGGCGACGACCAGCCGCTCTTCGGCAAGCCCGGCGGGATCGGCGAGCGCGTGATCTCGAAGAAAGCGGCGCAGGAGCTGACCTACATGATGCGTCAGGTCGTGCTGCACGGGACCGGCCGCCGCGCCAACATCGACGGCTACGAGATCGCAGGCAAAACCGGCACCACGCAGAGCGCGCGCGATGCCTGGTTCGTGGGCTTCACCTCGGATTACGTGGTCGGCGTCTGGATGGGCAATGACGACAACACGCCGCTGAAAGGGACGACCGGGGGCGGCCTGCCCGCCGAGATCTTCCACGAAACGATGAAGCGTGTGCTCAACGGCGAAGACCCCAAGCCGCTGCCGATGGCCCATCCGGGCGACTGGCAGGTGCCGGCTCAGCAGTCTCAGGGTCAAAGCCAGAGCGCGGGTCAAGCGCCCGCCCAGCCCCAGCGGCAGCGGCGCGATCCGTCGCAGTCGATCCTCAACGAGTTGCTCAACATCTTCGGCAGCAACTGAGCGACCGAGCCGAAACAAAAGAAACGCCCGGGCCACTGGCCCGGGCGTTTCTTTTGGTACGGCGTCTTGCCAGGCCGAAGCCTGCGCCGCTTAGCCGGCCCGTTTCAGATCCTCGATCATCGCGTTGATATTGCCGCGACGCCGGTCGAGCATCGCACCGATCTCAGCCCGTTCGGAGGCGAGCATATTCACGCCCTCGACGATCAGGTTGAAGAACTTGTCGCTGCCAGAGCGATCCGAGACCTGCCACAGCACCTCGAACGGCGCCTGCCCCGGCAGGGTCGCGAGCGTCTTCACCTCGTAGAAGGTTTTGATCGGGCGGGCGCCCTGAATCTGGAACTTCGCGCCCTGGAACTCACGGAACCGCTTGCCGTATTTGCGCGAGAGGTAGCCCTGGAACGCCTTGGTGAAGGCCGCGAGCTGCGCCGGGCTCGCCTGCCGCGCCGCCACGCCCAGCGCCGAACGCGCGATGACGTTCACATCCGCATATCGCGCGAAAATCCGTTCGAACATCGCATAGAGCGCGGGCCCGGTGCGCCCCGAGGCGATGGCTGCGTTGACCTCGTTCACCGCTTTCTGGATCAGTGCGCGCGCCTGCGCATCGGTCAGCGCATATGCCGACCCCGGCACCATCGCCGCCGCCAGACCCGCCGCGCCGAGGCCCAGAACCTGCCGCCTATTGCGGCAGAAGGTCTTCGTAGGGATCGTAGGCATTCGCATCGGTGGCCTCCTCGCCATTGAGTTCGTAGCGTCGGTTCTGCAGATACAGAAGCCGGCTTTGGGCATAGCTGTCGGCACTGTCATACAGGATCGAATCGACAGTGGTGCCATACATGTTGCGCTTCGCGACATTGCCGCCGAAGCGTAGCGCCCCTGCGGCGATGCGCTCCTTGTCGGGCAGCGCGCCCAGCGGGTCGATCACAAAATCGACGACCATCCCGACTGTATCACGCGTCGTGGACGGCCCGAAGACCGGCAATTCCTGATAATTACCCTCGCCCACGCCCCAGACATGTAGCGTCTCGCCGAAATCGGTATCCGTCTCGGGCAACGAGAAATCCGTCCCTGCCGGATCGAAAATCCCTCCCAGCCCGATCGTCGAGTTGATGAAGAATCGGAAGGTGTTCTTCACGGCCGGCTCGGGTCGTCCTTGCAGCAGAGAGTTGAGCACCTTCCCCGGAAGGCTGAGATTGCTGCCGACATTATAGAGCGTTTTCGTCACCGGACCGGGGCCACTGCCATCGGTCGAATCGGAGCGGAAGAAGGCCGAGTCGAGCTTCTTGTTGAACTCATGCGTCTTGCGATTTGCCGCCTCGTAAGGGTCCTGAATGCCGGTCGCGGGCGGCGCAGGTGCGCAGGCGGCCAACCCCAGCGCAAGCGCCGTCATCGTAGCCACCGCAGACCACCGCACGCCGACGCGCGCCGAGGCCCTCTTTTCTAATTCCTGCGCCAAAGTCGCTCCCCCCTGCGTTGCGGCTTAGGTCCTGAAATAGATAGGGCGCATCCGGTCTTGCCGCAACGCGAGTCGCTCAGAACTCCGGAGTTCCGGAAGAAATGGATCGAATTGACGGGAAAAGGAGCGGCGAAATTAACGCCCCGTTCAGCGCCTTCGCATCACCCTTGCCAAGCGCGGCGCTCCGATCAGCGCCCGTCATCGCGGGGAGAGCACGATGCCATATTCCAACACCGATCAAGCCATCATCAAACGCAACATCGTCAAAGGGCGACGGGAGATGGCCCGGCTGCTGGGCCGGGTACGAAGGCAATTCGTGCTGGTCGCTATATTCGCGGCCTTCATTAATCTGCTCGTTCTCGCAGGGCCGCTGTTCATGCTGCAGGTCTACGACCGCGTGCTGCCCGCGCGGTCCTTGCCGACGCTGATCAACCTGTTCCTGCTGGTGGCCTTTCTCTTCACGATGATGGGCGTCATTGATTGGGCTCGAGGTCGCCTGCTCGCCCGAATCGGGGCGGATCATCAGCGCGGCCTCGAGCGGCGCGTCTTCGACGCCGCCATCATCGACGCCACCATCAACACGCAAGAGCGGTCCTCCAACAACGCCCTGCGCGATCTGGAAATCGTCCAGCGCTATTATGCCTCCCCGGTCGCGGCGGCGGTGTTCGATCTGCCCTGGACGCCGCTCTATCTCGGAGTGCTGTTTGTGTTCCACCCGTGGCTCGGCGCTCTGGCCTTCGCCGGAGGGGCCACGTTGATCCTGCTGTCTCTCGCCACACAGTTCGTCACGCGCGGGCGTATGGAAGAGACGACGCAGCTCGAGAACAAAGCCCGGTATCTCGGAAACGATTTTCTCCGCCAGATCGAAACGGTCGTTTCGCTCGGAATGCGCGAAAGCGGCTTCAAACGCTGGCAGGCGGCGCGGCATGAATCGATGGACAACGCGATTCGGGCCACCGATCTCAGCGGCAGCTTCCATGCCTCGATGCGCGCGCTACGGATGCTGCTGCAAACCTCGATGCTGGCGCTTGGCGCCTATCTCGTCCTGCAAGGCGAGTTGAGCGCGGGGGCGATGATCGCCGCCTCGATCCTGATGGGGCGATCGCTCGCGCCCGTCGAGCTTGCCGTGGGCGGATGGACGCAATGGCAACGCGCCACCGTCGCCCGCGACCGGCTGGCGGCCCTGCTCGGTGCTCACCCGCCCGAGCAAAAGGGCACCGAATGGGTGAGCCCGAAGGCGCGCCTGGCCGTCGAAGACATCACCGTCCGGCCCGCCAATTCCGACCGAGCGGCGATCGAGATGATCAGCTTCTCGCTCGAACCCGGGGAGGCGCTCGGGGTGATCGGCCCGCTCGGCGCAGGCAAATCTGTTCTCGCGCGCAGCCTGTGCAACTTCTCCCATCCAAGCTCGGGCACGATCCGCCTCGACGAGGTGCCGCTGGATCAATACGACCGCGACAATCTGGGGCGGCTGATCGGCTACCTGCCGCAATCGGTAACCTTTTTCCCCGGCACCGTGGCCGAGAATATCGCCCGGCTCGACCTCGCGCCCGACATGGACCGGGTCATCGCCGCAGCCAAACGCGCCGGCGCGCACCAGATGATTCTCAAAATGCCCGCGGGCTACGACACGCCGATCGAGTTCGAGGGGGCTTCGCTCTCCGATCGCCAGCGCCAGCTCGTCGCGCTTTCGCGGGCGCTCTATCACGACCCGATCCTGCTTATTCTCGATGAGCCAAACCTCTTGCTCAGTGGAGATGGCGGGGCCTGTCTGCACACGATGCTGAGCGATCTGAAGGCGCGCGGCGGCGCGGCGATCGTGATGACCAACAGCCCCGGCGCGCTCGCCGAATGCGAACGCATCCTCGTACTCGATCACGGGGCGCAGCGCGCACTCGGCGCGCGTGACGACGTCCTCAAGCGCATGATCGCCTCGGCCACGAAGGCCCGCGTGGTTCCACGCGCGGACAACGCCGCGTGAGCGACGCCTGCATCCATTCCGGGCAAGGGGGCACCTGCTGCACCCCTTCGCAACATGGCGTCCCGATCAGCTTCGGCCTCGCGGCGATCGTCGCCCTCTTCATCGGATCCGCCCTTTGGCTCACCGTCACGCGGCTCGCCGGATCGATCCAGGCCTCAGGACGGATCGAAGTCGACAGCTCCCGCCATGTGATCGAGCATCCGACCGGCGGGACCATCGAACAGATTTATGTCAAAAGCGGCGATCACGTCACCCGTGGCCAAGTGCTGATGCGCCTTGCCTCGGACGACATCCGGACCGAGCTGGCCATCGTCGAAGCCTCGGATTTCGCCCTGCAGGCGCAGCGCGCGCGGCTGCAAGCCGAACGGGACGGCGCGAACACGGTCCCTTATCCGAGGCAGCTTTTGGAGGCGGCCAAGCTCCGCGCGGATGTCACCGATCTGGTCGAGGGGCAGAATTCCCTGTTCGAAGCCCGCAAACAGTCCTTCGCTCAGCAACGCGCCGAAATGGCGCGGCAGCTGCAGCAAATCCGCGCGCAGCGCGACGGGCTCGATGCGCAGGTCACGGCGCTGGAACGCGAAGAGCGGTTGATCGAAAAGGAACTCGCGCTCCGCGAACGGCTGAAGGATCGCGGCCTCGCCACATCGGCGCAAATCCTCGCCCTCACCCGCGAACAGGTCTCGCTGGAGCGACAACTCGGCGCCTTAAGCGCCCAAAAAACGCAGCTCACGGTGCAAAGCGGCGGCGTGGTGCTCACCGCGTCGCGGCTGCAATGGCAACGCCGGGAGGAAATCGAATCGCAACTCGAATCCAGCAATGCGCGCGCCATCGAACTCTCAGCGCGCACCACACATCTGCGCCGCGAATTGGCGCGGCGCACCCTACGCGCGCCAGTCAGCGGCACGGTGCACGATGTGCGCCTGCGCGGCTCGCATGCGGTGCTGCGCCCGGCGGAGATGGCGATGGCAATCGTCGAGACGGGGAGGCCGCTCATCGTCAATGCGCAAGTCGATCCGACCAATATCGACGGCCTGGAGGCAGGCCAGACTGCGATCCTCCGCTTTCCGGGGCTGTCGCGGCGAATCTCGAGCGACGTGACCGGCACGATCACGCGTATCTCCCCGGACACGCTGACCGATCCCGCGACCGGGGTAAGCTATTACGAAGCGCGGATCACCTTCGATATGGACGAGCTCGACGCGGAAGAACGCAGGCTGCTCGTGCCCGGTATGCCCGCCGAGGTTTTCCTGCAGACCGCACCGGTCTCTCCGATCCGCTACCTGCTAAGCCCGTTCCTCGATTTCTTCGCACTTGGCGGCGCAGCGGGGTGACCTCCCGCCCCGACGCGGTCACAACCGATCGAGCAAGGCGCGCGTCGGCCAACCATCCGCGGGCAGTCCGAACCTCTCTTGCGCGCTCTGGACAGCGTTGCGTGTGTTGGCGCCGAGGATGCCATCGACCGCACCCACGTCATAGCCCTTCGCGACCAGCTTATCCTGCAACCGCTTCATCTGCGACACGCTCAGCCCCGGTTCGGGCGCGCCGGGATCGAGGCGCGGCGCCCCTTCGAGGCGCGTCGCGAAATAGGCGGCGCTGGTGACGTAGACGAAGCTCTTGTTCCATTCGAACAGCACACGGAAATTCGGATAGACGATAAAGGCGGGCCCCTTGCGCCCCATCGGCAAAAGGATCGATCCGCGCAGTTTGCTCGCAAGCTGCCCCTGCCGCGCACGGACCCCGCGCGCCGCCCATTCGGAGACCGGCAATTCGGTGGTGAGCCCGGTCTGGGACCAATCGAGGTCATCGGGGACGCTCACTTCCTGCATCCACGGCTCGTTCGGGCGCCACCCCAGATCGCGCAGCATCTTCGCCCCCGACATCAGCGCATCGGGCGCCGAGGTCTTCAGGCGCACATGCCCGTCGCCATCGCCATCGACCCCGTTGTGCAGGATGTCCTCGGGCAGCATCTGCACCTGCCCGATTTCCCCGGCCCAGGCACCGGTGGTTCGCTTGGGATCGAAATCGCCGCGCCGGAACAGCTCGCCCGCGGCAATCACCTGCGGGCGGAACAGCTCGGGTCGGCGGCAATCATGGGCCAGCGTCAGCAGCGCATCGCGCGTGTTGAAATCGCCCTGCACCGCGCCGTAATCGGTCTCGAGCGCCCAGAAGGCCAGCAGAACCCCGCGCGAGACGCCATAGGTCTGCTCCATCCGGTCGAAGGTTTTCGCATAACGCTTGGCATTCTTCGCCCCGTTGACCATCCGGTTCTTGCTGATCACCGCGCTCGCGAATTCGAGAAAGGTTTTGCGAAACACCCCCTGCGCCCGGTCCGCCCGCAACACGGCCTGATTCTGCCGCGCACCGGCGAGGAACGCGTCGGCCTGCTGCGCGTTCAATCCAGCCGCCTGCAGATCGCTGCGAATCCCGGACAGGAAACCGGACCAGCTACCGCCGCACTCGGCTTGTGCCAAACCGGGGGAGAGTACGGGCGAGAGAGCGAGGTTCAGGGTGAGCAGAGCTTTACGCATGAGAGCCTCCGGGTTGCGCGGTCACCCTCGACGCTATCTCGCGCGGCCCAGCGCGACAACCCGATGCGGCGGCCATGCAAGCCGTTGCAATTTCAGCACTCTTTGCAGCCGCAGAATCGGATCGTCTGAATGGTTAACTTGCTTTTTACATTGAGGTGATCAGCATGGATCACGGGGAAGCTGTTGGAGGATGTCATGGAATTCCTGCCTAAGGAGGTCCTTGAAGGACTGCGCGCCGCGCAGAAGCGCGATGCGGCCAAAAAGGCACGCCTGCGTGTTCTCGCGGGCGGTCAGATCTGGCCGGTGCTGCGCCGGGTGCCAGGTGGCTTCGCGTTGGATGCCGACGAGGTCTCGCATCTGCGCGGCCATGTCGATCTCTATGACGGCGCCAAGCACGTCGCGACCTGCCTGATCGTGGCCTCGGAAATTCAGGGGAACGAACTGATCTGCACGGTGAAGCGCGAAACGCCCGTCAGCGATCGCGCGGCGCTCGATTTCGCGCAGGAAGGGCCGACGCTGTCGGGCTACCTGACGAAGATCTGAGCGAGACCGAGATTTCAAAGGAAAGGGCCGGAAAACCGGCCCTTTTTTCATTGCAGATCAGAGAAGGCGGCTTGCAAGCGATCGACCGCTTCGCGCACCCGCGCCCGCGGCGTGGCGAGGTTGAAACGCAGGAAGGTCTCACCGCCTACCCCAAACGTCGCCCCGAAATTCACCGCGATCTTCGCGTCCTTCAAAACACGCGACTTGTATTCCTCCGGCTCCATTCCGGTGCCGGAGAAATCGACCCAAGCGAGATAGGTCGCTTCCAGCGGCATCGAATGCAGCCCCGGGATCTCGGCGATCCCCTGATCGAAAATCCGGCGGTTCTCATCGAGATAGGCGTTCAACTCATCGACCCACGCCGCCCCCTCGGGGCTGTAGGCCGCCGTCGCCATCGCGATGCCGAAACTGTTGGGCGAGATACCCAAGGCCGACATCCGCGTGGCGAATCGGGCGCGCAGATCCGGGTCCGAGATGATCACGTTGCCCGTATGCGTGCCCGCGATGTTGAAGGTCTTCGTGGTGGCCGTCATCATCACCAGCGGCAGATCGGGCGCGGCATTCGCCATCGGGATATGAGTTTCGCCCGGCATCACGATGTCATGGTGAATCTCGTCCGAGACCAGCACCAGCCCGTGGCGCTTCGCGAAAGCCGCCGTGGCCTCAAGCTCCGCGCGGGTCCAGACGCGCCCGCCGGGATTATGCGGCGAGCAGAGGACGAGCATCTTCTCGGCCCCCGTCATCAGCCCGTCCCAGGCGTCGAAATCCATCTCGTAGCGGCCATCGACCAGTTTCAACGGGCATTCGCGCACCTCGCGCCCGGCCGCACGGATGACCCGCGCAAAGGCGTGATAGACCGGCGTCATCAGAACGACCGCATCGCCCGGATCGGTATAGGCATCGACGCAGAGCGCCGTGCCGTTGACCAGACCGTGAGTCGTGAAGATCCAGTCCGGCTCGATCTCCCAGCCGTGGCGCTCGCGCATCCACCACTGGATTGCGGCGCGGTACTCGTCCTCGCCGCCCCAGTACCCATAGATACCCTGCGCGACCATATCCTCGAGCGCGCGCTGCACGCAGGTGGGCGGGCGGAAATCCATGTCCGCGACCCACATCGCGATCCCGTCTTCCGGCGAAACCCCGTAATACTTTTCCATCCCGTCCCATTTCTGCGAATGGGTGCCTACGCGGTCGATGATTTCGTCGAAGTCGGGTTTGCTCATCTGGGCCTCTTATTGGTCGAATTGGGCGCATCTGAGCAAAAGCAAAGCCGGGTTACAAACGGCGTTTTGTCACTGGCACAATCACCGCTGCCATTGCACAGACGCATTGCTTCGCCTAAATCCCTGCCCATGACGCTACGACCGATCCTGATCCATCCCGATCCGCGCCTGAAAAAGGCTTGCGAGCCGGTGCCCGAAGTTAACGACGAGATCCGCAAGCTCGCCGATGACATGCTCGCGACCATGTATGACGCGCCCGGCATCGGCTTGGCCGGGCCTCAGGTCGGCGTGATGAAGCGGATCTTCGTGATGGATTGCGTGAAGGACAAGGAAGCGGCCCCCGAGCCGATGGTCCTGATCAATCCCGAGATCAGCTGGACCTCGGAAGAGACCAATGTCTACGAGGAAGGCTGCCTGTCGATCCCGGATCAATATGCCGAGGTGACGCGCCCCTCCGAGGTGCGGATGAAGTGGCTCGGCCTCGACGGGCAAAGCCATGAAGAACAGTTCGACGCGCTCTGGGCGACCTGCGCGCAGCACGAGTTCGACCACCTCAACGGCAAGCTGTTCATCGACTATCTCGGTCCGATGAAGCGCAAGATGATCACCCGCAAGATGGAGAAGCTCAAGCGCGAGCGCGCCCGTTCGGGCGCCGCCAAGGATCCGATCCTCTGATGGCTTCGCGCGCCTTCATCCCCTACGACGACCGCCGCCTGCATCGCCCCGCCGAGCCGGTCGAGACGATCACCGAGACCGTTCGGATGATCTGGGACGACATGGTCGAGACGATGGATGCGATGCCGGGCGTCGGGCTTGCCGCCCCCCAGATTGGCATCATGATGCGGCTCGCGGTGGTCGATGCATCCGACAAGCGCGGTCAGGCCGTGCGGATGGCGAATCCGGAAGTACTTCATGCGTCGGTGCAGATGCGCAAGCATGAAGAGGCCTCGCCGAACCTGCCGGGTATCTCCGCCCCGATCGAGCGGCCGCGCGCGGTGACGGTGCGCTTCCTCAATGAAGCCGGAGAGATGGAGGACCGCGACTTCGTGGGCCTCTGGGCGACGAGCGTCCAGCACCAGATCGACCACCTCAACGGCAAGATGTATGTCGATCATCTCTCGCCCTTGCGCCGCAAGATGCTGGTGCAGAAGTCGAAGAAACTCGCGAAAGGCTAAGCGATGCGTGTCATCTTCATGGGAACGCCGGAGTTCTCCGTCCCCGTTCTGGAGGCGCTGGCCGGCGCGCATGAGGTTGTCGCCGTCTATAGCCAGCCGCCCCGCCCCGCCGGTCGCGGCAAGAAAGAGCGCCCCTCTCCGGTTCATGCCAAGGCTGAGGAACTGGGGATCGAGGTGCGCACCCCGCGGAATTTCAAAGCCCCCGAGGATCGCGAGGCCTTCGCCGCGCTGAATGCCGATATTGCGGTCGTGGTGGCCTACGGGCTTATCCTGCCGCAGGCCATTCTGGATGCGCCCGCGAAGGGATGCCTGAATATCCACGCCTCGCTTTTGCCGCGCTGGCGCGGGGCGGCCCCGATCCACCGGGCGATCATGGCGGGCGACAGCCAGACGGGAATCTGCATCATGCAGATGGAGGCCGGGCTCGATACCGGGCCGGTTCTGCTGCGCGAGGCGACCGAGATCGGCGCGACCGAGACCACGGGCGAGCTGCATGACCGGCTGAGCGCGATGGGCGCGCGGCTGATCCTCGACGCGCTGTCCGAGATCGACTCGCTGATCCTGCAGCCGCAGCCCGAGGATGGCGTGACCTATGCCGCGAAGATCGACAAGGCGGAGGCGCAGGTCGATTGGACGCGCCCGGCGGATGAGGTGATCCGGCATATCAACGGGCTCTCGCCCTTCCCGGGTGCCTGGACCGAAATCGCGGGTGAACGGATCAAGCTGCTGCGCGCCGCCCCGGCAGAGGGAAGCGGCGCACCGGGCGAGATCCTCGACGGGTTTACCATCGCCTGCGGCACGGGCGCGCTGGAAATCCTCGAAGCCCAACGCCCGGGCAAGCGTCCGATGTCCGGCGCCGACGTATTGCGCGGCCTGCGCCTGCCTGCACGCCTAGGCTGAGCGCAACAGCCTTCCCAAATCGCGGAAGTTGCGGCAAACTTGTGGAAAAACCACAAGGAGCAGTCGATGACCCCCAATTTGATGGAATTCGCTTGATGGGCGTGCTGTTCGGCTTTCTCGCGACCGCGAGCAGTCGTATCCTCGGGATCGGCTTCGCGCTCGCGGTCTGGCTCATCTCACGGCCCGGTGGCTGGGCCGTGCTCGTGGTGCTGACGCTGCTCGCCTTGCGCGTCTTTCCCGGTAATCAAGTGTGAGTTCAGAAGGTCGAGGCCCAGATGTATTTCCTTAATTCCCTAACCGGCAGCGATATCGTGATGATCGCCGTCGCGGTTCTGTTGATCCTGTCGGTCTTCCTCGGCGTGCGGATCGTGCCGCAATCCGAGAAGCACGTCGTGGAGCGCTTCGGGCGGCTGCGCGCGGTACTCGGCCCCGGCATCAACTTCATCGTGCCGTTCCTCGACCGGGTGCCGCACAAGATCTCGATCCTCGAGCGCCAGTTGCCCAACGCGATGCAGGACGCGATCACCGCCGACAACGTGCTGGTGAAGGTCGAAACCTCGGTCTTCTACCGGATCACCGAACCGGAAAAGACCGTCTACCGCATCCGAGATGTCGACGCCGCGATCGCGACGACCGTTGCGGGGATCGTGCGCTCCGAAATCGGGGTGATCGAACTCGACGAGGTGCAATCGAACCGCGCCCGCCTGATCGAGAAGGTCCGCGAACAGGTCGCCGTGATGGTCGACGATTGGGGGATCGAGGTGACGCGCGCAGAGATTCTCGACGTCAATCTCGACGAGGCGACCCGCGCCGCGATGCTGCAACAGCTCAACGCCGAGCGCGCGCGCCGGGCGCAGGTGACCGAGGCAGAGGGTAAGAAGCGCGCGGTCGAACTCGCCGCCGAAGCCCAGCTGTTCCAGGCGCAGAAAGAGGCCGAGGCGCGCCGCATCTCGGCCGATGCCGAAGCCTATGCCACGGAAGTCGTCGCGCAGGCGATTGCGAAGAACGGCCTGGAAGCCGCGCAGTATCAGGTCGCGCTGAAACAGGTCGACGCGCTGGCTCAGGTGGCCAAGGGCGAAGGCAAGCAGACCGTGATCCTGCCTGCCGCCGCCCTCGAGGCCTTCACCGACGCCTTCCAGCTTCTAAGGAAAGCGTGATGGACCTCTGGCAACTTCCGTGGGTCTGGGTTCTGGCCGGTCTGGTGCTGGGCGGGGCCGAGATGATCATCCCCGGCTTCATCTTCCTCGGCTTCTCGATCGGGGCGGTGATTACCGGCGGGCTGATCTGGATCGGCATCGTCGGAAAGTCGGTGCCGATCACGCTGATCACCTTCGCGGTTCTGTCGATCATCGCATGGCTCGCGCTACGCAAACTGATGGGCGTGCGGCGCGGTCAGGTGAAGCAATGGCATGACGATATCAACGAGAACTGAGGACCTGTGACGAAACCGCTGCCGGCGACTTCCCGCGCATCGCGGGAACTGGAAGCGGCCTATCGATGTTCTCTCGCCAATACAGAGAGATGAAAATCGACAGGAGATCATCATGTCTGACACGCATAATCACGAACGCTCGGGTCTGGGCGGCATCTATTTCGTTCTGGGCGCGGTCGTCGTTGCCCTCGGTATCGTTCTTTGGCTCATGATGTCGCCCGGCGACGAAAGCGCCAGCACTGCGCCCACCGAGAGCGATGCGAGCGCAACCTCGGTCACGATCGAGAATAACGACAACGCAGCCCCGGCGGATTCGTCCAGCGCCGACGCCTCGGGCGATGCCGCAGCCAGCGACAGCGGCAGCACCGACACGAGCGGCGCCTCGGCTGAGGCCACCACGCAAAGCGGCGGCTCGAACTGATCCCGCTTTTGCAGATCACGTGCAAGTGAAGCGGCGTCCTGCGGGGCGCCGTTTCATTTTGCGCCATGCTCCGCCTATCTGATGACGGGAGGAGGAACGCAGGTCAGAGCCTCGCGTTTCCTTTTCCGAGGGATCAAAGCGAAGAGGCGAGCAAGAATGGCCAAGGATTCGAACCGACAGAGCAGTATCGGCGGCCTGATACTCACCCTAGTTGCGCTGGTCGCGGCATTGGGTGTCGTGGTCTGGCTCGTTGCCGATACGCCAATCGACGGGGGTGACGACGCCGCCACCGATCCGCCGAGCGAGCAGCAGATGTCCGACCCGAACGCCGCGAAGGTCGACGTGGCGCCCGAATCGAAAACGAGCGGCCCGGCGACAGGCGGCGACGGTCAGTAAGAAATGCTAATCAGCCCTGCAATTCTTTGAGGATCGCTTCCGCCGCAGCGCGCGGATCGGGCGCGCGGTGGATCGGGCGACCGACGACGATATGGTCGGCCCCTGCGCCCACCGCCGCTGCCGGAGTCGCGATCCGCTTCTGATCGCCAAGGTCGGCCCCGGTCGGACGCACGCCCGGCGTCACGATCAGACGGCACTCCGCCTCGGGCAGCGCGCGGATCATCGCAGCCTCCTGTGGCGAGGCGATCACGCCATCCGCACCAGCCTCGAAAGCCCGCCCCGCACGCTCCGCCACGAGGTCGCTGATCGCGCCATCCTTGATCAGCGCACCATTCAGGTCCTCACGGTCGAGCGAGGTCAGGATCGTCACGGCGAGGATCTTCAGATCGGTGCCCGCCGCGCCTTCCTTGGCGGCCTTCACCACATAGGGGTCGCCATGCACGGTGAGAAAATCGAGATCGAACTGCGCCAGCCCGCGCACGGCGTTCTCGACCGTCGCGCCGATGTCGAATAGCTTCATGTCGAGGAAGATGCGTTTGCCCTGATCCTGCTTCAGCTCGCTGGCCAGCGCGAGGCCGCCGCCGGTGAGCATCCCCAGACCGATCTTGTAGAAGGACACCGTGTCGCCCAGCTGGTTCGCCAGCACGAGGCCTTCATAGGCGCTCGGCACGTCGAGGGCGACGATGAGACGGTCGTCGGCGGGCAGGGTCATGTCGGTCATCGCTGGGCGCTCCTTTTCAAGATCGCCCCCTGATGCGGATCAATCACCGCTACGTCAAGCCGTTCGGGGAATCACAGCCCGCCGATGCCACGACGCTGCGCTTCGCGGGTCAGCGCGCGGGCAAGCTGGCGATGCGAAATGTTGGGGCTGGCTTCGACCCGAACAGGCACCCGCAGCGGCTGCGCGATCCGGGCGTGAAGAATTCGACGACCGCCTCGAAACGGCGCTGCGCGGCGTTGTAAATCAGGCGCGCGATATGCGTGGCGCTGGCATGATGCATCCTCGGAGCCTCCTGCATGGGTGTCCTTGCGTAAACGCTAAACCTTGCGTTTTGGTTTCCACCTGCGGCGAAATGGTCGCCATAAAGCTCTTGAAGCGGGATGCGCCACATCCCATTTTTCATATCGAGACCCGGTCAGGACGGCGCCTAATATAGGGCCAGACACATCCCGGGGGCTTTAAAAAAGGAGAATGCCGATGAACATGGAGAAGTTCACGGAGCGGTCTCGCGGTTTCCTTCAGGCCGCGCAGACGATCGCGATGCGCGAGGGTCATCAACGTGTGGTGCCCGAGCATCTTCTGAAGGCTTTGATGGATGACGATCAGGGGCTGTCGGCCAATCTGATCAAGCGCGCCGGCGGCGAGCCTGCCCGCGTGCTCGAAGCCGTCGATCTGGCGGTGTCGAAACTGCCGAAAGTGTCGGGCGGCGACGGGCAGGTCTATGTCGAGCAGAGCCTCGTGCGCGTACTCGACGAGGCAGAGAAGATCGCCAAGAAAGCGGGCGACAGCTTCGTGCCGGTGGAGCGTGTGCTGATGGCTCTGGCCATGGTGAACACGCGCGCCAAGGATGCGCTCGATGCGGGCGCGGTGACGGCGCAGAAGCTCAACGCCGCGATCAACGATCTTCGCAAGGGCCGCACGGCGGATTCGGCCTCGGCCGAAGAGGGCTATGAGGCGCTCAAGAAATACGCGCGCGATCTGACCGAGGCCGCAGAGCAAGGCAAGATCGACCCGATTATCGGTCGTGATGACGAGATTCGGCGCACGATGCAGGTGCTGAGCCGTCGAACCAAGAACAACCCGGTCCTGATCGGCGAACCCGGCGTGGGTAAGACCGCGATCGCGGAAGGCCTCGCACTGCGCATCATCGACGGGGACGTGCCGGAGAGCTTGCGCGACAAGCGGCTGCTCGCACTCGACATGGGTGCGCTGATCGCCGGTGCGAAATATCGCGGTGAATTCGAAGAGCGTCTGAAAGCGATCCTCAAGGAAATCGAGGCCGCTGCGGGTGAGATCATCCTTTTCATCGACGAGATGCACACGCTCGTGGGTGCCGGGAAATCCGACGGCGCGATGGATGCGGCGAACCTGATCAAGCCGGCGCTGGCCCGCGGTGAGCTGCACTGCGTGGGCGCCACGACGCTCGACGAGTATCGCAAGTATGTCGAGAAGGACGCGGCTTTGGCCCGGCGTTTCCAGCCCGTGATGGTGGAAGAGCCGACGGTCGAGGACACGATCTCGATCCTGCGCGGTATCAAGGAGAAATACGAACTCCACCACGGGGTGAAGATCTCCGACTCGGCGCTGGTCTCGGCTGCGACGCTCTCGCATCGCTACATTACCGACCGCTTCCTGCCCGACAAGGCGATCGACCTCGTGGACGAGGCCGCCTCGCGTCTACGCATGGAAGTGGACAGCAAGCCCGAAGAGCTCGATGCGCTCGACCGTCAGATCCTGCAGATGCAGATCGAAGCGGAAGCTCTGAAGAAAGAGGACGACACCGCGTCGAAGGACCGTCTCGAGAAGCTCGAGAAGGAACTGGCCGATCTGCAGGATCGCGCTTCGGAAATGACTGCCAAGTGGCAGGCGGAGCGGGACAAGCTGGAATCGGGTCGCAACCTCAAGGAGCAACTCGACAAGGCCCGGGCCGAGCTCGATCAAGCCAAGCGCGAAGGCAATCTCGCCCGCGCCGGTGAGCTGAGCTACGGCATCATCCCGAGCCTCGAGAAGCAGCTCGCCGCAGCCGACGAGGCCGAAGGCGAAGAGCTGATGGTCGAGGAATCGGTGCGTCCCGAGCAGATCGCCGAAGTGGTCGAACGCTGGACCGGCATTCCGACCTCGAAGATGCTCGAGGGCGAGCGCGAGAAGCTGCTGAAGATGGAAGACGAGCTGCACAAGCGCGTCGTCGGTCAGGATGCAGCGATCACCGCCGTGTCGAACGCCGTGCGCCGGGCGCGTGCGGGGCTGAACGACGAGAACCGCCCGCTGGGCTCGTTCCTCTTCCTCGGCCCGACCGGTGTGGGTAAGACCGAGCTGACCAAGGCCGTCGCGAATTACCTGTTCGACGACGATCAGGCGATGGTGCGGATCGACATGTCCGAGTTCATGGAGAAGCACTCCGTGGCCCGGCTGATCGGTGCCCCTCCGGGCTATGTCGGCTATGACGAGGGTGGCGTTCTGACCGAAGCGGTCCGGCGGCGTCCCTATCAGGTCGTGCTGTTCGACGAGGTCGAGAAGGCGCATCCGGACGTGTTCAACGTGCTGCTGCAAGTGCTTGACGACGGTGTGCTGACCGATGGTCAGGGCCGCACGGTCGACTTCAAGCAGACCCTGATCGTACTGACCTCGAACCTCGGCAGCCAAGCGCTCAGCCAGCTGCCGGAAGGCACGGATGCGAGCGAGGCCAAGCGTCAGGTGATGGATGCGGTGCGGGCGCATTTCCGCCCCGAATTCCTGAACCGTCTCGACGAGATGGTGATCTTCGATCGCCTGAACCGCGAGAACATGGACGGGATCGTGGAGATCCAGCTCAAGCGGCTGGAGAAACGTCTGGCACAGCGCAAAATCACGCTGGAGCTGGACGAGTCGGCCCACAAGTGGCTCGCCGATGCAGGCTACGACCCGGTCTATGGCGCACGTCCGCTGAAGCGGGTGATCCAGCGTTCGCTGCAGGATCCGCTGGCCGAGGCGATCCTTGGCGGCGAGATCATGGACGGTGCGACGGTCGAAGTCACCGCGGGCCCGAACGGCCTGATCGTCGGCGGCCACAGCGCGCCTTTGGGGGGCACGAAGCCTGCCGATGGCGTGCCGCTGCACTAAGGCCATCTGAAAGCCGATTGAGAGGGGCGGAGCGATCCGCCCCTTTTTCGTCAGCATCAGGGGCGCTGCCCCTCTTGGCTACGCCAATTCACCCCGGGATATTTCCGCCAAGCGGAAGAAGGAGTATCTAGGGGATATTCCCCGGATCGAGTCCCCATGCCCGCCCTTTGCCGCCATTGCCTGAAGAGTTTTGACGAGGCGCCGAAGCGTTGCCCCGCCTGCGGCAAGGCGCGGATCGTGGCGCATCCGGAGCTGTTCGACCTGCCCATCGCACATATCGACTGCGACAGTTTCTACGCCTCGGTCGAGAAGCGCGACAATCCCGAACTGTCTTCGCAGGCGGTCATCGTGGGCGGCGGCACGCGTGGGGTGGTGACGACCTGCTGCTATATCGCGCGAATCTCCGGCGTGCGCTCGGCCATGCCGATGTATCAGGCGCGCAAGCTTTGCCCCGATGCGGTGATCATCAAACCGCGGATGGAGCATTACGCCAGCGTCTCGCGCGAGATCCGGGCGAAGATGGTCGAGCTGACGCCGCTGATCGAGCCGCTCTCGCTCGACGAGGCGTTTCTCGATCTGGGCGGGACGGAGCGGCTACATCATGCGCCGCCCGCGCTCCTGATGGCGCGGCTTGCGCGCGAGATCGAGACGGAGATCGGGGTCACGGCCTCGGTCGGTCTTTCGCATAACAAGTTTCTCGCCAAGATCGCCTCGGATCTCGACAAGCCGCGCGGGTTTTCGGTGATCGGGCGCGGCGATACGGAAGAGTTTCTCCGCGACAAGCCGGTGTCGATCCTTTGGGGCGTGGGGGCGGCGACGCGCTCGGCCTTGGGGCGCGCGGGCATCCGCACGCTCGCCGATATCCGCCGCGCGGGGCTGTCGCGGATGGAGGACCGCTTCGGCGCGTCGGGGCGGCGGCTCTTTGAGTTGGCCAGCGGTCTCGATGCGCGGCGCGTCTCTCCCGACTCGCCGATGAAATCGGTGTCGAACGAGACCACCTTCAACACCGACATCGCCGATCGCGAGGCGCTGATGGGCAAGCTGTGGCATCTGGCCGAGAAGGTCTCGGCCCGGATGAAGGCGCGCGATCTGGCGGGGCGGACCGTGACGCTGAAGCTCAAAAAGGCCGATTTCGCGACCGTGACCCGGCAGACCCGGCTGGAGGAGCCCAGCCAATTGGCCGACACGCTCTATCGCGCGGGCGAGACGCTGTTCGACAAGCTGCCGAAGGGGCAGGCCTACCGTTTGATCGGGATCGGGTTTTCGGACCTCTCGGCGGCCGATGGGCGCGATCCGGCGGGCGATCTGCTCGACCCTTACGCGGGCAAGCGCGCAACAGCGGAGCGGGCGAAAGATGCGATCCGGGCGCGATTCGGGGCGGATGCGATCCGCAACGGGCGCGGCTGGGACGGAGAGTGACTTACTCCGCTGCGTGACGCAGCGGATGTGCCCCGAGATCGGCGATCTGACGCGCCACCCGGCTCATCAGCGCCGCGAACGCATTGAAGTTCTCGTTCGGCGCGATGCGGTGCTGATCCATGTAGAGCGCGCGGTCGATCTCGATTTGGATGGCGTGATAGCCCTCGCGCGGATGCCCGTAGCGCTGGGTGATATAGGCCCCGGCAAAGGGGCTGTTGCGCGCCACGTTCAGCCCTTCGCCTTCGAAGATCAGTTCGATCTCGCGCACGATCTCCCGGTCGGCGCTGGTTCCATAGCGATCGCCAAGCACGATCTCCGCGCGGCGCGGCCCGGTCGCGGCCAGTGCCTCGGAGGGCATCGAATGCATATCGAGCAAAATCGCCTGCCCGAATGCCCCATACGCCTCGGCCATCAGCGCCTCGAGCTGCGCGTGATAGGGCCGCCAGACATGGTTGATCCGCGCCTCGGCCTCGATCATCGGGATCTTGCCGCGATAGATCGCCCGCGCACCGGACACCACGCGGGGAATCACCCCGAGACCGGCAGCGACGCGCGGCCCCGGATGCGCCCGGTCCAGCCCGGCGATCAGCGCCGAATCAAGTTCGTCCTCCGCCCGGTTGAGATCGACCCAGGCCCTCGGATACTGCGCGCAGAGAAGCGGCGCGCCGAATCGCGGAACGTCCGCCAGCAGCTCATCGACGAAAGCATCTTCGGAAGACCGCAGGCGCAGCATGTCCAGAACGGCCCGTTCCTGCAGGCTATGCGGGTATTGCGCACCGGAATGGGGCGAGGCGAAGACCGCAGCCGTCCGCAACGCCTTGGGGCGAACCAGCCGGAACGGCGGCAAAAGGGCTGGGCTGTCGGACATGAAACCTCTTATGATCGCCTAATATCTTACACTGGAACGCTTTCACGCCAAAACCCTCTTGAAAGCCGTTTCGACTCTTTATATAGACCCCCAGACCGACGCGACACCGCGCCTTTCGGTTCCCTTCGCGGCCTAGCCGCAAGCGCGAATCAAAGGCATCAAACGGGATCGCACGGGTGTGGGCGGTTAGCTCAGCGGTAGAGCACTACGTTGACATCGTAGTGGCCACTGGTTCGATCCCAGTACCGCCCACCATCTATTCACCGCCCCCGGCTTGCAAGCCCGGGGCATTCGTTTTTCAAGGCGCACCGCGCGCCGCGATACAGGAGAAGGCCGATGAAGGTCCGCAACTCGCTCCGCTCGCTCAAGCAGCGTCATCGCGATTGCCAGGTCGTGCGCCGCAAAGGCCGCGTCTACGTGATCAACAAGACGCAGAAGCGCTTCAAAGCCCGCCAGGGCTGAGGCAGCCGAGCCGAAACGAATAAAGGCCGCGCCAGGGATTTCCCGGCGCGGCCTTTTCCTTTGTTCAGCGATCTGAGGCTGATAGGGATCGGCGCTTAACGCGCGCCGATCGCCCCGGCCAGAAGCTGCGCCACGGTGGCCTGATCGAGATAGCCGGTGGCTTCCAGCCCGCCCGCGGTCTGATAGCGGCGAATCGCGCGGCGCGTATCCTTGTCGAACACACCGTCGACCTTGCCGGGCTTGAGACCCATCTGGGCAAGGCGTTGCTCCACCAGCGATTTCGCGACGCCGGGCAGGTTGAGGGCGGCCTCTTTCGCGGCGGCCGCGTCCATCGCGTCGCTTTGCTGATTCTGTTGCTGCAGCTCGGCGATGCGCGCCTCGGCCTCGGCTTTGAAGGCCGGGTCGGAGCGGCTTGCCAGATAATCGCGGTAACTTGCGATGGTGTCGGCCTTGCGTGCGACGTCCCAATCGGCGCGATCGGCCGACTGCGCTTCATCTCGGCGATCCGCTTCGATCTTGTCGAGGCGCTCCTGCGCGAGTTCCGCGAACAGACCATCGGGATATTTCTTGAGGTAGGCACGCAGCCCGGCCTCGTCACCCGCCTTGCCGGTCTGCTCCCAATAAGCGCGGTCCTGCTGGTCGATCTTGGCCTGACGGGCCTCGGCTTCGGCCTTCAGCTCGGCGGCGCGCTTCTCGCCCTGCGCCGAGAGCGCAGTCAGCTGGGCGCGGGTCAGGTAGCTCGTATCGTCGAAGCCGTTGGCTTTCTGCCAGCGCGCGATCGCCCCGCGCGAGCCGGGCCCGAAGATACCATCGACGCCTTTCGGGTCGAATTTCAGGATCGTCAGGTTCTGCTGCACCTCGCGCTTCTGATCGCGGCTGAGGTTCAGCGCCTCTTCGGTAGCCTTTGCTTGCCGCTGAGGCTCGTCACGCAGCTGCTGGATACGCTGCTTCGCCTGAGCGGCATTGGTGCCATTCGGATAGCGGTCGAGATAAAGCTGATAGGCGGTGATCGTGTCCTCGGAGCGCGCCATGTCCCAATAGGGGGCTGACGGGTCAGCCGCGGGGGTCTTCACCGGGGCGGGCTTCTTGCCCGTCGGCTCGGTGACCAGTACGAAATCCCGCGGCATGTAGCCACTCGCGCGCAGGTCTTCGGACTGCGCCGACTGCATCAGCGAAGCGCCGGGCTCGGTCAGGTTGCCCGACATGAGGCTGGCCACATCCTTAGGGCTGCCGCGCAGCACCGTCACGCCCTGCGGAATGTCGAGCGTGCCGATCCCAGGCTGGGTGAGGCCCTGGCCGTTGCCCTCTTCGTCCGCCGCGCCGAGAAGCAGCACGGCACGCCCCGGATGGGCGGCGAGCACGGTCATCACTGCGGACAGCGGCAGCGCCTCGCTCACCGCTTCGGGCAGCGAGGTGTCGCGGGCGTCGACCGGCAGATACCATGTCTCCCCGTCGGAATGGACAAAACGGCCCGAGAGCGCCACGACCAGCCGCTCGGCCTCGGGCGCGCGGGTCACGAAATCGCGGAAGCGGGACCGGATCTCGGCCGCGTCGGCATCATCCTCGATCAGCACCGAGAAGCCCGCCGTCTGCAGCTTTGCTTCGCTGTCGGTCAGCGCGGTGCCCGAGCGAAGATCGTCGATCCGCTGATAATCGGAATTGCCCAGCACCAGCGCCAGATCGGCGGCATGGGCGGGAAGGCCAAGCGCCGCGATCGCGGCACCTGTCAGAAGAAGTTTACGCATGGGGTCCTCCACTCTCTTTCCGGAGAAACCCCTTGAGTGCGCGCGCGGTTCCTCAGTCGTATTTCCGCTGGTCGTCGATGACCTTCCCATCATTGGGCAAAGAGCCGGGCGACACCAGTTCGATCACGCCCTTCATCTTCAGCGCCTCGCGGATGCCACCGTCGAAACGGGCGGGATCGTCGGCCTCGGTTTCGATCTGCACGGTCATCACGTCCATCTCGCCATCGCGGGTGGCGATGACACGGGCCTTTTGCACCTCTGCATGGGCCGAGACGAAGCTGGCGACCTGCTCGGGGCGCACGAACATGCCCTTGATCTTGGTCGTCTGATCGGCGCGCCCCATCCAGCCTTTGATGCGCATATTGGTGCGTCCGCAGGGGCTGACGCCTTCCATCACCGCCGAGAGGTCGCCGGTGGCGAAACGGATCAGCGGGTAGTCGGGATTGAGCGTGGTCACGACGACTTCTCCAACCTCGCCGGGGGCCACCGGATCGCCGGTGCCGGGGCGGACGATCTCGACGATCACGCCCTCGTCGACGATCATCCCCTCCATCGCGGAACTCTCATAGGCGATATTGCCCAGATCGGCGGTGGCGTAGCATTGCAGGCAGGCGATGCCGCGATCCGCATAATCCTGACGCAGGCTCGGGAAGAGCGCGCCGCCCGACACGGTGGCCTTGGTGATTTTCAGCGCCTCGCCCATCTCTTCGGCCTTCTCGAGAATGATGCGCAGGTAATCGGGCGTGCCCGCGTAAGTGGTGGTGCCGATATCGACGGCGGCGCGCACCTGCAGTTCGGTCTGGCCGGTGCCTGCGGGCAGAACGGCGGCGCCGACCGTGCGCGCGGCATTCTCGAACATCATGCCCGCGGGGGTGAGGTGATAGCCGAAGCAGTTCTGCACGATATCGCCGGGACCGACGCCTGCGGCATGGACGAAGCGCCCCAGCCGCCACCAGTTGTGGCTGGTATCGCCGGGCTCGTAGATCGGGCCGGGCGACTGGAAGATATGCGCGAAGGCATGGGCGGGTTTCGTGACCAGCCCCCCGAAGGGCGGCGCGCCTTTCTGCGCGGCCCCGAGGTCGGACTTGCGCAGCACCGGCAGCTTCGCGAGCGCCTCCCGCGAGGTGATCGCGCTCGGGTCTACGCCTTGCAGATGCGCCGCGATCCCGGGAGCCTTCATCGCCGCGTCAATCAGCGCCGGCAGGCACTCCGCCAGAGAGGCCTCACGCGCGTCGGCGCTGCGGGTTTCCAATTCGTCGAAATGTTCGCGCATCTCTCGACCCTTTCCATTCAGCGGACACACCGCTCCTACTCCGCGCCCAAAATGCTGCGCAGCAATTCAATTGAATCAGTAAGTTACCGTTACGCCAGCCAGCGCTTGCGGCGGCGATAGCTGCGCACGTCGCGGAAGCTCTTGCGGCCTTCGTCGGACATGCCGAGGTAGAATTCCTTCACGTCCGGGTTCTCGCGCAGCTCGGCTGCGGGACCGTCCATCACGATGCGGCCGCTCTCGAGGATGTAGCCGTAATGGGCGTAGCGAAGCGCGACATTGGTGTTCTGCTCGGCCAGAAGGAAGGTCACGCCCTCGTTCTCGTTAACCGATTTCACGATCTCGAAGATCTGCTCCACCAGCTGCGGCGCGAGACCCATCGAGGGCTCGTCCAGCAGGATCGTCTCGGGGCGGCTCATCAGCGCGCGGCCCATCGCGACCATCTGCTGCTCCCCGCCCGAGGTATAGCCCGCCTGCGATTTGCGGCGCTCCTTGAGGCGCGGGAAGTAGTCGTAGACCATCTCGAGATCGGCCTGGATCGCGGCGCGCCCGTCCTTGCGGGTATAGGCGCCGGTCAGCAGGTTTTCCTCGACGGTCAGGTGTTCGAAGCAATGGCGCCCCTCCATCACCTGGATCACGCCCTTGCGGACCAGATCGGCGGGGGAGCCGTCCTGCACCCGTTCGCCGCGATAGGTGATCGAGCCTTTCGTCACCTCGCCGCGCTCGGATTTGAGCAGGTTGGAGATCGCCTTCAGCGTCGTCGTCTTGCCCGCGCCGTTGCCGCCCAGAAGCGCGGTGATCCCGCCCTTTGGCACGCTCAGGCTCACCCCTTTCAGCACGAGGATGACGTGATTGTAGATCACCTCGATATTGTTGACCTCTAGAAGGGTGTTATCGGTTTTCGAAGCGTCGAGCATGGTTCTCTCCGGGACGTTGGGGTGGCCCCCGGCGGCGCGCGCCGGAGACCGTTTTCGATCAGTTACACTGGTCGGTGATGTTGTTTTCCGAAGCGAAGGCTGCGGAATCTTCTTCGATCAGCGGGTTCAGCACGTCCTTGTCGGATTCGATCCAGTCAGAGGCTTCGTTCCACTTCTTCGCACCGGCATCCCACTGGAAGACCTTGGCGGAGCCGGGGCCCCCGTGGTTCTCGCAGCTTGCCTTGATCGGCTGGGCGAAGTTCGGCAGGCCGAGCTCTTCCAGACGGGCTTCGGTGAGGTCGAGGTTCTCGAAACCGTCGCGCACTTCAGCGGCGTTGACGTTCGACTTGCCGGCCATCTCCTGCGCCTTGCGGATCGCTTCCGAGATGATCATCGCCGCGTACATGCCGCGCGAATAGAGCATCGTGCCGACCTGATCGCCTGCGCCCGACGCCTTGCCGGCATCGACGACATATTGCTTGAGGTCCGCATAGACCGGGTAGTCCATGCCGGTGCCGTGGAACGAGAGCGCCTTGTAGCCCGAGGCCTTGTCGCCTGCCGGAGCCACGTCGTTCTCCGAACCCGACCACCAGACGCCGATGAAGTGATCCATCGGGAAGCGGATGTTCACGGCTTCCTGGATCGCGACCTGGTTCATGACGCCCCAGCCCCACATCAGGACATAGTCGGGCTTGTCACGACGGATCTGCAGCCATTGCGACTTCTGCTCCTGACCGGGGTGGTCGACGGGCAGGGTCGACAGCTCGAAACCGTGCTTCTTGGCCAGCTCTTCGAGCGTGCGGATCGGCTCCTTGCCATAGGCGGAGTTGTGATAGACCAGCGCGATTTTTTTACCGCTGATGTCGCCACCTTCCTGATCAATGATGTGTTTGATCGCGACCGAGGCGCCATCCCAGTAGTTGGCCGGGAAGTTGAAGACCCACTTGAACACCTTGCCGTTCGCAGCCGAGGTGCGGCCGTAGCCCGGGGTGTAGAGCGTGATGCCGTCAGCGGTGACCTTCGGGATCAGCTGATAGGTGATGCCGGTCGAGAGCGGGTTATAGGCCAGCGCGCCTTCGCCCTTGGTCGACTCGTAGCATTCCACGCCCTTCTCGGTGTTGTAGGCGGTTTCGCATTCGGGCGTCTTGACCATCTCGCCGCCGATGCCGCCGTCACGCTCGTTGAGCAGGGTGAAATAGTCGTTGAAGCCATCGGCATAGGGAATGCCGTTCGCGGCATAGGGCCCGGTGCGATAGCTGAGGTTCGGCACCACCAGTTCGGCGAAAGCCGGGGCCGTGGTCAGCGTCATCGCCGCCGCGACCAGTGCGGTTAGGGTCTTCTTCATTCGGTTCTCCTCCCAGAATGTTCGAGTGTTGCGCCGGGCGTGTCCCGGTTCTTTGTGTTGGGCGGCCCGGTCCTCAGTGCGGGAAGGGCCAAAGCCGGAGTTTCTCTTTCGCGACGCGCCAGAGCTGCGCGAGGCCATGCGGTTCCGCGATCAGGAAGGCCACGATCAGCCCGCCCACGATCATCAGTTCGATATGCGCGGCGAGGTCCGTCGGCCAACCGAGCGTGCCGACGAGCACGTTCTTGAGGAAGACCGGCAGCAGCACGAGGAAGGCAGCGCCCGCAAACGAGCCGAAGATCGAGCCCAGACCGCCGATGATCACCATGAAGAGGATCAGGAAGGACTTCTGGATGCCGAAGGCTTCGCCCACTTCTGCCGCACCCAGATAGACCGCGAAGAACAGCGCGCCGGCGATGCCGATGAAGAACGAGCTGACCGCAAAGGCCGACAGCTTCGTCGTCAGCGGGTTCACCCCGATGATCTCGGCGGCGATATCCATGTCGCGGATCGCCATCCATTTACGCCCCACCGTGCCACGCGTCAGATTGCGCGCGACCAGCGCCACCAGCGTCAGCATCACGAGGCAGAACATGTATTTCGCCATGGCCGAGGTCTGCGCGCCGGTCACGAAGACGCCGAACACGGTGCGCTCGGGCGCGTTGATCTGACCCGAGGCCGAGTAGTTGTAGAACCACGGCACCTTGTTGAAGAGCCAGACGAGGAAGAACTGCGCCGCCAGCGTCGCCACCGCGAGGTAGAAACCTTTGATGCGCAGGCTCGGCAGGCCGAAGATCACGCCTACGGCGGCGGTGATGAACCCCGCGATGATGACGTGGAAGAAGATGTTGACGTCCGGGAAGGCCGTCATCAGCTTGTAGACGGCATAGGCGCCCACTGCCATGAAGCCCCCGGTGCCAAGGCTCACCTGCCCGGCATAGCCCACGAGGATATTCAGCCCGATCGCCGCGATGGCGTAGATCAGGAAGGGTACCGCGACCGCGTTCGCCCAGTAGTCGTTGATGAACAGCGGAACGATCCCGAAGGCGACCACCAGCACTGCATAATAGCGCAGCCGGTCGAACTTGATCGGAAAGGTCTGACTGTCCTCCCGGTAGGATGTCTTGAAATCACCTGCTTCGCGGTAAAACATCAGCCTCTCCCTTTCGTCAGGGAGAGCGCGTCGTCCCCCGTCAGCAGTTGCCGCGCCGGATCCTCACCCAGGCCCAGAGCCCGGCTCCCGCCCCCAAGGCGGCCAGCACGATATTCAGTGTTTGCAAGGTGGTCGGTTCTTCCGGCGGAGCGGCCAGCGCGATCCATCCGAATGCGAGCGCGGCTCCCCAGCCAATCGTGAACACGGTTGCACAGGTCTTCATCGGTAACGGTCCTCCCAATGATCGTCACATCAGCGCGACGACACTGGGCTCCCCTCCCCTTGACGCCACGACATGTGGCAGCTTGTCGCACCCCTGCGGCTCGATCAAGGAATTTTTCACCGTGGCGTGAAAGCGTCGTGATCATCGGTCAGACCCTCTCGATGATCTTCTCGCCGAACAGGCCCTGCGGCCGGAACACGAGGAAGACGAGCGCGAGGACATAGGCGAACCAGTTCTCGGTCGCGCCACCTAGGAAGGGGGCCCCGATCAGCAGTTCGAACAGCTTCTCGCCCACACCGATGATCAGACCGCCGACGATGGCGCCCGGGATCGAGGTGAAGCCGCCCAGCATCAGCACCGGGAGTGCCTTGAGCGCGATCAGCGACAGCGAGAACTGCACGCCCGATTTCGAGCCCCACATGATGCCCGCGACCAGCGCCACGAAGCCCGCGATGGACCAGACGAGGATCCAGATGAAGCGCAGCGAGATTCCGACCGACAGCGCGGCCTGGTGATCATCGGCCACCGCGCGCAGCGCCCGGCCCTGCTTGGAGTATTGCGAAAACACGGTGAGCGCTGACACCAGCAGCACCGCGACGATCGCCGCCACGATATCGAGATTGTCGATGAAGAAGCCGTAGCCGAACATGTTGTAGGTGACGGTGTCGATGGTCTCGTTGATGCCCTGCGGCAGCCCCACATCGAGCGTCTTGATGTCAGAGCCCCACATCACGTCCCCGAAACCTTCGAGGAAATAGGCCATCCCGATCGTCGCCATGAACAGGATGATCGGCGCCTGGTTCACCAGATGCTTGAGCACCACTTTCTCGATGATGATCGCGAGCACGACCATCACGGCCGCCGCCAGCACGATCGCGACGATTGCCGGAACCTCCCACGGGAAATTCGTGTAGTGATTGCCCGTCATCGCGTTGATGAGATGGGCGAAGGGCACTTGCCCCTTCTGGATGCCGACCAGCGTCAGCGCCGCGAAGAGCGCGAGAACGCCCTGCGCATAGTTGAAGATGCCAGAGGCTTTGAAGATCAGCACGAAGCCCAGCGCCACGAGCGCATAAAGCACCCCTGCCATCAGGCCGTTCAGCGTCACCTCGGCGGCATAGAGAACGATATCAGGCATGACGCGCCTCCGATGTCTGAATTGCGATGCGGATGGTCTCAGTCATGGGCCACCCCCAGATAGGCGTCGATCACGTCTTGATTGCTGCGCACCTCGTCGGGCGTGCCGTCACCGATCTTCTTGCCGTAATCCATCACGACGACCCGGTCGGAGAGGTCCATCACGACGCCCATATCGTGTTCGATCAGGACGATGGTGGTGCCGAACTCGTCGTTCACGTCGAGGATGAAGCGGCTCATGTCCTCTTTCTCTTCGACGTTCATCCCGGCCATCGGCTCGTCGAGCAGAAGGATCTTCGGCTCGGCGGCCAGCGCGCGCGCCAGCTCCACCCGCTTCTTCAGACCGTAGGGCAGACGTCCCACCGGTGTTTTCCGGATATTCTGGATCTCGAGAAAGTCGATGATCTTTTCGACCTTCTCGCGGTTCTCGTGCTCTTCGGCGGCAGCTCCCGTCCACCACCAGCCAGCCTGCGACATGAGACCCTTCTTCATATGGGTCAGCCGGCCGGTCATGATGTTGTCGAGCACCGACATGCCGTCGAACAGCGCGATGTTCTGGAAGGTGCGTGCGATGCCGAGGCGGGCGACCTGATAGGGCTTCATCGGCCCGCGCTTGATGCCCTTGTAGAACACCTCGCCCTCGGTCGGGATATAGAAGCCCGAGATGACGTTCAGCATCGAGGATTTCCCCGCGCCGTTCGGCCCGATGATCGCGCGGATCTCGCCCTCGCGGATGTCGAAGGAGATATCCTTGATCGCCACCACCCCGCCGAAGCGCAGCGTGATGTTCTTCATCTCCATGATGACCCCGCCGATCTGGCGGCCGTCGGCGGTGACGTAACCTTCGTTCATGTCTTTCATTCCGCCGCCTCCGCCATCTGTTTCGGGGCCACGACCTTCGCGTCGGCGACCTTCAGCGTCGCCTTGATCGAGCCTTTGCGCCCGTCCTCGTAGGTCACTTCCGTTTCGGTGTAGATCTCGTCGCGCCCGTCATAGAGCGCCTCGATCAGGTCGTTGAACTTCTCGGCGATCACGTTGCGGCGGACCTTGCGGGTGCGGGTCATCTCGCCGTCATCGGCGTCGAGTTCCTTGTGCAGGATAAGGAAGCGATGGACCTGACAGCCCGAGAGCATCGGATCTTCGGCGATGCTTTCATTCACCTCTTCGACATGCTCGCGGATCATCTCATAGACGCGCGGATGGCCCGCAAGCTCCTGATAGGAGGCGTAGGAGATGTTGTTGCGCTCGGCCCAGTTGCCGACCGCAGTGAGGTCGATATTGATGAAGGCCGTGCAACGGTCCTTGCCTGCGCCGAACACCACCGCCTCGAGGATCGAGGGGTAGAATTTCAGCTTGTTCTCGACATATTTCGGCGCGAACAGGCGACCGTCGGCCATCTTGCCCACGTCCTTGGCGCGGTCGATGATCCGCAGATGGCCGGTGTCTTCCTCGAAGAAGCCCGCATCGCCGGTGGCGACCCAGCCTTCCGGGTCCTTGGTGGACGCCGTGCTCTCGGCGTTCTTGTAATACTCCACGAAGGTGCCGGGGCTGCGATAGAAAACCTCGCCATTGTCGGCGATCTTCACCTCGACGCCCGGAGACGGCACTCCCACCGTGTCGGCGCGCACTTCGCCATCGGGCTGCTGGGTGATGAAGACCGACGCCTCGGTCTGACCGTAGAGCTGCTTCAGGTTAATCCCGAGCGAACGGTAGAAGGAGAAGATCTCCGGCCCGATCGCCTCGCCCGCCGTGTAGCCCACGCGGATGCGCGAGAAGCCCAGCGTGTTCTTGAGCGGGCCATAGACGAAGAAATTGCCCAGCGCATAGGACATCCGCTTGCCGAAGCTGACGGGCTTGCCGTCGAGAATGTCGGGACCGACTTCGCGCGCGACCTTCATGTAATGGTCGAACAGCTTCTTCTTCAGCTTGCCCGCATCTTCCATGCGGATCATCACCGAGGTCAGCTGGTTCTCGAAGACCCGCGGCGGCGCGAAGAAATAGGTCGGGCCGATCTCGCGCAGATCGATCATCATCGTCTCGGGGCTTTCCGGGCAATTCACGGTGAAGCCCGACCAATAGGCCTGCCCGATCGAGAAGATGAAATCGCCCACCCATGCCATCGGCAGGTAGGCCAGAACCTCGTCATTATGGTTCAGGTGATCGAATTCCGAAGACGCCTTGGCGGTCTCGATGATGTTGCGGTTCGACAGGACCACGCCCTTCGGCTTGCCGGTCGTGCCCGAGGTGTAGAGCATCACGCAGGTGCTGTCATAGGTCAGCTCGGCGATGCGCTTGTCCAGCTCGGCCTCGTAGCGCGAATGACCCGCCCGACCCTCGGCCTGCACGTCCTCCAGCGCGTTCATGCGCGAATGGTCGTATTTCCGCATGCCGCGCTTGTCGGTGTAGGTGACATGGGTGATCGCGTGGATGCGGTCCTCGATCTCGACGATCTTGTCGACCTGCTCCTGATCGCCGCAGACGACGAAGCGCGCGCCGCAATGCTCCATCACATAAGCCATCTCGTCGGCCGCCGCGTCCTGATAGAGCGGCACCGGAATCGCGCCGCACATCTGCGCCGCGACCATCGACCAGTAATGCATGGGGCGGTTGCGCCCGATGATGGCGATATAATCGCCCCGTTCCACGCCGAGGCTCAGGAAGCCCAGCGCCATCGCGCGGATTTCCTCGGCCGCTTCGGCCCAGCTCCAGCTCTGCCAGATCCCGAATTCCTTTTCGCGATAGGCGGGGTAGCCACCATATCGGGCCACGTTCCGCGCCAAAAGCGCAGGAATCGATTGGGCAGATTCCTGCCCCTTCGCGACTGCGTCAGCCAAATTTTCCTCCCTCGCGCCGGTATGTCCGGCGTCCCTCGACCGCCCCGGGCGCTCCTCCGCGCACAGTTCGGCATGGCTCGACAGTCCATGTCAAAGTTTTCGTGATCTTTTCGTGATTGTAACGAATTCTTACGACCTCGCGTCGCCGCGAAACACGCTTTGCCGCGCCGCCTGCCGGTGGTAGCAAAAGCCAAGGAGCGGGAGGGGCGAGGTGAGCGAAACAAGCCGCGAGCGGCTGACACAGGCGGGGCTGAACCTGATCGGACAGGCGCTGTCGATCTTCGACAGCGATCTGCGGCTGGCCGTGTCGAACCGGCAATATCAGCTGATGTTCGACCTGCCCGACACGCTGACCCAGCCCGGCACCACCTTCGAGGACACGATTCGCTTCCTCGTGACGCGGGGCGAATATGGCGAGGTCGACGATATCGAGGCCGCCGTCCGCGAGCGGGTCGAGACCGCGCGCGCCTTCGAGGCCCATTACATGGAGCGCCAGCGGGCGAACGGGCGCACGATCTCGGTCGAAGGCGCGCCGCTGCCCGAAGGCGGCTGGGTCACGGTCTATACCGACATCACGCCGGTGAAGCGGCAAGAGGCGCTGTTGCGCGCGCGGTCCGAGGAATTGTCGGACCAGCTCCTCGACCATGCCGAGGCGCTGGCGGCGGCGAACCGGGAACTGGCCGCGACCAACATGGCGCTGGAAGAAACCTCGCGCCAACTGGCTATCACCGAGGCCCGCACGCGGCAGGTGACCGAGATGATGCCCGCCCATATCGCGCGCGTCGATCGCAACCTGATCTACACCTTTTCCAACCGGCGCCTGTCGACCGTGATGCCCGGATCGCTCGCCAATGCGGTCGGCCACCATGCGAGCGAGGCGCTCGGCCCCGAGACCTATCGCAAGATCACACCCGGGTTCCGGCGCGCGCTGGCGGGTGAGGCGAGCGTCGTCGAAATCACCCATGACCCGTCGGGCCGGCGCATCCGCGTCGCGCTGACGCCCGATCTTGCCAGCAAGGCCGAGGTGAGCGGCGTCTACATCCTCTCCACCGACGTCACGCATGAGGCGCAGGCCCGCGCAGCGCTCGCGCAATCCGCGAAGCGCGAATTGGCCGCGCAGCTCTCCTCAGGGCTCGCGCATGACTTCGCCAATCTGCTGACGATCATCCTCGGGCTGCAGGGGCGGCTTGAACGGATGGAAGGGCTGCCCGCCGACGCGCAGGACGCGATCCGGGCGACCCTTGGCGCGGCGCGGCGCGGCGGCACCCTTCTCGACCGGATCGCCGCGATCTCGGGCCCGCGCGAGCTGCGCCCGCAGGCGGTGGTGCTCGACGATCTCTTCGACGATCTCGCCGCGATGGCGGGGCCTACGCTCCATGATCCGGTGACGCTCGATTTCGACAATAGCGATCTGAAAGACCCGATCCTGCTCGATCCCGGCCCGTTGCAGGACAGCCTGCTGAACCTGATCCTGAACGCCAATCACGCGATGCGCGCCGAAGGCGGCACGATCCGGATCGGGGCCCGCGCGGTGCGCGATACATGGGTCGAGATCGCCGTGACCGATCAGGGCGGCGGGTTCTCGGAGGAGGCGCTCGAACATGCGCTCGACCCGTTCTTCACGACCAAGGGCAATGAAGGCTCCGGACTGGGCCTGTCGATGGTCTATGACCAGACCAAGCTCGCGGGCGGCACGCTGCGGCTGGCCAATACCGAGGACGGCGCGCGCGTCACGATGCGCCTGCCGCTGAAACCCGCCGCCCGCCAAGCCGAGCCGATGATGGTGCTCTTGGTCGAGGATGACGAGGACATCCGCGCCGCGACGCGTGACATGCTGCGCGCGATGGATCACACGGTGGTCGAGGCGGGCACGATCGCCGAGGCCGAAGCCCTGCTGAACCTGCCCGATATCGCTCTGGTCCTGTCGGATATCCAGCTTCCGGGGCCGCGCAGCGGGGTGGATCTTGCCCGCAAAATCCGCAATCAGGTTCCCATGATCCTGATGACCTCGCTGCCGCCGGGCGATGCGCTACGCGCGCAGGCCCCCTGCCCGGTCCTTCAGAAACCCTTTACCGCCGCGCAGCTTGCGGCGCTGCTTGCGGGAGTGCCTCGATGAGTGCCGACCATCCCCTTGTCGCGATCCTCGACGACGAGCCCGAAATCCGCCGGATGCTCTCCGACGCGCTCGAAGAGGCCGGGTTCCGTACGACCTGCTACGGCCGCGCGACCGAGTTCGAAGCCGGGCTGAAGCGCTCCTCCCCCGATGTCTGCCTCGTCGATCTGGGCCTGCCCGATCGCGACGGGCTCGCGCTGGTGCATCGGCTGGCGCTGGAATCGGGCGCTGCGATCATCATCATCTCGGGCCGCGCGCAGGTGCAGGACCGGGTGACGGGGCTGGAGCTTGGCGCGGATGATTACATCATCAAGCCCTTCGATCCGGCCGAGGTCGTGGCCCGCATCCGTGCGCGCCTGCGCAAGGGGCGTAGCGAGGGGCCGGCGCAGGCGCAGACCGCCCATTTCGCAGGCTGGACCGCCCATTTCGACCGCTACCTGCTGGTGGCGGAGGACGGGGCCGAGACGTCGTTCTCTCATGCCGAAGGCGAAGTGCTGCGGCTGTTTCTCGAGAGCCCGAACCGGCTGATCACCCGCGCGCAGATGCAGGAATCCTTGGGCGGCGCGGCAGGCGAGAGCTTCGACCGGGCGATGGATGTGCGGATCTCGCGGCTGCGTACGAAGCTGGGCGAAGATCCGAAAAACCCGCGCCTTATCAAGACAATCTACGGCGCAGGCTATATCTTCCTGGGCGAGGTCCGCTGGAGCTGACGACACCGCCTCTAGCGCGGACAGCAAGGCGTTAACCTCTTTTCGCTGGCCAAAACCGCCCCGCTCTGATTCACTTCACGAAATCGGGATACAGGGGCACTGCCATGCTCAATCTCCTTCTTCACACGCCGACGTCGCGACGGTTCTATCGCGTGGAAGTCTCCGACAACCTGTTCGGGGAATATACCGTGCTGCGCGAATGGGGCCTGCAGGGCCAGACCGGCGCGTCCTGTCTGCGGTGGTTTTCCAACCTGCGCGACGCGGTCCATGCGGCGGAGCGGTTTCGTCGCCGAGCGCAGCGCCGCGGCTATGCGCTGAGCGAAGCGGGCGCAGGCGAAGCGCAGGCCTGAGCCCTACTCAGTCTTCGGGGTTCTCGGACTTCCCCGCCACCGCGCGTTCCTCGCGCTTGATCTTCGCCCGCATCTTCTCCAGCCGCGCCTTCAGCTTGCTGCGGCGCCGGTTCTGATAGGCTGTGATTATGGGCAGCGACACGTAGTAGCAGATCGTCGCCGCGATCACGCCGGGACCGATCCCGCCGATCAGATAGGGCAGCCAGACATCGGTGAAGAACCGCTCCAGCCCGCTCCATTCCGCGTGCTCGGGAGTGAACATCGCCCAGAAGTTATGCAGCAGATCGTGGCTCGCAGCCTGAAAGGTCTGCAGCAGGCTTTCGGGCTCTCCTCCATGGTCGAGGCGATCCCCAAGGATCTTGTGCCCCAGCTTCGTCGAGAAGACCGCGATGATCGGGAAGGTGACCGGATTGCCGAAAAACGTCGCTAGGATCGCCGCGAGGATATTGCCGCGCATGATCCAGGCCACGGCCGCAGCGCTAACGAAGTGAAATCCGAACAGCGGCGTGAACGAAACCAAGACTCCCGCCCAGACGCCACGCGCGATCCGGTGCGGTCGGTCGGGAAGCCGGTTGACCCTGTGCTTGACGTATTGGAAAGCGCGGGACCAGCCCGAACGCGGCCAGATCGCCTCGCGCAGGTTGGCCCAAACCCCCCGTTTTTCGCGTCGTCTGAAGACCACGCCGCCGTCCTTTCTCCCCCCTGCGCCGTGTGCGTCAGGGTTTGCGCGACAGGTTTCTGATCCGCTCCACCTGTGCCACGTCGCTCTCCGCCTCCAAGGCGGTAAGCAGGCGATGCATATGTTCTGCATCGCACAGTTCGACCTCGACGAGAACCGAATAGAAGTCCGGCTTGCGCTCCACAAAGTCGAGGTCCGAAATATTTGCCTTCTGCTGGCCGATCAATGTGCAGATATGTCCCAGCACGCCCGCATCGTTCGAGATCGTGACCTTCAGGGTCGCGGTGTAGGCGGGCGGGTGTTGCCCGGTCTTCCAATGCAGATCGACCCAGCGTTCGGGCTGATCCTCGAACTCTTCGAGCGCGGGGCAATCGATCGCGTGGATCACGACGCCCTTGCCGCGATAGGTGATGCCGACGATGCGCTCGCCCGGCAGCGGCTGGCAACAATCGGCGCGGCGGAAGCTCTGATCGGCGCCGAGTCCCAGAACGGCGCGGGTCGGCTCGATCTCGGTGCCTTCGCGGCGTTGGGCGAGCTCGGGATACAGCGCGTCGAGCACATCCGAGGCCGCCAGTTCCGCAGAGCCGAGCCGGGCCAAGACCTCGTCCTGATCGCCGATCCCCAGCGCCTTGCCGGCCGTGCGCAGCGCCTTGTCGGTCACGCGGCGGCCGACATGTTCGAAGGCCACACGCGCCAGTTCCTGCCCCAGCTTGATGAAGCGGTCGCGATCTTCCTCGCGCAGCGATTTGCGGATCGCGGCCTTGGCGCGCCCGGTCGCCACTATATCGAGCCAGGTCAGCTGCGGACGCTGGCCCGAGGCGGTGATCACCTCGACCGACTGGCCATTCTTCAGCCGGGTCCAGAGCGGCACGCGGATGCCGTCGACCTTGGCGCCGACGCAGCTATTTCCGATCCGCGTGTGGATCGCATAGGCGAAATCGATCGGGGTCGCGCCTTTCGGCAGCTTCACCACATCGCCTTTCGGGGTGAAGCAGAAGACCTGATCGGAATACATCTCGAGTTTGACGTTCTCGAGAAACTCGTCGTGATCGCCGTCGCCATCGGGGTCCGAGAACCGCTCGCTGAGCGAGGCGAGCCATTTCGCTGGATCGACCGCGAAGGGGTTCTGCGCCCGCTCGCCATCGCGATAGGACCAGTGCGCCGCGACGCCCGCCTCGGCCACTTCGTGCATCTGCCGGGTGCGGATCTGCACCTCGACGCGCTTGCCGTCACGCCCCGAAACGGTGGTGTGAATCGAGCGGTAGCCGTTGGTCTTCGGCTGACTGATGTAATCCTTGAACCGGGTCGGCACCGCGCGCCAGCGGTGGTGGATCAGGCCCAGCACCCGGTAGCAATCCATCTCGGTGCGGGTAATGACGCGGAAACCGTAGATATCCGACAGGCGCGAGAAGGTGAGCTGCTTCTCCTCCATCTTGCGCCAGATCGAATAGGGCCGCTTCGCGCGCCCGAACACGTCCGCGTCGATATCCTCGTCTTCGAGCAGCGCGCGGATGTCGGCGGTGATCTTCGGGATCACGTCGCCGGTTTCCTTCTGCAGGCTGACGAAGCGGCGAATGATCGAGGTGCGTGCCTCGGGGTTGAGCACCTTGAAGGCGAGGTCTTCAAGCTCCTCGCGCATCCATTGCATACCCATCCGGCCTGCGAGCGGCGCGTAGATCTCCATCGTCTCGCGCGCTTTCTGCGCCTGCTTCTCGGCCCGCATCGAGCGGATCGTGCGCATGTTGTGCAGACGGTCGGCGAGCTTCACGAGGATCACCCGCAGGTCTTTCGACATCGCCATGAACAGCTTGCGGAAGTTCTCCGCCTGCTTCGAGGCCGCGTTCGACAGTTGCAGGTTAGTCAGCTTGGTGACGCCATCGACCAGCTCGGCGATCTGCTCGCCGAACATCTCGGACACTTCGCCATAGGTCGAGCGCGTGTCTTCGATCGTGTCGTGCAGAAGAGCGGTGACGATTGTCGCATCATCCAGACGCTGCTCGGTCAGGATCGCCGCCACCGCGACGGGATGCGAAAAATAGGGCTCGCCCGAATGCCGGAACTGCCCTTCATGCATGTCTTTTCCGTAGGCATAGGCCTTCCGGATCAGATCCGCATCGGTCTTGGGATTATAATTGCGGACGAGCGCGATCAGGTCTTCGACGTCGATCATTCGCGCTCGTTCCAGCCAATCAGTGGATTACTCGCGCCCCTGCGCGTCCATCAGCGCGCGCAGCATACGCTCTTCGCTCATGTCGTCTTCGACGGCACGATCGGGGGACTCGCCACCCATGAGCATCGCCATCGAGTCCTCTTCGGGCTCGTCGACCTCGATCTGGGTCTGGTTGCTCTCGATGAGACGCTCACGCAGATCCTCGGCCGATTGGGTCTCCTCGGCGATTTCGCGCAGAGCGACGACGGGGTTTTTATCGTTGTCACGCTCGACCGTGAGGGGAGCGCCAGCAGCGATTTCGCGGGCACGATGCGAAGCGAGCATTACCAGCTCGAAGCGGTTCGGAACCTTGTCAACGCAATCTTCAACCGTCACGCGGGCCATGAATCTCTCCAGAAGAACTCGGATTGAGGGCCCTACTTAGGCTTTGCAGTGCAGAAACACAAGCGCCCATCCGGCCCGTCCGCAGGGTTTTGACCACGTTACAGAGGGGAAATCGGGGTTTTTTCCGCCTCGGGAAGGGCGGCGAGCATTTCCATCACGCTGTCGCCCGTGATCGGGTGGCGCCAGAGCGGTGCGATTTCGGCAAGGGGAATCAGCACGAAGGCCCTGTCCTGCAAGCGCGGATGCGGCAGGATCAGGTCGGTCGGAGCCTCGCGCTGCTGCGCCTCCGGCGGAAGGCTTTTCCAGCGCAGAAAGCTCTCGCGTTCCGGCAGAACCCGATCCTCCGAGGCGATCAGGTCGATATCGACAACACGCGCGCTCCAACGACCTTCCCGCACGCGGCCAAATTCTTCTTCGACTCCATGAAGTTGCGCGAGCGCATCGCGCGGTTGCAAACTGCTTCGCATTTTGCAACAAGCGTTCACGAAATCGGGACCGGACCCTTCGGGAACGGCAGGCGTCGACCAGAACCGACTGGCGGCAACCAAGGAAAACCCCAATTGCTCGAGCCGCTCGATCGCGGCGCAGAGCGTAGTGCGAGGAGACCCGAATTGGCTTGGTAGATTCGCCCCGAAAGCGACCAAATAGTTAGTGTCCATAAAGACAGATTCCGTTTCCCTCGCGAAATGCGATATGTCCTAGATAAATCTGGTCGGCCCTCCCCGCCTGTGCAACACAATTGATGCGGCTATACTTTCCGTATCGGCACCTGCGCGAACTGGTCCACCCTACCTGTGCAAGAGGACTGTATGTTCTACAAGGACGAACGGCTCGCCCTGTTCATTGACGGATCTAATCTCTATGCGGCCGCCAAGGCGCTTGGCTTTGATATTGATTACAAGCTGTTGAGACAAGAATTCGAACGTCGCGGCAAACTCGTCCGCGCGTTCTATTACACCGCTCTTCTGGAGAGTGAAGAATATTCGCCGATCCGACCGCTCGTGGATTGGCTGAATTACAACGGCTTCGCGATGGTCACCAAACCGGCCAAGGAATACACGGATTCCATGGGGCGCCGGAAGGTGAAGGGCAATATGGATATCGAGCTGGCCGTCGATGCGATGGAACTCGCACCGCGCCTCGATCATATCGTGCTGTTCTCCGGCGATGGTGATTTCCGTCCGCTGATCGAAAGCCTTCAGCGTCAGGGTTGCCGCGTCTCGGTCGTCTCGACGATCCGCTCGCAGCCGCCGATGATCGCCGACGAGCTGCGCCGTCAGGCCGACAATTTCATCGAACTCGACGCGCTGCGCGAAGTGATCGGTCGCCCGCCGCGTGAGCCGCGCGAGGACGAGAACGGCGACGACAGCTGATCCGGGGCCTGACGCGACCCGTAATTCGTGATTGAAGGGGCGTGCAGATCACCTGCGCGCCCTTTGTCTTTCGCGGAAAGCTTTATGCTCGAAAACGTCTCCCTCTTCGGCCTCTTCGTCTCGGCGCTTCTGGCGGCGACGCCGATCCCGTTCCAGTCGGAGCTCGTATTCGTCGCGCTGCAGACGCTTGGCACCCAGAATATCTGGCTGATGATCCTCATCGCCGCCGTGGGAAACACGATCGGCTCGCTCGTCACCTACGTGATCGGACTGGGCGTCACCCACTGGAAAGACCGCAAATGGTTTCCCGCCTCCGAAGCGCAGCTCGCACGCGGGCATCGCTGGTTCGAGCGCTGGGGGATCGGCCTGCTGTTGCTGAGCTGGGCGCCCGGCGGCGATCTTATCTGCCTGATCTCCGGCATCCTGCGCATGTCGCTGTGGCTCTTCATTCCGCTGGTCTTCGTGGCCAAGGCTGGGCGCTACGCGGTGCTGGCCTGGCTGACGGCGGAAGCGATCAAACTCGCAAGCTGATCGCCTCTGGACGCGAGGCGGACGGGGCTTTAGGTCTGAACCCGAACAAAGGAGCGCGCGATGAAACCCTCCCTGACCCTTTATCTGGCGGCCCCGCGCGGCTTTTGCGCGGGCGTCGACCGGGCGATCAAGATCGTCGAGATGGCGATCGAGAAATGGGGCGCACCGGTCTATGTGCGCCACGAGATCGTCCATAACAAATACGTCGTCGACAGCCTGCGCGATCAAGGCGCGGTCTTCGTGGAAGAGCTCGACGAATGCCCCGACGACCGGCCGGTGATCTTCTCGGCCCATGGCGTGCCGAAATCGGTGCCCGCCGAGGCCTCGCGGCGCGAGATGATCTATGTCGACGCGACCTGCCCGCTGGTGAGCAAGGTCCACAAGGAAGCCGAGCGGCACTCGAACGAGGGGCTGCAGATGGTCATGATCGGCCATGCGGGCCACCCCGAAGTGCTGGGCACGATGGGGCAGCTGCCCGATGGCGAGGTGCTGCTGGTCGAGACGGTCGAGGACGTCGCCAAGATCACGCCGCGCGATCCCGATCGGCTGGCCTTCATCACCCAGACCACGCTCTCGGTCGATGACACCGCGGCGATAGTGGCCGCGCTGCAGGACCGTTTCCCGAAGATCGTCGGCCCCGCGAAGGAAGACATCTGCTACGCCACCACCAACCGTCAGGCATCGGTGAAGGCGATGGCCGATCAGATCGACGCGCTGCTCGTGATTGGCGCGCCGAACTCGTCCAACTCGCGCCGTCTGGTCGAGGTCGGCAAAGCCTCGGGCTGCGCCTATTCGCAGCTGGTGCAGCGCGCCGCGGATATCGACTGGCGCGCGCTGGAAGGTGTGCAGACGGTCGGCGTGACCGCGGGCGCAAGCGCGCCGGAAGTGCTGATCGACGAGGTGATCGACGCCTTCCGCCAGCGCTATGACCTGACCGTCGATCAGATCGAAACCGCCCGCGAGGATATCGAATTCAAGGTGCCCCGCGTGCTGAGAGAGGCGTCGTGATGCGCGAAATCGGCCCGAAAATCCCCGGCGGCGCTTTGCTTCTTGGCCTTGCCGGGCTGATCCCGTTCCTCTGGGGCGTGCTGGTCGTGCAGACCGGCCAATTCGCCTTCATCGCGGACCCGCGTGTGGCGGTGCTCGCCTATGGTCTGATGATCTTCTGCTTCATGGCGGGCAGCCTTTGGGGCTTCGCCGCGAGCGCGGAATGGGAGACCGGCTATTTCCTCGCCGTCGCTCCGGTCATCTTCTTCATCGCCTTCGTGGCGCTCGGGATGCCGGTGAATTTCGTGCTGATCCTGGGCTTCCTCGCGCTCTTGCCGCTCGACTGGCTGTTCCAGAAATTCGGCCATACGCCGCGCTGGTGGCTCAAACTACGCATCGGCCTGACCGTCGTCGTCGTCGCCTGCCTGATCGCGCTTGTGAGGACGTAACGAAATGAAGCTTTATTCGATGCCCTCCTCGGGCAACAGCTACAAGGTGCGCCTGCTGATGGCGCTTCTCGGTCAGAGCTACGACCGGGTCGATGTGGAATACAACACCGAGGCACTGGCCGAAGCTCATGAGAGCGGTGCGCTGCCCTTCGGCAAAGCGCCCGCGCTGCATCTCGATGACGGGCGGGTGCTGGCGGAATCCAACGCGATCCTGACCTATCTCGGCGAGGGCTCGCGCTTTATCCCCGAGGACCGGTTCGCCCGCGCGCAGATGCTGTCGTGGATGTTCTGGGAGCAGAACCAGCACGAGGGCGTCATCGCCGTGCGCGCCGCGATCCTGTGCTATCCGCATCGCGCCCATGAGCGCACGCAGGAGACGCTCGACGCGCTGGAAGTGCGCGGCCACGTCCTGCTGGGCATCATGGAGCAGCGGCTGGAGCAGGCGGATTGGCTCGCGGGCGACAAGATGAGCCTCGCCGATATCTGCCTTTACGCCTACACCCATACCGCCGAGACCCGCGGCGGCTATGATCTCGAGCCCTTCCCGGCGTTGCGCCGCTGGCTCGACCGGATCGCATCCCTCGACGGCTATGTGGGTCTCGATGCCTGAGCTTTACGCATGGACGGACGGTGCCTGCAGCGGCAATCCCGGCCCCGGCGGCTGGGGCGTTTTGATGCGCGCGATGGACGGTGAAAGCGTCGTCAAGGAGCGCGAGCTGAAGGGCGGCGAGGCCGAGACCACCAATAACCGGATGGAGCTTCTGGCCGCGATCAACGCGCTGGAGACCCTGACCCGCGATACCGCGATCACGATCACCACCGACTCCGCTTACGTGAAGAACGGCGTGACCGGCTGGATCCACGGCTGGAAACGCAACGGCTGGAAGACCGCGGCGAAGAAGCCGGTGAAGAATGTCGATCTCTGGCAGCGGCTGGACGAGGCGCAGCGCCGCCATCGTGTGACGTGGGAATGGATCAAGGGCCATGCGGGCCACCCCGAGAACGAGCGCGCCGACGAGTTGGCCCGCGCCGGGATGGAACCCTTCAAACCGGCCAAGCAAAAATGACCGCCCTGCCCGACTGGCTGGGGGAGTTTCCCTTGGGCGCGGCGCTGGATTACGCCTCGGTGCTGGTCTTCGCGCTGACCGGGGCGCTGGTCGCCTCGCGCCAGCAACTCGATCTCGTGGGCTTCATCTTCATTGCCGCGCTGACCGCTATCGGCGGCGGCACGCTGCGTGATCTGCTTCTGGGGCGCGACCCGGTCTTCTGGGTCGGCGATCCGACCTATGTGCTGATCGCGGCAGGGGCGGCGGTGGTCGTCTTCTTCACCGCGCATCTTCTGGAAAGCCGCTACCGCGCGCTGCTGTGGCTCGACGCCTGCGCCTTGGCGGTCGCCGTGCCTGCGGGCGTCGCGATCACGATGCGGCTGGAGCATGGCCCGGTGATCGTGCTGATCATGGGCATCGCCACCGGCACGTTCGGCGGCCTGATGCGTGACGTGGTCTGCAACGAGGTGCCGCTGGTTCTCAAACAGGGCGAGCTGTATCTCTCCTGCGCGTTTGCGGGGGCCATGAGCGCGGTAATCGCGACGGCGCTCGGGGCGGATACGCTGATCGCGCTTTTGATCTGCGGTGGCGTGACCTTTGCGCTGCGCGCCGGATCGCTGCGTTTCGGCTGGAAGCTTCCGGTCTACAAGGCGCGCCCACCGCGCCAATACTGACGGGACGGAAGGCGATTAACCGAAGTAACTCAGCACGACCGGCGCGAGGAAGGCGGTCAGCACCGCGTTCAGCCCCATGCCGATGGACGCAAACGCGCCTGCAGTCTCATGCACCTGAAAGGCGCGCGCCGTGCCGATCCCATGCGCCGCGACGCCCACCGCGAAGCCCCGCGCCCGCCAGTCGCGAAAGCCCAGCAGGTTGAGCATCGGCGTCACCGTGATCGCCCCGATCATGCCGGTCAGGATCACCAGCGCCGCGGTCAGCGACGGCTCGCCACCAAGCGATTGCGAAATCCCGATAGCCACCGGGGCCGTCACCGATTTCGGCGCGAGCGAGGCGAGCAGTTCAGGCCCCGCGCCCATCGCCTTTGCAATCGCCAGAACCGAGACGATGGCCGTGACCGACCCCGCCGCCAGACCCGCCGCGATCGGCAGAAGCGCGCGTTTCACCTTGGGCAGGTTCGCATGCAGCGGCACCGCGAGACAGACCGTCGCCGGGCCCAGCATGAAGTGCACGAATTGCGCCCCGTCGAAATAGCGCTGATAGGGCGTATCCGTCATCAGGAGCACCGCGCCGAGGATCACCACCGCGATCATCACCGGATTGGCGAAGGGGCTGCGGTTCAAGCGCCTGAAAATCGTATCCCCGATCCAATAGGCGATCAGCGTCGCCCACAGCCACAGCAGCGGTTCGGAGGACAGGTAGGACCAGAGCTTGAACGGATCAGTCATCGACATCGCTCCGGGTCAGCTTCGCCACCGCGACGAAGGCCGCCGCCCCGACCACGATCGCCAGCATGGTCGACACCACCAGCGCCACCGCCAGCCCCACCCCATGCTCGCGCAATGCGCCCAGATGCGCGACGATCCCCACGCCCGCAGGCACGAAGAGAAGCGACAGGTGTTGCAACACGAATTGGCCCGTGGGGCGCACGATCTGCTGCACCTTGCCCGAGACGCTCATTGCGATCAGCAGGAAGATCATCCCCAGAACCGGTCCGGGAAGCGGCAGCTGCAAGGCGCGGGACAGGATCTCGCCAGCGAGTTGGCAGGCGAGGATCAGGGACAGGGCTGGGATCATCGGACGGCTCCTTGGGACGCACCTGATGCTAAGCCTCCGCGATCAAAAGGAAAAGACAGCGGAGATGCATACCCGACTGCGTCGACGGGCATCTCGCACCCCCGATACCTGCGCAAGAATGCGCCAATATATTGTGGATAACAGCCCCATCATCGCCAGATGCGGTGTCTTTCCATTGACTCGCAGGCCTGCTCTACGGACACTTCTCAGAACTCAGTCAGATTCGGAAAGTTCGGCAATTGCGCTTCTCTCGGCTTCGTCTCAACGGTTTCAAGAGCTTCGTGGACCCCACGGATCTCGTGATCCATGACGGGCTGACCGGCGTCGTCGGGCCCAATGGCTGCGGCAAGTCGAACCTCCTAGAAGCGCTGCGCTGGGTGATGGGCGAGAACCGCCCCTCGGCGATGCGCGGCGGCGGGATGGAAGACGTGATCTTCGCGGGCGCCTCGTCGCGCGGGGCGCGCAACTTCGCGGAAGTCGCGTTGCAGATCGACAATACCGAACGGCTCGCGCCGTCGGGGTTCAACGACAGCGACGGGCTGGAGATCGTGCGCCGGATCACCCGCGATGCGGGCTCGGCCTATAAGGTGAACTCCAAGGATGTGCGCGCCCGCGACGTGCAGATGCTGTTCGCCGACGCCTCGACCGGCGCGCATTCGCCCGCGCTCGTGCGGCAGGGCCAGATTTCCGAACTGATCAACGCCAAACCGAAGAACCGCCGCCGCATCCTCGAGGAAGCAGCCGGGATCTCGGGTCTCTATCAGCGCCGCCACGAGGCGGAGCTGAAGCTGAACGGCGCCGAACAGAACCTGACCCGCGTCGATGACGTGATCGAGCAACTCGCTTCGCAGCTGGCCACCCTCGCCCGGCAGGCGCGCCAAGCCGCGCGCTACCGCACCATCGGCGAAGAGCTGCGCCGCGCCGAGGGGATGCTGCTGTATCGCCGCTGGCGCGAAGCCGATCTGGCCCGCACCACCGCCGAAGAGGCGCATCGCGAGAAGGTCGCCGGGGCCGCGCAGGCCGAGAAAGCCTCCCGCGAGGCGGCGAAGGCCCGGCAGGGCAAAGAAGACGCATTGCCGCCGCTGCGCGAGGAAGAGGCCATCGCGGGCGCGATCCTGCAGCGCCTCACCGTGCAACGCGACGCGCTCTCGGATCAGGAAGATCAGGCGATCGCGCGGATCGAGACGCTGAAGGCGCGGATCGAGCAGCTCGTGCGCGACATGGAGCGCGAAGCGGGGCTCAACCGCGATGCGGGCGAGACGATCGGGCGGCTCGAATGGGAGCAGTCGCAGATCGCGAAAGCCTCCGAAGGGCATGAAGACAAACTGGCGGCGGCGGTCGATGCCGCCCATGAGGCCGCACAGATTTTGCAGGAGCGCGAGGCGCAACTGTCGGAGCTAACCGAGGATGTCGCGCGGCTCGCCGCCCGCCACCAGTCGTCCCAGCGCCTCGTCACCGACAACCGCGCGACGGCGGAGAAATCCGAAGCCGCCGCGGCGCAGGCGAAGCAATCCGCTGAGGCCGCTGCCGCCGCGCTTGCGAAGGCGAACACCGAATTCGAGGCGGCCGAAGGCGCTCAGACACAGGCGCAGGCCGCCGCCGAAGCCGCCGAGGAAGCGCTTGGCCAAGCCGATGACGCGCGCGCCGAGGCGCAGGGCCGCGAAAGCGCGGCCCGGGCGGCGCGCTCGGAAGCCGAGGGCGAAGCGGGGGCGTTGCGGGCCGAGGTGTCGGCGCTCGCGCGTCTGGTCGAGCGCGAAGCCTCCAACGGTCAGCAAATTCTCGACCGCGTCCGGGTGGATCGCGGCTACGAGGCGGCGCTTGGTGCCGCGCTCGCCGATGACCTGCGCGCGCCGGAAGTCGGCGAGGATGACGCGACCGGCTGGCAAGCCCTGCCCGACTATCCCGCGCCGCAGCCCCTGCCCGTCGGTGTCGAGCCGCTCTCGGCTCATGTCGATGTGCCCGATGTGCTGGTCCGCCGGATTTCGCAGATCGGTCTGGTTGAGGATTACGACGAGGGCGTGCGGCTGCAGGATCAACTGGCCCCCGGCCAGCGGCTCGTCTCGACCGAGGGCGACCTGTGGCGCTGGGACGGCTATCGCGCCGGCGCCGAGGATGCGCCGACCGCCGCCGCATTGCGCTTGCAACAGCTCAACCGTCTGGTGGAGTTGAAGCGCGATCTGGAAGAGGCCGAGGCGCGCGCTTCGGGCGCGAAATCCGCCCATGAGGCGTTGACCGCCGCGCTGGCCGAGGCCACCCGCGCCGATGCCGCCGCGCGCGAGGCGCGCCGTGACGCGGATCGCCGTCTGGCCGAAGCGGGCCGCGCGCTCAGCCGGGCCGAGGCCGATCGCTCGATCGCCAGTTCCAAGCTGGAAAGCGCCCAGCTCGCCGTCGCCCGCCACGAGGAAGAGGCTGGCAGCGCGCGGATGGCGCTACGCGAAGCGGAGAATGCGCAATCCTCCCTGCCCGATCTGGACGCCGCGCGCGGCGACGTCGAGGCGGTGAAGATGACCGTCGAAGCGGCGCGGATGACGATGATGACCAAGCGCTCCGCCCATGACGAAATCCGTCGCGAGGGCGAGGCGCGGCTGAAGCGTCGGCAGGAGATCACCAAGGAAATCTCCGGCTGGCGGCACCGCTTGGAGACCGCCGAGAAACGCTCTGCCGAGCTGGAAACCCGCAAGATCGAGAGCGAGGCGGAGTTGAAGGACGCCTCCGCCGCGCCCGAGGAACTGGCCGCGAAACGCGCCGAGCTGTCGGAGGCCATCGCCACCGCCGAAGCGCGTCAGGCCGAGGCGTCGGACAAGCTGTCGGGCGCGGAAAGCGCCCTGCGCGAGGCGCAACTGGCCGAGCGCGAAGCCGAACGTCTGGCCGGTGAGGCGCGCGAAGCCCGCGCCCGCGCCGAGGCCCGCGTCGACGCGGCCCGTGAAACCGTCGCCTATGCCGCCGAACGTATCCTCGAGGAAACCGAGAAGTCGCCGCAGGATCTTCTGGAAAGCCTCGATGCCGATCCCGAGAAAATGCCCGACGCGGAGAAGCTCGACGCGGAAGTGAACCGGCTCAAGCGCCTGCGCGAAAGCCTTGGTGCGGTGAACCTGCGCGCCGAGGAAGACGCCCGCGAAGTGCAGGAAGAGCATGACACGCTGGTGCAGGAGAAATCCGATCTCGAAGAGGCGATCCGCAAGCTGCGCGCCGGGATTTCGGGTCTGAACCGCGAAGGGCGCGAGCGTCTGCTGACCGCATTCGAGCAGGTGAACGAGAACTTCCGCACGCTGTTCACCCACCTCTTCGGCGGCGGCTCGGCGAACCTGCAGCTGGTCGAAAGCGACGACCCGCTGGAGGCCGGTCTCGAGATCATGTGCCAGCCGCCGGGCAAGAAGCTGTCGACGCTGTCGCTGCTGTCGGGTGGCGAGCAGACGCTGACCGCGATGGCGCTGATCTTCGCGGTCTTCATGGCCAACCCCGCCCCGATCTGCGTGCTCGACGAGGTCGACGCGCCGCTCGATGACGCCAACGTGACGCGCTTCTGCGACCTGCTCGACGAGATGACGCGGCGCACCGATACGCGCTTCCTGATCATCACCCACCACGCGGTGACGATGGCGCGGATGGACCGGTTGTTCGGTGTGACGATGCAGGAGCAGGGCGTGAGCCAGCTGGTCTCGGTCGACCTGAAGAAGGCCGAGGCGCTGGTGGCATAACGGCGAGGGGCTCGGCCCCGCGCTATCGCGCCCCCGGGATATTTCGATCAAGAAGAAGAGACGCGAATCCGCTTGCGGGGAAACAGGCGCGCGCCTAGCCTCGCCGCGAAATTTCATGGAGGGCGCAATGGCCAAGATCGAAGCACGTCTCGAAGAGCTGGGAATTCACCTTCCCGATGCGCCCGCACCGGCGGCAAATTACGTGCCCTTCGTGCGCACCGACAATCAACTGTTCGTCTCGGGACAGATCTCGAACGGGCCCGAGGGGCTGATCCGCGGCAAGCTCGGCGACGGGATGGATGTCGAAGAGGGCGCGATGGCAGCGCGGTTTTGCGGGCTGGCACTGATCGCGCAGGCGAAAGCGGCGATTGGCGATCTCGACAAACTCCGCGTGGTGAAGCTGGTGGGCTTCGTGAATTCGACGCCTGAGTTCACCGATCAGCCCAAGGTCGTGAACGGCTGTTCGGACCTGATGGTCGAAGTCTTCGGCGACGCGGGGCGTCACGCGCGTTCGGCGGTCTCGGCGGCTTCGCTTCCGATGGGCGTCGCGGTCGAAATCGAGGCGATTTTCGAGGTCGCGTGATGGCATTGCATCCTGATTTTCTCCGGCTTCCGATCGCGCATCGGGCGCTGCACGACTACACGCTCGGCCGTCCCGAAAACAGCCGCGGCGCAATCCGCGCGGCCATCGCGGCGGGCTACGGGATCGAGATCGACGTGCAACTCTCGGCCGATGGCGTGCCGATGGTGTTTCACGATTACGCGCTGGACCGGCTGACCGCAGAGCGCGGCCCGGTACGCCAGCGCACGTCGGCAGAGCTTGGCGCGATCCATCTAAGCGGCACGCAGGAGGGCATTCCGACACTCGCCGAAGTGCTCACGATCGTCGACGGGCAGGTTCCGCTTCTAGTCGAGATCAAGGATCAGGACGGCGCGCTCGGCCAGCAGATCGGCCCGCTGGAAGAAGCTACGGCGCTGTTGCTGCGCGACTATGAAGGCCCGGTTGCGGTGATGTCCTTCAACCCCCACGCGGTGGCGGCGTTCGGCGAGCTGGCCCCGGGCGTGCCTGTCGGGCTGACCACCTCGGCCTATCAGCCCAATGACTGGGCGCTGCTGCCCGCGGCCCGCGGCGACGAACTGCGCCATATCCCCGATTTCGAGCGCGTCGGCGCGGCCTTCATCTCGCACGAGGCGAAGGACCTGAACGCGCTGCGGGTGACCGAGCTGAAATCGCTCGGCGTGCCTGTTCTGTGCTGGACGATCCGCTCGGTCGACGAGGAGGCGCTGGCGCGTCGGGTGGCCGATAACGTGACCTTCGAAGGCTACCTCTCGGCGCTTCCGGCTTGACGCCGCGCGCTCAGGGTACAGATTCAGGCAAAGGATGGCCTAACCACCCGGGATAAAATGGATCAAAGCGTTGAAATCACGCTTTATTCGGATATTTCCGAAATAAGTGAAGAAGACTGGAACGCCTGCGCCTGCCCCGAAATCGGGGATGGGGAGCGGGCGTTCGACCCGTTCACCACGCATCGGTTTCTCGCCGCCCTCGAGGCTTCCGGCTCGGTCGGTCCGGGGACGGGATGGGATGCGCGGCATCTCGTGGCGCGGATGGGCGACCGGGTGATCGGCGTCGCACCGCTTTACGTGAAATCGCACAGTCAGGGCGAATATGTCTTCGATCACGGCTGGGCGGATGCGTTCGAGCGCGCGGGCGGGCGCTATTACCCCAAGCTGCAATGCGCAGTGCCCTTCACGCCCGTGGCCGGCCGGCGTCTGCTGGTTCTGCCGGGACTGGAAGAGGCCGGGGGCCGCGCGCTGCTGGCCGGGATGGCGCAGATCGCGGAAGGGGCCGGGGTCTCGTCGGTCCATATGACCTTCTGCACCGAGGACGAGGCGGAGCTTGCCGCCGAGGCGGGCTGGCTGCCGCGGCTCGGGCAACAATTCCACTGGTTCAACGACGATTACGAGAGCTTCGAGCAGTTCCTTGGCGATCTGAGTTCGCGCAAGCGCAAAACGCTGCGCAAGGAACGCCAGCGGGCACAGGCCTTCGGTGGCGAGATCGTGCAGCTGACTGGCGACGATATTCGACCCGAGCATTGGGACGCGTTCTGGCAGTTCTATCAGGACACAGGCGCGCGGAAATGGGGCCGCCCTTACCTGAGCCGAGCCTTCTTCGATCTTCTGCACGAGATGCGCGAGGACGTGCTTCTGGTGCTTGCGATGAACGGAGACAGCCCGATTGCGGGTGCGCTGAACCTGATTGGGCGAGATGCTCTGTTCGGACGCTATTGGGGCTGCATCGAGGATCACCCCTTCCTGCACTTCGAGCTTTGCTACCATCAGGCGGTCGATTACGCCATCGCGCACAAGCTGAGCCGGGTCGAAGCCGGGGCGCAGGGCGAACATAAGCTGGCGCGCGGTTATCTTCCCGTCGCGACCCATTCGGCGCATTGGATCGGCCATGAAGGTCTGCGCGGGGCGGTCGCGGAGTACTTGGAAGCCGAACGCGCCGCCGTAGACGAAGATATCGAGATACTTACCGAAATGGGGCCGTTCCGGAGCCCCTCGGGTGGCAGCGATGAGCAGGCGTGATAAGTAGCAGTGTTAAAGGACGTATGACGGGAGCGATGAATGAATTTCAATGACCTGACCGATGTCAGCGCATGGCTGACGCAGGATCGGATCGATGCGGCCATCATGGTTGCGGTGAATGTGGTGGCTGCGCTGGTGATCCTGCTGGTCGCGATGGCGATCTCGGCCTGGGCCAAACGACGCATCGTGGCGCTATCGCAGCGCTACAAACGGCTGGACGACACGCTCTTCGGCTTCCTCGGCAATATGGTGAAATACCTGATCCTCGCGATCGGGGTGATCTTCATCCTCAACCGCTTCGGTATTCAGACCACCTCGCTGGCCGCCCTTGTCGGTGCCGCCGGTCTGGCCATCGGTCTTGCGCTGCAAGGAACGCTGTCGAACCTCGCGGCGGGTGTGATGATCATCCTGTTCCGCCCGTTCCGCCAAGGCGATTTCATCGCGGCGGGCTCGGAAAGCGGCACGGTGACCGAGATCCAGCTCTTCTACACGGTGCTGACGACCTATGACGGCATCCAGATCATCGTGCCCAACAGCGACATCTGGTCGAGCGCGATCACCAATTTCTCCGCCAACCCGACGCGGATGATGGATCTGACCATCGGCGTCGCCTATGACGCGGACCTGAAGAAGACGCAGGAAGTGCTGGAGAATATCTCGCTCTCCGATCCGCGTGCCCTTCAAGAGCCCGCGCCCGTGATCCGGGTGAAGCAACTGGGCGACAGCTCGGTCGATTTCACCTTCCGCGTCTGGGCCAAGACGGAAGATTTCTGGGGCCTGCAGGCGGAATATACCCGCAAGATCAAGGTGGAGTTCGACGCGAACGGCATCGGCATCCCCTTCCCCACGCGGACGCTCGAAGTGGTGCAGGTGCCGAAGATCGAGACCCGCAGCGTGACCCGCGAAAGCGGCGCCGCTTGAACTGGCGGCCCGGGGCTGCAAGGCTGCGGGCCAGCTTAACGCATCAGGGAGTAAGCGATGACATCGAAGCTCGAACCCGAGGAACGCAAGGCGCTGCTCAATGCGCTTGAAGATACCGGATGGCGCGCGGCCGATGGGCAGGATGCCTTGATCAAGCGGCTTCTGTTCAAGGATTTCTCCGCCGCTTGGGGGTTCATGAGCCAAGCCGCGCTCTGCGCCGAGAAGATGGATCACCATCCCGACTGGCGCAATGTCTACAACAAGCTCGAAATCACGCTGACGACCCATGATTGCGGCGGCATCAGCGTCCTCGATATCGAGCTGGCCGGTGCGCTGGATTCGCTGGCCGAGGGCGTGGCCGAGGTCGACCGCGATATCGGACGCCCGGTGATGCGACTGACCGAACCTGTCGAAAAAGACGACGACTAAACGAAAAACGCCCGGCTCCTTGGCCGGGCGTTTTCATGTTCCGGTAAGGGCGCGCGTCAGATTGCCGCGAGGAGCCCTTCGCCTGCCGAGGCTTCGCAGGTGCCGGGGCTATCCTCGACATGCAGCAGCTTGACCACGCCATCCTCGACCAGCATCGCATAGCGCTTCGAGCGGTTGATGAGGCCCGCGGGCGGCGCGGTGAAATCCATCTCGATCGCCTGCGTGAAAGCGGCTTCCGGGTCGGCCAGCATGGTCAGCCCCGCCTCGGTCGCGCCGGTCTCTTCGCCCCAGGACTTCATCACGAAGGGGTCATTGACGGAGATGCAGACGATCTCGTCCACGCCCTTTTCGGCGAATTGGTCCTTGGTGCGGATGAAGCTGGGCACATGGGCGGTGGTGCAGACGCCGGTATAGGCGCCCGGCACGGCGAAGATCACGATCTTGCGGCCCTTCATCTTGTCGCCAAGGCTCACGGGTTGCGGCCCTTCATCGCCCACGGCGAGGAAAGTCGCGCCGGGAAGAACGTCGCCGGTCGTTAAGGTCATAGAAAGCTCCGATTTGTTCGCGTTGCACTTGTTCCGCCCGTCGATATAGGGTCAGGCGCGAGCCGGGCCAGTGGAGAAAGTTATGAGCGGAATAGTGATCGTCGGCGCGGGACAGGCCGCAGCCTCCATGGCCGCGAAACTGCGGGCGCTGAAATTTGACGGGGCGATCACCGTGATCGGCTCGGAGCCCATTCAGCCCTACCAGCGACCACCCCTGTCGAAAGCCTATCTGCTGGGCGATATGGAGCTGGAGCGGCTCACGCTGCGCGCCCCCGACTGGTGGCAGGAGAACGACATCATGCTGCGGCTCGGCACCTCCGTCACCGCGATCGATGCCGAGGCGCAGACGGTCACCCTGTCGGATGGCGAGACGCTCGATTATTCCGAACTCGCGCTCTGCACCGGGGCCACGCCGCGCCGTCTGCCCGCGGCGATCGGCGGCGATCTGGGCAATGTCTTCACCGTGCGCAACCTCGCGGATGTCGACCGGATGCAGCCTCATTTCACCGAAGGCAAACGGCTCTTGGTGGTCGGCGGCGGCTATATCGGGCTGGAAGCAGCGGCAGTCGCCCGAAAGCTCGGCCTTGAGGTCACGCTGGTCGAGGCGGCCCCGCGCATCCTCGGCCGCGTCGCCTGCGAAGAAACTGCAGACGCGATCCGCAAGCTGCACAGCGAGCGCGGCGTCGAAATCCTCGAAGGGGTCGGCCTGACGCGTTTGACCGGCGAGGAGACCGTCACCGGCGCGATCCTCGAGGACGGGCGCGAATTGCCGGCCGATTTCGTGATCGTCGGCATCGGCATCACCCCCGACGAAGAGGTCGCCCGCGAAGCCGGTATCCATTGCGAAAACGGCATCGCCGCCGACGCGCAGGGCAGCACCTCCGCGCCCCATATCTGGGCGGCGGGCGACTGCGCTTCCTTCCCCGGGACCGAGGGACGTATCCGCCTCGAATCCGTCGGCAACGCCATCGACATGGGCGAGCTGGTCGCCGAGAACATGCTGGGAGCAGGCCGCGCCTATGCCCCAAAACCGTGGTTCTGGTCCGATCAGTTCGACGCGAAGCTGCAGATCGCCGGGCTCAATGCGGGCTACGATCAGGTCGTCAGCCGCCGCGATGACGGCAGCAGCTTCTGGTATTTCCGCGCAGGCCGCCTGATCGCGGTGGACGCGATCAACGATGCGCGCGCCTATATGGTCGGCAAGCGTCTCATCGAAGCGGGCAGGCCCGTTACGCCCGAAGCAGTCGAGACCACGGCAGAGCTGAAAGCCCTGATGAAATGAGAATTATCGGTGGGGCGAAACGCGGGCTGAAACTGGCGGATGTGGGTGCAGGCGACATGGATGCGCATCTGCGCCCCACGACCGACCGCGTGCGCGAGTCGATCTTCAACCTGCTGATGAATGGCGGGCATGGCAATCCGGTGCCCGAGGCGCGGGTGCTCGATCTCTTCGCAGGCACCGGCGCGCTGGGGCTGGAGGCGCTGTCGCGCGGCGCGGCCCGCGTGGCCTTCGTCGATGACGGCACCGCCGCCCGCGCACTTCTGCGCCGCAATATCGAGGCGATGCGCGCGATGGGCGTCACCGATGTCTGGCGGCGCGATGCGACCAATATGGGTCCCAATCGCGGCCCCGGCTACGATCTGATCTTCCTCGACCCGCCCTATGGGATGGGGCTGGGCGAACGCGCCCTCGCCTCCTGTCTCGAGAATGGATGGATCGCTCCGGGCGCGATGATCGTTTGGGAAGAGAACACCCCGCCGATCCTGCCCGCCGCCCTCGAACAGCTCGACCAACGCCGCTATGGCGACACGCTCGTAACCCTTGCCCGGATGCCTGAATGACAAACCACCCGAAGATCCCCCATGCCGTCCTGTTCGATTGCGACGGTGTGCTCGTCGACAGCGAGCCCGCGACCTTCGACCTGATTCAGGAAGAATTCGCCCGCTACGGCGTGCATAAGACGATCTCCGAACTGGAAGACGCCTTCATCGGCTCCACCATCGAGAATGTCTATCAATGGGGCCGCGCGCATGGGGCCGATCTGCCCGAGGGCTGGGTCGACAGCTATTACGAAGGGCTCTACGCCCGGCTGCGCGAGGGGACCGAGTTGATGCCCGGCATCCCGCGCCTTCTCGCCCGGCTCGATGCGGAGGGAATTCCCTTTGCGGTCGGCTCGAACGGACGGCAGGCGAAGATGGAGGCGACGCTCGGGCAGCACCCGGATATCCGCACGCGGCTCGAAGGACTTCTGTTCTCGGGGCAGGACATGGGACTGCCCAAGCCGAAGCCCGATCTCTACATCCATGCCGCGCGCCATCTGGGCGCTGACCCGAAGGCTTGCGTGGTGATCGAAGATAGCGCCACAGGCGCGCGCGCGGCGAAAAACGCTGGCATGCGCTGCCTCGGCTATTCGCCGAAAGGCGATAACCCGCGGCTCGCGGCGGAAGGGGCGGAACTGTTCACCGACATGGCCCAAGTGCCGCGGCTCATCGGCCTCGATCCCTGATCTTCGGCTTGGCGGAAATATCCCGGGGGGCTGGCGCAGCCAGCGGGGGCAGAGCCCCCACCAACAGCTAAATCTCAGCGCCAGGTCGGGTGGAAGCGCCCGGCTGGCGAGGTGGTGAAGATCTCGCAGCCATCTGCGGTCACGCCCACCGAATGCTCGAACTGTGCCGACAGCGATTTGTCGCGCGTCACGGCGGTCCAATCGTCAGCCAGAACCTTGGTCTCGGGGCGGCCCAGATTCACCATCGGCTCGATCGTGAAGATCATACCCTCTTCCAGCATCGCGCCGGTGCCCGCGCGCCCGTAATGCAGCACGTTCGGCGGCGCGTGGAAGACCTTGCCCACGCCGTGACCGCAGAAATCGCGCACCACCGACATGCGGTTGCTTTCGACGAATTTCTGGATCGCGTGGCCGATATCGCCAAAGGTGTTGCCGGGCTTCACCTGCTCGATGCCGACCATGAGCGAGTCATGGGTGACCTGAATCAGACGCTCGGCCTTGCGGCTCAGATTGCCTGCCACATACATGCGCGAGCTGTCCCCGAACCAGCCGTCGAGGATCACGGTCACGTCGATATTGATGATATCGCCGTCCTTCAGCTTCTTGTCGCCCGGGATGCCGTGGCAGACGACGTGGTTCACCGAGATGCAGCTCGCGTGCTGATAGCCGCGATACCCGATGGTCGCCGAGGTCGCGCCCAACTCGCCCACGCGGCGTTCGATGAAGGCGTCGAGTGCTGCGGTCGTGACCCCCGGTTCCACCAGATCGGCGACTTCGTCGAGGATCTGCGCCGTCACCTGCGAGGAGGCGCGCATTCCCGCAAAATCGCTTTGATCGTAGATCCGGATTCCGTCCTTCGTGGTGCGGCCCTGAGTATCGTCCAACGGTCTGCTCCTTAAGGGTTTCGGCCTTTAGATAGTCACAAAAGCGGGGCTTGGCCAGTGCCCGGGCTTTTCGCGCCCCGTTCCGCGCCCTATACCAAGTCGAAAGGAGCCAGAAACATGCCAAATCCCACCGCAGCGATCCTGATCATCGGCGATGAAATCCTCTCGGGGCGGACCCGCGAGGGAAACGCGCATTATCTGGCCGGACAGCTGGTCGAGCGCGGAATCACCTGCCGCGAGATCCGCGTGGTGCCGGACGACAATGACGTGATCGTGGCCGCGGTGCGGGAACTCTCGGCAGCCCATGATCACCTTTTTACGGGCGGCGGAATCGGCCCGACCCATGACGACATCACCGCCGATGCGGTGGCCGAGGCGATGGGGGCCAAGCTCGACGTGCGCGAGGATGCCAAGGCGATCCTCGCCGCGCATTACGCAGCCCGCGACACCGAGTTCACCTCCGCAAGGCTGCGCATGGCGCGGATCCCCGACGGCGCGGAGCTGATCGAGAACCCGGTCTCTGCCGCGCCGGGCTTCTCGCTGGGCAATGTCCATGTGATGGCGGGCGTGCCGAACATCTTTCAGGCGATGGTCGAGGGGCTCTTGCCGAAACTCACCGGTGGCGCGCCGATGCTCTCGCGCAGCCTGCAGGTGCTGCGCGCGGAATCCTCGGTGGCCGACGATCTGCGCGCGCTGGCGGGCCGCTATCCCGACCTCTCGATCGGCTCCTATCCCTTCGTGCAGGAGGGCCGCTACGGCACCAATCTCGTGCTGCGCGGCACCGATCCCGTTCAGGTCGACGCGGGCTTCGCCGAGCTGAAGACCGCCTTCCCGGAGGGCACATGATCGACGCCTATGCGATCATCGACGCGACCTGGCCCGCAGCCGAATATCGCCGCGCGGGCGGGTTTCTGATCCGCGACGGGCAAGGTGGCGGGTCGCGCGTCAGCTGCGCGACGCTGGAAGTGCCGCTCGAGCAGGCCGACATTCCGGCCGCCGAAGCCGCGCATCGCGCCTTGGGCCAGCGTCCGCGCTTCATGATCCGCGCGGGCGACGAGGCTTTGGATGCGGTTCTGGAGGCGCGCGGCTACGAATCCTATGACCCGGTGCGGATCTGGTCGGCTCCGATCGCCGTGATGCAGGGCGAGGTGCCGCCCGTGACCGCTTTCGCCCATTGGCCGCCGCTGCAGATCGCCCGCGACCTGTGGACCGAGCTTGATGTCGGCCCCGAGCGCCAAGCGATCATGGATCGCGCCGAGGTGCCGAAAACCTGCGTTCTCGGCCGCAAGGAAGACCGGGCCGCAGGCGTCGCCTATATCGCTGTCTATGAAGGGGCCGCAATGCTCCACGCCCTCGCCGTTGCGCCGCAATATCGCCGGATGAGCCTCGCGCGCGAGATGATCTATGAGGGCGCTCGCTGGGCCGCCGAGGCCGGGGCCGAGCGGTTCGAGATGATCACGACGCTCGCCAATGACGCCTCGAACACGCTCGCCGAAAGCTTCGGTATGGAAGTGCGCGCGCAATATCACTATCGCCGCGCGCCGGAGGTGGCATGAGCAGCCGGGCGACCCTTCTTCTCGCCGGTCTGCTGGCCGTCCCCCTGTCCCACGCGGCGCTGGCCGCATCGGCGGACCTGACACTGCCCGCAGGCGCCACCCAATCCGCGCAGGAAACGAGCCCCGCCACCAGCTACCAGTTGGCGGTCGGGCCGTGGCAGGACGGTCAGCTCGAGACCCGCGATCTGGAAGGCGCACGCTCCGACACCGCCTATCAGCTGCGGGCCAATCAGAACACGACGCTGCAAATCCTCGCGCCCCTGCGCGATCAGCTCGAACAGGCGGGCTACGACATCCTCTATGAATGCGACACGCAGGCCTGCGGCGGGTTCGATTTCCGCTACGCGCTCGACCTGCTGTCAGAGCCCGCGATGCATGTCGATCTGGGCGACTTCCGCTATATCGCGGCGCGCAATGGGTCGGATTACTTCGGAATTACCGTGTCGCGCTCGTCCGAGTCGGGCTTCATTCAGGTGACCGAGATGCGGGTGCAGGACGTCACCCCCGCCCAGCCCGACGATCCGCTCGCCCCGCCGCAAACCGCGCCGATTTTGCCGCGCGCCGATGCGCCGGCCGTCGCCCCCTCCGCGCTTGCGCAGACGCTGGAGGCGCAGGGCTCGGTCGCGCTCGACGATCTCGACTTTCCGTCCGGGGCCTCCGCGCTCGGTTCTGGCGATTTCGCCTCGCTGCAGGCACTGGCCGAGTTCCTCAAGGCCAATCCCGATTTTCAGGTGATGCTGGTGGGTCATACCGATGCGGTGGGCTCGCTTGCGGCCAATATCGCGCTGTCGAAGAAACGCGCGCAATCGGCACGGCAGAAGCTGATCGGCGATTACGGGGTGGCGGCGTCGCAGGTCAGTGCCGAGGGGGCGGGTTTCCTTGCCCCGCGCGCAAGCAATCTGACCAAAGAGGGGCGCGAGAAAAACAGACGGGTCGAAGCGGTTCTCACCTCGACCCGGAGTTAGCGCCAGCCGGCGGAATGGCTCGGCGCGGGAGGGAGTTCGGTCTCACCAGTTGTCGGGGCCCTTCTCGGCGAAGGTCTTGGCGAGGAAATCGATGAAGGCGCGCACTTTCGGCTGCGTGAAACGGCCCGGCGGATAGATCGCATAGATGCCCAGCGTCTCCATCGGCAGATCGGGCATCGCCTCTTCGACGAGGCCTTCGCGCATCGCATCGGCGTAAAGGAACGAGGGCAGGTAAGCGATCCCCAGACCGGCAGTTGCAGCATGCAGCAGCGACTGGCCGTCATTGACCGTCAACCAGCCCGCCGAGCGGACCTGACGCCGCTCGCCCGAAGGCGCGGTCAGCTTCCAGACATTGCCCGCCGATTGGTTGGAGTAATGCAGTAGCTTGTGGTCGTTGAGATCGTCGATCCGCTCGGGGCGGCCGAATTTCTTGAAGTAATCCGGCGAGGCGATCATCCGGCGCGAGGTCTCGGTCAGCTTGCGCGCGCGCAGGCTCGAATCCTCCAGCTCGCCGACGCGGATCGCCATGTCGAACCCTTCGGAGATGAGTTCGACGTATCGATTGTTCAGCACCATATTCACGGTGATTTCGGGGAATTCCTGCAGGAATTCGCCGAGAACCGGCGAGAGAAGATTCACACCGAAATCGGTGGCGACCGAGATGCGCAGCAGCCCCGAGGGCGCCGTCTGCATCGACGTGACCAGCGCATCGGCCTCGCCCGCGTCGTTGAGAACACGACGCGCGCGGTCGTAATAGGCCAGCCCGATTTCCGTCGGCGAAACGCGACGGGTGGTGCGATTCAGAAGACGTGCGCCGAGTCGCGCCTCCAACGCCGAGACGTGTTTCGACACAGCCGATTTGGAGATGCCCATCTTCTTGGCTGCATCGGTGAAGCCCCCTTGATCCACAACGGTGGCAAAGGCTTCCATTTCAGTCAGGCGATCCATCCCAAACACCCTTCGGCTTGTAATTTCTGTTTCTTATTTCCCGCTTATCGGCACGAAATCGGGCGCAATTTAGACTTCGCGGCGACAATACGAGGGTAACAATGGAAGAGAATCCCGCAGGTTGGTGATCCCTGCGAAACGGTGGCGCTTTCGCTCTGACGCCGCGTTCGACGTGACAAGCTTAGCCTTGCGCCGCAGAGTGCGGGCCAAATCAGGGAGGGTTACATGAGCCAATATCCGCATATCTTCACGCCGCTCGATCTGGGCCATGTGACGCTGCCGAACCGCGTGCTGATGGGCTCGATGCACACCAATCTCGAGGAGCGTGGCGACTGGAATGCGGTGGCCGAGTTCTATGCCGAGCGCGCGCGCGGCGGTGTCGCGCTGATGGTGACGGGCGGCATGGCCCCCAATAATGAAGGCGGCGTGTTCCCTGGCGCGGCGGGCCTGTTCACCCCCGAGGATATCGCGCATCACCGCATCATCACTGACCGCGTCCACGAAGCGGGCGGCCGGATCGCGATGCAAATCTTGCACGCCGGGCGCTACGCCTATGGCCCCGATTGCGTGGCCCCGTCGGCCATCAAATCGCCGATCTCGCCTTTCCCGCCGAAAGAGCTCGACGAAGCCGGGATCGAGAAGCAGATCGCCGACATCGCCACCGCCGCCGCGCGCGCCCGCGAGGCGGGCTATGACGGAGTCGAGGTGATGGGCTCCGAGGGCTATTTCCTCAACCAGTTCCTCGTGCGCCACACCAATAAGCGCGAAGACGGTTGGGGCGGCTCGTTCGAGAACCGGATGCGCCTGCCCGTCGAAGTGGTCAAGCGCGTGCGCGAAGCGGTCGGCCCCGATTTCATCGTGATCTTCCGTATCTCGCTGATCGACCTGATCCCCGACGGCTCGACTTGGGAAGAGGTCGTCACGCTCGCCAAAGCCGTCGAGGCGGCGGGCGCCACGATGCTCAACACCGGCATCGGCTGGCACGAGGCGCGGGTGCCGACCATCGTGACGTCGGTGCCGCGCGCGGCCTTCACCTGGCTCACCGGTCGGCTCAAGCCCGAGGTCTCGATCCCGGTCATCACCTCGAACCGGATCAACACGCCGGAAATCGGCGAGAGCGTCCTGGCCGAGGGCTGCGCCGACATGGTGTCGATGGCGCGCCCCTTCCTCGCCGATGCGGATTTCGTGGTGAAGGCGAAAGAGGGCCGCGCCGCCGAGATCGCGCCCTGCATCGCCTGCAACCAGGCCTGCCTGGACCACACGTTCCAGGGCAAGGTCTCGAGCTGCCTCGTGAATCCGCGCGCCGCGCATGAGACCGAGATCGTCATCACGAAAACCGAAGCACCAAAATCCATCGCCGTCGTCGGCGCGGGCCCGGCGGGCCTGTCTGCGGCGATCACCGCAGCCGAGCGCGGCCATGCCGTGACCCTGTTCGACCGCGCCTCGGAACTTGGCGGACAGCTCACCATGGCCCGCGCGATCCCCGGCAAGGAGGAATTCCACGGGCTCACCGACTGGTTCAAGACCATGGTCGAGAAGACCGGCGTGACGGTGAAGCTGGAGACCGACGCCACGCCCGAATTGCTCGCGCCCTTCGACGAGATCATCATCGCGACCGGCGTGCAGCCGCGCGACCCGGAAATCCCGACCGAGGGCGGGCAGGTCGTGACTTATATCGACATCCTCAAGGGCCGCGTCACCGCCGGCAAACGTGTCGCAGTGATCGGCGCGGGCGGCATCGGTTTCGATGTGGCCGAATTCCTGACGGTGACCGACAGCCCGACGCTGGATCTGGAAGAATGGAAGCGCGAATGGGGCGTCGGCGATCCGGCGCAGACACCGGGAGGGCTGACCAAGCCCGAGCCCGAAGCCCCTGCCCGCGAGGTCACCCTGCTGCAGCGCAAGAAGGAAAAGCTCGGCCGCCGCCTCGGCAAGACCACGGGCTGGGTTCATCGCGCGGCGCTGCATATGAAGGACGTGAAAATGATCGGCGGCGTGAATTACGAGAAGATCACTGCCGAGGGGCTGCATGTCACTTTCGGAGAGGCGCGCGAAAATCCGACGTTGATCGAGGCCGATACGGTGGTGCTCTGCGCAGGTCAGCTCTCGGACCGCTCGCTAGCCGATGCGTTGATCGCGGCGGGCCGCACCCCGCATGTGATCGGCGGCGCGGATGTGGCGGCGGAACTCGACGCGAAACGCGCCATCGATCAGGGCACCCGGCTCGCCGCAGCGCTCTGATCACCCTTTCGGCTTGGAAGAAATATCCCGGGGGGCTCGCATCGCGAGCGGGGGCAGCGCCCCCTCATCTTCCTCAGCTGGATCGCCACGCCCCGCCATCCGCGCCGAAGCGCATCGCCAGATCGGCGACCAGTGCCATATCGACCGTATCCAGCGGCCCCTCATGGCGCGGACGGAAGCGCAGGCGGAAAGCGGGCAGGATCGTCGCGAGCGGCGCTTCCGGATAGCCAAGGCTCGAGGCCAGCGCGAGGAAGCTCTCGGGGTCGACCGCGGGAGCCTGTGCCCCACGCTCAGGCCAGATCGCCAAGCCCTGCCGCGCGAGGCGCTGCCAATCGAAACGCGGCCCGGGATCGATCTTGCGCTCGGGCGCGAAATCCGAATGGCCGATGACGTTTTCCGGCGCGATTGCCCAGCGGCGCATGATCTGCGGCAGCAGCGCCTCCAGCGCGGCCATCAGCGGCTCGGGGAACGGACGGTCGCCTTCATTGTCCAACTCGATCCCGATGGAGCGCGAGTTCACATCGCCCAGCCCCTGCCAGCTTCCCAGGCCCGCATGCCAGGCGCGCATCTCCTCCGGAACGAGTTGCTCGACCGAGCCGTCACGCCCGATCAACCAATGCGCGGAGACCTCCGCCTCGGGCAGGCAGAGGCGGGTGCGTGCGGAGTCGCAGGACCGCATCGCGGTGTAATGGATGACGATAAGCTCCGGCACCGCCCCATCGCGGCGCGGGCCGTAATTGGGCGAGGGCCAGTCGGCGCTCACTGACGCGCTTGCTGGAACGGCGTCGGATCCCAACCGCAGGCGAAACCGTCGCCATCGGGATCGAGGTTCAGCCGGTCTTTCTGCGGGCCACCTGCCGAGAGGAAGGCGCGCTGCGCCTGATCGGCGGACGTGTATTTTGCGCAAGCCTTGCTCGCGGAGGTCAGCTTGATGCCCGACCGCTTGTAGACGGAATCACCCGGCCGGTTCGACACCGACAGCGCATAGGCGGCGAGGTTCGGGCCCGAGCTGTCCTGATTGCTGATCGTGTTCTGCGTGACCGGCGCGGTGGCGAGGCTGCTCGACGCGGTGGTGTCGAAGCCCGGCGAGCTGGCCGTGGTGCTCGATCCGGCGGTGCTGTTCGACGCGTCGGTCTGCTGCAGCGCGGCCATCGCATCGGCCCCGATCGCAGCGCCGCTATTGTCGCCGCCATTCGAGCTGGAGGCCGAGGTCGACGGGTCGTCGCCAATGGTGCCGCCCGCGTCGATGGTCGGTGCGGAGAGCGCATTGGTCGTGCCGGGCGTCGCCGTGCCGGTCGCATTCAGCGGCGCGCCGGGTGCGTCGGGGTTCGTCGTGCCGTTGTCGGTCGGCAAGACGCTCTGCGCCGAGGGCGGCACGATGGGCTGGCCGCGCAGTTCGGCCTCGCGACGGGCTTCGGGGCCGCTGTCAGGGATCGAAGAGATACAGCCCGAGAGGGCCAGAACGCCGCCGAGGATCGCGAGTGCCTGTTTCATGTTACCACCATTTCTCCGGTTTGGCTGCGAAGCCCGCCGCCTGTTCGAGGACATGGGCGTGATTCAGCAGATCGCCCTCTTCCCAGGGCCGCCCGATGAGTTGCAGCCCCAGCGGAAGCCCTTTGCTGTCCAGCCTGCACGGCACCGAAACGCCGGGGAGGCCCGCAAGGTTCACCGTCACGGTGAACACATCCTGCATATACATCTCGACCGGATCGGCGCCATCCATCTCGCCCAGCCCGAAAGCGGCCGACGGGGTGGCGGGCGTCAGGATCGAGTCGATGCCCTTCGCGAAGACCTGCTCGAAGTCGCGCTTGATCAACGCGCGGACCTTGCGGGCGCGGTTGTAATAGGCGTCGTAGAAGCCTGCCGACAGCACATAGGTGCCGATCATCACGCGACGCTGGACCTCGGGGCCGAAGCCTTCGGCGCGGGTCTTCTCGTACATGTCGACGATGCCCTCGCCCGCCGCGAGCTTGGCGCGGTGGCCGTAGCGCACGCCATCATAACGCGCGAGGTTCGACGAGGCTTCCGCCGGGGCCACCACGTAATAGGCGGGCAGTGCGTATTTCGTATGCGGAAGCGAGATATCGACGATCTCGGCGCCCGCATCTTTCATCATCGCGATGCCGTCGTCCCAGAGCTTCTGGATCTCGGCGGGCATGCCCTCGATGCGGTATTCCTTCGGGATACCGATCTTCTTGCCGCGAATGTCGCCGGTCAGCGCCGCCTCGAAATCCGGGACCGGAATATCGGCGGAGGTCGAATCCTTCGGATCGTGCGAGCACATCGTGCCCAGCATGATCGCCGCGTCGCGCACCGATTTGGTCATCGGGCCCGCCTGATCGAGCGAGGAGGCGAACGCCACCACGCCCCAGCGCGAGACACGACCATAGGTCGGCTTGATGCCGACGATGCCGGTGAAGGCGGCGGGCTGGCGGATCGAGCCGCCGGTATCGGTGCCGGTCGCGGCAAGGCACAGATCGGCGGCGACAGCAGCAGCGGACCCGCCCGAGGAGCCGCCCGGCGTCAGTTTCCGGTCGTCGATCTTCCACGGGTTCACGGCGGGACCGTAGCACGCGGTCTCGTTCGACGAGCCCATCGCGAATTCGTCCATCGACAGCTTGCCGAGCATCACCGCGCCCGCGTCCCACAGGTTCTGCGTGACGGTGGATTCGTATTCCGGCTTGAACCCGTCGAGGATGTTCGAGGCGGCCTGCGTCGCCACGCCCTTGGTCGCGAAAAGATCCTTGATGCCCAGCGGGATACCGCACATCGCGGGCGCGTCGCCCGACTTGATGCGGGCATCGGCGGCCTTGGCCTGCTCCAGCGCGATCTCGGGGGTCTTGTGCACGTAAGCGTTCAGCGCGCCAGCGCCCTCGATCTCGCTCAGGCAGGACTCGGTCAGTTCGACCGCGGTCACATCGCCCTTTTTCAGCGCGTCGCGCGCGTCGGCAATCGTCAGTTTGTTCAGGCTCATTCGACCACCTTCGGCACGGCAAAGAAGCCCTCGCGGGCATCGGGGGCGTTCTTGAGGATTTTCTCGGGATAACCGCCATCGGTCACCTCGTCGACGCGGCGCTTGAGGCGCATCGGCGTCACGGAGGTCATCGGCTCGACGCCCTCGACGTCGACCTCGCCCAGCTGCTCCATGAAGGTCAGGATGCTCGACAGCTCCTGCGCGAGCTCGGGCAGATGGTCTTCGGGCACCCGGATCCGGGCCAGATGCGCCACTTTGCGGGCGGTGTCGATATCAATGGACATGTGCTTCTCCGCTTGTCTTGGAAGGCGGTTTAGCCCGAGCCACTGGGGCTTTCAAGCGCCGCGCCCCGCATCAGCGGGCCCCTGCCCTGTCACACGCGAATTTGCGCGCTAATCTTGGAACCTGCACAGTGCTGATACGTCACCCTGTCACAATCGAAGTGCCTAACGGAGGAAACCCATATGAAAGTCATTTGGCTCGGCCATTCCGGCTTCCGCATCGAAACCGGCGATGCCGTGATCCTGCTCGACCCGTTCCTGACCGGCTCGCCGGTCTTTCCGGATGACAAGCGCAGCGAAGCGATCAAAGGCGCGACGCATCTGCTGCTGACCCATGGCCACGGCGATCACGCCTCCGATGCGGTGCCGATCGCGAAGGAACTGGGCATTCCGATCTATTGCATTCACGAATTGTCGATCATCCTTGGCGCCGAGGGCGCCGAAACCGTCGGCCTCGGCAAGGGCGGCACAGTCGATGTAGGCGGCGCGAAGGTCACGATGGTCAACGCGACCCATTCGGCCTCGATCGATTACAAGGGCGGCGACCCGGTCTATGCAGGCCAGCCCGCGGGCTTCATGATCGAAGCCGAAGGTCACACGATCTATGTCACCGGCGACACCGACATCATGGCCGACATGGAATGGATGGGCGAACTGCATAATCCCGATATCGGCATTCTTGCCGCGGGCGGCCATTTCACGATGGACATGAAGCGCGCGGCCTGGGCGTCGAAGAAGTATTTCAACTTCAAGACCGTCATTCCCTGCCACTACAAGACTTTCGAAGCGCTGGAGCAATCGGCCCAGCCGCTCATCGACGGCTTGCCCGGCGTGGATGTGATCGAACCCGAGGTGCTCAAAGCGATCGAAATCTGAGCTGCTGCCCGCCGGGCTGCGGGCGGCATTGCTTGCAGCTTGCAGCCCGGCGCGCTAGCTTCTCGCCCGGATCGGGAGGCCGAATAGATGTCAGACTTATTGTCCTTCAAGGAGATGTGCGAGCGGTTCGACGTGACCCCGCGCACGCTGCGCTATTACGAGTATATCGAGCTTCTCAATCCCCAGAAGGAAGGGCGTTCGCGCTATTACGGTCCGCGCGAGGTCGCGCGGATGACGTTGATCCTGCGCGGTCGCCGATTTGGCTTCTCGCTCGAGGAACTGCGCCAGTGGCTGATGATCTACGATCAGCAAGGCACGGAAGAGCAGAACCGCGTCTGGGTCGAACTTGCCGATCGGCAGCTTGACGTATTGACGCAGCAGCGTGAAGAATTGGACGCGGCTATCGACGACCTCCGACAATTGCGTGATCAGGTTCGGGACACACTTGATTCTTGACCCTGAAATGCATTCCTTAACGTCAGCGAGGTCGTGAGAGCGCCTTGTGAGCTTGACGATTATGGCGAGTTTCGAGGAAAGAAACTTGCTTTACCGTACGGTAAAAATTCCCTGACATTACGTCATTGGATTCGTGACGCCACGTTACGGTGACGCGAACGTAAAGAAGTCTTGTAATGTGGCCGCAGGCAGACGATTTGCCGCGTCGCATTACGCAAAGGAAACGCGAGGCAGAGAGTATGACCGACACAGTAATGACGATCCGCGAGATGTGCGACGCCTTCGAGGTGACACCGCGCACCCTGCGGTTCTACGAAAGCAAGGAGTTGCTGTTTCCCATTCGCGAGGGACAGAAGCGGCTGTTTACGCGACGCGATCGCGCCCGGCTGAAACTGATCCTGCGCGGCAAACGTTTCGGGTTTTCGCTGGAGGATATCCGCCAGCTGCTGGACCTCTACGAGATGGGCGACAAGCAGAAGACGCAGCTGAACGAGACGATCAAGCTCGCACAGCAACGTCTGGAGGAAATGACGCGCCAACGCGAGGAACTGGGTCAGGCGATCGACGAACTGGCCGGTCAGATCGAGTGGGCGGAGAAGGAACTGGAGAAGGCGCGCCACGACGACGCGGCCTGATCCGCGAAGACGACTAAAGGGAGCGAACCATGTCGAGCTTTATCGCCAACACCAAGGACATGCAGTTTGTGCTGCATGAGCTGCTCAAAGTCTCGAATTCGGATGTGCCGGGTTACGAGGAAATGGACCGCGACTTCACCGAGGCCGTTCTGGATGCGGCCGGGAAGGTCTCGTCCGAGGTGCTGGCCCCGCTGAACGAGGTGGGCGACAAGGAAGGCTGCGTGCTCGAAAACGGTGTGGTCCGCACGCCCAAAGGTTTCGACAAGGCGTTCGAGGCGATGAAAGAGGGCGGCTGGACCGCGCTCGATTGCGATCCCGAGTTCGGCGGTCAGGGCATGCCCTATCTGCTCAACTGCGCGGTGGGCGAGATGTTCGTCTCGGCCAACATGGCCTTCAACATGTATCAGGGCCTGACCCACGGCGCCTATTCGGCGATCCACACCCACGGCACGGACGAGCAGAAGCAGACCTATCTGCCGAAGATGGTCACCTGCGACTGGACCGGCACGATGAACCTGACGGAGCCCCATTGCGGCACCGATCTGGGTCTCATGCGCACCAAGGCCGAGCCGCAGGACGATGGTTCCTACGCGATCACCGGCACGAAGATCTTCATCTCGGCAGGCGACCACGACCTGTCGGATAACGTGATTCACCTCGTGCTGGCGAAAGCGCCGGGCGGTGGCGAAGGCACCAAGGGCGTGTCGCTCTTCATCGTGCCGAAATTCCTCGTCAACGAGGACGGCTCGCTGGGCGAGCGCAACTCGCTCTCGGTCGGCAAGCTCGAAGAGAAGATGGGCATCCACGGCAACGCGACCTGCGTCATGAACTATGACGGCGCGAAGGGCTGGCTGCTGGGCGATCTCCACAAGGGGATGCGCGCGATGTTCACGATGATGAACGAAGCGCGTCTCGGCGTGGGCCTTCAGGGCTACGCCGTGGCCGAGGCTGCCTATCAGGAAGCCGTGGCTTACGCGAAGGACCGCACGCAGGGTCGCGACGTGACCGGCGTGAAAGCGCCCGAGAAAGCCGCCGATCCGATCATCGTGCACCCGGACGTGCGCCGGATGCTGATGGATCAGAAGAGCTTCGTCGAGGGCGCGCGCGCCTTCACCTTCTGGGGTGCGCATCTGATCGACCGCTCCCATGCGCTCAACGATGCCGAGGCCGAAGGTCTGATCTCGCTGATGACCCCGGTCATCAAGGGCTTCCTGACCGACAAGGGCTTCGAGACTGCCGTCTCCGCGCAGCAGGTCTTCGGTGGCCACGGCTATACCGAGGACTGGCCGATGTCGCAGCATGTGCGCGACGCGCGCATCGCGATGATCTACGAAGGCGCGAACGGCATTCAGGCGCTCGACCTGGTGGGCCGCAAGCTGGCCGCCGACGGTGGCAAGCACGTCATGGCCTTCTTCGAGATGGTCAAAGCCGAGTGCAAATCGCATGACGATGACGAGCGGATGAAGCCCTTCACCGACGCGCTGAAGAACGCCTCCAAGCAGCTTCAGACGGCGGGCATGTTCTTCATGCAAAACGGCATGAAGAACCCGAACGCGGCGCTCTCGGGCAGCTATGACTTCATGCATCTGATGGGGCATGTCTGCCTTGGCCTGATGTGGACGCGGATGGCGAAAGCCGCCTTCACGGCGCTCGACAACGGCGCGACCGATACGTCCTTCTACGAAGGCAAGATCGCGACGGGTCGCTACTACATGGCGCGTCAGCTTCCGGCCTGCGCGATGCACCTCGCGCGGATCGAGACCGGCGCGGACCCGGTCATGGCGCTCGCCGACGACCAGTTCTAAGGCGAACGGATCAAACGAAAATGAACGGTGGGCCTCGGCCCGCCGTTTCAATTTTCAATCACCGCCATGTCAGGCGAAGTGTAGGGCCGGGCAATTGTTTTGCGGCCGTGCGGGTCTACCCTCGGAGTCTCCAACCAGAGACGATTCCCACCGAGTCCCGCCGTCATGTATCTCGACAATGCAGAAACCAACCGCCGTTACGACGCCGCTCTCGCAGAGCTGCGTGCGCGGGGCGTGTTCCGCTCGACCCGGCCGCCAATGGGTGCGCGGGTGCTGCATTGGCTGGGCTTCGAGCCGCGCCCGATTCCCTATCTCGACTGGAAGCAGAACCTGCTGATCTTCGCAGCCGGCTTCGCGGTCGCGCAGCTTCTTGTGGACCACCTGCTGAGCGCGACCGAGGGCATGTCCTTCGCGCCGCATCTGGTGACGCTGGTGATCTCGGCGCTCGCCTTCGGTGCGCTGATGGCGCTGTGGCAGATCCACCGCAAGAACAAGCTCGGGCTGAGCGATTGGGACGACCTCTAGGGGCGATTCCCATGTACGAACCCAAAGCACCGGCGGTCTGGCCAGCGCGCAGGTTTCTTCCTAAGCTGCGCGCAACCTGACGCGCCTTTTCGCGCCATATTGCGGAGCCTGAATGCCCAAACGCCTGCGCCTGACCCGTCGCTTTCCCGTCGCCATGACCAATGACGCCTATCGCAGACTCAACCGCTTCGCGCAGGAGGCGGAAATCACGCCCGACGAGGCGCTGACCTTCCTGTTCGAGCATTTCAACTCCGTCACCCACGAGGAAAATCTCAACCACCGCCTGCGGCTGTTCAAGGCCGAGCTTGGCGAGCGCAAAGCCTGATTTCGAAAGGACATCCATGACCCGCCTGTCTCTCGTTTTCGCTGTCGCGTCCCTTGCCCTCTCGGCCCTGCCTGCGCTCGCGTTCGACGCCGCCGACCGCAACGCGGTCACGCAGGAAGTCGCGGGCTTCACCAAGGCGGTGGACGAGAAGGATTACTCGGTCTTCTTCGACACGGTGCCGCCGAAGATGATGCAGGCGATCGCGGATCAGACGGGCGTCCCGAAAGAGCAGCTCGAAGAGATCATGCGCAAGCAGATCAACGATGCGATGGCCTCGGTGACGATCGACGATTTCGAGATGAACATCGCCGCGATGAAGACCGGAGAGACGTCTTCGGGCCGGGCCTATGCGCAGATCCCGACCTCGACGGTGATGGAGGTGCCCGATATGGGCAAGGTGCGCTCGACCAACACCACGCTGGCGCTGCAGGACGGCGAGGAATGGTATCTGGTGCGCATCGATAGCCCGGCGCAGATCGCGGTCCTGCGCAAGGTCTATCCCGATTTCGAAGGCATCGAGTTTCCCAAAGGCACGATGGAAGCGGTGCGCTAACCGCACCGCGCCGCTCGCTTTTTCCGCGCTTTCCGTTCACGTCCGTTCACCTCTCGCGACGGAACGTCGCCCTCTCCCTCGCGTTGGACGCGACGTCGTGCTGGAATGACGTTGCGGCGAAATGCTCATGAGGGGCTTACGTTCGCGTCACTTAGGGGTCAGATTGGCCCCGTGATCAGGGAGGACCGCAGCGAATGGCGGCACAACTTTATTGCTTCGGAGAGTCTGGCAACGCCTACAAGGCGGCGCTGACGATGGAACTGGCGGGCTACGACTGGGAGCCTGTCTATGTCGATTTCTTCAACGGCGAGGCGCGCAGCGCCGAATATCACGCTCTGAACGAAATGGCCGAAGCACCCGTCTTCAAAGAGGGCGATCTGACCCTGTCGCAATCCTGCGTCATCCAGCTTCATATCGCGGAGCAGACCGGCAAATTCCTCGCCGAGGATCGCAACGAGATGCTGCGCTGGATGTTCTGGGACGCGCAAAAGGGCTCGGGCCAGCAAGGCGGCCTGCGCTTCCTGATGAACTTCCTGCCCGAAGAGAAGCGCCCGCAAGAGGCGATCGGCTGGCTCAAGGGCCGCGTGCTCACCGCGATCAAGACGCTGGAGAAGCATATGGACGGCCGCGACTGGGTCGTCGGCGACCAGCCCAGCTTGGCCGATTTCGCCTGCTGCGGCTACCTCTACTACCCCGAGCCCTTCGGGTTCGACCGCAAGGAATTCCCCAATATCGACCGCTGGCTGGACGGCATCGCCGCCCTGCCCGGTTGGAAACACCCCTATGATTTGATGCCCGGCAATCCTTCCGACCGGGCGTGAGGAGGAACCATGACGGAAGCCTATATCTATGACGCAGCCCGCACCCCGCGGGGCAAGGGCCGCAAGGACGGCTCGTTGCACGAGGTCAGCTCGGTCGCGCTGTCGGCGCGGCTGCTGAACGCGGTGGCCGAGCGTAACAACCTCGAAGGCCACGCGGTCGAGGACGTGATCTGGGGCAACGCGACCCAGGTGATGGAGCAGGGCGGCTGCCTTGCGCGCTCGGCGGTGCTTCTGTCGGCCCTCGACGAGCGCATCCCCGGCCTGTCGATCAACCGCTTCTGCGCGTCGGGCATGGAAGCCGTGAACCTCGCCGCGAACCAGGTACGCGGCGGCGCGGGCATGGGCTATATCGCAGGCGGCGTCGAGATGATGGGCCGCGTCGCGATGGGCTCGGACGGCGCAGCAATCGCCGTGGACCCGTCGCTCGCGATGAAGACCTACTTCGTCCCGCAGGGCATCTCGGCCGATATCATCGCCACCGAATACGGCTTTAGCCGCGAAGACGTCGACGCGCTCGGCGTGGAATCGCAGCGCCGTGCAGCCGAAGCAATCAAGGAAAACCGTTTCGCGAAATCCATCGTGCCGGTGAAGGACCAGAACGGTCTGACCATCCTCGACCACGACGAATTCCCGCGGGCGGGCACCACGATGGAAAGCCTCGGCGGCCTCAAGCCCTCCTTCAAGGAGATGGGCGAGGTGATGCCGGGCTTCGACAAGGTCGCGATGCTGAAATACCCGCATCTCGATCACATCAACCACGTCCACCACGCGGGCAACTCCTCGGGTATCGTGGACGGTGCCGCCGCCGTGCTGATCGGCAACAAGGAATTCGGTGAGGCGCATGGCCTCAAGCCGCGCGCGCGTATCCGCGCCACCGCGAAGATCGGCACCGATCCGACGATCATGCTGACCGGCCCGGTTCCGGTGACCGAGAAGATCCTCGCGGATTCGGGCATGTCGATCTCGGATATCGACCTGTTCGAGGTGAACGAGGCGTTTGCGGCTGTCGTGCTGCGCTTCATGCAGGCCTTCCAGGTCGATGCCGACAAGGTCAACGTCAATGGCGGCGCGATCGCGCTTGGCCACCCGCTCGGCGCCACCGGCGCGATCATCATCGGCACGCTGCTGGACGAGCTGGAACGCCGCGACCTGAACACCGGTCTGGCCACGCTTTGCGTCGCGTCCGGCATGGGCGCCGCGACCATCATCGAGCGCGTGTGAGGGAGGAACAAATGGCTGATTTCAAATACGAACTTGGCAGCGACGGCGTTGCCGTCATCACTTGGGACGTGCCCGAGAAGTCGATGAACGTGATGAGCATGGAGGGCTTCGCGCTCCTCGACAGTTTCATCGACAAGGCGCTGGCGGATGACAAATGCAAAGGTGTCGTCATCACCTCCGGCAAGCCCGATTTCGCGGGCGGCATGGACCTCAACGTCATCGCGCAGATGCGCGAAGGCGGCGCTCAGGCGATCTTCGACGGCGTGATGCAGATGCACCACGTCCTGCGCAAGATCGAGCGTGCCGGCATGGACCCGAAGACCAACAAGGGCGGCAAGCCGATCGCGACCGCGATCCCCGGCACCGCGCTCGGCATCGGTCTGGAACTGCCGCTGTCGACGCACCGCACCTTTGTCGCGGACAATCCGAAGGCGAAGATCGGCCTGCCCGAGATCATGGTCGGCATCTTCCCCGGCGGCGGCGGCACCACCCGTGTCTCGCGCAAGCTCGGTGCGATGGCGGCGGCGCCCTTCCTGCTGGAAGGCAAGCTCTCGGACCCCAAGAAGGCGAAAGCCGCAGGCCTGATCGACGAGGTCGTCGAGGATCCGCTGGCCGCCGCGAAGGAATGGGTGCTGAACGCCAAAGACGCCGATCTGGTGAAACCGTGGGACGCGAAGGGCTTCAAGATGCCCGGCGGCGCGCCCTATCACCCGGCGGGCTTCATGACCTTCGTGGGTGCCTCCGCGATGGTGCATGGCAAGACCGCAGGCGTCTATCCGGCGGCCAAGGCGCTTCTGTCGGCGGTCTATGAAGGCGCGCTCGTGCCCTTCGATCAGGCGATCAAGATCGAGGCGCGCTGGTTCACCAATGTGCTGCTGAACCCGTCGTCGACCTCGATGATCCGCTCGCTCTTCATCAACAAGGGCGCGCTGGAGAAGGGCGCGAACCGTCCCGACGTGTCGGACCAGAAGGTGAAGAAGGTCGGCATCCTCGGCGCAGGCATGATGGGCGCAGGCATTGCCTATGTCTCGGCCAAGGCCGGTATCGAGGTCGTGCTGATCGACAACAGCCAAGAGGCCGCCGATCGCGGGAAATCCTATTCCGAGGGCATCCTCGACAAGGGTATCTCGCGCAAGAAGGTCACCGAAGAGGGCAAGGCCAAGACGCTGGACCTGATCAACGCAACCACGGATTACGCCGCGTTGGAAGGCTGCGACCTGATCGTGGAAGCTGTGTTCGAGGATCCGGGCGTCAAAGCCGAGGTCACCAAGAAGGCCGAAGCCGTGATCCCGCAAGACGCGATCTTCGCGACCAACACCTCGACCCTTCCGATCACCGAACTGGCCAAGGCCAGCGCGCGCCCCGAGCAATTCATCGGCATCCACTTCTTCTCGCCCGTCGACAAGATGATGCTGGTGGAGATCATCAAGGGTGCGCAGACCGGCCCGGTGGCCGTGGCGAAAGCGCTCGATTTCGTGCGCCAGATCCGCAAGACGCCGATCGTCGTCAACGATGCACGCTTCTTCTACGCCAACCGCTGCATCATTCCCTATATCAACGAGGGGATTCGCATGGTGGCCGAGGGGGTGAACCCGACGCTGGTCGAACATGCGGCCACGATGGTCGGCATGCCGTTGGGGCCGCTGCAGCTGGTGGACGAGACCTCGATCGACCTCGGCGTGAAGATCGCGAAGGCCACCAAGGCGGCGATGGGCGATGCCTATCCCGATGAGGCGGTCGATGACGTGCTGTTCTGGATGGCCGACGAAGGCCGGATGGGTCGCAAGTCGAACGCGGGCTTCTACGACTATGACGAGAAGGGCAAACGTCAGGGCCTCTGGGAAGGCCTCGACGCCAAGTTCCCGCGCGCCGACGAGCAGCCCGACGTGCATCACGTCCAGCATCGCCTGCTGATGGCGCAGGTGCTGGAAGCGGTCCGTGCCTTTGAGCAGGGCGTGCTGGAAGACATCCGCGAGGGTGACGTGGGCGCGATCCTCGGCTGGGGCTTCGCCCCGTGGTCGGGTGGCCCGTTCAGCTGGCTCGACATTCTCGGCGCCGGCAAGGCCGTCACGATCTGCGAGGCGCTCACCGCGCAATACGGCCCGCGCTTCGAGGCCCCGGCCCTGCTTCGCGACATCGCAGCCAAGGGCGAGACCTTCTACGGCCGCTACGGCGAAGGTCAGGCCGCGAAAGCCGCCTGATCCGACAACGCCAGAGAAACCAGAACGCCGGGACCGAAAGGCCCCGGCGTTTTTCTATGGCCGGGAGGCACTTCAACGCCCGCCTCCCACCTGCCTCCAAGACAAAGGAAAACGCCGCACCCTGGTCATGGGTGCGGCGTTCGGCCTGTCAGTTGATCAGGAGGGAATCAGGCCGGGCTATCACTCTGCCGCGTAAGCGTGCGCGGTCAGATCTTCGTCGATGAGCCCTGCAACGATCGAGCGTGCCATTTCAAGCGACAGCGTCTCGTAGTTCGGGCCTGCATCATCGTCGAAGAGTGCTTCGAGCCGGTGGCTGTTGATCGAACCGCAATGGACCATGCCAGAACCATTCGCGTAGACGATCTCCTCCTCCTCAAACTCCAGCACGATCACGTCGATCGGACGGTGGGGTGTAATCCGATCGATCCCACGATAGCCTTCAAGAGCAGAGGCAGGGATTACGGCGAAGGGGTCACCGTAAATTGCCTCGGCCATGTCGCTTTCCACCATCATGTTCTGTTCAGGCAAAAGCAGCATCGGGGTTTTGTTGCCCAACGCGCCGACCGGCACGGCGAGCGGCTTGCGATGGTCCGGGCAACGCCCGTGACCGAGCCAGAGTTGAGTTCGCTTGACGTCCACGACGGGACGTAGGCCACTGTCGAAGGTCATGACCATGTCGCCAACCGCAATTGCTTCCACCGGGCGCCAGCCCATAGCGGTCGCGATTCGCGTTCCGGCAACGATCCCCGAAGCAGCCCCGTTATCGAGCACTCGCCCGGAGGTTGCGCCCGCCAGAGCGGAATCAAAGGCGCAATCGTCGTTCCAAGTCGTCGTTGCACTGCGGGTCATGTCGGTCTTCCTTCTGAAAGTCGGCGAGGCCATTTCTTCGTCCTACCTAGATCAATTGATTCCTGGGGAGTTTCCGGGGCCGAAAGGTGACCGAAATGTGGCAAACCTATACTTTCGGACAGTAAGTTGCTCACGGACCCGTGATTGACCTATCTTTTTGGATAGGGGTTCGCGCGTTTGACCTATCTTTTTGGATAGGGGTGCGCTCACAGACCCGTGAGAATCGCCCAAATTGCGTCGCAAATTGCAATTGCACGAAAATTTAGAATCGGTAACCGAACCGCGCGATGTCCTCGGCACAGAGTTTCGAAACCACTTCAGCATCGAATTCTGAAAAATACCCGCGCCAGTTGCGCTTCCGCTCGGAGATGTTGGATCGCGCGAGGGGAGTCACGGAAAAACCGAGATGTGACGCGAGGGGGGCGGCATCGGCTTCGACATCTTCGAGGCGAATATAGAGGTCACAAATCTCCTCACCGTCGGGCAGCCGCATGTAGCTGGCATAGGGGGCCGCGGCGAGCGATGCCTGCGTGTGCGGATGGTTAAGGAAGTCCGAAAAGCTGAGCGACTTTGCTAACGCCACGGCGGGATGCGCCATCCGCTGCTCGCGCAACCAATGGTAGTAGCTGACAACCCGGTCCCACGGGTTCCGCACCAGCGTGAAGGTGAAATAGCTGTGTGCCTCATCTTCGCTATAGAGACCCAGACCGTCGCTCAGCGTGGAATGCTTCCAAAGCCGCCCCCGGGTCTCGCGCCCCTCCAACCTGCGTTTGCGCCGCCGCGCTTTGGGCGTATCACCGATCAGCAGGTCATCCGCCATCGCGCGGTTCTCCAGCGCGAGCGTCAGCGCCGTGCCACCCGTCTTCGGGATATGAACGAAGATGTAGCGGCGGCCATGCGAAACGATCATGCGCGCGACACTAGCTGTGACGAAAGATGACGCAAACCCTCTTTCCTTTCGCGCGATGCCGCCTGAAGATGCCCGGACAATTTACGTGGAGGATTTCATGGGCTGGCTTGCCGACGAGACGGGTCTGGAGAAATGCGCGGCGAATTACGCACCGCTTACACCTTTATCGCATCTCAACCGCGCGCTGGAGGTCTTCCCCGAGCGACCGGCGGTGATCTACGGCAGCCGCTCTTACAGTTACGTTGATTACCACGCGCGCGTGAGTCAGTTGGCCTCCGCCCTCAAGGCGCGCGGCGTGAAACCCGGCGACGTGGTGGCGACGATCCTGCCCAACACCCTGCCCCAGATCGAGGCGCATTTCGGCGTGCCCGCCTGTGGCGCGGTGCTCAACGCGATCAATACGCGGCTCGATGTCGATACCGTCGCCTATATCTTCGAACATGGCGGTGCGAAAATCGTGCTTTGCGACGTGGCCTTCCTGCCGGTGGCCGAAGAGGCCGTGAAGAAGATGAAAGGCCCCGCGCCGCAGATCATCGAGGTCGCCGACCCCGAGCACGGCTTCGAGCCGACCGGGCATTACCTCGAATATGAGGCGCTCGTGGCCGAGGGCGATCCGATGTTCGACTGGATCATGCCCGAGGACGAATGGGAGAGCATCGCGCTCAACTACACCTCCGGCACGACGGGGCGGCCCAAGGGCGTCGTGTATCACCACCGGGGCGCCTATCTTTCGACTCAGGCCAATGCGATCTCGTGGCGGATGCAGCTCTATCCGGTTCTGCTGACCATCGTGCCGCTGTTCCATTGCAACTCGTGGACCCATAGCTGGATGGTGCCGATGATGGGCGGCACGGTCGTCGGCTGCCGCGACGTGACTGCGAAGGCGATCTACGACGCGATCGCGGATCATGGCGTGACGCATTTCGGCGGCGCGCCGATCGTGCTGAACACGATCATCAACGCCAAGGACGAACATCGCCGCGCCTTCGATCATGTGGTGGAGGTCTTCACCGCCGGTGCGCCCCCGCCCGCCTCGACGCTGGCCGCGATCGAGCCGCTGGGCTTCAACGTCACGCAGGTCTACGGGCTGACCGAAACCTACGGCCCGGCGGTGGAATGCACATGGAAGCCCTCCTGGGAGGGAACCGAGGGCGAGGCCCGCGCCGATCTGAAGGCGCGCACCGGGGTCTCGATGCCGATGCTCGAGAAGGTCACCGTCTACGATCAGGGCAAGGAGGTCGCGCGCGACGCCCAGCACCTGGGCGAAATCGTCTTCCGCGGCAACATGGTGATGAAGGGCTATTTCAAGAACCCGCAGGCCACGCGCGAGGCCTTCGAGGGCAGCGTGTTCCATTCGGGCGACATCGCCTTCATGCATCCCGACGGCTACATCAAGATCACCGACCGCGCGAAGGACATCATCATCTCGGGCGGCGAGAACGTCTCCTCGGTCGAGGTGGAGGGCGTGATCTGCGCCCATCCGGCGGTGTCGCTCGCCTCGGTCGTGGCCAAGCCCGACGAGACCTGGGGCGAGGTGCCCTGCGCCTTTGTCGAGCTGAAGGAGGGCAAGGAGGCGACCGAAGAAGAACTGATCAAGTTCTGCCGCGCGCGGCTTGCGGGCTTCAAGACGCCCAAGCGCGTGATCTTCTCGGAACTGCCGAAAACCTCGACCGGAAAGATCCAGAAATTCGAGCTGCGGGCGGTCGCCAAACTGCTCGACGCGTAGGTCTACTTACTACGCGCGCGCCCGCGCGCGAGGGACGCGCGTGAAATGCTCAGCTTTCGCTCTCGGCGCAATGCTGGCGGAAGGCGCGCGACAGCATGTCCAGCTCGGCGCGCAGCAGGTCGATCTCGGCGCGCAGATCGCCCGCCAGCGGCGCGCCTGCGACCAGCGAGAAGCGGTCGATCACCTCGCCATCCGCCTTACGGCAGACGAGGAAGGTCAGCACCCCCTCGCTCAGCAACTCCGCCGGGATCGGCTGCACGATGCGCCAGTCGCCGGGCGCGCCGCTGACCGACAGCCCCTCGAGCACCTCGCCCTGATGACGCACCTCCAGATCGGGCGCCTCTTTCTCATGGCTCACCGCTTCCCAGCGCCCTGCCTTGATCCGCGTGCTGTCCAGCATCCTCGCCTCCGTCACAGTTCGGCGCGCGGGTAGCGCGCGAAGGTGAGATCGCGGATCACCACCTCGTTCATCCGTGGGTTTTCAAAAATCAGATCGACCCACGCCTTTTCCAGCCGCCGCTCGTTCATCCGCGTATAGGCCAGATCGAATTCGACAGAGCGCGCGCCGTCGCCATGGGGTAGTTCGCGCACCAGCTGCTCCGAATTGGGGCCGTGCTTGATGTTGAGGCGGCAGAACACTTCCAGCTCCCGCTCGCAGTCCAGCTGCATCTCCAGCCGGATGAGATGGTTGAGTTGCAGCCCGCCAAGCGCCGCGTCGGGCAGGTCGAGCACCAGCGACAGGAACGACCCTTCGAACCGCAGCACATCGAGCCGCAGCCCGAACGGCGCGAGCGTTTCGCCCTTCGTATTGCGGATCTGGCGCAGCGTGATCTCGGAGCGCGGGCAGTCATGGAACAGGGTGAGGTCATCGCCAAGCTTGTCGCGGCTTTGCGCCCCCGCGATGCCATGCGGATGCGCCTTCACGCGCCACAGCGGCGGACGCCACGCCCAATCGCTGCCCGACGGTTTGCGCACAGAGCTATCGCCGGGAAAAGCCGTCAGCCGCTGTTCGGTCGCGCGCAGCACCGTGTCGACTTCGTTGCGCAGGGCGCGGGCACGTGCGCGCAGACCGCGAAGCCCCTCCGGATCCAATGCAGGGACCTTGGACGCCGCATCGCGCCAGCGCCGCAAGCTGCGCCGCTCGGCAATCCGTTGCAACAGCGATCCGCCGTTCCGTCCTGCCATGTGCTGCCCTTCTTTCCCGCCTGCCGGTGCCATCTGCGGCATCACAGCAGTTATTCCTTATCATCGGGTTGCGAGAAAGGGGGAATTTCCGCACGAACTCATCGCGTTCCGGGGTTTCGGCCGGGAAGGTGACGATGCGTCGGCTTGGGCGGTCAATTCGCGGCGCGGATCGCGGCGATGAATGTCTCCAGCAATTGCCGCTGCTGGGCATAGCTCATTTCGCCTTCCTTCAGCGGCATCACCGACAGCGCCGTGATCCGCCCGCCAAGGGCCGTGACGCCCCGCAGATAGGTCTTCGCAATCGGCGGTCCGCCCGTGCCGGAGCGGTCCTCGACCCGCAGCAGCAAGGTGCCATTCGAGATTTCGGTGCCCTTGATCGTGACGTCAGCGGCTTCGCCCGAGCGCGACAGCGCCGCGCGCCCGATTTCGGAATGGAAGAAATCACCGATTTTCTTGAGCCGGTCCTGCGACAGCTTGCCGGAGCCATCCTCCAAGGCGGGCGGCCCGACCGTGACGCTCAGCAGCGCGGGCTCGGGCGCGTGGGCATCCTCGGCATTGCCGGAGATCGCCGCGCAATTGCCAAAGAGCGCGAAGCCCCCCGCGCCGGAATTGCGCAGGCTTTTCGGATCGATGCACCAGCCTTTCGGCGCCGCCACCGTCAACGCGCCATTGGCCAGCGTGGTGCGGGCCTTCGCGACCTGCGCCGTGCCGAATGACGTCGGCTGGCAGGCGGCCAGCAAACCGGTCATCCCCAGCGCGAAGGCGAGGGGTTTCAAAAGACGTGACGAGCGGTGTCCGACAGCAGAAATCATGCGCTTGGAGATAGCCTCAGGGCGCTCATCGCGCAAGTCTGCCGGGTTTCGCCGCAATGCGGCTGCGCGGGGTTCAGCCCAACGCGATCCGGCGCGAAGCCGCCGCGCCGTCATCCGGATCGTGGCTGACCATGAGGCAGGGGATACGCTCGGCTTGGAGATGCTGCAGCGTGAAACTGCGGATCTCGGCCCGCAACTCCGCATCGAGCGCGGCGAAGGGCTCGTCGATCAGCACTGCACGGGGCCGCGCAAGCAGCGTACGCATCAGCGCGGCACGGGTGCGCTGCCCGCCCGATAGCGTCGCCGGGTCGCGATCCGCCACGCCTGCAAGCCCGGCCCGTTCCAGCGCAGCCTCCACCGCCGCGCGCCGCGCCGCCTTGCCCTTCACCTGCACCGACAGCCCGAAGGCCAGATTGTCGCCGACCGAGAGATGCGGGAAAAGCTGCGCCTGCTGAAACAGCATGCCGATGCCGCGCTTTTCGGCGGGCAGATGCGTGACGCTTTTGCCATCGAGCCGCACATCGCCCGAAGCCTTGAACGCACGCGGCAGATGGCCGCCGATATGGGCGAGCAGGCTCGACTTGCCGATCCCGGAGGGCCCCATCAGGCAGACGGTCTCTCCGGGTGCCACGTCCAGCGACAGCGGCGCGAAGAGCGGCGCGGAGACGCCGGGCGCGGTCAGGCTCAGATCGATCAGTTCGAGGCTCATGCCACTCCTCCGCGCAAGCCGCGCCGGTTGCGATGCCACCATGCCGGGACCGCGAGCGCCAGCGCGAAACCCACCCATGGCAGCGCCGCCTGCATGAGCGCAAGGATCGCGGCCAGCCGCCGATCCGCCCCGGACGCCAGCGCCACGGCTTCAGTCGCCAGCGCCTGAACGCGCCCCGCCCCGGGCAGCAGCACGGCGAGATATTGCGCGACCGACACCGCGACCCCGATCGCCGCCGCCGCGCAGATCGGCCCCAGCAGCATGGGCAGCTTGATCCGCAGCAGCCGCCGCGTCGGCCCAGCCCCGAGGCTCGCCGCACTGGCGAGATGGGCACGGTCGAGCGCGCGCCACGGCCCGGCCAGCGCGATCATCACATAGGGAAAAACGAAGAGCAGCTCGGCCCAAGTCACCGCGACCGGCCCCGGCAGCAGGCCAAGCCAGAGAAACCCGGTGGTCAGACCCTGCAGAAACCCGATCTGCGGCAGCAAGAGCGGCAGGACAATCAGCGCGCCCAGCGGCAGGCGCTTGCCGGAGCGATCCTCGCTTTCCAGCCAGAGCATCGCGAGGATCAGCGCCAGCGCGGTCGAGATGAGCGCAAGCGTCAGGCTGGTCAGCGCGGGCCCCGCCCAGTCGGCGCTGGCCCAGCGTTTGAGGGTCAGATCGGCGGGCAGCGCATCGGGAAAACGCCAGAAGCTCGCGAGGCTCCACAGGATCAACGCGCCAAGCGATCCAAGCGCCAGCAGCCCTCCCGCCCCGATCAGGCCAGCACCACTCCAGTTCCGCCGCGACTTGCCGCGATGCCCATTGCGGATCAGCGCCTTGCCCAGCCGTGCCAGCGCGCGCTCGCCCCCAATCCACAGCGCCGCACTCGCCCCCATCACGGCCAGCAAGATCACCGCCAGCGCCGAGGCGGGCACCGCCTGCGCGGGATCGGGCGCGCCGTAGAGCCGCAGGATGCGCACCGCCAGCGTCGGCGGGTTCGACGGCCCGAGAATCAGCGCCATGTCGACGACCGACAGCGAGAAGGCCAGCACGATCAGCACCGGCAACCGCAGCGCCGGGTACAGCTGCGGCCAGACGATCCGCGCCCAGACGCGGCCCGCCGCGTAGCCAAGCGCACGCCCTGCCGCCATCTGCTCGGCAACCGGGCGCTGCGCGGCGGCCACCAGCGTCATCAACGTCAGGAACGGCACCTCTTTCAGCATCAGCCCGAGGATCAGCGACAGCCCCCACGGATCGCCCAGCGTCACGATCTGCGGCGGCAGATCCCAGCCGGTCGCCCAGGGTGAAATCAGCCGCGCCGCCCAGCCCGAGGGCGCGATCAGAAAGGCCAGCCCGATCGCCAGCGCCGCATGAGGCACCGCCAGCAGCGGCGTCAGCCAGCGCGACGCCGATTGCCGCGTCACCAGCCAGCGCGCCAGCGGGATCGAGGCCGCGAGCGACAGCAGCGCCGCCCCCAGGCCAGTCACCAGCGTCAGCCGCAGAGAGGTGAGGATACCGGGCGCGGCCAGGGCCTCGGTGAAGCCCTCCCAGCCCAGCGCGACGCGCCCCAGCCCCGGCTGCCAGCCGAAACCGGTCGCCAGCGTCAGCGCCGCGCCGAGCAATACCGGCGCGCCGATCACCAGCGTCAGGATCGCCCCGGCGAGCCGCATCAAACCCTCACTTCGTGTAGCGCTGCGCCCAGTCCTCGGTGAGCTTGGTCATCCAGCTCGGATGCGGCTCGGGGAGCGTCGGCCCGAGATCGTTCAACGTCGGCAGCGCGGGCGCGGTAGGCAGGTCCGCGAAAGCCGCCTTCGCGTCGGCATCCAGCTTCGCCGGATCGAGCACCGAGAAACTACCCAGCACGCGGATGTCCTGCATATGCGCCTGCGTGGCCGGATCGAGCAGGAAATTCGCGACCAGTTCCGCCCCCGCCCGATGCGCGGCATTATAGGGAATCGCGACGTAGGAGATATTCCCGATCGTGCCGCCATCGGGCACCCAGACGCGGACCGAAGGCGGCAGCACGCCCTGCTCGATCATCGCGGCGGGCGCGGCCGGATCGAAGAACATCGCGAAATCGACCTCACCATCGGCCAGCAATTGCGCCTGTACGCTCTCGTTCTCGGGGAAGGATTTGCCTTCACGCCACATCAGCGGACGCAGCGCGTCGTACCATGCCCAGAGCGGCGCGGTTTCCTTGGCATAGGCCTCGTCCGTCACAGGCTGCGACAGCGCCGCCGGATCGGGCGCCAGCTCGACCAAAGCCTGCTTGAGGAAGCTCGCCCCCATGAAATTCGACGGGTTGGGGTGGGTGAAGCGGCCCGGATGCGCCTTAGCCCAGTCCAGAAGCCCCGCCATATCCTTCGGCGGATCGCTCACCCGCTCCGCATCATAGGCGAAGGCGAATTTCGCGAGCCGCCACGGGCTCTCGTACCCTTCTGTCGGCACGGTGAAATCGGTCGTCGCCGCCGAGCCTTCGGACAGGTCGAGATATTTCGCATTGGGCAGATCGGACACGAACGGCCCATGCAGCAAGCCCGCCTCTTTCATCGCCAGAAAGTTCGGCCCGTTGATCCAGATGAGGTCCACCGCACCGCCCTCATCCTTACCCGCCGCCTTCTCGGCCTGCACGCGCGAGACAGCCTCGGCAGTGTCGGACAGCTTCACCTGTTCGACCGTGACGCCGTATTTCTCCTGCATCTGGTCGGACACCCAGTCGATGAAAGCATTGGTGCGCGGATCGCCGCCCCAAGCGTTGAAATAGACCGTCTGGCCCTTCGCCTCGGCTTCCGTTTGCGCCCAATCGGCGAAAGCGGGCGCGGCAAGCGGCAGCGCGAGACTCGCGGCAAGAACCGGGGCGGCAAGAAGGTTTCTCATACTCTCTCCGTTCAGGAAAACGCCCGCCAGCCCATCAGCCAGCGGGTCACAGTGGTCACGAAACAGGCGACGGCGAAGAGGCCCGCGAGTATCGGGAAGGCCTGCGGAAACAGGCAAATCGCCGCGAAAAATAGGATCGTCTCGGCCCCTTCGGTCAGCCCGCCGAGGTAGTAGATGCCTTTGGTCGGATAGGCATCGGTGCTCATCCCGCGCTTGGCGGCGATGGAGGCGAAGGCGAGGAAGCTCGATCCGGTGCCGACGAAGGCCGCGATCAGGATAGTCGCGGCCAGTGCGTTGCGCGCAGGATCGGCCAGCGCGAAGCCCACCGGGATCAGCGCGTAGAACAGAAAATCGAGCGCAATATCGAGGAACGCCCCGCGATCGGTCGGCCCCTTGATCCGCGCGATGGCCCCGTCGAGCCCGTCCGCGATCCGGTTGATCAGGATCAGCGCCAGCGCCAGCCAATAGGCATGGAATGCCAGCGCCGGGATCGCCAGCAGGCCCAGCGCGAAGCCCGCCACCGTCACCTGATCGGCACGGATACCGCGCGCGGCCAGCGCCTCGGCGGGGGGCTGCATCATGGCACGTTGCAGCGGCAGGAGAGCTGCGTCGATCATCCGCGCCTCCAGGACATGAAACGCTCGGCGATCCGCAGCGTGCGCGGGTTCACATGAGCCTGCCGCCAGCGCCCGGCGGCGTTCTTCGCGGCCTCGGACCAGCTGGGATAGATATGCGGCGTCGAGAGGATCTTGCCCAAGCCCAGCCCGTGCCGCATCGCCAGCGCGAATTCCGCCAGCACCTCGGCCGCGTGCGCCCCGCAAACTGTCGCGCCGAGGATCTTGTCGGAGCCCTCCGCGGTGACGATCCGCACGAAGCCCTGCCCCGCCCCTTCGGCGAGCGCCCGGTCCAGATCGCCCAGCGGATAGGTCGTGACCTCGTGATGCACGCCCTCGGCCTCGGCTTCCGCCGCCGTCATTCCCACCCGTGCCAGTTCGGGCGAGGTGAAGACCGCATGCGGGATCGGCGCGGCATGGGCCTTGAAGCGCCAGAAGGGGGAGGCCAGCGCATTGGCCGCCGCGATCCAGCCCTGATGACCTGCGGCATTGGTCAGCTGCAATGGCCCCGCCGCATCGCCCGCGGCGTAGATATTGGGCATGAGGGTTTCGAGGTAGTCGTTCGTCTCGATCACCTTGTTCGCCGGAATGCCCAGCTCCTCCAGCCCGAAGCCTTCGAGCCGCGCCTTTCGCCCGACCGCGACCAGAAGCGTGTCGAAGCCGAGTTTGGAGCCGTCCTCCAGTTCCAGCCATTTGCCGCCTTCCGCACCGGAGTCGTCACGCCCGAAACGGATCGCCTTCGCGCCGAGCTTCAGGTCGACCCCATCGTCGCGCAAAGCCGCCGCGATGGCATCCGAGGCCTCCGTATCCTCACGGATCAACAGCCGTTCCGCCGCCTCGACCACGGTGACGCCCGCGCCCAGCCGGGCCAGCGCCTGCGCGATCTCGCAGCCGATCGGCCCGCCGCCGAGGATCACCATTCTCTCAGGCGGCGCAGGCATCGCGGCGAGCGCCTCCCACAGTGTATCCGACGTCAGCGGCTCGACTGATCCGATCCCCTCGATCGGCGGGATCACCGGGGCCGCGCCGGTCGCAAGCACCACTCCGCGCGTCGTCAGGCGTTCATCGCCCACGCGCACCGTCCAAGGGTCTTCGAGCCGCGCATGACCTTCGATCACCTCGACGCCCAAACCCTCATAGCGCTCCACCGAGTCATTCGGCGCGATCTGCGAGATCACCTCGGAAATCCGCTGCGTGACCATCGGCCAATCGACCGAGACATCCGCGCGCACGCCCAGCGCCTCGGAGCCGCGCGCCACGCCCGCGGCCCGAGCCGAGGCGATCAGCGCCTTCGACGGCACGCAGCCGAAATTCAGGCAATCGCCGCCCATCGGGCCTTCCTGCACGAGCGTCACCTTCGCCTTGGCTTGAGCTGCGACATAAGAGGCCACCAGCCCCGCAGCCCCCGCGCCGATCACGATCAGGTTGCGGTCAAACTTGGCCGGGCGCTCATAGCCGCGATAGGCCCGCTTGCGTGCCCAGACCCGCAGCGCCGCGCGCGCCACCCAGGGAAACACCGCCAGCGCCGCGAAGGCGCCCAGCAGCCCCGGCGAGACGATCCCCGACAGGCTGTTCAGATCGCCCAGTTGCGCGCCCGCCGCGACATAGACGGCCGTGCCGGGCAGCATGCCGAGCTGCGAGACGGCATAGAATTTCCACGCCTTCATCCGGGTCAGCCCGAAGGCGAGGTTAATAACGAAGAACGGCACGACCGGGATCAGCCGCAGCGAGAACAGGTAGAATTCCCCGTCGCGCGCCGCCCCTTTCTCGATCTTCGTGAGCCGCGGGCCAAGCCGCCCGCGCACCCAGTCGCGCATCAGATAGCGCGCGACGAGAAAGGCCAGCAGCGCCCCGATGGAAGACGCGAACGAGATCAGCACCAGCCCCTGCCAGAACCCCAAAAGCGCGGCACCCAGCAGTGTCAGCCAGACCGCGAAGGGCAGCGACAGCGCCGTCACCACGACGTAAGTGACGAAGAACCCGATGGGCAGCGCCAGCGGATGCGCCTCGCGCCACGCGGCAAGGCTGTCGCGCAGCGCGCGCAACCGCTCGGGGTCGGGATCGGCCACCAGAAAGGCCGCGATCACCGCCAAAGCGATCAGGCCAAGGAATATCAGAGGTTTGCGCATGGTCCTCCCGTGGGTCACGCCCCAGTGATAGAGGCGATGCGATCTTTCCCCAAGTCGTTTCGCGCGCGGATTTCGTTACGCGCTTTCTCTCGGGGCCGCTATTTGGCACTGTTACGCACAAAACGGAGGCGGGGATGCATTTCATTGCAGTCGATGGCGGAGGCAGCGGGTGCCGGGCGGTGTTCGCCGACGGTTCCGGCCGTGTCATCGGGCGTGGCGAGTCAGGCCCTGCGAATATCGCGTCGGACTATGACGAGGCGCGCCATCACATCTTCACCGCCATCGAAACCGCGATGAGCACTATCGACGCGCGCGAGATTCGCGCGGTGCTCGGGCTGGCGGGGGCGAACCATGCGCCGGCCGCAGAGGCCTTGGCCGCCGAACTGCCTTTTCCCGCCCGCGTCGTGCAGGACGTGACGACCTCGGTGCGCGGTGCGCTGGGGCCCGAGGATGGGATCGTTGCGGCCATCGGCACCGGCTCGTTCTTCGCGCGGCAGCTGGACGGGCAGCAATACGCGATCGGCGGCTGGGGCTTGCGGCTGGGCGATGAGGGCTCGGGCGCCTGGATCGGCCGGGCGCTGGGGATGCGGGCGGGACGCGCGCTCGACGGGTTCTGCGCGGTGACGCCGCTCCTGCGCGAGTTGCTCGAAGAGATGGATGGGCGCAACGGGTTGATCGCTTTCAGCCTCGACGCCACCCCCGCCGATTGGGCGCGGTTTGCGCCGCGTATCCTGCAATCGACCGACCCCGCCGCCGTCGCCGTGCGCGAGGCGGCGCAGGCCGAAATCCGCGCGGCGATTGCGCTGCTGCAACCCGAGGAACCGCTTCCGGTGACGTGGCTCGGCGGGCTTGGGCAAGGTCTTGCGCTGGGCGACTGGCCGCAACGGGCTGCGAAAGGCAACGCGCTGGACGGCGCCTTGGCATTGGCGATGGAGGATGCGTTTTGGACAAGCTGATCCTGACGGGCGCGCGCGTTTTCGACGGCACCGCCTTCCATGAAAACCATGCGATTGTGCTGGAACAGGGTCGAATTTCGGCGCTGTGTCCGATCGCGGAGATGCCCGAGGGCGAGATTGTCGAGTTTCCGGGCGGCACGCTCGCGCCCGGTCTCGTCGATCTGCAGGTGAATGGCGGGGGCGGCGTGATGCTCGACGGGCACGCGACGCTCGAGACGATCTCCACCATCTGCGCCGCGCATGCCAATCTCGGCGCGACCACGATCCTGCCGACGCTGATCACCGATACCCGCGCCGCGACCCAGACGGTGCTGGCCGCTGGCATCGCCGCCGTCACGCGCGTTCCGGGATTCGGCGGGCTGCATCTGGAGGGCCCGCATCTCGACCCGAAGCGCCCCGGCTGCCATCCGCCCGGCTGCATCCGCCCGCTGGACGAGGAAGACATCGAGACGCTGTTGGAGGCGAAGACCGGGCTGCCTACGCTGATCGTGACGCTCTCGCCCGCCAATGCAACGCCCGAGCAGATCGCGCGGCTGTCCGAGGCCGGGATCATCGTCAGCCTCGGCCATTCCGAGTGCAGCTTCGCCGAGGCTCAGGAGGCCATCGCGGCGGGCGCGCGGATGGTCACGCATCTTTTCAACGCGATGAGCCAGCTGGGTTCGCGCGAGCCGGGCCTCGTCGGCGCGGCGCTGTCGCAGCGGGTCTCCGTCGGGCTGATCGCGGATGGCATCCATGTGCATCCCGAGACGATCCGGCTGGCGCTGGCGGCGAAACGGCAGGGCGAGGTCTTCCTTGTCTCCGACGCGATGGCCTGCGCCGGGTCCGATCTGATGGAATTCGAGCTCGCCGGTCGCCGCATCCTGCGCAGTGACGGGGCGCTGCGGCTGGAGGATGGCACGCTTGCCGGGGCCGATCTGTCGCTGCCGCAGGCCGTGCGCTTCATGATCGAGACAGTTGGCGCATCACCGGAACAGGCGCTTGCGATGGCAACCCGTATCCCGGCCGAGGCGATCGGCGCGCCGGTGGGCCGGATCGCGCCGGGTCTCGCGGGCGATCTTGTGCATTTCGATGACGACTGGCGCCTAACGGAAGTCTGGCAGGGCGGTCAGGCGAAATCCTCGACCGCGTAGCCCTGAATGTAGAGCAGCGCGCTTAGATCGCCGAAGTTGATCCGGATGTCGCATTCCGCCGCGACCGAGGGTTTGGCATGCAGCGCCACGCCCGCACCGGCGAGCTTCAGCATCCCCAGATCGTTCGCCCCATCGCCCACCGCCATAACCTGCGCGTGATCTAGTTTCAGCTTTTCCGAAATTTCCAGCAAAGCCTGAACCTTTGCCTCGCGCCCGAGGATCGGCTGTGAGGGCACGCCCGTCAGCTTGCCATCCTCGACCAGCAGCAGGTTCGCGCGGTTCTCGTCAAACCCAAGCGTCTTTGCGACATAGCCGGTGAACGCCGTGAACCCGCCCGAGACCAGCGCGCAATAGGCGCCGTTGGCCTTCATCGTCGCGACCAGATCGTGCCCGCCCGGCATGAAGCTGATGCGCTTCTCGATCACCTCGGAAATCACGCTCTCGGGCAGACCTTTCAGCAGGCCCACGCGCTCGGTCAGCGCGCCCTCGAAGTCCAGCTCGCCATTCATCGCCCGCGCGGTGATCTCTTTCACCCGCTCGCCCACACCCGCGACATCGGCCAGCTCGTCGATGCATTCCTGCTGGATCATCGTCGAGTCCATATCGGCCAGCAGCATCTGCTTGCGCCGCCCCTCCGTGGGCTGCACGACCAGATCGACGCCCAGCCCCTGCAGACCCTCCCAAGCCTGCCAACGATTCGACGGCACGCGGTCCACCATGAACTCCGCCGCGACATTCGGGTTGAGCCAACGCGCCGCGCCACCACCCCATGCACCGCAAAGCGCATCCAGCGTGCCTTGATCCAGATTGGCCTCTTTCGGGTCAGCGATCAGCGTGGCGGTAAACATGCGCGCTCCTTGGGGAATGTCGGTTCAAATGTCGTATCCGTGACCTGATGCGGCGCATTAGACCAAAAATTCTCCTTGCACCAGAGCGGGCGCGAGCGTATCTGCGGCGGCGGGACACCCTTCCCCAACGAAGGGCATATATCTGGAAGGATACCAGCAATGGCTATTCAAGCTCCGGCTACGCGGCCGGCAAACCCGCGTTTTTCTTCGGGCCCCTGCACGAAGATCCCCGGTTTCTCCCTCGACATGCTCAATGACGCGCCGCTGGGCCGTTCGCACCGTGCCGCTATCGGCAAGGCGAAGCTGAAAGAGGCGATCGACACCACCCGCGAAATTCTGGGCGTGCCCGCCGATTACCGCATCGGGATCGTGCCCGCCTCCGACACCGGCGCCGTCGAAATGGCGATGTGGTCGCTGTTGGGCGAGCGCAAGGCGACGATGGTCGCTTGGGAAAGCTTCGGCGCGGGCTGGGTGACCGACGTGGTCAAGCAGCTCAAGATCGAGGCCGAGACGAAGACCGCCGACTATGGCGATATCGTCGATTTCTCCACCATCGACTTCAACACTGACGTGGTTTTCACGTGGAACGGCACCACCTCGGGCGTGCGCGTCCCCAATGGCAATGCGATCCCGGCGGACCGTGAAGGCCTGACCATCTGCGACGCCACCTCGGCCGCTTTCGCGATGGACCTGCCGTGGGACAAGCTCGATGTCACCACCTTCTCCTGGCAGAAAGTGCTGGGCGGCGAAGGCGGTCACGGCGTGCTGATCCTGTCGCCCCGCGCCGTCGAGCGTCTGGAAAGCTACACCCCCGCCTGGCCGCTGCCGAAAATCTTCCGCATGACCAAGGGCGGCAAGCTGAATGAGGGCATCTTCAAGGGTGAGACGATCAACACCCCCTCGATGCTCTGCGTCGAAGATTACCTCGTTTCGCTTACTTGGGCGAAATCGGTGGGCGGGCTGAAAGGCCTCGTGGATCGCGCGACCGCCAACGCGAAAGTCGTCTGGGATTTCTGCGCTGAAAAGCCGTGGATCGCGAACCTTGCCAATGATCCGGCGACCGCGTCGACCACCTCGGTCTGCGTGAAGTTCACCGACGATCGCATCAAGGATGGCGCAGCCTTCGCCAAAGCCGTGGCCAAGCGGCTCGAGAACGAAGGCGTGGGCCTCGATCTCGGCGCCTATCGCGATGCGCCGGCGGGCCTGCGCATCTGGTGCGGCTCGACCGTCGAGACGGCGGATGTCGAGGCGCTGATGCCTTGGGTCGAATACGCCTTCGAGGCCGAGATCGCCGCGCAAGCGTGATCCGTGACAGATTGGCGGGCCTCCGGGCCCGTCCTTTCCCGATATTCTGAAAATTCAAGGAGCCCAGAAAATGGCCCCCAAGGTTCTCGTCTCCGACAAGCTCTCGGAAACCGCCGTCCAGATCTTCCGCGACCGTGGCATCGAGGTCGATTTCGAACCCTCGCTCGGCAAGGACAAGGAAAAGCTCGCCGAGGTGATCGGCAAGTATGACGGTCTCGCCATCCGCTCGGCCACCAAGGTCACGGCGAAACTGCTCGAAAGCGCGACTAACCTGAAAGTCGTCGGCCGCGCCGGTATCGGCACCGACAATGTCGACAAGGAAGCCTCGAGCAAGAAAGGCGTGATCGTGATGAACACGCCCTTCGGCAACATGATCACCACCGCCGAGCACGCCATTGCGATGATGTTCGCCGTTGCGCGCCAGATCCCCGAAGCCGATGCCTCGACGCAGGCCGGCAAATGGGAGAAGTCGAAATTCATGGGGGTCGAGCTGACCGCCAAGACCCTCGGCGTGATCGGTGCAGGCAATATCGGTGGCATCGTCTGCGACCGTGCGCGCGGCCTGAAGATGAAGGTCGTGGCCTATGACCCCTTCCTGAGCGAAGAGAAGGCGGCCAACATGGGCGTCGAGAAGGTCGAGCTGGACGAGCTGCTGCGCCGCGCCGATTTCATCACGCTGCACGTGCCGCTAACGGATTCGACCCGCAACATCCTCTCGAAAGAGAACCTGCAGAAAACCAAGCCCGGTGTGCGCATCATCAACTGTGCGCGTGGCGGTCTGGTCGACGAGCAGGCGCTGGCCGATCTCATCAAGTCGGGCCATGTCGCGGGCGCGGCCTTCGACGTCTTCGCCGAGGAACCGGCGACGGATAACGTCCTGTTCGGCCTGCCGAACGTGGTCTGCACGCCGCACCTCGGCGCATCGACCACCGAAGCGCAGGAAAACGTCGCCCTGCAAGTCGCAGAGCAGATGTCGAACTACCTGCTGGACGGTGCGGTCGAGAATGCGCTCAACATGCCCTCGATGACCGCCGAAGAGGCGAAAGTCATGGGCCCGTGGGTGAAACTCGCGCAGCACCTCGGCGGCTTCATCGGTCAGATGACCGAGGATGCGATCAAGGCGATCAACATCACCTTCGACGGTGTGGCGTCCGAGATGAACCTCAAGGCGCTCGACGCCGCCGTGGTTTCGGGCATCCTGAAAGCCAGCCAGCCGGACGTGAACATGGTCTCCGCGCCGGTCATCGCGAAAGAGCGCGGCATCCAGATCTCGACCACCTCGCAGGACCAGACCGGTATCTTCGAAGGCTACATCAAGGTCACCGTCGTCTCGGAAAGCAAGGAGCGCTCGATCGCGGGCACCGTGTTCTCGGATGGCAAGCCGCGCTTCATCCAGATCAAGGGCATCAACATCGACGCCGAAGTGGGCGAGCACATGCTCTACACCACCAATGACGACGTGCCCGGCATCATCGGCAAGCTCGGCACGATCCTCGGCGAGAAGGGCGTGAACCTCGCGAACTTCACTCTGGGTCGTTCGAAGCAGGGCGGCGAAGCGATCGCGATCGCCTATGTCGACGAGGCCGTCGGCCAGGACGTGGTCGACGCGCTGAAAACCTCGGGTGGCTTCAAGCAGGTCAAACCGCTGGAATTCGTCCTCGGCTGATCTAGCTGAACGGTTGAATCCGGGCCCTCCGCCGCGCGCGGGGGGCCTTTTCATTGGAAGGGACAGGCATGCGGACCTATGCGATCGGCGACATTCACGGACATCTCGACAAGCTCAAGCGCGCGCATGAGCTGATCGCGGCGGATCGCGCGGCATGCGGCGAGACAGAGGCCCCGATCGTGCATGTCGGCGATCTGGTCGATCGCGGGCCGGATTCTGCCGGGGTGATCGACTACCTGATGAAGGGTCAGCAACGCGGCGAGAACTGGATCGTGCTGCGCGGCAATCACGACCGGATGTTCCTCGGCTTTCTCGAGGATCCCTATACAGAAGACCCGATCCTGAGCTCGGAGGTCTCCTATCTCAATCCGCGCGTCGGCGGCGAGGCGACGCTGGAAAGCTACGGCATCTCCGACGCGTTCACCCGCCCGCTCGACGAGGTCGCAAAGGAACTATCGGCGATCCCGCAGGCCCATCGCGACTGGCTCGCGGGACAGCCCGCCCATTTCCCCCGCGGCGAGGCAATCTTCGTTCATGCGGGCATTCGCCCCGGCGTGGCGATGGAGGATCAGGTGGAGGATGACCTGCTGTGGATCCGCAAGCCTTTCCTGACCGACAGCCGCGACCACGGCGCGCTGATCGTGCATGGCCATACGAATATCAAGGCGGCCACCCATTACGGTAACCGCCTCAATCTCGATTCCGGCGCGGGCTACGGCCACCCGCTCTCGACCGCAGTCATCGAAGGCCGCGACGCGTGGTTACTCACGCCCGAGGGCCGGGCCGAACTGCCGCGCGGCTGAGCGTTACCGCGGCTCGAAATAGTCGAGCGGGATTTTCAGGTAAGACCGCCCGTCCCCCTCGGCCTCGGGCTTGCGCCCGCCGCGGATATTCACCTGCAACGCAGCCAGCATCAGTTTCGGCAGCGGCAGGGTCGCATCACGCTCTTCACGCGTCTTGATGTACTCCTCGCGGGTGATGCCGTCCTTGACGTGCTTGTTGCGCTTGCGGTGATCAGCCACGGTCGCGCCGGTCTGCGGCTCCTTGCCCTCGCCGGGATAGTCGTGCCCGATGAACAGCCGCGTCTCGGCGGGCAGATCGAGGATCGCCCGGATCGAATCCCACAGCTCGGCCGCGGAGCCGCCCGGAAAATCCGCCCGGCTCGTGCCGCTTTCGGGTTGCATCAGCGTATCATGCACGAAAGCCGCATCGCCCACGACATAGGTGATCGAGGCCAGCGTGTGCCCGGTCGACAGCATCACCTTCACATCGAGATTGCCGATCTTGAACGTCTCGCCCTCTGCGAACAGGTGATCCCATTGCCGCCCGTCCTGCGGCAGCTCGGGCGTGTTGTAGATCTCGGCCCAGAGGCTTTGCACCTTGCGCACGCGCTCGCCGATGCCGCGCTTGGCGTCCAATTTCTCGGCCAGCCAGACGGCGGAAGAAAAGTGGTCGGCATGGGGATGCGTATCGAGCACCCACTCCACATCGATCCCCTCGGCCTTTACGTAATCGAGGATTTTCTCGGCGTTGCCCAGCGTCGTAGCAGCGGCCTGATGGTCGTAATCCCAGACCGGATCGACCACGGCCCCCTTCATCGTATCGGGGTCGTGAAAGACGTATTGCCAGCTTCCGGTGGGTTTATCCCAGAACCCTTTGACGATCGGGGTGGCAGTCATGTCGGCCTCCTAGTCATATTCGTTTTCTAGAATGTGTCCCCTTGGCCGAGAGTTTCAACCCACCGCCCGGCCAAATGACGTCTCGTCATAACCGCGTGGCCCTTCTGGCGCGGGGTCAGCCCATTCGCTACCGTCGCGCCGACCCAAACATTGGAGGCTACCCATGACCGGTATCGTCATTCTCTCCGGCACCCGCACGCCTATCGGCACGTTCGGCGGCACGCTTTCCGGCTTCGCGCCGATCGACCTCGCCACCCATGTCTCGAAAGAGGCGATCTCGCGGGCGGGCGTATCGGCGGACAAGATCGGTCAGGTGGTCTTCGGCCATATCATCAACACCGAACCGCGCGACATGTATCTCAGCCGCGTGGCGGCGGTGAATGCAGGCGTCCCGGTCGGCACGCCCGCGATGAACGTGAACCGCCTTTGCGGCTCCGGCGTGCAGGCGGTCGTCTCGGCGGCGCAGATGCTGATGATGGGCGACGCCGATTTCGCGCTGGCAGGCGGCGCCGAGGTGATGAGCAAATCGCCCTATATCCTGCCCGCTGCCCGCTTCGGTCAGAAGATGGGCGACGCGAAGATGCTCGACATGATGACCGGCGCGCTCTCGTGCCCCTTCGGCACCGGCCATATGGGCGTGACCGCCGAGAACGTGGCCGCCGAGTGTTCGATTTCGCGCGAAGAGCAGGACGCCTTCGCGATGGAAAGCCAGGAGCGCGCGGCGAAAGCCATCTCGGAGGGCCATTTCAAGGAAGAGATCGCCCCCGTCGAGATCACCACGCGCAAGGGCACGACCGTCTTCGACACCGACGAGCACCCGAAACAGACGAGCCTCGAGAAGCTCGCCTCGCTCAAGCCGGTCTTCCAGAAGGACGGCTCGGTCACGGCGGGCAACGCCTCGGGCATCAATGACGGTGCAGCGGCACTGGTTCTGGCCCGCGAGGAGGCGGCGAAAGAGGCGGGTCTGACCCCGCGCGCCAAGATCACCGGCTACGCCATCGCGGGCGTCCGCCCCGAGGTGATGGGCCTCGGGCCGATCCCCGCCGTGCGCGCGCTGCTGGAAAAGACCGGAATGCAGGCCTCCGATTTCGACTGGATCGAGAGCAACGAAGCCTTTGCCTCGCAGGCGCTGGCCGTCTCGCGCGAGCTGGGTCTGGATGCGTCGAAGGTGAACCCCGATGGCGGTGCGATCGCGCTCGGCCACCCGGTCGGCGCCACCGGCGCGATCCTGATCGTGAAGGCGCTGCACGCGCTGGAGCGCACCGGCGGCAAGCACGGCCTCGTCACCATGTGCATCGGCGGCGGCCAAGGCATCGCGCTCTCGATCGAGCGTCTCTGAGATACATCTCCAAAGCCAAGCGGGCGGGCAATCCATAGCAATTTAAGGATTTTCCCGCCCGCCCATCATCGCGGTTAACCCGCCTTTCACGCAGCACTGCAACTCTGCCTCCCGGACCATACGGGGGGCTTTGCCGCGTCCATGCACAAGGCGATCGCAGAGAAACTGGCACAGGAACGCCGCGGACGGCTCGCGGCGGAAAAACTGTTGGAGCAGAAGCGTCAGGAGCTCTTCGCCGCCAACCAGAAGCTGGCCCAGCACGCGCGCATGCTCTCCGATCAGGTGGTGGAGCAGCGCGAGGGCCTCGCCCGTGCGCTCAGCGAACGCGAAACCCTGCTGGGCGAGAACAGCCGCGTGCGCGACGATCTCGAGCGGGCCAATTCACTCGCCCAGATCGCGCAGGCACGGCTCTGGCATGCGGTCAATTCGATCTCGGACGGCTTCGCGGTCTTCGACAGCGACCTGCGCCTCGTCGCCGCCAACGAACTGTTTCTGGCCTTCTTCGAGGGGGAAATCGCGATCGGCCCCGGCGTCTCATATGACGAGGTGACGCGCATCGCGGCAGAGAGCGGCTTCTTCGACCTGCAGGGGCGCGACCCGCTCGATTGGCATTTCGAGATGTGCGAACGCATCCGCCGCACCGACATCCCCCCGATGGAGCTGCGCACGCAGGATGGCCGCTGGTTCCGGCTCAACGACACATGGGGCGCACAGGGCGATCTCGTCACCTTCGCACAGGACATCACCGGCGCCGTCGCGCGCGAGGTCGAACTGCGCGAGGCCCGCGACCGGGCGGAGGCGGCGAACCGCGCGAAATCCGCCTTCCTCGCCAATATGAGCCACGAAATCCGCACCCCGATGAACGGCGTCGTCGGCATGGCGGACCTGCTGGCCGAGACCGATCTGACCGAGGAACAGCGCCTGTTCGCCGAGACCATCCGGTCTTCGGGCGAGGCGCTTCTGACCATCATCAACGACGTTCTGGATTACTCGAAGATCGAGGCGGAGCGGATGCGGCTTTACCCCGAGCCCTTCGATCTGGAGCGGTGCCTGCACGAGGTCATGGTGCTGTTGCAGCCCTCCGCCAAGGATCGCGAGGTGAAGCTGCTGGTGGATTACGACCTGTTCCTGCCCACCCGCTTCGAGGCCGATCCCGGCCGAATGCGGCAGATCCTGACCAACCTTCTGGGCAATGCGGTGAAATTCACCGATGCCGGTCACGTCCTCGCCCGCGTCGTGGGGGTCGAACGCGAGGCCGGTCACTACGAGCTGCACATCACCGTCGAAGACACCGGCATCGGCATCGCGCCCGAGCTGCTCGATCACGTCTTCGGCGAGTTCAATCAAGTCGAGACCGAGACCAATCGCAAATTCGAAGGCACCGGGCTTGGCCTCGCGATCACCCGCCAACTGGTGGAGCTGATGGGCGGCGAGGTCTGGGTGGACAGCGTACTTGGCGAAGGCTCGTGCTTTGGCCTGAAGGTGGTGCTGCCCCGCGCCGAACTGGTCGAGCCGATCGACGCCCCCTCCCCGCCGATAACGCTGCGCGCGGCGCTGGTCGTCGATGATCTTCTGGTCAATCGCGTCATTCTGGAGCGGCAGTTGCAGACCTACGGGCTGGAGGTCACGCTTTGCCGCTCGGGCGAGGAAGCGTTGCAGGTGATCGAGGATGGCAGCGCCTTCGACGTGATCCTGACCGATCACCAAATGCCCGCGCTCGACGGGGTCGCGCTGGCGCAGAGGCTTCGGGCGGATGGCGGTGACGTGCCGATCCTGCTGCTCAGTTCCGACCCCGTGGCTGCAAAGGCCACGATGGGCGAGGGTATCACCGGCTGTCTGCAAAAACCGGTGCTGCGCTCAGAACTGTTCCGCGCATTGCAGGACCTGTCGCGGGCGGCCGATGCCACGCCTGATCCGCCGCCCCCCGGCCCGCCACCAGAGCTGACCGAGCGGCGCGCGATGCGCGTTCTCGCCGCCGAGGATAACCGCACCAATCAGCTGGTCTTTTCCAAGATGGTGAAGGATCTCGATATCGATCTGCGCTTCGCCAATAACGGCCATGAGGCGGTCGCGCTGTGGCGCAGCTTCCAGCCCGATCTGATCTTCATGGACATCTCGATGCCCGGCATGGACGGGCGCGAGGCGGCGCGCAAAATCCGGGCCGCGGAAGGCGCCGCGCATGTGCCGATCTGCGCGCTGACCGCCCATGCGATGGAGGGCGACAGCGAGGGCATCCTTGCCGCCGGGATCGATCACTACCTGACCAAGCCCCTGAAAAAGCGTGAGATTACCGAACGCATCTTGTCGGACCGCCCCGCAGATGCGCGCCCGCCCGCGATCGACCAACCCGCCTAGCGGTAGTCGGCCAGCACCGCCAGGAACGCCTCGGCAAATCGGTCGAGCTTCGCCTCGGGCAGGTTCGAAATCCGGGCGAGGTCATCGCGCGAGCGCGGCTTCGTCTCAGCGATCTTGCGGATCGTCGAGGCCGAACAGGAGAGCGGGCGATCATAGCCGTCCGCGCCGCGTTCGAGATTTCGCTGCGCGTCGGCCAGACGGTCGTAAATCTCCCCCTCGGTCGAGCCTGCCAGCTTGCGGCGCAGCGGGTGCATCTCTTCCACCGCGCCGGCGATCACCTCCAGAAACTCCGTGCCATAGCTTTCCAGTTTCTTCGCACCGACACCGCTGATCCCGGCCATCTCGTCGAGCGTCCCGGGGCGTTTCTCGGCCATCTCGATCAGGGTGCGATCGGTGAAAACGACATAGGCGGGCACGCCCTGCGCCTCGGCCAGCGCGCGCCGCTTCGCCTTCAGTGCCGACAGCAGCGGCGCGTCGTCGTCGCTCACCAGCGTCCGCACGACATGCTTGGTCTTCGCCTTCGCCACCAGATCGCGGCGCAGGGTGATCGACTGCTCGCCGCGCAGGATCGGATGGGCGGTCTGGGTCATCACCAGCGCGCCGTGCCGCGCAGCGTCGGGCCGGATCAGGTCATGCCCCATCATCTGCCGGAACACCGCCTGCCATTGCGGACGGCTCAGATCGCGCCCGACCCCGTAGGTCGGCAGCTTGTCATGGCCCCATTGTTTGATCTTGTCGGTCTGCGAGCCCAGCAGAATTTCGATCAGATGCCCCGCGCCGAACCGTTCTTCCGAGCGTAGCGCAGCCGACAGCGCCTTGCGCACGGCCTCGGTCCCGTCGAACACCTCGGGCGGCGTATCGCACAGATCGCAATGCCCGCAGGGCGCGGCCTCTTCACCGAAATAGCGCAGCAGCTTCACCCGGCGGCATTCGGTCGCCTCGGCCAGACCGAGCAGCGCGTTCAGACGTCCGTGATCGGCCTCCTTGCGCTCGGGCGGGGCGAGCCCTTCGTCGATCTGGGACCGGCGCAGCTTGATGTCGTCGGGCCCGTAAAGCGTCAGCGTCTCGGCGGCGGCGCCATCGCGACCGGCGCGGCCGATTTCCTGATAATAAGCCTCGATGCTTTTCGGCAGATCGGCATGGGCGACCCAGCGGATATCGGGCTTGTCGACGCCCATCCCGAAGGCGACCGTCGCGACCACGATCAGCCCGTCTTCCTGCTGAAAACGGGTCTCCACGGCGCGGCGGTCATCCGCCTCCATCCCGCCGTGATAGTGACAGGCCAGATGCCCGGCCTCGGACAGCGCCTTGGCCAAGCTCTCGGTCTTCGCCCGCGTCCCGCAATAGACGATGCCGGACTGCCCTTTGCGCGCTGAGGCGAAACGCAGAATCTGCTGGCGCGGCTGATCCTTGGGCGAAAACGCCAGATGAATATTCGGACGGTCGAAGCCACGCAGGAAGCTTTCCGGCGGCTGCCCGTCGAACAGGCGCGTGACGATCTCGGTCCGGGTTTCTTCGTCGGCGGTCGCGGTGAAGGCCGCGAGCGGCACGCCGAGGCTGCGGCGCAACTCGCCGATGCGCAGGTAATCGGGGCGGAAATCATGGCCCCATTGGCTGACGCAATGCGCCTCGTCCACCGCGATCAGGCTGACGCCTGCCCGCTTCAGCAGATGCTGCGCCCCGCCCGAGGCCAGACGTTCGGGCGCCATGTAGAGTAGCTTCAGCCGCCCCTCATCGATCGCGGTGAAGATCTCTTCGGTCTCTTCCTCGGTATTGCCCGAGGTCAGCGCGCCCGCCTCGACGCCGGCCTGTTTCAGCGCGCGCACCTGATCGCGCATCAGCGCGATCAGCGGCGAGATCACCACCGTCACGCCCTCGCGCGCCAGTGCAGGCAATTGATAACACAGGGATTTCCCGCCACCCGTCGGCATGATCGCCAGCACGTTCCGGCCGTCGATCACCGCGCGCACGATCTCTTCCTGACCGGGCCGGAAGGCGTCGAACCCCCAGACCCGCGCCAGTAGCTCTGCGGGGGCTTCGGCTGCCGCAGCCGCTGGCATCAGAAGCTGTTGCCGTAGAAGAAGGCCGCGTTGTTGAACAGCGCCTGACGGATGATGATCAGGATGATGAAGGCCACCAGCGGCGCCAGATCGAGCCCGCCCGTGTCGGGCAGGAAGCGCCGGATGCGCCCGTAGATCGGCTCCAGCAGGTTATTCAGACCGAACCAGATTTGCGCCACCAAGGGTTGGCGCAGGTTCAGCACCTGAAAATTGATAAGCCAGCTCATGATGATATGGGCGATCATGACGAACCAGATGACGTTCAGGATCAGCACCAGGGCCTGAAAGAGCGTGACCATCGAAACCTCCGCTTTGGATCGCAAAGACAGGTAAGCGAGGCGCCGCGGCATTGCAACCGCAGGCTGGCGCGCATTTTCCGTAACGTCTCTCTTGACCGCCCCGCTGCGGCGCAGCACCTCTTGGCGCATGTATCCCGTTATCCGCATGGCCAAAGAGATCGTGAAGTTCCGCAACGCCCCGGCGTTGCCGATCACGGGCACCCATGTCAGCCAGCATATCTGCTGGCCGTGGGACATCGACCTGTGGATGGAGCTCAACAACGGGCGCACGCTGACGCTCTTTGATCTGGGGCGGATTCCGCTCGCGATCCGCACCGGGCTCTGGGACGCGCTCAAGCGCAACAAATGGGGCATCGTGGTCGCCGGGAACACCACGCGGTATCGCCGCCGGGTGCAGGCCTTCCAGAAAATCGAGATGCGCTCGCGCTGCCTCGGCTGGGACGATCGCTGGATCTGGCTCGAACATGCGATGTTCACGAAGGACGGCGAGTGCACTTCGCATGTGCTGATCCGCGGGGCGGTGACCTCCAAGAAAGGTATGATCCCGCCCGCGCAGGTTCTCGCCGAGATGGGGCAGGATGCGACCTCGCCGCCGCTTCCCGAATTCGTGACCGCCTGGGCCGAGGCCGACCACAAGCGCCCCTGGCCGCCGCAGATGTAACACTGCCGCCAGCGCGGCCTGCCTAACCCGTCGAAACCCTTGCCAGATCGTCCCTTTTCGGGCTTGATCGCCGCAATTACTGGCGCGGCGGGGAGAGGGCGACATGATCACGGCAAAGAAACGCATCTGGGGCTGGTGGTTCTTCGACTGGGCGAGCCAACCCTATAACACGCTGCTGGTCACCTTCATCTTCGCTCCCTTCGTGAAAGACCTGATGGGCTCGGGCACGGCGGCGCAGACCGTCTGGGGCTATGGCGTCGGCATCGCCGGGATCCTGATCGCGCTCGGCTCGCCCTTCCTCGGTGCGGTCGCGGACCGCTCGGGACGGCGGATGCCGTTCATCTGGGTCTTCTCGGTGATGTATGTGCTGGGCGCATGGGGCCTGTGGTATGCGGTGCCGGGCGATTTCAAGCTGATGGCGATCATGATCAGCTTCGCCATCGGCATGATCGGCATGGAATTCGCGACCACCTTCACCAATGCGATCCTGCCTGACCTCGGGCCCCGCGAAGAGATCGGGCGCATCTCCGGCTCGGGCTGGGCGTTCGGCTATATCGGCGGGATGATCACGCTGTTCATCATGCTCCTGCTGCTGCAGGCGAGCCCGACGACCGGGAAGACGATGCTGGGGATCGACCCGCTCTTCGGCCTCGACGTCGCCACGCGAGAGGATACCCGCGCGGTCGGGCCGCTCACCGCGATCTGGTACGCGGTCTTCATGATCCCCTTCTTCTTCTGGGTGCGCGAGCCGCGCAAACCCGACGCGCTGCCCATCGGCACGGCGCTGCGCGGCGCTTGGCCGGAACTGCGCGCGACGCTGCGCGCGCTGCCGCGCCGGCGCTCGCTGACCTCGTTCCTGCTCAGCTCGATGTTCTACCGCGACGCGCTCAACGGCATCTACACTTTCGGCGGGCTTTATGCGGCGGGCGTGTTGAACTGGTCGATCACGCTGATCGGCATCTTCGGCATCCTCGGCACGATCACCGGGGCGACCTTCGCATGGCTCGGCGGCAAGGCCGATGACCGCTGGGGGCCGCGCACGGTCATCATCACCTCGCTGGTGATCCTGACGCTGGTCGTGATCGGCATCGTGATGATCTCGCGCGAAAGCGTCTTCGGGATGGCCGTCACCCCCGACAGCAAACTGCCCGACATCGCCTTCATGGTGCTGGGCGGGATGATCGGGGCCTGCGGCGGCGCGCTGCAATCGGCCTCGCGCACGATGATGGTCCGTCAGGCCGACCCGGAAAAGATCACCGAGCATTTCGGCCTCTACGCGCTTTCGGGCAAGGCCACGGCCTTCATCGCGCCGCTCGCCATCGGGATCACGACGCAGATAAGCGGAAATCAGTCGACGGGCATCACACCGATCATCGTTCTTTTGCTTTTGGGGCTGGTCCTGCTAGGATTCGTGAGAAGTCACGGAGACCCAGCGCCCGAAGGACCCCCCACATCATGATCGCGAAATTTCTCGTCGCCGCTCTTTCTTTCAGCCTTATTTCTGCGCCCACATTCGCCGAACCGCTCGCCCGCCAACTTTTCGGCTCCAAGGCGGATGCTTCGGCGCAGGCGCCTTCGGCCATCGGGTTTTACTCGCGTGGCTGCGCCGCAGGCCTGCAGCGCATGCCCGAGAGCGGGCCGACCTGGCAGGCGATGCGCCTGTCGCGCAACCGCAACTGGGGCCAGCCCGCGATGCTGACCTACCTGCAGGATCTGTCGCGCTACGCGGCCTCGCTGCCGGGCTGGAACGGGCTCTATATCGGTGACATTTCCCAACCGCGCGGCGGTCCGATGACGGGCGGCCATGCGAGCCACCAGATCGGGCTGGATGCCGATATCTGGATGCTGCCCGCGACGAACCTGAATCTCAGCCGCACCCAGCGGGAGAAAATCTCCTCGATCTCGGTGCGCACCGCCGATCAGCGCCACACCAATTCCAACTGGACGCCGCAGCATCTCGCGCTGATGCGCCACGCCGCCGCCGATCCGCGCGTCGACCGTATCTTCGTCGCCGCCGCCGTGAAGATCGCGATGTGCAACACGGTGCCGCGCAACGATCGCGCATGGCTGCAGAAGATCCGCCCGATGTACGGCCACAACACCCATTTCCACGTCCGCCTGAAATGCCCGCCCGGTGCGCGCTATTGCGAGACGCAGAAACCGACCGTGGCGCAGCTCTCGAAGGGAGGCGATGGCTGTGACGACACGCTGAACTGGTGGGTGACCGATTACCTCAACCCGCCGAAGACCGCGGCCAAGCCCAAGCCGAAAGGGCCGCCGAAGAAAAACGCCAAAACCTACGTCATGTCGGACCTGCCCAACCAATGCCGCGCCGTTCTTACCTCGCGCTGATTGCAGGTGCGGGGCTGGCCATTCTCGGAGGGCTCGCGCCCGCCGGGCCGCATCCCCGCGCGCAATTCCTGCAAAGCTATCACTGGACCATGCCGGGCGTGTTCGTCTTCGGCGGGTTTTCAGGGCTCGAGCTGGGACCGGACGGAGGCGATTTCGTCACCCAGTCGGATCGCACGACCATCTGGCGCGGGCATCTCGATCGCGACGCAGCCGGCCAGATCAAGGACGTGAGGGTCACCCAAGGGCCGAACTGGCTGCACAGCTCCAAGGGAGAGGCGTTGACCCGTCATCTGGGTGACAGCGAAGGCTTGGCGCTGGCGCCGGACGGCTCGGTCTATATCTCCTTCGAGGGGCTGGCGCGGGTGTCGCATTTTCCGACCGATGGCGGCCCGGCCGAGTTGCTGCCACGCCCGGATGCCTTTGCGAAGATGCAGAACAACTCCTCGCTCGAGGCGCTGGCGATCGACGATCAGGGCACGCTCTACACGATGCCCGAACGCTCGGGCGCGAAAGACAGGCCCTACCCGGTCTGGCGCTATCGCGACGGGAAATGGGATCAACCCTTCGCCATCCCGCGCTCCGAGAACTGGCTGCCGGTCGGTGCGGATTTCGGCCCCGATGGCCGCTTCTACCTGCTGGAGCGCGACTTCTGGGGGCTCTTGGGCTTTCGGACGCGCGTTCAGGTCTTCGACATCAACGGCGACTCGATTTCGGGCGGCGAGGTTCTTCTGGAAACCGGCGCCGGGCGTCACGACAATCTCGAGGGCCTTTCGGTCTGGCGCGACGACAGCGGCGCGATCCGCCTGACGATGATTTCCGACGACAATTTCCGGTTCCTGCAGCGCACCGAGATCGTGGAATACGTCCTGCCTGAGACGCGCCGCACCGCCAAAAAGGATTGACGCAACGCGTTCGAGCGCGTATCGCGCGCCCTTGCCCGGAGGGTTCCGGGCCATGTCTCCGCTACCATGTAAAAACGGTTGAACATCATGACCCGCTATATTCCTGGCATCATTGCCATGGCCATCATCGTCGTGGCCTCGAACATCCTGGTGCAATTCCTCGTCGGCGACTGGCTGACCTGGGGCGCCTTCACCTACCCTTTCGCCTTCCTCGTCAATGACGTGATGAACCGCGTCTACGGCCCGGGTGCTGCGCGCCGCGTGGTCGCCGCCGGCTTCGTCGTGGGCGTGATCTGCTCGCTCATCGGCAGCCAGATCATGCTGCAGGGCGACGGCTACACCTATCCGGCCGTCACGCTGCGCATCGCGCTCGGCTCCGGCGCGGCCTTCCTCGTGGCGCAGATGACCGACATCTTCGTCTTCGACAAGCTGCGCGACGGCGTCTGGTGGCGTGCCCCCGCGATCTCGACCCTGATCGGCGCCTCGCTCGACACGCTGATCTTCTTCTCGGTCGCCTTCTCGAGCGCGCTCATCTTCCTCGAGCCGTCGAATGACGTGTCCTGGGCCAATGAAACCCTGCCCCTGTTGGGCTTCGGGCCGACGGTGCCGCTCTGGGTGTCGCTGGCCACCGCAGACTGGCTTGTCAAACTTGCCCTGACTTTGATCGCACTGCTGCCTTTCAAGGCACTTGTTACGAAACTTTCTCCAAGGATTGCGTAATTTTTCTTGCCACACACAAAATCTGTGGCACGCTGTGGATAACGGCAACGCATGAAAGGAGGTGGTCCAGTGTCTAGAGTGATAGTGGAGAGAGGTGTCGGGACAGTGAGGGGGGCCGTGGCCTGAGGGCAAACCCTGGGGCAAAGAACCCTGACTGGGACGGCTGGATCCTTCGGACCCTAACCGGACCATCTCCGTAGATCTCGGAGGGCCATCTCGAACAGAGATGGCCCTTTTCGTGGGGCGTTCCTTAGCAAAAAGGAGCGCCCTTCGTCATTGACGTCGATCATCGACTCGGCCTCATTTCGCGCCCAACCTTCCTATGCGTCAACTTGTGTGGGAGGACACTATGCGCTTCACTTACCTCATCGCCGCGGCCTGTCTCGCCGCGACCCCGGCCATCGCTCAGGACGGCGATGTCGGCAAAGCTCTCTACGGCCAATATTGCGCCAGTTGTCATGGCGACGATGGCACGGGCACCGGGCCGATGGCAGAATATCTGAACGTGAAACCCGCCGATCTGACCGGCCTTGCCGCCGCCAATGACGGCGAGTTCCCGATGCTCAAGGCGATCCACATCATCGACGGACGCACAGGCGTGCGGGCGCATGGCGGGCCGATGCCGGTCTTCGGCGATGTGTTCATGGAACAGGGCGGGCATGGTGCGCCGTATTACACCGACGTTCTGGCCACACGCGGGCGCGTCCTTTCACTCGCGACATATCTCGAGTCGCTTCAGAAATAGGCGATAAGACGTTCACGATAGCACCGGTCTCGCGGGGTGATCTCGACTCCGCGAGCCGGATATGGTTTGCAGGAACCCGGGCGTCAGAGCCTTATTGGACGACATATCACCGGGAATGCAGATTGATGAGCGATATTGACGCGTTGAGCTTCGAAGAGGCGATGAAGGCTCTCGAGGAAGTCGTGGGCAAACTGGAACATGGCGACGTGCCCCTGGACGAGTCGATCAAACTCTATGAGCGCGGCGCCAAGCTGAAAGAGCATTGCGCCAAGCTTCTGAAAGAGGCCGAGGCGCGCGTTGAGAAAATCACGCTCAATGCCGACGGCGCTCCGAAAGGCACGACCCCCGCCGAAGGTCTGTAAATGTTCACCTCCCGTTTGAAAGAGGTGCAGACGACCGTTCAGGTCGCGCTCGATGCCGCCGTGGCGCGCCAGCCCGAGGGGCCGCTGCGCGCCCCGATGCATTACGCGCTGCAGGGCGGCAAACGCCTGCGCGCCTTCCTCGCAATCGAAAGCGCCGCGATCTTCGGCATCCCGGAGGCGCAGGCGATGCCCGCCGCCGCCGCGGTCGAGGCGCTGCACGCCTATAGCCTCGTGCATGACGACCTGCCCTGCATGGATGACGACGATCTGCGCCGCGGCCAGCCGACGATTCACGTTAAATGGGACGAAGCGACCGCCGTGCTGACCGGCGACGTGTTGCAGACGCTTGCGTTCGAGCTTTGCGCCGATCCCGTCCTCGGCCCGGCAGAGCGGCGCATCGCGCTCAGCCTCGCGCTTGCGAAAGCCTCCGGCGCAGCCGGCATGGGCCACGGTCAAGCGCTCGACATCGCGGCGGAAAGTGCCACCGATCCGCTCTCGCTCAGCCAGATCACCGCGCTGCAGGCGGGCAAGACCGGGGCGCTGATCTCGTTCGCCTCGCGCAGCGGCGCGATCCTCGCGGGCGAGGACGAGGGCCCCCTCAGCGATTTCGCCGATGCGGTCGGTCTGGCCTTTCAAATTCACGATGACATCCTAGATGTGACGGGTTGCGAAAAGGCCGCCGGGAAACGGGTCGGCAAGGATGCCGAGGCCGGAAAAGCCACCTTCGTTTCGCTGCTCGGCCTCGCCGGTGCGCGGCTTCGGGAGGGCGAGCTGATCGAGCAAGCCATAGACGCGCTTTCGCCTTACGGCGAGGAAGCGGAAAACTTGCGGGCCGCTGCGCGTTTCGTTATCTCCCGCGAGATGTAGCGCGCCTAGGGGGCAGCCAATGAGCGATAACCCGAACGACCAAACGGCAACGCCGCTCCTCGACAAGGTGCGACTGCCGTCCGATCTGAAAGGCCTTTCCGATCCCGAGCTGAAAACGCTCGCCACCGAATTGCGCGCCGAGACCATCTCGGCCGTGTCGCAAACCGGCGGGCATCTGGGTGCGGGTCTGGGCGTGGTCGAGTTGACGGTCGCGCTACATGCCGTGTTCGACGCGCCGCGCGACAAGATCGTCTGGGACGTGGGCCACCAGTGCTACCCGCACAAGATCCTGACCGGGCGCCGCGACCGCATCCGCACGCTGCGCACCAAGGGCGGGCTGTCGGGTTTCACCAAACGCTCGGAGTCGCCCTACGATCCGTTCGGCGCGGGCCATAGCTCCACTTCGATTTCGGCCGCGACCGGTTTCACCATGGGCCGCGAGCTGGGTGCCGAGACCGGCGACGCGATTGCCGTGATCGGTGACGGCGCGATGTCGGGCGGCATGGCTTTCGAGGCGATGAACCACGCGGGCCACCTGGGCAAACGCATGTTCGTCGTGCTCAACGACAACGAGATGTCGATCGCCCCGCCCGTCGGCGCGCTGTCGTCCTACCTCACCCGGCTTTATTCCGAGGCCCCGCTGCAGGACCTGAAATCCGCCGCCAAAGGCGCGGTCGGTCTGCTGCCCGTTCCGTTCCAGCAAGGCGCGCGCCGGGCGAAGGAAATGCTCAAGGGCATCGCCATGGGCGGCACCCTGTTCGAGGAGCTCGGCTTCTCCTATGTCGGCCCGGTCGATGGCCACGATCTCGACCAGCTGCTGCCGCTTCTGCGCACGCTCAAGGCCCGCGCGACCGGTCCGGTCCTGATCCACGCGGTGACGAAAAAGGGCAAGGGCTACGGCCCGGCCGAGAACCGCCCCGATGGCGGACATGCCACCGCGAAATTCGATCTCAGCACCGGCGAGCAGAAGAAATCGCCCTCCAACGCGCCGAGCTACACCAAGGTCTTCGCCGAAAGCCTGATCAAGGAAGCCGCGAAAGACGAGAAGATCGTCGGCATCACCGCCGCCATGCCCGACGGCACGGGGCTGAAGCAATTCGCGGGCGTCTATCCGCGCCGCTGTTTCGACGTGGGCATCGCCGAGCAGCACGCCGTCACCTTCTCGGCCGGTCTCGCCGCCTCGGGAATGAAACCGTTCTGCGCGATCTACTCGACCTTCCTGCAACGCGGGTACGACCAGATCGTGCATGACGTCGCGATCCAGCGCCTGCCCGTGCGCTTCGCGATCGACCGCGCCGGTCTGGTGGGCGCGGATGGCGCGACTCATGCGGGCTCGTTCGATGTGGGCTTCATGTCCTCGCTGCCCGGCATGGTCGTAATGGCCGCCGCCGACGAGGCCGAGCTGGTCCACATGGTCGCCACCGCCGCCGCCCATGACGAAGGCCCGATCGCATTCCGCTATCCGCGCGGCGAAGGCATGGGCGTCGACATGCCCGAAGAAGGCGTGCCGCTGGAAATCGGCAAGGGCCGGATGATCGCGGAAGGCGCGCGCGTCGCGATCCTGTCCTATGGCACCCGTCTGGCCGAAGTGCTGAAAGCGCGCGAGGCGCTGCAGGCCCGCGGCCTTGCGCCGACCGTCGCCGATGCACGTTTCGTCAAACCGCTCGACACCGATCTGATCGACCGGCTGGTGGCCGAGCACGAGGCGCTGATCTGCATCGAGGAAGGCGCGATCGGCGGCTTCGGCAGCCATGTCGCGCAATACCTGTCGGATCAGGGCGTCTTCGATCACGGGTTCAAGTTCCGCTCGATGGTCCTGCCCGACACGTTCATCGACCACGCCTCGCCTGAGGACATGTATCACTCGGCGGGCATGGATGCGCCGCAGATCGAGGCGAAGGTGCTCGAGCTTCTGGGCGTCGCGGTCGCGAAACGCGCCTGAGATAAGTTTTTCTTATTTTCGGGGCGGCTGCATAAGTTGAATTTATGCGGCCTCCGCCTCTTCCAGCAGCCCTTCCTCGACCAGCCGCCGCGCCCAGCCCTCCGGCCCGTCGAACAGGTGCGTCTTCCAGCCAAACGTGTGCGCGGTCGCGATATTGTCGGCACGGTCATCGGTGAAGATCAGATCCGAGCCAGACACCCCCGACGCGTCCTCGACCATCTGATAGATCTTCGGATCGGGCTTCGTGACGCCCATATGGCCCGAGATGAAATCCCGGTCGAAATCGCGCAGGAACGGGTAATGCGTGGCCGCGAAATCGTAGCTTTGAATCCCGAAATTCGTCAGCGAGAAAACCGGCATCCCCTTGGCCTGCAAGGATTTCATCAGGCGTAGCGAATGCGGGATCTCGGGTGCGGCCATCTCGATCCAGTCGTCGTGCCAGCGCCGGATCGCATCGCGCCAGCTCGGGTATTTCTCGGCCCATGCGTAGATCGTCTCGCGGAACGGCGCGCCGCGGTCGATCTCATCATTCATGCCGTGCAGATCGACCTCCGCGAACATCTGCTCGCGGGTCTCGCGCGGCATGATCCGGTCGTAATGCCGCTCCGGCTGCCATTCGATCAGCACGTTGCCGATGTCGAAGATAACTGCCTTAACCATTCTTAACCTCTCTTGCTGCCGCCCGCGCGACCCGGTCGAGCGCATCCGAGAACCGCGCCCGGTCGGCCTTGGAAAACGGTTTCCCGCCGCCCTGCCGGAACGGATCGGCGGAGCGCAGATCCGCCATCAAATCCCGTGTTGCCAGGACGTTACCGATATTGGCGGGGGTCAGCGCCTCACCATCGGGGCGCAGCACCCGCGCGCCCGCTTCGACGCATTTCGCCGCCAGCGGAATATCATTGGTGATGACCACATCGCCGACTGTCGCCCGCTCGGCGATATACATATCGGCCACGTCCGGCCCCTGATCGACATAGACCATCTCGACCAGCGGATTGGGCGAGGGCCGCAGCCCGCCATTGGAGACAAGCATCAGCTTGACGCCGAGACGGGTCGCGACCTTCTCGGCCTCGGTCTTCACCGGGCAGGCATCCGCGTCGACCCAGATCACGCCCAGAGCGCCTCGGCGTGGAACTCGATGTGATCGGGAATGAAGGTCGAGACGAAATAGTAGCTGTGATCGTAACCTTCCTGAATCCGGAAGGTGCCGGGCTGACGGCGCGCTGCCATCGCCTCGGCCAGTGCCTCGGGCTTCAGGAGATCGAGGAACTGGTCCGAGCCGCCTTGGTCGATCAGCATTTCGCCCGCAAATCCGCGCTCGCGGACCAGTAGCGTCGCGTCATGCGCGGCCCAAGCGGACTCGTTGTCGCCCAGATAGGCGCTGAACTGCTTGCGGCCCCAATCGCTTTGCGTCGGGTGCGCGATCGGCGCGAAGGCCGAGACCGAGCGGAAACGCTCAGGCAGCGACATCGCCAGCGTCAACGCACCGTGCCCGCCCATCGAATGGCCGGTGATTGCCTGCCGCTCGGGGTCGATATCGAAAGCGGCGTCGATGGCGTTCGGCAGTTCCTCGGCGATGTAATCCCACATCCGGAAATGCGGCGCCCACGGGTCCTGCGTCGCGTTGACATAGAAGCCCGCGCCTTGGCCCAGATCGTAATCCTCGTGGTTGGCCACGCCTTCGCCGCGCGGCGAGGTGTCGGGGAAGACGAGCGCGATCCCGTGCTCTGCCGCGAAAGCCTGCGCGCCCGCCTTGGTCATCGCGTTCTCATGGGTGCAGGTCAGCCCCGAGAGATACCACAGCACCGGCACCGGCCCGTCCTCGGCTTCGCGCGGCAGGAACAGCCCGAAGGTCATTTCGCAATCATTGACCTTCGATGCGTGCGAATAGACGCCTTGGACGCCTCCGAAACAGCGGTTTTCCGAGATCGTTTTCATCAAAGCCTCCTTAGCCGTGAACCCAATGGATGACCGCCGGAACCGTGAGGATCGAGACGGCGGTCGAGACGAGGATGGCGGCCGAGACGCGCTGCGGCGCCACCCCGAAATGCTGCGCCAGAATATAGACATTGCCCGCGACGGGAAGGGCGGCGGCGGCGATCATCACGCCTGCTGCGAAGGGGTCGACATCGAAGATCAGAAGCGAGGTGATCGCGATCGCGGCCGGATGCAGGAAGAGCTTGCCGAAGGACAGCCAGACGGCGGGCGCAGGCTTCTCGGCCGATTTGCCCGCAAGCGAGGCGCCGATGGCGAACAGCGCGCCCGGCGTCGCGGCGGCGCCGAGGATCGTCATGAACTCCGACAGCGGGCCCGGCATCGGCAGTTTCAGCCCCGCCCATGCAAGCCCCGCCACCATCGAGACGATCATCGGGTTCTTCACCAGCCCCAACGCGATCGGCGCGAGCGAGACCTTCCCGTGCCGCGCGGCGGTGATGAAGATCGTGATGATCGAGGAGAACACGATCAGATCGCAGCTCAACACCATCAAGACCGGCCCCACCGCTGCCGGTCCCAGCAGCACCACCAGCATCGGCACGCCGAGAAAGCCGGTATTGCCGGTCATCGAGGTATGCGCCTCCATCGCGGAAAGCGCGGTGGGCAGCTTGCGCGCCTTGGCGACGGCGAAAGTGATCAGCCAGACCGCGCCCGATCCGGTCAGATAGGCGAGGATGAACTGCGGATCGACGAGCGCGGCCAGATCGAGATTGGCGGAGAATTTGAACAGCATCGCCGAGAGCGCGAAGTAGAAGACGAATTTCGTCAGCCACGCTGTCGCCTCGGCGGTGAAAAAGCGGATCTGCCCGGCGAACCAGCCAAGCCCGATCAGGGCAAAAAAGGGCAAGGTCTTCAGAAAGATCTCAAGCATGGCCAAGGGCTAGCATGCGGTTTTGGCAAGTGCCAGCTATGGAATGAGGACTGCGCGCCCGTGGCGGGGTCGGGAAGCCTCCGGCGGGGATATTTTTGCCAAGCCGAAAGCGAAGCGCCCGTCTTCGCCTTGGCTCAAATATCCCCCGCGGAGCGTCCCGCATGTGCCCCTGGCGCGCGGGGCAAAGCGCAGGTCAGCGTCAGCCGCCGCCGATCAGTACACCGGCTGCGAAGACCAGCGCGCCGCCGAGCACGACCTGGAAGGCCGCGCGCAGGAAGGGCGTTTCCATGAAGCGGTTCTGGATCCAGGCGATGGCCCAGAGCTCGATGAACACGACGATGATCGCGATGGTGGTGGCGGTCCAGAAATCGGGGATCAGGTAGGGCAGCGCGTGGCCAAGGCCGCCCAGCATGGTCATCACGCCCGAGGCGATGCCGCGTTTGATCGGCGAGCCGCGGCCCGAGATCACGCCGTCATCATGCGCCGCTTCGGTGAAGCCCATCGAGATGCCCGCGCCGACCGAGGCCGCGAGGCCCACAAGGAAGGTGGTCCAGGGGTTTTGGGTCGCGAAGGCGGTGGCGAAGATCGGCGCGAGGGTCGAGACCGAGCCGTCCATCAGCCCGGCGAGCCCCGGCTGCACCCAGGTCAGGATGAACTGGCGATGAGCCTGACGGTCTTCTTCTTCCTTTTCGCTCTCGGGCAGGTGGGTCGAGGTCAGTTCCTCGGCCTTTTGCTCGTGACCGAGTTCGGCCGCGGCGAGATCGCCCAGCAACTCGCGCGTGCTGGCATCGGAGCTACGCTGCGCTGCGAGCGTGTAGAACTTGCCCGCCTCGCGCTCCATCGCCTCGGCCTCGCCGCGGATCGTGTCGAGCGAGAGGTTCTTGGTCAGCCAGATCGGTTTGCGGTTGTAGAAGCCCGCGACATGCTCGCGCCGGATCAGCGGGATCACATCGCCGAAGCGGTCCGTGTGCCGCGCGATCAGGAGGCGGCGATGCTCGTCTTCCTCTTTTGCCATCTCGTCGAAGATCTTCGCGGAAGCCGGATATTCGGCGCGCAGATGTTCGGCATATTGGCGATAGATGCGCGCGTCGTCCTCCTCGGAGGAGATCGCGAGCGCAAGCACTTCCTGTTCAGTGAGATCGTCGAAACGACGGCGTGACGCGAAACCGGGAAGCATGGGAGGCCCTCTTTTTTAGAACGGTTCTAAAATATGCAGAGTTGCGTCCAGCGCAAGGCAGTATTTCGAACTGATCAGTTCATTTAGGCTTGATTTCCGAACCGAACGGTTCATATTCAATTCCGAACCAAGTAGTTCAGTTATGGAGAACCGCTATGAAACGTCTCGCTTACGCCCTTGTTCTGTCTGTGTTTGGCGCGACCGCCGCATCGGCTGGCATCGGGGATTTCTCGCTGCCGCGTCTGGACTTCCCGACCACCGGGGCTCCGACCGTCACGCAAGGCTGCAACGATCTGACGCAGGTCTGCGCGGATAATTAATCGCGTCCGAGATGCGCTTCGCCCCGCTCGGCGGCGAGGCGCATCTGACGTTCGCGCTCGCGGAAGCGGTCGCGATCGGCATCGGAATACTCGCCGATGCAGCGGTGACAGGAGACGCCTTCCTCGTAATCGGGATGGCGTTTGTCTTCCGCGGAGACCGGGCGGCGACAGGCGTGACAGCTGTCGTAATCGCCCTGTTTCAGCCCGTGGCGCAGGCTCACGCGCTGATCGAAGACGAAGCAATCGCCCTGCCAGAGCGAGCCGTCTTCGGGCATGTCTTCGAGATATTTCAGGATGCCGCCCTTGAGGTGATAGACCTCGGGCACCCCTTCCGAGAGCAGGAAATTCGTCGATTTCTCGCAGCGGATGCCGCCGGTGCAGAACATCGCGACGCGCTTGTTGTGGAAGCGATGCGCGTTGTCGCGCCACCATTGCGGAAATTCGCGGAAGCTCTTCGTGCCGGGATCGATGGCGCCCTCGAAAGTGCCGATCTCGATCTCGTAATCGTTGCGCGTGTCGATCACGACCGTGTCGGGCGAGGAGATCAGCGCGTTCCAGTCCTGCGGCTCGACGTAATGGCCGACGCGGGCTTTCGGATCGATATCGGGCTCGCCCATCGTGACGATCTCACGCTTGAGCCGAACCTTCATCTTGCCGAAGGGCATCTCGGCCGCCGCGCTTTCCTTCCATTCCAGATCGGCACAGCCCGGCAAGCTGCGGATATGCGCCAGCACCGCGTCGATCCCTTCGCGGGTTCCCGCGATGGTGCCATTGATCCCTTCGCGCGCGATCAGGAGCGAGCCTTTCACGCCATTCGCGCAGGCGATCTTCGCCAGCGGGGCCTTCAGGGCCTCGGGGGACTCGAACCGGGTGAAATGGTAAAGGGCGGCAACGGTGAACATGGGCCCCGCATTAGCGCCGTGCGGGGGCGTTAGGCAAGAGCCGTTGCGCATGCGTGCCGTTGACCACAGGGGGTGCGCGGCCTACCCATGGGAAAACCCTGCGGGAGGTAAAGTGATGACCAAAGCCCTGATCGTGATCGACGTGCAAAACGATTTCTGCCCCGGCGGCGCGCTGGCGGTGTCGAGGGGCGACGAGATCCTTCCGCGCGTGAACACGCTGATGACCGAGTTCGAAACCGTGGTTCTGACGCAGGATTGGCACCCCGCGGATCACGCCTCTTTCGCGAGCCAGCACGAGGGGGGCGCCCCCTTCACGCAGGTGCATATGGAATATGGGCTGCAGACCCTCTGGCCGGATCATTGCGTGCAGGGCAGCAAGGGGGCGGAGTTCCACCCCGATCTCGCCGTCGACCGGGCGCAGCTGATCATCCGCAAGGGGTTCCGGCGCGGCGTCGACAGCTATTCGGCCTTCTTCGAGAACGACCACACGACGCCGACCGGGCTTGCGGGCTACCTGCGTGACCGGGGCGTCGAGGATCTGACCTTCGTGGGGCTCGCCACCGATTTCTGCGTGGCGTGGTCCGCGCTGGATGCGGCGAAGCTGGGTTTCCGCGCGACGGTGATCGAAGGCGCCTGCCGGGCGATCGATCTCGATGGGTCGCTGCAGGAGGCGCATAGCGAAATGCGCTCTGCCGGTGTGAAGCTGGAGGCCTGATCCATGGTCGACATCGCGAGCCGCGTCTATAACCACAAGTGGAAGATCGATCCGATCGTGCGGTCCCTGATCGACACGGATTTCTACAAGCTGTTGATGTGTCAGTCGATTTTCCGCAACAAGCCGGAGACGCGGGTCAAGTTCAGCCTGATCAACCGCAGCAAGTCGATCCGGCTGGCGGAGTTGATCGACGAGGCGGAACTGCGCGAGCAGCTGGATTACGCGCGCTCGCTGAAACTGTCGCGCGGGGAGAGCACATGGCTGCGCGGCAACACGTTCTACGGCAAGCGGCAGATGTTCCGCTCGGATTTCATGGAGTGGTTCGAGGGCTATCAACTGCCGCCCTACCATCTGGAAAAGCGCGACGGGCAGTACGAGCTGACCTTCGAGGGCAAGTGGCACGAGGTCATGCTCTGGGAGATTCCGGCGCTCGCGATCCTGATGGAGTTGCGCGGCCGGGCGGTGCTGAACACGATGGGGCGTTTCGAGCTGCAGGTGCTTTATGCGCGCGCGATGACCAAGGTCTGGGAGAAGATCGAGGCGCTGCGCGAGCTGGACAACCTGCGGATCGCGGATTTCGGCACCCGGCGGCGGCACAGCTTCCTGTGGCAGGACTGGTGCGTGCAGGCGATGCTCGAAGGGTTGGGAGATGTCTCCGAAGGGGGGGCGTTCACCGGCACGTCGAACTGTCTGGTCGCGATGCGCCGCGACATCGAAGCGGTGGGCACCAACGCGCATGAGATGCCGATGGTCTATGCGGCGCTGACCAATAGCGACGCCGAACTGGCGAAGGCGCCTTACAAGGTGCTTGCCGATTGGCACGAGGAGCATGACGGCAACCTGCGCATCATCCTCCCCGACACCTATGGCACGAAGGGATTCCTCGACCATGCGCCGGATTGGCTGGCGGGCTGGACCGGCATCCGCATCGATTCGGGCGACCCGGCGACGGGGGCCGAGATCGCGATCGACTGGTGGAAAGCGCGCGGCGAGGACCCGCGCCAGAAGCTGGTGATCTTCTCTGACGGGCTGACCGTCGACAAGATCCGCGAGTTGCACGCGCAGTTCGCAGGCCGGGTGAAGGTCAGCTTCGGCTGGGGCACGCTGCTGACGAACGACTTCCGCGGGCTGGTGCCGAATGACGCGCTCGCGCCGTTCAGCCTTGTGTGCAAAGCAGTCGAGGCGGACGGACGCCCGACGGTGAAACTGTCGGACAATCCCGCGAAGGCGATGGGCCCGGAGGACGAGATCGCCCGCTACAAGCGCGTCTTCGAGGTCGGCCAGCAGCAGGCGATGAAGGTCATGGTCTGAGCGGTCAGGTGATCGCGTTCAGGATCAGGTAGACCACCGCCGAAAGCGCGGCCGAGGCCGGCACGGTGACGATCCACGCCGTGGCCACCGTCATCATATGCGAGCGGCGCACCAGCAGGCGGCGCTTGCGCTCTTCCGGCGGGACGGGCTTGCCCTTGCGGATACCAAGCTCGCGGGCGCGTTTCTCGGCATGCCATTCGCGATAGAAGCCGACGCCGAAGATGCCGCCGACCGCGATATGGGTCGAGGAGACCGGCAGGCCCAGCCACGACGCCACGATCACCGTGATCGCCGCCGAGAGCGCCACGCAATAGGCGCGCATCGGGTTGAGCTTGGTGATCTCGTTGCCGACGAGGCGGATCAGCTTGGGTCCGAACAGCAGCAGGCCGACGGAAATCCCCAGCGCGCCCACGGCCATCACCCAGAACGGGATGCCGACCTGCGCCGCGATATCGCCCTGCTCGACCGTGTGCACGATGGCCGCGAGCGGGCCGACCGCATTGGCGACGTCATTCGCGCCATGGGCGAAGCTCAGCAGCGCGGCAGAGACGACGAGCGGCAGGCCGAACAGCGTCTTGAGCGACTTCTTGCGGTTCTCCATCCCCTCGGACTGGCGGCGGATCATCGGGATCGTGACGAGCCATCCTATGACACCGACGACGAGGCCGATCAGGACCGCTTCGACAATCGTGATCTTGAACAGGTGCTTGAGGCCCTTGAGCGCGAGATAGGCAGCAAAGGCCCCCGACATGATGCCGATCAGGATCGGCACCCATCGGCGCGCGGCGGCGATCTTGTCATCGACATAGATCACCTTCGTCTTGATCAGCGCGAGGAAGGCGGCCGCGATCACGCCGCCCATCACCGGAGAGATCACCCAGCTTGCCGCGATCTTCGCCATCGAGACCCAATCGACCGCCCCGAAGCCCGCAGCCACGATGCCCGCGCCGACGACGCCGCCGACGATGGAATGGGTGGTCGAGACCGGCGCGCCGAGCCATGTCGCGAGGTTCAGCCACAGGGCCGCTGCCAGCAGGGCCGCCATCATCGCCCAGACGAAATGCCCGGAATCGGGCAAGGCGGTCGGTTCGATGATCCCCTTCGCGACGGTTTTGACGACATCGCCGCCTGCGACGAGCGCGCCGAGGCTTTCGAAGATGGCGGCGACGATCAGCGCCCCGATCAGCGTCATCGCGCGCGAGCCCACGGCGGGGCCCATGTTGTTGGCGACGTCATTGGCGCCAATGTTCAGCGCCATATAGGCCCCGATCGCAGCGGCGGCGATCACCACCAACTGGCCGGGCTGCCCGCCCACCAACACGGCGGCCACCAGACCGACGAGCACGATGAAGGCCAGCGCGATCCCCGGCGCGACCATGCCGCGCGCCACGAATTGCCCGGCACTTTCGACGCGCCCGATCCGCTTGAGATCCTTGTCGAGCGTTTTCCACTGATTGACGCGGGACTCGTTGTCTTGATTGGCCACCGTCACGAACCTGTCATCTAATTGTCAGAAGTCCGCGCGGGCCTAGCGGGTTTGACCCGTTGTGACAAGGCATTCGACGCCATTCGGGGCTCAGAGCTTGCGCAAAAGCTTCTGCAGCCCCTCTTCCGCGACCAGCTTCGAGGCCTGCTTGGGCGCGAACCATTTGCGCTTGCGCTGATGCTCTTCGGGAAAGGACTTCATCAGGGTCTCGACCCGCATCGGGAAGACGACGACATCGGTGGGCGTGGCCAAGCCGCTATCGAGGATCTTGTCGTAGCGGAACGCCCCTGCGGGCTCCTTGTCGATCTTGCCGACCGCCCCGGCCTCTTCCCAAGCCTCCTGCTTGGCCGCACCGGACAGCGAGCGGCCCCGCATCGGCCAGCCTTTCGGGATCACCCAGCGCCCGGTGTCGCGCGAGGTGATCAGAAGAACCTGGGTCTTGCCGTCTCGGATTCGCAGACAGAGCGCTCCCACCTGCAAAGAGGCGGGGCGATACCCCAGCAAGCCCTTCGCGACGGATTTCGCCCATTTCATCGACTGGTCTCCCATGGCGGCGTACGGTTCTCCAAATGCTGTGCGAGTTCAAGCGCACGCTCTAAATATAGTCTTTGGCGCGGATCGGAACCCGGTGCCCGGGTCACAATCCAGCCAGCAGACGCGAAGGCTCTCAGCGCCACGAAAAGCGGCAGAAGTGCCTCCTGATCGGGCGGAAGCGGGCGCAGGCTGCGATAGCCCTCGACGAGTCCTGCGGCCTGTTCGCCCCAAAGCGGGTCGCCCCAGCCCTGCACCAGCGCCGTCGCGAGGTCGTAGAGCCGATAGCCCGGCCCGCAATCGTCGAAGTCGATCAGAGCCAGCCCGTCCGGGGTCGACAACACGTTCTCACGCAGGCAATCGGCGTGGATCGGGCCGTAGTCCTGCGCCTGCGCCAAGAGCGCACGCGCAAGATCGCGGCCCGAAGACAGCGTTGCGGCCTCAACTTCCGAAAGCTGAGGATGTTCCCAGAAACGTCCCCAAAGCGGATGCTCCCCCAGAAACCCTTCGCCATCCCACGGGTTCCGGTCGAACCCGTCGGGCGGGGCGGCATCGCTGCTGATGTGCAGTTGCGCGATCAGGCGACCCAGCGCATGAGCCTCGGCGCGCACTGCCTCGGGCGAGCCGGACAGCGGTTGATCGCCAGCGCCGATCGGCGCGCCATCCAGCCACTCCACGCAGGAGGTCACGCGGTTTCGCACGCTGCCGGTCAGCGCCCCGTTCAGCGCACGCACCGGGCGCGGCACCGGCATCCCCTGATCGGCGAGGCTTTCGCACCAGCGCAACTCGGCCTCGATCCCTTCGCGACCCTGATAGCCGGGACGGTGCAGCCGCAGCGCGACATGGCGGCCATCCTTCAGATGCGCCTCGAAGACGATATTCTCGCGATTCTTCACCAGACGCGGCGGCGCGCTCGCCTGCCCCCAGGAATAGAGGGCGGAGTCCGCCATCGCCTGTGCGGTCTCGTCCGAAATCATGCCGGAAGCTCCTCGAAACTCTGCGCAAGTTTCTCCAGCATTTCATCGGCATCGGCCCGATTGAAGACCATCGGCGGCCGGATCTTGAGAATGTGTTGTGCCCGGCCCACCCGGCCCATCAAGACATGGCGCTCGCGCATCGCCTCGACGATCCGGCCCGCGGCTTCGCTGGCGGGTTCGCCGTCTTGCGCAAGCTCGATCCCGAGGAAGTACCCCAAGCCGCGTGTGTCGGCGATCAGCGGATGGGACAGCTCGCGCAGCCCTTGCAGAAGGTAGTCGCCGACCTGCGCCGCGTTCTCCTGCAAACCTTCGTCTTCGATCACGCGCAAGGTCTCCATCGCCGCGGCGACCGAGACGGGATTGCCGCCGAACGTGTTGAAATAGCCGAAGGCCTCGCGGAAGGCGGCCATCACTTCGGGCGTCGCCACCAGCCCCGCGACCGGATGACCATTGCCCATCGGTTTGCCCATCGTGACCACGTCGGGCGTGAAGCCCAGCCATTCGTGGCCCCAGAAATGCGAACCGATCCGGCCAAATCCCGGCTGCACCTCGTCGCACAGGATCAGCCCGCCCGCGCGGCGGATCACCTCGACCGTCGGGTCGAGGAAACCGGGCGCGATGCCGGGCATCCCTTCATTGGCGAAGATCGGGCAGAGCATGAAACCCGCGAAGCCGTGGCCGCTCTCTTCGAGCTCGGCAATCGCTTGGGCGACATTCGCGGCGAAGCCCTCCGGCTGCGCCTCAAGCGATCCGCCCAGAGGCGCGAGACTGTCGGGCGCGGGCACCCGGCGGATATGGTCCGGCCAGCCCCCGATCGGCGGGCGGCGGGTCGAGAGATGCGCCACGGCGGTGGTGTTGCCGTGATAGGTGTTGTCGGTCGCGATGAAGCCGCGCTTGCCGGTCACCGCCTGCGCCATCCGCAAAGCGACATCATTGGCCTCGGACCCGGTGCAAGTTATCAGAAGCTGGCCGTCAAAGCCGAACTTGCCCAGCAGCGCCTCGGCATAGTCGAGGATACCCTCATGCAGATAGCGCGTGTGGGTGTTCAGCGTCGCCGCCTGCTCGCAGATCGCCTTCACGATGCGCGGGTGGCAATGGCCGCAATGGGCGACGTTGTTATAGGCGTCGAGGTAGCGCTGGCCATCGGCGTTGAAAAGCGAGCTGCCCTGCCCGCGCACGATCTCGACCGGGCGGTCGTAGAAGGTCGGCACGTTCGGCCCCAAAAGCCGTTCGCGCCGCGCCAAAAGATCATTCCCCATCCGAGACCTTCCCGCGCAGTGCTTTCTTCTCGCCGTGAATCGCCTTCGCCTTCAGCCGCCGCTTCTTCGAGCCGAGCGTGGGTCGGGTCGGGATGCGTTTCTTGGGCTTTTCGCAAGCCTTGCGGATCATCTCGGCGAGGCGGTCGCGCGCGATCTCGCGGTTGCGCGCCTGACTGCGCGTGTCCTGCACCAGCAGCAAAAGCGCGCCGTCGCTGGTCCATCTGCGCCCCGCGATCCGGCGCAGGCGCTTCTTCACCGGTTGCGGCAGGTGCGGCGAGCGTTCGGCCTCGAAGCGCAGCTCCACTGCGGTCGAAACCTTGTTCACATTCTGCCCACCGGGGCCCTGGGCCCGGGTGAAGCTCTCGGTGATTTCCCAATCCTCGATGGTTATCTGATCGTTGATCCGCAGCATGGGCCACAAGCTAGCTCACGCTGCGAAAAACGAAAGCCCCCTTTACCCCGCCAGCAACCGCGCCCCGTCATGGCCGGTGATGCGCACGGTCATCAGCGTGCCTTCGGGCTGGTCCGCTTCGAACGCCACCTCGGCAAAGCCTTCGGTGCGCGCGACGCGCGGGGTTTCGGTCAGCACGAGCTGTTCGGTGCCGAGCTGCGCGTCGAGATGGGCCGCCAGCGCGGCCTCGCCCTTCGCGCGCAGCCGGGCCGCGCGTTCCTTGACGATCGGGCCCTTCACGGCGGGCATCCGCGCGGCGGGCGTGCCCTTGCGCGCGGAATAGGGGAAGACATGCAGGAAGGTCAGGCCGCAATCGTCGACCAGCCGCAGGGAGTTCTCGAACATCTCCTCGGTCTCGGTCGGGAAGCCCGCGATGATGTCCGCGCCGAAGACGATCCCGGGACGCAGCTTGCGCGCCTCTTCGGTGAAAGCGATGGCGTCGTCGCGCAGGTGACGGCGCTTCATCCGCTTGAGGATCATGTCGTCGCCCGCCTGAAGGCTGAGATGCAGATGCGGCATCAGGCGCGGCTCGGTGGCGATCGCCAGCATCAGGTTCTCATCGGCCTCGATCGAGTCGATGGAAGAGATGCGCAGGCGCGGCAGGTCCGGCACGAGGCGCAGGATCCGCATCACCAGATCGCCCAGACGGGGCTCGCCCGGCAGGTCCGCGCCCCAGGAGGTCAGATCGACCCCGGTGAGGACGACCTCGTTGAAGCCGCGATCCACGAGGCGCTTGATCTGCTCGACCACGACGCCCGCCGGCACCGAGCGCGAATTGCCGCGCCCGAAGGGGATGATGCAGAAAGTGCAGCGGTGATCGCAGCCGTTTTGCACCTGCACATAGGCGCGATGGCGGCCGAACCCGTCGATCAGGTGACCGGCGGTCTCCTTCACCGACATGATGTCGTCGACCATCACGCGCTCGGTCTCGCCGATGAAATCGGGGCCTTGCGGGGCGAGCTGCGCCCAGGTGTCGGCCTGCATCTTCTCGTGATTGCCGATGATCTTGGTGACCTCGGGCATCGCGGCGAACGTCTCGGGCTCGGTCTGCGCGGCGCAGCCGGTCACGATCACCGGCACGTCCGGGTTCTCGCGCGACAGACGGCGGATCTCCTGCTTGGCCTTGCGCACGGCCTCGGCGGTCACGGCGCAGGTATTGACGACCACGGCCCCTTCGAGCCCGGCGCCTGCAGCCAATTCCTTCATCGCCTCCGTCTCATAGGCATTGAGACGGCAGCCGAGGGTCGAGAAAACGGGCGGTTTCATATCGCGTCCAGATAATCTTGGGTGAGGGTCGCATCGAAGACATGCGCGGTGGGGCCGGTCATCCAGACGCCATCGTCGCGCCAGTCGATCTCCAGCTGGCCGCCATCGACATCGACGAGGACGCGCTTGCCGGTGAGCCCCCGCAGATGCGCGGCGACGGCGGTTGCGCAGGTACCCGAGCCGCAGGCGAGCGTGATGCCGGTGCCGCGCTCCCAGACGCGCATCCGCAGATGGTCGGGGCCGATCACGCTGGCGAATTCGACATTGGTGCGCTCGGGGAACAGGGGATCATGCTCGATCACCGGGCCCTGGCGATCCACTTCGACCGCCTCGGCGTCGTCGACGAAGAAGACGCAATGCGGGTTGCCCATGCCGACCGCGATCGGGTCGCCGCCCAGCGGCAGATGCGCCGGATCGATGCCGGGCAGAATCGGAATTTGCGCCGCTTCGAGAATCGGCGCGCCCATATTGACCGAGACCATCCCGTCCTCGCGCCGCACCGCGGCAAGCTGGCCCCGTTCGGTCAGAAGCGTGACATCGGTCCGGTCGAGCTGGCGCATCATGTAATCACTCACGCAGCGAGTCGCATTGCCGCAAGCGCCGGCCCGCGTGCCGTCGGAATTCCAGAATTCGAGCGTGAAATCAGCCCCTTGTGCAGGGCGGATCACGGCAAGCTGGTCAAATCCCACGCCGCGATGCCGATCGCCCAGCGCACGCGCGAGCGCAGGCGTAACCGGATCGTCGCCCTCACGGGCGTCGATCACGACGAAGTCATTGCCGAGCCCATGCATCTTCATGAAGGGCAGTCCGGTCTGTGTGCGCTTTGTATTCATGGCGCGCGATATACGCCCGCGCCAAGGTTTTTTCCAGATGTGCAATTTTTGTGAATTTTATGCCTTGACCCCCCCGGCGGGGGTTTGTAGAGACGCGCCCTGTGATGGGCCGTTAGCTCAGTTGGTAGAGCAACTGACTTTTAATCAGTGGGTCGCAGGTTCGAATCCTGCACGGCTCACCATCACCCTCAGAAACCCGGGCTTCGGCCCGGGTTTTTGCGTTTCTGGACCTGCGGTTATGCGGCCCAGCCTCCGGCGTCAGAAATAACTGCGTACCAAGGCCCCCGAGAGCAGCACCCAACCGTCCGCCACCACGAAAAAGGCGAGCTTGAAGGGAAGCGCCACGACCGCGGGCGGCACCATCATCATCCCCATCGACATCAAAACCGCCGAGACGACGAGGTCGATGATCAGAAACGGCAGGTAGACGAGGAAGCCGATCTGGAAGGCGCGGGTGACTTCGGACAGCATGAAGGACGGCACGAGGGTCGAGAGCGGCGCGCCTTCAAGGCTTTCCGGTGCGGGCGTGCCGCTGCGCAGCTCGGCCAAGGCCGCGAACGTGTCGGGGTTCGTGCGCCCGGCCATGAAGGTGCGGAAAGGCTCGATTCCCTTGGCGAACGCCTCCTGCCAGTCGATCGTGCCGTCGATCAGGGGCTGGCCCGCGACGCGCCAACTCTCGAGGAAGACCGGCTCCATGATGAACCATGTCAAGAAAAGCGCGAGGCTGATGATCAGCATATTCGGCGGCGATTGCTGCAACCCGAGGGCTTGACGCAGAATCGACAGCACCGTGACGATGAACGGAAAGGCCGTGACCATGATCGCGAGCCCGGGCGCGAGGCTGAGCAGCGTGATCGCCGCAATGATCAGCAAGGAGCGGCCCGCGAGGCTATCGCCCTCCCCGACAGAAAGCGTAATGTCCTGAGCCTGCGCGGGCAGCGCCGCGAGCGTTAAGGTTAATGCCGCGAGCAGGACCAGCCAAAGCGCAGGCAGGCACATCTTGGCGTTGCCGGGGGAGATCGGGCGGGGGCGCATCTCACAACCCGTTTTGCAGATCGGCCACTTCGGTAAGCCGCACCGCAAGCTGTCCGTCGCTGCCATCGATCTCGGTCAGCTCGCCGCGCGCGATCAGCTTGTCCCCGACATACAGCTCCACCGGGTCCTCCACTTTCCGGTCGAGCGGCAGCACGGCGTCGCGCTTCAGGCGCAGTAAATCGCGCACCAGCGGGCGGGCCTTTCCGACCGAGATGGTGATCTCGATCGGAACCTGCGTGAAGGGATTGGCGGTCGAAGCGTCCGGCGCGGTCTCATTCATCGGGCTTGTCCTTCGCGGTGGCGGTGAAATAGGTCGTGACCGCGCGCGAAATGGCGGCGGTGACGGCGTCGAGATCGACGCGGGTCTCGGTATCGGCGAAGCGCAGATAGACTTGGCCCTCGCCAAGGCTGGGCTCTGCCGCGAAGACGAGTGGCAAGTCTGCACGTGGCGCGAGCGCCTCTTGAATCTGCGGCAATGCGGACGGATTGCCGACCACCGTGATCGGCGTCGCGCAGAGATCCTCGGCAATCGGCATCAACTGCTCGGCCACGACGGGGCCAAGCGACGCGCGCGCAAGCTCGGGCAACAGCTTGCCGCAGATCTCGACCAGAAGCGGCTCGAGCGCGTCGAGCATGTGCTGGCGCGCTTCGTGATAGGTGAAGCCCAGCGCCTGAAGGTTGCGCCCCAGATCGGCGTGGAGCCGCGCGGTTTCCACATTCTGCGCGGCAACTGCATCGTCCCACCCGGCCTGATATCCGGTCTCGAAGGCGGCCAGCTTGGCCTCTTCCAACTCGGCGGGCGCGAGCGCGATTTCCCCCGCCTCTGTCGAGTTGGGCTCAAAGGATTCCAGTTTCAGCCTTTGCCCCATCATGCTTTCTCCGATGGCTCTTCCATCCAGTTACGCAGGATTTCGACGGTTTCCGCCTGCCGCTCCTCGATCATCTTCTTCAATCGGTCGACGGGATCGGCGGGTCGGTCGAGGTCGAAATCCGCCTGTGTCGCCATCGGCAGGTCACCGAGGTCGAAATCGGACACCAGCTGCATGTTCATGTCGGGCATCTCCCCATCGTCTATCTCACCGGTGAGCGCCATCGACGCCGTGGAGCCCTCGTCCGAGGCGCTGGGCGCGGGCAACTCCGCCGCGCCTGCACGCGATTTCTGCAGCAGGATCGGGCGCGCGACGAAAAGACCAAGCACGAGCGCGACGATCGCAAGGACCGCGATCTGGATGATCTGCGTCAGATCGAGCGCCATGCTGTCGATGAAGCCGGGCCCTGCGATGGTTCCCGCGTCTGGCAGCGCCTCGAATTGCATCGACCGCAGGGTGATCACGTCGCCACGCGCCTCGTCGAACCCGACCGCCGAGGCGACGAGTTCGCGCAGATCGGCCAGTTCGGCATCGCTGCGTGGCTCCCAGCTTGGCGTTCCATCCGGGTTAGTCCCGCGCACCCCATCGACGAGCACGGCTACGCTGAGCCGCTTGAGTGCGCCGGGCGCGCGCAGCAATTCGCGCCGCGTCTCCGACACCTCGAAATTGGTGCGCGCGCGGGTCTCGCTCGTGCGGCTTTGCGATTTCCCGGTCTCGCCGGTGCCGTTATCGGGCAGATTCGAGGCCACGGTCGTTGCCGGTGGCGTGGTCGAGTCGGAGGTCTTCGAGGTCTCCGACGTATCGGTGGAAATCGCCACGCGCCCCTCCGGGTCGAAGCGCCTTTCGGTGATCGCCTCGCGCTCTGTCGCGGTGTCGAGCGCCACTTCGACCACGACGTTTCCGGACCCCACACGCGCCTCGAGCAGCCGTTCGACATTCTGCTTCAACGCTTGCGCGCGATCTTCCCCGCTGCCGGGCAGCGCGGGATTGTCGTTAAAGGGAATGAGCCCGCGCGCCGAATCGATCACCGAGACATCTTCGGGCGTCATGCCGGTCACCGCCGAGGCCACGAGGTAGCGTACCGCCTTCGCCTGTGCACCGCTCAAGCCCCCGAGCGTCGGCGTGATCGTCACCGAGGCGGTCGGCTCGGGTGTTCCGCGAAACGGCATATTCGTCGGATGCGCGATATGCACCCGTGCCGATCGGATCGACGGCACGGCGGCGATCGTTCGCGCCAATTCCCCCTCTTTCGCACGCCAATAGGCCGCGTCGAACATCTGCGAGGTCGTGCCGAAACCCGACAGCGAATCGAGCAGCTCATAGCCCGCCCCGCCGCTTGCGGGCAGACCTTGCGAGGCAAGTGTCATCCGCAATTCGTCGCGCTGCGGCGCGGCCACGAAAATCGAATCGCCACGCACCTCGTAGGCCACACCGCGCTGTTCGAGCGCCGAGATCACCTCCCCCGATTCCGCGCTGCCAAGCCCCGCGTAAAGCAGCGCAAGCGTCGGCTTCGACGCGATCGACCCGATGGCGAAAACCGTGGCGATCATGGCGATCACCCCAAAAACTGCGGCGAGTTTCCTGCGCATATCCAGGCCGGCCCAAGTGTCGATGAGTTGCTGCAAGACGAATCTCCAAAGAGCGGGCGTTCTACCCGAGCGTCGCAGGCACCTTCCCTTAATGCGATTAACAATCGGTTAGTCCGACTCGGGTATTCCAAGTCTCGAACCGCAACAGCGAGGCCCCCATGACGGACGCCACTGCCGAGGCCGAAGAGCCACCCAAGAAAAAGTCCAAGCTGATGCTCCTGATCGGTCTCGTGCTCATGCTGTTGCTGGGCGGCGGGGGGTTCTACACGGTCTATTCGGGGCTGATTCTCGCGCCTCCGGACACGGCGCACAGCGCCGCCGGACCGGAGGCGCCCACGCCCGAGGCGCTTCCCGATATCGCCTATGTCGCACTCGAACCGCTCGCGATCACGCTGAGCGGGGCATCCGCGCGCCATCTGCGTTTCGCAGCCGAGCTTGAGGTACCCAGCGCCTATCAACATGACGTGGAGCTTTTGAAGCCGCGCGTGATGGACGTGCTGAATGGGTATTTGCGCGCGGTCGATGTCAGCCTTCTGGAGGATCCAAACGCGATGATGCGCCTGCGCGCGCAGATGTTGCGGCGGGTGCAACTGGTCACCGGAGACGGGCGCGTGCGCGACCTTCTGGTCATCGAATTCGTGCTGAACTGAGGGAGAGAGCAATGCAATTCCTTGCTGAAATCACATCCGGACTCGCGGCCATGGCGGCGGCGATTTATTGCTTTGTGCTCGCCCGCAGGCTCAAACGGTTCAATCAGCTGGAGACCGGGATGGGCGGGGCGATCGCCGTGCTGTCCGCACAGGTCGATGACATGACGCGCGCGCTCGAGCGGGCGCAGGCGACCGCGGGCACGTCCGAGCGGCAATTGCGTGCCCTGACGGAACGTGCAGAAGCAGGTGCGGAGAAGCTCGAACTGCTTCTGGCTTCCCTGCACGATCTGCCCGAAGACGGCGAACCGCGCCGCCGTGTGCTGCGCCGACGGCATCGGGAAACGGATATGGAGGCGGCGCAATGAGCCGGCTGCCCAAGCGCAAACCCGGCCGTCGCAAATCCCGCCCGGGCCGCGGTGCTCTCTGGATCATCGCCGCGCTTTTCGTCCTGTCCGGCGGATTGCAGCTTGCGCAATTCGGAGCCTGGGCGCGCGAGGCGACCGGCCCCGCGCATGAGACCGAAGCGGCGAAACCGGAAGACGATTGCATCGACGACGCGGGGTTCATGGCAATGCTTGCAGATCTCAAGGTGCGAGAGGCGAAACTCGTCGAACAGGAGGGGGTGCTCAGCGACCGCCGCAATGCGCTCGCTCTCGCGGAAACCCGGTTGGAAGCGCGTCTGAATGATCTCGTCGCGGCGGAAGAGGCGCTGTCCAAGACCGTGGCCGTGGCAGATGGCGCGGCCGAGAAAGATGTCGGAAAGCTCGTCGCCCTTTACGAGAACATGAAGCCGAAACAGGCCGCCCCGCTTTTCGCCGAAATGGACCCGAATTTCGCCGCAGGTTTTCTCGCACGGATGCGCCCCGCTGCTGCAGCGGCGGTTATGGAAAGCCTCGAGCCGAAAACGGCCTACGCGATCAGCGTCCTGATGGCGGGTCGCAACGCAGGCGCGCCCCGCGACTGAGGCAGACGTTAAGGGTCTTGGGCATTTCTTAAACCGAATCATTCAAAGTCGCCCAAGAGAAACGGAAGGGGCTTTCCATGATCGGCATCATCGGCATCGTGATCATCTTCGCGATGGTTTTCGGCGGCTATGTCGCGGCGGGCGGGAAGATGGGGATCATCCTGAAATCGCTGCCCTTCGAGATGATCATGATCGGCGGCGCCGCCGTCGGCGCCTTCGTTCTGTCGAACGACATGGCCTCGATCAAGCACACGCTGAAGGATGTCGGAAAGGTTTTCAAAGGACCGAAATGGAAGCCCGACGACTACCGCGATCTTCTTTGCCTGTTGTTCGAATTGATCCGGCTTGCCCGTCAGAACCCCGTCGCGATCGAAGAGCATATCGAAGACCCGGAGAGTTCTTCGATTTTCGGGAAGTATCCGAAAATCCTGCACGATCACGAGGCGATCGACATCATCTGCGATACGATGCGATCGGCCTCGATGAATTACGACGACCCCATGCAAGTGGAAGAGGTGCTCGATAAGCAGCTCGAGGCGAATTACCACCACGCCATGCATTCGAGCCACGCGATGCAGTCGGTTGCCGATGCTATGCCCGCGCTCGGGATCGTCGCGGCGGTGCTCGGGGTGATCAAGACCATGGGGTCGATCGACCAGCCCCCCGAAATTCTCGGCAAGATGATCGGCGGCGCGCTTGTCGGGACCTTTCTCGGCGTGTTCCTCGCCTACGGGTTCATCGCCCCCTTCGCGAGCCGGATGAAGGGGGTGATCGACGAAGACAGCCACTTCTACAAACTGATCCGCGAGGTGTTGATCGCCAACCTGCACAATCACGCAACCAATATCTGCATCGAGGTCGGTCGCCAGAACACGCCCCACCACATTCGCCCAAGCTTCTCCGACCTCGAGGAGGCCTTGAAGTCGGTGAAATCGGAGGCGGCATGAGGTTCTGGATCGCGCTTCTTTTTCTGCTGCCCTTCACTCCAGCTTATGCCACGCCAATTCCGGTCAAATCGGGCGAACATGACGGCTTTTCCCGCCTCGTGGTCTATCTGCCCGCATCGGCCAGTCGGGCTCTTGCACCCGTAGATGGAGGTTTTCGCCTCGCGACCGACGCATCAGATCCGCAATATGCGTTTCAGAACGTGTTCGAGTTGATCCCGCGTGACAGGTTGAAAGCACTTGTGGCTGAGCCCGATGGCACGCTTCTCCTGAAACTCGCATCCGGAATCGTTCCCGAAACCTTTTCTCTCGAGAGCGGTGCATTCGTCATCGACCTCAAGAATATCCCCCCAGATGAAGCCGCGCTGTCGCCAGCTGCGGCAGTGCGCGATCGGGCCAAATCTTCGCCGACGAATGCGCCGCGGCCATCCACCCCGCCGCGCCAAAAAACCGTTCAGCCCGTCGCGATTGGACGGGACTATCTCGACCTCTTCTGGCAGCCGCCACATATGCGCGAAGCCACCGCTGCGCCGGTGACGATCTCGGATGGCGCGCCTAAACCGCAAATCCCGCCGAAACCGGATCCGCGACTTGATGGCATTGAAGAGAGCCTCTTACGCCAGATTTCGCGGGCGGCATCGCAGGGGCTCGTCTCGGCTCAGGTAAAGCCTCCAGAAGTCCAGCCCGAAAAAAGCGGGCAAGAAGCAAAGTCTCCTGCAAGCAAGGCGGCCCCTGAGAGCGATTATGATCCGATAGGTCCACCCCCTCCGACACCTCCGCCGTATCTCGCCGTCGACTCGATGACCGTGATCGATCGCGATCATCTTGTCACGCCACCCCAGCCGCAACTGGAGGTATCCGCATGCCCTCCCGATCGATATTTCGACCTCGCGAGCTGGATCGACGAGCGCCCGGCTTTCGCGCAGATCAGCGATGCACGCCGTGATCTTTTGGGCGAATTCGACGTCCCCAACCCGCGTAAGGTGATGGCTTTGGCAAGGCTATACATCGCCTTCGGCTTTGGGACGGAATCCCGCGCGCTTTTGCGCGACATGGGTAAGGATGGTCCTGGCAAAGATGCTCTGCTCTTTGTCGGATCGGTTCTCGATCAGGACCCTGCCGCCGCCGCATCGCCGCTCGCGCGGCTCACAGATTGCGATGGTGCGGTCGCGCTTTGGGCTTTCCTTGCATCAGACCCGCCGCCCGAAAAACGAGATGTCGCATTCGCCGCGCTCCGCCGAAATTTCGAAACACTTCCGGCGGATCTGCGACGGTCTCTGGCGCCAAAACTTGTGGCTCGGCTCACGCAGATTCGGGCAGCGGATGTGGCGCGGTCTCTCGAACCTGCAGTCAGCCGAGTAACCACGGAGGATCGAACTGCGCTTGATACAGTGGAGGCGGAAATCCAAGCGAAAGAAGCGGTTCCACAAGCTTTGGGTAACCTTGAGGCGCTTTCGAAGACGAATTCAGAGCAAGGGTTGCGCGCGTTGATCTTGTGGCTCAACGGCCAGATCGATGCAGGCGGAGAGGTCGATCCGGCAGCTCTCGCCAATGCTGAGGCGCTCGCCTTCGAACTCGCCAAAGCGCCAGAGGCACCGGAGCTGCGGCGCATCGCTGCGATCGGGCACGCCGCGAATTCCGAATTTCCTAAAGCTTTTGAGATTTATGCCGATCCGACCACGATCGCGGACCCAAACGGCACGCTCGCGGCAATATTCACACGGTTGGTTGGTCAAGCCAGCGACGCTGTCTTCCTTCGAACCCTCTACGACGAATTGCCACTCGCCGAGGAAGTCGCGCGGATACCGGACCTGCGACATGAATTGGCTGGACGCGCAATCTCTCTGGGAATGCCGGCAGTCGCCGTGCGCCTCCTCGGCAAGGCCGCGCCATTGACGGAGCAGGACAAAACTCTGCTCGCTCGGGCAGCGCTTCTTGAGTTGGACCCTGCAGCTGCTCTCGCCCATCTGAAAGACCTCGGCGGTCAGCAAGTCGAGCAACTCCGGGCGGAGGCTTTATCCCGGCTCGGTCGACACAACGACGCGCGTGCCGCCTACCTTCGCGCGGGCAATCCAGAAGATGCGCGCGCACAATCCTGGCATAAGGGCGACTGGTCAAACCTGGAGACCTCGCCCGATGCGGTGGAGAAGCAGTTTTTGGAAACCTTCGGTGCGGCGCCTTCGCCTGGGACGGAGATCCAAGGCGGCCCGATCACTCAGGCGCGCAGCCTCTTGGAGCGAAGCCAAGCCGAGCGGGAAACGCTGTCGAAAATGCTCGACCGTCTTGCCCTGCCGACCGCACAGGAATGACGTGCACAAACGGCGCAAACGGTTTCTAAATCTTTGGCCGCTAGGTCTGGGTTTGCAAGAATTGCACTGCAAAGGGAAAATCCCATGCCTTGGTTTCGGCGGGCTCTGTATGTTCTCTGTCTAACCCTCGTTCCGCTATCCGCGGCGGGGCAACCCCAGCTATGCGAGGCCGCCGCGAAGCAAGCCTCGCGCGAAAGCGGCGTTCCTTACGCGGTGCTCATGGCGATCTCGCTAAATGAGACCGGACGAAAAGGCGCGGATAGCTTCGAGCCGTGGCCGTGGACAGTGAATATGGAAGGCGCTGGGCACTGGTTCGACAACCGGGATTTGGCGCTCGCTTACGTTTTCAAGGAATTCAAACGCGGCGCGCGAAGCTTCGACGTCGGCTGTTTCCAAATCAATTTCAAATGGCACGGGCAGCATTTTTCATCGATCGAAGGCATGTTCGACCCGTTGGAAAACGCCCGATATGCGGCGCAGTTTCTGAAATCGCTCTACGCAGAAAGCGGTGACTGGAAGAAGGCGGCGGGCGCCTATCACTCGCGCACGCCCGAACATGCGAATAGCTATGCGACACGCTTCGCCCGGTTTTACGCGAAACTCGAAGGCAGGAGCGGCCCGAACGACGTGATGACCACTTCCGCCGCTGCGGCCAGTCCACTGCCTGATATTCCCGACATCGTGCTGGCACAAAGCGCGTCCCAAACACAACGCCGAGAAAACCGCTACCCGCTTCTGCTCAGGTCGAAAGACGCAGACCCGCCCCGGGCGGGCGGTGCCCCGGGGGCCTCCCTGTTCGCGCGTGCCGCGCGGAAAGCGCAGGGGATGTGATGGCGCCGCCGCTCCTACAACGCGCGTTTCAGCCAACGATCCTGCTGGCACTCGCGCTGATGGCGGTCATCGCGATGATGATCCTTCCGGTGCCCTCCTGGATTCTCGACATCGGTCTCGCGACCTCGTTCGCCCTCGCGATCCTGATCTTCACCGTCACCCTTTTCATCGAACGTCCGCTCGATTTCTCCGCCTTTCCCACCATTCTCCTCGCGACGCTCATGCTGCGGCTGTCGCTCAACGTTACCTCGACGAAACTCATCATCGGAAACGGACACACGGGCACGGGTGCGGCGGGCGGCGTTATCGAAGGGTTCGCGAATTTCATCATGAGCGGCTCAGTCCTGATCGGGCTGGTCGTGTTCTGCGTGATCCTGATCGTGAATTTCATCGTGATCACCAAAGGCGCGGGACGCATGGCCGAGGTCGGCGCGCGCTTCGCCCTCGACGCGATGCCGGGTAAGCAGCTCGCGATCGACAGCGACATGAATGCGGGCGCGATCGACCATGCCGAAGCGCGAGAGCGGCGCGAACGCGAGCAGGCGGAAACCACCTTTTTCGGCTCGCTCGACGGGGCATCAAAATTCGTCAAAGGGGACGCGGTTGCCGGGTTGTTAATCACGATGCTCAACCTCGTGGTCGGGCTGCTTATCGGCACCGTCGTGCATGGAATGCCGCTCGATCGCGCGCTTGAGACCTATGCGATCCTCACGGTCGGCGACGGCCTCGTCAGCCAGATACCGGCGGTCATCATCTCGATCGCAGCGGCCATTTTGCTCTCGCGCGGAGGGGCGAAAGGCTCCACCGATCTGGAGTTGTTCCGCCAGCTTGGTAAATATCCGGCCGCCCTGACCACCGTTGCGGTCTTGATGGCGCTTTTCGGTCTCGTGCCGGGCCTCCCCTTCGTGCCTTTCACCGCGGGAGCCGTCATCCTCGGCACGGCAGCATATATGCTGCGGCGCGCGGAGCGGGCGCGTGCCCGGCGCGAGGCGATGAAAATGCCCGCGCCGGAGACCGGGCCGAAGCAGAAATCCATGGGTGACGTACTCGACATCGACGATATCCACGTCGAGTTCGCCCCGGATCTGGTCAAGATGGCGCTCGATCCGGCGACGGGTCTGGACGCGCGCATCTCCAACATGCGCAATCACGTCGCGGCGAATTTCGGATTGATCCTCCCGGAAATTCGCCTGACCGACGACGCAACCTTGCCGCCCGGTCATTACCGCATCCGCGTTCAGGGGGTGGAGCAGGCACGCGATCGGCTGATGCCGGAGCATGTTCTTGCGCTGATCGCGGACAATCGCGATTTTCTGCCTGACGGTGAGGAGGTCCGCGAACCGGTGTTCCACGCGCCCGCGCTTTGGGTGCCCGCCCATCAGCAGGAAGACGCGGCGCTCGCCGGCTCGACGGTGGTCGGGCCGACGGAGGTGCTCGCGACGCATCTTCTCGAAGTGATCAAGGCGAATTTCTCGCGGCTGATGACGTTGCGGGCGCTACGGCGGCTGCTCGACGAAGTCGCAAATCTCTCCGATCCGACGCGCGCGCAGGCCAATCGACGCGTTCTCGACGAGCTCATTCCCGACAAGGTGTCGATCGATCTTCTGCTTTCGGTGTTAAGGCTATTGCTCGATGAACGGGTCTCGATCCGCAACCTTCTGCTGATCGTCGAGGCGATCTCGGAGGCGCGTCACCAGCAAAGCCCCGAGCAGATTTGCGAACATGTGCGCCAACGCCTCGGCTTCCAGCTGGTCGCCGATCTACGTCGCGAGGACGGCACGATCCCCCTGATCCAGCTGGCGCCCGATTGGGAGGAACGCTTCGGAAAATACACGATCGGGGGCGAGACGGGCAGCGATGTCGCCTTGCCACCTGATCTGTTCAACAAGCTGGCGGCGAATATCGCCGAAAAACTCGCTGGGGCGGCCCAAGCGGGGACCTTCCCGGCACTGGTCTCTTCAGGGCGCAGGCGGCGTTTCTTGCGCACGGTCATCAACGCGAAAGGGCTGAACGCGCCGGTCCTGAGCTACGAAGAAATCGGCCTGGAGGCGCGGCCCGCGATGGTCGGACAGGTCCCTGCATGAGCCCGTCGCTTCTCGATCTGCTAAGCGAGATCCTGCAACAAGCACGAAGCTTTTTGTTCATGGGTTTCATTGTCTTGCTGCGGGTGGGCGGGATTGTCGCCATGGCCCCGGGCTTTGGCGAGACGAGCCTGCCTGCGCGGATCAAGACGGGTGTCGCACTCGCGATAACCCTGGTGACGGTTCCGGCACTCGCGCCGACGCTCGCCAGTTTCGACCAAGGGACGGCTTTGCCGCTTTGGCTGGCCTCGGAAATCGCGATCGGCCTCTTTCTTGGCTTCGGATTGCGCGCCTTTGTCTTCGCTCTGCAAATCGCAGGCACAATGGCGGCGCAGTCGAGTTCTCTCTCGCAGCTGCTCGGCGGAATGGGCGGAGAGCCGCAACCCGCGATCGGGAACCTGCTGCTGATCGCCGGGATCGCGGTGCTGATGAGCCTCGGGTTTCACGTCCAGCTAATCGAGTTTCTGCTCGGCACCTATCAGGTGTTACCGGTGGGCGAACTGCCCGATCCGGATGCGCTGCGTCGCTGGGGCGTCTCGGGTGTCGCGCATGCGTTTTCGCTCGCTTTCACGCTCGCCGCCCCCTTCGCGGTCACCGGGCTGATTTACAACGTTGCGCTTGGCGCGATTAACCGAGCCATGCCGCAGCTCATGGTCGCGTTCGTCGGCGCCCCGGCGCTCACGGCGGGCGGTCTGATCCTGCTCGCACTATGTGCGCCCACCGCCATTGCGATCTGGCGCGAGGCGGTCATGGCCTTCCTCGGCAACCCGTTCGGAGCCGTGCGATGAGCGAAGACGAAGCCGGCGAAAAGGAATTCGATCCAACCCCGCAGAAGTTGGAGGAAGCACGGCGCAAGGGCGATCTGGTGCGCTCGACCGAGATTTCCGTGGCCGCCGTCTATGGCAGTTTTCTCGCGACACTGCTCGGCCTTGGCATCTACAGCGTGACGCGGTTCGGCAGTGGGGCGATGGCGATGCTGGATCGCGCCGATGAGATGGCCGTGCAGTTTCTTGGTGGCGGGACGGCACTGGGCGGACGGATTATCGGCACGCTGCTCCTGCCGCTCGCGCCGTTTTTCGTGATGCCGATGATCGCCGCGCTCGTCGCCTACTGGGCACAACGCGCGATCGTGGTCGCGCCCGACAAGATCCAGCCAAAGCTCAGCCGGATCAATCCACTGAAGAATGCTGCGCAGAAATTCGGACGCAGCGGGCTGTTCGAATTCGCCAAGAGCGCGACGAAACTCGCGGTGATCGCGACGATTCTTTTCATTTACCTCAAGGCGCGCGCCGATCTGATTTTGCTCACGCAGCGTCTCGAACCGGTGCAGATCGTGGGATCGCTGTTTCGGATGATCGCCGAGTTTCTGATGATCGTCACCGCCCTCGCCGCCACGATGGGTGCGATCGATTATCTTTGGCAGCGGTCCGAATTCCTGCGCCGCAACCGGATGACGCGCAAGGAATTGACCGATGAAATGAAGCAATCCGAAGGCGATCCTCATCTAAAGGCACAGCGCCGTCAGAAGGGGATGGAGCTTGCGATGCGGCAATCGGTTCCCGACACCGCCAAGGCCGATGTCGTGATCGTCAACCCGACCCATTACGCGGTCGCGCTGAAGTGGGATCGCGCCTCGGGTCGTGCACCGGTCTGCCTGTCGAAAGGGGTCGATGCGATCGCTGCGCGGATCCGCGAGATCGCGGCGGAGAACGCGGTGCCCGTGCATTCAGACCCGCCGACCGCGCGGGCGCTGTTCGCGGCGATCGAGATCGGCGAGGAAATCCGACCGGAGCATTACAAACCCGTGGCGGCGGCGATCCGCTTTGCGGAGAAGATGCGCAAGGCGGCCCGCGGAGGTGCGGCATGGCGCAAATGAGCAAATTGCAGGTAAAGCGGCTGGCGGCGCTCGCCCGATTGACCCGTATGCAGCGGGAGGCGGAGTTGGCTGCGCTCGCACGGCTGAATGCCCGGGCGCGCGAGCTCGATGCGCGAATTGCCAGCCTACAGGCAGAGGATCGGTCGACCCGGGAGACGCTCGCGCAGGAACCAGCCTCCGGGCAAAGCACCCTCGCCTATCTGCGCTACCTGTCGCTGGAAGACACGCGGCTACGCGCCGCGCGGAAGGAGCTCGACCCCGCGCTTGCTGCGCAGCATGGCGCAACCGCGCGCGCGGTGGGCCGCCATGACGTTGTCACGAAACTCGGTCACCCGAATCGCGGCGCACTGCGCTGAGGCGCGGTCCTCTCGTCTGTCGCAGGTATCGCGGATCGGACCTAGCTGTCCTGACGCACGATATCGGAGACCAAGACCGCAAGGACACCGGGACCGAGAATGCTACGCGCGGTCTCCGTCAGGGCGCGACGCAGGCGCGACATGTTCGCGGAATCCGTGAACAGGCCCTGAAATCCCCCCGTATTCGCGTGATCGAAGAGCACCTGGAGGAAGGCGTCGCGCAGTTTCGGCTCAGCGCGGTAGACGGCCTCGGTCTCACCGACCTTCACCTCGAGACTGAGCGACAGGATCACCATGCCGGAGATTCGCGACTCGGTGACCAGCGGCACGATGAACTGGTTGTTGAGCTTGACGAATTCGGAGGTGACATCGCCCTCGCCCCCGTGATCGTCGGCGGCCGGGGCCCCATGAGCCTCTGGTGCGGCGCCGTGATCTCCTTCCGCTGCCCCCTCCGCAGCGGTCGGGTCGGTGGCATGTTCTGCAGGCGGCGGGGCGGGGCGCAGGAAATACCCTGCCGCGCCGCCACCGGCGAGGCCGATCAGACCGAGGAGAAGCGGGAGGAGTTTACCAAGCATTAGGGGACCTCAGAAGGGCAGGAGAATATCGGCGATCTGCTGGCCGTAGCGCGGTTGCTGCACATCGGTGATCTGCCCGCGCCCGCCATAGGAAATCCGCGCGCCAGCGATCTTGTCATAGGTAATCTCGTTCTGCCGGCTCACATCGGCGGGGCGCACGAAACCGGTAACGATCAGCTCGCGCACCTCGAAATTCACCCGCACCTCCTGGCTGCCCTGAATGCGCAACACGCCATTCGGGAGCGTCTCGATGATCGTGGCGGCCACGCGCAGGGTCAGTTTCTCGTTGCGCGATACCTGCCCGTCGCCGGAATAGGTCGAATTCGAATTGGTCGAGACGGCGTCGGCCATGCTCGCCCCCTCGGGCAGACGCCTGTCGATGCGCTGCGGAATGCCGAGCATCGAGGTCACTCCCATCGTGTCGGACCCGCTGCGCGAGCGACCCGTCGAATTCGAGATCTCGGCCTTATCGTTAATCTCAATCACGACGGTGAGGATATCGCCGCGTTTGGCGGCGCGTGGGTCGCCCAACAGGGAATTGCGCGCACCGGACCAAAGAGAGGCTTCTTGTTCAGGGCTGCGCGACTCTGTCGTGACGGGCAGTGGTGAGGAGGCCATGGCGTAGAACTCGTTCCCGCCTTCGACCGGCGTGAATCCGGGCGCCTTACCGACCTGCTCGAGCCGCCCGCAGGCGATGAGCGTGATCGACAAAAGCAAGAGGGCAGGAGATTTCATCGCGAATTCCTCACGGGGCAACATGGGCAGTTCCGTCAGCGCCAAGCGTTGCGGAGACCACGGTTTTCGAAGCGGCATTCATCACGCGGATCGTCTCTCCGATGCCGGCCCGATCGAGCGCGCGGCCTTCGGTTCGGATCTCCAGCGAGCCGCGGCGGAACAGGAGCGGGATGATCTGATTGCGCTCGACAATGGCGGGCTGCCCCAGATCGCGGGCTCGGATCGGGCGACCGGCATAGATCACCCCACGGGTCTCGAGGCCGATCGCGTCCTCCGGCCCGGTCAACGCCCCGGCCACCTCGCCCGGTTGCAACCCGACATCTGCGGGGGCGACGATCGTCCGGGCGCGCATGGTGTGCAACGCGACGAGCGTGTCCGCCAAGGCGTGGCCCGGCAAGAGACCGGATGCCGCAATCAGGATCGCCCGCCGCAGCATCAGCGCACCTGTGTCGTCGCGCCAAGCATCTGATCGGCGGCGGAAATGACCTTCGCGTTCAGCTCGTAGCCGCGCTGCGCCTTGATCAGCTCGGTGATCTCGCGCACCGGATCGACCGAGCTCTCCTCCAGATAGCCCTGCCGCAGCGTGCCCAACTCATCCGCGCCGGGCGTATTCACATTGGGCGGCCCCGAGGCGCCGGTTTCCAGAAACAGGTTCGACCCGATCGCCTCCAACCCCTTCTGGTTCGAGAAATTCGCCAAAGTGAACTGCCCTAGAAGCTGCGGCGCGACCTGATCGGCGAAATAGGCATAGACCTCGCCCTCTGCGTTGATCGCAACGGCGCGCGCGTCGTTCGGAATGGTCATATCGGGCACGACCGGATAGCCGTCGGAGGTCACGATCTGTCCGGTGCCGTTGCGCTTGAGCCCACCATCGCGCGTGTAGGCGGAGATGCCCGAGGGCAGCGTCACTTCGAGATAGCCATTGCCGTCGATCGCGAGGTCCAGATCGCCGCCCGTCGCGCTGAGCGAACCCTGCGCGATGTTGACCGTCACGGCAGTCGGGCGCACCCCGAGGCCAAGCTGCACCCCGGCGGGGATGGTCGTGCCATCGGTCGCGTTGATCGTGCCGGGGCGGGTCATCTGCTGGTAATGCAGATCGGCGAACTCGGCGCGGCGCGCGTTGTAGCCAGTGGTCGACATGTTCGCGAGGTTGTTGGAAATCACCTCGACGCGCATCTGCTGCGCGCTCATGCCTGTGGCTGCGATCTGAAGAGCTCTCATGTCATGGGCCTCCTGTTAGCGGGCGAGCGTCTGGATGACGCCGCGGATTCGTTCGTCTTCGCGTTCGAGAAAGGCCTGGCCCATCTCGTAGGCGCGCTGGACCTCGATCATGCGGGCGATCTCGGTGATCGGATCGACGTTGCTGTCTTCGAGATACCCCTGCATCAGAACCGCGCCCTCCACCGGTTCGGCCCCGGCCTCTGCGGTGAAGCGGGTGCCGCCGACATGGCGCAATTCATTGGGATCGGTGGGAAGGTAGACGCCGACCTGCGCGATCGGCTGGCCCTTGTCGGAGAGCGTGCCATCGGCCGCGAGCGCGACCGAAGTCGCTCCCGAGGGGATCGCAACAGGGGTGCCACCGGAATCGAGCAGCCGGTACCCGTCGGGCGTGAGCAACTCACCTTCAGCCGACGGGATGAAACTGCCAGCCCGCGTGAGCTGATTGCCCTGCGGGGTCTCGATCATGAAGAACCCCTCGCCCTCGATCGCGAAATCGAAGGTGCCGCCTGTCTGGGTCAGCCCGCCTTGGCTTCGATCGATCAGCCGACCATGCGCCCGCGCCATCGACAGCGAGGGTTCGTTGCCCTCCAGCCCCGAGAGATACTCGGAGAAAATCACGCCCTCGCGCCGGAAGCCCGTGGTCGAGTCATTCGCGATATTGTTCGCAAGCGTCCGCATTTCGCGCATCAGGCCGGATTGCCGCGTGAGGGTGGTATAGATTGCGTTATCCATCTTAGCCCCCGGCGACGATCGGCAGGATGGTGCGGGTAAAGAACTCCACCAGCTTTTCCGACATGAAGCTCATCGACACCCAGAACACGACGAGCATCGCCCCCACTTTGGGCACGAAAGTCAGCGTCATTTCCTGCACCGAGGTCAGCGCCTGAAAGAGGCCGATCGTGACCCCCGCGACCAGCGCGACCGACAGGAGCGGCGCCGCGATCAGCACGGCAATCCACAAGCCCTGCCGGAGCGTGTCGAAGAAAATCGCGTCCTGCATCAGACCGGCATCCTGAGAATTTCCTGATAGGCCTCGACGACCTTGTTGCGGACCGTCACCGCCGCCTCGATCGCGAGTTCCGTCTGGGCGAGCGCCTGCACCAGCGCATGCGGATCGGCCTGTCCCGCCATCGCGGCTTTGGCAGTGTCTTCGCCCTCCTTGACCGCATCGACGAATGAGTTCGCCGCCTGTTCGAAAAGGGAGCCCGGCCCGGATCCGCCCGCTTCCGGCGGGACAGCTGCCCGGGCCTGGGAGTAGCTTTGCGTTGCAAGGGAGGTGTTAAAATCCATTCTAGATCTCCTCGGTCTTTAGCGGCGAAGCAGTTCGAGCAGGGAGGCCGACATTTGCCGGGCCTGATCGAACATGCGCAAATTCGCCTCGTAGCTGCGCTGCGCTTCGCGCGCGTCAGCGATTTCGACCACCAGATCGACATTCGAGCCGTCGTAGTAGCCGTTCTCGTCTGCCATCGGATGGCCAGGTTCGTAGATTTGGGTGAGTTCGGATCGGTCGAGCCGCACCGGGCCAAGGGTGACCTCTCCGGTGGGAGCACCTTCGGAGACGACCTTCTCGAAGCCCGCAATCTTGCGGTGATAGCCGGGCGTATCGGCATTCGCGATATTCTCGGAGCTGTGCCGAAGCCGCATCGCCTGCGCCTTCATGCCCGAGGCGGACAGCGCCATGGATTGGGTAAAATCGCTCATCTTCAGCCCCTCCCGAGCGAACTGCGCAGGATGTTGAGCGAAGAGCGGTAGATCGCGAGCGACAGGTCATGCTCGCGTTTCACCTCGACCGAGCGGACCATCTCTTCTTCGAGCGAGACCGAATTTCCATCCGGCGAGGTGACACCGGGGGAGGCGATCACCTCGGGCGCGGTGGTAATCATTGCCGAGGCGTCGATGTGACCGGACCGCGTCGCCCTCAGAGCACCGCTACCCTCGCTGCGATAGAGGTCTTCGAAAGCCGGCAGGTCACGCGCCGCATAGCCGGGCGTGTCCGCATTGGCGATGTTCTCCGCAACCGCGTTCTGGCGGGCTGCGGCATGGGTGGCCATCGCACTGGCCATTTTCATGATCTCAATCTTCTCGAACATCGGGGCTTCTCCTCCGAGCTATCAACCAAGCTTTAAGAGCGAATCGTTTAGAAAACGTTTCGAGAACATCGGAGGCCAGAATGGCATTTGCGGGATTCGACCTGTTGCGCGCCGAAATGCGCGGTATCGCCAGCGCCCATGCGGTCGGGCGCGTGCGCGAGGTGCGGCGCGGGATGATCGAGGTCAGCGGTCTGGCCCGTTCGGCGGCCCTCGGCGACCGCGCGACGATTCGCTGCCAAAGCGGGCGCGAAATCGGCGCAGAGGTGCTGTCGCTGACGCGCGGGGCGGTCACGGTGCTGCCCGACGGAGCCGCCGATGGCGTGGCGATCGACGACGAGGTGGAGCTGCTCGGTCAGGGCGGGATCGCCCCGCATGACAGCTGGGTCGGGAGGATCATCGACCCGTTCGGAAAGCCGCTCGACGGGCAACCACTGATCCATGGCGCGCGCGAACGCGATCTGCGCGCAAGCCCGCCTCCTGCCGCCCAACGAAAGCGGTTGGGGTCTCGATTGGAGACGTCACTTGCCGCTTTCGACACGATGCTGCCGCTGGTCCAAGGTCAAAGGGTCGGCCTTTTCGCGGGATCGGGCGTCGGGAAATCCTCGCTATTGGCGAGTTTCGCACGCGGGGTATCTGCCGATATCGTCGTCATCGCGCTGATCGGCGAACGCGGCCGGGAATTGCGGGAATTCGTCGAAAAGACCCTTGGCCCGGCGGGAATGGCCCGCGCGGTAATCGTCGCCGCCACCTCGGATCAATCGCCGCTGGTGCGCCGTCGCTGCGCCTGGGCCGCGATGGCCGTGGCCGAGCATTTCCGCGATGCGGGCCAGCATGTGCTGTTCCTCGCCGACTCGATCACGCGCTTCGCCGAAGCCCATCGTGAGGTCGCGCTGGCCGGAGGCGAGCCCGCCTCGCTGCGCGGCTATCCGCCCTCGACCTCTTACCAGATCATGGCCTTGGGCGAGCGCGCGGGTCCCGGCGCCGAAGGTCAAGGCGACATCACCGGTGTCTTCTCGGTCCTCGTGGCCGGTTCCGATATGGACGAGCCGATCGCCGATATCCTGCGCGGCGTGCTCGACGGGCATGTCGTGCTGGAGCGCGAGATCGCGGAGCGTGGGCGCTTCCCGGCGATCAACATGCTGCGCTCGGTCTCGCGCTCGCTGCCCGACGCGGCGGATCCCGAGGAAAACCGGCTTATCGGCAAGGCGCGCAGCCTGCTTGGCGCCTATGACCGGGCCGAGATGATGATTCAGGCGGGGCTCTATGCGGAAGGCTCGGACCCGCGCATCGACGCGGCGATCAAGGTCTGGCCCGAGCTGGATGCCTTCATTGCCGAACCCGCCCCCGACGGCATCGCGGGCAGTTTCGCGCGGCTGCGCACGATCCTGTCGCAGGTGCAGGGCTAGGGTCTAAATCAGGTCCCAAAGCAGCTTCGCGGCCAGCAGCGTCGAGGTCGTCACCAGCAGCGGCTTGATCAGCCGCGCGCCCACCCGCATCGCAAGCCGCGAGCCCAGCCGCGCCCCAGCGATCTGCGCCAGCCCCATCGCGATGCCGAGCACCCAGAGCGGCGAGCCGACCAGCAGGAACCCCGTCAGCCCCCCGATATTCGACGAGAAGTTCAGCAGTTTCGTATGCGCCGTCGCCTTCAGCACACCGTACCCCGCCAGCGTCACGAAACCGATCATGAAGAACGACCCCGTCCCCGGCCCGATCAGCCCGTCGTAAAAGCCGATCACCGGCACGAAGGCGGCCGTGAACAGGCCGGGCCGAATACGCTGCACCCGATCCGTGTCATCCAAACCGGGCCGCAAGGCGAAAAACGCGGCAATCGCGACGAGGATGAACGGCAGTGCGATCTCGATCTTGTCGGTCGGAATGCGCGACACGAGAAGCGCCCCGGCCAGCCCGCCAAGGAACCCGATCACCGCGGCCAGCAGCTGTTTTCGCAGCACGACATGGCCCGAGGCCGCGTAGGAAATCGCCGCGGTCGCTGCCCCGAACGTGCCCTGAATCTTGTTCGTCGCGAGCGACTGCACGGGCGGCACGCCCGCCAGCAAAAGCGCCGGCACCGTGATCAGCCCGCCGCCGCCCGCGATGGAATCGACCACCCCCGCCGCGAAGGCCGCGCCGATCAGCATCACCACCAGATCGAGAGGAAGTTCAAACATTTGCACCCCGGTCAGAAGACAGCCGCCTCTTGTCCTGCCCGCGCCGAGAAAAGTAAAGCCGTTGCCTCACCGGGGCCGCAGCCGCTATCACCGAAGCTCAGCCTTGCGGAAGACCCAGATGACCCAATCGCCCCTTGCAGCCGCCCCGCTATTTGCGAGCCCCGCCCGGTGATCGCGCGCACGAACCGATATGCGCCGCTCGAGGCGTTCGCGGCCCCCGCGAAGCCTTATGCGCAGATCTGGCGCGGGATGCTGGGTCTGGGCGTGATCGTCGCCTTCTACCTGCTCAGCGGCTGGGCGATGATCCTGTTCTTCTCTTCGATGCTCGACGATTTCTCGATGCTTCGGTTGTTTCAGGAAATCGCCCATGGCTCGACGCCGCGCGGCCTCGCCATTCTGCTCGCGAGTTTCGCGCCGCTTCTGATCGCGACTTTCGTCGTCAGCCGCCACCTGCATCACCGCGCGCCCGCAACGCTGTTCGGAGAGCGGAGCCTCGCCACCTTCACGAAGGTGCTGCCGGTTCTGCTGCTCTTCGCTCTCTTCTCCTTCGGGCTGACCCAGCTCAGCGAGTCCACGGCGCGCTCCAACCCGCTGGTGCATGTGCTGAGCTGGGCGCCGATCGCGCTGCCGCTTCTGTTCGTTCAGATCGCGACCGAGGAGGTGCTGTTTCGCGGCTATCTCCTGCAGCAACTCGCGGCGCGCTGGCGCAGCCCCCTGATCTGGATGGTTCTGCCCTCGGCTCTGTTCGGCGCACTACATTATTCGCCCGGCGCGTATGGCAGCAACGCGTTCTGGCCCGCGCTCTGGGCTTTCGGCTTCGGCTGCCTCGCAAGCGACCTGACCGCTCGAACCGGCAATCTCGGCGCAGCCCTTGCGCTGCATTTCGCCAATAACTTCGGCTCGCTTTTCCTCGTCGGCTTCTACGGCCAGCTCGATGGGCTCGCGCTCTACACGATCGTGATCAACACACGCGACCTTTGGGACCTCTTGCCGTGGCTTCTGCTGGACATGCTGCACCTGCTGATCGCGTGGTTGTTGATCCGCCTCACCCTCCGCGTCTGATTGCAATTCGTGCAGGGGCGGCGTATTTCAAGCCAAACCGACCCGCCCCAGCGAGAGGCTCATACGATGAACTGGATCACCAATTACGTCCGTCCTCGGATTAACTCGCTGTTTTCGCGCCGCGAAGTGCCCGAGAACCTTTGGACGAAATGTCCCGAATGCGGGACGATGCTGTTCCACCGGGAGCTGTCGGACAATCTCAACGTCTGCACCAATTGCGACCATCACCTCGCGATCACGCCCCGCGTGCGCTTCGAGGCGCTGTTCGACGGCGGCATCTTCTCCGAAGTGAAAGTGCCCGAACCGATCACCGATCCGCTGCATTTCAAGGACCAGAAACGCTATCCGGACCGGATGAAGGCGGCGCAGAAATCGACCGGCGAGAAAGAGGCGATGCTGGTGGCCGAGGGCGAGATCGGGCGCACCCCGATCGTCGCGGCCGCGCAGGACTTCACCTTCATGGGCGGCTCGATGGGCATGTATGTCGGCAACGCGATCATCGCGGCAGCCGAACGTGCCGTGAAGCTCAAGCGCCCGCTGGTGCTGTTCTCGGCGGCTGGCGGCGCACGGATGCAGGAAGGCATCCTGTCGCTGATGCAGATGCCGCGCACCACCGTCGCCGTGCAGATGCTCAAGGAAGCGGGCCTTCCCTATATCGTCGTACTGACCCATCCGACGACGGGCGGCGTGACCGCCTCCTACGCGATGCTGGGCGACGTGCATATCGCCGAGCCCAACGCGCTGATCTGCTTCGCGGGCCCGCGCGTGATCGAACAGACGATCCGCGAGAAGCTGCCCGAGGGCTTCCAGCGCGCCGAATATCTGCTCGATCACGGGATGCTCGACCGCGTGACGCATCGCATGAAGATGCGCGACGAGCTGATCACCATCCTGCGCATGCTGATGAACCTGCCGCCTGCGGTGAAGGGCGATCTGCCCGCGCCGGAGAAGGCGCCCGAGGAAGCGGTCGCCGAGGCGGCTCCCGAGGCCGAGGCGAAGCCCAAGACCTGATCTTCGTATTGGCTGAAATATCCCGGGGGGCGGCATCAGCCGCGGGGGCAGCGCCCCCTCCCCGGTCCGCCATCTAAGGCCGGAGGGGCCAATGACGCAAAGCTCCGATGATATTCTCGACCGCCTGATGGCGCTGCATCCCAAGGTCATCGACCTGTCGCTCGACCGGATGGAGCGGCTGCTGGGGGATCTCGACCATCCCGAGCGCGGCCTGCCGCCGGTGATCCATATCGCGGGCACCAATGGCAAGGGCTCGACTCAGGCGATGATCCGGGCCGGGCTGGAGGCTGCGGGCAAGCGCGTCCACGCCTATACCTCGCCGCATCTGGCACGCTTCCATGAACGTATCCGGATCGCCGGAGAGCTGATCTCTGAGACCGATCTGGCCGCGCTTCTCGACGAAGTCGAGGCGGCGAATGGCGGCAAGCCGATCACCTTCTTCGAGGTGACGACGGCGGCGGCGCTTCTGGCCTTTTCCCGGACTCCTGCGGATTACACGCTGCTGGAGGTAGGCCTCGGCGGGCGGCTCGACGCGACCAATGTTGTCGATAAACCCGCGCTGAGTATCATCACGCCGGTCTCGATCGACCATCAGCAATTCCTCGGCGAAACGCTGGCCGAGATCGCGGGCGAAAAGGCCGGGATCATCAAGCGCGTCGTGGCCTGCGTGGTCGGTCCCCAGCAGGAGGCCGCGCTCGAGGTGATAGAGGCGCGGGCGGAAAAGCTCGGCGCGCCGCTTCTGGTGCATGGCCAGCATTGGCAGGTCTGGGAAGAGCGCGACCGACTGATCTTCCAGGACGAGAACGGGCTTCTCGATCTGCCGCTGCCGAACCTTCCCGGCCCGCATCAGATCGCCAATGCCGGGGCGGCGCTCGCAGCGTTGCGGCATCTGGGCTTTGACGAGGCCGCCTGCGAGGCGGCGGTGACGAAAGCCGAATGGCCCGCGCGGATGCAACGTCTGCGCCACGGACCGCTGGTGGACGGTGCGCCCGAGGCCGAGGTCTGGCTCGATGGCGGGCATAACCCGGCGGCGGGCGACATGATCGCCAAGACGCTCGGCGCGCTTCCGAAACGTCCGACCCATCTGATCTGCGGCATGCTCAACACCAAGGACGTGACCGGCTATCTGCGCCCGCTGGCGGATCACGCGGCGAGCCTGCTGGCCGTCTCGATCCCCGGCGAGGCGAACACGCTGCCCGCAGAAGACACCGCCGCGGCCGCGCGCGTGGTCGGCATCGAGGCCCGCCCTGCGGCTTCGGTCGGCTCGGCGATAGCGGGGATCGTCGCGATCCATCCCCATGCCCGCATCCTGATCTGCGGCTCGCTCTACCTCGCGGGCCGGGTGCTGCGCGACAACGGCTGAGGCTGCGGTCTCGCACGGAGTCTGTGCGAGGATACCGGTGGCTGACCTGCGCCTGCGCGCCTATCTTCGCGTGAACAGGAAAGGAGACCACCATGCAGCTTGAGCTTGGGATCGACACGTTCGGCGATGTGACGCGCGGGGAGGATGGCCTGCTGCGCAGCCATGCCGAAGTGATCCGCGACACGTTGGCCGAAGGCGAACTCGCCGATCAGGTCGGGCTCGACTATATCGGTCTGGGCGAACATCACCGCCCGGATTTCGCGATCTCCTCGACCGAGCCGATCCTCTCGGCGATCCTTGCCCGCACCGAGAAGATCAAGGCGGGCACCTCCGTGACGGTGCTGTCCTCGGACGATCCGATCCGCGTTTTCCAGCGTTTCGCGACGCTGAACGCTCTGGCGCCGGGACGGGCCGAGATCACCATCGGGCGCGGCTCCTTTACCGAGAGCTTCCCGCTCTTCGGGCTCGACCTGAACGATTACGAGGCGCTGTTCACCGAGAAGTCCCAGATTCTGCACCTGCTCGCGACGCAGGAGAAGGTCAGCTTCGACGCCCAGATGCGCCCGCCACTGAAGAACGTCACCGTCTATCCGCGCCCCGAGGCGCCGCTGCAGATCTGGCGCGGCGTCGGCGGGTCGCCGCAATCGGTGGTCGAGACCGCCGCGATGCAGATGGATCTGATGCTGGCGATCATCGGCGGGGATTCGACCCGGTTCAAACCGCATGTCGATCTCTATCACCGCGCGCATGACCAGATGGGCACCAAGCCCGGCAAGATCGGCGTCCATTCGCCCGGTCATATCGCCGAGACCGACGAGATCGCGCAGGAAGAGTTCTACGAAGGCTATGCGCGGATGCATGACATGATCGGGCGCTCGCGCGGCTGGCCGCCGTTCCGGCGCGAGGCCTACCTGTCGGAGATCGAGCATGGCTCGCTCTATGTCGGCAGCCCGGAAACCGTGGCGCGCAAGATCGCGCGGACGGTGACGGCTCTGGGCCTGTCGCGGTTCACGCTGAAATATAGCGGCGGGCCGCAGAACCCCGCGCATCTGCGCAAGACGATCGAGCTTTACGGCACCAAGGTCCGCCCGCTTCTGAACGAAATGCTGGCTTAAGACTCGGCCGCCCAGCCGTCTGCCTGCATCTCGCGCAGGCGGCTGGCGGTGCGCTCGAATTCGAACGTACCTTCGCCTTCGACGTAAAGCCGCTCGGGCTCGTCCGCAGCGGAGCAGATCAGCCGGACCTTGCCCTCGTAGAGCGAGTCGATCAGCGTGACGAAACGCTTCGCCTCGTTGAAGTTCGAGGCCGAGAGCAGCGGAATATCGTCGAGCAGCAGCACCTTCACCGCATCCGCGATGGCGAGGTAATCGGCCGGACCCAGCGGCTGCGCGCAGAGATCCCAGAAGCTCGCCCGGCCGACCCCGTTGTGGAAATACGGGATTTCGACCGTGCGGCCTTTCACCGGAATGTCGAGCTTGCCGTGATGATCGCCCCCGGTCAGCTCATCCCAAAGCGCATCCATCTTCGCGCGCGCCTCGCGACCCGCAGGCGTGAAATAGACCTGTTGGCCTGCCAAACGGTTCTGACGATAGTCGTTTTCGGAGGCTAGTTCGTAGATGTCGAGCTTCTCGCGGATCAGCCCGATGAACGGCAGGAAAAGCTGGCGGTTGAGCCCGTTCTTGTAGAGGTCCTCGGGCACCCGGTTCGAGGTGGTGACGATGGTCACGCCGCGCTCGAACAGGGCCTCGAACAGGCGGCCCACGATCATCGCATCGGCAATGTCCGTGATCTGCATCTCGTCGAAGCACAGCAGCCGCAGCGAGCCCGCCACCTCTTCGGCCACGGGGCGCATCGCATCCACCGTATTGGCCCGGCGCGCATCGTCGAGCTTGCCTTGGACTTCCTGCATGAAAGCGTGGAAATGCACCCGGCGTTTCGGCACGTCGGTCTGGCCGAAGAACAGGTCCATCAGCATGGATTTCCCGCGCCCGACACCACCCCAGATATAGAGGCCGCGCACGCCTTCGACCGGCTTGATCTTACGCTTGAAGAAGCCGCGTTTCACCGGCTCGGGCGCAGGCGCCTCTTCCAGCGCGCCGCGTACGCGCTCCAGTTCGGGCAGAATGGCGCGTTGGGCGGGATCGGGGTTGAGGTCCCCGTTCTCCACCATGCTCTCGTAAAACTCGGGCAGACTGCGTTTCATGACGTTCCGATATAGCGCGCTCACGGGATTGAAAAGCCCCGCGGCTTGCGCGAGCATCCGATCCGGAGGAGGACCCCATGGCCAAGGAATTACCGCTGCTCGGCGCTGCGCTGAGCCTCGATATGCTCGCGCATCATCGCGACTGGATTCTGAACGACCAGCGCGATCTGGAATTGCAGAGCTTCTGCTGGCCGAACGCCACGGATGCGGACCTGCGCAAGATGGTCGCGCGGACGAAGGAATTGCTCGACGGCTATACCGGGCGGCTCGGGCTACACGGGCCCTTCACCTCGTTCAATATCGACTGCGCCGATTCCGAGATCATCGAGATCATCCGCGCCCGGATGCTGCGGGTTCTAGAGATCACGGCGGAGCTGGGCGGCAATCAGATGGTGATCCACTCGCCCTACACGCTCTGGAAGGAATCCGATCTGGAACAGAACCCCGCCAACGCGTTCATTCAGGTCGAACGCGTGCGCTATGTCCTGACCCCGGTGATCGAACGCGCCGAGGAGCTGGGTGTGACGCTGGTCATCGAGAATTGCGAGGACATCACGCCGACCCTGCGCGTCGAACTGGCCGCGAAGATGAAGAGCAAAGCGGTGAAGGTCTCACTCGATACCGGCCATGCGCAGTTCATGCATCGCCGCTGCGGCGCGCCGCCGGTCGATGTGTTCGTCCATGCGGCAGGCGCGGCGCTGGAGCATGTCCACCTGCAGGATATCGACGGCTATGGCGACCGGCACTGGCATCCGGGCGAGGGCACGATCGCGTGGCATTCGGTCTTCAAGGCGCTTGGCAAGCTGCCGAAGATGCCGCGGCTGATTTTGGAAGTGAACGACGAGATTGGCGTGCGAAAAGGCGCGGAATATCTGGAATCTCTGGGACTGGCGCGGTAACGGCTACGTGCGGCCCCGGCCCTCTCCTTGTGAAGCGTGGGGGCAAAGCGTAATCTCTGCGCCGCAGAAAAGCCGACAGGAGTTCTTATGGCCAAACCGACCCCGCAACGTCTTCACCTCGTCTTCGGCGGCGAGCTGGTGACCCCGAGCCGCACCGAATTCAAGAATGTCGACGATATCCATATCGTCGGGATGTATCCGAACTACGCCTCCGCCTATGCCGCGTGGAAGGCCGAGGCGCAGCGCACCGTCGACGACGCCCATACCCGTTACTTCATCGCGCACCTGCATCGCCTGCGTGACGAAGAGCTCGAAGTGTCGACCACCGAAGAGCTCGGCAACTAAGGCTGGCATGGCGCGCTCTCTTCCTCTCTGGCTCAAACTGCAACTCTCTGCCTTGCGTCCTGCGGGACCCAAGGCGAAAGCCGCGGTCGAGGCCGGTCAGGGGGAGGAGCGCGCCGACGCCCCGCTGCTGTGGATTTGGGCTGCGGGGAAATGCGCGGAAGCCGCCGGGCTGGTCGCGCGCAGGGTGGCCGCACGGATGCCCGACATCCGCATCGCGATGACGGTGCGCGGCAGCGAGACCGCCCCGGACGGGCTACCCGAAGAGGTCTATTTCCGGCCCACCCCCGAGGATCGTCCGGCATCAGTCCGTCTGGTCTTGGATGCATGGCGCCCCGATCTCGTGCTCATCATGGACGACACGCTGCCCGCCGCGCTGATCGCGGAGACGCAGAAACGCGGCATCGCCAGCGTTCTGGCCGATGCGAAACTCGGCGGTCAGGATGGGCTGCGCCTCGATGACGTCTCGCTGACGCTGCTGGGCCGGATCGACCGCATCTACCTGCGCGACGAGGCGAGCCTCGAACGGGTGGGCGACCGGCTGAACGGGCCGGTCATCGTGGTCAATGACGGCGCGCTCGGCGAGCCGCCGCAGCCGCTTTACGGCTCCGAAGCAGAGCGCACCTCGATGGCCGAGTCGATGGGCGCGCGCCCGGTCTGGCTCGCCGCCGCCGTACCGGAGGCCGAGATCGGCCCGGTGACGGCCGCGCATCGCTACGCCCAGCGCCACGCGCATCGGCTGCTGCTTCTGCTTGCGCCGGATGACGAATCCCAAGGCGAAGCCCTTGCCGCGCAGCTGACCGCCGAGGGCTGGTCGGTCGCGCGCCGGTCGCTTGAGGGCGAACCGGAACTGACGACCGAGATTTTCATCGCCGACGACGCGATGGAATACGGGCTTTGGTACCGGCTGGCCGCGCTCAGCTATATGGGCGGCACCTTGTCGGGGACGGCGCGGGCTCCGCGTTCCCCGGTTGAGGCGGCGGCGCTTGGTTCGGCGATCCTGCACGGCCCGAAACTTGCGCCGTTCCGCGAAGATTACCTGCGGCTCGAGGCTGCGAAAGCCTGCCGGGGCGTCGTGGTTCCTGAGGATCTGCCCGAAGTGGTCGCGGACCTGATCGCGCCGGAACGCTCCGCGCAGCTGGCCCATAACGCCTGGGCGGTGACCTCGGGCGGCGCCGGCGCGGTGGAGACCATCGCCCGCGATCTGGCCGAGATCCTGTCGGGCACCCAGCCCGCACGGGTGGCGTGATGGGCGCGCCCGGCTTCTGGTTTAATGCCCCCGCCGCGCCGGGCCTTCGCGCGCGGCTTCTGTCGCCGCTCGGCGCGATTTACGCAGCGATGACGAAGCGGCGTGTGGCGCAGCCGGGGCTGCGGCTCGACGTGCCGGTGATCTCGGTCGGCAATATCAACGCGGGCGGGACCGGCAAGACGCCGACGGTGATCTGGCTGGTGCAGCGGCTGGCCGCGCGCGGTGTGACCGCCCATGTGGTTACGCGCGGCTATGGCGGGTCGCTCGAAGGACCGGTGCAGGTCGACGAGCGCAACCACCGCGCGGAGGAGACCGGAGACGAGCCGCTTCTGCTCTCGGCCTTCGCGCCGGTCTGGGTCGCGCGCGACCGGGCCGCCGGGGCGCAGGCGGCGGTCGCGGCCGGAGCGCAAGTGATCGTTCTCGACGACGCCCATCAGAACCCCGCATTGCACAAAGATCTCTCGATCGTGGTGGTCGACGCGCATAAGGGCTTCGGCAACGGGCGCTGCCTGCCTGCCGGGCCGCTGCGCGAACCGATCGAGGCCGGAATGGCCCGCGCAGACTTTCTGCTGTCGATCGGGCCGGAAGCTGCGCAGGTTGAATTCTCTAATTTCTGGAGTTCCAGAATTTCGAAGCCACATCTGACGGGTCAGCTCACTCCGCTGCAGACGGGCATGGATTGGGAAGGGCTTCCCGTCCTCGCCTTCGCAGGCATCGGCCATCCCGAGAAATTCTTCGCCACCCTGCGCAGTCTTGGCGCGGAGCTGCTGCGCGGCGAGGCGCTGGAAGATCACCAGCCTTTCACGACGCGTCTGTTGCAGCGCATCGAGGCAGAGGCCGACACGCTTGGTGCGCAGATGGTGACGACCGAGAAGGACGCGGTGCGCCTGCCGGAAAGCTTCCGCCCGAAGGTACTCGCCCTGCCGGTGCGGCTCGAGATCGACGACCCTACAGCGCTCGACGCAGCGCTCGACCGGCTCAGGATATGAAAAAGGCCGGCCCCACGGGACCGGCCTTCTCAACATCTGTCGCCGGGATCAGTTGGCTTGCTTCGCCAGCTCGTCGTCGAGGATTTTCTTGAAGTCGTCCCAAGCCATGTTGGAATGCTTCTCGCCGTCGATGATGAAGGTCGGCGTCGCGTCGATCTTGTCGTCGCCCGCGTTCTTCTGGAAAGTCGCGACCATCCGCTCGGCGCGCTTCTCGTCGTTCATGCAGGCGGTGACCTGATCGTTGCTCAGCCCGGCCTGCAGGCCGATCTTGCGCAGGTTGTCCGCGATGGTCTGCGGCTTGCCGTCGCCGATCCAGTCCTTCTGCTTGTTATAAATCATGTCCGAGATCGCGTAATATTTCGGATCGCCACCGCATTGCGCGATCAGACCGGCCCAGACACCGAACTTGTCGAAATAGACCTCGCGCTGGATGAACTTCACCTTGCCGGTGTCGATGTAGTTCTTCTTCAGCTGCGGATACTCGACCTTGTGCCATTCGGCACAGTGCGGGCAGGTATAGGAGGCGTACTCGATCACGGTGACCGGCGCGTCTTCCTGACCCAGAACCACGTCGGGCAGAGTCTCGACATCTTTGCTCGCCGTTGCTTCCTGCGCTTGGGCCGCAGTGATCAGGCTCGCCTCGCTGTGTTGGCTGGCATACCAGCCGCCCGTCGCGAGAAGCCCCATGACAGCCACGCCGCCGAGGATCGAAAGAGTTTTGCTCATCTATCTGCCTTTCTTGTGTGCAGCCCGCTCTGCGGACTTCGATAGAACGTTTCTTGCCAGTTCTTCCAGCGCCGATTTGAGATCGGCATCGCCACAATCGGCCACCTGCGCCTTCGCCGCTTCGGCGACGCGGGGGTCCGGCTTGCGGGGTTCGGGTTTGGGTTTCGGTGCGAATTGCGCCTGACCTTCGGCAAAGCCGGTCGGCGCGGTCTGCGTCAAAGAGATGCGCGAGATCGCGTTATAGCCGTAGCAGGCATTCACCTTGTCGCGGATTTGCGGCAACTGCATCTGCAGCATCGGCGCCGCCGCTCCGGTCGTCAAAAGAGTAAGGGTCGCGCCGAAGCCGCCTTTGGTGTAGCCGATCTTCACCGGGCGGCATTGCGCGGCCGTCTCAGGCCCCACCACTTCCGCCCAATGGGTCAGCAGGCGCGAGACCGCAAAACCGCGCGCTTCACCCGCGGCGCGGATACGGTTACGCAGCAGCCCGCCCGCGGCTTCAAAGCCACGCATCCGCCGCGAAGGCGTCTTTTGCGGGTCGCTTTTTTTCATTCGTGGGCGGTTCCTCTTGATCCATCCCATTCTAGGAAGCACATCGGGCCGGGCCAACCGGTCGGCAAGAGGGGAGCATAAACATTGCGTGACGGTAAAGGGGCAATCGGCGAAACCCTGCTCACCTGGTACGATACACATGCCCGCGTCATGCCGTGGCGCGTGTCGCCTGCGGATCGTGCAGAGGGCGAACGGCCCGATCCCTATCGCGTTTGGCTGTCCGAAGTGATGCTGCAGCAGACCACGGTCGCCGCCGTGCGGGACTATTTCCGCCGCTTCACCGAGCGCTGGCCCGATGTGGGTGCACTCGCGGCAGCCGAGGATGGCGACGTGATGGCCGAATGGGCCGGGCTTGGCTATTACGCCCGCGCCCGCAACCTGCTGAAATGCGCGCGTGTCGTGGCGGGTGAGCTGGACGGGCGCTTCCCCGAGACGGCGGCAGAGCTGCAAAAGCTGCCCGGCATCGGCCCCTACACCTCCGCCGCGATCGCCGCCATCGCCTATGACGAGCCGGTCGCCGTGGTCGACGGCAATGTGGAGCGCGTCGTCTCGCGCCTTTTCTCGGTCGACACGCCGCTGCCCGGCGCGAAGGCGGAGCTGACCGAATTGACGGCACAGATCACGCCCGAGGACCGACCCGGAGATTTCGCGCAGGCGATGATGGATCTGGGCGCGACGATCTGCACACCACGCAATCCGGCCTGCGGGATTTGCCCGCTCATTGATGCCTGCACCGCCCGCGCTGCCGGGATCGCCGAGACGCTCCCACGCAAGGCTCCGAAAAAGGAAAAGCCCACCCGCCGTGGCTTCGCCTATGTCGTAACGAACGGCCAAGGCGACGTGCTGCTGGAGCGCCGCCCCGACAAGGGGCTTCTGGGCGGCACGCTGGGCTTTCCCGGCTCGGATTGGTCCGAGGCGCCGACACCCGCCCCGCCGATGCAGGCCGACTGGACGCTCTCTCCGGTCGAGGTGCGCCATACCTTCACCCATTTCCACCTGATCCTGCAGGTCCACGTCACCCGCACCGAGACCGACGCCATGACCTCGCGCGCCGATTTCCGGCCCAGCGATCTGCCCACGCTGATGCGCAAAGTCTGGGATGCCGCCCAAAGCGCCGAATGGCCGCAACCCGAGTGATTGTATCGGGTTAGCGTTCGGCTAGTATGACCGCGCCCGCATCGCTCACGAGGCTCCGATGTCCAGCCGCGACGAAATCCGCCGCCCCTCTCACGCCCTGCCCTTCTGGCTGTCTCTCGGCACCGTGCCGCTGGCGGGGATCGAGGCGTGGTTCGGCGGTTGGACCCTGATCTTGCTGCCCGCCTATGCGTGGTGGCTGACGACGGTGCTCGACCAGCTTCTGGGGCGCAACGAGGATCAGCCCGACACCGAAACGCCCGAAGCCGAGCTGTTCTGGTATCGCGCGATCACGCTGGTCTGGTTCCCGATTCAGGCGGCCGTGATCTTCGGCGCGATCTGGTGGGTGACGCATACGACCCATCTAAATGGGTTCGAGATCGTCGCCCTGATGTTCGGCGTGGGCGTGATATCGGGCACGATCGGCATCGTCTATGCCCACGAGCTGCTACATCAGAAAAGCCAGCTGGAGCGCTGGCTGGGCGATCTGCTGCTGGCGAGCGTCCTCTACTCCCATTTCCGGACCGAGCATCTCCTGGTCCATCACCTCTGGGTCGGCACGCCGCGCGATGCGGTCTCGGCGCGCTATAACGAAGGGTTTCACCGCTTCTTCTGGCGGGTGATTTTTGAATGCCCCCGTTCCGCCTGGAAGGCCGAGAAACTGAAACTGAGCCGCGCGGGCCGCCCGGTCTGGCACCGCTCCAACCCGTTCTGGCGCTACGGCGCATTGCAGGCGCTGGCGCTGATCGTGGCGGCACTCCTCGGCGGATGGATGGGGCTCGGCCTGTTCCTGCTGCAGGCGCTCTTCGCGGTCTGGCAACTGGAGCTGACCAACTATGTCGAGCATTACGGCCTGACCCGGCAATACAAGGGCGAAGGGCGCTATGAGCATGTCCTGCCCCGCCATAGCTGGAACGCCGATCACACGGCCTCGAACTGGCTGCTGATCAACCTGCAGCGCCATTCGGATCACCATTACAAGCCCGACCGCCGCTTCCCGCTCCTGCAGACCTACGATGCCGAGGAAGCCCCGCAGCTGCCCTTCGGCTATCCCGGCATGACGGCGCTCGCGATGATCCCGCCGCTCTGGCGGCGCCGGATGAACCCGCGCGTGCGGGCGTGGCGGCGGAAATACTACCCGGATGTCGAGGACTGGACGCCCTATAACAAGGGCACGACGCCGCTGCCGCGCGGCTCTTTCTGACCAGCCCCTTCCTCTTGGCAAAAATATCCCCGCCGGAGGCTCCCGCAGATGCCGCCAGAACAGGCGTCAGGTCACGACGCGCATCGTCAGGTTGATCCGCCCGCCCTTCGGCATCAGCGGCGAGGTGCCGGGCTTCACGCGGTCGATGCCATGATAAAGCAGCCGCGCCTCGCCCCCCATCACCATCACATCGCCCGAGTGCAGCCAGATGCTTTCGGTCTTGCCACCGCGCGTCTTGTTCCCGATGCGAAACAGCCCGTCATCGCCCAGCGAGACCGAGACCACGGGCTGATCGAAATCCTGCTCGTCGCGGTCCTGATGCATGCCCATCTTCGCGCTTTCACCGTAGAAATTGATGAGACAGCATTCGGGGGCGCGGCTCGTGCCCGAGACCGCCTCCCAGATATCGAGGATCGGCTGCGGAATTGCGGGCCAGGGCTGACCGTCGGGATGGGTCTCCGAATAGCGGTAGCCGCGTCGGTCGGAGATCCAGCCGAACCGCCCGGCCGACGTCATGCGCACCGACATCGGCTTGCCGTAGGGTGTCATCGGCGAGAATAGCGGCGCCTGCGCCACGACACCGCGCAGCGTCTCGATCAGCGCCTTCTGCTCGTCGAGGTCCAGCCAGCCGGGATAATGGCGGAAGCCGCGAATCTCCTGCGGATCGGGCCGAGATGTTGCGTGTTTCGGATTTTCTGTCATTTTCTCACCCTCTTCCTCGGGGGAGCCTTCTTGCAGCCCGATTTTCCCCTCCTTATATACGCTTCGAAGCCGAAGGCGGCTCACACCGCCAGATAGCAGAACATGAAACCGAAACCCAAGGGATAGGGGCCGGGGGCCTGAATGGACCCGTTCCCCGTCATATCGCCAAGAGAGGTAACATCATGGGTAAAGTCATTGGTATCGACCTCGGGACTACGAACTCCTGCGTCGCCATCATGGATGGCGCACAGCCCCGAGTGATTGAAAACTCCGAAGGGGCGCGCACCACCCCCTCGATCGTCGCCTATACGGACGACGAACGTCTGGTCGGCCAGCCGGCGAAACGTCAGGCGGTCACCAACCCCTCGAACACCGTTTTCGCTGTTAAGCGTCTGATCGGTCGCCGCACCACCGATGCGGAAGTCGAGAAGGACAAGAAACTCGTCCCCTACAACATTGTCGACGGCGGCAATGGCGACGCATGGGTCGAAGTGAAGGGCGACAAGTACTCCCCGGCTCAGGTTTCGGCCGTGATTCTTCAGAAGATGAAGGAAACCGCCGAGAGCTATCTGGGTGAGGAAGTCACGCAGGCCGTCATTACCGTGCCCGCCTACTTCAACGACGCTCAGCGTCAGGCCACCAAAGACGCCGGCAAGATCGCCGGTCTCGAAGTGTTGCGCATCATCAACGAGCCGACCGCGGCTGCGCTGGCCTATGGCCTCGACAAGAAAGAATCGAAAACCATCGCGGTCTATGACCTTGGCGGCGGTACCTTCGACATCACCATCCTCGAGATCGACGACGGTCTCTTCGAAGTGAAATCGACCAACGGCGACACGTTCCTCGGCGGTGAAGACTTCGACATGCGCATCGTCAACTACCTCGCTGACGAGTTCAAAAAAGAGCATGGCGTCGACCTGACCAAGGACAAGATGGCGCTGCAGCGTCTGAAGGAAGCTGCCGAGAAAGCGAAGATCGAGCTGTCGAGCTCGAGCCAGACCGAGATCAACCAGCCCTTCATCTCGATGGGCAAGGACGGCACGCCGCTGCACATGGTCATGAAGCTGACCCGTGCGAAGCTGGAAAGCCTCGTGGGCGATCTCATCAAGGCTTCGCTGAAGCCCTGCGCCGCCGCGCTCAAGGATGCGGGCGTCTCCAAGGACGAGATCGACGAAGTCGTGCTCGTCGGCGGTATGACCCGTATGCCGAAAGTCGTGGAGGAAGTGACCGGCTTCTTCGGCAAAGAGCCGCATAAGGGTGTGAACCCGGATGAGGTCGTGGCGCTCGGTGCGGCCATTCAGGCCGGCGTTCTGCAAGGTGACGTGAAAGACGTCGTCCTGCTCGACGTGACCCCGCTGTCGCTCGGCATCGAGACGCTGGGTGGCGTGTTCACCCGCCTGATCGATCGCAACACGACGATCCCGACGAAGAAGAGCCAGGTGTTCTCCACCGCGGAAGACAACCAGAACGCAGTGACGATCCGGGTTTTCCAAGGTGAGCGCGAGATGGCTGCCGACAACAAGATGCTCGGCATGTTCAACCTCGAGGACATCCCGCCGGCCCCGCGCGGCATGCCGCAGATCGAAGTGACCTTCGACATCGACGCCAACGGCATCGTGTCCGTTTCGGCGAAGGACAAGGGCACCGGCAAGGAGCAGAAGATCACGATCCAGGCGTCCGGCGGTTTGACCGATGACGAGATCGAGAAAATGGTTCAGGACGCCGAGGCGAATGCCGACGCGGACAAGTCCCGCAAGGAACTGGTCGAAACCAAGAACCAGGGCGAATCGCTCCTGCACTCGACCCGCAAGTCGCTTGAAGATCACGGCGACAAGGTCGATGCCTCGACCGTCGAAGCGATCGAACTGGCGGCCAACGCGCTTGAGGAAGCCCTCAAGACCGAGGAAGCCGGCAAGATCAAAGGCGCGATCCAGAACCTGACGGATGCGGCGATGAAACTCGGCGAGGCCATCTACAAGGCTGAGCAGGAGAAAGCCGGTCAGGGCGAGAGCTCGAACGACGAAGACAGCCCGCGCGATGTCGATGAAGATATCGTCGACGCTGACTTCGAAGATCTGGGCGAGGACGAGCGCAAGTAATTGCGCATGGAATGTCGGGCGGGCCTGCCTTTTCTAAGGGCGGGCCCGCCTGCGTTCCGCCAAGGGGGTAACCAATGGCAAAACGCGACTATTACGACGTTCTGGGAACTGCCAAAGGCGCCTCGGCCGAAGAGATCAAGAAAGCCTATCGCAAGAAGGCGAAAGAGCTTCATCCCGATCGCAATTCCGACAATCCCGATGCCGAGGCCCAGTTCAAGGAAGTGAACGAGGCTTATGACGTCCTCAAGGACGCCGAGAAGAAAGCCGCTTACGACCGGTTCGGTCACGCGGCGTTCGAAGGCGGCATGGGCGGCGGGCGTCCGGGCGGCGGCTACGGCGGCGCGGGCGGTCAGGGCGACTTCGCCTCGGCCTTCTCCGACGTCTTCGAAGACCTGTTCGGTGATTTCATGGGCGGCGGCAGAGCCGGTCCCGGCGGTGGGCGTTCGCGCGCACAGCGGGGCTCCGATCTGCGCTACAACATGCGCGTCACGCTCGAAGAGGCGTATCGCGGCACCCACAAGACGATCAACGTGCCGAGCTCGGCCGCCTGTACCGAGTGTAACGGCTCCGGTGCGGAAGGCGGCTCCGAGCCGCAGACTTGTCCGACCTGTTCGGGTCTGGGCAAGGTGCGCGCGCAGAACGGCTTCTTCACGGTCGAGCGGACCTGCCCGACCTGTGGTGGCCAGGGTCAGGTGGTGAAGAACCCCTGCAAGGTCTGCCATGGTGCAGGCCGCGTGGAGGTCGATCGCCAGCTTCAGGTCAACATCCCTCCGGGGGTCGAGACCGGCACCCGCATCCGTCACGCCGGCGAAGGCGAGGCGGGGCTGCGCGGTGGTCCGTCGGGCGATCTCTACATCTTCATCGAGGTCCAGCCGCACGCGATCTTCGAACGCGAAGGCACCGATCTGCATTGCCGCGTGCCCGTCAGCATGGCGACCGCAGCCCTTGGGGGCGAGGTCGAAGTGCCGACGATAGATGGCGGCCGAAGCCGTGTGAAAATCCCGGCCGGCAGCCAATCGGGTCGGCAGATGCGCCTGCGTGGCAAAGGGATGCCCGCGCTGCGCGGCGGCGGGGCCGGCGACATGTTCATCGAACTGGCCGTCGAAACCCCGGTGAACCTGACCGCACGGCAGAAGGAAATCCTCAAGGAGTTCCAGGGGATCGAAGCCGAGAACAACCCGGAAGGCGCGAGTTTCTTCAAGAAAGTCAAAAGCTTCTGGGATGGCATGACCCAGTGATCATTTGGAAAAGGCGCCTTCGGGCGCCTTTTTTCTTGTCCGGCTCGCAATCGATTAAGGCTTTCTTCAATCCGAATCGTTCATGGTCTGTTTCATGGACCAGATGCCCCATCATATGCAGGAGCCTCCGCTGCCGTTGTTCAACGGCGGCACCGCGATCCGTCCGCCGCCGGGCGCGTCCAAGCCGTCCTATCTGTTCGATCATCGACAACGGCTGCGCACGCGGTTCATGGAAGGCGGCGCGCAGGCCCTGCCCGATTACGAACTGCTCGAACTGGTGCTGTTTCGCGCGATCCCGCGGCAGGACGTCAAACCTCTCGCCCGTCGCCTGATCGAAACCTTCGGCGATTTCGGGCGGGTGGTCTCTGCCCCGCCTCACCGCCTGCGCCAAGTGACCGGCGTGGGCGAGGCCGTGGTGATCGAGTTGAAGCTGGTAGAGGCCTCGGCGCAAAGGCTCGCACGCTCGAAGGTGATGCATCGGCCGGTGCTCAGCTCGTGGCAGGCGCTTGTCGATTACTGTCACATGGCGATGTCCCATGCCGAGACGGAGCAGTTTCGCCTGCTGCTGCTGGACCGGAAGAACGCCCTGATTGCGGATGAGGAACAGGGCCGCGGCACGGTCGACCACGTGCCGGTCTATCCGCGCGAGGTGATGAAGCGCGCGCTGGAGGCCAATGCCTCAGCGCTGATTCTGGTACACAACCACCCCTCGGGCGACCCGACCCCGTCGGAGGCGGATATCGCCCTCACACGGCAGATCGACGAGGCGGCGAAGCTCTTCGGCATCGTGCTGCACGATCACCTGATCCTCGGTAAGGACTGCGAGATCAGCCTGCGGTCGGAGGGTTACTTTTGAGCGGTCAGGCCCTGAGATTCGAACCCATCAAGCGGCAAAACCACCGTGCCGCCATCGGAGGGGCAAGCGGGTAGGTCGAGGGTGATCGGCATCGCTGCGGTCCCGGTGCCATGCATCCGCATCAACCGGCCGCCGACCGGTTTGCCGCAATCTTCGGAGGACAACGTCGCCTCGAGTTGCAGCTTGAGCGCGGTAAGCGTCTTGGGAGCGGTATAGATTTCGATGCGCTTGCCATCTGCGGAGGTGAAGCTTTGCATATAGCCGCCCAGCGAGGTGTCCGGCGTGCGCGGCTTAGTCACGTCGAGATGGCCCGCATCGTCGAACTGCGCACCGTTCTCATAGGCGTTCAGATGCAACGGGCTTTGTCCATCGGTCACCCAGATCGCGCGGTTGATCTTATCGAGCCCCGACGCCGCGGCCTCGACCTGCGCGATCGTCGATCCACCGGTGGTGACTTCCAGCGACGTCGTCGGCGCGAGCAAAGGCAGAATAGCCGAGAAAGCCCCCGACTTATCGGTCTGCCCGGCGATCGAGAGCGACGCATCGCGGATCGTCAGTTTCGTATCGGGGTGGCACGGCGCATTCAGCTCCAGCTTGGTCAGCCCATCGCCTGCGGGGGTGACCGACAGGACGGCGTGCCCGCAATCGGCAGCGCCGGTTTTCAACGGCATCGGTTGCGGAAGCGAAGAGGTGAACTGGTCGCCGGATGTGCGCACCGTCGCAGGCACGATGCCGACGCCGGAATCCGTCGCGAAATGATAGACGGGAGGATTGCGAAGAACGGTTTTCGAAATGAGCTGAACCCGCGGTTCCTCGCGCGGCTCGACCCGATTTCTCCAAGTCTCGCGACTGACCGAGCTCGCCACCAAAGACGCACCGAGTTGCGGACGCGGACCCACGCTTTGCATCACATGACCGGTCGCGGCGGCGAGCAGGAACGTCGCTCCGATCATGGATATCTTGCGAATGGTGCGCATCGCCGCCTCGAACTGGGGTCTGTCTTAGAAAACTGCTTAATAATTTTCTAATGACCGAAAGCGGCGAAGCTGCGGCGCGAATTGGGAAATCGCGCCCTTCACGCGGCTGGCGTGGGGGGTGGAGCTGCCAAGAGAGTCAATGACTCCAACAAGATATGGAAAAGGCGGCCGAAGCCGCCTCAACTTTGCCACATTCGCGTCAGAGTTGTGTCAAACCAATTGCCCGTGGCAATGCTTGAACTTCTTGCCCGACCCGCAGGGGCAAGGATCGTTGCGCGACGGCTCGCCCCAAGTTGCCGGATTCGTCTCGTCGAATCCCGGAAGCGGCTCGCCCACCACCTCGACCTCGGGCATCGCCTCGGTCGGGGCTTCCGCCGACGCTTCGGTCGGTGCGGGCTGCTGCTGTTGCGCCTGCATCATCTGCGCCTGCTCTTCTTCGGTGAGCGGACGGATACGGGCCAGCTGCTGCGTCACGTCCGAGCGCAGGCTGTCGAGCATGATCTCGAACAGCTGGAAGCCCTCGGTCTTGAATTCCGACAGCGGATCGCGCTGCGCATAGCCGCGGAAACCGATGGTCTGGCGCAGCTGATCGAGCGTGACCAGATGCTCGCGCCATTTCGCGTCGATGATCTGCAGCAGGACCTGCTTTTCAATCATCTGCATCGTGTCGGCGCCGAACGCCTCGGCCTTCTCGGCCATCAGCGTATCAGTCGCTTCCTCGAGTCGCTCGGCGACGACTTCCTGATCGACGCCCTCTTCCTCGGCCCATTCCGCAAGCGGCACGTCGAGGTTCAGCTGTTCGATCACCTCTTGATGCATGCCTTCGACATCCCATTGATCGGCATAGGATTTCGGCGGCATGAAGCGGTCCACGAGGTCCTCGATCACCTGAACGCGCATGTCGCGGGTGATCTCGCCGACCTCTTCGGTTTCCATGATTTCGCGACGCTGCGAGAAGACCGCTTTCCGCTGGTCGTTCATCACGTCATCGAATTTCAGAAGCTGCTTACGAATGTCGAAGTTGCGGCCCTCGACCTTCGCCTGCGCGCGCTCGAGCGACTTGTTCACCCACGGGTGGACGATTGCTTCGCCCTCTTTCATGCCCAGCTTGGACAAGACCGAATCGAGCTTGTCGGAGCCGAAGATCCGCATCAGGTCGTCTTCCAGCGAGAGGAAGAACAGCGAGCGGCCCGGGTCGCCCTGACGGCCCGAACGGCCGCGCAGCTGGTTGTCGATGCGGCGGCTTTCGTGGCGCTCGGTCGCGAGAACGAACAGGCCGCCCGCTTCCAGAACTTTCGCTTTTTCCTCAGCGGTCGCCGCGTCGATCCGTTTGCGAACCTCTTCGGGATCGGCGTCGGGATTCGCCGCGAGTTCGTCCTGCACGCGCATCTCGACGTTGCCGCCAAGCTGAATGTCGGTGCCGCGGCCTGCCATGTTGGTCGCGATGGTCACCGCGCCCAGACGACCGGCCTCGGCGACGATGGTCGCTTCCTGCTCGTGCTGGCGGGCGTTCAGGACGTTGTGCTTGATGCCAGCCTTCTTGAGCATGTCCGAGAGCATCTCGGACTTCTCGATCGAGGTGGTGCCGACGAGCATCGGCTGGCCCTTCTCGTTGGCTTTCTTGATCGCCTCGACGACGGCGTCGTATTTCTCCTGCGCGGTGCGATAGACGCGGTCGTGTTCGTCTTTCCGCGCGATCGGGCGGTTGGTCGGGATCTCGACCACGCCGAGCGAATAGATCTCGGCGAATTCCTCGGCCTCGGTGGCCGCGGTGCCGGTCATGCCGCCGAGCTTGTCGTAGAGGCGGAAGTAGTTCTGGAAGGTGACCGAAGCCAGCGTCACGTTCTCGGGCTGAATGTCGACGCCTTCCTTGGCTTCGATCGCCTGATGCAGACCTTCCGAGAGGCGGCGGCCCTTCATCATGCGGCCGGTGAATTCGTCGATCAGCACGACCTCGCCCGATTGCACGACGTAGTTCTGATCCTTGAAGAACAGCTTATGGGCGCGCAGGGCCTGGTTGACGTGGTGCACGATGGTCGTGCTTTCCGGATCGTAGAGCGACTGACCCTCGGGGAGCACGCCCGCCTCCAGCAGGAGGTTCTCGAGGAAGTCGTTGCCCTCTTCGGTGAAGGTCGCGGTGCGGGCCTTCTCGTCGATGGTGTAATGCTCTTCGCTCAGGCTCGGGATGAACTTGTCGAGCGTGATATACAGCTCCGAGCGGTCGTCGGACGGGCCCGAGATGATCAGCGGCGTGCGTGCCTCGTCGATCAGGATCGAGTCGACCTCGTCGATGATCGCGTAGAAATGGCCGCGCTGCATCATCTGGTCGACCGACGTCTTCATGTTGTCGCGCAAATAATCGAAGCCAAGCTCGTTATTCGTCGAATAGGTGATGTCGGCGGCGTAGGCCTGCTTCTTCTCGGGCTCGGCCTGGAAGGGCACGACGACGCCGGTGGTCAGACCCAGCGCGCCATAGACCTTGCTCATCCATTCCGCGTCACGCCGTGCGAGGTAGTCGTTCACGGTGACGACATGCACGCCCTTGCCGGCGAGCGCATTCAGATAGGCCGGGAAGGTCGCGACGAGGGTTTTCCCTTCGCCCGTCTTCATCTCGGCGATATTGCCCTGATGCAGGAAGATGCCGCCGACGAGCTGCACGTCGAAGGCCCGCAGGCCGAGTGCACGCTTCGCGGCTTCGCGACAGTTGGCGAAGGCTTCGGGCAGGATCTTGTCGAGGCTCTCGCCGTCTTCCTGCACGCGGTGCTGGAAGTCGCGGGTCTTCTCGATGATCTGTTCGTCGGAGAGGGCTGCGAACTCCTCCTCCAGCGCGTTGATCTTGGCCACCAGCGGGCGCACCGATTTCACCTTACGATCATTCGACGTGCCGAAGACCTTCTTCGCGAGTGTTCCGATGCCGAGCATGTAATCTCCGAGGGTAGCTGACCAGATCGTTATTCCCTGTGCCTTGTCGCATAGGGTTTGCTTGCCTAGAAGAGCTAGCGAAACAAGGCCGAAATGGCTCTTACAGGCCCTAGGCGATGTAAGGGGCGGCTGCCAGACTGTCAACGCCGCCTAGAGACGCGGCAGAAAGGAAGTGGCAAGGATGCCGAATCTGACGAAACTGTTCGCGAGCGTCGCGATCTGCGCAATGACTGCCGGGATCGCACAGGCCGATGACGCGAAAGTGCCTGCCGCCGCTGCGGATGCCGCGAAATCGGAAACCGCCGCCAAGCCGCGCACCGACCTGAGCGCCGACACCGTGGTCGCCACCGTGAACGGTCAGGATATCACGCTGGGCATGATGCAAACGGTACGCGACGGCCTGCCCGCGCAATACCAGCAGCTGCCCGATGACAAGCTGTTCCAAGGCGTCCTGGAGCAGCTGATCCAGCAGACCGCGCTCGCCCAGCTCGAAGAGAAGCGCATCACCCAGCGCGACAAGATCGCTCTCGAAGTGCAGAAGCGCGCGTATCTCTCGGGTGCGATGCTGAACTACACCGCTGACAAGGCCGTGACCGACGACGCCGTGCAGAAAGCCTATGACGCGAAATACGCCAAGGCCGAGCCGACCAAGGAATATCACGCGGCCCATATCATCGTGAAAACCAAGGAAGAGGCCGAAAAGATCAAGAAAGAGATCGATAACGGCGGCGACTTCGCAGAACTGGCGAAGAAGAACTCGACCGATGGTGCGGCGGCGAATGGCGGCGATCTGGGCTGGTTCAAGCTCGACGCGATGGTCAAGCCCTTCGCGGATGAGGTTGCAGGCATGAAGGACGGCGAAGTCGCCGGTCCGATCCAGACCCAGTACGGCTGGCATGTCGTGAAGCTGCTCGGCACGAAGATGGTCGACGCGCCGAAACTGGCCGATGTGCGCAAGAAGCTCGAAGGCGATATTCGCCAAGAGGCTGTCCAAAAACGCGTAAAGGCTGTTGTGGGCGAAGCCAAAATCGACAAGATGACCGACGGGATTGATCCGAGCGTTCTGAAAGATCAATCCATCTTGGGTAGCAACTGATCGATCAAAAGGCGGGCGCGATGGCGAAGAAAAAGTCGAAGGACACCAAGGAGTTGAAGACCAAGGTCAAGAAGCTCCGCGCCAAGGTTAAGGCGCTGAAGTCCGACCTTTCCGCCGCGCCCGCCCCTGCCGCTTCTGCGGCGCAAACAAAGGCGAAATCGGTGACGATTTCGCCGCTCGCCCCCGCGAAATTTCCCGATCTTCCGGAAATCGCGGGGGTCGAATTCGCCTCCGCCGCGGCGGGGGTCAAATATGCCGGCCGTACCGATGTGATGCTGGCGCGTGTCACGCCGGGATCGTCGATCGCTGGCGTTTTCACCACCTCGTCCACCCGCGCGGCCTGCGTTCTCGATTGTCAGGAAAAGCTCGCGATGCGCGCGCCTGCCGAGACGGGTGCCGCGATCATCGTCAACTCCGGCAACGCCAACGCCTTCACCGGTAAAAGCGGTCAGGAGAGTGTCGACAAGGTGACCGGTGCGGTGGCTCAGGCGCTCGACATGCCGATCAGCCGTGTGTTCTCGTCCTCCACCGGCGTCATTGGCGAGCCGCTTCCGCATGACAAGATCGTCGCGGTGCTCGACAGCCTGACGCAGCGCCTCTCCCCTGCCGGGATCGAGGATGCCGCGCGCGCGATCATGACGACCGATACCTATCCCAAAGGCGCTTTTGCCGAAGTTCAGGGCGAAGGCGGCAAGATCAAGATCGCCGGGATCGCGAAAGGCTCGGGGATGATCGCGCCGAATATGGCGACGATGCTGGTCTATATCTTCACCGATGCGAAAATCACGCCGGCGCGGCTGCAGAAGATGCTGTCGCGTCAGGTCGACGACACGTTCAACGCGATCACCGTGGACAGCGACACCTCGACCTCGGATGCGCTGATCGTCGCGGCGACCGGGAAATCCGACGCCGCCGAGATCGCCGATCTGCGCTCGGAGCCTGCGAAGGCGTTTGAGGCCGGGCTGCGCGAGGTGATGATGGATCTCGCGCATCAAGTCGTCAAAGACGGCGAAGGGGCCACCAAATTCGTCGAAATCCGCGTGACGCGGGCGCGCTCGAACGAGGACGCGCATAAGATCGCGATGTCGATTGCGAATTCGCCGCTGGTGAAGACCGCGATTGCGGGCGAGGACGCGAATTGGGGCCGCGTGGTCGCGGCTGTCGGTAAATCCGGAGCCGAGGCCGATCGCGACAAGCTCAAGATTTCCTTCGGGGACATGGTGGTGGCCGAGAAAGGCTGGCGCGTGCCGGATTACTCCGAAGAGGCCGCGAGCGCCTATATGAAGAACGACGAGCTCGTGATCGGCGTCGATCTCGGCCTTGGCCGCGCCTCGAAATCGGTCTGGACCTGCGATCTGACCCACCGCTACATCGACATTAACGCGGATTATCGTTCGTGAAGATGGTTCTGGTATCCGCCGTCGCCCTGATCGACGCCGACGGGCGCGTGCTTCTGGCACAGCGCCCCGAGGGCAAGTCGATGGCAGGTCTGTGGGAGTTTCCCGGCGGCAAGGTGGAGGCGGGCGAGACGCCCGAGGCCGCGCTGATCCGCGAGCTAGACGAGGAGCTGGGCATCCAGACCCATCAGAGCTGCCTCGCACCTCTGACCTTCGCCAGCCACGCCTATGACGACTTCCACCTGCTGATGCCGCTGTTCGCTTGCCGCAAATGGGAAGGGATCGTCAGCCCGCAAGAGGGGCAGACCCTCGCCTGGGCGCGGGCGCGTGATCTGCGCGACTACGAGATGCCGCCGGCGGATATCCCCCTGATCCCGATCCTGCGCGATTGGCTCTGATCGGGGTTACTGCGCGGTTAACCTTTGTGATCTTTTTTCCCACCTCTCGCGTCTAACGCGAAGGGCAGACCGTTTCCATTTGTCGTTCCTTAAGACCTTGCGCTTCTAATGAGCGCTCAAGGGAGGAACCTCATGCTCAGAACCATTCAGATCGGCAGCAGCGTCTTCGTTCAGGGAGTTTACGAACGGACGCTGGATTGCGGGCGCATCCTCGTGCGTGTCGGCGATGCGCTCTTTGCCGGGCGTCCCGTCAATCGCTGATGCAGCCGGATGACAGTCACAGATGCAAAACGGGGGCCCGAAGGCCCCCGTTTCTATATTCGTAACTCGGTCCCGAAGGATCATAGCGTCCGCTCGACCTCTTCGCGCTCGAAGATCTCGATGACATCGCCGGGGCGGATATCGTCGTATCTTTCGAAGGCCATGCCGCATTCCTGACCGGAGGGCACTTCCTTGACCTCGTCCTTGAAGCGCTTGAGCGTCTTCAGCGTGCCTTCGTGGATCACCACATTGTCGCGCAGAAGGCGGACGCCAGCCGAACGACGGGCCACGCCCTCGGTGACGATACAACCCGCGACCTTGCCGACGCCGGTGACCTTGAACACTTCCTTGATCTCGGCATAGCCGATGAAGTGCTCGCGGATCTCGGCCGACAGGAGGCCCGAAGCGGCGGCTTTGATGTCGTCCACCAGATCATAGATGATCGAGTAGTAGCGGATCTCGACGCCCTTCTGGTTCGCGGCGTTGCGCGCAGGCGCATTGGCACGAACGTTGAAGCCGATGACCGGCGCGTTGGACGCCTCGGCCAGCGTGATGTCGGATTCGGTGATTGCACCGACGCCCGAATGCAGCACGCGCACGCGCACCTCTTCGTTGCCGACCTTCTCGAGCGCCTGAACGATCGCTTCCGCCGAGCCCTGCACGTCGGCCTTCACCAGCACGGGCAGTTCGGTGACGCTTTCGTCGGCCTTGGCTTTCGCCATCAGCTGCTCCAGCGTCGTCGCGGCACCGGCAGCGGCGCGTTTGTCCTTCGCGGCCTGCTCGCGGTATTCGGCGATCTCGCGGGCCTGCGCCTCGGTCTCGACGACGTTGAGAACGTCGCCAGCCTCGGGCGTGCCGTTGATGCCAAGCACCTCGACAGGAACCGACGGACCGGCCTCATCGACGCGGTCGCCCTTGTCGTTGATCAGCGCGCGGACTTTACCCCACTGCTCGCCGACGACGAAGATGTCGCCTTTGCGCAGCGTGCCGTTCTGCACCAGAACCGTCGCGACCGGACCACGGCCCACGTCGAGCTTGGCTTCGATCACCGCACCTTGCGCGGCGCGATCGGGGTTGGCCTTGAGTTCGAGCAGTTCGGCCTGAAGCGCGATGGCTTCGAGCAGCTGATCGAGACCCTTGCCGGTCTTGGCCGAAACTTCCACGTCCTGCACGTCACCCGACATCTCTTCGACGACGACTTCGTGCTGCAGAAGCTGGGTGCGGACCTTCTGGGCATCCGCATCGGGCTTGTCGCATTTGTTGATCGCGACGATCATCGGAACGCCAGCGGCCTTCGAGTGATTGATCGCTTCGATCGTCTGCGGCATCACCGAGTCATCGGCTGCCACCACGAGCACCACGATATCGGTGACATTGGCACCGCGGGCACGCATCGAGGTAAAGGCCGCGTGGCCGGGCGTGTCCAGGAAGGACAGGGTCGCCCCGCTCTCGGTCTGCACCTGATAGGCGCCGATATGCTGCGTGATCCCGCCAGCCTCGCCGGAGACGACGTTCGCCTTGCGGATCGCGTCGAGCAGCGAGGTCTTGCCGTGGTCGACGTGACCCATGATCGTGACGATCGGCGGACGCGGCTGAAGATCTTCTTCTTTGTCGTCGACCTGATCGATGACCTGTTCGACATCCGCATCCGAGACGCGCACGGACCGGTGACCGAATTCCTCGATCACGAGTTCTGCGGTATCGGCGTCGAGCGTCTGGTTCGCGGTGACCATCATGCCCATCTTCATGAGCGTTTTGACCACGTCGGCTGCGCGCTCTGCCATACGGTTGGCGAGCTCCGACACGATGATCGTCTCGGGAAGCTGCACTTCGCGCGACTGCTTTTCAGCACGCTGCGAGCCGCCCATCGCCTTCTGACGGGCCTTCTCCTGCTTGCGCTTCATCGCAGCAAGCGAGCGCTGGCGGCCTTCGCCACCCGAAAGCGCATCGCTCAGCGAGAGCTTGCCCGAACGGCGGTTGCCGCGGTCGTTGCCCTTGTTGTTGCGATCGTTGCGCGTGTCACGCTCACGATCCGTCTTGCGCGGACCCGAAGCGGACACACCCTTGGTCTCGGCGCGGGCGGCAGCAACCTCCACGGCAGCCTGATCGACCGGCGCATCTTTCTTCGGTCCGCCCTTGCGGATCTCTTCTTTCTTCTTGTCGCGAAGTTCGGCCTCGCGCTTCTTGCGCTCGTCCTCTTCAGCCTTGGCTTTCAGGGCCGCTTCGCGTTCACGCTCCTCGCGCTCCTTGGCCTCAGCCTCGGCGCGACGACGCTCACGTTCTTCTTCGCGGGCTTTTTCCTCGGCCTCGCGGGCGGCGGCCTCTTCGACCTCACGCGCCTTCGCGGCCTGAAGCGCCTTCAGGCGACGCTCCATCTCGGCGTCGGAAATCCCGGCGGGGCGCTTCGACGGATCGCCAAGGGAAGTTTTGTTACCCCCTCCCTTACCAGCGCCTGCCGCCGGTTTGTTCAGCACCCGCTTCTTGCCTTTCGTCTCGACCACGACGTTCTTGGTGCGCCCGTGCGAGAAGCTTTGCTTCACCTGCCCGGGGCGCCCGCCGCCCAGTCCGAGAGTCTTTTTGCCGTCCGTATCGCTCATGCCGTCTTCGTATCCTTCATGGCGGTCTTGCCGCCGTCCTGCTTGCGTACGCCCGCAAGCCTCGATGCGTCTTCAATTACGCGCCGGGTGAGGCCACCGGCTGCAAGCGCGCCGTGTATCGCACGATCGCGGCCGAATGCCAAACCCAATTCCTGAGAGGTGAGGCAGCCGAACCAGCGCCCGCCTTCGGGCGTCCACAGCTTGCCCTTGCCCCTGTCCGAGCCGTCGCTTGCCTGTAGCAGCACTTTCGCGCGCCCCTCGGCCAGCCAGCCCTTGACCTTTTCGAAGCCGACAACCGCTTTGCCGGCCTTCCGCTCCAGAGAAATAAGCTCCACAACGCGAGAGGCAAGGGCCAGTTCCACCAATTCCACCAGATTTTCTGGGGTTTTGGCCGCCTGCTTCGCTGCGCGAGCAAACAATCCCTTTTTCATCGCCGTCTCAATGACGCTGCGTTCGGAGGTGACCCAGATGCCGCGGCCGGGCAGCTTGCCTGCCACGTCCGGATAGATCATCCCATCGGGTCCGAGCACGAAGCGGACAAGCCCCGCCTTCGGCTGAACATCGCCGGTGACGATGCAGCGCCGTTCGGGGTCGTCGTTGGTTTTCGGCTTTCCGCCGCGACTCATCTAAGCTCCTCTCCGGTCGGGACCGAGGCTTACGCCTCGGCCTCCTCCTCGGTTTCCTCTTCGCCTTCGTCTTCCGCGTCGCTTTCCAGCTCGGACGGATCGACCCAGCCTAGCTGAATACGCGCGGTCATGATCAGGTTCTGCGCCTCTTCGAGGCTCACGTCGAATTTCTCGAGCAGACCGTCATCCTTCACGCGCTGACCGTCGACCGTGGTCCAGCCACCGGCCAGTTCCCAGTCGGCGCAGGTCGCGAAATCTTCCAGCGTCTTGACGTCATCTTTCGCGAGCGCCTCGATCATCTGCGGGGTCAGGCCTTCGAAGTCGAACAGCGACTGCTCGACGCCCATTTCCTTCGCCGCTTCCAGCGCCTTGCGGTTCTGCTCTTCGATCACGTCGCGGGCACGGGCCTGCAGTTCGCCTGCGGTGTCCTCGTCCACGCCTTCGATCGACAGCAGCTCGTCCATGTCGACATAGGCCACTTCCTCGAGCGAGGTAAAGCCCTCGGCCACGAGCAGCTGCGCGAAGAACTCGTCGAGGTCCAGCGCGTCGACGAACAGCTTGGTGCGCTCGGCGAACTCGGCCTGACGGCGCGCCGATTCCTCGGCTTCGGTCAGGATGTCGATGTCGAGACCGGTCAGCTGCGAAGCCAGACGCACGTTCTGACCGCGACGGCCGATGGCGAGCGACAGTTGCTCGTCCGGGACCACGACTTCGATCTTCTGCGCTTCCTCGTCGATCACCACTTTCGACACTTCGGCCGGCTGCAGCGCGTTCACGAGGAAGGTCGCCTGATCTTCGTTCCACGGGATGATGTCGATCTTCTCGCCCTGAAGCTCGCCGACGACGGCCTGCACGCGCGAACCGCGCATACCGACACAGGCGCCGACCGGGTCGATCGAGTTGTCATAGGAGATGACGCCGATCTTCGCGCGCGAACCGGGATCGCGGGCCACGGCCTTGATCTCGATGATGCCGTCGTAGATTTCCGGCACTTCCATCTTGAACAGCTCGGCCATGAATTCCGGCGCGGTGCGGCTGAGGAAGATCTGCGGGCCACGGGTCTCGCGGCGCACGTCTTTCACATAGGCACGGATGCGGTCGTTCGGGCGATAGCTCTCGCGGCCAATCTTCTCGTTGCGGCGCAGGATCGCTTCGCCACGGCCCACATCGACGATGATATTGCCGTATTCCTCGCGCTTGACGATGCCATTGATGATCGTGCCCACGCGGTCTTTGAACTCTTCGTACTGGCGATCACGCTCGGCTTCGCGGACCTTCTGCAGGATGACCTGCTTGGCTGATTGCGCGGCGATGCGGCCCAGATCGACCGGCGGCACCTCGTCGACGATCTGATCGCCGACCGAGGGGTTGTCGAGATACTGCTTCGCCTGCTCGACGGTCAGCTCGGCCTGATAGTTCTCCAGCTCTTCGTCTTCGACGACGGTGCGGACACGGGTGAAGGTCGCCTTGCCGGTCTTGCGATCGATCGAGACGCGGATGTCCATCTCCGCGCCGTAACGCGACTTCGCCGCGCGCGCGAGGCTTTCTTCCATCGCCTGGATCACCAGATCCGGGTCGATCATCTTTTCGCGCGCCACCGCCTCGGCGGTCTGCAGAAGCTCAAGCTGGTTGGCTGCCGTGATGGCCATCTCAGTTCTCCTCCTCGGGGGAATCGTCAATCTCGTCAAATTCAGCTTCGTCGACGCCTTCGGTCGCCTTCTTCTGGCGCAGCATCTCGTCGATCAGCTCATCGGTCAGCACCAGCTTCGCATCCGCGAGCCAGTCGAACTGGAGGCCGATCACGACGTCTTCGCCGTTCTCGTCCAGCTCGATCAGGATTTCCGAGCCTTCGGTGCCGCGCAGGATACCCTTGAAGCGCTTGCGTCCGTCGATCTGCTCGGAGGTCTCGATCTTCGCCTCGTAGCCTTCCCAGATGTCGAAATCCTTGAAGCGCGTCAGCGGCCGGTCGATCCCGGGCGACGACACTTCCAGCGTATATTTGTCCTCGATCGGGTCTTCCACATCGAGAGCCGCGGACACGGCGGTCGAGATCGCGGCGCAATCGTCCACGATGATCCCGCCATTGGGGCGGTCTGCCATGATCTGAAGCGTGGCCGTCTTGCCGCCCTGCAGCCGCAGCCGCACGAGCTCGAAGCCAAGCCCCTCGATCACGGGGGTCACGATCTCGGCCAGACGCCGATCAATGGCGGTCTTGGCGATCAGGTCGGTCATGTCTCTCTTTCCGATCCTACAAAAACAAAAAACGGGCCGTTGCGGCCCGTCACACGTTTCCGGTGGGCGTCAGGTTTGGACCCCGGCGCGCCGCTGTTGAAGGCGATATAGTCCTGTATCGCAGATTCCGCAAGTGGAATCAGGTTTGGGCCCCCGCCCGCGGGTTGTCGCGCCAAACGCGGAAGTTCAGCGCACCCGCCAATGTCAGCCAAACGAGATAGGGGAAGACCAGCAGTCCGGCCAACATATCGAGCTGCAGGAAGGCCAGCATCATCGCCGCGACAGCGACCCAGAGGCAGATCAAAACGAGGAGCCCGAGCCACAACCGATGCGCCCCGAAAAAGACCGGCGTCCAGAGCGTGTTCAGCGCGATCTGCACGGCAAACAGCGCCAGCGCGATCTGGCTGCCCGCCTCGGGCGCGATGCGCGCCGCCCCATAGGCGACCGAGACGTAGAGATAGGTCCAAGCCACGGGAAACACCCAGTTGGGCGGCGTAAAGCCGGGCTTCTTCAACCCGACATACCATGCGCCCGGCTTGAAGATGATGCCCGTCGCAGCGGCGGCCGCGGAGGCCACGAGAAACAGCAGGAAATAGGTAAGCGTCATGGCGGCCCCGATCGAAATCTTTTGCTAGATCAGGATCTAAGCTCATCCATCGCGCGGACAAGCCCGGCGGTGATCCCCGGCTCGGAAAGCGCATGCCCGGCCATAGGCACCAGCTGCAGCTTCGCCATCGCCCAGCCCTGCGCCAGCCTGTAGGCCGAGGTCGGCGGGCAGATCATATCGAGCCGCCCCTGCACGATGGTCGTCGGGATATGCTCGATCTTGTGACGGTCGCGCAGGATCTGTTCGTCCTCTTCGAGGAAGGCCGCGTTCTGGAAATAGTGGTTCTCGAGCCGCGCGAAGGCACGCGCGTAATCGGGCGAGGCTTCGCCGGGCGGGCCGTCATAGCGCACCGAAGCCAGCGCGTTTTCCCACATCGCCCAGTGCCGCGCATAGCGCGCCTCGGCCATGTAGTCGCCCGAGAACAGCCGCTTGTGATAGGCCCCGATCAGATCGTGCTGCTCGTCTTCCGGAATCGGACGCCGGAAATTCGCCCAGAGGTCGGGATAGAAATTCCCCGCGCCGCCGCCGTAGAACCAGTTGAGCTCGGCCTGCGTCGCAAGAAAGACACCGCGAAGAATCAGGTTCGACGCCCGGTCGGGATGCGCCTGCGCATAAAGCAGCGCCAGCGTGGCGCCCCAGCTACCGCCGAAGACCATCCAGCTATCGATGCCGAGGGTCCGGCGGATCTGCTCCATATCCGCGATCAGATGCCAGGTCGTGTTATCCGCGACGCTGGCATGCGGGCGCGACAGACCGCAGCCGCGCTGATCGAACAGGATGACCCGGTAATGCTGCGGATCGAAGAATCGCCGCATCGTCGGCGAGCAGCCGCCCCCCGGCCCGCCATGACACACGACGACCGGCTGGCCCTCGGGATGACCCGATTGTTCGACGTAAAGAACATGGCCATCGCCCACGTCGATCCGGCGCTGATCGAAGGGTTCGATCGGCGGATAAAGATGGGCGCCCGATGCGCGCTTTTGCCCTGCAGTTCTGTCCATGTCTGGACTATATAGAGCAAAAGGCGCGCCCGCCATGGGCTGCCCGAAAATCAATGCGAGGAGAGCAATGGCAGATCCGGCAAACAGCATCGACCCGTCCGAAGTCGCCAAATTCGAGGCGATGGCCGCCGAATGGTGGGACCCGAATGGCAAGTTCAAACCGCTGCATATGCTCAACCCCTGCCGGCTCGACTACATCACCACGCAGATCGCCACGCAGTTCGGCCGCGACCTGAAAGCGCCACGCCCGTTCGAGGGGCTGCGTCTGCTGGATATCGGTTGCGGCGGCGGGCTACTGTCCGAACCGATGGCGCGGCTTGGCGCGACGGTCGTGGGGGCCGATGCCGCCGAGGGTAACATCCCCGTGGCGCGGCTGCATGCCGAACAGTCGGGGCTCGAGATCGACTACCGCCATTGCGCGGCGGAAGACCTCGCGGCGAGCGGTGAGCAGTTCGATGTCGTCCTCGCGATGGAGATCATCGAACATGTCGCCGACCCGCAGGGCTTCGTGAACACGATCCAGAGCCTGATGAAACCGGGCGGGCTGATGATTTGCTCGACGCTGAACCGCAATCCGAAAAGCTACATGGTCGCGATCATCGGCGCCGAGCGGGTGATGCGCTGGCTGCCCGTGGGCACGCATGAATGGTCGAAATTCGTCACCCCCGACGAGCTTTACGAGCTGTCGCGCAGCGCGGGGCTCGACCCGGTCGACCGCCGCGGCATGGTGTTCAATCCGCTGGCGTGGACCTGGTCGCTCTCGGAGCGCGATCTTTCGGTGAATTATGCCATCGCAGCGGTGAAGCGTTAAGGGGCGCTGCCCCTCTGCCTTCGGCATTCACCCCGGGATATTTCAGCCAACACGAAGAGAGGCGATTTTCGCCTTGGGTCAAATATCCCGGGGGAGTCTCTGAAAGAGACGGGGGGCAGCGCCCCCTCTTACTTTTTCTTCGGACGGAAGGCTTTGATCCGGGCCGGATCGGTCTCGATATAGCCCGCGCCGATCAGGTCGAGGCAATAGGGGACGGCAGCGAAGACCGCATCGAGGCAGGTCGCGATGGCCGAGGGTTTGCCCGGCACCATGATGATCAGCGATTTGCCCGCGATCCCCGCCGATTGGCGCGACAGGATGGCGGTCGGCACTTCCAAAAGGCTCGCGCGGCGCATTTCTTCGCCGAAGCCCGCGAGTTCCTTCTCGATCACGTCGAAGCAGCCCTCGGGCGTCTCGTCGCGCGGCGCGGGGCCGGTGCCGCCGGTGATCAGGATCAGATCGGCTTCGGCCGCGACCAGTTCGCGGAGTTTCGCGGCGACCGACTCGCGCCCATCGGGAATGATGTGACGCTCGATTTCCAGCGGCGAGGTGACCACGCCGCGCAGATAGTCCTCGCAGCCCGGACCGCCCTTGTCTTCGTATTCGCCGCGCGACGCGCGATCGGAGACGGTGACGATGGCGGCCTTGGGCTGCGAAAAGCTCATTTCTTCACTCGCGCGTTGCGGGTTGCGATCAGTTTCAGGCGCAGCGCGTTGAGCTGGATGAAGCCCGCCGCGTCTTTCTGATCGTAGGCGCCTGCGTCTTCCTCGAAGGTCACATGGGCCTCGGAATAGAGCGAGTAATCCGACCAGCGCGCCACGGTCCGGGCCGCGCCCTTGAAGAGCATCAGCTTCACCGTGCCGGTCACGTATTCCTGGGTCTTGTCGATCAGCGCCTGCAGCGCCTCGCGCTCAGGGCTGAACCAGAAGCCGTTATAGATCAGCTCCGCGTAGCGCGGCATGATCGAGTCCTTCAGGTGGCCCGCGCCGCTATCGAGCGTGATCTGCTCGATGCCACGGTGCGCTTCCAGCAGGATGGTGCCGCCGGGGGTCTCGTAGACGCCGCGCGACTTCATGCCCACGAAGCGGTTCTCGACGAAATCGAGACGGCCGATGCCGTGGGTCTTGCCGTATTCGTTGAGCTTGGTGAGGATCGTCGCCGGGCTCATCGCCTCGCCGTTGATCGACACCGCGTCGCCCTTTTCGAAGCCGATCTCGATGAATTCCGGCTCGTTCGGAGCCTGCGTGATCGGATCGTCGGTGCGCTGATAGACGTAATCGGGCGCCATGTCGGCCGGATCTTCCAGCACCTTACCCTCGGACGAGGTGTGCAGAAGGTTCGCATCGACCGAGAACGGCGCTTCGCCGCGCTTGTCCTTGGCGATCGGGATCTGGTTCGCCTCGGCGAATTCCAAGAGCTTGGTGCGCGAGGACAGGTCCCATTCCCGCCACGGCGCGATCACCTTGATCGACGGGTCGAGCGCATAGGCCGACAATTCGAAGCGGACCTGATCGTTGCCCTTGCCGGTCGCACCATGCGCCACCGCATCGGCGCCATGCTTATGCGCGATCTCGACGAGGTGCTTCGAGATCAGCGGCCGCGCGATCGACGTGCCCAGCAGATAGAGCCCTTCATAGACCGCATTGGCGCGGAACATCGGGAAGACGAAATCGCGGACGAATTCTTCGCGCGCGTCGAGAATATGGATATTCTCCGGCTTGATGCCGAGCATTTCGGCCTTCTTGCGCGCCGGTTCCAGTTCCTCACCCTGACCGAGATCGGCGGTATAGGTGATGACCTCGCAGCCGTATTCGGTCTGCAGCCATTTCAGGATGATCGAGGTATCGAGGCCGCCCGAATAGGCAAGCACGACTTTCTTGGGCGCGGACATGCGGCATCTCCCGGTTTTCTTGTTCCGCGACGGAATAGAAGCTTTTTTTCCAATGAACAAGGGCCGCCCCGAAGGACGGCCCTTTCACATGTGCTCTGCGCGAGATCAGCTCTCGGTGGACGGGTCCACGAGCGGATCGGTCGTGGTGTCCCCGCTCGAGGCGAGATCGCCATCGACCGTGGTCCCGTCGCCCGTCGTGCCGTCGCCGGTCGCCACATCGCCATCCGCAGGTGCCTCCGCCGTCGCGGTTTCCGGCGGCGGCAGGTCGAGCAGTTCATGCAGATAGGCTTTGGCCTCGGGCGAAAGATCGCGCCCGTTGGAAGCGGCGAGAAGCGCGTCCGCCTGCATCTGATCGGCTTCCGCGACCTGTTTCTCAAGCTCGGTGACCTGATCCTGAGCGGTCGCGAGATCCGTCTGATAGGTCTCCGCCGCCTGCTTTTGCGCTTCGAGCGTGTCGAGCTGGCTCTGGTAGTCCTCTGCCTCGGGATCGAGATCGTCGATCTGAGCCTGAACTTCTTCCGGCGTGGGAACATCCTGCGCCTCGAGATCCGAGAGGGTCTGCTGCGCGGTCGCGAGATCTTCTTCTGCTTGCGCCGCCCCGACGACAGAGTCGCGATAGGTCGCGATCCGGCCCACCTGACTGTTCGGCGAGGCGTTGGCGAGCGCGGTCGCGCTTGCATGGGCCGCGTTCAGACCCTTCAGCTCGGAGGCCAGTGCGCCGTGATTGCGCAGCTCATCCTCGCTCAGGCTCGGCTTGCCGTTCGGGCGCGGCGACTCGTTAACCGCATATTTGGTTGGAGTGGTCGAGCGCGTCTTCGTCGCCGTGGTGCCGCGCGACGCCGTTTTCACAGTGGAGCGGGTCGTATGCTGCGATTTCGCCTGCCGCTTACCCGAGAACAGATCGTCGAGGAATTTCGCGGGGCCGCCGCCATGCGCAGCAGCCTTGCCGGAATTTCCGGGGCTCGTTGCACGCCCGGCCGATGCGGATTTGCCCGCCGAGCCGGAATTGCCGCCTGCGTTGCTTTTGCCTCCGCCATTGCCGCCACTATTTCCGCCGCCGTTGCCGCCACCGTTTCCACCGCCATTACCGCCACCGTTGCCGTTCTTGGCAAATGCGGCATCCGCGCCGGTGAAATGGCTGGTCGCCACCGGGGCGACGACGAAGCTCGCCGCGACAAGGGCGACAATCGAAGTTTTTCTCAGGCGCATGCGGCCCTCCTCTTTTGTTGCTCGCAACACAGTTTCAGCACGATTAGCGTCGAAAGTGGGCAAAAAAGCGGCAGCCTTTGCAAAATGCGCAAGGCTTCGCTCAAAGCGAAGGTGAGCCAGCGGTGACTCGCTCTTTTCCACCTCGATCACACGGAGAATTCAACCAAGGCGCGCCGAACGTGCTTTGACTGCGGTGAGATCGAGCCCCAACGGTGAATTGTTAAATGACATTCTTTGGGGGCAAAGTGATGAATGTATTGGGGGTTTTCGGACACTCGTTCCGGCAGATCTTTGGAAATTGGCGGCAGACCCTTCGGATCTCAGCGCTTCTTCTCTTGATCATGATCATCGGGCAGCAATGGCTTATCGAGAGCGTGATGCAGGCCGGAGCATCGCAACACCCGAGTTTCGAAAAATCATTGTTCATTTTGGTTTTCAACACGTTCATCCTGCCGATCCCGATGATCATCGCGGCAGTGAACTGGCACAGGTTCATCCTGCTCGGCGAGCGCGTCGGCTGGCTGCCGCGGATTCATCTGCGCCGCGACGTGAGCTATTTCTGGCGTGGAATAGTGATCACGCTCTGTGCCATGGCAATCATGGTTCTGGGAGCCGCGATTGTCTTTCTTTTCGCCCTCGCGGCGCAGGAAATCATTCCGAACCAGACCGCTGAAGCCGTTCTACTTGCCGTGGTGGGGCTGGCATTCTTCATTGCCGTGTATGCCTTCATGCTCCGTCTCGGAGTATCCCTGCCCGGGGCCGCGATCGGCGGCGCCACGATCCGCGACAGTTGGCGCGCGACTCGCGGCCACTGGCGTGGCTTCGCTTTGCTCACTCTGCTGGCATTTCTCGTGGTACTCCCTTTCGTTGCGGTGAACATGCTTTCGATACAAGCGCCACATGACCTCGCGGATGATATGGTCGTGGTCGCGCTCAAGCTGCTTTTCGCTGTGCCCACCGTGATGCTGCTGCTGTCGATCCTAACGACGCTCTACGGTCATTTTGTCGAGCAACGCGCCCTCGTCTGAGCTTGCCAAAGCGGGCGGCGCGCGTCACATCTGGCGGTATGAGTGAGTTCGCCCTTTCCGCCCAAGCCGCCACCCGCGCGCTGCGTGCGCTCTTCGAGCCCACGCCGCTGCAACTCAATGCCCATCTGTCGAAACGTTTCGACGCCGAGGTCTGGCTCAAGCGCGAGGACCTGACGCCGGTGCGCTCCTACAAGATCCGCGGCGCCTTCACTGCGATGCGCAAACTGCGCGAGCGCGATCCGTCGGCGGCGCATTTCGTCTGCGCGAGCGCCGGGAACCACGCGCAGGGCGTGGCCTTCGCCTGTCGGCATTTCGGGGTGAAAGGCACGATCTTCATGCCGGTGACCACGCCGCAGCAGAAGATCGACAAGACCAAGACCTTTGGCGGCGACGCAGTCGAGATCGTGCTGACGGGCGATTATTTCGACGACACGCTGGCGTCGGCGCAGGAGTTTTGCCGTGAGGCCGGGGCGCATTTCCTCGCACCTTTCGACGATCCGGATGTGATCGAGGGGCAGGCGTCGGTCGGGGTGGAGATCCTCGACCAGTTGGGCGGCGCGCCGGATATGGTCATCCTTCCGGTCGGCGGCGGCGGCTTGGCTGCGGGCGTCACCGGCTATCTGCGCGCGACCGCCCCCGATACGGAATTTCGCTTCGTCGAGCCGTTGGGCGGCGCGAGCCTCACCGCTGCGGTCAAGGCGCATGAGCCCGTGACGATCTCGCAGGTGAACAGTTTCGTCGATGGCGCCGCGGTTGCCCGGATCGGCGCGCGCCCCTTCGCGGAGCTTGGGTGGGTCACGCCCGAACAAGTTCATCTCGCACCGGAGGATCGCATCTGCATCACGATGCTTGAGATGCTGAACGTCGAAGGCGTCGTGCTGGAACCCGCTGGCGCGATGTCCGTCGACATCCTGCCCGAGCTGGCCGAGACGATCCGCGGCAAGCGCGTGGTCTGCGTGACTTCAGGCGGTAATTTCGATTTCGAGCGGTTGCCGGAGGTGCGCGAACGCGCCCAGCGCTATTCGGGTCTGAAGAAGTATTTCATCCTCCGCCTGCCGCAGCGCCCCGGCGCCCTGAAGGACTTCCTGCAGATGCTTGGCCCTGACGACGATATCGCGCGCTTCGAGTATCTGAAGAAATCGGCGCGGAACTTCGGCTCGGTCCTGATCGGGATCGAAACGAAACGCGCCGAGAACTTCACAGAGCTCTTCGCGAAGCTCGACGCCGAGGGCTTCGTCTGGCGCGACATCACCGAAGACGAAACCTTGGCCGAGTTTCTTATCTGAGGCCTTCAATTCGATAGAGCGGCCGCCTGACGGACGAAACACTCTGGCCCTTCACCGGTTTACACTGTGGAGGCCTTTCTACACCTCCCAACTCCTGCGCTCACGGCCCGCAGTAGGCACGCGAGTTAACCAAAGTTTGGCCGCACCCGTGCCCAATGGGTGCGACTGCGTGCAAACTGCGCTCGGCGCAGCTCAATCTGCTCAGCACCTCGCACTATGCTGCCGGCGTGAACTCCGATAGCCGCCCCATGAACTGCGTCTTGGACAGACGATAGGTCTCGCGGATCGCGCCCAGATCGACCTCCACGGCGCGTCCGGCGGCGGCCATTCGTTCTCCCTGCTGACAGGCCCCGCCGAAATCGCGGAACCCGAGATTCCAGGCGGACCCTTTCAAGAAGTGCAAATCCTCTTCGACCCGGTCGGGACGTCCGCCAAGCCCCATCACCACGGCCTCGACCTCGTCGAGAAAAAGGTCCACGACCTCGGCAAAGCCATCGGCGCCAATTTCCGAGCGCAGTTCCTGCACCCGATCCCAATCAATCATCACGCCCTCCAGGCCACTCGATCCGACTCCACCCGAGACTGACCGTAGCGCCGCACCCTTTCGATTTTCTTAACGTCTGATCCGGGCTGGTTTTCACCGAATCTTAGGGAGTTTGCGGTTTCGTGAGGGCAGAGGTTTCGGATGATGCAGATGGTGCAAAGACAAGAGGCCCCCGCAGATGCGGGCCGGAGACCATTGGCGGGCGCTGCGCGGCACGTTCTCGTCGTGGACGACAGCCGCATGCAGCGCCGTATCCTCTCGGCGCAGTTGTCCCGCTCCGGCTATCAGGTGAGCGAAGCAGAAAGCGCAGAAGAGGCGATCGCGATCTGCGCCCAATGCGAGCCCGATATCGTGATCTCGGACTGGATGATGGCGGGGATGAGTGGCCCTGAATTCTGCCGCGTCTTCCGAGGTTTGCCGCGGCGAAGCTACGGGTATTTCATCCTCCTGACCTCCAAGGCCGAGAAGACGGACGTCACGCGTGGATTGGAAAGCGGCGCCGATGATTTCCTGTCGAAACCGGTCAACGGAGCGGAGCTTCGGGCGCGCCTGAGCGCGGGCGCCCGCATCCTGACCATGCAGGAGGAGTTGAGCGAAAAGAACCGTCTGTTGCGCGAGGCACAGGAGGTGATCGACCGTGACCTGCAAGAGGCACGCAAACTGCAACAAAGCCTCGTGCGGACACGACACGCGCGGTTCGAGGCGGCGGATGTCTCGCTGCTCTTGCGGCCCGCAGGCCATGTCGGCGGCGACCTCGTCGGGTTCTTTCCGATCAATGAACGCCGGGTGGGCCTATACGGCATCGACGTCTCGGGGCATGGCATCACCTCGGCCCTGATGATGGCGCGGATCGCGGGCTACTTCTCCGGCACCACGCCCAGCCAGAACCTCGCGATTTACCGCAACGCACAGGGCGAATTGCGCGGACGACGCCCGGCGGAACTCGCGCAGCGCCTCAACGATCTCGTGCTGAGTGAAATGAGCACCGAGAGCTATTTCACCCTTATCTACGCCGATGTCGACCTGCGCACCGGCAAGGCGGAATTGGTTCAGGCGGGCCACCCCTACCCGGTCCTGCAACGGCGCAACGGCACGGTGGAGTTTTTTGGAGAGGGCGGGCTGCCCATCGGCCTGATCGAGGGCGCCGAATACGAGACGCTTACGGTTCAACTGACCCCGGGCGACCGGCTGGTGCTTGTCTCGGACGGGATTACCGAAGCCAGCGACCGCAGCGGCGAGATGATCGATCAGACCCGGCTGGCCCGGATGCTCCGCAAGTTTTCCCAGATGCCGGGGCCCGGGCTTCTGGATGCACTCTACTGGGCCACCGAGGAATTCGCCGAGGGTGAGATCGGGGACGATGTCTCGGCTGGCGTATTGGAATTTCACGGCCCCGGCAGCACCGAGCGAGGTTCGGAGCTTGGGTCAGACAGCAGAGACCATCCCCCCGGGGAGACTTGAAAGGAGAACGCACCAGCTCAGCTACATCTGAGGCGAACGAAACGCCCAAGACGATTCAGCGACGGACGAACCGCTGAAAAAACGCGCGCTCGCCTTCATTCGCGAGCAGTTCGAGCGCATCCTCGGGATCGGCCCAATGCGCCGTATGATGCGGCTCCGGCGGTTGACCGCGCTTCAGCACCGGGCGCGCCAGCCAGACGGAGCAGAGCTTTTCCGCCCAGAACTCGTACTCGGGCATATAGGTGAAACGCCGATAGGCCCCGAGGCGGCGCAGCCCCGTGATCGCCCAGCCGGTTTCCTCGAAGACTTCGCGGTGCAGCGCCTCGATCGGCCCCTCGCCCGGATCAATCCCGCCGCCGGGCAATTGAAACTCCGGTATGGGATGGGCCTGATGGGTCAGCAGCACCCGCCCGTCGCGGATCAGGATCGCGTAGGCACCGGGGCGCAAACGATACTGCTGACCGGATTTCACCCGCTCTCCGAACCTCGCGATCATGTGCTCTCCCTTGGGTCTGCGGTTGCCGCGCCTATATTGGGGCTGTATGGCAGGCTCCGCGCTGCCCGAAAACCCCTCTGAGCCCCTCAGGAGCACCATGTCCAAGCTATCCCAAATCGCATGGGACGATACAGTTCTGCCGTTTCAGCTCGACCGCTCTGACATCCGCGGCCGGGTTGCCCGCCTCGACGGCGTGCTCGACACCGTCCTGTCGCAACATGATTACCCGCGCGCGGTCGAAATGCTGGTGGCCGAAGCCGCCCTTCTGACCGCGTTGATCGGCCAGACCGTCAAACTGCGCTGGAAGCTGTCGCTGCAAATCCGCGGCAACGGCCCGATCCGCATCATCGCAACCGATTACTACGCCCCCGAAAAGGAGGGCGCGCCCGCCCGCATTCGCGCCTGGGCGAGCTTCGATGAAGAGAAGCTCGATCCCAAGGCCGACCCGTTCGAACAGATCGGGCAGGGTTACTTTGCGATCCTGATCGACCAGGGCAAAGGCACGACCCCCTATCAGGGCATCACGCCGCTGTCCGAAGGCTCGCTGCGCGCCTGCGCCGAGGCCTATTTCGCGCAGTCCGAACAGCTGCCCACGCGGTTCTCGCTGTCCTTCGGGCGCTCGATCCTGCCCGGTCAGGGCGAAAGCTGGCGCGCGGGCGGCGTGATGCTGCAGCATATGCCCCCGGCCTCGCCCTTCGCCGCTCAGGAAGGCTCGGGCGATCAGGGCCTGCTGACCGCCGACGACATTCTCGACGGCGAGGAAGGCGAGAACTGGGCGCGCGCCAATATCCTGCTCGACACGGTCGAGGATATGGAGTTGATCGGCCCGACCGTGCAGCCAACCGAGCTGCTGGTGCGCTTGTTCCACGAAGAGCGGCCGCGCGTCTTCGATCCGCAGCGGGTGGAGTTCGGCTGCACCTGTTCGGCCGATCGCGTGCGTCAGTCGCTCTCGATCTACTCGGCGCGCGATATCGCGCATATGACTACCGATGAGGGCACGGTCACCGCGGACTGCCAGTTCTGCGGCGCGCATTACATTTTCGATCCGCTGACACTCGGCTTCGAGGCGCAGAAGAACCCCGACGGATCGCTGCGCGAAGCGGGGGACGAGGGATCGAATGAGTGATCCTCTCGCCCCGGTTCTCGACGCCTTGGCGCGACCGGGGCGGCCCTCTTCGGATTACGATCTGAACCCGGAAGTGATCCTGCCCGAAGGCCGCAAGCTGCGGCCCGCGGGCGTTCTCGTCGCCTTCGACACGTTCGGGCCGGAACCGCGCCTGCATCTGACGAAGCGCAGCTCGCATCTGCGCCATCACCCCGGCCAGATCGCCTTTCCCGGCGGCAAGGTCGATCCCGATGACGAAGGTCCGGTCGGCGCGGCGCTGCGCGAGGCGCAGGAAGAGATCGGCCTGCCCCATGCCCATGTCGAGGTGCTGGGCACGCTCGATCCGCATGAGACCGTGACGTCCTTTCTGGTGACGCCGGTGCTGGCGCGCATCCACACGCCGTTCGAGGTGATCCCCGAAGCGGGCGAGGTGGCCGAGGCGTTCACCGTGCCGCTCTCGCATATCACGCCCGGGAATTTCCGCGTCGAATCGCGGCGCTGGCGCGGCTCCCGGCGCAGCTATTTCGTGGCGCCTTACGGGCCCTATTACATCTGGGGCGCCACCGCGCGTATATTGCGCTCATTGGCGGACCGGATGGCGGAATGAGACTGACCGGAGACTGGATCGAGGCAGAGCCGACCCAACGCGTGCTGAAGATGCTCGAAGAGGGCGGGCATCAGGCGCTTCTGGTGGGCGGCTGCGTGCGCAACAGCGCCCTCGGCGCGCCGGTCAACGATATCGACATCGCCAGCGATGCGCGCCCCGAGCGGGTGATCGAACTTGCGAAGGCGGCCGGTTTGAAGCCGGTACCGACCGGGGTCGATCACGGCACGGTCACGGTGGTCGCGGAGGGGCATCCGCATGAGGTCACCACCTTCCGCCGCGATGTGGAGACGCATGGGCGGCATGCTACGGTCGCGTTTTCCGACGACATCGCCGAGGACGCGGCGCGGCGTGATTTCACGATGAACGCGCTCTATGCCCGCTCGGACGGCACGATTCTCGACCCGCTCGGCACCGGGCTGGAGGATCTGGCGGCGCATCATGTCCGCTTCGTCGGCGAGGCGGAGGAACGTATCCGCGAGGACTACCTGCGCATCCTGCGCTTCTTCCGCTTTACCGCCTGGTATGGGCACGATCTCGACCCTGACGGGCTGGCGGCGTGTGCCGAGAATATCGCCGGAATAGAGACGCTTTCGCGCGAACGCCTCGGCGGCGAGATGCGCAAATTGCTGGCCGCGCCCGATCCCGTTCACGCGGTGGCGGCGATGGCGCAATGCGGGGTTCTCACCGCCGTGCTGCCCGGCGCGGATGCGACCGCGCTCGGGCCGCTCGTGCATCTCGAGGATCGCCCCGCCGATCCGATCCGCAGGCTGGCCGCGATTGGCGGCGAAGACGTGGCCGAGCGGCTGCGGCTGTCGAAGAAGGACACAAGGCAGCTCGAGGCCCTGCGCGCCTCGCTGTCCGACGGTGATGACGCGGCGGTCCTTGGCTATCGGCTCGGGGCCGAAACTGGGGCCGATGCGCTTCTTCTGCGGCATGCGCTGATGGGGCAGGAAATGCCGGACGGCTGGAAAAACAGGGTCTGTTTCGGCGCAAAACAGAAATTTCCAGTGCAAGCCAAAGACCTGATGCCCCGCTATGAGGACAAGGCTTTGGGAGATACGCTGAGGGCGCTCGAAGCGCGCTGGATCGCCTCCGGTTTTACGCTGACGCGCGAGGATTTGCTCGCCGCGCTTTGAACCGCGCCGCAACCGCCTATATCGGGAGAGGAAAGAGAGACTCATGTTCGATCCCTTCTCCCCCGCCGAAGGCGCCCCGCCGCGCCAGCTTGGCGCTTTCTTCCGCTGGTGCCTCAAGGGCAGCTGGGGCGCGATTGCCGTGGCCAGCTTTGGCACGACTATCGCCGGCGTGATGGAGGTCGTCTCGGCCTGGCTTCTGGGTCAGGTGATCGACGCGGCGCTGAACAGCGACCGCGCTGCGGTGATCGGGGCCAATGTCGGGCTTCTCGTTCTGTTCGTCGCGTTCTTCCTGCTGATCCGTCCCCTGACCTTCGGCATCAGCTCCGCCACCAACAACCTGCTGATCAGCCCCAACGTGATGCCCTTGGTGCTCTCGCGGCTGCACCGCTGGACGATGGGCCAATCGGTCACCTTCTTCGACAACGACTTCGCCGGGCGCATCGCGCAAAAGCAGATGCAGACCGCGCGCGCCGTCACCGATACCGTCACCGAGATCATCAATACCGGGCTCTTCGCACTGGCCTCGATCGTCGGCTCGCTGATCGTTCTGGCCCAGATCGACCGTTGGGGAGCGGTGGGTCTCGTGTTCTGGACCTTCGGGCTTTACCTGATCATCCGCCTTTTCCTGCCCCATATCCGCGGACGCTCGCGCGAGCGAGCTTCGGCGCGGGCGATGGTGACGGGGCAGGTCGTCGACACGGTCACCAACATCAAGACGGTGAAACTGTTTGCCCATGCCGAGCACGAGGATCGCGCGGCGCTGGAGGCGATGCAGAAGTTCCGCCAGAAGACCTATTCCTTCGGCATGGTCCAAAGCCTCTATCGGGTGGTGCAGATGGCCTATGCCGGTCTCGTTCCGGTGATGCTTGTGGGCGGCGCGATCTGGCTCTGGTCGCAGGGCGAGGCGACTGCGGGGGCCATCGCCACCTCGGGCGCCATCGCGATCCGGCTGTCGCAGATGTCGGGCTGGGTCAGTCAGGCGCTGATGTCCGTCTGGACCCATATCGGTGAGGCCGAGGACGGGATGCGGACGCTTGCGCATATGCACGACCTGACCGATGCGCCCGACGCACGCACGCTGCGCCACGTGGAAGGTGAGATCCAGTTCGACAATGTCGATTTCGCCTATGGGCGCCGCAGCGGTGGCATCGCGGATATTAATCTGACCATCGCGGATGGCGAGCGGATCGGGATCGTCGGGGCCTCGGGCGCGGGGAAATCGACGCTCGTGGCGCTGCTGCTGAGGCTCTATGATCCCGAAAAAGGGTCTATTCTGATCGACGGGCAGAACATTCGTGAGGTCACGCAGGAGAGCCTGCGCCGCAATATCGCGATGGTCACGCAGGAGACAGCGATGTTCAATCGCTCGGCACGGGAGAACATCCTCTACGGCAAACCCGACGCGACCGAGGAGGAGATGATCGCCGCCGCGCAACAGGCCGAAGCGGACCACTTCATTCGCGGCCTCGCCGATCACGAGGGCAATCGCGGCTATGACGCCAAGCTGGGCGAGCGTGGGGTGAAGCTGTCCGGCGGCCAGCGCCAGCGGATCGCCCTTGCCCGCGCCTTCCTGAAGAACGCGCCGATCCTCGTGCTGGACGAGGCGACCTCGGCGCTCGATTCCGAGGTGGAGGCTCAGATTCAAAGCGCGCTGCACCGGGTGATGGCAGGCAAGACCGTGCTGGCGATCGCCCACCGCCTCAGCACCATCGCCGAGATGGACCGGATCGTGGTGCTGGAGGAAGGCCGGATCGTCGAGCAGGGCAGCCATGACGAGCTGCTGGCGATGAACGGGCTCTACGCACGCTACTGGGCACGTCAGTCCGGCGGCTTCTTGACCTGCGACGACGCGGAGGATGCGGCGGAATAGGGTCTTTTCTGACCCGCGCCGCGCAGCTAGAGAAGGCGCATGACCTACGAAATCGAGCGACTGTCCCTGCATGCCGACGGCGTGACCCATGGCCCCGAGGGGACCGTGCATGTCGCAATGGCGCTTCCCGGTGAAGTGGTCGAGGGCGAGGTGATCGACGGCCGCATCGCGCAGCCCAAGATCGTGACGCCCTCGCACGACCGCGTCAAAGCGCCCTGCCCGCATTACCGTTCCTGCGGGGCCTGTTCGATGCAGCACGCATCCGAGGCGTTCACCGCCGAGTGGAAGATGGACGTGGTGCGTCAGGCGCTGGCCGCGCGCAACCTGCCCGTGCCGGAGATGAGCATCGCGACCTCGCCGCTCAATTCCCGCAGGCGGGCGACGCTTTCGGGACGGCGCACGAAGAAGGGCACCTTGGTCGGGTTTCACGCCCGCGCCTCGGACACGGTCGTCGAGATTCCGAACTGCCTGATCCTGCGGCCCGAGCTGCTGGCCGCGATCCCGATGCTGCATGAGGCCACCTCGATTGCAGGCTCGCGCAAAGGCGAAATCGCCTTCACCCTGACGCTGTCGGAGGCCGGGCTGGAGCTGGCCACACAGGGCGGAAAAGACCCTGATACGGCCCAATTCGAGGCTTTGTCGGCTCTGGCGCGCAGCCACGATCTCGCCCGGCTCAGCTGGAACGGGCAGGTCATCGCGGGCCGCCGCCCGGCGATCCAGCAATTCGGAAAAGCGAAAGTCGTGCCGCCGCCGGGCGCGTTTCTGCAAGCGACCCATCATGGCGAAGCGGTGCTGACCGCCTTCGCCAAAGCGGCGATTGGCAATGCGAAAAAGGTGGCCGATCTCTTCGCAGGCTGCGGCACCTTCTCGCTGCCGCTGGCCGAGCTGGCCGAGGTGCATGCGGTCGAAGGGGTCGCGGCGATGACCGAGGCGCTCGATCAGGGCTGGCGTCAGTCGCAGGGCCTGCACCGGGTCTCCACCGAGGCGCGCGACCTGTTCCGCCGTCCGCTTCTGCCCGACGAGCTGGCGAAGTTCGACGCGGTGGTGATCGACCCGCCGCGGGCTGGCGCGCAGGCGCAGATCGCCGAGATCGCGGCATCAAAACTCAAGCGGCTGGTCCATGTCTCCTGCAACCCGGTCACCTTCGCGCGCGACGCAGAGACGCTGATTGCAGCGGGCTTCACGCTCGACAAGCTTCTGGTGGTGGATCAGTTCCGGTTTTCCGCTCATGTGGAGCTTGCGGCCCTTTTCACCCGCTAGATGCGACGGCGAAAATCGGGTAGAAAGACTGCAAAACAGCAGTCTCCGAATACAGGCCGAACATGAACCGTCGAACCCTCCTCTTGGGCGGATGCGCCCTCGCAACGCTCGCCGCCTGCGGCGATTCCACCAAATTCAAATCCTATAACGGCCCTGCCGTGACTCAGATCCAGCTCTTCAAGTCGCAGCGGATGATGTATCTGCTGCATGGCGACGAGGTGCTGGAGAAGTACAAGGTGGGCCTTGGCGGCGATCCGGTCGGGCCGAAGCGGTTCGAGGGCGACGGCAAGACCCCGGAAGGGCTCTATTACATCAATCGGCGCAATCCGAACTCGGCCTATTACCTGTCGATCGGTATCAGCTACCCGAATCCGCAGCAGGTGGCCTTCGCGGAATCGCAGGGAAAAAAAGCGGGCGGCGACATCTTCATCCATGGCCGCGACGGCAAAAACAAAGGCAAGGGTCGCGACTGGACCGCGGGCTGCATCGCGGTGAAGGACAAGGAAATCAGCGACATCTACGCGATGGTCCGCGACGGCACGCCGATCTTCATCTTCCCCTGATCGCAGCATCCCCCGGAAATGACAAAGGGCCCCGCGTGGGGCCCTTTTTGATTGCGGCGGGTCTTCGGCTCAGTTGCCGGTGACCATCGTCCACCAGATCTTGCCGGACGGCTCCTGATACCAAGAGAAGCCCATCTGCGTCGCTGCCGGGTTCAGGATCACGTCGCGCGTATCGGCGACCTTCATCCAGGCCGAGAGGGTCTCCATCTCGGTCTCGTAGGTCTCGGAGATATTCTCGCCCAGCACCTGCCCCGGATAGCCGGCGCGCTGCGCCCGGCTCAGCGGCGAGGAGCCGTCGGAGCCCCAGTGCCACGGGCGGTTCTGCACGGCCATGTCCTTGGAATGCGCGAGCGCCGCCGTGGTCAGCGCGTCGTTCAGCACCAGCGGCGCAGCACCGCGCGCCGAACGCAGGCTGTTCACCGATTCCAGCACGCGCTGCGGGATCACCGAGCGATCGCTCGCAGTGATGTTGTAGACTTTCGGCAGCGGCAGGCCATCGGGCCCGAGTTTGGGCTGCGTGTCGGTCGGCTGGCAAGCCGCCAGAGCCACAATCGCGGAGACCGCAAATACAGAAGCGCGCAACATCTTTGGTCCGTCCCTCGTTAAAACGTCAATCTGCATTACACGCTTGTCCCCAGCCGCGCAAACCCCTCTGTCGCTTTGCGGGCACATCCCCGCCAGTTTGATTTGCCGCCGCCGCGCGATCACATTATATTTATCGCAATTGACCCCGTCGCGAACCCGGAGCCTGAGATGTCCCATACGCGCAAGCCCTTCGACCGCCGCGCCTTCCTCGGCGCCGCCGCCTGCCTTGGTGCGGGGCTCGCGCTGCCCGCCCGGGCGCAAACGCCCGATTACGGTCAGGAGCAGTTCGAAACGAACGCCTATACGAACCAGCGCCGCAATATCTCAAGCTTCCAGAACCGCGACTGGCAGCCCTATTTCTCGAACCTCCGCGGTGGGGCGATCCTTGTGGATACCCATTCGCGGGCTTTGCATTACTGGTCGGCGGATCAGTCGATCTACCGCCTCTATCCGACCTCGGTGCCGGTGTCGGAAGAATTGACGCGGCGCGGCCGGACCTCGGTGATCCGCAAGGTCGAAGGGCCGAGCTGGGCGCCGACGCCCTCGATGAAGAAGCGCAATCCGGAATGGCCCGATTACGTCCCGCCGGGCCCCGATAACCCGCTGGGCACCCATGCGCTGTATCTGTCGTGGCGCTATTACCGGATCCACGGCACGCATGACACGCGCAAGATCGGTCGCAAAAGCTCGAACGGCTGCATTGGTCTTTACAACGAACATATCCAGGAGCTGTTCGGCTTCGCGAAGATCGGCACGCAGGTGCTGCTGATCTGAGCCACGCCACCCATCGGACAAAGTAAAACCCCCGGGACTACGCAGTCCCGGGGGTTTTCAATTCATTGGATAGGGGTCAGTGGTTACCACCTTTGCCCCCGCCCTGGCCGTGTTCGTGGTCCGAGCCGCCGCCAGTGCCGCCGCTCGAACCCGAACCGCCCGCCAAGCCGTCGAGCTTGCCGTGGGCGCTTCGCACCATGACGCCGAGCATCTCGTCTTCGCCGGGCGTATCGATGGATTTCACGAGGTTATCCTCGTGCTCTTGGTTGTAAATCACGTCATCCTCGGTCGCCCACGGATTTGCGTGCCCGGCCCAGGAAGCGCCAGCATAGAGAGCCGCCAAGGCGACCAGTCCCATAGTCTTGAGCATTCTCTTTCCTTTCTGCTCTGAACGGCCCGGTCGTTGCCGGTCCGCAGGGTACGCCTTCACGGCGATCCCTTGCCCCCGCGTCAGAACTTATAAGAAAAGACACCCACGAATCTGTGAGGCAGGACGTCGCAGATCGCGACAGTTTTATCAGTCGATCCAACCGGCGAGGTTTTCTCCGACCACCTCCATCAGCGCCTTGATGTGCAGATCGTCGTCGTTGAGGCACGGAACGTAGGTGAATTTCTCACCGCCCGCGTGCTCGAAAGCCTCGCGGATTTCGCCGTTGATCTCTTCGAGCGTCTCGATGCAATCCGCGCTGAAGGCGGGCGAGATCACCGCGATGTTCTTCTTGCCCTGCTTCGCCAGCTCCGCGACATGCTCGACCGTGTAGGGCTTGAGCCATTCCTCGGTGCCGAAGACCGACTGGAAGGTCGTGTCGATCCCGTCCTTGTCCCAGCCGAGCCGTTCGCGCAGCAGACGCGAGGTCTTCTGGCACTGGCAATGGTAGGGGTCGCCTTCCATCAGATAGCGCTTTGGCATCCCGTGATAGGAGGCGACCAACACGTCGGGCTTCTCGTCGAGCGTGGCATAGACCCGCTCCACCGATTGCGCGAGCGCGTCGATATAGGAGGGCTTGTCGAAATATTCCGGCGCGACGCGCGCGGCGGGCTGGCGCTTTTGCTTCATCAGCGCGCGGAAGAACTGATCGTTCGCGGTGGCCGAGGTGGCGCCCGCGTATTGGGGGTAAAGCGGCAGGAACAGGATCTTCTCGCAGCCCTGTTCGACCATCCGGTCGACGACGGACTGGGTCGAGGGATTGCCGTAGCGCATGCAATAATCGACGACGACCTCCTGACCGTAGCGCGCCGAGACAGCCTCGCGCAGCTTTGCGACCTGCTGCTTGGTGATCGTCATCAGGGGGCTCTCGCCCGCCTCGTTGTTCCAGATCGTCTTGTAGTTCGCGCCCGAGGTGAAGGGCCGCTTCGACAGGATGATGAGTTGCAGCAGCGGCTGCCATTTCCATGCCGGGTAATCGATCACGCGCCGGTCCGAGAGAAACTCGTTCAGATAGCGACGCATCGACCAGTAATCGGTGTTGTCCGGGGTTCCGAGATTGGCGACGAGCAGACCGATCTTCGCTTCCTTGACGGGCGGGTGATCGGCGGGGGCATGGGCAAGGCGCGTATTTGCGGCGTTGGTCATCGTGTCACTGTCCTGTCGTCATTTATCGCGGAACTTCCACCCGACTTAACGGGTTTCCCGATCTGTGCCAATGCGGCCTATTCAACCGGGACAGGATCACTTACGGTCTTCACATGGCAATGGATGACATGACCGGGAAAAAACCGGCCCCGCCCGCTCTCGACCCGTCGCGAGACGCGTTGTTCCTAGATTTCGACGGATGTCTGGTGGACATAGCGCCCCGCCCGGATGCGGTGATCGTGCCGCAAAATCTGCCGCGTTTGCTCGAACAACTCTCGGAGGCGCTCAACGGGGCGCTTGCGGTTGTCTCGGGGCGATCCCTGCACGAGCTGGAACGTTTCCTCGACGGGTTCGACGGGCTGATGGTTGGCTCCCACGGCTCGGAAGCGCGCGGAATGGAACCGCCGATGGCCGAGACCCCACAACATCTGGGCGCGGTCAAAGAGGATCTGGCCGGGTTCGCGCAGGACCACGATCTCATTTTTGAAGACAAGAGCCACGGCGCCGCGATCCACTTCCGCTCCAACCCCGCCAAGCAAGGCAAAGTGGAAGCCTTCACCGAAGAGCTGACCGCGCGCTATGACGGTTTCACGATCCAGCCCGCGAAGATGGCGGTCGAAATCCGTCCCGAGGGGTTCTCGAAGGATGGCGCTCTGGCGATCCTGTCCGACCTCGTGCAGTTCGGCGGGCGCAATCCTGTCTATGCGGGCGACGACACGACCGACGAGCCCGCGCTGGCCTGGGCAGAGGCGCATGGCGGTTTCGGCATCAAGGTCGGTGACGGAGAGAGCGTCGCGCGCTATCACCTTGACGAACCGATGGATGTGCGCGCCTGGCTCGCCGCTGCCGTGGCACGCTGAATGAGGAACGTCGAATGGGCCGCCTGATCTGCATCTCGAACCGTATTCCCACCGGGGCCAATCCCTCCGGCGGGCTGGTCGTGGCGCTTGGCGATGTGCTGGAGGAAACCGGCGGCATCTGGATCGGCACCTCGGGCGAGATTGCCGACACGCCTGCCGCAGAGTTGCGCGAGATCGAGGGCGGGCCGTTCAAGCGCTACTGCTTCGATCTGACCGAGGAAGAGCAGGACAACTATTACGCGGGATATTCGAATTCGGTGCTCTGGCCGCTGTTCCACGGTCGCGCCGATCTGATGGATATCCATCAGGAATATCTGGGCGTCTACAAGCAGGTGAACCGACGGATCGCGAAACTCGTGGCACCGTTCCTCAAGCCCAATGACCGGATCTGGGTGCAGGATTACCATCTGCTACCGCTGGCCTACGAGCTGCGCCTGATGGGCGTGACCAATCCGATCGGCTTCTTCCTGCACACGCCCTTCCCCGGCCCGACCGCGATGCAGGCCCTGCCCAACGGGCGCGAGGTCTGCCAGTGGATCGCGAATTACGACCTCGTGGGCCTTCAGGCAGAGCGCGACGTGCGCGCCTGTCTCCACTCGATGATCGAGATCGCCGACGCCTCCAATCTCGGCGCGGGCTATGTGCATCTCTCGCCCCGTCAATGCCGGATCGCCGCGTTCCCGATTTCGATCGATGCGCGAGAGTTTCAGGAACTGGCGGAGACCGAGTTCGATAAACTGCCCGCCGGGATCGTGAAGGATCACCGCCGGCTGATGATCGGCGTCGACCGGCTGGATTATTCCAAAGGTGTGCCGCATCGCTTCCGCGCATTCGGCGAATTTCTCGAGCGGCACGAGGACTGGCATCGTTACGTCTCGCTCTTGCAGATCTCGCCGCCGACCCGCGAGGGCGTGCAGGCCTATGACGATATTCGCGAAGAGACCGAGCATCTCTCGGGCCGCATCAACGGCCAATTCGCCGACATCCAATGGGTCCCGATCCGCTTCATCAACCGCGCAGTGCCGCGCGAAGTGCTGGCGGGGCTTTACCGCGCCTCTCATGTGGCCCTCGTGACACCGCTGATGGACGGGATGAACCTCGTGGCGAAGGAGTTCATTGCGGCGCAGAACCCCGACGATCCCGGCGTTCTGATGCTGTCGCAATTCGCGGGCGCGGCCGAGCAGATGGATGCGGCGCTGATGGTGAACCCGCACGATCCCGAACAGGTCGCGACCTCGATGCTGACCGCGCTGATGATGTCGCGCGGCGAACGGCGGGAACGCTATCGGTCGCTGATGACGGGGCTGACCACCTATGACGTGCATTGGTGGTCGAAGTCTTTCCTCGACGCGCTAGGCTGAGCCGGGCTTGTCGCCGCTCGGGCGTTCGGTGGTGCCCAGCGCATCGGCGAGCCGCTGTGCCGCGGACCCCGGACGCAACGGTTTTTGCTGATCGGGATGCGGCTTCCAGCCGGTGAGCCAGACCATATCGAAGGTCGCGCGCACCCGGCCATCGGGCTCCTGATAGGTCTCGATATAAAGTCGCAGCGCCTCGGTCAGCACGTCACGGCGCAGGAAGCGGCGATCGCGGGCGGCAAGCGCATTGGTCTCGCCCATCGCGCGCAGGTCCGACAACAGCCGCAGCGGCGTCTCGTAGGTCACCTTGCGTGTCACGGCATCGGCCACCGGCAGCGCCAGCCCCGCCCGCTGGATCAGCGCGCCGAGATCACGAATTTCGCCCATCGGCACGATCCGCGGGCTCAAGCCTCCGGTGATCGCTGCCTCGGCCTGCGCCAGCGCGGCGCGCAGTTCGTTGAGCGTCTGGCCGCCGAACATCACGCCGATGAAAAGCCCGTCGGGTTTCAGCGCACGCGACGCCTGCACCATCTGCCCGACCGGATCATTCGCCCAATGCAGACAGAGCGCGTGGACCACCAGATCATGCGCGCCCTCCTCGAGATCGAGCACATCCGTATCAGCCACGATCTTCGCCTCGGGAAGAATTTCGCGCCACGGTTCGGGAAATGCGGCGATCAGGGCTGGCTCCGTAAAGGTTCTGTTAACCTCTAGCAGCCTTTCCTCAAGTTCAGCCGCCGCGTCCTCGTGCAAGAACAGTTCGGGGGCACGGGCGGCGCGAACTCTGTGGCGCTCGAGCGCGGCGCGGTCGGTCAGAAGGGGCGGCGTATCCATGGCAGAAACCCTTAACGAGGTTCGCAGCCGGATGCTAGCGGCGGGACGTCTGGGATTGCGCGCGCTCTTCCCCCCGCGCTGCATCGCTTGCGGCGACGCGGTCGGCACGGATTTCGGCCTTTGCGGTGCGTGCTGGTCCGAGGCCACCTTCGCGCGCGGCACGGTCTGCGACGCCTGCGGCACGCCGCTGCCCGGCGAAAGCGAGACGGCCATCCTTTGCGATGACTGCCTCACCCATCCGCGGCCCTGGGCGCGGGGACGCACGGTGATGCATTACTCGGGCACCGGGCGCGATCTTGTGCTAGCGCTGAAACATGGCGACCGGCTCGATCTGGTGCCGCCGCTGGCGGATTGGATGGCGCGGACCGTGGAGTCGCTCCTGACGCCCGACACGCTGATCGCGCCGATCCCGCTGCATCGGCTGCGGCTGCTGCGACGGCGCTACAATCAAGCGGCGGAACTGGCGCGTGCGCTGGCCCGGCGCACCGGCCACGACTACTGCGCCGATCTCTTCACCCGCGCCCGCCCGACGTCGAGCCAGAAGGGCAAAAGCCGGGAGGAGCGGCACACCAATCTCGACGGCGCGATCACCGTCACGCCGCGCCGCGCGGCGCTGCTGCACGGGCGTCCGCTCCTGATCGTCGATGACGTGATGACCTCGGGGGCCACGCTTTCCGCCGCGACGGAGGCGGCGTTGAGCGCAGGTGCAAAGCGGATCTGCACTGTGACACTGGCACGCGTTGCGAAGGCACCCTAAATCCCTATAGTCTCGCAGACCAAAGGGAATTGAGAATGAAACGCGTCGAAATCTACGTCACCAGAACCTGCCCCTTCTGCATCATGGCCAAGCGCCTGTTAGACAAGAAGGGCATCTCCTACGAGGAAACCGATGTCGGGCGCGAACCGCAACTGCGCGCCGCGATGACCCAGCGCGCCAATGGCCGCCGGACCGTCCCGCAGATCTTCATCGGCGACGAGCCGATCGGCGGCTGCGACGAGCTGCACGCGCTCGAACATTCGGGCAAGCTCGATCAGATGCTGGCGAGCTGACGCGATGAAGGCGGCGCTCGTTCAGCTTTCGGTAACGGATGATCCGGCACAGAACCTGCCGGTCACGCTCGACTTCATCCGCGATGCCGCGTCGAAAGGTGCGCAGCTGATCGCGACGCCGGAATGCACCAATCTGATCTCGTCGGACCGCGCCCATCAGAACGCGGTCCTGCATCACGAGCATCACGACCCGACGCTGGAGGCGCTTTGCAACGAGGCAGAGCGCCTCGGCGTCTATATCCTGATCGGCTCGCTCTGCCTGAAATCCGGAGACGATGCGCGCTTCGCCAATCGCTCCTTCCTGATCGGGCGCAAGGGCAATATCAAAGCCCGCTACGACAAGATCCACATGTTCGACGTGGACGTGTCCGAGTCCGAACGCTACCGCGAATCCGAAGCCTACCGCCCGGGGCGCGAGGCGGTTCTGGGCGCCACGAAATACGCCCAGCTGGGCCTGTCGGTCTGCTACGACCTGCGCTTCCCGCATCTCTACCGGGCGCTGGCACAGGCCGGGGCGCAGGTGTTGACGATCCCGGCGGCGTTCAACGACACGACCGGGGCCGCCCATTGGGAGGTTCTGGTGCGTGCCCGCGCGATCGAGAATACCTGCTTCGTGCTGGCGCCTGCGCAATGCGGCACCCATGCCGCGCATGGCGGTCGGCCGCGCCGGACTTGGGGTCATTCGCTGGCGGTGGATCCGTGGGGCAAGGTGCTGGCAGATGGCGGCACCGAACCCGGCGTGACCCTCGTCGATCTCGATCTCGATCAGGTGGACGCGGTGCGCTCGCGCCTGCGGTCCCTCTTCCATGACCGGAGCTTCGACGGACCGTGAGCACCCCGCCCGAGAACGATCCGCTCGCCGCGACGCTGTTCGCCGAGGTCTTCATGGCCGATCAGCTGGCGCGCAACGTCGTGAGCCGCGCCCTGCCGAAGGGCATGGAGATCTCGCATTTCTCGGTGCTCAACCTGCTGGCCCATATCAACGAAGAGCGCACGCCCGCCCAACTGGCCGAGGCGCTGCATGTGACCCGCGGTGCGATGACCAACACGCTCGCCAAGCTGGAATGGGCGGGACATGTGCATATCCGGCCCGACTGGGACGATGCGCGGCGCAAATGGGTATCGCTCTCGCCCTCCGGTCGGCGGGCGCGCGATGCGGCTCTGGCCTCGCTGATGCCGATCATCGGAGGGATCGTGCGCGATCTCGGCCCCGATAAGGTCCGCGCCACCCTGCCGGTGCTGCGCGAATTGCGCGCTCGCCTCGGCCAGGCCTGAATGCGGCAGGGGCGCTGCCCCTCTGGCCTGCGGCCATTCACCCCGGGATATTTCCGCCAAGCCGAAATCCGGCTCTTTGTTCTTGTTCAAATATCCCCGGGGGCGCGGTGGGGCAGGCCCCTTTTCATCGTCAGCACAAACGAAAAGACCCCGCCGTTTCGCACGGCGGGGCAAGGCGCGTGCCGAGGAGCGGCCCTCGGCACCGGCGGTAACTTCTAATTCTTGAGAGAGGGCTGAGCCTCAGTTCATCTCGGCGCGGATCTGCTGGCGCAGCAGGTCGATCGGGACCTGTTTGCCATCGCGCTTGAACGTCCAGTAGGTCCAGCCATTGCAGCTCGGCGCGCCTTCGAGATGGGCGCCGACCTGATGGATCGAACCTTTCACGTCGTCGCCGATCAGCGTGCCATCGGCGCGGACCTTGGCCTTGTGGCGACCGTTGAGCGAGTAGAGCTCTTCGCCCGGGCGCAGCATCCCGCGTTCGACCAGCTGGCCGAAGGGCACACGCGGCTCGGCGCGTTTCGAGGTGGAAACTTCCAGCGCTTCCTTGTCGAACTTGCGGATCTTGGCGAGGCGCTTCAGCGCGACTTCGCGATACGCTTCCTCGCGCTCGATGCCGATGAAATCGCGGCCGAGCATCTTCGCCACGGCGCCGGTCGTGCCGGTGCCGAAGAACGGGTCGAGGATCACGTCGCCGGGATTGGTGGTGCCGACGAGGACACGATGCAGCAGCGCCTCGGGCTTTTGGGTCGGGTGGGCTTTCTCGCCGTTCGCATCCTTCAGACGCTCGCCGCCATTGCAGATCGGGATCACCCAGTCGGAGCGCATCTGCACCCCTTCATTGAGCGATTTCAGCGCCTCGTAGTTGAAGGTGTATTTCGCGCCTTCGGATTTCGACGCCCAGATCAGCGTCTCATGCGCGTTGGTCAGGCGCTTGCCGCGGAAGTTCGGCATCGGGTTCGACTTGCGCCACACGACGTCGTTGAGAATCCAGAAGCCCTGATTCTGCAGCTCTGCGCCCATGCGGAACACGTTGTGATAGGAGCCGATCACCCACATCGCGCCATTCGGCTTGAGGATGCGGCGTGCGGCCTTCAGCCAGTCTCGGGTGAAATTGTCGTAATGCGCGAAGGAGCCGAACTGGTCCCAGGCGTCATCGACCGCGTCGACCTTGGAATTATCTGGGCGGTGCAGATCACCGCGCAACTGTAGATTGTAGGGCGGATCGGCGAAGATCAGGTCCACACTGTCCTCGGGCAGCGAGTTCATCATCTCGATGCAATCGCCATCCAGAATTTCGTTCAGGGGCAGTGCATTGCGCACCACCGGAGTCTTGGTCTTTGCCATTTTTAGCCTCTTAACTGCCCGCCTCAGGGCCCAATATCTGGGAGCCGGCTTTGTGCCGATCTATGGCTATAAAAATGAGTCAAAGGCGATTCATCGTCAATTTCTTTTTTGAATCAAGGGGTTATATAATTAGCTTGGCACAAGATATTGTGGACCGGCTTGAAGCTTCGTCTATGAACGGGGGTGACCCCTAAATCTAGAAGCGCCTGCAGATGGTCCTTGGTCGGGTAGCCCGCATTCCGCTCCCAGCCATAGCCCGGATACTGTTGCGCCAAATCCACCATGAGCAAATCGCGGGCCTCTTTCGCGAGGATCGAGGCCGCCGCGATCGACAAAGAGCGGGCATCGCCCTTCACGATCGGTTCGCTGGACAACTTCAGGTCGCGCGGCACGCGGTTGCCGTCGACGAGGACATGATCGGCGGTGCGGGCCAGCCCTTCGACCGCGCGGCACATCGCGAGATGCGAGGCGTGGTAGATATTGAGTTCGTCGATCTCCTCGACGCTGGCATGGGCCACGCAGAACTCGGCGCAGTCCATGATCTGCGCGGCCAGATCGGCGCGGCGCTTTGCGGTGAGCTTCTTCGAGTCGTTGAGCCCTTCGGGAATGCGGGCGGGATCGAGAATGACCGCCGCTGCCGTCACCGGACCGCAAAGCGGGCCGCGGCCCACCTCGTCCACGCCTGCAACGATTGTCAGGCCGCGCGCGAAGGCGGCTTCTTCGAAAGAGAAATCGGGGTTCTGTGCCATGAGTTCGGAATGCCCCGGAACGGCAGGTCTGTTCAATGAAAAAGCGGGGACCCGAAGGCCCCCGCGCTGCTCGACGACGCTCTTATGGCGTCTGCCGCATGGCTTAACGCCGGCTGAGACGGATCCCGCGATCCTCGAGGCAGTTGCTGCCATAGACTTTCTCGACGCCGTGACGGCCGGTCTTCATCGTGAAGGCGCAATTGGCGGGCAGGCGGCGCTCGGTGCGGCGATCGAGGCAGGAGGCGGAGACCACCTCGCCCCAGCCCCGGCCGGTCTTCACACGCTGCACGCATTGCGCGGGCAGACGGATGCGGTCGCGATCATGGCTATAGCGACGGTGGTCGCGGTCGTAACGCTCCTGCGCGCGCTGGCGGCGGGCTTCGGCTTCGCGGCGCTCGCGCTCGCGGCGTTCGCGCTCGAGACGGCGCTGGCGGTCCTGCCAGCTCTCGTAGCGCGGCTGCGCCTTCTTCGCCTTGTGATCCTTTTTGTTCATCCCGTCGAGGAGCAGCGCGGCAGCACCGACCCCAAGCAGGATGCTCAGCGCCTGACGGTCCTTCTTGCCCAGCGCGGCGGCGGGCGTAGCACTGATCGCGACGGAGCCCAGCGCGAGGGCGAGGGCGGTGATGGCGGCGGTGGCCTTGGTCTTGAGGCTCATGGCTTCGGTCCTTTCACTCGGCAGCCCGGAAGGCCGCATGACGTCGATGAACCGAGATTGGGCCGAGGGGCGAAAGTCAGGCAATAACGGCCCCCTGCTATCGGATAACAGGCGGGCCAACCCCCTTTGGCTATTGAATAACACGGGCGTTGAGCGCAGCGTGTTCCACATGAAACACGTAGTCCTTATATTGGCGTTTCTCGCCTCTGCCTCGGCCGCGCAGGCCGAGTGCTATGCCGATTACAAGGCCAAGCGCGACAACCCGTTGCAGCTGCAATACGGGGTAGCGCAGGTCTCGGACTCGGCCTGTTCGAAAAAGGCGGCGGCGCGCGAATTGGCGCCGAAGCTGAAAGCCGATGGGTGGACCTTGCTGACGGTTCTCTCCACATTCGGCGCGGAAGGCTTGGAGCAAAGGAAGGCCAGTGCCGGACAATATTTCCTCCGTTACTGATAGTTTACGACTCGGCTCGCGCGCAGTCGTGGGCGGGATCGTGGCCGTGGTCGCGATTCTCGCCGTGGCCGCGGTGCTGCTGTTCGCGAATCTGCCGAACGCGGATGCGTTCAACGCGCGGGTCGAGCAGATCTTCGTGCAGAACGACAATCTGACCTCACAAGCCGAGATCAAGCTGCTGGAGGTGCTGGCGCAGTCGGGCACCGCGTTCTCGGACGTGCTGGCGAATTACCGGGTGATCATCTTCATTCTGCTGATCTTCGCCGCCGCGCTTCTGATCGCGACGATCGTCTTCCTTCTGCTGCTGATCGCGCTGAACAAACGGATGACCGAGATTCGCCGCGCCGGGATCGAGGTGCAGTCCTTACGCATCCTGCGGGGCGAAAACGCGGTGATGCTCAACGATATGGGCTTCACCCTGACCCCGGCGGCGATCGAGACGCTGTCTGTTCTGGCCGAGGCGCGGATGGATGACGACATCCTCACCGGCGTGCAGATCGAGGCGATGATCTCGGGCCGGGACGAGGCCGATTGCGACGAGGCCGCGGGCGCCACGCGGATCAAACGCCTGCGCGACAGCCTCGGAAATCAGCTCGTCAGCGAGCTTCTCGTGCGCAACATTTCCCGCAAAGGCTATGCACTTAGCGTGGCCAAGGATGCGATCCGAGTCGACTGATCCGGTTGCGCCACTGTCACATGCGCCCTATATCGCAGGGTCTGTTGACCCGAGGGAGAGCCATGTCCGACACGCCCTTCTACCTGATCGACGAGGCGCGCCTGCGCGAGAACATGCGCAAGATCGAGCGTCTGCGCGAACGCTCCGGCGCGAAAGCCCTGCTGGCGCTGAAATGTTTCGCGACCTGGTCGGCCTTCGACATCATGAAGCCCTACATGGATGGCACGACCTCAAGCTCGCTGTTCGAGCTGCATCTGGGGCGTGAGAAATTCGGGAAGGAAACCCATGCCTATTCGGTCGCCTGGGCGGATCACGAGATCGACGAGGCCATCGGGTACGCCGACAAGATCATCTTCAACTCTCTGAGCCAGCTGGATCGCTTTGGCGACAAGGCCGCGCATATCGAACGTGGCCTGCGTCTGAACCCGCGGTTTTCGACCTCCGGTTTCGATCTGGCCGACCCGGCACGGCCCTTCTCGCGTCTGGGCGAATGGGATGCGGAGCGGCTGGAAGCGGCGATGGACCGCATCTCGGGCGTGATGATCCACTACAATTGCGAGAACGCGGATTTCGCGCTGTTCGATCATCAGCTTTCCCGCATCGAAGCCGAGTTCGGCGACATCCTGAAACGTCTGAAATGGGTCAGCCTCGGCGGCGGCATCCATTTCACCGGCGACGATTATCCGCTCGACGCTCTGGCGGACCGGCTGAAGAAATTCTCCGAGGATTTCGACGTGCAGGTCTATCTCGAGCCCGGCGAGGCCTCGATCACGCAGACCGCCTCGCTCGAAGTGACGGTTCTCGACATTCTCGATAACGGCAAGAAGATCGCCATCGTCGATAGCAGCATCGAGGCGCATATGCTCGACCTGCTGATCTATCGCGAGACCGCCAAGCTGCCGCAGCATGGCGAGTTTGAATACCAGATCGCGGGCAAGACCTGCCTCGCGGGCGACATCTTCGGCGAGGCGCGGTTCGACAAACCGCTCGAAATCGGCGACCGTATCTCGATTGCCGATGCCGCCGGTTACACGATGGTCAAGAAGAACTGGTTCAACGGCGTGGCGATGCCCGCCATCGCCATCCGCCGCGAAAATGGGAACATCGACCGGATTCGCGACTTCACCTATGAGGATTATCGCGCCTCATTGTCCTGAGGGCCCACAAGAGCCCCCTTCCCCTGTCCGCAGAAAAAGGAGACAGCCGAAGTGAAAAAGAACGTGCTCATCATCGGAGCGGGCGGCGTCGCCCAGGTCGTGGCGCATAAATGCGCGCAGAATAACGACATCCTTGGCGACCTGCATATCGCCTCGCGCACCAAATCGAAATGCGACGCGATCATCGAGAGCGTGCATGAAAAGGGCGCGATGAAGGTGGACGGCACGTTCGAGGCGCATGAGGTGGATGCGACCGATTCCGAGGCCGTCGCAGCGCTGATCCGCGAGACCGGCGCGCAGATCGTGATCAACGTCGGCACCGCTTTCGTGAATATGCACGTGCTCGACGGCTGCATCGCGACGGGCGCCGCCTATATCGACACCGCGATCCACGAGGAGCCCGACAAGATCTGCGAAACCCCGCCGTGGTATGCCAATTACGAGTGGAAGAAGCGCGACCTGTGCACCGAGCATGGCGTGACCGCGATCCTCGGCGCGGGCTTCGATCCGGGCGTGGTGAATGCCTATGCGCGTTTCGCGATCGACCAGATGGACGAGGTGAAGTCGATCGACATCGTCGACATCAACGCAGGCTCGCACGGCAAGTATTTCGCGACCAATTTCGATCCCGAGATCAACTTCCGCGAATTCACCGGCGTCGTCTATTACTGGGAAGACCAGCAGTGGAAAGAGACGAGCATGTTCGCCTCGGGCCACAAATGGGATCTGCCCGTCGTCGGCCCGTCCCAGGCCTATCAGTCGGGCCATGACGAGGTGCATTCGCTGGCGACCAACTATCCGCAGGCCGATGTGCGCTTCTGGATGGGCTTCGGCGATCACTATATCAACGTCTTTACCGTGCTGAAGAACCTCGGCCTGCTGTCCGAACAGCCGGTGAAAACCGCGGAAGGTCTGGAAGTAGTGCCGCTGAAAGTGGTGAAGGCCGTGCTGCCCGACCCGTCGAGCCTCGCGCCCGATTACACCGGCAAGACCTGCATCGGCGATCTGGTGAAAGGCACCAAGGACGGCAAGGACGTGGAATATTTCGTCTATAACGTCGCCGATCACAAAGAGGCCTATGAGGAAGTCGGCTCGCAGGGCATCTCCTACACGGCGGGCGTGCCGCCGGTCGCCGCCGCGATCCTGATCGCCCAAGGCGACTGGGATGCGAAGACGATGAAAAACGTCGAAGAGATGGACCCCAAGCCCTTCTTCACCGAACTCGACCGCATCGGCCTCCCGACCCGCGTGATGGTCGGCGGCCTCAAGGGCGAGGACAAGGCCTGGACCGAGCTTTAAGCGGTCGCACCAGAAACACGAAAGGCCCGCATCGCGCGGGCCTTTTTCATGTCTGATTGGCGATCCCGGCAGGATTCGAACCTGCAACCTGCCCCTTAGGAGGGGGCTGCTCTATCCAGTTGAGCCACGGGACCGCACTGCGCCTTTGATGCCGCCAAAGAGCCTATGGTGCAAGTCCATCGCTGCGCTGCAACAGAAAACCCCGCGCATATTCCTATGCATGCGGATCTTGCAGAAGTTTCAGGATTCCGGGGGAAAGGAAAGAAAAGGGAGCGCAAATTGGCCCACTGCGCCCCCTTTCGCATCCCTCGCCGTGACGAATCCGACACCGGCGCGGGTCGTTCCAGGTATCGGGCGGAGATTATCCGACCCTACAACCGTTAACGCTAACATACTTGGCATCATTCGCTTGCGCAAGGGAAATGTTTGGCGCTAACAAGAGGAGAACCTTGAGGAACCGCCCTTGTCTCGCCCTATCGAAACCCGCCGTCCTTTGACCCTGCGCGATGTCTCCGAAGCCTCCGGCGTCTCGGAGATGACCGTCAGTCGCGTGCTGCGCAATCGCGGCGATGTCTCTGATGCGACACGCGAAAAGGTCCTGCAGGCCGCGAAAGCGCTTGGCTATGTGCCCAACAAGATCGCGGGCGCGCTCGCCTCTCAGCGGGTGAACCTCGTGGCCGTGATCATCCCGTCGCTGTCGAACCTCGTCTTTCCGAAAGTGCTGTCGAGCGTGTCCGACGAGCTCGAGGATACCGGGCTGCAGCCGGTCGTCGGCGTGACGAATTACTCGCCCGAGAAGGAAGAGCAGGTTCTCTATGAGATGCTCTCGTGGCGCCCCTCGGGGGTGATCATCGCGGGGGTCGAACACACGCCCGCCTCGCGCGCGATGCTGCAGAATGCGGGCATTCCGGTGGTCGAGATCATGGATGTCGATGGCGAGGGGATCGACTCGGTCGTGGGGATTTCGCATCGCCGCGCCGGGCTGCATATGGCCGAGGCGATCGTCGCCGCAGGCTATCGCAAGATCGGGTTCCTCGGCACGAAAATGCCCGAGGATCACCGGGCGCGCAAACGGCTCGAAGGGTTCAAGGAAGGGCTCGCCAAGGCGGGGATCGAACTGGCGGACACCGAGTTCTACGCGGGCGGTTCTGCGCTCGCGAAAGGGCGCGAGATGACGGAGACGATGCTCAAGCGCTCGCCCGATCTCGATTTCCTCTATTACTCCAACGACATGATCGGCGCGGGCGGTCTGCTCTGGTGCCTCGATAACGGCATCGACGTGCCGAACAAGATGGGTCTGGCCGGGTTCAACGGGCTGGAACTGCTCGACGGGCTGTCGGTGCGACTCGCCACGATGAATGCCTGCCGCGCTGAAATCGGCCGCAAGGCGGCGCAGATCATTTCGGGGCGCTCGCGAAGCGGGATGATCGGCGGCGAAGTGATCGAGCTGGAGCCGACCCTCGATCCGGGCGACACGATCCGCAAACGCTGATCCCAAGGCGGCGGCGCAAGCACAGCCTGCCTTTTAGCGCCGCGCACCCCAGCTAAGCGACGCGTATTGCCGCGTGTAGAACTCGCCCAGAAGGCCGATCATCAGGATCGCGAGCCCGACATAGAGCGGGTATTCCCAGTTCGAGAAATGCGGATTGTAGTTGATGAAGGTGTAGCCCCGCGCCTGATCGATCGTGTGAAACAGCGGGTTCCAGTTGAACAGGATCAGCATCTTGTGCGGCAGATTGTTGGCGAGGAACATCTTGCCCGAGGCGATCATGTTGGCGCGGGTATAGACCTGCTGGATCACGCTCACCACTTCGGGCGCCCAAGGCTTCGCCGCAAGCAGCACGACCCCGACCGCAAGCCCCGTGAACCAAGCCAGCAGCACCATCGCGAACGCGCCGACCCAGTCGTAAATCTCGATCGGTTTGAAGGCCGCGTGGTAGATGTAGAGCACCGTCACCATCGACAGCACCTGAATATAAAGCGCGCTCAGCGCCGCCGACGCGATCGAGATCGCCGTGGTCATCGGCGCGTGTTTCATCATCGCCGAAGTGGGCCCTTCCGACCCGAAGACCGCGCCGAGGGTCTTGGTGTGGGTCATATAGAGGAAGATACCCGTCATGATGTAGAGCAGGAAATCGCCCCGCACCGAGCTCGACCGCATCCCGAGCACGCTGAACATGATGTAGAAAGAGATGACCAGCAGCATCGTCTGAAACATGTTCAGCAGCAGACCGATCAACGCATTCCCGTGGTTCTTGCGCAGATTGCGCACGGTGGCGTGATAGATCAGCTCCAGCAGGCTGAAGGTCGTGCCGAGCTTGGTCGATTTCGTCTCTGGTCTGAACATGTCCCTGCCGATTCGGGCGTCGTTGCGGCCCAAGCTAGGTCGGATTGCTTGCTCAACCCTTATCGCCGCATCATAAGGGGGGAGTTGGAGCATAGCAATTGGGCCTTAACAAGGCCGGGAGAGGCGTGACGATGGATTTCGAACATCTGATGCGAGTGATGCGGCGGCTGGCGCTCGAAGCAGGCGACAAGATCATGGAGATCTACGACTCGCCCGATTTCGAGGTGAAGTCGAAGTCGGATAACTCGCCGGTGACCGAGGCCGACGAGGCCGCCGACGCGCTGATTTCCGCGGGGCTGCGCGCCGAATTCCCCGATATGCCGCTCGTCACCGAAGAGCAGGCCGCGAGCCATTCGCAGGAGGTATCGACCTTCCTGATCGTCGATCCGCTCGATGGCACGAAGGAATTCGTCAAGCGCCGCGGCGATTTCACGGTGAACATCGCCTATGTCGAGAACGGCAAGCCCGTGCGCGGCGTGGTCTACGCCCCCGCCAAGGGACGTCTGTTCTACACGCTGGCCGAGGGCCGTGCGGTCGAAGAGGACGGCCCCTTCGACAAGGAACGCCCCGGCAAGCAGCATCCGATCACCGTTTCGATGCCCGACAATCGCGGCCTGATGGTGGTCGCGTCGAAATCGCACCGCGATCAGGCGACCGACGATTACATTGGCAAATACGCAGTGAAGGACATGGCCTCGGCCGGGTCGTCGCTGAAATTCTGCCTTGTCGCGACGGGCGAGGCCGATCTCTATCCGCGCCTCGGGCGCACGATGGAATGGGATACGGCAGCCGGTGACGCGGTTCTGCGCGGCGCGGGCGGCGAAATGATCCGCTTCGACGATCACGCGCCCTTCACCTATGGCAAGCCGGGCTTCGAGAACCCGTTCTTCATCGCCTATGCCCCCGGCGTTCTCTTGGTGAAGTAATGTCGGTCCTGATCGTCATCCCGGCGCGCTACGCGTCGAGCCGCTATCCCGGCAAGCCTCTGGTCGAACTGACCGGCGCCACGGGCGAGAAAAAGACCCTGATCCAGCGCAGCTGGGAGGCCGCGACGCAGGTCGGCGGCGTCGACCGTGTCGTGGTGGCGACCGATGACGACCGTATCCGCGAGGCCTGCGAAGCCTTCGGCGCCGAGGTGGTGATGACCTCCGAGAGCTGCCGCAACGGGACCGAGCGCTGCGCCGAAGCGGCAGCGACCCTTGGCGGCGGTTTCGACATCGTCGTGAACCTTCAGGGCGACGCGCCACTGACGCCCGCCTGGTTCATCGAAGACCTCGTCGCCGGGCTGCGCGCGAATGACTGGGCCGAGCTGGCCACCCCGGTGCTGCGCTGCGAAGGCGCGACGCTCAACAGCCTGCTGGAAGATCGCCAGAACGGGCGCGTCGGCGGCACGACGGCAGTGTTCGGCGCCGGCAATCGCGGGCTCTATTTCTCGAAAGAGGTCATTCCCTTCACCTCCGAGACTTACGCGGACGAAGCCCCCACGCCGGTGTTCCACCATGTGGGCGTCTATGCCTATCGGCCGGACACGCTGGCGGCCTATGCGGGCTGGCCGATCGGGCCTCTGGAAACCCTCGAAGGTCTGGAGCAGCTGCGCTTTCTGGAGAACGGTCGCGCGGTGCTCTGCACAGAGGTCGAGTCGCGCGGACGGCAGTTCTGGGAACTCAACAATCCGTCAGATGTGGCCCGGATCGAATCCATGATGCTGCAGATGCAGCTTCCCTGAACGCACGCAATTTCTCGCCTATCGCATTAAAAATGCGGTTTTTCACGGCATTGCAGGAAACAATTTTCGCATTTGCAGCATTTCTTCCTTCGGGAGTGCTCAACGCCAGAACCGGTCCCTTGTTGGATCACGGCTTTGGGGACACAATAAACCAACTTCTGACGATTTAATCGTAGCAACCCTATAGGTGACGAATGAAAAGCAAGGTGACGAAGGCGATCTTCCCGGTGGCCGGCCTCGGAACCCGCTTCCTCCCCGCGACGAAGTCGATCCCGAAAGAGATCCTCACGTTGGTGGACCGCCCGCTTATCCAATACGCCATCGACGAGGCGCGTGCGGCCGGTATCGAGGAATTCATCTTCGTCACCTCGCGCGGCAAATCGGCACTTGAGGATTATTTCGACAACGCCCCCGAACTGGAAAGCGCATTGGCGCAAAAGGGCAAGACCGAAATCCTCGACGAGCTGCAGCAGACCAATATGGACAGCGGCGCGATCGCCTATGTCCGTCAGAACCAGCCGCTGGGTCTGGGCCACGCAGTCTGGTGTGCGCGTCGTCTCGTGCATGACGAGGCCTTCGCCGTGATCCTGACCGATGACGTCATCGCCGCCGACAAGCCCTGTCTGCAGCAGATGATGGAAGCCTATAACGAGACCGGCGGGAACTATGTCGCGGCGATGGAAGTCCCCGCCGACAAGACCGCGTCCTACGGGGTTCTGGATGTCGCCCCGGGCGACGGCCCGCGCCTGCAGGTCAACGGCATGGTCGAAAAGCCCAAGCCCGAGGATGCCCCCTCGAACCTCGCGGTGATCGGTCGCTACATCCTCACCCCGCGCATCATGTGGAACCTCGATGCGCGCAAGGCGGGTGCTGGCGGTGAAATCCAGCTGACCGACGCGATCGCGCAGGAAATCCATGGCGGCAACTCGGTCTATGGCTATCGCTTCGACGGGCAGCGCTACGATTGCGGCTCGAAGGCGGGCTTCCTGCAGGCGACGGTGGCTTTCGGCCTCCAGCGCCCGGATCTGAAGGATGAGTTCGGCGAATATCTCTCCGATCTTTCCGCGATGCGGCAGGCGGCTGAGTAAGCGATGCAGCAACATGTGTTGGTAACGGGTGGTGCGGGCTATATCGGCTCGCACGCCTGCAAAGCGCTGGCCGCGGCGGGCTATGTCCCGGTCTGCTTCGACAATTTCTCCACCGGCTGGAAAGAGGCGGTGAAGTTCGGCCCCGCCGAGGAGGGCGATCTTGCCGATCGTTCCCGCCTCGACGAGGTCTTCGCGAAATATCAGCCGATCGCGGTGATGCATTTCGCGGCGCTGAGCCTTGTCGGCGAGTCGATGCAGAACCCGTCGAAATACTGGCGCACCAACGTGAATTGCGCGCTGAATTTGATTGAAGCGGCCGTCGATGCGGGCTGCCGCAACTTCGTCTTCTCCTCGACCTGCGCGACCTATGGCGATCAGGACGGGGTCGTTCTCAACGAGGACACCGAGCAGCGCCCGATCAATGCCTATGGCGGCTCGAAGCGGGCCATCGAAGACATGCTGCGCGATTTCGGCGCGAGCCACGGGCTGAACTCGGTGATCTTCCGCTATTTCAACGTGGCGGGCGCCGATCCCGATGCTGAGGTCGGCGAGCAGCACATCCCCGAGACGCACCTCATTCCGCTGATGCTGGATGCCATCGCGGGCAAACGCCCGGCGCTCACCGTGTTCGGTTCGGATTACGCGACGCGCGACGGCACTTGCATCCGCGATTACGTCCACGTCTCCGATCTGGTCGATGCCCATGTTCTGGGTCTGAAATGGCTCGAGGACGGTAAACCCTCGCGGGTCTTCTGCCTCGGCTCGGGCAACGGGTTCTCGGTGCGCGAAGTGATCGACGCCTCGCGCGCGGTGACCAATCAAGACGTCCCGATTGTCGAAGGCGACCGTCGTCCCGGTGATGCCGCCGCGCTGGTGTCGGGCTCGAAACGGGCGACCGAGGAGCTTGGCTGGCAGCCGAAACGGTCGGACCTTTCCACCATGATTTCCGATGCATGGCGTTGGCATCAGGCGAAAGAGTATGAATACTGACCCCGAGGTAGGGTCAGGAGAATGAATGCCATCGCGCCGTGAGCTTTGGGAGGGCTACAGGCTGCGCCTCAAGCGCAAGCATTTCCTGTGGCGCGCCCTGCGCAAACGGCACCAGCTCGACCCCGTCACCAACCGCACGGGCAAGATAAAGCCCAGCGCGATCCTCGCCTTCGCGGTGATGCGCAACGAGGCGCGGCGGCTGCCGTTTTTCCTCAAGCATTACCGCAAGCTCGGCGTGGATCACTTCCTGATCGTCGACAATGGCAGCACGGACGAAACCGCCGCGCTGCTGGCGGAGGCGCGCGATGTCTCGCTCTGGCAGACGTCGGGCAGCTACCGGGCATCGCGCTTCGGGCTCGATTGGGTGACGTGGCTGATGCTGCGCTACGGGCACGATCACTGGTGCCTCACTGTCGATGCGGATGAACTGCTGATCTATCCCTATCACGACAGCCGCCCCCTGCCTGCGCTGACCGACTGGCTCGACCGGTCGGAACAATGCAGCTTCCCGGCGATGATGCTCGACCTCTACCCGAAAGGGCCGCTGGGCGCGCAGCGCTACGAGGCGGGGCAGGACCCGTGCAAGATCCTGAGCTGGTTCGACGCCGGAAATTACATGATCACCCAGCAGGCGCAGACCGACGCGCTGTGGATCCAAGGCGGACCACGGGCGCGGGCTTTTTTCCCCGACAGCCCGCGCCAATCGCCGACCCTGTCGAAGATCCCGCTGGTGCGCTGGCACCGGCGATGGGCCTATCTGAACTCGACCCATGCGCTGCTGCCGCGCCACCTGAACCAGACCTACGACACACAGGGCGGCGAGGCGATTTCGGGGCTGCTGCTGCACACCAAGTTTCTCGACGAGATCGTGGACAAGTCGAAAGAGGAGAAATCGCGTGGCGAGCATTTCGGCCAGCCCGCGGAATTCGACCAGTATTACGACGCGCTGGCCGCCGATCCGGAGCTCTGGACGCCGCACTCGACGCGGCTCGGCGACTGGCGGCAATTGGAGGCGCAGGGGCTGATGTCGCGCGGCGGCTGGATGTGAAGTTGTTGACTTGGCGGCAACATTGCTGACGCAAGCGTTAGGCGTGGCCTTCTCAGCTGCGCGCAAACCGGGTAAGTATCGGAAGACATTGATAAGCCGTTGAAAACTTGCCGATTTGAACAGGGCGACCTTTAACGATTTGAGAACTACGCTGCGAGTAGCAAAGGACCAGTGCGGCACGAAATGACCGCGACGTCGGAGAGGGACGGATATTGGGACTGAGAGAGATCGCCAGGCTGCGCCGTAAACGCAGAATTCGGCAGATTCGGGCTTTCCGCAAAAGCCGCGAACTCTCTCTCTATTCCGACCGCACCGGCGACATCCGCCCCGAGGATATCCTCGTCTTCGTCACCGCCCGCAACGAACGCATCCGCCTGCCCTATTTCCTGCGCTACTACCGCGAGATGGGCGTCGGGCACTTCCTGTTTGTCGACAATGGCAGCGACGATGGCAGCGCCGAGTATCTCGCCCAGCAGGAGGATTGCTCGGTCTGGCACACGGACGCCTCTTACAAGGCCTCGAATTTCGGCATCGACTGGATGAACTGGCTGCTGCGCAAATACGGCACCGGGCATTGGACGCTGACGCTCGATCCGGACGAGTTCTTCGTCTACCCGTTCTGCGATACCCGGCCCATTCAGGCGCTGACCGACTGGCTCGACACTTATGGCATCCGGTCCTTCCCGGCGATGCTGCTGGATATGTATCCGAAAGGCCCGATCGACGCGCAGCCCTATCGCGAGGGGCAGAACCCGTTCGATCTGGCTTGCTGGTTCGACGCGGGCAACTACATGATCTCGCCCAATCCCGAGACCAGCAATCTGTGGATTCAAGGCGGGCCCCGGGCGCGCATCTTCTTTCCCGACGCGCCCAAGAAAGCCCCCTCGCTCAACAAGATTCCGCTGGTCAGATGGGAGCGCGGGAACGTCTATATCTCCTCGACCCATGCGCTGCTGCCGCGTGGTCTGAACCAGGTATACGACACGATCGGCGGCGAGATGGTCTCGGGCTGCCTGCTGCATGCGAAGTTCCTCTCGCCGCTGACCGACAAGGTCGAAGAGGAATTGCAGCGCAAACAGCATTACGCGGAATCGCGCGAATATCACGCCTATGCCCGCACGATCTCAAAAGAGCCCGATTTGTGGTGCAAATGGTCTGAGAAATATATCAACTGGCGCCAGCTCGAGATCCTCGGGCTGATGTCGAAGGGCAATTGGGCGTGAGGAAACAAGGCGCGTGACAGTCGGATTCATCATGATGTGCCACACCGCGCTCGACCGGGCCGCGCAGGTCGCGCGGTTCTGGTCGGAGGGCGGATCGCCCGTGGTGATCCATGTCGATGCCCGCGTGACCGCGCATGACTATAACGGCTTCAAGAAGATGCTCTCCGATCTGGAGAATGTCTCCTTCTCGCGGCGCTACAAATGCGACTGGGGCACGTGGTCGCTGGTTGCCGCCAGCCAAGCCGCGGCCGAGCAGATGCTGGCGCTGCATGACGACGTGCGCCACGTCTATCTGGCGTCGGGCTCCTGCCTGCCGCTGCGCCCGCTGCACGAGCTAACCGACTATCTCGACGCGCGGCCCTATACCGATTTCATCGAAAGCGTGACCACCACGGAAGTCGGCTGGACCGTCGGCGGGATCGACATCGAACGCTTCACGCTGCGCTTCCCCTTCTCGTGGAAGAAGCAGCGGCGCATGTTCGACCGCTATGTCGAATTTCAGCGCCGCGTGGGCTTCAAGCGGCGCATCCCCGACGGGCTGGTGCCGCATCTGGGCAGCCAATGGTGGTGCCTGACGCGCCAGACCCTGTCAGCCATTCTGGAAGACCCCGATCGCGCGCTCTATGACCGCTATTTCAAGCGCGTCTGGATCCCGGATGAGAGCTATTTCCAGACCCTCGCAAGGCTCTATTCCACCTCGATCGAGAGCCGGTCGCTGACGCTGACCAAGTTCGATTTTCAGGGCAAGCCGCATATCTTCTACGACGATCACCTGCAGCTTCTGCGGCGGTCGGACTGTTTCGTGGCGCGGAAAATCTGGCCCAAGGCGGACAAGCTCTATCGGACCTTCCTCGACAAAAGCCCCGGGCGGTCCGTCATGGCGGAACCGAACCCCGCCAAGATCGACCGGCTGTTTTCCAAGTCGATCGAGCGGCGCACGCGCGGGCGGCCCGGCCTCTACATGCAAAGCCGTTTTCCCAGGAAAGACCACGAGAACGGCAAGACCTCGGCGCCCTATTCGATCTTCCACGGCTTCTCGGATCTCTTCGAGAATTTCGACGGCTGGCTCGCGAAATACGTGGGCGCGCGGGTGCATGGGCATCTCTACGCCCCCGAGCGCGCCGAGTTCGCGGGCAACGAGCGGATGTTCAACGGCTGCCTGACCGACGACGCAGCGCTGCGCGACTACAACCCGCGTGCCTTCCTGACGAACCTGATCTGGAACTCGCGCGGCGAACGTCAGTGCTACATGTTCTCGCCGCGCGACAATCAGGCGAATAACTGGTTCACCGCGACCGACCCGAATGCGCAAATCTCGGTCATCACCGGCGCTTGGGCGCTGCCGCTGTCGCGCAAGAACGAGAATTTCGCGACGATCCGGCGCGAGGCCGCGATGCTGCAAAAGCGCGAGCTGGAGCATCTGGAGATTCTGCGCTCGATGTATGTGAAGGCGCGCGTGCGAATCTGGACCGTCGCGGATTTCATCGAGAACCCGATGGAGCCCCTGCAGACCATCATCGACGAGATCAGCCCCCGCGCGACCCGTCGCCTGACCGAAGCGCCGCAGATGGTCGATTTGTCGGGGTTCAACCAATTCCTGCAAAATCTCAAGAACCAGGGGATGCAGCCACTCGTGATGGGGGATTTCCCGCTCGAGCAAAGCGGGCAGCGCGACGCCGCCACCCGCCGCGGTCGCCCCTATCTGGTGAAATAACCTATGCCCAAGTTTGACAGTTTCGTCGTCTTCGCCGAGATGCGCACCGGCTCCAATCTGCTGGAAGCTGCGCTGAACGATCTCGACGGCGTGACCTGCCATGGCGAGGCGTTCAATCCGGCGCTGATCGGCTATCCGAACCGCAAGGAGCTGGTTGGCGTCACCAAGGCGCAGCGCGATGACGATCCGCTGGCGCTATGGGGCGCGATCAAAGCGCAGGACGGGCTGAACGGCTGCCGCTATTTCCACGATCACGACCCGCGGATGCTCGCCGTGTTCGTGAACGATCCGAAATGCGCGAAGATCGTGCTGACCCGCAATCCGATCGAGAGCTATGTCAGCCTGATGATCGCGCGCGCCACCGGCCAGTGGAAGCTGGGCGATGCGAAGCACCGCAAGGCCACGAAAGCGCGCTTCGACGCCGAGGAGTTCGAGGCCCATCTGGAAGGGCTGCAGGATTTTCAGGTAACGCTGCAAAACGCGCTGCAGCGCTCGGGGCAGACGGCCTTCTATATCGATTACGAGGATGCGCAGTCGGTCGAGGTGCTCAACGGTCTCGCGAATTGGTTGGGCGTCGCGGGGCGGCTGAAACAGTTGCCCGAGAGCCTGAAGGTGCAGAACCCCGAGCCGCTGGAGACGAAGGTTGCGAATTTCCCGGGGATGGAGGCGTCGCTGGCGCGGCTCGATCGGTTCAACCTTTCGAAGACCCCGAATTTCGAGCCCCGGCGCGGCCCCGGCGTCCCCGGTTTCATCGCGAGCGAGGCGGGGCTGCTTTATATACCGCTTCGGCCCGCGATGGATGCGCCGATCCGCGACTGGCTGGCGGCGACCGGCGAACTGGTCGAAGGGTTCAGCCAGAAGACCCTGCGTCAGTGGAAGCGCCGGCACTCCGGCCATCGCAGCTTCACCGTGCTGCGCCACCCGCTGATGCGCGCGCATCTCGCGTTCAACGCGGTGCTCAACTGGGACAACATGGACGAGACCCGCGCCGTCCTTCGTCAAAGCTACAAGCTGCCGATCCCGAAGGAAGGCGAAAGCATCGCGCATGGCGACTATGCCGAGGCGCTGATCGCGTTTTTGGGCTGGCTCAAATCCAATCTCGCGAACCAGACGAGCCTGCCGGTGAATACGCTCTGGGCGACGCAATCCGCGGCGCTGCAGGGGATCGGCCAGTTCGCCCTGCCCGACCTTCTGGTGCGCGAAGAGCGGATGGCGGAGGATTTCGCCTATCTCGCCAACATGGCCGGGGTGGAGGCCCCTGCCTTCGTGCCCGGCGAGACCGACACCGCGCCGATCAAGCTCGCCGATATCTGGACGCCCGACCTCGAAGCCGCCGCACGCGAGACCTATACGCGCGACATGATGCAGTTCGGCTTCGGCAACTGGCGCGACTGAGCCTGCGCCACGAAAAAAGCGCGCCGGACGAACCGACGCGCTTTTTCGATTTTCATTCGAGACCGGTTCAGGCCGCCTGACGGCTCTGCGCCTCCGTCAGAACTGCGTGCAGCGTCGACGGGTCGGTGTTCGCCCGCAGCTTCTCGCAGGTTTCCGGATCGCGCATCGTGCGCGACACGAGGGCCAGCGCCTTGAGATGCTCGACCCCGGAATCCTTCGGCGCGAAGAGCGCGAAGACCAGATCGACCGGCAGCCGGTCCACCGCGTCGAAATCGAGCGGCTTTTCCAGACGCAGGAAGACACCCACGACTTCGCTCAGCCCGTCGAGCCGCGCATGCGGAAGCGCAACGCCGTGGCCGACACCGGTCGGCCCGAGGCTTTCACGCTCCTGCAGCGCATCGACAGTCTCTGCGGCGTCGATCTTGTAGCACGCCGCCGCGATGTCACCGAGATCCTGAAACAGGCGTTTCTTGCTCGTGACATTCGACAGCACTTTGACCGCGCCAGGCACGAGAAGTTTAGATAGGTCCATGAACTCGTCTACTCCGCGCCCGTTCCGGGCCGCTCATTTGCTGTTGCGCGGGTCGATCCAGCCGACATTGCCGTCTTCACGCCGATGAACGACGTTGACCCCGCCATGTTTCTCGTTGCGGAAGACGAGTAGCGACGCATCAGACAGCTCCATCTGCATGACCGCTTCACCGACCGAGAGAGTGGGAACCTTGGTTTCCATCTCGGCTACGATCATCGGAGCACCTTCGTGCGTCTCGCCGGTATCGTCATCCTCTTCCGAGGCGAGCACATATAGACCTGCAGCTTCGAATTCAACTGGTTCAGCACGGTCGCGGTGATGATCTTTCAATCTGCGCTTGTGACGCCGCAGTTGCTTGTCCATCTTTTCGCGCGCCGCATCGAAGGCCGCATAGATTTCCGTGGCATGACCCTTGGCCGAAGCGGTGAGCCCGGTCGACAGGTGCACCGTCGCCTCGCAAATAAACTCATGCGCATCGCGCGAGAAGGTGATCTGCGCATCGGTGGGACGCTGCATGTATTTCTCGGCGACCTCGCCCAACTCCGACTTGACGTGAGATTGCAGGGCCTCTCCGACATCGATTTGTTTGCCGGTGATTTGGTAACGCATGGATTTCCTCCTTCACGCATTGGGCCAGTGACCCCAGCCTTTGGGCTGAGGTGTTTCGGGCCGGTTAATCTCTTGAAAAGTCGCGTTGAGTCTGAATTCGCCCGGGCCCTCTTTCGGGGACCTTCCGCGCGCCGGGCCCCTCTCGGGGGCAGCAAGCGCGCCCGGGGAGTGGGGGCGAACATTACGCATCTCTTATGTATTTGGGGATGGATCGTGGGGGGTGTCAACGGGTCTCCCTCGCTGCAGTGCAAAACTGCCGGTAGGCGGAGGCGCCCGGCAGGGATCCGCGGATCACGATCAGAGGATGCGGAAGTGCTGGCCGAGATAGACGCGGCGGACGTTTTCGTCCTGCACAACCTCTTCCGCCGTGCCCGACATCAGCACCGTCCCGTCGTGCAGAATGTAGGCACGATCCACGATCTCGAGCGTTTCGCGCACATTGTGATCGGTGATCAAAACCCCGATACCCCGATCTTTCAGCTGTGCGACGAGCGCGCGAATCTCCGACACGGCGATCGGATCGACGCCCGCGAAGGGTTCGTCCAGCAACAGATATTTCGGATCGGCGGCCAGACAGCGTGCGATTTCGCAGCGCCGGCGTTCGCCCCCCGACAGCGCCAAAGCGGGCGCATGACGCAGGTGGCCGATCGAGAAATCGCCCAGAAGTTCTTCCAGCCGTTCGCGACGGGTGTGCGGATCGGACTCCGCCACTTCCAGCACCGCCATGATGTTCTCTTCGACCGAGAGACCCCGGAAAATCGAGGCTTCCTGCGGCAGATAGCCGATCCCGAGCCGCGCGCGGCGATACATCGGCAGGCCCGTCACATCGCGCCCGTCGATCAGAACCTCGCCCGCATCGGGTCGGATCAGACCGGCGATATTGTAAAAACAGGTAGTTTTGCCCGACCCGTTCGGCCCGAGAAGCGCCACGACCTCGCCGCGCGACAGGTCGAGCGAGACGTCGCGAATCACGGGGCGGCGCTTGTAGCTCTTGCGCAGACCCCGGACCTGCAAACCGCCCTGGCCCGCGACCGGGGCGAGCCCGGCGTCGCTTTTGACGGCATCCTCGGTCATCACTTGCTCCCGGCGGGCTTCAGAAGCGTGCGCACACGCCCGTCCATCGTGCCGGCGCCGGTGCTCAGATCGACGTTGAGCTTGTTGCCCGACATCACATTGTCGCCTTGGGTCAGCAGCACATTGCCGGTCATCACGACGGTGCCCGCTTTCACGTCATAGACGGCTTCCTCGGCCTCCGCCGCCTCAGTGGGCGAAACCAGCGTGACGCCGCCCGTCGCGTGCAGCTTCGTGATCTCGGAGCGCTTGTCGCTGGCGTAGAACACCTCAAGCTCGGCGGCTTTCATGTGCATGTCGCCCTGCGTGACCTCCACATTGCCGGAGAACACCGCCTGCCCGCTTTCCTGATTGACGTTGAGCGAGTCGGCCGTGACTTCGACCGGGGCCGTCTTGTCGGCGCGCAGCCCGCCGAAATCGACGCTTTGCGCCATCACGAGAACCGGGAACGAAACCGCCATCGCACAGGCGGTGAAAAAACGCGCTCGAAACATCCACACCCTCATTGTTGCGGCTGATATACCAGCTTCACACCCTGTTTGAAAACAAGATCGTGACTGCTGCCATCCGCCGTCGGGACCATCTGCATATAGCCCGCATCGAGCGTTCCGAAAGGGGACGTTCCATGGATCGGGCCGGGCGAGGTCAGGATACTGCTATCGGTCTGCAACTCGACCTTGTCGGAGTTCACCCGGTAGCCATCGGAGGTCTGCATCGCGACTTTGCCGGTCAGGTCAATCCGGTTCGAATTGGGCTGGAATAGACCCTCATTCGCGCTCAGATCGGTCACATGGCCATCGGGCGCGGTCAGCTTTGCCGCGACCTGATCGGCACTCGCGCCCTGATCCTGCGAGGGCTGGGTGCGGGCCATTGCTGCGGTCACCGAGAGCGTCGCGCCGGTATCGGTCACCCCGGAATATTCGGGCCGGGTGACCGCATTTTCGCGCGCGAGTTTTTCGACATCGACCTTGGCATAGGGAATCGCGGCGCTCGGATCGATCCGGCGCGAGACGAGAAAGATCGTCGACAACAGCGCCAGCGCGAGCAGCGGCAGGACGATCTTCGCCCAGTTCACCAGTCGCGTATGGCTGTTGTCGTACATCATCAGACGATCCCGGCCCTCAGGCAGTCGTGGATCTGCAGGAAGCCCACGGGTTTCTCATCTTCGACCACGAAGAGCGCGGTGATCTTGCGCTCGTTCATCTGCGCCACGGCGGCCTCGGCCAATTGTCCGGGCGCGATGGTGCGCGGATTGGCGGTCATCACCTCGGAGACCTTGTGCTCCAGAAGACCCTGCATATGACGCCGCAAATCGCCGTCGGTGACGATCCCGGTCAGACGGCCCGCCTCATCGGTGACGCCGACCACGCCGAAACCCTTCTGGCTCATCATCAAGAGCGCATCGGGCATCGGCGTGTCTTCCGCCACCAGCGGCATATCGCGATGCATCAGGTCGGAGACTTTCGACAGACGCGCGCCCAGCTTTCCGCCCGGATGGAAGGTGCGGAAATGCTCGGCGGTGAATTCGCGATGCTCCATCAGCGCGACGGCCAACGCATCGCCCAGCGCGAGCGTCATCGTCGTCGAGGTGGTGGGTACCACGCCCGTGCCGCAGGCTTCCTCCGCCTTGGGCAGCACCAGCGCCAGATCGGCCTGCCGAAGCAGGGTCGAGTCCGGGCGGCTCGCGACACCGATCAGCGGGATCTGAAAGCGCCGCGTATGGGCGATCAGATCGGCCAGCTCCGGCGTCTCCCCGGAATTCGACAGAACCATCGCCAGATCGTGCCGGGTGACCATGCCCAGATCACCGTGGCTCGCCTCCGCCGGATGCACGAAATGCGCAGGCGTCCCGGTCGAGGCCAGCGTCGCCGCGATCTTGCGCCCGATATGGCCCGATTTCCCCATGCCGGAGACGATCACGCGCCCCTCGGTCTTGAGGATCATCGCCACTGCGCGCGAAAACTCGCCATCGAGGCTCGCCGCCAAGGCTTCCAGCCCGGCAACCTCGATGCCGATCACGCGGCGGGCGACGTCGGAATAATCAGTGGTGGAAGATGTCATTGGGTTCATCCCAGCCCAGCAGATCGAGCTTCGCACGCGTCGGCAGGAAGTCGAAACAGGCCTGCGCCAGCCCGAGCCGGTTCTCGCGCTCCAGCCGTGCCACGAGTTCGGCCTTGATCTGGTGCAGGTAGAGCACGTCCGAGGCCGCATATTCCTTCTGCGCGTCGGTCAGCTCCGCCGCTCCCCAGTCCGAGCTTTGCTGCTGCTTGGAAATGTCGACGCCGACAAGCTCCTGCACCAGAACTTTCAGCCCGTGGCGATCGGTGAACGTGCGCACCATCTTCGAGGCGATCTTGGTGCAGAAGACCGGCTTCGTCTCCACCCCGAACGCATTGTAGAGCGCGGCCACGTCGAAACGCGCGAAGTGGAACAGCTTCTCCACCGACGGGTCGGCCAGCATGCGGCACAGGTTCGGCGCTTCGGTCTGACCTTGGGCGATCTTCACCAGATGCGCGTCGCCGTCGCCCGCCGAAAGCTGCACGAGGCAGAGCCGGTCGCGGCGCGGGTCGAGGCCCATCGTCTCGGAGTCGATGGCCACAACGGGACCGAGATCGAGCCCGTCGGGAAGGTCGTTTTGATGCAGGTGGATTGCCACGGCGTGTCCTTCTTTAACGTCTTGCCGGGCATATAAGCCTTTTGCCGCGTTCTTGCCAACGCGAGATGGCAAAACCCGGCTTAGGTGTCGCTTGTGCTCAGCAGTTCAGCTCTCGCGCGCGGGCGTGGCGCCGCTGGGATCTTCGTTATCTCTCAGCGGCTTCCAGGTGATCACCCGATAGGCGTAGAGCAGGACGAGCACCACGATCACGCCGGTCGAGACCGGGTTCACCCAGCTTGCGACTTCGCTGTACTGCTTCCCGAGCAGATAACCCGCGACGGTCAGCAGCGCGGTCCAGAGCGCGCTGCCCAGCGTCGTGTAGGCAAGGAACGGGACGAAGGGCATCCGCGCCATGCCCGCCGGCACCGAGATCAGCGTGCGGACGCCGGGAAGCATCCGCCCGAAGAACACGCCCACCCAGCCGTGCTTGTCGAACCATTTCTTGGTCCGGGTAATGTCGCGCGGGGTGATGCCGATCCAGCGGCCATGGCGGCTCGACAGGTGGCACAGGCGCTTGATCCCGATCTTGAGGCCGATCCAGTACCAAAGGAGCGCGCCCAGCACCGAACCGATGGTGCCCGCGACGATCAACAATGTGAGCGAGAATTTCCCCTGCGCCGCCATGTAGCCCGCGAGTGGCATGATCAGCTCGGACGGGATCGGCGGGAACACGTTCTCCAGCAGCATCAGCCCCGCGATACCGAAATAGCCGAAGGACGCGATGACGCCGGTGATCCAGTTGAACATGATGTCTCCTTTGGCGCCTCAAGCCGGAACGGCGCGCTGGGTTCGGTTATATTGGACGACAGGTCTCTCGAAGCCTCATTCGGCAGCCTCGTGCGGAGCGTCGGCCTGGCGATCCTTCTCGCTTTGTCGCTGGCGGTGTCGCAGCTGTTGCAGCTCTGCGCCACGCTCGCGGCGTTGGCCGTCTTCGCTGGTCAGGAAAGCGCGTGCTTCCTGCTCCAGCATTTCCTTCAGCCGCGCCGCCAATTCGCGACGTTTGCGGAAACTGCGCAGCTGCACCGTCGAAGAGGTCTGCGGCAAGAAGCGCTGATGCTCCCCGGCGTGATAGACATCGAAACAGAGCCGTCCCGCGGTCAGGATATTGTCGCGACTGCCCTCTGCCAGCACGGTGAAAATCACCGTTTCCACCTGTTTCGCGTCTTCGGGCAGGTCGGAGAATTCCAGCGCGACGTCCACAAGATCGGAAATGCGGCCGAGATCGCGATATGCCGCGGTTTTCAGCGGGCCCTTGATCGACTCGTTGGGGCTGGACTCCGCGAATGGCGCAAAGCCCCCCGAATCGCTGGCGATCGAGTGATAGGTTTTCCCATCGATCACGAGATCGGCCAGAAGGGCTTTCACGAAAATCGGCTCCGCGCCCATATTGCCGAGCATCAGATGCCCGCGCTCATGGCCGCCCGCGACACGGGTCAGCAGCAGTTTCGAGCGACGCTCCCGCCGGAAATTCTGCAGCAGAAGTTGCAGATAGATAATCCAGACGAGCGCGGTGACGATCTGCACCGCAATACTCACCACCTGATTGTGATCGACGAGCCACTCCATTTTCATCCTTCTGCAACGGTCGCGTGTAAGCTTTCATCGGCAACGCGGCAGAAGGGGCTCCGGGTCCGAAAACCCGGAGAAAAGAGGGGCGCGGGCCCGTTTTCGCGTCGTCAGTCGGCCAGAACGAGCAAATCGCGGCTCGCCACGCTGACCTCGGCCTCGGTGCCGACCTTGGGCGGCGGATTGCCGGGGCGGTTGAACGTGTCGAGCGCGATAAGCTGCCCTTCGACCTCCATTTTCACCCGCAGGATCGAGCCGAGGAAATGCGTCTCGACGATCCGCCCCGTGAACACCGTGTCATTGCCCTCGCGGCGACCCAGCGCCAGAACTTCGGGCCGCGCGGCCAGCGTGACCGGAGTGCCTTGGCCTGCGGTAACCGGTTCGGACAGGATCACCTCGGTGTTGCCGACGCGCAGAGCGCCGCGCGCCGGATCGGCCACTTCGGCCTCGAGCGCGTTCAGCGTGCCCACGAATTGCGCGACGAAGCGGGTCTTCGGCTGGTTGTAGATCTCGAAGGGCGCACCGATCTGCTCGGCCACACCGCCATTCATCACCACCACCCGATCCGAGATCGACAGCGCCTCTTCCTGATCGTGGGTCACGAAGATCGTCGTGATGCCCAGACGGCGCTGAATGTCGCGGATCTCTTCGCGCAAGGAGACGCGGATTTTCGCATCGAGCGCGGAAAGCGGCTCGTCCAGCAGCAGCACGCGCGGCTGAATCGCGAGCGCGCGCGCCAGCGCCACACGCTGCTGTTGCCCGCCCGACAGCTGGAACGGGTAGCGGTTGCCCAGATCGGGCAGACCGATCAGCTCGAGCATCTCGGTCACACGGGCCTTGATCTCGGCGCGCGGACGTTTCGCCACGCGCAACCCGAAGCCCACGTTCTGCGCGACCGTCAGGTTGGGAAACAGCGCGTAGGCCTGGAACACCATGCCGATATTGCGCTGGTTCGCGCCCAGATGCGTGACGTCCTGCCCACCGATGCGGATCGCGCCGCCCGAAGGGCTCTCGAAGCCTGCCACCATCCGCAGCACGGTCGTCTTGCCGCAGCCCGACGGGCCGAGCAGCGAGATAAATTCGCCCTCTTCGATGGAGAGGTTGAAATCCTTCACCACGCGGTTCGCGCCGAAGGATTTTTCCAGATGTTCGATCTCGAGAGAGGCCATGGGTTACCGCTTTGCGTTCGTATGTTTGGAAAACCGGGTGACGAGTTGGATCAGCCCCATGCAGATCCAGGTGATCGAGAAGGCGATCACCGCAAGCGCGGCGGGCTCGTAAGCCTTGTTCGCGCCCGTCAGCTGCATATAGGGGCCGAATGCTGGCCGGTTGAGGAGCGAGGCGAGGACGAACTCGCCGATGACGATGGCGAAGGTGATGAAGGCGCCCGAGAGCACCGCTACCAGCACGTTCGGCAGGATGACGCGGGCGAGGATCGTGCTCCACCCGGCGCCGAGGCTTTGCGCGGCTTCGGTCAGCGTGCCGACATCGATGGTGCGCAGCCCGGTATCGACCGCGCGATACATGTAAGGCAGCGATAGCGTGGCATAGCCCAGCATCAGCAGGAGGTTGGTGCCCGTCGTCGTGCCGGTCAGCGGCAGGATCGAAGAGGTGTTATAGAGCCGGATATAGCCGAAGACGATCACGATCGGCGGGATCACCAGCGGCAGGAGCGTGATGAACTCCACCACCGGGCGCCAATGCGGCAGCTTCAGACGCACCCAATAGGCGGTCGGCACCACGATCAGCGCGCCCACGAGGATCGTGAAGATCGCCATCACCACGGAGTAGCTGAAGGTCTCGCGGAATTGCGGATCGGCCAGCACCGAGCGGTAAGCGTCGAGCGAATAGACCCCGCGCCGCGCCCGCAGCGAGAATTCCAGCGTACCAAGCAGCGGCAGCGCGAAATAAAGCGCCCCGAAAGCCAGCGCGAGCCAGGACCAGAGTTTCTTGGATTTCATCGCATCCACCTTTCGGAGCGTACGCGGAGCCAGACATAGGCGAGGTTGGCGAGGCCGGTGATGACGATCATCCCGAAGGCCAGCGCGTAGCCCAGATGCGGGTCCTGCAGCACATCGCCGCGGATTTGCGCGTAAAGCATGATCGGCACGATCGACATCGACGAGCCGGTGAGCGCATAGGCCGTCGCCACCGCGCCGAAGCTATTGGCGAACAGCAGCGCCAGCGTGCCCAGCAGTGAGGGCCAGAGGATCGGCAGCGCGACGATGCGCCAATACTGGAAGCCGGTCGCGCCGAGGATGCTCGCCGCCTCTTTCCATTCGCGCTTCAGACCGTCCAGCGCCGGGGTGATGATCAGCACCATCAGCGGGATCTGGAAGAACAGATAGGTCAGCGTGAGGCCGAAGAAGCTGAGAAGGTTGAAGCCGTGGCTGTAGATGTTGAAGCCGAACCACGACTTCAGCAGCACGGTCACGAGACCCAGACGTCCCAGCGTCGCGAGGAAGGCGAAGGCCAGTGGCACGCCTGCGAAGTTCGAGGCCACGCCCGAGAAGGTCATCACCGGACCGCGCAGCCAGTTCGGCAGGCCGCCCAGCGTCACGGCGGCAGCCAGCGCGAAGCCGATCAGGCAGCCTACAAGCGCAGTGGCGAGGCTGATCTTGATCGAGATCCAGTAGCTCGCGAGGATCGTCGGTTGAAACAGGTTCACGAGGTTCGACAGCGTGAAGCCCCCGTCGCTCGTCCTAAACGCGCCGACCACGATATACATCGTCGGTGCGATCAGGAACAAAAGCGCGAAGAGCGTGAAGGGAACCATCCCCACCCAAGTCAGCGGCAGCTTGCGGCTTTGCATCGGGCCTCGCTTTGCAGAATTTTCAATAAAGTCGCCCCGCGCGATCAGGCGCGGGGCGTGTGCTTATGCGGGTTCGGTTACTGGACGTTCGCGCCGACGACGCTATCCCAGCCGCCGGTCACGACTTCCTTGTTCGCAGCCTGCGCGTCGAGCGACGGGAAGACCGCTTTGGCATAACCCTCGGCGGGCGGCATCGCGTCGAGCATCTTCTGCGGAACCTTGCCGTTGGCCGACAGGTCGTTGAAGCGGATCGGGTGGCAATAGCCCTCCAGCCAGCCGAGCTGACCTTCGTCCGAATAGAGGTATTCCATCCAGAGTTTGGCTGCGTTCGGGTGCGGCGCGTAGGCCGAGATCGCCTGAACGTAGACACCGGCGACAACGCCCGATTTCGGCACGACGACGTCGACCGGCGGGTTGCCGTTCAGCGTGTCGCGACCGGCCAGAGCGTTATAGTCCCACTCGACGACGATCGGGGTCGCGCCTTGGGCTAGCGTCCCGGTCTTGCCGATGACGGGCACGAAGTTGCCGTTCTTGTTCATCTCGGCGAAGTATTTCAGGCCGGCTTCGCCCGAGGCTTTGCCCGGCTCGCCGCCTGCTGCGACGCCCGCGGCCAGAACGCCGAGGATCGCCTGGTTCGAGGCGCGCGGATCGCCCGCGAGAGCCACCGAGTTCGCGTATTCCGGCTTGAGCAGGTCCGACCAGTCCTGCGGCACATTGTCGACGATGTCCTTGTTCACCGCGAACGACAGCACGCCGTAATAGTCGCCATACCAGTAGCCTTCAGCATCCTTGGCGCTGTCCGGGATCGTGTCCCAGGTCGAGACCTTGTAGGGCTGGATCAGACCCTCGTCCTTGGCCGCCGGGCCGAAGGAAAGGCCCACGTCGATCACGTCGGGCGCCTGCGGACCCTTGTTGTCCTTGTTGGCGCGGATCGCTTCGAGTTCGTCGGCCGAGCCCGCATCGGGGTTCAGTTCGTTCACGGTGATCCCGGGATACTTCTTCTTGAAGCCGTCGATCACGCCCGCGTAGTTGCACCACGAATGCGGCAGCGCGATCGTGGTCAGGCTGCCTTCTTCTTTCGCAGCAGCGTAGAGGTCATCCATGCTGTCGGCGAAGCTGGCGCCGGTGCTGGCAGCAAGGGCCATGGCGCTGGCCGCTGCAAGGTAACGGAACTTGAAGGTCATTTTCAGGTCTCTCCCCGTTGATGGAGGGCGGTGCCGCCTCATGCGGTCCTGTCTCCCCCGAGCTAATGTCTTTCGACGGTTGTGCCGTCCGGTTGGCTCCGGCATCGGCGACCCTTTATGCGGGCGTTGTAACAGATTTTTGGCAGTACAGATGTTGAAGCAAAATTCCTCATCAACACTAGTTACAGACGCGTGAGCCGCGCCAACGAGCGAGGGCGCAGCCCCCGCTCGCGCCGATGTCAAAGGCACGCCTCATAAAGCGCGCGGGTATTCTCGGTCGTCATCTCGACCGGGTTGCCGCCACAGGACGGATCTTCCAGCGCCATCTCGACCAGCATTTCGAGATCTTCGCGCTTCACGCCCATCTCGGTCAGGTTCGCCGGGATGGACAATTCGGTGCGCAGGCTCTCGATCCGGGCCTTGAAGCCCTCGAAGCCGCCCGCGATGCCCAGGTAAGCCGCCGCGCGGTTGATCCGCTCCTCGATGGTGGCGCGGTTGAAGTCGAGCACCATCGGCATCACGCAGGCATTGGTCGTGCCGTGATGGGTGCCGTAAACCGCGCCGACCGGGTGGCTCAGCGAGTGGATCGCGCCGAGGCCCTTCTGGAAGGCCACCGCCCCCATCGCCGCAGCCGACATCATGTTGGCGCGCGCCTCCAGATCGTCCGGCGTCGTATAGGCGCGCGGCAGGTTCTCGAACACGAGCCGCATCCCTTCGAGCGCGATCCCCTGGCTCATCGGGTGGTAATGCGGGCTACAGAACGCCTCGAGACAATGCGCCAGCGCGTCCATCCCGGTTCCCGCCGTGATGAAGGGCGGCATGCCGACCGTCAGCTCCGGATCGCAGATCGTGATCGCGGGCATCAGCTTCGGGTGGAAGATGATCTTCTTCTTGTGAGTCTCGGAATTCGTCAGAACGCCTGCGCGCCCGACCTCCGAGCCGGTCCCGGCGGTGGTCGGCACCGCAATGATCGGCGCGATGGCGTCACCGTTCGCGCGCGTCCACCAGTCGCCAATATCTTCCAGATCCCAGACGCTCAGCGAAGCGTCCTGCCCCGCCATCAGCGCGATCATCTTGCCCAGATCGAGCGCGGAGCCGCCGCCGAAGCAGATCACACCGTCATGGCCGCCCGCCTTATAGACCTCGATCCCGGCGGCCATATTGCCCTCGTTCGGGTTCGGATCGACCTCGGAGAACACCGCGCGGCCAAGGCCCGCCGCGTCCAGCACGTCGAGCGCCCCGGCGGTGATCGGCAGCGCGGCCAGCGCCTTGTCGGTCACCAGAAGCGGCTTCTCGATACCCACGGATTTGCAGTGATCGGCCAGTTCCGAAATTCGGCCGGGGCCGAATTTGATCGTGGTCGGATAGGACCAGTTTGCGGTGGGGGCAGTCATTTCGTCACCTTCTTGAGATGGTAGGATTTCGGACGCGTCAGCGCGTGATAGCCCAGCACGGAGAGCGAGCCGCCCCGGCCCGTTTCCTTGCAGCCGGTCCAGCACAGCGCCGGGTCGAGATAGTCGCAGCGGTTCATGAAGACGGTGCCGGTCTGCAGTCGCTTGCCCATCGCCTCGGCGCGGGCGGGATCGGCGGTCCAGATCGAACAGGTCAGCCCGTAATCGCAATCGTTCATCGCGGCGATGGCTTCCTCGTCATCCTTCACCGGCATGATGCCGACGACAGGACCGAAGCTTTCTTCGCGCATCACGCGCATCTCGTGGTTCACATCGACGAGGATCTGCGGCGCGAGATAGGCGCCACCGTCATCGGCCGGGAACAGCTCGGGGTCGAGCAGCGGCTTGGCGCCATCGGTGATCGCATCCTCGATCTGGCCGCGCACCACTTCGGCGAAGCGCTTGTTGGCCATCGGGCCCAGCGTCGTTTCCGGTTCGAACGGATTGCCGAGGGTCAGCTTGCTCGCCCAGGCAGCGGCCTTCTCGACGAACGCATCATAGAGGCTGGCATGGACGTAGATCCGCTCGATCCCGCAGCAGCACTGGCCCGCGTTGAACAGCGCGCCATCCATCAGCCCGTCGACCGCCGCGTCCAGATCAGCATCCGCGGCCACATAGCCCGGATCCTTGCCGCCCAGTTCGAGGCCCAGCCCGGTGAAGGTGCCCGCCAGCGCGCGCTCCACCGCGCGGCCACCGCCGACCGAGCCGGTGAAGTTGACGAAATCGAACGCCTTCGCGCCCATCAGCTCTTCCGAGGTCTCGTGCGTCAGGTAGACGTTCTGGAACACGTCCTGCGGCACGCCCGCCGCGTGGAAGGCTTCGGCGATGCGCTCGCCCACCAGCATCGTTTGCGTCGCGTGCTTCAACATCACCGTGTTGCCGGCGATCAGGGCCGGGACCAGCGAGTTGATCACGGTCATATAGGGGTAGTTCCACGGCGCGATGATGAAGACGACGCCGACCGGTTCGCGCGCGATCTGGCGCAGGAAGCTGTCGCTCTGCTCGACCACCATCGGGGCGAGCGCCTCTTCAGCGATCGAGGCCATGTAGCCCGCGCGCTCGTTCATGCCGCCGAATTCGCCGCCATAGCGGGTCGGGCGGCCCATCTGCCACGCAAGCTCCTCGACCACGAGATCCTTCATCTCGTTGAGCTTGGCGATGCCCGCCTCGACGAGCGCGATACGCTCCGACAGCGGGCGTTCGGCCCATGCGGGCTGCGCGGCGCGAAGGCTCGCGGCCAGCGCCTGCGCGTCGGAGGCGCTCAGCGCCTCGCGTTCGGCATAGACCTGCCCGTCGACGGGCGAGATACATTTCAGGGTCTTGGTCATCATGTCTCCTTGCGGGGTGTAGGGCCCCGCGGGTCTGTCAAAACTCAGGCGCGTTCGAAACCGCGCATCCGCTCCCAGTCGGTCACAACTCGGTTCTGTTCTTCGATTTCCCAGCGAGCGGCGCGCACGTAATGGGCCATCACGTCCTCACCGAAGGCGGATTTGAGCATGTCCGAACCTTCGAGAGCGCCCAGCGCCTCGGTCAGGGATTTCGGCACCTCGGTCACTTCGCCCGCCTTGTAGATGTCGCCCGCGGCTTCCGGCCTCGGGTCCATCTCACCCTCGATCCCGGCCAGCCCCGCCGCGAGAAGCGACGCGCAGGCCAGATAGGGGTTCAGGTCGGCCCCGCCGATGCGGCACTCGACGCGAATTCCTTTCGTGCCCTCGCCGCAGATGCGGAAGCCCGCCGTGCGGTTGTCGAGCGACCAGACCGCTTTCGTCGGCGCGAAAAGCCCCTCGCAGAAGCGCTTGTAGCTGTTGGTATACGGCGCGAGGAAATAGGTGATCTCGCGCGCATGGGTCAGCTGCCCGGCAAGGAATTGGTGCATCAACTCGGACATGCCGTTCGGCGCGTCCTTGTCGAAGAAGGCCGGTTTGCCGCCCTTCCAGAGCGACTGGTGAACGTGGCTCGACGAGCCCGCCTTGTCGGTGTGGTATTTCGCCATGAAGGTCGCCGAGAGCCCGTGGGACTGGGCGACTTCCTTGGCGCATTGCTTGACCAGCACATGCATGTCGGCGGTCTGAAGCCCGCCCGCATATTTCACGTTCAGCTCTTCCTGACCGCATTCGGCCTCGCCCTTGGAGCATTCGACCGGCACGCCCGCCGCATAAAGCGCGTTGCGCATCGCCCGCATCGCCGGTTCGGCGCGCGAATTGCCCATCAGCGAATAGTCGACATTGTAGCGCGCGACCGGGGTCGGATCGGGATAACCCGCATCAAAGAGCTGCGGATAGCTTTCCTCGAACAGGAAGAACTCCAGCTCGGTCGCCATCATCACGTCAAAGCCCATGTCCTTGGCGCGCTTGAGCTGCGATTTCAGCATCTGGCGCGGCGCATGGGGGATCGGCTCGTGGCTGTGATGATCGAGCAGATCGCAGATCACCAGCGCCGTGCCCGGAACCCACGGGATCAGCCGCAGCGTCTCCATGTCGGGCTTCATCACGTAATCGCCGTAGCCGCGCTCCCAGCTGGACGCGTCATAGCCCGGCACCGTGACCATCTCCATGTCGGTCGCCAGCAGGTAGTTGCAGCAATGGGTCTCTTCCCATGCGCTGTCGATGAAATGCGCCGCGTGGAACCGCTTGCCCTGAAGCCGTCCCTGCATATCCACAAGGGCTGCGATGACCGTATCGACCTCGCCTGCATTGACCGATTTCTTGAGCGCGTCGAACGATAATTTACGCGACATGAGTTCCTCCGGGATCAAGATCACCGCGCGAGATTGCCGCGCGGTGCGGGGCCCCACAAGAGGGCAAATGTTGCGTCGTAGGGGCAGCGTTTCCGCCGCCCCCGCTCTGCTTAGCCGCAGCGATAGGGCGGGCCTGCCTTCGCCATCGTCGCGTTGTATTTCTTGAAGATGTCGACGACCTTGGCCTTCAACTCGCTTTCGGCCGCGATCTCGTCCCAGAACTTGTGGGCGGCGTCTTCGACCTTCTGCCATTCGGCGTCCGGAATGGTCGTCAGCTCCATATCGGTGCCTTCGACGCGCAGCTTCGCCTCGCCCGACCAGTACCAGTACTGGCGGTGGTAATGCGATTGATCGAAGCAGGTCTTCATCAGCGTCTTCAGACGATCCGGCACTTCGTTCCAACGGTCCATGTTGGCGAAGAAGTGGCCGATCCAGGCGCCCGAGATGTTGTTGGTCAGGAAGTAAGGTGCGTTCTTGCCCCAACCCGAGGTGTAATCCTCGGTGATGCCCGACCATGCGACGCCGTCCAGCTCGCCAGTCTGCAGCGCGACTTCGACGTCTTCCCACGGGATCGTCACCGGCACGACGCCGAATTGCGCAAGGAAGCGCCCGGCGGTCGGGAAGGTGAAGACCCGCTTGCCGTTCAGATCGTCGAGCGACTTCACCGGCTCTTTCATGGCGAAGTTGCACGGATCCCACGAACCCGCCGAGATGTGCTTCACACCGACGGCCGAATACTGCTCGTCCCAGATCTCGTTGAGACCCCATTCGTTGAACAGCGTCGGCACGTCGAGCGAGTAGCGCAGGCCGAAGGGGAAATAGCCGCCGAAGACGGTGACTTCGGTGGGCGAGGCCATCGAGTCATCGTCCGATTGCACGGCGTCGATCGTGCCCGACTGCATCGCGCGGAACAGCTCGGAGGTCGGCACCAGCTGGTCGGCGTAGTAAAGTTCGATCTCCATCTCGCCATCGGCGATTTCGTTGAAGGTCTTGATGCAATTGTCCACGACCTGTTCGGCCAGCGCGGGGCCGGCATAGGTCTGCATACGCCACTTGATCGGCGTGGTCTGCGCGACGGCCGGGGCCGCAAGGCCCGCCGCAGCCGCACCCACCGCACCGGTGGTGAGGAACTGTCTTCTTGTCGTCATCACTCTCTCCTTGTTGGTTGATCCCGGTTTTTCCGGGTTATGGTTATCTTCCAAGCACCGCATGCGGCAGCCAGAGCGCCAGCTGCGGAAAGATCATCACGAGGATCAGCGTCAGGACCATCACGCCCACGAAGGGGATCACCGAGGCGTAGATCACCGGCAGGGTGAATTCCTTGGGCGCCATCGCCTTCATCAAGAACAGGTTATAGCCGAAGGGCGGCGTGAGATAGGCAACCTGACAGGTGATGGTATAAAGGACACCGTACCAGATCATGTCGAAGCCCAGATGCCGGGCGAGCGAGACATAGACGGGCGCCACGATCACCAGCATCGCCGTGTCGTCGAGGAACATCCCCATCACGAGGAAGCTCAGCTGCATCAGGATCAGGATCTGCCACGGGCCGAGGCCGAGGCTGTCGGTGAAGAAATCCTCGATCGCGCGGCCCGCGCCGAGACCGTCGAACACCGCCCCGAAGGACAGCGCCGCGGTGATGATCAGCATGAACATCACGGTGATCTTGAGCGTGTTCTCGGTCGAAACCTTGAAGACCTGCCAGGTGAAGCGCCGCTTGATGGCCGCCGCGAAGACGGCCGCCAGAGCGCCGATCACCGAGGCTTCGGTCAGGCTCGCCCAGCCCTTAAGAAAAGGCACCATCATCGCAACGAAGATGAAGACCGGCATCAGGCCCGCGCGCAGAAGGCGCAGCTTCTCGCGCATGGTGATCATGGCGCGCTCTTCCGCATCCATCGGCGGCGCGAGGTCCGGGTTCATTTTGCAGCGGATCACGATATAGGCGACGAAAAGCGTGGCCATCAGCAGCCCCGGCACCGCACCTGCCAGCCACAGCTCCGACACCGGCTGGCGCGCGATCAGCGAGAACAGCACCAGCACGACCGAGGGCGGGATCAGGATGCCCAAGGACGACCCCGCCTGAATGACACCCGAGATCATCAGCTTGTCGTAGTTCCGGCGCAGCAGTTCCGGCAGCGCGATCGTCGCCCCAATGGCCATGCCCGCGACCGACAGACCGTTCATCACCGAGATCATCACCATCAGCATGATCGTCCCGATGGCGAGCCCCCCCGGTAATGGCCCGAACCAGACGTGGAACATCCGATAGAGGTCTTCGGCCAGACGGCTCTCGGACATCACATAGCCCATGTAGACGAACATCGGCAGCGTCAGCAGCGGCGTCCATTTCATCAGCTTCATCACCGAGCCGAAGCCCATCTGCGTGCCGCCCGGCCCCCAGAGCCAGAACGCCGCGACGACGGCGACGAAGCCGATGGCACCGAAGACGCGCTGACCGGTCAGCATCATCAGCAGCATCGTCGAGAACATCAAAAGGGCGATGGTGTTGTGATCCATCAGATTTCCTCTCCGCGAATAGTCGCGACATCGCGGATCAGAAGGGCCACGGCCTGCAAGAAGAGAAGTGCGAAGCCCGTGGTGATGATGACCTTGATCGGCCACAACACCGGGCGCCACGCGGTCGGGTTTCGCTCGTTATATTCGAAGGAATAGACCGTGGAATCGAAGGCCGAGTAGACCATGATCCCGAGGTAGAACATCAGCGCGAAGACGGTGAAGGCATCCCACCAGGCCTGCCCTTTCGGCGACCAGCGGGAATACAGCAGATCCATCCGCACGTTCGTGTCGCCCTGAAGCGTCCACGGCGCGCCGAGCATGTAATAGGCGACCAGCGTGAACTGGGCCATCTCCAGCGTCCAGAGCGCGGGAATCTCGAAGATCTTCGTCAGCGATGAGAACAGCATAATCGCCATCATCACGTAGAGAAGGTACATCGCCACCTTGCCGAGCTTGCGGTTGAACCCGTCGATCAGGCGAACATAGGCGACACTCCAGCGTGGCATCAGGCGGCCTCCCCGTTATTTGCGGTGATCTGCGACAGCGCGGCTTGCAGCACCGGGGCAAGCGTCGCGGCCATCGCCTCTTGCGCGGTAGGATCGGCGATCAGATCGTTGCGCAGTTCCAGCATAACATTCCGCAGTCCCATCGGCGTGGCCTGCAGCGCCAGCGTATGACAGACGCCATCCGCGCCCGAGTAAGGTTCGTTAAGACGCGCATCGAGCTCGGTGACACGGCGGGCTTCCTCGAGAACCGCCTGCGCCAGGCTCGGATCGGCATCGTGGATCACGCCAAGCTCGACCTCGCGGGGCTTCCCGAACCAGATCGGCGTGAAGGAATGCACCGTCACCAGCGCCGTCGGCCGCCCGCGGGCCAGCCGCTCGGCGATCAGACTGCGTAGCGCTGCGTGGAACGGCTCGTATAGCGCCTCGGTGCGCGCACTACGGTCGTCCGGCGAAAGCGCCGCATTACCGGGAATGTCATGGATCTCGGAGGTCACGGGCATCGCACCCGGATGATGCGGCGGACGATTGAGATCGTAGATCAGCCGCGACTGGCGTGCGGCGACCAGCGGTGCCTCCAATTGCGCGGCCAGACCGCGCGCAAGGCCCAGCGCGCCGGGATCCCAAGCGATATGCGCCTCGCGCTGATCGGATGTCAGCCCCAGATCGCCCCAAGGCGCAGGAAAAACATTCGACGCATGTTCGCAGACCAGAACGACCTCACCCGGTCGATCCGCGCCTTCGATTTCCACCGCTACATGCGCGCTGTTCAAATCGGTCCCTCTCTGTTGAGCGGCGCGATTCTACGTCGCGTCCTGGGGTCAGGCTCGCCCCGCCAAGCCGCATCTGTCAAGAAAATTTCAGAGAAGAAAATTCTGTTACAATCATTTCTAACTTGATTCGCACGGGGGTGCCCGATTTGTCAGCAGCGACGCAAAGCATCGAAGACAGGCTCCGGACGGGCATCGAAGAGATGACCCGGACCGAGAAACAACTCGCCGGACATATCCTGCGCCACTATCCGATGGCGCTTCTGGGATCTGTCGCGCAGCTGGCGCGGGCCGCCGAAGTGTCCTCTCCCACCGTGGTGCGATTGGCGCAGAAGATGGGCTATGGCGGCTATCCGGGGCTGCAGCAGGCGGTGCGCGACGAGTTGGAGGCGCAGCTTGTCTCGCCGCTGGTCAAACACGATCGCTGGGCGGGGGATGCGCCCGACACCCATATGATCAACCGCTTCGCCGATACCGTTCTGGGCAATCTGCAGGCGACGCTGAAACAGATCGACCATGCCGAGTTCGACGCCGCTGCCGCGCTGATGGCCGACCCGAAGCGCCGCATCTTCGCGACCGGGGGCCGGATCACCGGCCCGATCGCGGCCTATTTCGTGGCGCATATGAAGGTGATCCGCCCCGGGGTCGAACTGCTCGAACCGCTCTCGAACAGCTGGCCGCCCGCGCTTCTCGAGATGCAGAAGGGCGACGTGCTGCTGGTTTTCGACATTCGCCGCTACGAATCGAGCGTGCTGCAACTGGTCGAGATGGCGGTCGAGCAGGGCGCGGAAGTCGTGCTGATCACCGACCCATGGGTCTCGCCCGCCGCGACCCATGCACGCTATCGCTTCTCGGCGCAGATCGAAGCGCCCTCGGCCTGGGATTCGACGGTCGCGATTCAGGTTCTGGTCGAAACGCTCATGGCCGCGATCCAGTCGCTGACTTGGGAAGAAACCTCGGCCCGCATGGCGCGGCTGGAGGCCCTTTATGACCGTGCGCGCTTTTTCCGCAGGAAATAAGGCCCAGCGCGCGCGCCTGCGCGAAAAAGCTCAGCCCGGAAACGAAAAAGTCGCGCAACCCGGATGAGTTGCGCGACTTTTTGAGTAATGGTGCCCAGGAGATGCTGCCTCGAGGGAGAAAGCAATTTTCTCTCGGGCGTCGGAAGCTCCTAGTTTCTTTGGAGAAATTTCTCCACCCAACTGCGGGTGGAATTTGCGAGAACTCCACCCGGGTGGGGCAACGGGCAAGACCTACTACTTCCGCATGCGCGTCCCGAATGAGTTTACGGACGTCGAACCTCTCCGTGAAATTAACAGGTCTCTTAAGGCGAGGGACTTCATCAAGGCCGAGGCACGCTGTGCCAACGTCAGGCTTGCTCTCTTCACCGAGTGGAGGGCGCGTCGCGCCGGGCGTGCCGCAGACACACGAGCTATGTTCGACGCCTCGGTCGACATACTGAAGGCCTCGGGCATGAGCTTCAGCCCGATGGCAGACCTGATTACGGGACCTCTCAGCGACGTCCATTCCCGAATCGAGGCCATTGCCAATGTGGATCCTCTGTCGCCCGCAGTCCCGGCAGCACTCGGAGCCACAGGCCTCCCCGACCTGTCTCTCTATGAGAGAGCCAAAAGCATGCCCATCCTGAAGGCGAATGAGGTTCGTGCGAAGAACACACGTCAAAGCTTACCTATTTTCGGATGCCAGAGCGGTTTGGCGTGGGTGGAAGACCCGCGCCCGAGACGGCAGCCTGACAGGTTTGAAGCGTCACGGCGCGGCGGAATGACGACCACCGCATAGGCATGAGGTCACGCGATGGACCGAAACCGCCCTATTCGAGCGATGCCGCGAGGGCGCGCGCTGCGTCCTTGCCCAGCCGCGCGCCTGGCTCGCCCAAGACCGCGCCGCCGACTGTCTGCCCCATGCCGATCGCCTGTTCGACCGAATGCCCAAGAAGACGGGAGGCAAGATAGCCCGCATTGAACGCATCGCCCGCGCCGGTGGTATCGCGCAACTCTGTCAGAACCGGGGTGCCGCGCCGACCAGTGTGGCCCTCGGCAAGATACCAGACGGGTTGCGCGCCATCCTTCACGGCGATCTCCGCCACCCCCTGCCCGCTCAACCGCTCCAAGGTCTGTTCCGGCGTCGCATCGCCCCACAAGGCAGCCTCGTCGTCAAAGCTCGGCAGCGCGATATCGGTATGGGAGAGCATGCGCAGACAGGTGTCACGCGCTTCCTCCGGCGATTGCCAGAGCCGTGGCCGATAGTTCGGATCGAAGGAAATTCGCGCGCCTTCGCTGCGCACGGTGGCAATCGCGTCGAACAACGTCTCGCGCGCCTCCGGCGAGAGAATGGCGAGGGTGATGCCCGACACATGGACGAGATCCGCGCCGGACAAGGCGCGCCCGAGGGTATCGGGATCATCCGCGAGCCGACGCGCCGCAGAGAGCTGGCGCCAATAGTGAAAACTGCGCTCCGCCCCCTCGAGCTCGATCATGTAGAGGCCCATCTCGCGCTCGGCATCGCGCTGCACGGTGGAGATGTCCAAGCCATCCGCCTCCATCTCGGCGAGGAAACGACCGGACAGCTTATCCTCGCCGATGCGCGTGACGAAGCCCGCCCGGGCACGCGACCCAAGCAGTTGCGCCGCATGCCACAGCGTGTTGAACGTATCGCCCGCATAACCGAGGCGGAACGTGCCGCCCTCGACCGGGGCGAGTTCCAGCATCGCTTCCCCGATGGCGACCATCTTCTTCGGATTCTCACTCATTCGCGCAGACCTTTCGCGTCGAGGTCAAAGATGCGGCCGGTCAGCCAATCGGGCCAGTCCCGCTCGAAGAACGCGCGTGCGCTCTCGTCGAAGCGGCGGTTTTCGCGGGTGTCGATCTTCAAGTCTTCCCCCTGCAGACGGACGAGGATTTGGGTCTGTTTGTCGATGTCGCGCTCCGTCTTGAAGCGGAACGCGCCCAGATCCGTGTCGCGCGCCATCGGGATCGCTTCGCCCTCATCGGAACAAATCGCGCGCGCGCCGCGGCTGCCACCGCCTTGCGAGATATACTGGTCGAGCGCGGCAAGGACGGCCTCGGAGGCAAGTGCCATCTGCTGCCACTGGATCGCGCGCCCACCATCGCCCGCGCGCTCCGGGGCGATCCCGCCGCTCCGCAAGCTCCGGTTCAACTGGCGCGCCGCTGCAAGCGCTTCGGCCACGTCCTCGCCATTGCAGATCATCCCGGCATGGTCGCTCATCCGGGCCTGAACTTCGTCGCGGACCGACTTCACGGAATGCGCGCTGTCGGTGTTCAACCGTGCGAGCAGATTCGTCACCGCCGCAGTGAGGGCCTCCGATCCGACAGCATCCGGCGCATGCGCCGTGCGGCTTGCGCCGATATGCTCGCCAACGCGGGTGCCGAAGACCTGACCGGCGTTCAGGGCCGATCCGCCCGGGCGCGTCACGCCATGCGTGCCCGCCGCTTCGCCCGCGGCATAGACACCGCGCAGGTTGGAGCGTCCCCAGGGATCGACCGCGATCCCACCATTCATATGCTGGTTGTTCACCGCGAATTCGAGCGGCGCGGCGGCGATGTCGACCTTGTAGCGACGGTACAGTTCGATCGCGAGCGGGTTCATGTGGCGCAGCCGGTCGATCGGCAACTCCTGATCCGCCCCGGCAGTGCCCAGATAGGTCCGCACATCCTCGTCGAGGCGGGTGAGATCGAAAGGCTGATCGCCGGGCACCGGCAGCGGGTTGCGATTGAAATCCATGAAGACCCGCCGCCCCGCTGCACTCTCGCGCCAGATCGCCAGATCGACGAGGCTCGACGCGAAATCCAGCATCCGCGTCGCGTGGAACGGCCATTGATAGCCCTTGCGGAACACATTGGAAGCCAGCTCCTGCGTCGTCCGGTAATATTGCGCGAGGAAATGATGCTCGCGCCCTTCGGCATCGACCGAATAGATATGCGGCAGGGATTGCACGTAAGTCCCCGAAAGGTTCCACGGGAACCCCTCGCGGCGCGTCCCGATGCCGAACTGGCTCTCGGTGAGGTTCACCAGTTCGATCCCCGCTTCAAGCGCGAGACCCAGCGTTCCGAAACAGCCATTGGGATAGACGCTGTCGCGATAAAGCTCGCCCGGCCCGCCCGCCGCTAGCACGACATTCGGCGCGGCAAACAGCACGAGACCATAGGGATTGGCCTCGCTGCGGTCGGATTTGCGGAACGCCAGCGCCCCGGAGACCCGGCGGTCATCCCCGTCGCCTTCGGTGAGCAGCTGCACGACCGTCGTGTGGTTAAAGATCGGCACGTGGAGCCGCAGCGCCTCCTCCGCCAGCACCTTGACCATCAACCGCGAGGTTCGGGGGCCGCAACTCGTCGCGCGCCCGGTCTCGTCATGGTCGGTCTTGTAGCGCAACGTCGCGCCGAACCGGTCCTGCGGGAGCGGCAGGCCGAGATATTGCAGCGAGGCCATCATGCGCGGCGAGCCGACCGCCTCGATATAGGCCGTATCCTCGTCCATCGCGCCGCCAGCCCGGATCGCCCGCGCCATCGCCTGAAAATCATCCCCGTGATCGGCGGTATTCGCGGTGTGCAGCGTCTGCTTGTCGGAGCCCGAGCAGGCGGAGGTCCCGCCCCAGGCGCTCTGGCTCGCGACGACAACCTCGCCGCCGCGCCGCTTGAGTTCGACGGCAGCGCGAAGGCCCGCCGCCCCGCTGCCGACGACGAGGCAACCGGTGCGATAGACCGGCAGGGTGAGGCCCGCGATCTCGAGCATCTCCGGGACCGCCTCGTCGGCCCGCAGCCGCGGCATCTCGATATCGGTCAGGGCGTCTAGGATTTCCTGAGGGATTGCACTGTCCATGTCTTGGCTCCGTTTGCGGTCCGGTCAGCTTTGCGGAATATCGACCCAGGCGCGTTGCCGGGACGAGCTCATGCAGGCGTCGACGATCTGGGTGATGTGATGGCCTGTCTCGAAGGTCGGCCACATCTCCTTGCCGGAGACGATGGAGCGGATGACCTCCGCCGCTTCGATGATCTTGGTCTCGTTATAGCCGAGCGCGAAATTCGGCAGCGGCAGAAAGGCCGCGTAGGTCGGATGCTCGGGCCCGACATCGATCTCGCGGTAGCCGCGGCGCCCGATCGGATCGGCATTGGTGTAGAAGCGCAGCCGGTTCACCTCGTCGAACGTATAGGCGAGGCTGCCTTTCGTGCCGTAGATCTCGTAGGTCTGCATGAATTTGCGCCCGGTCGCGACGCGGCTGAAATCCACGATCCCGTTCGCACCGTTCTCGAACGTGCACAGAATCTGGCTCGCGTCGGGATTGGTGATATCGGCCCATTCCTCGCTGCCGGTCAGCTCTGCCGTCTCGCCAAGCCCCAGCCCTTCGATCTTGGGACGGCGCGGCGTGACGATGATGTTGTTGGCGATCAGAGACGAGACGCGACCGACGAGGAATTCCATGAAGCTGAAGACATGGCTGCCGGTATCCCCGACGATCCCGGTCGGTGCGAGCGCCCCATCGGCGCGCCACATATAGGGCACCATCGGGTCGCCATACATGTCGACATGCTGGCACCCTTTGAACATCGTGATCTCGCCGATCTCGCCCGCATCGATGATCTCCTTCGCGAGATCATGGACGGGGTTCCGCGGGAAGCCGTGGCCGACGCGGGTGATCAGGCCGCGCGCCTTCGCGATATCGGCAAGCTCGCGCGCCTCCTCGGCGGACTCGGCAAGGGGCTTTTCGCAAAAGACATGCTTGCCCGCTTCGAGCGCGGCTTTCGCGACCTCGTAATGCAGGTTGTCGGGCAGGCAGATATCCACGAGATCGACCTCGGGATCGGCGATCACCTCGCGCCAGTCCTGAACGATCCGCGCACCGGGCACCCGGGCGGCAAGCTCCTGCGCCCGCGCAGGATTGCGATCGACGAGGGTGACGACGCGCGCCGTGCCCCCCTCGGTCCCGAAGAAATGCGGAAAGGTCTGGTAGGCCATCGTGTGGACTTTGCCCATCCACCCCGAAGCGCCGAGCACGGCAACGCGGATCTCTGTCATTAGAACACTCCTCTCCTGTTCGCGCCGGTGTCTCTCCGCGCGGTCTCGTCTCTGTTTCGTCCGAACGGGCGGGCCTCCCGTCTCCCTGTCGTCTCAGCCCGCGGGTGTCTCGCCACTCGATCCACGTATGGCCAGCGAGACCGGCGTGCGGATTTCCGGCGCCGGTACCTTGTCATTCTCGAGCCAGGCCAGGATCGTTTCGGCGACAAGCTTCCCGAAGCCGTCAATATCGCAGCGCACCGAGCTGAGCGGGGGCCAGGAATGGGCCGCCTCTTCAATGTCATCGAAGCCCACGATGCGCAGGTCGCGCCCGACATTGCGCCCGATCTCGGCGCAGCCCGAAATCATCCCAAGCGCGACCTGATCGTTGAAGCAGACCGCGCCATCCACCTCCGGATGATCCTTTGCCAACGCGTGCGCCGCCTCCCTGCCGAAGGCGCGGCTCGCACTGCCGGTCAGAACATGAGGCTCGAGCCCGGCCATCTCGATCGCACTCAGATAGCCCGCCATGCGTTCCTGCGTGACAGCCCGGCCTTCCAGACCGCCCACGAAAGCGATCCGCTTCGCGCCTTGTTCGAGGAGATGCTCGGTCGCGATGCGCGTCCCGTTCGGATAATCCGGCGCGGCGAAGGGGAAAAGCTCGGTCCGCATCTCGACTTTGCGCAGCACCTGCATCGCCGGAATGCCCGCCCGCTGGAGCGCCTCGAAGCTCAGCGCCTCGTCGCCATAGGCGGGCGACAGGATCATCGCGGAGACTCCGTGCTCGATCATCGCCTCGACCACCTGCGCCTGCAGCTGCGGGTCTTCGTCGGTATTGGCCACGACGGCCGCATAGCCACGGCTCGACAGCGCCATTTGAACGGATGTCGCGAATTCGGTGAAGAACGGGTTGCGAAGGTCGTTGATCACGAGACCGACGAGCCCGGCCCCGGCACTGCGCAGATTGGCCGCCGCCCGGTTATAGACATAGCCGATCTCGGTCATCGCAGCCTGCACTTGTTCGCGCGTTTTCTGCTTCACCAAGGGGCTGTTCTGGATCACGAGGCTGACGGTCGATTTCGAGACCCCGGCCTTGCGGGCCACGTCGATGATCGTCGGTCTGCGGTCGCTCGGCGCCATGTCACGCCCCCTGCGGCTGAGCCGCGATCTCAAGGTCGAAGACGAGGATGCCGTCGATCCCGCCTTGCGCGTTGGCCACGAGCTTCGCCCCGAGCGCCCGATGATCGGGATGTTCCTGATAGGCGGCGAGCGCCTCCCAGTCGCGGAAATCGACCGTGAAGCCGTGCATGTAGCCGCGCTCGATCTTCTCGGGGCTCTCGGAGCGGCCCGCGCAGATCGCGCCAAGCCCGTCCACCTTGCCCTCGATCGCATGCAGCTCCTGCCAGAGCGGCGCGATCTCTTCCTCGCTCAGCTCGGGTTTGAATTTGACGAGAACAATGTGGCGCACTGTCATGTCAGCCTCCATGTGACGCGCGGATCATATCGGCGGCTTTCTCGCCGATCATGATCGCCGCGGCGTTGGTGTTGGACGAGATCACGCGCGGCATGATCGAGTTATCGACGACGCGCAGCCCCTCGATCCCGTTGAACCGCAATGTCGGGTCTACGACAGCTCCCGGATCGGCGCCCATGCGACATGTCCCCGCGCAGTGATGCGACGTCTTCGAATGGGTGCAGATGAAATCGAAGTAATCCTCATCGGTTCGGACGTCAGGCCCCGGAAGGCGCTCGGCGAGGATATATTTGCGCAGAGGCGATTGCGACAGGATTTCCTGCGTCAGCTTCAGCCCCCGGATCGACATTTCGCGATCGAGCGGATCCTGCAGGTAGTTCGGATCGATCAGCGGCGCCTTCGCCGGATCGTCGCTTTGCAGGCGGACGCTGCCGCGCGAGCGCGGGCGCAGATAGCAGGAATTGAGCGTGATACCGCCCTGCGGCATCGAGACGACGCCGTGTTCGATGCCGGTCCCGAGCCCGAGATGGAACTGCAGATCCGGGGACCGCGCCTCGGGATCGGCATACCAGAAACCGCCGGTTTCGAACAAAGACGACGCCACCGGCCCCTTGCGTCCGAACAGATATTGCAGCCCCGCCAACGCCGCCCAATGCGGTTTCGCATAGCGGTCGTAGCTATAGGGGCCCGAGAGTTCGCTGATGCAATAAAGGTCGAGGTGATCCTGCAGATTGGACCCCACCTCCGGCTGGTCGAAGACGACATCGATCCCGAGCGAGGCCAGCTCATCCGCCGGTCCGATCCCCGACAGCTGCAAGAGCCTCGGCGAGCCGATCGCCCCCGAACAGAGCAGCACTTCGCTTTCCGCCCGAAGCTGCGTTCCATCGACAAGCTCGACCCCGGTCGCGCGGCCATTCTCGACCACGATCCGGCGCACCTGCGCACCCAGCTTCACCGTGAGGTTCTCGCGGTGACGATTGGGCGCGACATAGGCCATCGCGGCCGAGGAGCGGCGCACATTTCGCTGAGTCAGCTGGTAATAGGCGACCCCGTCCTGCTTCTCGCCGTTCACGTCGTAATTTCGCGGAATGCCAAGCTCGGCGGCCGCTTCGAAATAGGCCTCGCAGACCGGCAGGGGCGCACGCGGATCGCTCACGCCGAGCGGGCCGCCCTTGCCGTGATACCGGTTCTCGAGGCTCGCGTTATCCTCGGCCTTGCGGAAATAGGGCAGCACGTCCTCATAGCCCCAGCCGGTGCATCCCATCTGACGCCATTCGTCGTAATCGCGCGCATTGCCACGGGTATAGACCTGCGCGTTGATCGCGGAGCCGCCCCCGATCACCTTGGCCTGCGTGTAGCGAAAGACCTTGTTCTGCATGTGGCGCTGCGGAACCGTGTCCCAACCCCAGCTGCCGATGCCCTTGGTCATCTTCGCGAAGCCCGCGGGCAGATGATAGAACGGGTGGCGATCGCTGCCGCCCGCCTCGAGCAGCAACACGTCAGCCGACGGGTCCTCGGAGAGACGCCCGGCCAGCACCGAGCCCGCCGAACCACCGCCGATAATGATGAAATCGTAAGTCGTCTTCATGCTGGCCTCCTTTGGCCAAGTCTCTCGCCGCAGCCCGGGTGGCTCAGGCGGCAAGCTCTGTCTGTGCGATATGCTCGGCTGCGCGCAGGGCGAGCGCCGCGACGGTAAGGGCGGGGTTCACGGCAGCCGAGGTCGGCAGGACGGACGCATCGGCGATGAACAGGTTCGGGTGGTCATGGCTGCGGCAGAACGTATCGACGACACTCGACGCCGGATCGTTGCCCATCCGCGCCGTCCCGCATTGATGCGACGGGGTCTGCCGGTCGAAGGGCCGCGCGAGCACAATCGGATAGCCCGCAGCGCGCAGCTTTCTGCGCAGCATGGCGACGAGTTCGAGATGTGCCTCCCAGTTGGAGCGCTTCCAGTCGAGCCGGATCGTGCCGTCCTTCAGCGTCACGCGACTCTCGGGATTGGGAAGGTCCTCGGACATCGCGTAGAGATCGACCGAACGGTTGGCGATCCAGCTTGCCACCGGTCGCGGCAGCGGCGAGGCCGAGGCGAGGATCGGACCGGAGATTTTGCCGAGCAGCTGGATATTGCCCAGCGGCGCACCGTTCGCCCCGCCCGACAGGTAGAAATCGTTGATCGCGAGTGTCTTCTGGTAAATCGCCCGGTTCCGGCGCAGCGGGTGCAGCGCCAGAACGGCCGAGCAATTGTGGTTCATGAAATTGCGCCCGACCTGATCGGAGCCGTTCGCCAGCCCGGTCGGATGACGCTCATTCGCAGAGGCCAGCAGAAGGGCCGCGCTTTGCACCGCACCGGCGGAGAGCACGACGACCGACGCCGTGAGTGTCTGCGTCTGCCCGTCTTTCTCGATCTCGACCCCACTGATGCGGTTCTCGGCATCGACGATCAGACGCCGCGCCCGCGCGCCCGTCATCAGCTCCACATTCGGGGATTTCAGCGCCGTCGCCAGACCGACACTTTCGGCATCCATCTTGCCGCCGCAGGTATCGGGGAACGCATCCCAAGGCGTCCGCCCATGCGCGAGCCAGCGGTCGATATCGACCCCGAGCGGCAGGGAAGAAGGGTGCAGCCCAACCGATTTCAGCCGCCGACGGAGCGCCACGATATCGGGCTCGTCCGGGACCGGCGCATGGGAGTAGAGGCCGGAATGGCGCGGCTCCGTCGGGTCCTCTCCAAGCTGACCGCGCACCTGATAGAGCGCCTCGGCCCTCTGGTAGAACGGCTCGATCTCGTCATAGGCGATCGGCCAGCCCGGCGTGGTCCCGCCCTGATGCACAACCGGCGAGAAATCCGCCTTGCGGTAGCGCATCAGAACGGCGCCGTAGAATTTCGAGTTGCCGCCGACATTGTAGTAGTTGCCGGGGCTGAACGGCACGTCATCGCCATCGAGCCAGGTTTCCTCGGGCCGGTAATGACCGCGCGCGAAGATCGCGTCCGGGTCGCGCGCGTCCGGCGTGTCGGGCAGGCGTTCGCCACGCTCGAGCACCAGCACGCGCCGCCCCGTCCGGGCCAATGCCGCCGCCGTGGTGGCACCGCCCATGCCCGAGCCGATGATGATGACGTCGGCATCGCTCATGGCTGGATGCGCTCCTCCGTTTCGGGATCGAAGGCCACCGCCTTGTCCATGTTGACGGCGAAATCGAAGACCTCGCCCGCCCGCACGGTCACATCGGCCCGCATCCGGGCGATAGCGTCGCGCCCGCCCAGCGTCATCGTCACGAACGTGTCCGACCCTGCGGGTTCGGTGACGCCGATATGGTTGCGCAGCGACGCGATATGGGCGGCGTTGCGATCGGCCCCCTCCGGATCGGTGATCGTCTCCGGCCGGATTCCGAGAAGGATTTCGCGCCCGTCCCACTGAGCGAGATTGGTTTGCGGGAAGCGAAGCAGTTGCTCCACCCCGTCATGGCCCGTCACGGCGGCATGCGGCGCGCCGTCCTTCACCACGATCCGCGACGGGAACACGTTCATCGCGGGGCTGCCCATGAAGGTCGCCACGAAGACATTCGAGGGCGTGTCGTAGATTTCCTTCGGCGTGCCGAGCTGCTGCACATAGCCCTTGTTCATCACCGCGATCCGGGTCGAGAGCGTCATCGCCTCGATCTGGTCGTGGGTGACGTAGACGATCGTGGTGCCAAGGCTCTGGTGCAGCTTTTTGATCTCGGTGCGCATATCGACGCGCAGCTTCGCGTCGAGGTTCGACAGCGGCTCGTCGAACAGGAACACATCCGGGTCACGCACCAGAGCACGGCCCATTGCGACGCGCTGACGCTGACCGCCCGAAAGCTGCCCCGGTTTGCGCGAGAGCAGATTGTCGATCTGCAGCATCTCCGCCACCCGGTTCATCGCGTCCTCGCGTTCGGGCTTGGGTGTGCCATGCATCTCGAGACCGAAAGTGATGTTCTGGCCGACCGTCATGTTCGGGTAGAGCGCGTAGGACTGGAACACCATCGCGATGTTGCGCTTCGACGGGTGCACGCCGTTCATGGTGCGCCCCTTGATCGAAATCTCGCCGGAGGTGATCCCTTCCAGCCCCGCGATCATGCTCAAGAGCGTGGACTTGCCGCAGCCGGACGGGCCGACCAGCACGAGGAATTCACCTTCATCGACCGAGATGTCGACGCTGTGCAGCACTTCGACCGCGCCGTAGGACTTGGTGACGTTTGAAATATCGAGGAGACCCATTGGCATTACCCCTTGACTGAGCCCGCCATCAGGCCGCGCACGAAGAAGCGCCCCGAGACGATGTAGACGATGAGAGTGGGCAGCGCCGCAAGGATCGCACCCGCGAAGTGAACGTTGTAGGCCTTCACGCCGGTCGAGCTTTGAACGAGGTTGTTCAAGGCGACGGTCATCGGCTGGCTGGCCTGCCCGGCGAAGGACGACCCGAACAGGAAGTCGTTCCAGATATTGGTGAACTGCCAGATGATCGTGACCACGATGATCGGCCCCGACAGCGGCAGCAGGATGCGGTAGAAGATCCGGAAGAACCCAGCCCCGTCGATCTGCGCCGCGCGCACCAGCTCGGTCGGGAAGGCCGAGTAGTAGTTGCGGAAATAAAGCGTCGTGAAACCGAGCCCGTAGACGACGTGGACGAGGATCAGCCCCGGCACCGAGCCTGCGAGCCCGATCATGCCAAGCACCCGCGCCATGGGGATCAGCACGATCTGGAACGGAATGAAGCACGAAAACAGCAGCATCCCGAACAGGATCGTGTCGCCGCGGAACCGCCACTTGGTCAGTACGTAGCCGTTGAGCGCGCCCATGATGGTCGAGATCGCTACCGCCGGAACCACGATCAGGATCGAGTTGATGAAGTAGGGGCGCAGGCCGGTCGGCTGAACGCCGATCTGGGCCGAGGACCAGGCTTCGCGCCAGGGCTCGAAGGTCCAGACATTGGGCAGCGCCATCATGTTGCCGCCCGTGATCTCGCTCAGAGGTTTGACCGAGTTGATCAGCATCACCGCAAGCGGCAGCAGGTAGAACAGCGCGAACAGCAGCAGGAAAAGATAGATGAAGGTGCGGGTCACGCGATTTGTGCGGATCGCGACCCCGGTATCGACGGCGCCGGACATTACTTCGGCTCCTTCAGTTCAGCATAGAGATAGGGGATCATGATCGCGGCGATGGTCATCAGCATGATAACCGCCGACGCTGCGCCCACGCCCATCTCGTTGCGGGTGAAAGTGTAGGAATACATGAAGGTCGCGGGCAGTTCGGTTGCCCGGCCCGGGCCGCCACCGGTCAGCGCGATGACGAGGTCATAGGATTTGACCGCGAGGTGCGCGAGGATGACGAAGGCCGACAGGAAGGCGGGCCGAAGCTGCGGAATGATGATGCGGCGATAGAGGTTCCAGTTCGAGGCGCCATCCATCTGCGCCGCTTTCAGGATCTCGTTGTCGATGCCGCGCAGCCCGGCGAGGAACATCGCCATGACGAAGCCCGAGCTTTGCCAGACCGCAGCGATCACCACCGTGTAGATCGCCATGGACGAGCTCTTGATCCAGCCGAAATGGAAGCTCTCCCATCCCCAGAGATGCAGGGTATGTTCGATGCCGATGCCCGGATCGAGAAGCCATTTCCACGCCGTGCCCGTCACGATGAACGAAAGCGCCATCGGATAGAGGAAGATCGGGCGCAACATCCCCTCGCCGCGGATTTTCTGATCCAAAAAGATCGCGAGGGTGAGGCCGATCGCGATACAGATCGCGATGTAGAGCGAGGCGAAGATCGCAAGGTTCTGGACCGCGATCGTCCAGGTCGGCAATTGGAAAAGCCGCCAGTAATTGTGCCAGCCGACAAGGTCGAAGCTCGGCAGGATCCGGCTGTTTGTGAACGACAGGTACCCGGTGAACACGATGAAGCCGTAGACGAAGATCAACATGGACGCGACAGAGGGCGCGAGGACGATCTTGGGAATCCATTCCTGAAGCCGGGTACGCAAGTCTGACTGGACCGGACGGGCCATTGCTCTCTCCTTTGGGGAAATGAGACGGATGGGTGAGGTTCGGGCCGGTCAGATCGACCGGCCCGAGGGCCTGTTACTGAGCCAGCGACACGGCCTTGACGAGTTCCTTGGCGGCGGTCTCGGCGTCATATTCGCCGTTGAAATTCGCCGTCACCACGTCATAGATCGCGTTCTTCACCGAAGCCGGGTCAGCATGGCCATGCGCCATCGAACCCAGAAGCGTGCCGTTCTCGCTCGCTGATTTCAGCTGAGCCATCGCCTTCTTGCCGCAAGCGTCGAACTCTTCGTCCGACACGTCCGTGCGCGAAGGAACAGAGCCTTTCACCGTGTTGAAGGCGATCTGGAACGACGGCGACATCACGGCTTTCGCCATGGCATCCTGCGCGGCCTGCGCATCCTCGCCCACCTTGAACATCGCGAACTGGTCGGAGTTGAAGGTCACATCGCCTGCGGTCCCCGGGGTGCGGAAGCAGCCGAAATCGACCTCGGCTTCTTTGCCGGCCCGAAGGAATTCACCCTTGGCCCAGTCGCCCATCATCTGGAAGGCGGCTTCGCCATTGATGACCATCGCGGTCGCGAGGTTCCAGTCGCGGCCCGAGAAGTTCGGGTCGACGAAGCTGTGAAGCTGCTCCATGCGCTTGAAGGATTCGACCATCTGCGGGCCGCCGAGCGCCTCGGGATCGAGATCGACGAAGGCCTTCTTGTAGAACTCGGGGCCACCCACCGACAGCACGACGCCATCGAACATCGTGGCTTCCTGCCAGGGCTGGCCGCCCGCGGCGAGCGCGATCTTCCCGGAATCCTTCACCTTCTGCATCGCAGCGATGAACTCGTCCCAGGTCTTCGGCTCTTCGATCCCGAGATCGGCGAGCATCTTCTTGTTCGACCAGACCCAGTTGGTCGAGTGCACGTTCACCGGAACCGCGACCCAGTGGCCGTCATATTTCGAGAACTTCTGCAGCGCCGCAGGCACCACGGCATCCCAGTTGCCATCGGCCGCGACCTTGTCGAGATCGGCCAGCGCGCCTTGCTGCGCCCAGTCCGAGATGTCGAAGCCGAGCATCTGAACCGCGGTCGGCGGATCACCCGAGGTGACGCGCGCACGCAGCACGGTCATCGCGCTTTGGCCACCGCCACCGGCGACAGGCATGTCCTTCCAGCCGATGCCTTCTTTCTGCAGATCGTCCTTGAGGACGTTGAGCGCGGCTGCTTCGCCACCCGAGGTCCACCAGTGAAGAACCTCCACATCCTCCGCCTGTGCCGACCCTGCCACGAGCGCCAGAACGCTCGCCATTTTCAGTGTCCGTCCGATGTAACTACGCATGATTTTCCTCCCTCTTGCGTTGTCGTTACACTTCTCCTCCCGTGCGACCGGTCAGGTCATTCGGGTCTCACCCAAGGCTCACGCGTGCGACCGATGCGCATCACGAGCGTCTTGATCTCGAAGAACTCCTCGAGGCCGTAGCGTCCGATCTCTCTCCCTTGACCGGACTGCTTGACCCCACCGAAGCTCAATTCCGGGAAACCGTCCATCCAGGTATTCGTCCAGACGGTCCCAGCCTGCGCCCGCGTCGAGAACTCGAGGCAGGTGTGGACGTTCTCGCTCCAAACGCCCGCAGACAAACCGTAGCTTGCATCATTCGTTAGCGCTACCGCTTCGTCCATCGTGCGGAAGGTCAGAACCGAAAGCACCGGTCCGAAGACCTCCTCGCGGGCGATCGCCATCTCGGGCGAGACGCCGCGCACGACGGTCGGTTGATAGAATTGGCCCTCGAGGCCCGGCACGGTCATCGGCCCGCCACCCAGCGCGATCTCGGCGCCTTCGGTGACGGCCGCGCGAACGTAATCGTCGATCTTGCCCTGATGCTGGACGGAAATGATCGCCCCGACCTGCGTGCGCGGATCGAGCGGATCGCCGAAAGCCACGCGCTTCGACAGCGCGACCACGCGCTCGACCACCTCATCCACGATATCTTCATGGACGATGATCCGGCTGCTCGAGTTGCAGCATTGCCCGGTGTTGAAATAGACGCCGAAGGTGATCGCATCGGCTGCGCTCTCAATATCGGCATCGGGGAACACGACTTGCGGGTTCTTCCCGCCAAGCTCCAGCGCGACCTTCTTCAACGTGCTCGACGCGGCCGCCGAGATCGCCTTGCCGACCACGGTCGAGCCGGTGAAGGTCACCATGTCCACGGCCTCATGCGTCGACATCAGGCCGCCCACGGCAGGCCCATAGCCCAGAACTATATTCACGACGCCCGCGGGCATCCCCGCCTCGAACAGCAGTTCCCCGAGCATCACCGTCGTCGATGGCGTCAGCTCGGATGGCTTGATGACCGTGGTGCAGCCGGCGGCGAGCGCGAAGGGCAGCTTCTGGCTCAGGATCCAGAACGGGAAGTTCCACGGCGTGATCATCGACACGACGCCGATCGGGTCTTTCACGACGACGCCGAGCATGTCCGGCCCCAGCGTGTTGTGGCTGTCCCCATGCATGGTGCGCGCCAACGAAGCCGCGTAGCGCCACAGATCGGCCGCGCCCGACACTTCGGCCCGCGACTGCGAGATCGGCTTGCCGCTTTCGAGCGTCTCCAGCAGTGCCATGCGCTCGACATTGCCCTCGATCAGATCGGCAACGCGCAGCAGGATCGTGGCGCGTTCCTTGCCCGAAATCCGGCTCCAGACGCCACTGTCGAACGCTTCGCGCGCCGCGACGATCGCGGCTTCCGCATCGGCTTCGGCGCCCAGCGCCGCGCGGCTCACGAGGCAGCCATGCGCCGGGGACATCCGATCGTAGGTCTCGCCAGAGGCACTGTCGCGCCACTCGCCTGCGATCAGGTGACGACAGATGAAGGGCTCTGCGGGGATCGCCGCATCAACGGCAGAGATCAGGTTCAGCTCGGTCATGTTCAAAGTCCCGAAAAATTAGGTTTGCGTTTCTCGCGGAAAGCCGTGACCCCTTCGGCGCGATCTTCGCTGGCCGAAATGGCGGCACTTCCGAGCGCCTCAGCCATGGCGCCGCGATCTTCACCCGCCGCGACATGGATCATCGATTTCGTGATTTCGACGGCGCGGGGCGACAGCCCGAGCGCACGGTCGATCAGGGTCTGCGCTGCCGCGCGCGGATCGTCGGAGACCGCGGCCACGAAGCCGACCGCCAAAGCCCGCTCGGCTTTCACGCGGTGGCCGAAAAGCGCCATCTCCTTCACCATCGGTTCGGGCAGCAGACGCATCAGCCGCTGCGTGCCCGACCAACCGGGAACGATCCCGACGCCAGCTTCCGGGAGGGCAAGGCTGGCGCCGGGTGCCATGACCCGAAGGTCGCAGGCTGCGGCAAGTTCGAGACCGCCCCCGAAGGCGTGTCCGTTCAGCGCCGCAATCGTCGGCTTCGAGAGGCGCGCCAGCCGGTCGAAGATCCGGTGGCCGTCGCGGACCCAATGCCGCGCGAACTGGGCCGGGCTCAGATCGCCCCAACCGTTGATATCCGCCCCGGTGCAGAAGGCCCGGTCGCCCTCGGCGCTCACCAACACGCAGCGAATCTCGACGTCTCGTTCGATCCGATCGAGATGCGCCTCGAGCGCACTCAGCATCTCGACCGTGAGGGCGTTCATCTTCGCCGGGTTGTCGAGGCGCAGCTCTGCCACCGCGCCGTCGATGATCAGGTGAATATCGCTCATGGCGTCCACCCCATCGGGGCGTCGGCGAGAAGCTTCGTCGACATGGTGACGGCATTCTCCGCCACGCGCACCCGCCCTTCGGAGGCACCGACGATATCCCGCTCGGGATCGATCCCCGGCATGATTTCGGTCGCGATGAGCCCTTTGTCATCGAGCCGCATCACGCAGCGCTCGGTGATATAGAGCACCTCCTGCCCCTGCTCGCGCGCACGCTCCCCGGAGAAGGTCACATGCTCGACCTGGTCGACCATCTTGGTGAACTTGCCGGGCGCACGGACGCGGATGCCGGTCGCGTCCATCTCCATCTGCGCCCCGGCCTCGAACCAGCCCGAGAAGACGATCTTGCGCGCATGGGCGGTGATATCGACGAAACCGCCGCAGCCAGCGGTCAGGTAAGGTTTCTTGCCGAGCTTGGAGACATTCACGTTCCCCTCCACATCGACTTCGAGGAAGGACAGGAAGGACATGTCGAACCCGGCGCCCTGGAAATAGATGAATTGCTGCGGCGAGGGCACGTAGCCATCGGCATTCGATGCGCAACCGAAGGCGAAGCCGGTCAGGGGCATCCCGCCCACCGCGCCTTGTTCGATCGCCCAGGTGACCGCGTCGGGGTGCCCTTCTTCGAGCAGGATGCGCGGCACCATCGCAGAAATCCCGAAGCCGAGATTGGCCGTCATGCCGCCGCGCAGCTCCATCGCCGCGCGCCGTGCGATCACCTTCTCGATGCCGTGCTCCGCCAGTTCGAAGCTCGACCACGGACGCATCACCTGACCCGAAATCGCCGGATCGTAGGGCGTCTCGCAGGTCTGCTTCTGATCCTCGTCCACGACGACGTAATCCACGAGATGCCCCGGCACGCGGACGTCATGGGGCCGCAGGGAACCCGCCGCGGTGACGCGCTCCACCTGCGCGATCACCAGCCCGCCATTGTTGCGCACCGCAATCGCCTGCTCGAGCCCGCCGAGATAGGCGCCCTCGTGCTCATAGGTCAGATTGCCGCGCTCATCGGCGGTGGTCGCGCGCAGGATGCAGACATCGGGGTAGATATTCGGGAAATGGAGCCAGGTGTCGCCATCGAACTCCACCCGGCGCACGATGGGCGCGCCTGCTGCGCGATCGTTCATCGCACAGCCCTCGCGCTCGGGATCGACGAAAGTTTTCAGACCGACCTTGGTCATCACCCCCGGACGCCGCGCAGCCGCTTCACGATGCATGTCGAACAGGATGCCGGAGGGCACGTTATAGGCGGTCACCCGATCCTCGACGACCATCTTCCAGATTTCCGGCATCGGCAGGTTCGACGAACCCGACGGATAGGACCCGGCCAGAACCGTGCTGAGCAGACCATCCTTGGCGATATGGTCGATGCCCTTCACACCGTACATGTCCCCCGCGGCGATCGGATGGATCATGGTCAGGTTCTGCGGATGGTGCTCCTGATCGAAGCGCTCGCCGATCGCCTTGAGCACGGAATCGGGGCAGCCCAACGCCGAAGACGAGGACACCGTGATGATAGCGCCATCCGCGATTTTCCCCACTGCTTCCGATGCACTGACGATCGTGCCCATAGTTCGCTTCTCCCAATCCAAATTGCCGACCCCAGACAAGATTTCAGTCGACGCGCCCCAAAAAGACTCAGCAAATAGGAACGTTCCAAATACTTATAGGAACGTTCCAAATTTGTGTCAAACGTTTTTAGCTGAGCAAATTCATTCAATAGGACATGGAAACGAGGCGATCGCGCGAAGAGGCCCCTTCTTGCCGGGCTAAGGAGGTCGGCGCCCCGCGCAGAGCCTTGACGATGAGGAGCAACTGTCAACGGCGGGATAAAATCCTGCCATTGGGCCGCGCAAAAACCGGCGACTTCGGGGTATGGGCGCGACGCGCACTATAAGACAGCGACCGGTCAACCGCGCTCCCCAGATAGCGGACAGTTGACTGGCCGCCTTGGCCCGTGAAGGCCAAGCCTTCATCGGCTGGATCAGGCGGCGTCGGTGGACTTGCCTGCGCGACTTTAGGCGAGCCGGTAATCGCGCTGAAGAGATGGCGAGCCAATGTTCATCTGGGCGCGCCACCAAATCCTTTCCGCATTTGCTCCACTGAACCGGAACCGGTGCGCCCGAATCTTATCGTTGTGCCTCAGGGTCGACCCTCACGAACGATATTCATAACCCGCCTCATGAAATTCACATGCGGGACAGTTTTTGAGGCAAAAACAGGCCCAAAACAGAGAAAAGCTCGGAAAACCGAAGTTTTCCGAGCTTTTCGCTTGGTTTATGGTGCCCAGGAGAGGACTCGAACCTCCACGCCTTGCGGCACACGGACCTGAACCGTGCGCGTCTACCAATTCCGCCACCTGGGCAGGTGTCGTGGAGCGCGAGATACATAGCGGCGCTGGGACTGTCAACGGGGATCGACACGAAAAATTCGCAAGCTTCGACTCTTCGGGTCTTTGGCCTTGTTCCCGCGGGGGCGAGGCGGTAATCAAAGAACGAAATTCTTGCAAGGAAAGGCCTCTGCCCATGTCCAAGCTGGTTACGATCTACGGCGGTTCGGGGTTCGTCGGGCGCTATATCGCGCAGCGCATGGCAAAGGACGGTTGGCGGATTCGCGTTGCGGTCCGGCGTCCGAACGAGGCGCTCTTCGTCAAACCCTACGGTGCGGTCGGGCAAGTCGAGCCGGTCTTCTGCAACATTCGCGACGATGCCAGCGTGCGCGCGGCGATGCAGGGCGCGGATGCGGTGATCAACTGCGTCGGTATTCTCGTCAATGAAGGCAAGAACAAGTTCGGCGCCGTGCAAGCCGAAGGTGCAGGCCGCGTGGCACGTATCGCCGCAGAGATGGATGTGCCGAAACTGGTGCAGATCTCGGCCATCGGCGCCAATCCCGACAGCGAGAGCGAATATGCCCGCACCAAGGCTGCAGGCGAGAAGGCGGTGCTGGATGCCTATCCGCAGGCCGTGATCCTGCGCCCCTCGATCATTTTCGGCAACGAGGACGGGTTCTTCAACAAATTCGCCTCGATGTCGCGCTTCACCCCGATCCTTCCGATCACCGGCGGTCACACGAAATTCCAGCCGGTCTTCGTCGATGATGTCGCGAAGGTCGCGGTCATGGCGGCGGATGGCAAAGTGACCCCCGGCACCTATGAACTCGGCGGGCCGGATGTGGAGACGTTCCACGATCTGATGAAGCAGATGCTGACGGTGATTCACCGTCGTCGTCTCGTGCTGTCGCTGCCGCGCTGGATCGCGAGCATCCTCGGCGGCGTCTTCGATCTGGGCCAAGCCGTCACCGGCGGCCTGTTCACGAACCGCATTCTCACGCGCGATCAGGTGAAGAACCTGCAAGCTGACAATGTCGTGTCCGAGGGCGCGAAAGGCTTCTCCGATCTCGGAATTCAGCCTATGGCAATGGAAGCGGTGATGCCCGGCTACCTGTGGCGCTTCCGCCCCGGTGGGCAATATGACGACATCAAAGCTTCGGCGAAGAACCTTCGCAAGACATAACCCCCTCCTTCCTCCCCGGTGCCGCTTGCGGCGCCTCTCTGACCTAGGCGGTATTTCTTGAGCTATCTGAACGACGTTCTGCTCGGTGTGATCGAAGGGATCACCGAGTTTCTTCCGATTTCGAGCACTGGCCACTTGATCCTGGCCGAACATTGGCTAGGCACGCGCTCGGATACCTACAACATCGTCATTCAGGCCGGGGCGATCCTTGCGGTGACGCTGATCTATTGGCGCCGCCTGATGGAGCTGCTGTTCAACTGGCGCAATCCGGAGAACCGCGACTATCTCGCGAAGCTGACCGTGGCCTTCCTGATCACCGCCGTTCTGGGCCTGATCGTGAAGAAGATGGGCTTCGAGTTGCCGACAACGATCCAGCCCGTCGCCTGGGCGCTGGTGATCGGCGGTTTCTGGATGCTGTTTGCGGAACGCGTCGCGGATCGGCAGGCCGATAACAGCCAGATCTTCTGGCGCGTCGCGATTGCGGTCGGGATTGCGCAGATCGTGGCCGGGGTCTTTCCGGGCACCTCGCGCTCGGCCACGACGATTTTCGTGGCGATGCTTCTGGGCACCTCGAACCGGGCGGCGGCGACTGAATTCGCCTTCCTCGTCGGCATCCCCACGATGTACGCGGCGAGCGGTTACGAATTGCTCAAGCAGCTCAAGGACGGGACCGGCGGCAACGAGGATTGGGCCGGGCTCGGCATCGCTTTCGTCGTCTCGACCGTCACGGCCTTCGTCGCGGTGAAATGGCTCCTTGGCTATATTCAGGGGCACCGTTTCACCATCTTCGCGATCTACCGGATCATCTTCGGCGGGCTCCTGCTGAGCCTTGCGGCGCTCGGTGTGCTAGGCTGATCAGGAGCGAATCGCTTTTTGGCGGCGCGTCATCCTCAGGAAAATCAGGGCGAAGCAGCGACAAAGTAAACGAAGCTGACCTATTTTGGGCGAATTTGAGGTGCCTTCTCGTGCGCCTCTCGCAAAAAATGCACATTTAGGTCAGTCTTGCTTACTTTTATTGCTGTGGCAGGCGGTGTAGTCATGCGCACCCACCGGTTTTCTAGGGAGGCGCCACAATGGCCAAGCAACCGATGCTCAAGTTCGTCAAGACGGCGAAAGAGATGCCTCAGAAGCGCGACGCGAACGTGCGCTCCCATGATTTCAACGAAATCTATCGCGAATACGCGGCCGAGAAGGCTGCCGAGCAGGCGAGCCGCTGCAGCCAATGCGGCGTGCCCTATTGCCACACGCATTGCCCGCTCCATAACAACATCCCCGACTGGCTCCGCCTGACCGCCGAAGGCCGTCTGCAGGAAGCCTACGAGATGTCGCAGGCCACCAACACCTTCCCGGAAATCTGCGGCCGCATCTGCCCGCAGGACCGTCTGTGCGAAGGCAACTGCGTGATCGAACAGTCGGGCCACGGCACCGTCACCATCGGCGCAGTCGAGAAATACATCACCGACACCGCCTTCGACATGGGTTGGGTGAAGCCGATCAAACCGGCAACCGAGCGCGCCGAAAGCGTCGGCATCATCGGCGCGGGCCCGGGCGGTCTGGCGGCCGCCGACGCGCTGCGGCGCGCTGGCGTGCAGGTCACGGTCTATGACCGCTACGACCGCGCGGGCGGGCTGATGACCTACGGCATCCCCGGTTTCAAGCTGGAGAAAGACATCGTCATGCAGCGCGTGAAGCAGCTGGAAGATGGCGGCGTCGAGTTCGTGCTGAACTGCAATGTCGGCACCGACATCTCCTTCGACGCGATCCGCGGCAAGCATGACGCGGTGCTGATCGCGACGGGCGTCTACAAGACGCGCGAGCTGACCGACGAGGGCGCGGATGCGGCTGGCATCGTGCGCGCGATCGACTATCTTACCGCCTCGAACCGCAAGAGCTTCGGCGACGACGTGGCCGAGTTCGAAGACGGCACGCTGAACGCGGAAGGCAAGCGCGTCATCGTCATCGGCGGCGGCGACACCGCGATGGACTGCGTGCGTACCGCGATCCGTCAGGGCGCCAAGTCGGTGAAATGTCTCTATCGCCGTGACCGCGCGAACATGCCGGGCTCGCAGCGCGAAGTGCAAAATGCCGAGGAAGAGGGCGTGGAATTCGTCTGGCTCTCCGCCCCCGCGGCCTTCTCGGGCAACCCGGTCACCAACTGCTCGGTGCAGCAGATGCGTCTGGGCGCGCCGGATGCCTCGGGTCGTCAGAGCCCCGAGAAGATCGAGGGCGGCATCTATGACGAAGAGGCAGATCTGGTGATCAAGGCGCTCGGCTTCGAGCCCGAGGACCTGCCCGGCGCTTGGGAGGCCGACGATCTAGAGACCACCCGTTGGGGCACCGTGAAGGCCGAATTCGGCACCCACGCGACCTCGATCCCGGGCGTCTATGCGGTCGGCGACATCGTGCGCGGCGCGAGCCTCGTCGTCTGGGCGATCCGCGACGGGCGCGAAGCGGCGGGCTCGATCCTGCGCTATCTCGAAAACGTGGCGGCTGTGGCGGCGGAGTGATCCGCGCCCTGCCGATCTGAAAAGGAATGTATGCGATGCGGTCGAATTTTCTCGGCATGGCGATCTGCGGGGGGCTGTTCAGCGCCCTGCCGGTGCATGCCGAAGACTTCGCGCCGCCGCAGGGCTGCGAGGTCTTCATGACCGTGCAGATGCATAACTGTCAGGTCGCCAATTACTACCGCTGCGCCGCCGATCCGGAGGGCGATCTGTGGACCGCCTTCGCCGATGGCGAGGGCATCTATTACCTGAGCCATATCGATGCCGAGACGCGCTGGCTTGAAAGCGTGTCGACCGATACCGGCGAGATCGAGGTGTTCGATCCGGGCGCGTCGAAGGACGCCCCGTCGTTCTCGGCGCTCCTGTCGGAGGGTACGGACGATTACGATTTCGTCACGCGCTCGAATTTTCGCGGGCTGCGCCGTTTTGTCGGCAGCGATACCCTCACGGGCAAATCGCTCAGCATCGACGATGTCCCGCTCGAGACGATCACCTTCGATCTGCGCGAGGATGACCAGAACGGTCAGACCGTCGCGACCCGCACCGGCACGCAATATATCTCGCGCAAGTATCGCGTGTTTTTCAGCGGCGCGGAGCGGTTCGAGAACGATCAGGGCGACGTCGTGAGCTATGACGACAGCCCCGTGCGCTTCGACTTTCCCGGCGATCCCGGTTTCTCGACCGAGACGCCCGAATATGACTGCGACCTGATGATGACGCAGGCCGATCTTCGGCCCACGCAAGTCAGCCTCGCCCCCCTTTCCCGCTCTTTCTCCAAGGAGGCACTGCAATGACCAAATATGACGAAGCCTGGGTGGCCGCCGAGGAAGCGAAACGCCAGTGGATGAACGAGAATTCACTGTGGAAGGAAGAAGACGAGAAGGCGTCCTGCGGCGTCGGTCTCGTGGTGTCGATCGACGGCAAGGCCTCGCGCCGCGTCGTGGAGAACGGCATCGACGCGCTGAAGGCGATCTGGCACCGCGGTGCCGTGGATGCTGACGGCAAGACCGGCGACGGCGCGGGCATCCACGTCCAGATCCCCGCCCCCTTCTTCTATGACCAGATCCGCCGCACCGGCCACGAGCCGGACATGGAGAAAATGGTCGCCGTCGGTCAGGTCTTCCTGCCGCGCACCGATTTCGGCGCGCAGGAGCGTTGCCGCACTATCGTGGAATCCGAAGTTCTGCGGATGGGTCACTATATCTACGGCTGGCGCCACGTTCCGGTGAACACCGAAGTGCTGGGTGAGAAAGCCAATTCGACCCGCCCCGAGATCGAGCAGATCCTGATCCGCAACGACAAGGATATCGACGAGGAGCAGTTCGAGCGCGAGCTCTACATCATCCGCCGCCGTATCGAGAAAGCGGCGATCGCGGCGCAGATCAACGGGCTCTACATGTGCTCGCTGTCGTGCCGCTCGATCATCTACAAGGGCATGATGCTGGCTGAGCAGGTCGCGGAATTCTATCCCGATCTGAAGGACGAGCGCTTCGAGTCCGCCTTCGCGATCTATCACCAGCGCTATTCCACCAACACCTTCCCGCAATGGTGGCTGGCGCAGCCCTTCCGGATGCTGGCGCATAACGGCGAGATCAACACGATCAAGGGCAACACCAACTGGATGAAGAGCCATGAAATCCGCATGGCCTCCTCGGCCTTTGGCGACAGCGCCGAAGACATCAAGCCGATCATCCCGGCGGGGGCGTCCGACTCCGGCGCGCTCGATGCGGTGTTCGAACTGATGGTCCGCTCGGGCCGCAACGCGCCGATGGTGAAGACGATGCTCGTCCCCGAGCCGTGGTCGAAATCCACCGACACGATGCCCTCCGCGTGGCAGGACATGTATGCCTATTGCAACGCCGTGATGGAGCCGTGGGACGGGCCCGCCGCGCTCGCGATGACCGATGGTCGCTGGGTTTGTGGCGGCCTCGACCGCAACGGTCTGCGCCCCCTGCGCTATGTCATCACCGGTGACGGCGTTCTGATCGCAGGTTCCGAAGCCGGCATGGTGCCGGTCGATGAGGCGAGCGTTGTCGAGAAAGGCGCGCTTGGTCCGGGTCAGATGATCGCGGTCGATATGCGCGAGGGAAAGCTCTACCACGACACCGAAATCAAGGACAAACTGGCCGCCGCTCAGCCCTTCGGCGAATGGGTCGGCAAGGTCACCGATCTGAACGCGATCCTCGTGGACGTCCCGGAGAACCCGAAATTCTCGGGCGGTGAGCTGCGCAAGCGTCAGGTCGCGGCGGGCTATTCGGTCGAAGAGATCGAACAGATCCTCGCGCCGATGGCCGAGGACGGCAAGGAAGCCATCGCCTCCATGGGCGACGACACGCCGCCTGCGGTTCTGTCCAAGCAATACCGCCCGCTGAGCCATTTCTTCCGTCAGAACTTCAGCCAGGTCACCAACCCGCCGATCGACTCGCTTCGCGAAAGCCGGGTGATGTCGCTCAAGACGCGCTTCGGTAACCTCAAAAACGTGCTCGACGAGGATAGCTCGCAGACCGAGATTTGGATCTTGGAGAGCCCTTTCCTCGCGAATTCCGAATTCGATCACATGCTCAACGAATTCGGCGAGCAGGTGACGATCATCGACTGCACCTTCCCGGCCAATTCCGATCAGGAGGCGCTGCGCGAAGGTCTGACCCGGATCCGTCAGGAAGCCGAAGACGCGGTGCGCTCGGGCGCGCTCCATATCGTGCTGAGCGATGAGGAGCAGGACGAGGGCAAAGTCGCGATGCCGATGATCCTCGCGACGAGCGCCGTGCATAGCTGGCTCACGCAGAAAGGTCTGCGGACCTTCTGCTCGATCAACGTGCGCTCGGCGGAATGTATCGACCCGCATTACTTTGCGGTGCTGATCGGCTCGGGCGCGACCACGGTGAACGCCTATCTCGCGCAGGACACGCTGGCCGACCGGATCGACCGCGGCCTGCTGGGCGGCACGCTCGTCGACGCGATGCGCAAATATCGCGATGCGATCGATGCGGGCCTGCTGAAGATCATGTCGAAGATGGGGATCTCGGTGATTTCCTCCTATCGCGGCGGTCTGAACTTCGAAGCCGTGGGTCTGTCGCGCGCGATGGTCGCCGAATACTTCCCCGGCATGCACTCGCGCATCTCCGGTATCGGTCTGCACGGTATCCAGCACGCGCTGGAAGGTGTGCATGCCAAGGGCTGGAAAGGCGGTCAGGACGTGCTCCCGATCGGGGGCTTCTACAAGGCCCGCCGCACCGGCGAGTCCCATGCGTGGGGCGCGCAGTCGATGCACATGCTGCAATCGGCCTGTAACCGCGCGAGCTACGACCTGTGGAAGCAATACAGCTCGATGATGCGGGCGAACCCGCCGATCCACATCCGCGACATGCTGGATATCAAATCGCTGGGCAAACCGGTCCCGATCGAAGAGGTCGAGTCGATCACCTCGATCCGCAAGCGCTTCGTGACGCCGGGCATGTCGCTGGGCGCGCTGTCGCCCGAGGCGCACAAACTGCTGAACGTCGCGATGAACCGGATCGGTGCGAAGTCGGACTCGGGTGAAGGCGGGGAAGACCCGGCGCATTTCGTGCCCGAGCCCAACGGCGACAACCCGTCGGCGAAGATCAAGCAGGTGGCTTCGGGTCGTTTCGGTGTGACCGCCGAGTACCTCAACCACTGCGAAGAGCTTGAGATCAAGGTCGCTCAGGGCGCCAAGCCCGGCGAAGGCGGCCAGCTTCCGGGGATGAAGGTCACCGATCTGATCGCGCGTCTGCGGCACTCGACCAAGGGCGTGACCCTGATCTCGCCGCCACCGCACCACGACATCTACTCGATCGAAGACCTCGCGCAGCTGATCTACGACCTCAAGCAGATCAACCCGAAGGTCAAAGTGACGGTGAAGCTGGTGGCGTCCTCGGGCGTCGGCACGATCGCGGCCGGGGTGGCGAAGGCGAAGGCCGACATCATCCTGATCTCGGGCCACAATGGCGGCACGGGCGCATCGCCTGCGACCTCGATCAAATATGCCGGTCTCCCGTGGGAGATGGGTCTGACCGAGGCGCATCAGGTGCTCGCGATGAACAACCTGCGCGAACGCGTCACCCTGCGGACCGATGGCGGTCTGCGCACGGGCCGCGATATCGTGATGGCCGCAATGATGGGTGCCGAGGAATACGGCATCGGTACCGCCGCCCTGATCGCGATGGGCTGCATCATGGTCCGTCAGTGTCAGTCGAACACCTGCCCGGTGGGCGTCTGCACCCAGGACCCGGAGCTGCGCGCCAAGTTCACCGGCACGGCGGACAAGGTAGTGAACCTCATCACCTTCTACGCTCAGGAAGTGCGCGAAATCCTCGCCTCGATCGGTGCGCGGTCGCTCGACGAGGTGATCGGTCGCGCCGATCTTCTCAGCCAGGTGAGCCGCGGCTCGGCCCATCTCGACGATCTGGATCTCAATCCGCTCCTGATCACCGTCGATGGCTGGGACAAGATCGTCTACGACCGTTCGAAGCCGCGTAACTGGGTCTCGGATACGCTCGATGCGGAGATCATCAAGGATGGTCATCGCTTCTTCGAGGAAGGCGAGAAGATGCAGCTCTCCTACGCGGTGCGCAACACGCTGCGCACTATCGGGACGCGCGCTTCGAGCCATATCGTGAAGAACTTCGGGATGCGCAACGCGCTGCAGTCGGACCACCTGACGGTGAAGCTGACCGGCTCCTGCGGTCAGTCGCTGGGCGCTTTTGCGGCCCCGGGTCTGAAGATCGAAGTGTCGGGCGATGCCAACGACTATGTCGGCAAGGGTCTGTCGGGCGGCATGATCGTCGTGCGTCCGCCGATGGCTTCGCCGCTGGTGGCGTCGGAGAACACGATCATCGGCAACACCGTGCTTTACGGCGCGACCGAGGGTCACCTGTTTGCGGCAGGCCGCGCAGGCGAACGCTTCGCGGTGCGGAACTCGGGTGCGAAAGTGGTGATCGAGGGCTGCGGCTCCAACGGCTGTGAATACATGACCGGCGGCGTCGCGGTGATCCTCGGCTCGATCGGCCCGAACTTCGGTGCGGGCATGACCGGCGGGATGGCCTATCTCTACGATCCGGACAACACCGCGGAAGAGCTGATCAATCTCGAAAGCCTCGTCACCTGCGGTCTGGGCCACGAGCATTGGGAAGCCGAGCTGAAAGGCCTGATCGAGCGTCACGTCGCCGAGACGGGCTCGCGCAAAGGGGCCGATATTCTCCAGCACTGGGAGACCGAGAAGGCGAACTTCCTGCAGGTCTGCCCGAAGGAAATGCTGGCGCATCTGTCCTACCCGCTCAGCGACGAACCGCAGGCGATGCCGGCGGAATAAGGGAACCCTTTCCCCAACGGAACCGTTTCAGAGGGCGAAGCACATGCTTCGCCCTTTGTTCTGTCTGGAGGTAACGATGTCCGAACTGTTGGTGATGGCGCATGAAACCGAGGCCGCGGGCTTCGCGACGCGCGAGGAACTCAGAGCACTGGAAAAAGAAGGATTTTTCCGGTCGCAGGACATTGTTGTCGTGACCCGCGACGAAAGCGGCGAGATTAACGTTCATGAAAACAGCAACACGATGGCCCTCGGCGCGATCGGCGGCGCTGTCTGGGGCGGGTTGCTGGGTCTCGTCTTCCTGTCGCCGGTCGTCGGCGCGGCAATCGGTGCGGGCGCGGGCGCCGTATCCGGCAAGTTCACCGACCTCGGGTTGAACGACTCTTTCCTGCGCGAAGCGGGCGAGAGCTTGCCGCAAGGCGGTTCGGCTGTGTTCATCTTGCTTAAGAAGGGCAGCGCTGCAGAGGTCCTTGAACGGATGAAGACCCTAGGCCACGCGCGCGGTCGCGTGCTGCAGATTCCCTTGCCGGAAGATTTCCACGAAAGGCTCGAATCCGCCCTGTCTTCGGGGGGCACCACAGCCTTCACCGGCGAGGAAATCACCGAAGGTGCCACTGGAAATCTCGCGCGGATGGTGGGCCCCTCTGCCCTCTGAACGCGCTGTGACCGGGATGTCACTCTTTAACCCGTAGTTAACTTTGCGCCCCACAGGCGCCTTTGTGTCGCCCTGATCTCTGCTTACCAAGTAACGAATAATTTATAATAACGTTACTCGAGCAACAAAAATGGCAACCTATTACGACCAGTTCTACATCATGGATCCGGGCAGTCCGCCCGCTGCGGGCACGGCGCTTTCACCGGCGACATATGAAATTGTCGATCGGAATAACGACAATTGGATTTCCAGCAGCAACAGCGCCCGCGACACGATCAACGGCCAGCGCGTCACCGATGTCTGGCGTGGCGACACGATCACCATCGAGCGTCCGAACGGCGTGCAAGAGACGATCACCGGCGACACGTTCTACCTGCGCGACGGAAGTGCCGTGTTCACGCCGTCCGATGGCACGATCCTCCACAACGCGACCTTCATCAGCTCCACCTATGTCACGCAGAGCACCCAGGCGCCGGTCGGCGATCTGGGGCCGGAATGTTTCCTCGCGGGGACGCGGATCGACACGCCCGACGGGCCGCGACTGGTGGAGCGGCTCAAGGCGGGCGATCTTGTCATGACCGAGGACGACGGGCCGCAGCCTCTTCTTTGGACGGGTGGCCGGGTCTGCCGCGGCGTCGGGGCCTATGCGCCGATCCGGTTCGCGCCGGGGGCTATGGGAAATCGACGCGCTCTTTACGTGTCTCAACAACATCGGATGTTGCTGCGCGGCTGGCGCGCCGAGATTGCCTGCGCCCATAGCGAAGTTCTGGTCGCCGCCAAGCATCTCGTGAACGGCAATAGCATTCGGGTGGCTCCGCGCCCGCGCGTGCAATACCGCCACCTGCTTTTCGCGCGCCATCACATCCTCATGGCCGAGGGCGCGCCGACCGAGAGCCTGTTTCCCGGCAATGTCGTCCTTGAAGACGACCACGGTATCGCGCGCGAAATACGCACCGCGTGGAAGCGGGTGTCAGATGCGCCGATCGAAACCATGGTAACGGCGCGACAGGTCGCGCGCGGACCGGAATTGGCGCTGCTTGTCGCTTGACCCTTCGGGGCGCGCTGTGACTTATACGCACATGGCTAAGAGCAAGAAAAAATCGGGCCGCAAACCCGCCAAACGCAGCCCGAAATCGAGCGTTTCCAGCAGCATGCGCGCGCCTTTCCGCACCGCCCTGAAATGGGCGCTGCGGGGCGTGATGGGTCTCGTCGCGCTGGTGCTTGTGCTGATGGTCCTGTTCAAGTTCGTTAATCCGCCGACCACCTGGACGATGTGGAGCGAACGCCAGCGTCTTGGCGCCGTCGATCAGAAATGGGTGCCGATCGAGGATATCGCGCCCGTGCTCGCCCGCTCCGTCGTCGCGGCGGAAGACGCGAATTTCTGCAACCACTGGGGCTTCGACATGCGCGCGATCCGCAAGGCAATCGACGATGGCGCCAATCGCGGCGCCTCGACGATCACCCAGCAGACCGTGAAGAACGTGTTCCTCTGGCAGGGCCGAAACTGGCTGCGCAAGGCGCTTGAGGCGTCGATGACGCCGCTGGCCGAGGCGATCTGGGGCAAGAAGCGGATTCTGGAAATCTATCTTAACGTCGCTGAATTCGACGAAGGCGCGTTTGGCGTCGATGCCGCCGCGCATCGCTATTTCCGCACCACGCCCGACAAGTTGAGCGCCCGCCAATCCGCGTTGATCGCTGGCGTCCTGCCCGACCCGAAGGACCGTTCGGCGGCGAAGCCCGGCAGCTTCCTGTCGCGCCGCGCGCAGTCGATCATGGACGGCGCGGCGACGATCCAGAAGGACGGGCGCGCAAGCTGCTTCGAGTGATTACTCGGCCGGTTCGGTCATCGGGCGCATGACGGCGAACAGCTCCGCGACCTTGATCCCGAATTTGCGCATCTGCGACCGATTCAGCAGCGTCCCGTCCGGCATCAGGTAAATCCAGTCAGTCACGTCGAGCACGTGGCCGCCCGCATCCTCGGGCAGCCGCAACCGATAGCGCATCCGCAGCGCATTGCCCGACTGCTCCATCTCGGCGCGCCCCTCGATATCGTCGGCGGTCGAGCTGATCTCGCCATTCGGCCCGAACTGGATATTCCAGGCGCGGCTCTGGCGCCGACCGGAGGCATATTCGAACTCCTCCTCGATCACGCCGCCATCATTCGTGAACCGCCCCGTCATCACGGCACGGAAGCGCGAGGTGACCCGACCGTCCGGCCCATAGATCATGCCATGCGCCTCGATAGGGCCCTCGAAGGCCCGGCGAATGTCGAATTCCGGGCTTTCCGAAGCGTAATCCGCCGACTTTTGCGCCGGGAATGAGAAGAAGAAATGCCGGATCAAGAGAGCCGCCAGGATCAGAACCGCGAGGGTGAAAAGCAATTTTAACAACATTTTACGCACTCGCATGTGCCAGTTGGACCTGCACCACATCGGTATGGCCTACCGCGAAGGCCGCCGCGCAGGCTTCGAGATAATAGGACCAGTTGCGCAGGAACTCCGGCCCGAAGCCAAGTTCGGTGGCCCGCGCGCTGCGCTCTTTCAGGCGCGTCGCCCATTGCCGGCAGGTCTCGGCATAGTCCTGCCCGAAGGCGAAGCTTTCCTTCACCGCCAGTCCGGCCTTCGCCGCCTGATCGCGGATCACCCCATCGGACAGAAGCATGCCACCCGGGAAAGTGTATTGCCGAATGAAATCGGAAGTCTCGCGATATTTCGGAAAGTAGGAATCAGACACTGTTATGGCCTGAATCATCGCAGAGCCGCCCTCCGCCAGGCGATCTTTCACCGTTTGGAAATAGTTCGGCCAATAGCGCTCGCCGACCGCTTCGATCATCTCGATCGAAACGATATGATCGAATTTGCCCGGCGTGTGGCGATAGTCCTGCAACCGGATATCCGCCCGCCCGTCGAGCCGCGCATCGGCGTAGCCTTTCTGGCTGGGCGAGATCGTGATCCCGGTGACATGACGCCCCTGCTCGGCCGCGCGTTCGGCGAAATGGCCCCAGCCGCAGCCGATCTCCAGCACCTGTTCCCCGTCGCCCATCTGGTCGAGAATGCGGTCGAGCTTGCGGTTCTGCGCCCGGTGCAGATCGTTGTCCCCCGGCGCGAAAAGGGCAGAGGAATAGCTCATCCCCTCGTCCAGCCAGAGCTGGTAGAACTCGTTCCCCACGTCGTAATGGGCCCGGATGTTGCGCGACGCCCCGCGCAGCGAATTGGCCCGCATCAGCCGATCGATCAGGCGGAACTTCAGGTTCGACCAGAAGCCCGCATAGGCATAGCCGTCGACCACATCGAGGTTCTTCAGCGCGAGCGACAGAAGCGCCTCAATCGAAGACGTCTCCCACAGCCCCGCGATATAGGCCTCGCCCAGGCCGACATCGCCGCGCGACGCCATCGCCACCACGGCCTGCCAGTCGCGGATTTCCATGTCGGCTTGCGGCTCCCCGCGACCGAAACTGCGCACGGTGCCGTCAGGCAGGCGCAGATGCAGCGTCCCCTGCTCGATCTTCTCGCAGGTCGCGAGGAATTCGCTGCGGATCCGGTTGGTCAGGAAAGGCATCATTGGCTGATCTCCTCGCTGGGGGGTGTGGGCCGCGAAAAGTAGCGGGCGCCTTTGAGCTTGAGCCGCAGGGCCTGCCAGTAGATCAGGCCGAGCGTGCGGATCGGGGTGAGCGGACGACGCAGCGCCATACCGAGAAGCGCCGCCGAAGTCAGTTTGCGGCGTTGGGTCGCGAGGGTGGCCACGACACCCTCCTCGCCATTTCGGTGATCGATGCGGATGCGGATGTGCTCGGCTCCGAGGTCGAAGCGGAACCGATATTCCCCGGCGATGGTCTGGAACGGGGAGACGTAGAAGATTTTCGCCGCGTGAAGCTCGGTTTCCGCTGAAATAGGGTCGAAATTCGGGGTGGCGCAGAGATAGGAATGTCGATCGCCGAAGGTATTGTTTACCTCTGCTATCACGGCGCGCAGGTCATCTTGCGCATCATAGGCCAGCCAGAAATTCACCGGGTTGAACCCGGCCCCGAGGATCTTCGGCTGGGTCAGAAGGCGCAGCTTCGTAATCTCGGGCGCACCGTGACGGGAGAGCTGTTTGCGGACCCATGCAGCACCCTCGCCGCGACCGGGCGCCCCGCCGTAATCCTTGTCATGCACCGTCGCGAGGTTGCGTCCGCGGCGCGAGAAAATCCGCGGCCACGGGCCCGGCGCATCGGGATCGATCATCACGTAATCGACGTGATAGCGGAACTGGTGGGAAATCGCGCCCCGCCGCGCATGAACCGTATGACCGGGGCAGAACTCACCGCTCATGCGGGCACCTTTTCGAAGTCGACCTGCGGCTGCGCCCCGCGATTCAGCTCGCGCGCCACCCGAACCGCCGAGGCGAACCCATCTTCATGGAAACCATGACGGAGCCATGCGCCCGCGAACCACGTCCGATTCAGACCCTGTATCGACTGGATTTCGCCCTGCACCTGTATCGCTGCGCGGTCGAAAACCGGGTGCCAGAAGACCTCGTGATCGTAGATCGTCTCCTCGGCAATCGGCGCATCGGGGTTCAGCGTGACGAAAAGCGGATCGCTCTCGGGAATGTTCTGCAGCTTGTTCATCCAATAAGTCACGCCAAGCCGCGTCTCATTCGCGCGGGTCTGCGCCTGATAGACCCAGCTCGACCAGCAAGCGCGTCGGCGCGGCATCTGCGCCACGTCGCGATGCAGATAGACGTCGTTGGGTTGATAGCGGACCGCCGAAAGCGCGGCCTGTTCTTCCGGGGTCGGCTTGGCCAGCAGCTTGAGCGCCTGATCGGAATGGGTGGCGATGATGACCTGGTCGAACTGATCCGGAAGGGATTTTTCCGCTGAAATAGTGACTGAATTGCGCTGCCTCTCGATCGCGGTGACCGGGGTGCCGGTGCGGAATTCGACGCCGCGAAGACGCAGGGCGGCCTCCAGCCGCCTAACATATTCGATCGATCCACCCGAGACCGTCCACCATTGATGCTGACCGGTCGCCGACAACAATGCGTGGTTCTCGAAGAAGCGCAGAAGGCTTTTCGCGGGGAACGCGCCGATCTGATCGGCGGGCGTGGACCAGATCGCCCCGCAGATCGGCAGCAGGTAATAGCGCCGGAACCACTCGCCCAGATTCAACTCATCCAGGAGACCGTCAATCGTCACGTCGTCGCTTTGCGCAACAGCGACGGCCTTCGCGTTGAACTTTGCGATATCCGCGACCATCCGCAGAAAACCCGGCCGGGCCAAGTTCCGCTTTTGCGCAACGAGACTGTTCAGGTCGCGCAAAGCATATTCGATGCGGCCCTGATCGATCGTCACGCCAAAGCTCATGTCGGATTTCTCGACCGGCACATCGAGCTCGGAGAACAGGCGCGTCAGATGCGGGTAATTCGCGTAGTTGAAGACGATGAAGCCGGTATCGACCGGCTGATCGCCGTTGCGCCCCGCAGTGATCGTGCGCGAATGCCCTCCAAGCCGCGTCTCCGCCTCATAGATGGTAACGCGATTATGCGGCGCGAGTTGCCACGCCGCCGCCAGACCGGAAATCCCGGATCCGATGATCGCGATACGTTGCGCATGTGGATGCAGGGCATCAAATGACATTCGAATTCTCCCAAGCTCTTGAAGGCGTAACGGTGCATATTACCGTTTGGATCAGAAGTTTTTTCGCATCGCATGTGAACCGCTATCTCATAAGCTGCGTATCGGTCACATGCTGAGAGATGCGACCATCAACTTCGACACCACAGGGACCCCGCCAATCGTGGCGGGTCAGGCCTTTGCCGGGAAGATAATGGACGACAGGAAATCAGCGAAACCGACGCCCGAGGCGGCTTGCGAGCAGACCGATTGGCTCGTGGCAGTTCGTGACAAGCGTGACAAACTGGCCTTCGCGCGGCTTTATGATCACTTCTCGCCGCGACTGAAGGGGATGCTTGTGCGATCCGGCATGACGCAGGCGGCGGCAGAGGATGTGGTTCAGGACGTGATGCTCACGATCTGGCGGAAGGCACATCTTTACGACGAGACGCGGGCACGCGCCTCGGCATGGATTTACCGGATTGCACGCAATCGGCAGATCGATGTGATCCGAAGACGGCCCCGGCCCGTTCCAGACGAGCTGATCGCCGAGGCCGAGACGCGGGAAACCCGCGAGGCCGATGCGGCAATCGGGCTGGAACAGGAAGCGGCGCAGCTGCGCGAAGCGATCGAGGCGCTGCCGGAAGCGCAGCGCGAGATCATTGAGCGGGCCTATGTGGGCGAACTCACACAGGCCGAAATACGCGAGGCGACGGGTCTCGCCCTTGGGACGATTAAATCGCGGATCCGGCTGGCGCTGGAGAAGCTTAGACACGAGTTAAGGGATCTGAGAGAAGAATGACCGAGATTACGCATCATTTGCCCGATTGGTTGGTACGGTCCTACGCGACCGGCTCGCTGGGTCATGCGTTTTCGCTGGTCGTGGCGGCGCATGTAAGCCAGTGCGACGAGTGTCGCGCACGGCTCGAAGCAGAGGAACTGGCGGGCGGGCTGGTTCTGGATGACCTGAAAGGCATGGCCCCCAGCGACGATTTGCGGCGACGTGTGTTTGACGGGTTGGACGACGACGATGTGATCGTCGCTGATCAACCTGCGCGCGCCGGGATTTATCCGGGCGCCGTGGTCGAAGCGATGGGCGCCGACAGTCCGCGCTGGCGGGCCTTGGGCGGCGGCATCAAGCAAGCCATTCTGAGCGAGGATAAAGAAGGGTCGGCCCGGCTTCTCTATATTCCGCCGGGGATGGCGGTGCCGGATCACACGCATGGCGGGCTCGAATTGACGCTCGTGCTGCAGGGGTCCTTCTCGGACGAGACCGGGCGCTTTGGCGTCGGCGATGTGGAGGTGGCGGATGACGATCTCGATCACACACCGATCGCGGGTATGGAGGATGTCTGCATCTGCCTCGCCGCGACCGATGCACCGCTGAAGTTCAAGGGCCTTCTGCCGCGCTTGCTGCAGCCGATCTTCCGGATTTAAGACCCTAAATCCGCCGAAACACGGCCCCGATCCAGAGGGCAAGCGTAGCCGCCCGGCTTTGGCGATAGAGCCTCAGCCGGGCTAATTCTTTCAGACGGGCCGGAAAAGTCGCGTCGCGCATCCTCTTGAAGCGATCGAAAACGGCCCGGTTCCCGGGCGTGAACCGATGCGCCGATGCGGTGAGCGCTGCACATTGATCGTCGATCCAGCACCGCCAATCGCCGGACAGCATGCATCCGAGTCGAGAGAGTTTGGCGCGCATTGTGATGTTCGCCCCTTCCGCGTTGCCACCGTGTTGGCGGTAGAGAAGCGTGGGCTCCACATCGTAGAAAATCCGCGCGCCGCACCCGGTGAAGAGCTGATAGAGCCACCAGTCATGACGCGGCGTGGATCGCAGCTCGTGCGCCGCAGAGATGGCCAGTTCGGCCCCGGCCGGGTTCAGAAGAATGGTGTTTCCCGCCGCGATATTCTGCACCAGTGCGTTGCGGAACGACGGTGGGCGTGTGTGTCGGACGGAGAGATGCTGGTCTCCCAGATCAGCGTTGCAGACCAAAGTCCGGCTGCAATAAAGCGAAGCTTCCCCCTCGCCCAAACTCGAAATCCCGCGCGCGAGCCGATCCGGCAGCCAGACATCATCCTGATCACAAAAGGCGATGTAATCCTGCTGCGCGCTGTCGATCCCCCGCAGCAGAGACAGGAAATTCCCTCCCGCGCCGGTCCGCGGGCCTCTCACGATCTGCACATCATGGCTGCGGGCGAGCTCCGCCAAGACGTCGCGCGCGGCATCGCTTCGGCTGTCGTCCCCGACGATCAGACGCCAATCCCGATGGGTTTGCGCCGCGAGGCTTTCCAGCTGATCGCGCAGTTCCGGCCCCGGATCGCGTGTCGCCATCAGGATCGTGACCCGCGCCACGGTCGCTTACTCGATCAGGCGCAGCAGATACTCGCCATAGCTGTTCTTGCCGAATTTCTTTGCGCGGTCGGCGAGTGCGTCGGCACTGATCCAGCCTTTCTCGAAGGCGATCTCGTCGGGCGAGCCGCTTTGCAGCCCCTGCCGCTCTTCCAGCGTGCGAACGAAGTTGCCCGCATCGAGCAGGCTGCCATGCGTTCCGGTGTCGAGCCAGGCAAAGCCCCGACCCATCTGCGTGACCGAGAGCGCGCCGTCATGCAGGTAGGTTTCCAGAAGCGAGGTGATCTCCAACTCGCCACGGGCGGAAGGCGTGATCGTCTTGGCGCGGTCCGGCGCAGTCTCGTCGAGGAAATAGAGCCCCGTGACCGCGAATTGCGATGGCGGCACTTCGGGCTTCTCGATGATCGCGCGCACGGTACCGCTCTCGTCGAAATCCACCACGCCATACCGCTCCGGATCGCGGACGCGGTAGCCGAAGACGGTGCCGCCATCTGTGGTCGCATTCGCCGCTTTCAGGATCTCGCCTAGACCTGCGCCGAAGAAGATGTTGTCGCCCAGAACCATCGCCGAAGGGCTGCCCGCAAGGAAATCCTCGGCCAGCAGATAGGCCTGCGCCAGACCGTCGGGCGAGGGCTGCGTGATATAGGTCAGGTTCAGCCCCCATTGGCTGCCATCGCCGAGCGTGCGGATGAACTGCTCCTGATCATGCGGCGTCGTGATCACCGCGATCTCGCGGATGCCCGCCAGCATCAGCGTCGTCAGCGGATAGTAAATCATCGGCTTGTCATAGACCGGCAGAAGCTGCTTCGAGACGCCCATCGTGATCGGATAGAGCCGCGTGCCCGAGCCGCCTGCCAGAATGATCCCTTTGCGTTTCGTCATACCGCTTCCAATTCAATTAACACTTCATTCAATCCCGATCTCCAATCGGGTCTATTCAGGCCGAACACGGCCAGATCGCTGCAGTCGAACCGCGAATTGAGCGGCCGTTTCGCCGGCGTCGGATAATCGGCGGTGGGAATATCCTCCACCGTCACGCCGCGCCCGGCCTGCGCGAAGATCTCCCGCGCGAAGCCCGCCCAGCTTACATCGGGAGAGCCTGAGAAATGGTAAACGCCGCTCTTCTCAGGCGCGCGCTGCAACTCTTGCGCCATCGCCAGGCAGGCCTCGGCGATCGCCTTGGCCGGGGTCGGGCCACCGATCTGGTCGGCGACGATCGTCAGGTGATCGCGGCTTTCCGACAGGCGCAGCATCGTCTTCACGAAGTTCCCGCCATGGGCGGAGAAGACCCAGCTGGTGCGCAGGATGGCGAAAGTGCTGCCCGTCGCCCGGATCGCCTCTTCGCCTGCGAGCTTGGTGCGGCCATAGGCGCCCAGCGGGCCGGTCGGGTCGGTCGGCTTGAACGGCGCGTCGCCCGAGCCGTCGAAGACGTAATCGGTGGAGATGTGAACGAACGGGATGCCAAGGTCGCGGCAGGCCTCGGCCATCGCCGCGGGCGCGTCACCGTTGACCGTCTGCGCAAGCGCCTCTTCTTCTTCGGCCTTGTCGACAGCCGTATAGGCCGCGGCGTTGATTACGGCCTCTGGCTTGGCCTCCCGGATCGCCTGTGCAGCGGCATCAGGGTCGCTCAAATCGACCCTATTCCGGCCCAAAAACACCGCATCGGGGGCGAGGCGTTGTAGTTCCTGCGCAACCTGGCCGGTCTGTCCGAAGACGAGGATCATGCCTTGCCCAACCTTTCGCCGACGCCGTGCCGCTCCAGCAGCGGGCGCCACCAATCCTCGTTCTCGAGATACCAGCGCACGGTGCGCTCGAGCCCCTCCTCCACCGTCACGCTCGGCCGCCAGCCTAGCTCCTCGCGGATGCGGGTCGGGTCGATCGCGTAGCGCGCATCGTGGCCGGGGCGGTCGGTGACGAAGGTGATCAGATCGGCATATGGCGCGTCGCCCGGACGCAGCTTGTCGAGAATGGTGCAGATCGTCTGGACCAGCTCGAGGTTCGACCGCTCGTTCTCGCCGCCGATATTGTAACTGCGGCCCGAGGCGCCCTTCTCCAGCACCAAGAGCAGCGCATCGGCGTGATCCTCGACATAGAGCCAGTCGCGCACGTTCGACCCGTCGCCATAGATCGGCAGGGGCTTGCCCGCGAGCGCGTTCAGGATCACGACCGGGATCAGCTTTTCCGGGAAGTGATAGGGGCCGTAATTGTTCGAGCAATTGGTGAGCACCACCGGCAGGCAATAGGTCTCGTGCCAAGCGCGCACGAGATGGTCCGAACCCGCTTTCGAGGCGGAATAGGGGCTGTTCGGGGCGTAGGGCGTCTCTTCGGTGAACTGGCCGGTGGGGCCGAGCGTGCCGTAAACCTCGTCGGTCGAGATGTGGTGGAAGCGGAAGCTCTCGGGGCGACCTTCACCCTCCCAAAAGCTGCGTGCCGCCTGCAGCATGTTGTAGGTGCCCATCACGTTGGTCTCGATGAAGGCACCGGGGCCGTCGATCGAACGGTCGACATGGCTTTCGGCCGCGAGATGCATCACCGCGTCGGGCTTGTGACGGGTGAAGATCGCCGTCAGCGCCTCGGGATCGCGGATATCGGCCTGCTCGAAGGCGTAAAGCGGGCTGTCGGCGACGGGCGCGACATTCTCGAGGCAGGCGGCATAGGTCAGCGCGTCGAGGTTCACCACCTCATGGCCGCGCGAGACGGCGAGGCGGACGACCGCGGAGCCGATGAACCCGGCACCGCCGGTGACGAGGATCTTCATGCTGCGCCCTCCCAGGTGAAGGGGCTATCGAAGGAAGCGAACAGAGGTGCCTCAGCGTCCTTGCCGGACAAAACAGGCTCTATTTCTGCGGAAAGCGGCCAATCGATGCCGATATCCGGATCGTCCCAGCGGATCGCGCCTTCACACTCGGGCGCGTAGTAATCCGAGCATTTGTAGACGATCTCGGTCCCCGGCTCGAGCGTCACAAACCCATGCGCGAAGCCCGCCGGGATCAGCAGCTGCTTGCCGTTCTCGAAGCTCAGCTCCGTGCCGAACCACTGGCCGTAGGTCGGGCTGCCCTTGCGGATATCCACCGCGACGTCCCAGAGCCGCCCGCACCCGCAGCGCACGAGCTTCGCCTGCGCGTGCGGCGGGGCCTGAAAATGCAGCCCGCGCACCGTGCCCACGGCCTCCGAGACCGAATGGTTGTCTTGGACGAACTCGATCTCGATCCCGGCTTCGGCAAATCGCTTCGCCGAATAGCTCTCGGAGAAAAATCCGCGGTGATCACCGAATCGCTTCGGGGTGATCACAAGAACGCCGCTGAGAGGAGTTGGTTCGACCTGCATTCGCCCTGCCTTCATTGCTTCGGGAAAGTTGTGCCAAAGCACGGCCCGAAAGGCCAGCGACATCGCAAGACGCCAAGAAAAGAGGGGAAATCGGGAAAATGGTCGGAGCGAGAGGATTCGAACCTCCGACCCCCTGCTCCCGAAGCAGGTGCGCTACCAGGCTGCGCTACGCTCCGACCGTGGGCGGGGAATTAGCCGCTTGTGCAGGGTTTTGCAAGGGGGTCTGAGTCAGCTTCTTGAATTGCGTGCACGAAGGCCCAAAACGCGACCCAGAAGCGACGATCGCGGGGCGGTGACGGTCTCCGAGCGGCCCCTCGTGCGCAGCACCGGCTGGTTCTCGGAGACACGTGTTTCGCGAATGACGATGTAGATGCCCGAGAGGATCACCACGCCCGCGCCGACAAGCGTCGGGATGTCCACGCTCTCGTGGAAGATGATCCAGCCGTAGAAGACCGCCCAGAGGATCTGCGAATATTGCATCGGCGCGACGATGGCGGCCTCGCCCGCGCGATAGGCGAGGATTTGCAGGAAGGAGGCGGTCAGGCCGAAGATCGCGATCACCGCCATGAGGCCGAGATCGCCGATCTGCAGCGGCTGCCAGACGAAGGGCAGAAGGATCGCCATGACGATCACGTTTCCCAGAAGCGGCGAGAGCAGCAGCACGACGGAGCGTTCCTCCGAGCCGATCTTGCGCACGATCACCGAGGCCAGCGAACCGGTGACTGCTGCCGTCATCGCCGCAAAGTGGCCGGGTGCGAGATCCGCCTGACCGGGGCGCACCACGATCACCACGCCGATCAGACCGAGGATGACCGCGGCCCATCGGTGAATGCCGACCTTCTCGCCCAGGATCGGGATCGAGAAGACAGTGACCAGCAGCGGCATCGCGAAGAGGAGCGGATAGACCTGCGCGAGCGGCAGGGTCGAGAAGGCGTAGAAAGCGCAGAGCCCGGTGACGACGGTGGTAAAGACCCGACCGACGACCCAGCCGGGGTGAACCGGGCGCAAGCTTCCCCCGCGCTTGTCGTTGAGCAGGATCACCGAGAGCAGCGGGAAAGACAGGAGCGCCGCGAAGAACACGATCTGAACCGGGGAGTAGGTCTGGCCCAGATGTTTGATGATGACGTCATGCGTGGCGAAAATCGCCATCGAGGTCAGGCCGAGGGACGCACCGCGTGCGTTTGATTTTCCGCCGAAATCGGGCATGGGAGGCTCCCGGTGTTATCGCTCACATCTTGAGCGGATGTTCGGGAGTTGCAAGGCCACGGCATGAAAAAGGCGCGAGCCTGTGCCCGCGCCTTTCACAAAACTTGTCTCGTGGATCAGAGCGAAGCGTCGAGCGCTTCGATGATCTTGTCGCCCATCTCGGAGGTCGAGACCGGGGTGCCGCCTTCGGGGCCCATCAGGTCCGCGGTGCGCACGCCATCGGCCAGCACTTTCTCGATCGCGGTTTCCAGACGGGTCGCCTCGTCGCCCTGATCGAAGCTGTAGCGCAGCGCCATCGCGAAGCTGAGGATACAGGCGATCGGGTTGGCCTTGCCCTGCCCCGCAATGTCGGGGGCCGAACCGTGGACGGGCTCGTACATCGCTTTCGGGCGACCGTTCGCCATCGGCGCGCCGAGCGACGCGGAGGGCAGCATCCCGAGCGAGCCGGTCAGCATCGCCGCGCAGTCGGACAGGATGTCGCCGAACAGGTTGTCGGTGACGATCACGTCGAACTGCTTGGGCGCGCGCACGAGCTGCATCGCGCCGTTATCGGCATACATGTGGCTCAGTTCGACTTCGGGGTATTCCTCGCCGACCCGGGTCACGACCTCGCGCCAGAGGATGCCCGACTCCATCACGTTGGCTTTCTCCATCGAGCAGAGCTTTTTGTTGCGCTTCATCGCCAGCTCGAACGCAGCCCGGGCGGCGCGCTCGATCTCGGACTCGGTGTAGCGCTGGGTGTTGATGCCGACGCGCTCGTTGCCTTCTTCGAAAATGCCGCGCGGCTCACCGAAATAGACGCCCGAGGTCAGCTCGCGCACGATCATGATGTCGAGGCCTGCAACCACGTCCTTCTTCAGCGAGGAGAAATCCGCCAGCGCGTCGAAGCATTGCGCGGGGCGCAGGTTGGCAAACAGGTCCATCTCCTTGCGCAGACGCAGCAGGCCGCGCTCGGGCTTCACAGAGAAGTCGAGCACGTCATATTTCGGACCGCCCACGGCGCCGAGCAGAACTGCGTCCACTTCCTGCGCCTTCGCCATCGTCTCATCGGCCAGCGGCACGCCGTGCTTGTCGTAGGCCGCACCACCGACGAGGTCTTCGCTGACGTCGAAGGCGAGATCGCGCTTGGCACCGTACCAGTCGATGACTTTGCGAACCTCGGCCATGACTTCGGGGCCGATCCCGTCGCCGGGCAGGATGAGGATGGAGGGGTTGGACATGAGGATAATCTCCCAAGAAAACAGGGTCTCGAAGGGCGTATCCCCTGCCCGCCCCTTGGTCAAGCGGCACAGGTCGCGAAACCGTGTCTGGACGATCGGCAAGCGGTTGCCGAGGCTTCGGCGGGCTTTTGCGGATCAGGTGGTTGGCGAGTGGCCCCCGCACGCGTATGAGCGCATGCTAGAGTTTAGAGCAGGCAGACGACACATGAGGGCGAAATGAATCGCAGGGTACTGATCCTGGGAATGGGCGGTTTGTTCGGATCTGCTGCGGCACGGTCCTTCAGGGCCGCTGGCTGGGACGTCGATCGCTATCGCCGGGGCACCGACATGGCTATCGCAGCGCGCGGCGCGCGGTGGATCGTGAATGCGATGAACCCGCCGAATTACCACGACTGGGCAAACCAGATCCCCCAGATCACCAAACAGGTTCTGGCCGCGTCGCGCGACAGCGGGGCCTCCGTGATGGTGCCGGGCAATGTCTATGTCTACGGGCGCGAGCCGTCTCCGTGGAGCGCCTCGACCCCGCATCACGCCTGCACCCGCAAGGGCAAGATCCGCGCCGAGATGGAGGCGCGCTACCGTGCCCATGCCGAAGAGGGCCGTTCGGTCGTGATCTTGCGCGGCGGAGATTTCCTGAATGCCGAGTCGCCCGACACGCTGATGAACCGGGTGATGCTGAAGGATTTGCGCAAGGGTAAGATCACCGCGCTCGGCAAGCCCGATGCACAGCGCGTCTATGCCGATCTCGAGGATATGACCCGGATCGCCGTGCAACTGGCCGAGACCGAAGATCACACGCCCGGGCTGCTCGATCTCGGGTTTCCCGGCACGCGGTTCTCCGCGCGCGAGCTGGCCGAGGAATTCTCGAGTCAGATGGGGCGCGACATCTCGATCAAGAAATTCCCGTGGACGGCGCTGCTGCTTGCCTCGCCCGCATGGGAGCTGGCACGCGAGCTGCGCGAAATGCGCTACCTGTTCGACATGAGCCACGAGATCGACGGCACCGACTTCCACGCGCGCTTCCCGGAATTCACGCCGAAGACGCTGCAGCGCGTGGTGTTCGAACATCTCTATATCCGAGGCCTCAAGGTCGTACCCGATCAGGGCAATGCGATGTCGAGCCACACCATCTTGTGACGCGAGGCGGCTACGGCCGCCTTCGCCAAGGGCGCGCCCGGCTTCGGCCAGACGACGCCCGCCCCCGTCACCCTCAAGTCGGTCGACGGCAGAACGTAATCGAGCCGCAGATTGCCCGGCCCGTCGTAATCGGCGGTATCGAGGCCCGGATCGCCTTCATGCGCAGGATCGGCGGTCAGCCTCGCGCCATCGCTGCGCGGCTGCGGGTCTTGCAGATGCGGGCCGTTCAGCAGCAGATCGAGCGCATCACGCCGCCCCTCCCCGTCCTTCGGGTCGAGATTGGCGTCGCCTAGCAGGATCACCGGCGCTTCGGGCGGCAGCGCTTCGAGCTCCCCATCCAGATACCGCAGCCAAAAGGCGATCTCGTCGCGATTGCGGCGGCCGTTGCGGTCCTCGGGTCCGTCGAAAACCGGAGGCGTCGCGGCGAAGGCCAGAAGATGCAGCGGCTCGCCCGAAGGCAGTTGGAGCGGCACATCCCAATGCGCGGTGGAGCTGAGACGCTGCACCTCCAGCGCCTCCGGCGACAGCTCCGCCCCTGCGCTTTGCCCGTCGGGCAGGTCTTTCCACAGCATTGCCGAGAAATCGCGCGCCCGGTCGGCCTCAATCGGGTAGCGCGACAGCAGCGCCAGACCGCCCTGCCCCGGAAATCGCCCGTAGCCGTGCCCATCGCGCGCTCCACCAAGTTTGCCATTGCCATCGAGATCGGCCCCGCTCATCCATCCGCTATTGGGGCGCGGCGCGAAGAGATGCGGATAGGGCTGTGCGAAAGTCTCATTCAGCGCGGCCAGCGCCTGCCCGTCATGGTCCCAGTCGATCCCGGTCAGCAAAAGCACATCTGGCGCGATCGCATCGACGATCCGGGTCACAGCCGCGACCTGCGCTGCGTCATTGCGGATATCTTTCAGCAAAAGCCCCGGACCCCGGCGGGACAACCCGGCATCCCATGTCGCCACGCGCAGGCTCTCTGCCGCGGCGGGCAGCGCCAAGCAGGTCGCGATCAGGCCGGCAAGTAGTCGCTCGCCCCGGAAGCGAGACGCTTGTTTTCGATCATTTGCGCCACCCGCGCCAGCGCGATGCCGCGCATGAACAGGCTTGCGGGAAGGAAGGCCCATGCCGTCACCATCCAGATCATCGTGTGGGGCACTTCCAGCGTCACGATCACGAAGCTGACCGAGACGAGTTTGAGCACCGCCGGAATAAGGAAGGGCAAAAGGAAGCCCAGCGCAATGTTGAACCACGAATCGCGGCGCAGACGCTCGACCACGTCGCCGCCTGCGGTCGGGTCGAAGGTGGGCAAATTGACCCAGACGTTGAATTTCGTATGCGCCTGCGGCCAGCCCATGATCCGCATGACGATGACGAAATAGCCAAGGGTCAGCAGCGAGATCAGGTAGGCCATGCCCGCAGCGGTACGCACCAGCGCGACCTGATGCAGTGAGGCATCCGCCGGCAGCGCGAGTTGCAGCAGGCGAACGGGGCTGTAAGGCACGTCGATGGAGCTGGCGACGGTCGTGCCCAGAACCTCGATCAGCCGGGTCAGGGTCGAGGCGTGATACTGCGACTGCACGGCAAGCGAGAGCAGCAGAACCGTCAGGAACAGCGACATGAAGCGGATGCGGTTGAAGGGCGGCGCATCGCGAAACTCGATCAGGCCGGGATAAACGGAAGCATATTCGAAAAGGGTCAGCGCAAAGCCGAACAGCGCCATAAGCGCCACGATCTGTGCGGTGTCACTACTCGTATCGGGCAGAATAAGCGCGGGGGTGCAGATCACCACCGCGACGAGGATCGCGCGAACGAGCGCCCCTGAGAGACGTGAGAACACAGTTACCCTACCCTTCCCTGCGGTCGGATGCGGTACATTGCCGATCCTTTTACCCGCAAGACGCGCGCCGACTGTGGCGCGCTGCCTCAAACTTGCCATGATTTTGCCCAAGTTCCCGATCCAAGCAAATAGTGTTTTCAGACTCTGTGCCGCATTAAGGCATTTTCTTGGAAGACCTGGTGCGACATTGCATCAACAAAGGTGCAAAAATGTGGCAACCTAGGAGGCGAAACCATATTTTGTGGATCAAGGGGTTAGCGCCTCAAAAACCCTCGGGAGTCGCGATTGGCAAAGCCAAGTGCGGCAAGCCCGACACCATCCGCCAGCAACTGGATTCCTAGCAATAGTCCAAGGATTTGCGTCGCTATCTGATCGAATGCGGAGAAGATCAGCACGCCGATCAGGATCGAAACCGCGCCCGACAGGACCAGCATCCACCGCAGGCGCGGCCCGGCAAGGCGCAGACCGAGGAGCAAGCGCAGCGCGCCCATCAGCAGGAAGAGAACACCGACCACCGCCGCGAGCGACACCGTGCCGGACATCGGATCGGCCATCAGCCAGACGCCGACGACGATGTTGAGAAGTGCGATCAGCGCATGCCACGCCCGATGCGCCCCGTCGCGGTCGTTGAAGGCGAGCCACGCCTGCACGACCCCGGCGATCAGGAACAGGATGCCGACGAAGGTGGTCAGGGCCAGCGAGGTCGCGAAGGGATTCGTGATGGCCGCAACGCCGAGAACGATCAGCACGAGGCCGGTCACCAGAAACAGGGTCGAAACGCGCATCGCATCATCCTCTCGATCTACGTCAAATGATGAACCCTACCACGGGTGCCGGGTTCCCGCGCCCCCCCTCTCATGTAAAAAGCCGCCCCGGTCGGAGCGGCTTTTCACTTCGCGATGGCGTCTTGGGTTACACCCAGGGACGCGCCTGATGCATCTGCGTCTCGAACGTGTCGATGGCCGCGGCCTTCTCCAGCGTCAGGCCGATATCGTCGAGACCTTCGAGCAGGCAGTGCTTCTTGAACGCATCGACGTCGAACTTGATCGTCTCGCCTTCCGAAGTCGTGATCTCCTGGTTCTCGAGATCCACGGTCATCCGTGCGTTCGAGCCCTTCTCGGCATCCTTCATCAGCATGTCGACCTGCTCCTGCGGAAGCACGATCGGCAGCATCCCGTTCTTGAACGAGTTGTTGTAGAAGATGTCGGCGAAGGAAGTCGAAACGATCACCTTGATACCGAAATCGGCCAGCGCCCACGGGGCGTGCTCACGCGAGGAGCCGCAGCCGAAGTTGTCGCCGACCACGAGGATCTGCGCTTCGCGATATTGCGGCTTGTTAAGCACGAAGTCGGGGTTCTCGTTGCCCTGACGGTCATAGCGCATCTCGTCGAACGCATGCACGCCGAGCCCGGTGCGCTTGATGGTTTTTAGGAAGCCCTTGGGGATGATCATATCGGTGTCGATATTGACCAGCGGCATGGGGGCGGCGATCCCGGTAACTTTTTCGAACTTTTCCATTCTCGTCGCTCCTTACGCGTCTTCCAGTTCCATCAGCTTGCGCACATCGGTCAGATGACCGGTGACAGCAGCTGCGGCGGCCATTTGCGGGCTCATCAGATGGGTGCGGCCCTTGTAGCCCTGACGCCCTTCGAAGTTGCGGTTCGAGGTCGACGCGCAGCGCTCGCCCTCGGCCAGCTGATCGGGGTTCATCGCGAGACACATCGAGCAGCCCGCCATGCGCCATTCGAAGCCTGCGTCGAGGAAGATCTTGTCCAGACCTTCTTCCTCCGCCTGCGCGCGCACGAGACCCGAGCCCGGCACGACCATCGCGCGGACGCCATCGGCCAGCTTGCGGCCTTTGACGACTTCGGCGGCGGCGCGCAGATCCTCGATCCGGCCGTTGGTGCACGAGCCGATGAAGACCACGTCGATCTTGATGTCGGTCAGCTTGGTGCCAGCTTCGAGGCCCATGTAGTCGAGCGCACGCTTGGCCGCTTCGACCTTGCCGCCTTTGAAGTCTTCCGGCGCCGGAACGGAGCCCGAGATCGGCAGCACGTCCTCGGGCGAGGTGCCCCAGGTCACGACCGGTTCGATCTCTTCGGCCTTGATGGTGACGACCTTGTCGAAATGCGCGCCCTCATCGGTGTAGAGTTGCTTCCACCAATGCAGAGCCGCCTCCCACTGCGCGCCTTTCGGAGCGTGGGCCCGGCCTTTGACATACTCGAAGGTCTTCTCGTCCGGCGCGATGAGGCCAGCGCGCGCGCCGCCTTCGATCGCCATGTTGCAGACGGTCATGCGGCCTTCCATCGACAGATCGCGGATCGCTTCGCCGCAATATTCGATGACATGGCCGGTGCCGCCGGCGGTGCCGGTCGCGCCGATGACCGACAGGGTGATGTCCTTGGCGGTGACGCCCGGACGCAGCTTGCCGGTGATCTCGACCTTCATGTTCTTCGACTTCGACTGGATCAGCGTCTGGGTGGCCAGAACGTGCTCGACTTCCGAGGTGCCGATGCCGTGGGCGAGTGCGCCGAACGCGCCATGCGTCGCGGTGTGGCTATCGCCGCAGACGACGGTCATGCCCGGCAGGGTCCAGCCCTGTTCGGGGCCGACGATATGCACGATGCCCTGACGCACGTCGGAGACCGGGTAATAGTTCACCCCGAAATCCTTGGCGTTCTTGTCGAGCGCGTCGACCTGAATCCGGCTTTCCTCGTTCTCGATCCCCTTGGCGCGGTCGAGCGTGGTCGGCACGTTGTGATCCGGAACGGCGATGGTTTTCTCCGGCGCGCGCACCTTGCGGCCCGCGATGCGCAGCCCTTCGAAGGCTTGCGGCGAGGTCACTTCGTGGACGAGGTGACGGTCGATATAGAGCAGGCTGGTGCCGTCTTCGTCTTCGGACACGACATGCGCGTCCCAGATCTTGTCATAGAGGGTCTTCGGAGCAGACATGGCTCTCACTTTCTTTGGATGGCTGGCCTAAAAACGGCCGTTTGTCAGACATGGGACAGCAGGCGCAGATATGCGCCCGCGGGCGCAGAGCATCAAAGTCGTGCCAGCACCGAGCGGCTTTCGCCGTAGAAGCGCTCGCGAAGGCGGGCGCGGTCATCCATGTCGAAAACGAGTGTCATGGGGCGCTAAATACGGCGAATCCGTCTCTGAGGCAATCGAAGAGTCCGTGTTTGGACTGATCGCAAAACCGGGCTAACGTCATTTTCATGGATTTCGCGAATGGGGACATCGTCAAGATATTGGCTTCGATCTGGGCGCAGATCGAAATCTTCCTCAATTCGATCGTGCTGCCCTCGCGGCTTTGGCAGTTCGGGATCATCGCGGCATGTTTTGCGCTGGCCCATCTCGGGCGGATCTGGCTTGCCCCGAAAGTCGACGACTGGGGGCGGAGGCGCGAGCTTTCGACCCGCCAGCTGCGCCTGCTGATCCTGTTCCGGCAACGCCTGCGCGGCTTCCTCTTCATTCTTCTCGCCTGGGCGTCGGTCTTCGTGCTCGAGGCGACCAAAGGCTTTTATTCCTGGCGCTTCCTCGTGGTGCTGGTGGCAACGCTGGTCACGGCATGGCTGGTCGTGGGCCTCGTCGCGCGACTGATCCGCAACGCGCTTCTGCGCCGCATCGTGCGCTGGGGCGCGTGGATCTGGGTGACGCTTTATTACCTCGGGCTGTGGGACGAGACCGTGCGGCTGTTGAACGGGACGGCGGTCGAATTCGGGGATTTCCGGATCACAGCCTACGGCGTTCTCAAGGCGCTGGTGCTGACGACGATCCTCTTGTCGGTCGCGCGGATCATCTCGGGGCAGACCTCGGTGCGGCTGCGCACCAACGAGGATATCAGCCCCTCGATGTCGGAGCTGGTCATCAAGGTGATGCAGGTTGTGCTCTATGGCGCGGCGCTGTTCATCGGGATCAAGGCGGTGGGCTTCGACCTGACCGGGCTTGCCGTCCTGTCCGGTGCGATCGGCGTGGGCCTTGGCTTCGGTCTGCAGAAAGTCGTGTCGAACCTCGTCTCGGGCGTCATCATCCTGCTCGATAAGTCGATCAAGCCCGGCGACGTGATCAGCCTTGGCGAGACCTTCGGCTGGATCAATTCGCTCGGCGCGCGCTACGTCTCTGTCGTTACGCGCGACGGCAAGGAATACCTGATCCCGAACGAAGACCTGATCACTGGGCAGGTGGTCAACTGGTCCCATTCCAACGAATTCGTGCGGATCGACCTGCCCTTCGGCACCTCCTATCACGACGACCCGCACGTGGTGCGCAAGCTGGCGGTGGAAGCCGCGCAATCTGTGACCCGCGTTTTGAAGAACCGCCCGACCGTGTGTCACGTGACCGGTTTCGGGGACAGTTCGGTCGATTATCTCCTGCGGTTCTGGATCACGGACCCCGTCGAAGGGCTGACGAACGTGCGCGGGCAGGTGTTCCTCGCATTGTGGGATACGTTCAAAGCGAACGGCATTTCGATCCCGTTCCCGCAGCGCGAAGTGCGTTTGCTCGAAGGTTCGCAACTGGACTTGCAACCCGGGCCGGAAACGCATAGCGAAAATTCGCCGCATGAAAATTGAAATTGAACCTTCGGGATGCTATTTTCGGAGGACGTCCAGCGCCGGGGCCATTTCGGTGCGTAACATCTGGAGGACCATGTCCTGTCTCATCTTTCCATCGTGCCGAGTGATGCCGGCACAAAGGCAGCGGCCATGAATACACGGGCCGTCAATGCCGAAGCGACGAGCGAAGAAATCCTCGCGCGCGTCATTTCTTCCCTCGAAGACGACAAGGCCGAAGATATCGTGACCATCGACCTGCGCGGTCGGTCCTCGATCGGTGACTATATGGTTGTCTGTTCCGGGCGCAGCACGCGTCAGGTCAGCGCCATCGCCGAGAACCTGACCGAGCGGCTGAAGCACGAATTCGACCGGGCTTGCAAAGTCGAGGGCAAGGATCAGGGCGACTGGGTGCTGATCGACAGCTCCGACGTCATCGTTCACGTCTTCCGCCCGGAAGTGCGCGAGTTTTATCAGCTGGAAAAGATGTGGATGCCCGCGGGCGCCCCCGTCTGAGTTCGGCTGCATGAAGATCACGATCTGCGCGGTGGGCCGCTTGCGCAAGGGGCCCGAACGCGAGCTGATCGACGACTACCTGAAACGCTTCGAGAAATCCGGGCGCGCCTTCGGGCTCGGCCCGGCTTCCGTCGTCGAGGTCGAAGACAAGAAGGGCCTGGGGCAGGGCGCAGAGGCAGACCTGCTGAGCCGCGCCATTCCTGATGGATCGGTGATCGTCACGCTCGACGAGCGCGGCAGCCTGATCTCATCGCCCGAATTTGCCACGAAGCTGCAAGGCTGGCGCGATCAGGCGCGTGATGTGGCTTTCGTGATCGGCGGCGCGGACGGGATCGACCCGTCCCTGCGCAGCCGCGCCGAGTTCTCGATCTCTTTCGGCAAGATGGTCTGGCCGCATATGCTGGCCCGCGTCATGCTCACCGAACAGATCTACCGCGCCGGACAGATCATCGCCGGCACGCCCTATCACCGCGTCTGATCAGCACATCTTTAGATTGTGCAGTTTTCAATAGCTTGCGCAGCGTCTCCGCGACGTTACGCTGCGCTCGAAAACAATGCCCAGCAGGTCAGGCTCCATGAATACACTTCGCGACATGAATATTTCCGGCGCGTCCATTTCGCGCGAGGCGATGATGCTGATGGGCTTCCAGCGAACGCGCCAGATTTCCGGCACCGCGCGCAAGGCCTGGGAAGCCGGCGACAGGGGGCCCGCGCTGGAAGAAGTCGAGGCCCGCAACGAGGAGATTTTCCGGGGGGCGCTCGCCGAGGTCTTCACCGAGTATCTCCCGCTGCGCAAGGCGCTCGAGGAAACCGGTCGCCGCCCGACCCATGTGATCGACATCGGCTGCGGACAGGGTCTCAACGACGCGCTGCTGATCAAGGATTACGATTGCGCCGTGACCTTGATCGATATCGAGGAAACCCCGGAGCAATACCATTTCTGGAGCGATACCGGTGCGGGCTATGCCTCGCTCGACGCCGCGGCGGCGTTTCTACGCGACAATGGCGCCCATGCGGTCGAGACGCTCAACCCGGTCAAGCAGCCTGATGCTTTGGAGGGGGTCACGGGCGATCTGGTTACCAGTCTGATTTCCTGCGGTTTCCATTACCCGATCGGCGACTATCTCGACCTTATGATGCGGGTGATCCGGGATGGCGGCGCGGTCGTGCTGGACCTGCGTCGGCGCTATATGAACAAACCCGACGAAGCGCTCTCGACGCTAATCGAGGCCACGCGACAGACCGAAATTCTCAGCTACGAGAAGAAAGCCCGGCGGATCATGTTCCAGGCCTGAGGCGCACACGCCCCCGGTTGCCGCCAAGGCTTGCGAGGCGTATGAGGGGGCAACAGATTAGGAGGCCGCCATGACCCGCCCGAAACCCGTCGTCCTGTGCATTCTCGATGGCTTTGGCGAGCGAAAGGAGCGCGAAGGAAACGCGCCCCTGCTGGCCGATACGCCGAACCTCGACCGCGTTCTGTGGAACAACCCGGCGAAATCGACGCTGGTGACCTTCGGCCCCGATGTCGGACTTCCGAGCGGTCAGATGGGCAATTCCGAGGTCGGTCACACCAATATCGGCGCAGGCCGGGTGGTGGCGATGGATCTGGGCCAGATCGATCTGGCGATCGAGGACGGTTCTTTCTTCAAGAACGAGGCGATCCTGTCCTTCATCGACACGATGAAAGAGAGCGGCGGGCGCGCGCATCTGATGGGTGTCATCTCGGATGGTGGTGTGCATGGTCATATCGAACATACGCTCGCCGCGGCGAAAATGGTCTCGGAGGCGGGCGTTCCGGTGCTGATCCACGCGATCACCGACGGGCGCGATGTCGCTCCCGATAGCGCGAAGTCCTTTGTCTCCGATCTCTGCGACCGACTGCCCGAAGGCTGCACCGTCGTCACCGTCGATGGCCGCTATTACGCGATGGACCGCGACAACCGCTGGGACCGCGTCGGCCTTGCCTATGACGCGATGATCAACGGCAAAGGGCAGGGGGCCGACACCCCCGTGGCTGCCGTCGAGGCCAGCTACGACAAGAAAGAAATGGACGAGTTCATCAAGCCCACCGTGATCGGCGATTACGAGGGCGCGAAGGATGGCGACGGGTTCTTCTGTCTCAATTTCCGCGCCGACCGGGCCCGTGAAATCCTGCGCGCGATTGGCGAGCCGGATTTTTCGGAATTCGAGACCGGCCCGCGTCCGAAATGGGCGGCGCTGCTGGGGATGGTCGAGTATTCCGATAAGCATAACGCCTATATGAAGACCGCCTATCCGAAGCGCGAGATCGTCAACACGCTCGGAGAGTGGGTTTCAAAACAAGGGCTTAGCCAATTTCACCTGGCCGAGACCGAGAAATACCCGCATGTGACCTTCTTCCTCAACGGCGGCAAGGAAGAGCCGTGGGAGGGCGAAGATCGCTACATGCCGAAATCGCCCAAGGTCGCCACCTATGACCTGCAGCCCGAGATGAGTGCGCCGGAAGTCACCGACAAGTTCGTCGAGGCGATCGAGACCGGGTACGACCTGATCATCGTGAACTACGCCAATCCCGACATGGTCGGCCATACCGGCTCGCTGGAGGCGGCAATCGCGGCGGTGGAAGAGATCGACCACGATATCGGCCGCGTCGTCGAGGCGTTGGAAGCCGCGGGCGGCGCGATGATCATCACCGCCGATCACGGCAATTGCGAAACCATGATCGACCCGGAAACCGGCGGGCCGCATACCGCGCATACGACGAACCTCGTGCCGGTCTCACTGGTCGGTGGACCCGAGGGCGCCAAGCTGCGCGAAGGTCGGCTTGCGGATCTCGCGCCGACGCTGCTGGAGCTGATGCAGATCGAGCAGCCCGAGGAAATGACTGGAAAGAGCCTGATCGTATCGTGATCCGCGCCGCACTCGCAGCTCTTCTGATCTCGGCCGGGCCGCTTTGGGCGGACGGATCGGGCGACGCCGCACTCAAGGCCTCGGCCGATCTGCGCAAAGCGATCACCGCGCTCGATGCGGCGCAGTCGAAATCCGACCGCATCGCGGCGCTGACGAAAACGATCCACGCCTATGAACAGGGGCTGAGCGCGCTGCGCGACGGGTTGCGCCGGGCCGCGATCCGCGAGCGTGAGATCAAGCAAGGGTTCGACGCGAAACGCGAGGAGCTTGGCAGTCTGCTGGCCGTGATGTCGACGATGCAGCAATCCGACGGGCCGCTTTTGCTGCTGCATCCCTCGGGACCCGAAGGCTCGGCCCGTTCGGGAATGGTGCTGTCTTCGGTCGCGCCCGCCTTGCAGGAAGAGGCGCAGAAGCTGAGCGTCCACCTCGAGGAGATCGCGACGCTCCGCAAGCTGCAGGAAAACGCGCGCGAAACGCTGGAAGCGGGGATGGTTTCAGTGACCAAGGCGCGCACCGCGCTGTCCGAAGCGATCTCGGAACGCCGTGAGAAACTCCCGCAACGCTATCTCGAAGAACCCGAGGAACTGACGGCTCTGGTGCAAAGCGCCGATACGCTCGAAGGCTTCGCAACGGGCCTGAGCGACATGGAAAACGATATCGGCCCGCCGCGCGGAGATTTCGCGGGCGCGAAAGGCAGTCTGAACCTGCCAGTAATCGGCTCGGTTCTGCGGAGCTTCAATGAACCCGATGCCGCGGGGATCAAACGTCCCGGCCTCGTGATCGCAAGTGAGCCGGGCTCGCTGGTCACAACGCCCTGGGCTGCGACAATTCGCTACCGTGGTCCGTTGCTCGACTACGGAAATGTGATGGTTCTCGAACCCGCAGATGGATATCTTCTGGTTCTTGCGGGGCTCGGAACCGTCTATGGTGAGGTCGGAGACGTGCTGCCAAAGGGCACGCCCATCGGTTTGATGGGCGGAATTCAGCCGGGAGCGAAGGAATTCGGCAAGGAATTCGTGCAGGCGGCGACAGATGGCGCTGGTGCAGATCGCAGCGAGACGCTTTATTTGGAACTGAGAGAGGGCGGTAAGCCCGTGGACCCGACGCCGTGGTTCATCCAGACAAAAGACGACAAGGGTTGAGTATGAAAAAGTTCATGATGGCAGCGGTAGGCGGCACGCTCGCGGGGGCGCTTTTGTCCACGCAAGTCGCGGCGCCGCTGATGGCCGAAGAAACGAAGCGCAACGAGACCGTCTACCAGCAGCTGGACCTGTTCGGCGACATTTTCGAGAAAATTCGCCAAGACTACGTCGAGCCGGTGGATAGCAAGAAGCTGATTGAAGCCGCGATCAACGGCATGCTCAGCTCGCTCGATCCGCATTCCAGCTACCTGCCGCCCTCCGATTACAGCGACATGCGCGTGCAGACGCGCGGCTCCTTCGGCGGTCTCGGCATCGAGGTCACGCAGGAAGACGGCTTCGTGAAGGTGGTTTCGCCGATGGACGGCACGCCTGCCGCTGAGGCCGGCATCGAATCCGGCGATTACATCACTGCGGTCGATGGCGAGTCCCTGATGGGTATCCCGCTCGATCAGGCGGTGGACAAGATGCGTGGGCCGGTCGGCTCGGACATCACCGTGACCATCGTGCGCGAAGGCGAACAGGATCCCTTCGACGTCACGCTGACCCGCGACACGATCAAGCTGACCGCCGTGAAAGGCCGCCATGATGGCGATACCGTCATCCTGCGCATCACTACGTTTAACGACCAGACCTTCCCGAACCTCGAATCCTCGATCAAGGAGCAGGTCAAGGAAGTCGGCGGCATGGACAAGGTCGATGGCTTCATCGTCGATCTGCGCAACAACCCCGGCGGTCTGCTGACGCAGGCGATCAAGACGGCGGATGCGTTCCTCGACAAGGGCGAGATCGTCTCCACCCGTGGCCGGAACCCGCAGGATAGCGAGCGGTTCAACGCGACCGCGGGCGATATGGCCGACGGCAAGCCGATCGTCGTGCTGATCAACGGTGGCTCGGCCTCGGCGTCGGAAATCGTGACCGGTGCGCTGCAGGATCATCACCGCGCGATCGTCGTCGGCACCAAGAGCTTCGGTAAGGGCTCGGTCCAGACGGTCATGCCGATCCAGGGCGAGGGCGCGATGCGTCTGACCACCGCGCGTTACTACACGCCGTCAGGTCGCTCGATCCAGTCGCTGGGCATCGCCCCCGATGTGGTCGTGCCGCAGCCCGATCAGCCGAAATCCGAGGATAAAGCGGCTGCCGAAGGCGATAACGCCCGCAAGATGACCTCGGAGGCCGATCTGAAGGGTGCGATCACCAACGACTCGATGACCGAGGACGAAAAGCAGCAGGCCGAGGACGAGCGCGCAAAAGCCGAAGAGGCCGCGAAGCGCCGGATGGAAGATTTCCAAATGTCCTACGCAATCGACCTGATCAAAGGTCTCTCGGCCATCGCCCCCGAGACGCAGGCTGACACCGCGTCGACGCAGAAGGCCGAAGCGCCGAGAGCCGATGGCAAATCCGACACCCAGCAGAATTGAGGGAAGGGGCCTTCGGGCCCCTTTTTCATATGACCCCCGAAGAGATCGTTAAACTTCCTTATCGCCGCAATGTCGGCGTCGTGCTGATGAACCCCGCTGGCCTCGTGTTCGCAGGCCAGCGCATCGACAATCCCGGCCCGGCCTGGCAGATGCCGCAAGGTGGGATCGACAAGGGCGAGAAGCCGAAAGAAGCAGCCCTACGCGAGCTGGAAGAAGAGACCGGGGTGAACCCCGATCTCGTCGAAATCGTCGCGAAAACCTCCGATTGGGTGCGCTACGACCTGCCGCACGATCTGGTGCCGAAGATTTGGAACGGGCGCTGGCGCGGGCAGGAGCAGAAATGGTTCCTGATGCGCTTTCTCGGTTCCGACGATCAGGTGAAGATCGAGACCGACCATCCCGAATTCTCGGTCTGGCAGTGGATGTCCTTTGACGAGCTGGTCGAGAATATCGTGCCCTTCAAACGCTCGGTCTATGAGGCCGTTCGCGCCGAATTCAGAGACTATCTCGGCTGAAACCTCAGAAATCGAGGCCCAGATCGAGCGTCCGGGCCGAATGGGTGAGCGCACCGGAGGAGATGTAATCCACACCGGTCGCCGCCACTTCGGCAATCCGCTCGAGCGTCATATTGCCCGAAGCTTCCAGAACCACGCGGCCCGCATTCAGCGCCACCGCTGCGCGAAGTTCCGCGCTGTCCATATTGTCGAGCAGGATGACATCAGCCCCGCCGATCTTCAGCGCTTCTTCCATCTGGCGCAGCGTGTCGACTTCCAGCTCGATCCGCATCATGTGGCTACGCGCCGCTTTCGCAGCCTCCAGCACCGCACGCACGCCACCGGCGGCCGCAATATGGTTATCCTTGATCAGGATCGCGTCGGACAGACCGTAACGATGGTTAAAACCGCCACCATGGGTCACCGCGGCCTTCTCGAGAACGCGCAGCCCCGGCGTCGTTTTCCGCGTGCAGGTGATGCGCGCCTTGGTGCCTTCGGTTTTCGCGACAAAACCCGCGGTTTTCGTGGCGATCCCGCTCAGACGGCCCGCGAAATTCAGCGCAACACGCTCCGCCATCAGGATCGAGGCGGCCGATCCGTCGACCGTCAGCAAAGTCTCACCCGCTTGGCAGGGTTTGCCGTCAGCGATCAGAATCGACACGCGCAGCGTGGGATCGACCAGCCGAAACGCCATCGCCGCGACCTGCATCCCCGAAACCACGCCATTTTCCCGCGCTTTCAGCCGCGCGGAGTAGGTTTTGCCCGTCGGGATCACCGCATTGGTCGTCGCGTCGCCCATCGGCGAGAGGTCTTCCACCAGCGCGGCGCGGACAATCGGTTCGATCAGCAAATCGGGCAGCATGTCAGTCCTCCAAGGCAGCGGCGCGAATCTTCAGCGCCTCCTCCAGCGTGATTTTCGTTCTTTCCGCCAGTTTCGGGTTCATCTCCGGAAAATCCGAGCGGAAATGACCCCCGCGGCTTTCCTCGCGCGCAAGGGCCGCCGAAGCAATCAACGTGGCCGTGGCGGTCATGTTCCGCATCGTTTCCGTGCGGGCCTCCGCCTCGATCTTCGCAATGACCCGAAGCGCGGCTTTCAAACCGTCCGCATCGCGCACGACGCCGACGCCGTCGGTCATGGCTTTTCGCAAGACCTGTACGGCTGGCTCATTCACCGGGATATCGCCTTGCGGGAATTCCGGGTTAACCGTCTCGACGTCGGGGATCTCGCCAAGTTCTGCGGCGATCCCGACAGCACAGATCCGCGCAAACACCAAGGCTTCCAACAACCCGTTCGACGCCAGACGGTTCGCCCCGTGAAGCCCGGTCGACGACGCCTCGCCACAGACCCAAAGCCGATCGAGCGAGCTGCGCCCTTCGAGATCCGTATCGATCCCGCCCATGTGGTAATGCGCGGCGGGCGCTACAGGGATCACACCAGAAACAGGGTCTATTCCAGCCCTTTCGCACGCTTCGGCGACAGCCGGGAAACGCGTGAGAACCTCGGCCCCAAGCGCTGCGCGCGTATCCAGAGCGGGCTCTCGTCCGGCTTTGCGCTCCAGATACACCGCCCGCGCCACGATATCACGCGGCGCAAGCTCGGCATCGGGATGAACCGAAAGCATGAAGCGTTCGCCATCCGCGTTAACGAGTGTTGCGCCTTCACCGCGCAGCGCTTCGGTCGCAAGCGGGGCAGGGTCTTCGCCACTGGCGATCGCGGTCGGATGGAACTGCACGAATTCCGGATCGGCGATCCGCGCCCCCGCGCGCGCCGCCATCCCGATCACCTGCCCACGAATGCGCGGCGGGTTCGTCGTGACGGCAAACAGCCCACCCGACCCGCCGCCCGCCAGCAAGACCGCCGGGCTTTTTATCAACACCGGCCCCGAGGGCTCGAACGCGCGCTCGATCCACACGCCGGTGACGCGACCGTCTTCCGTCTCCAGATGCGTCGCCAAAACGCCCTCGAGAACCTGAACCGATGGGGTTTGCCGGACGGCGGCCACGAGGGTTTGCATGATCTCGCGCCCGGCCTGATCCCCCTTCACCCGAACGACCCGCGCGTGGCTATGCGCCGCCTCGCGCGACATCACGTAATCACCCTCCGGATCGCGATCGAACGGCGTGCCGAGTTCGGTCAACGCGAGGATATGCTGACGCGCTTCTTCGGTCACCAAATGCGCGATTTGCGGTGAGACAGTGCCTGCTCCGGCGATCATCGTGTCGCGCGCATGAGAGGCGGGCGTATCGCCAACCGACATTGCGGCGGCGACACCGCCCTGGGCCCAGGCCGAGGATGCGCCTTCGCCCAAAGTTTCCGGCGAAATGATGAGAACGGGGCGGGGCGCAAGGCTGAGCGCCGCATAAAGCGCCCCCAGACCTGCGCCGACGATGATGATCCGTCGCGTTTCGATCACTTCGCGAGGGTCCGGGACAGCTCGATCATCCGCTCTACAGCGACGCGCGCCTTTTCGGCGACCTGCGGATCGACGATCACTTCCTCGGTCCCGGTATGCAGCGACCACAGGATTTTCTCGAGTGTGATTTTCTTCATGTAGGGGCACATGTTGCACGGACCCACAAAATCTACTTCCGGCAACGCGTCTGCGATGTTGGACGCCATCGAGCATTCGGTGACCAACATCGCCTCTTTCGGCTTGTTGGTTTCGACGTAGTTGATGATGCCCGAGGTCGAACCCGAGAAATCCGACGCCGCGACGACGTCGGGCGGGCATTCGGGGTGCGCGATGATCCGTGTATTCGGATGCATCGAGCGGAAGTCATTGATATCTTTAGCGGTATACTGCTCGTGGACGATGCACGAGCCCTCCCACCAGACGACATTCTTCTCGGGGACCTCGTTTGCCACGTTCTGCGCAAGATACTGGTCCGGCGTCATGATGACCGTGTCGCTCTCCATCGCACGCACGATCTGCGCCGCGTTGGACGAGGTGCAGCAAATATCGGACGCCGCTTTCACCTCGGCGGTCGTGTTAACGTAGCTTACCACGGGCGCACCGGGATATTTGGCGCGCATCTCCGCGATACCGTCTGCAGTGATCGATTCCGCCAGCGAACAACCGGCTTTCATGTCGGGGATGAGGACAGTCTTGGCGGGGTTCAGGATCTTCGACGTCTCGGCCATGAAATGCACGCCGCATTGGACGATCGTCCCGGCCTGAACCTTCGTGGCCTCAATGGCGAGCTGAAGACTGTCACCCACAACATCTGCCACGCCGTGATAGATTTCCGGCGTCATGTAGTTATGCGCGAGAATTACCGCGTTTTTCTCTTTTTTCAGACGATTAATCGCGCGGATGTAGGGCGCGTAGCGCGCGAAATCCGGCAAGGGAATAACGCGATCCATCTTTGCGTGGATGTCCCGCATTTCCTCTGCCAACTCAATGGATGGCGCAAGATCGTAAGTCTCGGCCAGCGTAGCACGCATTTCGGTCAGGTCCAGCATGGACGGTCCTCCCGCTCTCTCCCTAAGAAGCCCCCGATTTAAGGGAGGTTGACGCTCGGTTAAATGGAAAACTTGCGTATTATGTCAGAAAACCCGACGTTTTCAGTCGTAGCGGTTCCAGATCGCGGCTTCGCCGAGCTGGGCTACGAAGGCAGCATGCGCCTCGGCCTCCTCGGCAGTCAAGCGCGGGGGCAGAGGCTCGGGGCGAGGCTTGGGACGCCAGTCTTGATTGGCTCCGGCCTGACGTTTCTGTCCCGTTTCAACGGGTTGCAGCCCGAAGCCCGGCTGCCGACCACCGATCAGCTCGAGATAAACCTCGGCCAGAATTTCACTATCGAGCAACGCGCCATGCAGCGTCCGCGATGAGTTGTCGATGCTGAAGCGGCGGCACAGCGCATCGAGCGTCGCGGGCGAGCCCGGAAATCTCCGCCGGGCCATTGCCAGCGTATCGAGCGCGCGATCATCCTGGATCAGCGGCATTCCGGCCCAGCCAAGCTCGGCATTCAGGAATTTCATGTCAAACTTGGCATTGTGGATCACGAGGACCGAGTCCGTGCCGATGAAATTCAGAAAATCGAGGCCGATCTGGGCGAATTTGGGTTTGTCCGACAGGAATTCGTCGCCCAGCCCGTGCACCTGAAAGGCTTCCTGCGGCATCGACCGCTCAGGGTTAATGTACTGGTGATAGGTGTTGCCAGTCGGCATGTGGTTGAAGAGCTCAACCGCACCGATCTCGACGATCCGGTCGCCTTCTCCCGGCTCGAAACCCGTGGTTTCGGTATCGAGAACGATTTCACGCATCTTGCTCACCCCTGATCTTCGTAATCAGGTTTCGCACATCTTGGCGGGTCTGCTCAAGATCGAGGGTTTCGATCACGAAGGTTGCGCGACGTCGTTTTTCGGCATCCGGCATCTGGCGCGACAGAATGAAATCAAGCTGCGCCTCGGTCATGTCTGGCCGTTCAAGAACACGCGCGCGCTGAACCTCTGCCGGGGCGGTGACCACGAGCGTTGCATCGCAGGCAGCGTCAGCCCCGGTCTCGAACAAAAGCGGAATATCAAGGAGGATCAGGTCCGCCTCCGGATGCGCGGCGATGAAATCACTCCGCGAGGCCGTGGTGAGCGGATGAACGATCGATTCAAGGCGGGTTAGAGCCTTTTTATCGCTGGCGAGCAGCTTTTTCAGCTCGGCCCGGTCCACCGCTCCATCCTTGACCGCAGACGGGAAGGCCGCGGCAATCGGCGCAACGGCCGCACCACCCTTCGCGTAGAGATCGTGCACCGTCCGATCCGCATCCCACACGGGAATTCCCGCCTCGGCGAACATCGCAGCCGTCGTGGATTTTCCCATCCCGATGGAGCCGGTCAGCCCGAGCAGGAAAGGATTGCTCATGCCCCGAGCACCGCGTTGCGGACAGTTTCGGTCACTTCCGGGCGCTGGCCGAACCAGCGCTCGAACCCGGGGACAGCTTGATGCAGAAGCATTCCGAGCCCGTCGACCACGGTGCATCCCACATCTTCAGCCTCGGCGAGGAATTTCGTCTTAAGAGGTGTGTAGACGAGATCGCAGCAGGTCGCGCTGGGACGCAACGCATCGAGCGGAACGCGGAATTCCGATTTGCCGACCATGCCGAGCGAGGTCGTGTTCACGACGGTCGCGGCATCTTCGAGCATGTTGCCTGCCTGAACCCAATCGTAAACGACGAGACGCGCGCCGAATTCCTGACGCAGCGCGTCTGCGCGCGCCCGAGTGCGGTTCGAGATACGAATCTCCGGCGCGCCACTTTCAAGAAGCGAGGCGACGATGGCGCGCGCAGCGCCGCCAGCGCCCAGAACTGCGGCCGGGCCGGACTTGGGGTCCCAGTTCGGCGCATTCTGCCGAAGATTAGCGATAAACCCGTAACCGTCTGTATTATCAGCGTAAATCTTTCCGTCTGGACGGAAAACCAAAGTGTTCGCGGCCCCGATCAGTGCCGCACGATCGGAAATGACATCGGCAATCTCGAGCGCGCGGATCTTGTGTGGGATCGTCACATTGGTGCCGACGAACCCCGCTTTCGGCAATGTCCGCAGCACGGTTTCCAGATCGTCTCTCGCCACATCCATCGGAATGTAAAACCCGTCGATCCCGTATTCGGCGAACCACGTCCGAAACAGGAGCGGCGAGCGCGAGTGCGCGACCGGCGATCCGATGACGCCGGCGAGGGGAATGCGCGGATGATCCGTCATGTCGTGAAGTCTCCTCGGGCGTGAAGCCAGTTAAGGAATTCGATCAGGGGAAGGCCCAGGACGGCAAAATAGTCGCCTTGGACGCGGGAGAAAAGACGGACGCCTTCTTCCTCGAGTTTGTAGCTGCCGACCGACCAGCGAATGCTGTCCCAGTTGCGGGCGACGTAATCGTCAATGAACGGCTCCGACAGCGTGTGCATCGTGAGGCGCACTTCGCCGACATGCCGCCAAAGTGGCTCGCCATCCCGGATCGCGACCATCGCGGAAAGAAGTTTGTGGGTCTGGCCCGAGAGGGCGCGCAGCTGCGATTTCGCATCTTCTGGCGTCTCCGGCTTCGACAACACCGCGCCTTTGAGCTCGAGAACCTGATCCGCGCCGATCACCAATTCCCCGGGGTGGCGCGCCGAGAGCTTCGCGGCCTTCATCTCGGCGAGGAGGTCCGCCACGTCGCGCGGCTTCGCCTCTTCGGCCTCCAAACTCCGGCGGATCATGTCTTCATCGATGCGCGCGGGCTGCACGGTCACGGACAGGCCGGCATTGCGCAGAAGCTGCGCGCGGATTTCTGAGGCGGAGGCGAGGAGGATGTTCATGAACTTGTGGATAAGCGGGCGCAGAAGTCTCGGGGTCAAATTGGGCATAACGCGGATCGGCGGATTACTCCACCGGATCGGCACGTTTCATGGCAGATTTCCGAAACTTGTCCACCTGTGGAATTCGGATTCGAGCCGTTGGGGACATGCCCGGGGTTTCACAATTTTCTCCCAAGAGTTATCCACAGGGTGACGCTGTGACTCTCTGAAAAAGAATCACGTGATATCAATATTTTATGAAACGTGTGTCGAGTAAAAGATTAGTGCTCGCCTGATGTTTTCCGCCTGTGGAGAAAGTCTTGATAAAGTGTTAATCCACATCATCAACAGGCCCTACATCATCATCATCTTTTTCTTTAAAGAATCTTTTTTGAAGATGATGGCAGCTGTCAGCCGGAGGCGAGATGACCGATTTCCTGAGCACTTGGTATTTGTGGATCAAAGCACTGCATGTGATGGCGATCATCACCTGGATGGCGGCCCTGTTCTATTTGCCGCGACTTTACGTTTACCACGTCGAGGGGCTGAACAAGGCGGGCATGGAGCGCGACAGCGATCAGGAGCTTCTGTTCCGGCATCAGGAACGGCTTCTTCTCAAGGCCATCATGAACCCGGGGATGATCGCGAGCTGGCTCTTTGGCCTGATGCTGGTCTTCACGCCGGGGATCGTCGATTGGTCGAGCATCTGGCCGTGGACCAAAGCCGCAGCCGTTCTCGGCATGACCTGGTTCCACATGTGGTGCGCGAAGGAACGCAAGGCGCTCGCGGAGGGCAGGGCGAACCGCAGCGGGCGTTACTACCGTATGATGAACGAGATCCCGACCATCTTCATGATCGTTATCGTCGCCTCGGTGATCGTGAAATTCTGACTTTCGTTGACTCAGCGACGCTTTGCGCTTATCTGCGTCGCTAAGCCACGGCCGTCCTGGTCGACCGGTTTTTCTGTTACATGACGAATTTATGCGTCCATCGTTGAGATGAGGCGCCAGCTGCAGGTGATCCGATGAGCGATGAACGCCTCAATCTCTCCGATTTGAAAGCCAAGAGCCCGAAGGAACTTCTGGCGCTGGCCGAAGAATGGGAGATCGAAAACGCCTCGACCATGCGCAAGGGCGAGATGATGTTCTCGATCCTGAAGGAGCATGCCGAGGATGACTGGGTCATCGGCGGCGATGGCGTGCTGGAAGTGCTGCAGGACGGCTTCGGCTTCCTGCGCTCGACCGAAGCGAACTATCTGCCGGGTCCCGACGATATCTACGTCTCGCCCGACATGATCCGCCAGCACAGCCTGCGCACCGGCGACACGGTCGAAGGCGTGATCCGCGCCCCGGGCGAGAACGAGCGGTATTTTGCGTTAACGAAGGTTGAGCGGATCAACTTCGAGGAGCCGGAGAAAGCGCGCCACAAGGTCGCTTTCGATAACCTCACGCCGCTCTATCCCGATGAGCGTCTGAAGATGGAAATCGAGGATCCGACGATCAAGGATCGCTCGGCCCGGATCATCGACCTCGTGGCGCCGATCGGTAAGGGTCAGCGTTCGCTGATCGTGGCGCCGCCGCGGACCGGTAAGACGGTGCTGCTGCAGAACATCGCGACCTCGATCGAGCAGAACCATCCGGAATGTTACCTGATCGTGCTGCTGATCGACGAACGCCCGGAAGAAGTGACCGACATGCAGCGCTCGGTGAAGGGTGAGGTCGTGTCCTCGACTTTCGACGAACCGGCAACGCGTCACGTCGCGGTCTCCGATATGGTGATTGAGAAGGCGAAACGTCTGGTCGAGCATAAGCGCGATGTCGTTATTTTGCTGGACTCGATCACCCGTCTGGGCCGTGCCTTCAACACCGTCGTTCCGAGCTCGGGCAAGGTGCTGACCGGTGGTGTCGACGCAAACGCGCTGCAGCGTCCGAAGCGCTTCTTCGGTGCTGCGCGGAACATCGAAGAGGGCGGCTCGCTGACCATCATCGCGACGGCGCTGATCGATACCGGCTCGCGGATGGACGAAGTCATCTTCGAAGAATTCAAAGGCACGGGTAACTCGGAAATCGTGCTGGACCGCAAGGTCGCGGACAAGCGCGTCTTCCCGGCGATGGACATCCTCAAATCCGGTACCCGGAAAGAGGAACTGCTCGTCGATCAGAAGGATCTGCAGAAAACCTACCTTCTGCGCCGCATCCTGAACCCGATGGGCACGACCGATGCGATCGAGTTCCTGATTTCGAAGCTCAAGCAGACCAAGACGAACTCGGAATTCTTCGACTCGATGAACGGCTGAGGCCGTCCTATCTTCCGCAGGGAAGAGGATTGCTATGGACACGATCTATGCACTGGCCACGGCCCGCGGAAAAGCGGGCGTGGCCGTCATTCGTATTTCAGGACCGCTGGCGTGGCAGGCGGCGCGGAACTTGGCAGGGACCCTGCCGGAACCGCGCGTTGCCGGCCTGCGGCGGTTGCGGCTCGCGGGTGAGGAACTCGACGAGGCCGTGGTATTGTGTTTCGAGCGCGGCGCCAGCTTCACCGGCGAAGAGGTCGCGGAACTGCATATCCACGGCGCGATTGCGACGGTTTCCGCCGTGTTGCGCGCCCTTGGGCAGATCGACGGGTTGCGGCTTGCAGAACCTGGTGAATTCACCCGGCGGGCGTTGGAAAACGAACGGCTCGATCTGGCGCAGGTCGAAGGGCTCTCCGATCTGATCGAGGCGGAAACCGAGGCGCAGCGTAAGCAGGCATTGAAGGTTTTGTCAGGCGCAGTTGGGGCTCTGGTCGAGGATTGGCGCGCAAAGCTGATCCGGGCAGGGGCGTTGATCGAAGCCACGATCGATTTCGCGGATGAGGAAGTTCCGGTAGATGTTTCGCCCGAGGTACTGGAGCTGATCGACGCGGTTAGCGCCGGAATTCGCGATGAATTACGTCGTCTTGGCGCGGCGGAGCGTATTCGCGAAGGGTTTGAGGTCGCGATTGTCGGGCGGCCGAATGCCGGGAAATCAACCTTGCTTAACGCACTTGCAGGGCGCGAAGCGGCGATCACCTCCGAATTCGCAGGCACGACGCGCGACGTCATCGAGGTGCGGATGGAGATTGGTGGGCAGGCGGTGACCTTGCTCGATACCGCTGGGCTTCGCGAAACCGACGATGTCGTCGAAGCGATCGGGGTGGAACGGGCACTCGACCGCGCGCGACAATCCGATCTGCGTGTTTTCCTGCTCGACGGCGAGGAAGTCCCGCTGATCGCACCGGAGCCGGGCGATCTTGTGGTGCATGGCAAAGCCGATATCGCTGCGCATGATGGGTTGAACGTCTCCGGGAAAACGGGGGCGGGGCTCGGCGAATTGCTCTCTGCGATCGAAGAACGTCTGTCCGGGGTTGGCGAAGGCGCCGGCGTAATGACGCGCGAACGGCACAGGGTTGCGATGCAGCGCGCATTCGGGGCTTTGGAATCGGCGCGAGATGAGGTATTGCGCGGGTCCGACCGAAGCGAGCTGGCAGCGGAATCACTGCGCCAAGCGGCTTGGGCGCTCGAAGCGTTGCTCGGTCGGGTGGATGTCGAGAACCTGTTGGATGAAATTTTCTCGAGCTTCTGCATCGGAAAGTAAGGAGTGTTTCACGTGAAACATTACGACGTCATCGTGATCGGAGGCGGGCACGCCGGAACCGAGGCAGCCCACGCGGCGGCCCGGATGGGTGCGCAGGTGGCTTTGGTGACGCTTCGCGCCGATGCGATTGGGGTGATGTCGTGCAACCCGGCGATCGGCGGGCTTGGTAAAGGCCACCTGGTCCGTGAGATCGACGCGCTGGACGGTGTGATGGGCCGTCTTGCCGACGCGGCCGGTATCCAGTTCCGCCTTCTTAACCGACGTAAAGGCCCCGCCGTGCAAGGCCCGCGCGCTCAAGCGGATCGTAAAATCTACCGCGAGGCTGCCCAGCATATGACCGCGGCGCAGCCCAACCTCGAGGTGGTCGAGGGGGAGGTGACCGATCTGCGCGTTGAAGGCGGTCGGGTCAACGGTGTGGCGCTGGCCGACGGTGTGACGCTGAGCTGTCAGTCGGCGATCCTGACTTCGGGGACATTCCTTAACGGCGTGATCCATATCGGCGACCAGCAGCGTCCGGGTGGCCGTATCGGGGATCGGCCTTCGCGCGCCTTGGCCGAGCGGCTTTACGCGATGGATCTGCCGATGGGGCGCCTGAAAACGGGCACACCGCCGCGGCTGGATGGGAAGACGATTGCCTGGGACAAGCTGGAGAGTCAGCCCGGAGATGATGATCCGGTGATGTTTTCCTTCCTTAACCGGAGCCCCGAGGTCCGGCAAATCTCTTGCGGGATCACCCATACGAATGGGCGGACGCATGACATCATCCGGAGCAACCTTGACCGCTCCGCGATGTATGGCGGGCATATTTCTGGAGTGGGCCCCCGCTATTGTCCGTCCATCGAAGACAAGGTCGTGCGCTTCGCTGATAAGGACTCGCATCAGATTTTCCTCGAGCCGGAAGGCCTGGATGACGACACGGTCTATCCGAACGGGATTTCCACCTCGCTGCCGGTGGATGTTCAGGAAGATTACGTCCATTCGATTTTCGGGTTGGAAGAGGCGAAGATCCTGCAGCCCGGTTACGCGATCGAATATGACTATGTCGATCCGCGCGCGCTGGACGCGACGCTGCAGTTGCGTGCCGTCCCTGGCCTATATCTTGCGGGTCAGATCAACGGGACCACAGGATATGAGGAGGCCGCAGCTCAGGGTCTCGTCGCTGGCTTGAATGCGGCATCCTCTGCGAAGACGGGCGCACCGGTGCATTTCAGCCGGACGTCGAGCTATATCGGCGTGATGATTGATGATCTGACATCGCGCGGAGTAACTGAACCTTACCGCATGTTTACCTCGCGGGCCGAGTTCCGTCTGTCGCTGCGGGCCGACAATGCCGACCAGCGCTTGACGGGGATGGGGATCGAGATCGGCTGTGTTGGCGAGGCGCGCCGCGTTCTGTTCGAAGATAAATCCGCAGATCTGACCGCAGGGCGGGAGTTGCTGCAGTCGATCTCGCTGACACCAAAGGAAGCCAAGGCGAAGGGCTTCAAGGTGAACGAGGACGGGACGCGGCGGACCGCTTTCGATTTGCTGTCTTTCCCCGATATCACGATGCCCGCGCTGCAAGAAGCGCTGCCGGAATTGCAGGATCTCTCTGATGAGACGGCGCGGCAGCTGTCGATCGATGCGCTCTATGCGAATTACGTTGCGCGTCAGGAGGTCGACGCGGCTTCCCTTAAGCGCGATGAGGGCTGGGAAATTCCCGAAGATTTCGATTTCGATTCGCTGCAGGGGCTCTCGAACGAGTTGAAGGGTAAACTTAAGCGCGCGATGCCTAAAACTTTGGGGCAGGCGGGACGTGTCGATGGCGTCACGCCCGCGGCACTTACGTTGATCTTGGCGCGGCTACGGCAATCAAAGCGGGCACGCTCTGCATGACGGCGCCTGAAACTGAAGAGTTCGCTGAGCGATTCGATGTTTCACGTGAAACATTGGATAAGCTGTTTGCCTATGAGGCGCTGCTCAAGAAGTGGAATCCCGCGATTAACCTCGTCGCGAAGTCGACTTTGGAGGATATGTGGTCGCGTCACTTCCTCGATTCGGCCCAGATATTCGCGATGGCGCCCGAAGATGCGCGGATTTGGGCGGATTTCGGGGCAGGGGGCGGCTTTCCGGGTTTGGTGATTGCGATTCTGTCGGCGGAAAAGGCGCCAGAACGCCAAGTCATTCTGGTCGAATCGGATCTGCGAAAATCGGCTTTTCTCTCGACGGTCACGCGGGAGCTGTCGCTCAATATCCGCGTTCTTCCTCAACGAATCGAAGAGATCGCCCCGCTGAAAGCCGATGTCGTCTCGGCCCGAGCCCTCGCGAATCTGCCGAAACTACTGGAATTCACCGCCCGGCATCTGAAGCCCTCCGGCATCGCTATCTTCCCGAAAGGCGCGCGCTGGCAGGAAGAACTTGCGCAGGCGCAGGAAAGCTGGTCCTTTGACTACGAGGCGATCGAAAGCCTCAGCGATCCAAACAGTGTTGTCCTGAAAATCCACGGAGCCGAGCGTGTCTGATCCAATTCGCGCAAATGAACCGAAAATCATTGCGATTGCGAACCAGAAAGGCGGCGTGGGGAAGACGACGACGGCGATCAACCTCGCTGCAGGGCTGGTAGAAGCCGGGCGTAAGGTTCTTTTGATCGATCTCGATCCGCAGGGGAATGCATCGACGGGCCTTGGAATTGAGCCCGATGATCGCGAACTGACGACCTACGACCTTCTGATCGAAGACGCGCCGGTTTCCTCGGTTCTGCACAAGACCGAAATCGACGGTCTTTACCTCTGCCCGGCGACGACGGACCTGTCTTCGGCGGATATGGAGCTTGTCTCGACCGAAAAGCGCAGCTTCCTTCTGCATGACGCGCTACGACATCCAGATGTTGATAGCTATGGCTTCGACTATATCTTGATCGACTGCCCGCCTTCTCTGAGCTTGCTGACAATCAACGCAATGGTTGCGTCGCATTCGGTTCTGGTGCCGCTGCAGGCGGAATTCTTCGCGCTCGAAGGGCTTTCTCAGCTGATGCTGACGATCCGGGAGATCCGTCTGAGCGCGAATCGTAACCTGCGAATCGAGGGCGTCGTCCTCACGATGTATGACGTGCGGAACAATCTCTCGCAGCAGGTGGAGGCGGATGCGCGCGCGACTTTGGGCGAGTTGGTGTTCCGGACGATGATCCCGCGGAATGTGCGGGTCTCCGAGGCGCCATCCTACGCGATGCCGGTGCTCAGCTACGACAGCAGTTCGCGCGGGGCGTTGGCCTATCGGAATCTCGCCAGCGAATTGATGTCGCGGCATGAACTGGCAAAGGCGGTGTGAGAATGGCTAAGGAACGCGAAAAGCGTGGATTGGGGCGTGGTTTGTCGGCTTTGATGGCGGATGTTGATTTGAATCCGACCGAGACGACGGCGCCTCCGCGTCGTCCGGAGCAATACGTCCCGGTCGAGAAGATCGAGCCGAACCCCGATCAGCCACGTCGCGATTTCGAGCCGGCCGCTTTGGAAGAACTGGCGTCTTCGATCCGCGAAAAGGGTGTGATTCAGCCGCTGATCGTGCGCAAACACCCGACGAAGCCCGATCATTACGAGATCGTGGCCGGTGAACGCCGGTGGCGCGCCTCGCAGATGGCCAAGCTGCACCAGCTTCCGGTCATCATTCGCGAATTCAACGACACGGAAGTGCTCGAAGTTGCGATCATCGAGAACATTCAGCGCGCCGATCTCAATGCGCTCGAAGAGGCGCTGGCCTATAAGCAATTGATGAGCCGCTTTGGGCATACGCAGGAGAAGCTGGCCGAGGCGCTGTCGAAAAGTCGTAGCCATATCGCGAACCTGATGCGTCTGCTGCAGCTGCCCGAAGAAGTGCAGGTCTATCTGCGCGAGGGGAAGCTGTCCGCCGGTCATGCGCGGGCGATGATCACCGCTGAAGATCCGGTCAGCCTAGCGAAACAGGCCGTCGCGAAGACGCTTTCGGTGCGCGATGTCGAGAAACTTGCGAAGAAGCAGCAGGGCGGGGAAGAGCGCAAAGCGCGCCCGAAGCCTCAGAAAGACGCTGACACGCGGGCGCTCGAGGGCGATTTGTCCGCGACGATCGGGATGAAGGTTGCGATCGATCATACCAGCAGCGGCGGCGGCAAGATTACGATTGCTTACGACGATCTGGAGGAGCTCGACAAGCTTTGCCAGATGCTCAGCAACGGCTGATCAGCTATTCGGGCGCGTCCAGATGAAAATCAGGACGCCGAGCAAGGTGATCCCCTGAATCGCCAGGATTTCAATCGGTAACCGGAAGACCAAAGACAGGCCGAAAGCCGCGAAAACAGACACTGTTGCCGCGATTTTCGCGCGTTTCGCGATAGCGCGGCGTTCTTGCCAGTCGATGATCTGGGGTCCGAAGCGCGGATGGGTGATGATCCAGTTATGCAGACGATCAGAGGATCGCGCGAAGCAAAACGTCGCCAAAAGCATCAACGGAACGGTCGGGACGAGCGGCAAAAACAGCCCGATAATCCCGATTCCGGCCGAAATAATGCCAAGCGTGAGCCAGAGGATGCGCATCAGGGGATAAGATCGCGAATAATGGCGTTCAAGACCGGGCGGCCTTGATCCGTCGCGCGCAGAAATCCGTTCTCTCTCTCAACCATGCCGATATCCTCAAGATGGCGCATCGTCGCCTCATCGAGCGGTGAACGCGAGATCGTGTTGAACCGTTCCATCTCGAGCCCTTCGGACAGGCGCAGCGCGAACAAAAGATATTCGATTGCCTGCTCTTCGCGGGGCAGGGCGGCGCGCTCATTCTCTCCGGCACCGGTTTTTTCTACCTGCGCGAGCCAGGCTCCGGGCTGTTTGAGCGTATCGGTGGCGTGGCGGACACCGTTTTCGGTCAGGCGTCCATGTGCGCCTGGGCCGATGCCGATATAGTCGCCATAACGCCAATAAATCAGGTTGTGGCGGCTCTCGGCGCCCGGGCGCGCGTGGTTTGAAATCTCGTAGGCGGGCAGGCCGTGCTTCTCGCAGATTTCCTGCGTCGCGAAATACATCTCGGCGGAGATATCGTCCTCAGGAATTCCGCGGAGTTTGCCGGCATCGTGCCGCGCGCCGAAAACCGTGCCGGGTTCGATGGTCAGCTGATAGAGCGAGAGGTGGTCGACCGCCATTTTCAGCGCCTCATCCAGCTCTGCTTTCCAATCTTCGATCGTCTGGTGCTGGCGCGCGTAGATCAGATCGAAGCTCACACGCTCGAATTGCTTGCGCGCGATGTCGAAGGCTTTCTGGCCTTCTGCGACCGAGTGCATTCGGCCCAAACGACGGAGATCTTCGTCATTCAGCGCCTGCATCCCCATCGAAACTCGGTTCACGCCAGCCTCAGAAAAGGCTCTAAACCGCCCGGATTCGACACTTGTGGGGTTCGCTTCGAGGGTGATCTCGAAATCGTTGCTGGTTTGCCAGTTTCTGCGGATGCGTTCGACAATTGCGGCGACAATCTCGGGATCCATCAGCGAGGGTGTGCCGCCGCCGAAGAAAACCGTGTTCAGAATCCGGCCTTCCGTCTGCGCGGCATAGCGGTCGAGTTCGCTGAGATAGGCAGAGAGCCATCGTTTCTGGTCGATGGCCGTCGCGACATGGGAATTGAAGTCGCAATAGGGGCATTTGGCGGCACAGAACGGCCAGTGAAGGTAGAGGCCGAACCCTCCGTGCCGCCAATCCTCGGTCATTGCGCGTCGAAAATCGTCACGAACTTGCGGAAAGCATCCGCACGGTGCGAAATCTCGTTCTTTTGCGCGGGATCCATCTCCGCGAAGGTTTGGTCATAGCCATCGGGCTGGAACATCGGGTCATAGCCATGCCCGAGAGCGCCGCGCATAGGCCAAACCAGCTGACCTTCGACACGGCCGTCGAACACCTCGTCATGCCCGTCGGGCCAGGCAAGAACCAAGGTAGAGCGGAAACGCGCGGTCCGCGGGAGCTCCGCTTCGACCTCGTCGCAGGCCTTCCAGGTCTTCTCCATCGCCATGGTGAAGTCGCGCCCGTTGGGGGTGGTTGCCCAATCGGCCGTGTAAACGCCCGGCGCTCCGTCGAGACAGTCGACTTCGATGCCGGAATCGTCCGCCAAGGCGGGCAGGCCGGTCGCTTTTGCCGCCACATGGGCTTTGATCCGCGCATTGCCGACAAAGGTGCTCTCGGTCTCTTCCGGCTCGGGGAGGTTCATCTCCTTCGCGCCGACGACCTCGACGCCGAAAGGCGCGAGGATCGCTTTGATCTCCTCGAGCTTTCCGGCGTTATGGGTCGCGACCAGCAGCTTCTTTTCGGTGAAGCTTCTCATTCGACTGCGGCTTTCTGCATTTCGACGAGCTTCGCCGCGCCTTCCTCGGCCAGATCGAGAAGCCGATCCATCTGCTCGCGCGAAAAGGTCGCGCCTTCGGCCGACATCTGCACTTCGATCAACTTGCCGCGCCCGGTCATGATGAAATTCCCGTCGGTGCCCGCTTCGCTATCTTCGGCATAGTCGAGGTCGGCGACCGGCTGGCCCGCATAAATGCCGCAGGACAGGGCCGCGACATGATCGAGCAGCGGATCGGAAGTGCAGGCGCCCGATTTCAGCAGCTTGTTCGTGGCGAGACGCAGCGCGACCCAACCGCCGGTGATCGAGGCGCAGCGCGTGCCGCCATCGGCTTGGATCACATCGCAATCGACGACGATCTGACGCTCACCAAGCGCCGAACGATCGACGCCAGCGCGCAGGGCGCGACCGATAAGACGTTGAATTTCAACGGTTCTTCCACCTTGCTTGCCCGCAGCGGCCTCGCGACGGTTGCGCGTGTTGGTCGCGCGCGGCAGCATGCCGTATTCTGCCGTCACCCAGCCAAGGCCGGAACCTTTGAGGAAAGACGGCGCGCGGTCTTCGATCGTGGCGGTGCACAGCACGTGGGTGTCGCCCATTTTGATCAGGCAAGACCCTTCTGCGTGTTTCGTAACCCCGGTCTCGATTGAAATCGGGCGAAGTTCACTTAACTCTCTGCCGGATGGGCGCATCGTGGGGACCTTTCTAATGAATTCACCCCATTTGATCGCCCATGCGCAGCGATGCAACCCCCGTGCCGTGATTGACCTTCGGCTTCGCGCGGCTTTAAGTCAGCAGGGATGAAGCGCGATGAGTGACAAGAACGATATTCTTTCCGAATTGAACGACCGCTCCCGCGAAGTGTTTCGCCGGGTTGTCGAAGGCTATCTCACGACCGGCGGTCCCGTGGGCTCGCGGAGCCTGACCCGAGAGATGAACGAGAAGCTGTCCGCGGCGACGATCCGCAACGTGATGCAGGACCTCGAATATCTCGGACTTCTGGATAGCCCCCATGTCTCCGCCGGACGTGTTCCGACCCAGACGGGTCTGCGGCTGTTCGTCGATGGGGTGATGGAGGTGAACCATCTCGGCGACGAGGACCGTGCGGCGCTCGATGCCACGATGGGCGCGAATTCAGGCGATGTAGGGTCTTTGTTGGACCGAGTTTCGAGCGCGCTTTCGGGGATGACGCAGGGCGCGAGCCTCGTTCTGACGCCGAAACACGAGGCCCCGATCCGGCATATCGAATTCGTCTCGCTCTCGCCCGACCGGGCGCTGGTGGTGCTCGTCTTCGCTGACGGTCAGGTGGAAAACCGGGTTTTCACACCGCCGCTTGGGCAAACGCCGTCTTCGATGCGGGAGGCTGCGAATTTCCTCAACGCGATGGCGGAGGGGAAAACGCTGTCGGAACTGCGCGGTCACATTGCACGCCAGATCGCGAACCATCGCACCGAAATCGATTCGCTCGCGACCGAACTGATCGACAGCGGGTTGGCGGCCTGGGAAAACAAAGGCGAGCGCTACGAGCGGCTGATCGTGCGCGGTCGTGCCAATCTTTTGGGCTCCGAAGACGACCTCGACCGCATCCGCTCGCTGTTCGATGATCTCGAACGGAAACGTGACATCGCCGAATTCCTCGATCTGGCCGAGGATGGCGAGGGCGTGCGTATTTTTATTGGCTCGGAGAACAAACTTTTCTCTCTTTCGGGTTCCTCTTTGGTTGTCTCTCCATATATGAACGCTGACCGAAAGATCATTGGTGCGGTGGGCGTGATTGGGCCAACCCGGCTCAACTACGGGCGCATCGTGCCGATCGTGGACTACACAGCGCAACTGGTCGGGCGGATGATCTCCGGCCAGGGCAAAGGATGAATGGCATGAGCGAGAAAAAAGACGAGATTGCCGAGGATCAGGCGCATATCGACGAGAGCTTCGAGGATGTGCTGTCCCATGAGGAAGACGAGCTCGAGGCATTGCGTGCCGAGCGCGACGATTATCGCGACCGATTCATGCGCGCGCTGGCAGATGCCGAGAATGCGCGCAAACGTGCCGACAAAGAGCGTCAGGAAGCCTCGAATTACGGTGGGACGCGTCTGGCGCGCGACATGCTGCCCGTGTTCGACGCGCTCTCGCGTGCGCTCGAAGCCGCGAATGAGGACGTGCGTTCGCAGGCCGGGCCGTTCCTCGAAGGGGTCGAACTGACCCAGCGCGAATTGCTGAACGTGTTCGCCCGTCACGGCATCACCACGGTGGCGCCCGAGGTCGGCGAGAAATTCGACCCGCAGATGCATGAGGCGATGTTCGAAGCGCCCGCGCCCGGCACCAAGGCCGGCGACATCATTCAGGTCATGGAGAACGGCTTCATGATCCACGACCGGCTTCTGCGGCCGGCGAAAGTGGGCGTCAGCTCCACTCCGAAATCCTGATCGGACAGGCTGGGGGCGCTGCCCCCAGACCCCCGGGATATTTTCCCCAAAACGAAGATCACTCCGTGAGAAGCGCGCGAAGCTCGTAAAGGGCGTCGAGCGCGTCTTTCGGTGTCATGTCGTCTGGAATGAGGGCTTTCAGCCGCTCTTCCAATTCTGACGGACCTGCTGGCGCGGCGGCCGGTTGCGGTGTGTTAGACACTGAAAACAGCGGCAGATCGTCGATCACCGCCTGTTTCTTGCCGCCACCTTCGCGTTCGCCCTTCTCCAGCGCATCGAGCACGATCCGGGCGCGTTCCACGACGGAATGCGGAAGCCCGGCGAGGCGCGCGACCTGAACCCCGTAGGAGCGGTCGGCGGCGCCTTTGCGAACTTCGTGCAGGAAGATCACCTCGCCTTCCCACTCCTTCACCGCGACGGTCGCATTCTCGACGCCGTCCAGCTTGGCCGACAGCGCGGTCATCTCGTGGTAATGGGTCGCGAAGAGGGCCCGGCAGCGGTTGGACGCGTGCAGATGCTCCATGACCGCCCATGCGATGGAAAGCCCGTCATAGGTCGCGGTGCCGCGGCCGATCTCGTCGAGGATCACCAGAGCGCGGTCGTCAGCCTGATTGAGGATCGCGGCGGTTTCGACCATCTCGACCATGAAGGTCGACCGGCCCCGTGCCAGATCGTCCGCCGCGCCGACACGGCTGAAGAGCTGGGACACAAGGCCGATATGGGCGGATTTCGCCGGAACGAAGCTGCCCGCTTGGGCCAGAAGCGCGATCAGGGCGTTTTGACGCAGGAAGGTCGATTTACCCGCCATGTTGGGACCGGTGAGCAGCCAGATCGCGGGGGTCGCGCCCTCGGTCAGTTCGCAGTCATTCGCGATGAAGGGCTCGCCGGATTTCTTGAGCGAGGCTTCGACGACCGGATGCCTCCCGCCCTCGATCTCGAACGCATGGCTGTCGTCGACGGTGGGCTCCGCCCAGTCTTCGTTGCGCGCAAGCGTCGCGAAAGCGCTGGCGAGGTCGATTTCGGCAAGCGCGCGCGAGGCTTCGTTGATTGGGCCTGCGCGGTCGAGAATGGCCTGTCTCAGGCTGGAATAGAGCCTTTTTTCGATCTCCAACGCATGGTTCCCGGCATTGAGAATCCGGGTTTCGATTTCGCTCAGTTCGACGGTCGTGAAACGCACCTGGTTCGCGGTGGTCTGACGGTGAATGAAGCGCTCCGACAGCGGCGGGGCGAGCATCTTCTCGGCATGGGTGGCCGTGGTTTCGATGAAGTAGCCCAGCACGTTGTTGTGCTTGATCTTCAGCGAATTGATGCCTGTGGTCTCGATATACTCCGCCTGCATCTTCGCGATCACGCCGCGGCCTTCGTCGCGCAGTTGGCGCGTCTGGTCGAGATCTTCGTCATAGCCCGTCGCGATGAAGCCTCCATCGCGTGCGAGAAGCGGCGGCTCCGCGATGAGCGCCGCATCCAGAAGGGCGGTGAGGTCGTCATGGCCCGTGAGGGCTTTCGCAGCCTCGGCGAGAAGCGGTGGGGCCTCGACGGCGGACACCGCTTCGGCGATCCGCTCGGCCTGCTCCAACCCGTTGCGGATCGCGGCCATGTCGCGCGGGCCGCCGCGGTCGAGGGCGAGACGTGACAGCGCGCGATCCATATCAGGGCAGCGCTTCAGATCGGCGCGGATATCTTCGGCAAATCGACCCTGTTCCAGCAGAAAACGCACGGAATCGTGCCGCGCATGGATCTCGGTCAGGTTCCGGGACGGGGCGGAGATCCGGCGCTCGAGAAGCCGCGCCCCGCCCGCCGTCACGGTGCGGTCGATGGCATTGAGGAGCGAGCCCTCGCGTCCACCCGAGAGAGCCTGCGTCAGTTCCAGATTGCGCCGCGTGGCGGCGTCGATCTGCATCGCTGCGCCGCTGTCTTCATGCACGGGACGGCGAAGCAGGGGCAGTTTCCCTTTCTGCGTGATCTCGAGGTAATCGACGATGGCGCCCATCGCGGCCATCTCGGCGCGGGTGAAGCTGCCGAACGCATCCAGCGACCCGATCGAATAGAGCGACAGAAGCCGCGTCTCGGCGGCCTGACTGTCGAAGCTCGCGCGGGACAAGGGCGTCATCGCGGCCCGCATATCAGAGACTATTTCAGCGCAATCGGCTTCTTTCGCCTCGCTTACCAGCACTTCACGCGGCGCAAGCCGGGCAAGCTCGGGACCCAGCCGTGACAGCGGGCAGGGCGTCACGCGGAATTCGCCGGTGGAGATATCGACCCAGGCGATCGCGGCCTCGTCGCGCACTTCCGCCCAAGCGGCGAGGAAATTGTGGCGGCGCGCCTCCAGCAGGCTTTCCTCGGTGAGCGTGCCGGGCGTGACCAGCCGCACCACATCGCGTTTCACGACGGATTTCGAGCCGCGCTTCTTCGCCTCGGCCGGGTCTTCCATCTGCTCAGCAATGGCCACGCGGAAGCCTTTGCGGATCAGCGTCAGCAGGTAGCCCTCGGCCGCGTGCACGGGAACGCCGCACATCGCGATGTCCTCGCCCAGATGCTGACCGCGTTTGGTCAGCGCGATATCGAGGGCAGACGCGGCATCCACCGCGTCCTGAAAGAACATCTCGTAGAAATCACCCATCCGATAGAACAGGAGCGCGCCCGGATTGGCCTCCTTGATCCCCAGATACTGTTCCATCATCGGTGTGACGGTCGGCTTGGCCATGTGCCCCCCATTTGCTGGTCGCGCGACCCTACAAAACCCCGGATTCGGGCGCAATTCCGTTGAGTGGCGGATCACGGGACGTTAAACGGGTTCGGACCTGCAGGAGGAGCACCGGCCCAATGCCCAGCAAGAACCGTATCACGCCCGAGGAGGCCTTGGCCTATCACCTCGACCCGCATCCGGGGAAATACGACATCACCGCGTCGAAGCCGATGACATCGCAGCGCGATCTGTCGCTGGCCTACAGCCCGGGCGTTGCCGTGCCGGTGGAGGCGATCGCCGAGAACCCCGAACTGGCCTACGATTACACCGTGAAGGGGAACATGGTCGCCGTGATCTCGAACGGCTCGGCCATTCTGGGGCTCGGCAATCTCGGGGCGCTCGCCTCGAAACCGGTGATGGAGGGCAAGGCGGTTCTCTTCAAGCGGTTCGCCGATGTGAACGCGATCGATATCGAGCTCGATACCGAAGATGCCGACGAGATCATCAACGCGGTGAAACTGATGGGGCCGACCTTCGGGGGGATCAACCTCGAGGATATCAAGGCGCCGGAATGCTTCATCATCGAGCAGCGGCTCAAGGAGCTGATGGACATCCCGGTGTTCCACGACGATCAGCACGGCACGGCGGTGATCTGTGCGGCGGGGTTGATCAACGCGCTGGAGCTGTCGGGCAAGAAGATCGAGGACTGCAAGATCGTGCTGAACGGCGCGGGGGCTGCGGGCATCGCCTGTCTGGAGCTTGTGAAAGCGATGGGCGCGAAGCACGACAATTGCATCATGTGCGACACCAAGGGCGTGATCTATCAGGGGCGCACCGAGGGCATGAACCAGTGGAAATCGGCGCATGCGGCGGTGACCGAGGCGCGCTCGCTCGAAGAGGCGATGGAGGGGGCCGATGTCTTCCTCGGCGTGTCGGCCAAGGGCGCGGTGACGCCCGAGATGGTGCAGTCGATGGCCGACAATCCGGTGATTTTCGCGATGGCGAATCCGGACCCGGAGATCACGCCGGAAGAGGCGCAATCGGTGCGCCCGGATGCGATCGTGGCGACGGGGCGGTCGGACTATCCGAACCAGGTGAACAACGTCCTCGGCTTCCCCTACCTGTTCCGCGGCGCGCTCGACATCCATGCCCGCGCGATCAATGACGAGATGAAGATCGCCTGCGCCAACGCCTTGGCGGAACTGGCGCGCGAGGATGTGCCCGACGAGGTCGCGATGGCCTATGGGCGCAAGCTCAGCTTCGGGCGCGATTACATCATTCCGACGCCCTTCGACCCGCGGCTGATCCACGTGATCCCGCCGGCGGTCGCGAAAGCCGGGATGGACACAGGTGTCGCGCGGCGTCCGATCATCGACATGGAAGGCTATGCGCAAAGCCTGAAAGCCCGGATGGACCCGACCGCGTCGATCCTGCAGGGCATCCAGAGCCGGGCGCGTCAGGCGCAGGCGAAGATGATCTTCGCCGAGGGCGATGACGAGAGGGTGCTGCGCGCCGCCGTGGCCTATCAGCGCTCCGGCATGGGCGAGGCGCTGGTCGTGGGCCGTGAGCAGGATGTGAAGGAAAAGCTGGAAACGGCTGGCCTGGGCGACGCCTATCGCGAGCTGCGCGTGGTGAATGCGGCCAATTCCAAGCATACCGAGACCTACAAGGACTTCCTGTATAAGCGCCTGCAACGGCAGGGCGTGGACCGCGAGGATGCGCATAAGCTGGCGACGCGCGACCGGCATGTCTTCGCGGCGCTGATGCTGGTGCATGGGCATGGCGACGCGATGGTCACCGGGGCCACCCGGAAATCGGCGCATGTGCTGGAGCTGATCAACAAGGTGATCGACGCGAAGCCCTCGGATGGGGCGGTCGGTATTACCGCCCTGCTGAACAAGGGTCGCGTGGTGCTGATCGGCGATACGCTGGTGCATGAATGGCCCGACGAGAACGATCTGGCCGATATCGCGACGGCGGGCGCGCATGTCGCCCGCGGTCTGGGCCTTGAGCCGCGCGTGGCCTTCTGTTCCTTCTCGACTTTCGGCTATCCGGTGTCGGAACGGGCCACGAAGATGCATGTCGCGCCGAAGGTGCTCGACGCGCGCGGGGCGGATTTCGAGTATGATGGCGAGATGACCGTCGATGTGGCGCTCAACATGGATCAGATGAAGAACTATCCGTTCTGCCGTCTGACCGGCCCCGCCAACATTCTCGTCGTGCCGGCGCGCCATTCGGCATCGATCTCTGTGAAACTGATGCAGGAGATGGCGGGCGCGACCGTGATCGGCCCGATCCTGACCGGGACGAGCCACGCGGTGCAGCTGTGCTCGACCACGTCGACGGTGAACGACATCCTAAACATGGCGGCGCTTGCCTCGTGCAAGCTGTGCCTGAAGGACTGAATTGAACAGGCGCGCGGTGATCCGCGCGCCTGTTTCGCTTTATCCCAGCGCGTAGCCCGTGCCGCGCACCGTGCGCACCGGATCATCCCCGCCATTGGCCATCAGCGCCTTGCGCAGCCGCCCGACATGGACGTCGATGGTGCGGGTGTCGACATAGATGTCGCGGCCCCAGACCCGGTCGAGCAGTTGATCGCGGGTCCAGACGCGGCCCGGTTTTTCCATCATCGTCGAGAGCAGCCGGAACTCGGTCGGCCCGAGTTTCAGCGGCTGGCCGTTGCGGAAGACGCGGTGTTCCTCGGCATCGAGGATGATGTCCTCGAAGCTCAGCCGCTCGCCCATCGTGGCCGGGCGGGTACGGCGCAGCTGGGTGCGCACGCGGGCCATCAGCTCGACGACCGAATAGGGTTTCACGACGTAGTCATCCGCGCCGGTCTCGAGGCCCCGCACCCGGTCCACCTCTTCGGACCGTGCCGAGAGCATGATGACGGGGATACTGCGGGTCTCGGAATTGGCCTTCACCCGGCGGCAAATCTCGATACCGGAGACATTGGGCAGCATCCAGTCCAGCACGATCAGATCGGGCTTCTCTTCCTTCAGGAACAAGAGGCCCTCGTCTCCGTTCTCCGCCATCACGACACGAAACCCTTCGGCTTCGAGGTTGTAGCTGAGCACTTCGCGCTGGGCGTTTTCGTCTTCAACCACAAGGACGCAGGGTTGTTGGGCTGGCGACATTTCTCAGGTCTCCGTCACATTACGCTCGAGCTTTTCGGGCGCGCGTCTTCCGGCATTTCGCCGGTCACGAGGTAGATCACCTGCTCGGCGATCGTCGTCGCATGGTCGCCCATCCGCTCGATGTTCTTCGCGATGAAATGCAGGTGCATGCAGGGCGTGATGTTGCGCGGGTCTTCCATCATGTAGGTCAGGAATTCGCGGAACAGCGCGTTATACATCTGGTCAACTTCGAGATCGCGCTCACGAACATCGGCGGCCAGTTTCGGGTCGCGCTGGATATAGGCGTCGAGCGCGTCTTTCAGCATCGCCTCCGTCGTGCCCGCCATGCGGCGGATCGCGGTCGCGGTGCCGCTGATCTGCGGCCCGTCGGACAGAACCTGCGTGCGCTTGGCGATGTTCTTCGCGTAATCGCCGACCCGCTCGAGGCTTGCGGAGATCTTGATGACCGAGAGCGCCATGCGCAGGTCGCGCGCGGCGGGGGCGCGTAGGGCGATCAGGCGCGCGGCTTCCTCGTTGATCTTCTCTTCCAGCTCGTCCACGGCGCGGTCGCGGGCCCGGATCTGCTCGGCCAGTTCGAGATCGCGCACTTCGAGCGCGCGGGCGCTTTCGAGGATCTGCTCCTCGACGAGGCCGCCCATTTTGACGACCAATGCCTGCACCGCCTCAAGGTCGCGGTCGAAGGCGGAAAGAATATGCTCGCTCATGATTATTTGCCTCCTCAGCCGATCCGGCCGGTAATGTAGCTTTCCGTCCGGCTGTCGGACGGGTTGGTGAAAATCTTGTCCGTGTCGTCGTATTCGACGAGGTTTCCGAGGTGGAAGAACGCGGTCTTCTGACTGACGCGTGCGGCCTGCTGCATCGAGTGCGTCACGATCACCACCGAGAAATTCGCCCGAAGTTCGTCGATCAGTTCCTCGACCTGCGCGGTCGCGATCGGGTCGAGCGCCGAGCAGGGCTCGTCCATCAGCAGCACTTCCGGCGAGGTCGCCACGGCGCGTGCGATGCACAGGCGCTGTTGCTGACCGCCCGAAAGCCCGGTGCCGGGCGCGTGCAGGCGATCTTTCACCTCGTTCCACAGCGCGGCCTTGCGCAGCGAGTCCTCGACCACCTGATCCAGCTCGGCCTTGTTCTTCGTCAGGCCGTGGATTTTCGGCCCATAAGCCACGTTGTCGTAGATCGACTTCGGGAAGGGGTTCGGTTTTTGGAACACCATGCCGACCTTGGCCCGCAGCTGCACCGGGTCGACGCGCTTGTCGTAGATGTCTTCGCCGTCGAGTTTGATATCGCCCTCGACGCGGCAGATATCGATCGTGTCGTTCATCCGGTTCAGGCAGCGCAGGAAGGTCGACTTCCCGCAGCCCGACGGGCCGATGAACGCGGTGACGGTCTTGTCGAGAATGTCGACATCGACGTCCTTGATCGCGTGGGTGTCGCCGTAATGGACCTGCACGTTGCGTGCGGTGATCTTGATGTCGTCAGTGGTCACGGCTCTCTCCGTCAGGCTCATGTCTTCCATTTGTCTCGCGCTCCCTTACCAGCGACGCTCGAATTTGCGGCGCAGGATGATGGCGATGATGTTCATGCCCAGAAGGAAGATCAGCAGAATGATGATACCTCCCCAGGCGCGTTCGTAAAATGCCGGGTCGGCGCGCTTGGCCCATTCGTAGATCTGCGCGGGCATGGCCGAGTTGGGCGAGACGAAGCCGTCGAGGAACCCGTCCGGCGAGTTGGTCGCGATATAGCCCACCATCCCGATCAGCAGGAGCGGCGCGGTTTCGCCCAGAGCCTGCGCCAGACCGATGATCGTGCCGGTCAGGATACCGGGCATCGCCAGCGGCAGAACGTGGTGGAAGACCGATTGCATCTTTGATGCGCCGACGCCGAGGGCGGCGTCGCGGATCGAGGGCGGCACGGCTTTCAGCGCAGCGCGGGTCGAGATGATGATCGTCGGCAGGGTCATCAGCGTCAGCACGAGGCCACCGACCAGCGGCGCCGATTGCGGCAGATGGGCGAATTGGATGAACACCGCGAGGCCGAGGATACCGAAGACGATCGACGGCACCGCTGCGAGGTTCGAGATGTTCACTTCGATCAGGTCGGTGATGCGGTTCTTCGGTGCGAATTCTTCCAGGTAGATCGACGCAGCGACCCCGATCGGAAGGGCCAGCACCAGCACCACCAGCATCATGTAGAACGAGCCCAGCATCGAGATCCCGATCCCGGCCTGCTCGGCGCGGCTGTCGGAGGCGTCGGCGCCGAAGATGAAGGCCCAGTTGAAACCTTTGTGGATGATGCCCGCGTCGCGGAGCTGGTCGACGAGGTCGAGCTGCGCCACGGTGATGTTCTTGTCCTTGGCGATCTCGTCGCGATGCACGCGGCCCTTGAGGTAGCTGTCCACCCGCGACGAGGCGAGGATCTTGAAATCCACCGTCGTGCCGATGATCGACGGGTCGGCGAGCACCGTGTCGCGCACCTGGCTCGCAGCCGAGGCCGAGATCAGGTTCTTCATGTCCTTCGCCTTGGCGAGATCAGTCGTCGCGCCGGATTTCTCCACCGCGTCGAGCAGGCCTTTTTCGATCAGCGGCTTGTAGGTGAAGGTGGTCGCCTTCTTCAGATCCTCCGGATCGCGGTTGCCCTTCTTGTCGAGCTTCGCGGCGTCCAGATAGACCGGAACTTCCACAAACGTCTGCTGAAACGCGGTGGCGCCGTTGGAGACGATCGTCACCAGCAGGATCACGAGGAACGCGAGACCGATCCCGATCGCGCCGATGCCGAGTGCCTTGAAGCGTTTCTCGGAGGCGTTGCGGCGTTTCGTGCGCGCATCGAGATGATGCAGCGAACGCGTCGCGGGTTGGCCTGCGCCGTGTTGGGTCGCATCACTCATTCGTATTGCTCCCGGTATTTGCGCACGATGTAGAGCGCGAAGATGTTGAGCCCGAGCGTCAGGACGAACAGCGTCATGCCGAGCGCGAAGGCGACCAGCGCCTCGGGGGACGCGAAATCGGCGTCGCCGGTCAGCTGCGAGACGATCTTGGCGGTGACGGTGGTCATGGCGTCGAACGGGTTCATGCTGAGCCGCGCGGCGGCGCCTGCGCCCAGCACCACGATCATCGTCTCGCCAATGGCGCGCGAGGTCGCCAGAAGCACGGCGCCGACGATGCCGGGCAGGGCTGCGGGCAGGATAACCTGCTTGATCGTTTCGGATTTCGTCGCGCCGAGGCCGTAGGAGCCGTCGCGCAAGCTTTGCGGCACTGCGTTGATGATGTCGTCGGACAGCGAGGAGACGAAGGGGATCAGCATGATGCCCATCACCAGACCCGCGGTCATTACGGCCGTGCCCGCATGCATCCAGCCGCCATCGGCCATCGCAGCGGTCGGGCCATTCGCGCCGAAGATCGACAGCAGGAACGGGCCCACGGTCAGAAGGGCGAAAAGGCCGTAAACGATGGTCGGGATGCCGGCGAGGACTTCGAGCAGCGGTTTCACGACGCCCCGCACCGATTTGGTCGCGTATTCCGACAGGTAGACGGCAGCGAACAGCCCGATCGGCACTGCAACGAGAAGCGCCACCAGCGAGATGTAGAGCGTGCCCCAGAGAAGCGGCAGGATACCCAGCTCCGACCCGCCACCGAAGCTTGGCGACCAGGTCGTGCCGAGGAAGAAATCGGAGATCGGATAGAGGCGGAAGAACTCGATCGTGTTGAAGACCAGCGACAGAACGATACCGATCGTCGTCAGGATCGCGATGGAGGCTGCGGCGATTAGCAGAACGCGCACGCCTTTTTCGACCGTGTTGCGCGCGCGGAAATCCTTGTTCGTGCGCAGGTAGGCGAAGGCGAAGCCCCCGATGGCTGCCAGCAGGACCAGTACCGTCATCGCCAGATCGCCCACCGAGGTCATGTCACGATAGGTCTGTGCCGCGTTCAGCGTCGCCGGATCGACATTGGAGCCGAGCGCGACACCGACTGAGCCGAGAACCTCGCGCAGGTCCGTGGTTTGCAGATCGATGTTCGCGGCTTGCCGTGCGCTCAGCGCGCCTTGCGCGATTGCGGTGTCGAGGCCGTCGGCAACACGCCGGACATCCGACATCACGAGGCTCATGTTCGAGCCGTCCAGCAGCGCATCGGGAATCTCGGCGGAGACGCGGGCATTCACGATCAGCGGCTGCGCCACCATCCAGACCAGCAGCAGAAGAAGCGCCGGCACGGCGGTGAACATCGCGACGTTGAAGCCGTAGTAATTCGGCAGGCTGTGCAGAGACCGTCGGTCTTCGCCTGCCGAATGCAGCGCACGCATACGGCCCATCACGAAGCCGACGACTGCCAGCACGACCACGATCACAACGATCCACAAAACAGGCATTTCAGCCCCACCAGTTGAAAATAACCAAAAAGGAAAAAGGGGGCAGCGAAATAAGCCGCCCCCTGAAGATAGCGGTCTCGATTACGAGCCCGAACCCATGGTCACTTCGTTTGCCACGGCATCCTGGGTCTTGGCCAGTTCCGGGTCGGCAACGAGGCCGTACTGAGCGAGCGGGCCGTCGGGGCCAGCGATCTCGTCGGAGACGAAGAACTCAGCGTATTCCTTCAGGCCGGGGATCACGCCGATATGCGCTTTCTTGACGTAGAAGTAGAGCGGACGCGACACTGGGTACTCGCCCGAAGCGATGGTCTCGGTCGAGGGCTCGACGCCCGACATGGTCGCGACTTTCAGCTTGTCGGTGTTGTTCTCGTAGAACGCCAGACCGAAGACGCCGATGCCGTTCGGGTTGGAACCGATGCGGGCGAGGGTCTCGGTGTAGTCGCCGTCGATGTCGACAGCCTTGCCGTCGGTGCGGACTTCCATGCAGGCCTTGCCGGCTGCTTTTTCGTCCATGCCCGAAGCGATGAAGGCTTCTTTCGCGCCGGTCGCTTCACAGCCAGCTTCCAGAACCTTCTCTTCGAAGACTTCACGGGTGCCGTGCTTGGTGCCCGGGATGAAGGCGATGATGTCGGCATCCGGCAGGTCGGAGTTGAACTCGTTCCACTTGGCGTAGCTGTTGTCGACGATCTCGCCGTCCTTCAGGACCTTCGCGCCGAGCGCGTTGAAGATGTCCGAGGGGGTGAAAGCGTTGAAGGCCGGGCCGTCTTTTTGCGAAGCAAAGACGATGCCGTCATAGCCGATGCGGACTTCCATGATGTCGGTGACGCCGTTGTCGGCGCAGGTCGCGACTTCTTTGTCCTTGATCTTGCGCGAAGCGTTCGCGACGTCGATCGTGTTTTCGCCAACGCCTTCGCAGAAGCGCTTCAGGCCAGCCGAGGAGCCGCCCGATTCCACGACCGGGGTCGGGTAATCGAAGTTTTCACCGAAAGCTTCGGCGACGATGGAGGCGTAGGGCAGCACGGTCGAGGAACCGGCGACCTGGATGTTGTCACGCGCGAAAGCGGCGGTGCCCGAAGCGGCAACGATCGCGATCGCGGAGGCGGCGAGGTTGAACGATTTCATAGATCACTCCCAGTGTTCTCAAATTTGGGCCGTCGAGTGGCCTCAGCGCGGTCCTAGGGGTCTTCGGTGACGCTTATGCAAACATTATGTAACAGCTATGTGACAATCTACGAGTCCGTGAAGGTTCGTGATCAGGCCCGCGAAATCGCCTGTGCAATCAGGACGGGAACCTCACGATGGGCCCCAATCTCGGGCAAAAGGCGCCCCCGATAGCTAGCGGCTTGCAAGGCCTCAGGAATATCGCCTGTCACATGTCCCGCCCGCAGCGCGAAGAAGGGCAGACACACGCCATCCGGGTGCGCGCGGGCCACGTCTTCGAGGAACGGGGGCTCTTCGATCAGGGCCACATGAATCTCCGGCATCGCGGAATTGCGGCCCAAGGTCTCGGCCATGTCATAGACCGAATTGCGCGATTTTCGCGATATTTTCGACCCGTGTGCTACGAGAATCAGCGGCGAGTCGGCTGGGATTCCCTTCGAAGCGCGGGCCTCAAGGATCACTCTGGTCAGCAGATCGGGCAGCGCAGGGTCGACGCCAAACGGCTCCAACTGGCGCGCTTGCGAGCGCGCCGCCTCCAGCCGCCGCGGAAGTTCGGTCTTGGTGAACCAGCCCTGCGCCATGAAATAGGGATAGATCACCGGATCTTCGTGCCGCGCCAAGGCGGCCTCCAACGATCCCGGTTTTGCAAGGGTCGCGGCGTCTATCTTGCGGCCCGGCATCTCCTCCGAGACCTTATTGGCTAAGGAAATCAGAGCCTTCTCCTGAGTTTCAGGCTCGGACGGGGATCCATGGGCGACGAGAATGACCGGCTGCATACCCCTAGATTAGCGCAGCAGCGCCCTATGGCAATCACGCGTTTGCGGCGTGAGTTTTCGGTTAACACCCTGAATTTTATGAATATTGTCCGTAGATGCCATTTGCGCGACCGCATCTTTGCATATACGCATAAGGCAGAGGCCAGGATGGCCAGACCCGAGATTTAGTTTCACGTGTGGTGCGTAGGGGTGCACGTGGGTGAAGGAGGGTTCTGGCTGGGGTGCCGGAACCCTCCTGTTTTATCCGGTTCAGGTCGGATCGGTCTCGCCCATCTCGCAGACGATATTCCATTCCTCTTCGGTGACCGGCTGAACCGACAGCCGCATCGACGTCACAAGCGACATCTCCGACAGGCGCGGTTCGCCTTTCACATCGGCCAGCGTGACCGGCTTGGTGAAGGACCGCACCGCCTTGAGGTCCACGCAATCCCAGCGCGGATCATCGGTGGTGGAATCCGGATGGCTCTCGGCCACGACCTCGCAGATGCCGACGACTTCCTTGCCGATATTCGAATGGTAGAACAGGCCGCGATCGCCGATCTTCATTTCGCGCATGTTGTTACGCGCGAGATAGTTGCGGATGCCGTCCCATTCCTCGCCCGCGTCGCCCTTGGCGACCAGATCGTCCCAGGAAAACTTGTTGGGTTCCGATTTGAACAGCCAGTACCGCATCAGCCGATCACCTTTTTCCACGCTTTGACCTGCACATCCTCGAACAGTCCCGCCTTGGCATAGGGATCGTTCGCGGCCCAGTCCTGCGCGGCTTCGAGGTTGTCGACCTCCACGATCACGAGCGAGCCGACCATCTGGTCATTCTCGATAAACGGGCCCGCCATGAAGACCACGCCGGTTTCTTCGATATAGGCGAGGTGCTTCTCGCGGTTGTCCATCCGGGTTTGCAGGGCGCCGGGCTTGTCACGGCAGATCACGGCAAAATACATCTCATTCCTCCTTCAAGGGGCGGGCGAGCAGAGCCTGCATCGCCTCATCCACGCTGATTGACTGTTCGGTAAGCGCAAGAACCATCGCGGCGACCGGAATCTCCAGCTCGCGCGCATGGGCCAGCTTGTTCAGGGCCTTCGCGGTCGCGGCCCCCTCGACGGTAATCGAGGGATCGAAGACTTCGCCCGAGCCGATCGCGCAGCCGAACCGGAAATTGCGCGATTGCGTCGAGGTGCAGGTCAGCACCAGATCGCCGAAGCCGGACAGGCCCGACAGCGTCTCGGGCCGGGCGCCCAGTTCCGTCGCGATCCGCAGCATCTCGGCGAAACCGCGGGTCATAAGCGCGGCGCGTGCGGAATCCCCGAGCCCTGCGCCGATCACGGTGCCCGCGGCGATCGCATAGACGTTCTTCAGCGCGCCGCCGAGTTCCGCCCCGGTCGTGTCGGTCGTGCGATACAGCCGCAGCGTCGGCGTCGACAGCTCGGCCTGCAGCTCCTCGGAATGATCGGCGCAGGCCAGCGTAAGCGCAGTCGGCAGGCCGCGCGCAATATCTCCGGCAAAGCTCGGCCCGGTCAGCACGGCAGCCCGCACCCCCGGGACTTTCGCGCGGATCAGGGCCGTCGGCCCTTGGCCGGTAGAAAGATCGATCCCCTTGGAGCAGGAGACGAGGGTCTTACCCGTAAGCGTGTCGGAATGGGTGTCGAGAAACCCGGCCATCTTCTGCATCGGCATCGCGAGAAGTAGCGTCTCGGCCTGCAGTGCATCTGCGATTTCCGCCGAAACAGTGACGTTTTCGGGCAGTTTTACACCCGGAAGGCGGCGCGAGTTTTCACGGCTCTCGCGCATGGCCTGCACTTGCTCGGCATCGCGCGCCCAAAGGGTCACCGGCCCGTTTTGCGACAGCGTCACCGCCATCGCCGTGCCGAAAGCGCCCGCGCCCAGAACCGAAATACTCATGCCTTGGCCCCCTTCTTTCCCGATCCAAGAAGCGGGGCGGCGCTGCGATCCAGCGGCCAGCGGGGGCGGGCGGTCAGGTCCATCCCGTCTTGCGCGCCACTGCGGAATCTCTCGATCCCGGCCCATGCGATCATCGCCGCGTTATCGGTGCAAAGCTTCAAGGGCGGGGCCACGAAATCCGCGCCCATTTCACGTGAAACAGTCTCTAATCCAGCCCGAATGGCCTGATTTGCCGCGACACCGCCTGCGACCGCGAAGCCGGGGTTGGCGGGCGCGAGTTTCAGGTATTCCGCCAAGGCGCGCCGCGATTTCTCGACAAGAACATCCGCAATCGCCTGCTGGAAACCCGCGCAAAGATCGGCGCGGATCTGGCGCGGCAGCCCGCCATGCTCTGCCACCACCTGATCGCGGGCGCGCAGCAGCGCGGTCTTCAACCCGGAGAAGGACATATCGCAACCCGGCCGATCCAAAAGAGGCCGCGGAAAGGCAAAAGCCTTGGGATCGCCCTTGCGCGCCTCGGCCTCGACGGAGGGTCCGCCGGGTTGGGGCAGGGCCATCAGCTTCGCCGCCTTGTCGAAGGCCTCGCCCGGCGCGTCGTCGATCGTGCCGCCGAGGCGCGAGAAATCTTCCGGTCCTTTCGCGATCAGGAACTGGCAATGCCCGCCGGAGACCAGCAGCATCAGATAGGGAAAGGCCAGCCCATCGGTCAGGCGCGGGGTCAGCGCATGGCCCGCCAAGTGGTTCACGCCAACCAGCGGCAGACTCGCCCCGGCGGCGAGGCCCTTGGCGCACATCACGCCCGACATCACCCCGCCGATCAGCCCCGGACCCGCCGTCACCGCAATGCCATCCAGCGCGTCGAGCCCAAGCCCGGCCTCTTCCAGCGCCTCTTCGACGCAGAGATCGAGCTTCTCGGCATGGGCGCGCGCGGCGATTTCGGGGACCACGCCACCGAAGGCCGCATGCAGATCGGTCTGCCCGGCGACAACGCTCGAGAGAATTTCCGGCTTGCCATCCGTCAGGCGCACGATCGCCGCTGCCGTATCGTCGCAGCTCGATTCCAGCCCGAGAAAGGTCAGCGTATCGGTCATCGGGGCGCCTGTTGCGTGGGTTATCCAACGCAGGTAACACCGGGGAAGCGTTCGCACAATCCCGGGGCGGTGGATGGACAGCCAGCCTGAGAGACCGATTCTCCTCGTCACGCGACCCGCCGTCGCGGCAGAAGGATTCGTCGAGGCATTTCGCAACAGGTTTGGGCAGGATTGGCCTGTCATCGTCTCTCCGCTCACGGAGATCGAGCCTCTAGACACGCCGATACCCGAGTTTCAGACCGCAATCTTCACATCGCAAAATGCCGTGGCCGCGTTCCAGCGACTGGCTCAGGGACAGGGCCGCCGCGCCTATTGCGTGGGGCAGCGCACGGCGCAGGCGGCGCGCGAGGCCGGGTTCGATGCGATCGCCGGGCCGGGCGATGCGGAGGCGTTGAGCGAAATGATCGCGCAGCGGGAGCTCGGCGGAAAGCTGCTCTTTCTGAGGGGGGAGCAGGTCGCCTTCGATCTTGAGGAAAGGCTGAATTCCGCCGGAATAGAGACTGAATCCGCGATCATTTACCGCCAGGTCTCGCGCCCGCTGAGCGATGAGGCGCAGGCGGTTCTGCGCGCATCGCGCCCTGTTTTAGTGCCGATTTTCTCGCCAAACGCGGCGGATCGCTTCTTAAATTCTTTGCCTGATGCGCCTAAGCCGCCGCTCTTTGTCGCAGCCATGAGCGAGGCAGTGGCGTCTCGCCTCAAAAGCGCTAGCTTGTGCCATCTGGAAGTTGCCCCGCATCCCGATGCGCAAGGGATGCTCGATGCGCTTGCCGTCTTGCTGCAAAGGCAAAAGGCGGGTTGAGCAGTCGCGGACTGACTTCTAAGTTGATGTGAACGCGCAATTTGGTGCGGCAGTGGAGGGCTTAGACGATGGCGAAACGGACAACCGGGAAATCTTCCGATACGAGCAAGCCGGAAGACGCGAAATCGACGACCGAGTCCGAGACCAAATCCGACGCAACCTCTTCGCAAACCCCGAAGGATAGCAAGGCCGCCACGACTCCCGAGGCGACGGACAAGTCGAGCGCGGCTGCGACCAGCAAGCCCGCTGCGGCATCGAAATCGAGCACGCCCGCGAAGTCGTCCCCCACGTCTACGCCTGCGACCAAAGCGGATACGTCCAAGAGCCCGAGCGGAACCGCCAAGCCGACCTCCACGCCGGCAATCAAGGCGGAGACGCCTGCGAAATCCGATGCGGCGCTAAAGTCCGATTCTGCGACTGCGAAGGCTGAGACGACCTCGACCCCGGCCACGGCCAGTGCAAAACCGGAGGCCGAGCCGAAGAAGTCGACCGCAAGCGGCGCATCGGAAGATAAAGCGCAGGCCGAGAAGCCTGCGAGCGCCGCGACGACCAGCAGCGCCACGACCACTGACAAGACCCCGCCGAAAAGCGATGCGGCAAAGGCGAGCACCTCGCCCCAGCCGGTGATCGAAAAGCGCGGCGGGTTCGGATCTGCTTTCTTGGGCGGTGTGATTGCGGCTGTAATCGGGGCGGGCGTCGCGATCTGGGCGATCCCCAACCTGCCGCCGCAACTTTCCGGATGGCTGCCGACCGCGCCGGCCCCGGTGGACGAGGCGGCCATTCAAGCCAAGCTCGATGACCAATCGAAGCAAATCGGCCAACTCTCCGAAGAGATTGCGACCCTGAAATCGTCGCAGCCGCCCGCGCCGGATCTGTCGGGCGTTCAAGGCGTGCTCGATCAGGTCAATGCGGATATCCGGGCGAACAAATCCGCGCTGGAGGATCTGAAATCGCAGATCGCGTCGCTGCAGACCGACACTGGCGGCAGCGCGGCGCAAGCCGAGATCGAAGCGGCCGCGAAAGCCGCCGAAGCCCGGATCAAGGAAGCCGAAGCGCAGGCGCAGAGCCTGAAATCGCAAAGCGAGGCGGCCGCCAAGGCGACGATGACGCGGGCTGCGGCGGCGCGCGTTAAAGCCGCGCTGGATGCGGGCACGTCGCTCGATGCGCCGTTGGCCGATCTGCGTGACGCGGGTGTCGAAATTCCTGCGGCGCTCAGTGGTGACATTCCGAGCCTGCAGTCGCTGCAATCGAGCTTCCCGGACTCCGCGCGGGCCGCACTCCAAGCGGCGCGCCGCACCGAGACAGGCGGCTCGATCAGCGATCGCGTCGGCGCCTTCCTTCTGGCTCAGACCGGGGCACGCTCGGTCGCGCCGAAAGAGGGCGATAGCGCGGATGCAGTGCTGTCGCGGGCGCAGGCCGATGTCGACCGGGGGGCCTTGTCCGAGGCGCTCGACGAGATCGCGAAACTGTCCGACCCCGCGCAGGAGGCGATGTCCGACTGGGTGAACCAGGCGAAAGCACGGGTGGCTGCGATCGACGCGGCCAACCAGCTTGGCGCGACGCAATAAGGAGACAGACATGATCTGGTCATTCATCAAAATCGCGCTGTTTCTGATTGTCGTCGCCGCGGCGACCCTAGGCCTCGCGCATCTCGCCGAGATGACGGGCGGTCTGCGGATCACGACGCTCGGCATGGAATTCACCTTGGGCCCGCTGCAGGCGGTGATCGCGGCGATCATCCTTTTCATCGCGATCTGGATTGTGATCCGGGTCGTCGGTCTGGTGGTCGCCTTCCTGCGCTTCCTTGCGGGCGACGAAACCGCGATCACCCGCTATTTCGACCGGCATCGCGAGCGCAAAGGCTATCAGGCTTTGTCCGAAGGGCTGCTCGCGGCCGCATCCGGCGAGGGCAAGCTCGCCATGTCGAAAGCGGCGAAGGCCGAGCGCTATCTACAACGGCCGGAGCTGACCAACCTTCTCACTGCGCAGGCGGCGGAAGCCTCGGGCGACTCGAAGAAAGCGACCGAAGTTTACAAACGGCTCCTCGCCGATGACCGCACGCGGTTCGTGGGGATTCGCGGGCTGCTGCGCCAGAAGCTCGAAGAGGGCGATACCGAAACGGCGCTGAAGCTCGCGCAGAAAGCTTACGCGATCAAACCGCGCCACCGTGAAGTTCAGGATACGCTTCTGGGGCTGCAGACTGAGACGGGCGACTGGAAAGGCGCGCGGGAGATTTTGCAGGCGAAGATGCGTCAGGGCGAATTGCCGCGTGACGTCCATAAGCGCCGCGATGCTGTCCTCGCGCTGCAAGAGGCCAAGGGCGTCTGGCAGGAAGGTGCGAGCGTCGAGGCGCGTGAAGCTGCGATTTCGGCCGCCAAAGCGTCGCCCGATCTGGTGCCTGCCGTCGTCATGGCGGCGCGCGCCTATATCGACAAGGGCAAGAAAGGCGCGGCGGAGCGCATCCTGCGCAAGGCTTGGGAAGTGCGGCCGCATCCGGATCTTGCGACCGCTTTCGCGGAGATTACCCCGGATGAAACGCCGGAAGCACGGCTGAAGCGATTCTCGAAGCTGCTTTCGAGCCGTCCCGATCATGAGGAAACCCGCCTTCTGAAAGCGGAACTGAACATCGCGGCCGAAGATTTCCCTGCGGCGCGCCGGGCGCTGGGCGATCTCGTCGAGACACATCCGACGGCCCGATCGCTGACGATCATGGCGGCGGTCGAGCGCGGTGAAGGGGCGGAGGATGTCGTCGTGCGCGGGTGGTTGGCCCGGGCCCTGACTGCACCGCGCGGTCCGCAATGGTGCTGCGACAAATGTCAGAACATTCAGTCCGAATGGACGCCGATCTGTGACAATTGCGGTGGCTTCGACACGCTCAGCTGGCGCGAGCCGCAACAGGCGCAGTCGCCGCTGCCGCATGGGGCGGAGATGCTGCCCTTGATCGTGGGCAAGCCGAGTGCCGAACCCTCGCCCAAGAAAGAAGATGAAGCCGAAGACGCCCCCATTCAGGACGCGGAAATCGTCGATCCGCCGAAGGAGGAAGGCGAGGCTGCAAGTGCATCGAAGGAGACGCAAAGCGGAACTGCGACAGCTTGATCATTTTGGGGCTACACATCCCCGAAAGAGCATGGTAATCGCCCGCCACAGTGCCGGTGTAGCTCAGCTGGTAGAGCACGTCATTCGTAATGATGGGGTCGTAGGTTCGAGTCCTATCACCGGCACCACTTCCTGAAAGTTCAGGCGCAGAGGCGGAACCGCAAGGTTCCGCTTCGCTTGTTTCAGGGCAGTCGTTCTCGAGGCTTCAGGTCAATTCACGACAAATTCTGCATGCAACGCGCCCGCAGCATTGATGCTCTTGAGGATGTCGATCATGTCGCGCGGGCTAACGCCGAGCGCGTTGAGCCCCGCGACCAATTCCGATAGCGAGCTGCCCTGTGGGACTTCGGCCATGCGAATGCCTGGCTCTTCTGTGAGAGTCGCCTGCGATCTGGGGACGACAACCGTATCTCCTTGCGAAAACGGGTTGGGTTGCACCACGAGGGGGCTTTCCTCCACTTTGAGGGTCAGGTTCCCCTGGCTGACGGCAACGCGCGAAATCCGCACGTCTTCCCCCATGACGATCGTACCCGAACGCTGGTCGACCACGACCCGGGCGCGCTGTTCTGGTTCGACACTGAGATTCTCTACCCGACCGATCGCATGCGCGACCGAGCGCGCGCGGGTCTCGCGAATGTCCAAAGCGACAGTACCGCCGTCGAGCATTTCTGCGACGCGACGGCCGTATTCGCGGTTAATGGCGGTTTCAATTCGGCTTGCAGTGGTGAAGTCGGGCGTGCGCAGCGCGAGGCGCACTGTATTGAGGTCATTTATTTCGAATGCGATCTCCCGTTCGACGCGCGCGCCGGATGGAATGTTTCCTGAGGTTGGCACGCCTTGAGTCACCGAAGCGGCGTTACCTTGTGCCACAGCGCCGCCGGCAATGATCGCTCCCTGCGCGACCGCATAGATTTCGCCATCTGCCGCTTTCAAAGGGGTCATCACTAGGGTGCCGCCAAGAAGGCTCTTGGCGTCACCAATCGCTGAGACTGTGATGTCGATTTGGTTTCCCGCGCGCGCAAAGGGCGGCAGGCTCGCCGTGATCATCACGGCGGCGACATTCTTCGGTCGAAACTGTTCCCCGGTAACGTTAACGCCGAGCCGTTCGAGCATGTTCGACATGATCTCTTCGGTAAAGGGGGCGTTACGCAACCCGTCGCCCGTGCCGTTCAATCCAACGACCAGACCATAGCCGACGAGATCGTTCCCGCGCACTCCGTCGAATTCGACCAGATCCTTAATGCGGATCGGGGCGCAAAGAGCGATCTGCGGAAGGAAAATGAGGGCAACTAGCAACCAGCGCCACATCACATGTAATCCGTCATCGAGAGGTTGGAGAGCCGACGTGTCAGAAGATAGAGCGTCTCGATCTGGGAGCGTACCGCTTCGAGCGCGGTTGCCGAGGCGTACGGGTCGGCGCCGATGAGTTTCGTCCGTGCAATTTCAAGGCTGGCGCGTTCAGTATCGTTTCGCGTGGCTGCTGAGGCGACTTTGCCTTCGAACGAACCGACTTCCGCCGCGAGTTCGACAGTTGCGAGAGATCCCGAGTGAATTCTCTCGCCCGCTTCCTTCGCAAGCGCACTTCGCTGGGCCAGGTCACCGTCGAACAAACCTCGGTCCAAAAGCGTGCCTATAGCGTAGCCCTTAATCGCGTCTTTAACGCGTGAGTCATTTGCGGTGACATTGATCGCGGCGGTTTCGCCCTCTGCGAAGTGGAATTTTCCCCTGGCTTCGCCACCTTGATAGGAGGTTGCGCTGAAACCGCTTGGGTCGGCGAACCACGTATCGAGGGTCGCAAGTACATCCGTCGCATTCGTCGCCCCTGAAATCTCCGCAGACAGTGATGTGATAATCGTTTCGGCATCGGGTAGCGGGGTCGTGTCTCCTTGATCGCCCGCGAATATGTAGCGTCCGACAGAATTCGTGTTGAGCGTTGCGATCAGCGCGTCGAACTTTTCGGCTGCCGACGCGACGGTCGCGTCGATCATGATCTTGCTGGAGGTGGTTGCGGCGGACATGAGGGCCGTACTGATGCCGTCGTCGAGATTTCCGATCCGCTCGAGGCTGCGTTGCATCGCGTCTGCATATTGGCTCGCCTCGGTAGTGGCGAGGTCGAATGCGTCGAACAATCTCAGGCTCCGATCGATTGCGGAGAGCGCGCCGAAGTCGCCGGATACGGCGGCGCCGAGATCGGATTTTATGCCAGACGTCAGTTCTTGGGTAAGGGTCGCCAATTTCGTATCCAGCGCTGCATTGTGGCGTCGCATCTGGAAATTCAGCGCCATGTCCCCAACAGAGAGATAGTTCATCTTAGATCTCCAGAAGCTGTTTGATCAGTGCATCGACGGTTTGGATGACGCGTGCATTGGCGCTGTAAAGCTCTTCAATTTGCAGAAGTTTCTGCATTTCATGATCAGTATCGACGCCCTCAGCGAGGGCCTGCTCTTTCAATGTGTCGTAACGGGCCGTTGCATAGGTTTGAGTCGCCTCGTTGCCTTGACGATCGCTCGTAACTTGGGACAAGAAGCTTGCGAAAAGCTCTGCGCTTGAATGAAGCGACGGGCCGAAATTTCCGGACGCGGGTGCGGACGCGGTTGTTAACGCTGAGGCGAGTGAGAAAAGATTTTCTGCGTTGCTCACGGGGCCAGGGGTAGATGCGCCGAACCCGTCACGCAGCAGCGAGAGCGAGCCTCCTTGTGCAGGGTCCGCGAGCGGGTTGATGACGATCCGACCGGCGAGGCCTGTTTCGTTGAGCGGGTCGAGCGGGCCCCCGCCATCTGTAAAGAGACCGGCTGCGCCGCCACTGAGTGTTGGGTCGACCGCCGGGTCGCTGACTCTCTCGATCAGGTTGCGGGAGAGTGCGTCGATCTGAACCTGCAAGTTTGGAGCGAGCGTATCACGGATGGCGAAAAGGGCGCCAAGCGTGCCGCCGCCGAAGAACCCGTCATCGTCACTTGAGACGGCGTTTCCGTTGAGCGTCAGGCCTGAGAGGACCCCTCCGTCGTGGGTCATGTCCGGCGTAATGATTCCGCGCGCCGTGAACCCGATTTCCACTGGGTTGCCTTCGAGAAGGACGGCACCGCCTGTGGTGAAGAGTGCAATTTGATCGTTTTCGCGCGCGACTTGGCGGGTTGGGACGATGCTGGAAATCCGGTCGACCAGCGTTTGACGTTGGTCCTTGAGCGCATTGGTGTCATGGCCTGTGGCCTTTCCGGCTAGGATCGTTGCGTTGAGTTCATCGACCTGCGCGAGTGCGCTGTTTAGGGCGTCGACCTGCGTCGCGATTTTTCGATCTGCGTCCATCCGGCTGTCCTGCAATTCTGCGGAGAGCGTATTCAGGTGTCCGGTAACCTCGCGGGCGGCGCTCAGCACTGTGGCCAGGCGGGCTTCGCTTTCTGGGCGGCTGCCAGCTTCGACGAGCGAGGCTTCGAGCTCTGCGAATTTTGAGGATAAGGAGCTCGCATCCTCCGGCGTGCCGATGCGAGCTTCGAAGGTTGAAAGAAAGTCGCCGCGCAGCGATGCGTTTTGGGCCGCAGCATCGGAGAGGCGGAGATCGCTGCGGAGAGTTTCGTTGACGATGCGGTCGACGCTCAGCACGCGAACTCCGGCACCTTGCTGGCCGACGACCTGCGCGCCGAGTGAAATCTCGCGGCGCGCGTAGCCGTCGGTGAGCGCGTTGGCGGTATTGGAGGCGACGACCTCGGCCATGCGAGAGGCCGCGGTGAGGCCCGACAAGGCATTGGATAGCGTTTGCGAGATTCCCATCGCGACCTCCCGTCGCCGATCCGATCAGGATCAGCGTTTGATATTGGTGGTTTCCTGCAGCATCTCGTCGACCGTCTGGATTACCTTGGCGTTGGACGAGTAGGCGCGCTGCGTCTGGATTAGGTTGGTCAGTTCCTCTGCGACGTCGACCGTCGAGCCTTCGCGAGCGTAGCCTTCGATCGACCCGGTCGGACCGTCACCGGCATTCCAGAGGAAGAAAGAGCCGGAGTTTGAGGAAACTTCGAAGATCTGATTGTCGAGCGCGATCAGGCCGTTCTGATTGGGAACATCCACGAGGGGGATTTGATAGACCGTGCGGATGAAGCCGGTGTCGTAGGTCGCTTTGATGTAGCCATCCTCATCGATTTCGACGGCCGTGAGGTTGCCGACGGGCGAGCCGTCCTTCGTGATCGATGTCGGCGAGAAACTGTCGGAGAGCTGCGTCAATCCGTTGGTGTCGCCGATCTTACCGATGGTGACGCTCAGCGGACCGCCGGCGACAGAGAGATCCAGCGTGCCGGTCGAGGCATCGTAGGCGCCACCCGCGATAACGTTGACCGAGGCGAGCGTGCCGCCGCTGCTACGGCTGTCGTCGAAGGTCAGGACATAGCGACCGATGACGCTTTCATCGGTTGCGGGGGTGCCCGGGTCATCGACCGTAGCGCTGTCGCGGATGACCATTGCCCATTCGTTCGATGCGCCGCTGGCCGGGACCGTGGGATGGAACGTGATGTCCAGGGTTTCGGAAGTTCCGAGATTACCGAAATATTCGACGGAGAGTGGTAGCGTGTCACCGGCTGACCCGGCTTCGGTATCTGTCGCGGGTAGGTTGACCCCGAGATTGAGCGTCGTTGTGGGGTCGCCTGCCGTTTGGTTGGCGTTGATCACCACCGGCTCCATCCCGGACATGGTGTCGCGCGCGAAGGTCGGGATGGTGCCATCGGCACTGGCGGGCCAACCGAGCAGAACAAGCCCGGATTCCGTCATCAGTGTCCCGTCGACATCGGTGCGAAACGCGCCGGTCGTGGTCATCTTCAAAGGTTCGTCCCCCGTCGAGTTATCGAGCGCCACGGCCGTCATGACGGGCAGCATACCGCGTCCGGAAACCGCGATATCGAGTGCGTTCGAGGTGGAGACCAGCGAGCCTCTCTCTTCGATGAGGCGACTCGTGGAGGCACGGACACCGCCAGCCGAATAGGAGCCAGTCTTCGCCGCCTGATTGATCACCATGCTTTCGAATTCGGTGACGGCGCGCTTGTAGCCGTATGTACTCGAATTCGCGATATTGTCCGAGATCGTGGCAAGACGTGTGGCATTCGCGGCCAAGCCGGCCACGCCCGCATTGAGCGAGGAAGAAATGGACATGGATGCGCCTTTCTGCTGCTGCGTCCGAAGTTCTTCCTACCTTTGCGCCCGGGTGTTTAAGATCGGCCTAACAGGTCTGCTTTTTTCGATCCGTGGTTACCGCTTCGCTAAAACGCGCATCACCGGCCATTGCGCAGCACGATCACTTCCAGACGGTTATTGCGCAGGTCCATCGCACGCTCGACCTTGGGCTTGCGATCGGCGAAGCCGCTGACGCGCTGCATCCGATCGGGGGGGAAGCCGGCCTCGCCCAGCAAAGTCCGCATCGCTTGCGCGCGTGCGGCGGAAAGCTCCCAGACCGGGTCATGGGCCAGCATTTTCGGGTAGGATCTCGTGTAGCCGTTGATCGCGACATTGTTCGAGACGAGCGAGAAGACCCGCGTCAGGATTTTCGCCAGATCGGGGAGAACCGGCTGCGGCTTGGCCGTGTCGCCGACGAAAAGCGGCGCTTCGGGCAGGTCGGAGATCTCGATGATCAGACCCTCGTCGGTCACGCGGGTCACGATATGACGCGCGAGCTGCTCGCTGATCATCGACTCGCCGCCGACGCCCATCAGAGCTTGCTCGATCGCGCGCGCCATCTCTTTCAAACTGGCCGTGTCGCTGTCCCGCGTATCGTCGGCGGAGTTTTCGCCGCGAGCCTGACGCTCTTCGGTCGGACGTTGCGAGACGGCACCAGTGCCGGTCTGTGCGATCTGATCCTCGGAGAAGACGGAATCCCCGCCGAAAGCGCCTTCGCCGCCACCGGAGATGCGGTTGATCGGGATCGTCGGATTGAAGTAATCCGCGATGCCCTTGCGTTGTTTCTCGGTTGTCGCGTTCAGCAACCACATCAGCATGAAGAAGGCCATCATCGCAGTGACGAAATCGGCATAGGCCACTTTCCACGCCCCACCGTGGTGCCCGTCGCCTGCGACAACCTTCTTACGCTTGATGATGATTGGCGCCGCGTTGTCGCGGTTGCTCATTCCACCACCTCTTTTCACCCGCGTCCGGTATAGTAGGTGCGTGTTAACAGGCGATTGACGGATAAAATGCGAGCCATTGGCCTCTTCCCTTGTCGTGGCGCGGGCAATCGCTAGATTTGGCAGATGAATGGGCACCCGAACACAATGACAGTTGACCCGGCCGATCTGATTGCCTGTCCGCAATGCGACGCGCTCTATCGCGCGACGCATCTGCCCGATGGCAAGCGGGCGACCTGTGTTCGCTGTGGAACGGTGCTGATCTCGCCGCGCGAGAGATCGTTTCTGCATGTCATCGCCTTCTCCTTCACCGGGATGATCCTGATGATCGGAGCGATCTTCTTTCCGTTCCTCGAGATTTCGACGCGTGGGCTGAGCCATGAGAGCTCCATCTTCGGCGTGGCGATGGCGTTTTCCGACGGCTGGATTGCGCCTCTGGCTTTCTTCGTGCTGTCGATGATCGTGGCGCTGCCGATCTTCCGGTTTGCCGCGCTGATCTACACGCTCTGGCCGCTCGCCAATGGCAAACCCGCATGGAAACATGCCGCGACGATGTTTCGCCTTGCCGAGGAAAGCCAACCCTGGGCGATGGCGGAGATCTTCATCATCGGTACGGCGGTGGCGCTGGTGAAACTCGGCGGTCTCGCCAAGGTGTCGCTCGGCCCCGCCTTCTGGGCTTTCTGCGTTCTCATCATCGTGATCGCGCTCAAGAACTCCTTTGTCAGCAAATGGACGATATGGGACGCAATCGAACGAAAATGAATGTGCTGACCGCCACCGATGCCGGATTGATCGGCTGCACCCGCTGCGGTCGGGTCTGGACCCCGGATCATGCGCATTGCGAGCGTTGCGGCGCGACGCTGCACAAGGTCGACAAGAGCGGGCTGCAGCGCGTCTGGGCGTGGTGGATCGCGGGGCTGATCTTCTACATCCCCGCCAATCTTTACCCGATGCTGGTCACGGCGACGCTGGGCCATGAGCAGAAAAACACCATCGTCGGCGGCGCGATGGAGCTGTGGCGGCATCACAATTACGGCGTGGCGCTGATCATCTTCGGCGCCTCGGTGATGATCCCGATCGGGAAGTTCATTGCCATTGCCTATCTCGCCCTCGCGGTCGGAAACGAGCGCCGCAAAGGCGGCCCTCCGCATCTGCATCTCTACGAGGTGGTGGAATTCATCGGCCGCTGGTCGATGATCGACGTCTTCGTCGTGGCGATCCTCTCCGCACTGGTGCAGCTTGGTTTCGTGGCCTCGATTCATCCCGGCCCTGCCGCTGCGTCTTTTGCCCTCTCGGTTGCATTCACCATGCTATCCGCCCAAAGCTTCGACCCGCGCCTGATCTGGCGCGGCCCTGACAGAGTGAGTTCATGAACGACACCCCCGAGACCGGCCCGGCCGAGCTGGAAACCTCCAACGCTCCGCGCCCGATCTGGACGCGGCTTTCCGTCGTCTGGATCGTGCCGCTGATCGCCTTGCTGATCACGCTCGGCGTCGCATGGAAGACGGTCTCGGATCGCGGAATGCTCATCCATATCAACTTCAAGGATGCGACCGGGGTCGAGATCGGCACGCCGCTCAAGTTCCGCGATGTCGATGTCGGCAAGGTGGAGAGCGTCTCGTTCACCCCCGATCTGGAGCAGGTGCAGCTCGGCGTGCGCATCGATAACGAGGTGGCGCCTTTCGTCGATACCGAGGCTAAATTCTGGCTGGTGCGCCCCGAAGTGTCGGCGCGGGGCATCCAGAACCTCGGGACGGTGCTGTCGGGCACCTATATCGAGGGCTTCTGGAACAATAAGCCCAACGGCCAGCAGAGCATGTTCCAGGGTCTCGACAAGCCTCCGATTTCCCCCGATCCGACCAAGGGCACCATCATCGAGTTGCGCGCGAAGGATGCGGGCGGGATCGTCGATGGGGCGCCGGTTCTCTATCACGGGCTGACTGTGGGCCATCTGCAGAACCTGCGGCTCGACGATGACGGGTCCGGCGTGATCGTGGATGCGTTCATCGAAGCCCCGTATAATAAACAGCTGACGACCCAGACCCGGTTCTGGGACACGTCGGGCTTCTCCGTGAAATTCGACACCTCCGGTCTCAGCCTCGACGTGCGCTCGCTCGCGACGCTTGTGCAGGGCGGGGTGGAATTCGACACGTTCACCAGCGGTGGCGGGATTGTCGAGAATGAACACGCCTTCCGTCTCTACGACGGCAAGGACACGGCGGAAAACTCGGTCTTCCAGTCGGACGTGGTCGACCCGCCGAAATACACGCTGCTCTTCGACGACCCCGTGCAAGGGCTCGAAGTCGGCTCGAAAGTGCAGTTCCGGGGCGTCGAGGCGGGTGAAGTTACCGGGCTTGCGATCAAGATCCGCAAGGACAGCACCGGCCAGAGCTATGCGCAGCAACAGCTGACGATCGCGCTGTCGCCGGACCGGCTCGGTCTGTCCCGCGACGCCGGGGAAGAGGCCGTGACCCAGTTCCTGCAGGGCGAGATTCAAAGCGGCCTGAGAGCGCGGATCGCGAATATCGGGCTTCTGGGCGGAACGACGGTGATTGAACTGACCGACGTGCCCGATCTGCCGGACGCCGAGATGAATCTCGACGCCAAACCCTATCCGACGCTTCCGACCGCACCTGCGGCCGAGAACGATCTCTCGAAATCGGCGCAGGGCGTCTTCAAGCGGATCGAAGGGCTGCCGATCGAGGAGGTGATGAGCTCCGCGATCCGCACATTGGATTCGATTTCGGCCGTGGCCGAGAGTGAAGAAACCCGGAAAGTTCCGGGCGAGTTGTCCGGCCTGCTGGAGCAGCTCAAGACCTTCACGACCGAGCTGAACAAGAAGGATGCAGCGGATAAGACCGTGGCTGCACTCGACCGTGTGACGGAGGCCGCGTCCTCCGTGCTCGAGGAAATCTCGGGTCTCGACGAGACGCTCTCTTCTGCAGATCGCGCCGCGACGGCCATCGCAGATATGCCGCTCAAGGATGTGGGCGATAAACTCGACACGATCCTCGCCAGTATCGACCAGCTTCTGAATAAGCCCGGCACGCAGGACCTGCCGCAATCGCTCAACGACACGCTCGAGCAAACCGCCGCGATCCTGACCCAGCTGAAGGAAGCGAATGCGGCCGACAAGCTGAACCAGACGCTCGATGCGGCGCAGAACGCAGCGGATTCGGTGTCGAAAGCCTCGGATCAGCTGCCGGAACTGACGCAGAAGCTGCAATCGCTCGTCGATCAGGCGGGGGCTCTGGTCGCGACCTATGGCCGTGGCTCCAACTTCTCGAACGAAACCCTTAGCACCTTGCGCGAGTTGCGTCGGGCGATCTCGAATATCGGCTCGCTCGCGCGTATGATCGAACGCAATCCGCAGTCCTTCATTCTGGGCCGCTGACAGGAGATGACGATGAAAGCTCTAAGCCTGATCCCGCTATGCCTCCTGGGCCTCGCGGCCTGTTCCGATCCCGAGAAGATCGCGCGCTATCCAATCGACCCGCCCACCGCCGAGAAGGCGCTGCCGAACCGGCTGGGCCGGGCCGAGCTGCGGGAGGTATCGCTGCCGGATTATGCGGGCGGACAGGAGATCGCCTTCCAAACTGCGGACGGGGCGCTGCGGTCGAACCCGGACAACCTCTGGGCGGATGATCCGGCGCGGTCGGTGACGCTGGCGTTGGCGCGGCAGATCTCGTCCCTCTCGGGTGCCACCGTAATTTCCGAACCGTGGCCGCTCGCCGATCCGCCCTCGCGCAAGATCGAGGTCCGGATCGAACAGATGCTGCCGGGCGCCGACGGGCTGCTGCATGTCGCAGGTGTCTATTTCGTCTCGGCGAATGGCTATGAGCGCAGCGGAGACACGGTGCGGCGGTTCGACTTCACGGTGCCGATCGGCTCTCAGGAGCCGCAGGCCATCGCAAAAGCGAACAGCGCGGCGGTGACGATGCTCGCGCGGCAGATCGCTCAGCTACGCTGAAAGCTTGAAACTTTGATCAGCTGCGCTGATCGGGAAGGAAGCGCCCGAACTGGCCGCCTGCGAAAAGCAGCGGATCGGTCCCGGCGCCTTTCACGAAGCGGGTGACGCGACCGATGATGATCGTGTGATCTCCGCCGTCATGGCGCGCCTCGGTCACGCATTCGAACCGGGCGAGCGTGTCGTCGATCAGCGGGACGCCCGACGCGTTCAGCCGGTAGGACAGACCATCGAACCCTTCGCCGCGCTTGGTGAACCGCTTGGCCAGCGCCTCCTGATCGTAGCGCAGCACATGCACGGCAAAAGTGGGCGTTGCCGTGAAATGCGCATGTCGGAACGAAGAACGCGCCGCCGACCACAGGATCAGCGCCGGATCGAGCGAGACCGAGGCGAAACTGTTCACCGTCATCCCGACAGGCTCTGCCGCATCTTCATGCGCGCAGGCGGTCACCACGGTCACGCCGGTCGCGAATTGCGCGAGCGCATCGCGCAAAAGCCGCGTATTCGCCGGGTCGGGCTGGTGGCCGTGGCCGTCGCTCTCGGCGCGGCCCATTGCGGCTTCGATATCGTCGCTTTCGCGCATCGGCTCTCCTTTGCGCTCACACATAATCGTGCAGGCGGGGAGAGCAAGGCTCAGCGTTCCAATCCGATGAGCTTATCGAGAGAAAGCCGCCCGGGGCCCTTCGTCAGAACCGTCAGAAGCGCGACTGCCCAAATCCCATGCGTGACCCACGCGCCGGGATAGACAAAGATCTGGATCACCAGCGTCATCGCCAGAAGCGCGAGCGCCGCGAGGCGGCTGCCAAGGCCGAAGATAAGCAGCAATGGGAAGAAATGCTCCGCGAAGGTCGCGAGCACCGCCGCCCATTCATGCGGAATGACGGGCAGGTCGTATTCGTATTGAAAGAGGGTGAAGGTGGAATCCTTGATCATGAACCCCTCTACCTTGGTCCGCCCGGACATCCAGAACACCATCGCCGGAAAGAGCCGCGCGCCGATCAGAACAATCTCCTCCGGGAAGCGCTGGGCTACATCGGAAAACCGATGATACAGCCGGAACAGACCCTGTTTTGGCGTTTTCATCTCGATCGTATCGGTCATGACTCGTCTCCTGTTTCGATGCCCGCGCCGACGATCAGCGCATTTTCCACCAGCAGCAGAAGCGCTGCATTGAGGTCAAAATCCGCTCCCGCCCGGTCTTGTGCGCGGGCGACGGTATCGCCTGCACAGAGGGCCGAGACGAAGCGGCCGGTCGAGCTACGAACGACGGACGTGATCACATGAGAAATCCCGCGTCGTGCAATCAGCAGCGTCTCCGGCCTCCACTCTTTCGCCCGCGGTGGAGCGGGGCCGCCCGGTTGTTGCGAGGCCCAGATCGAACCGGCGGGCGTTAGGAGCTGAAGCACCTGCACCGACGGATGCAGATCGAGACACAGGTGAGTACCCGCGCGAGTCGCGGTTTCTTGCAGGCGTTCCGGCGCAATAGGCTCTGAATCGGCTGCGTGATAGGCCCGGCTGCGCGCCCATTCGATGCGGGCGACGTCGGGCAGATAGCTCAGCGATTGCAGCGAAGGTTCATCCGCGAGATAGGCCGGAAACGCGCCGCCCCATTCGGTCAGGACGGGCGTGCGCGGCGGGTGCTCGGCGATATAGGCCCGGGCGAGCCCCCGGAAGCAATCCGCGCCAAGAAGCCGCTCGATCGCCGGGAAATGCCGCGCGAGGGCCTGTGTCAGCCCATGCGCCACGTTGTTGCGGTAAACGTCGAAGCGGCGCTCGATCTCGGCCGGATCTTGGGCGGTAGCGTTTTGCGGCGCGGGTCCTCCGGCCAGACCCTCGCGGAAACCGCGGGCGAAGTCACGATGCGAGCGCATGGTGGTCACCCGACAGGATCATCGACGCGCGCTCGGCCTCGGCCATCAAGGTGACGAAGTCCGGCACGTCATTGTCCCACTCGATAAGGCTCGGTAGCGGCCCAGTTTTAGAGACTGTTTCGGCGTAAAGCGCCCAAACCGGCTCCGCGACTTCGCGCCCGTGGCTGTCGATCAGCAGGGGCCCGGAGGGCAGCTCTTCCTCTTCATGACCAGCCAGATGGACCTCGCCGACACGGTTCAGCGGGAACGCCTCCAGATAGGCGCGCGGATCCTGTCGGAGGTTCACGCAGGACACGAAGACATTGTTCACATCGAGTAGCAATCCGCAGCCGGTCCGCGTGCTGATCTCGGTCAGGAATTCAGTCTCGGGGATGTCGGAATCGTCGAAGAGCACATAGGTCGCCGGATTCTCCAGCAGCATCCGGCGGCCGAGATGCTCCTGCACCTCATCGACGTGATCGCAGATCAGCGACAGCGTTTCCGCCGTGTAGGGCAGGGGCAGCAGATCGTGCATCCAGACACCACCGTGACTCGCCCAGGCAAGGTGCTCCGAGAAGCTCTCGGGGTCGTATCGATCGCACAGCAGCTTGAGCCGCGCGAGGTGGTCGCGATCCAGCGGATCGGGGCCGCCGATCGAGAGGCCAACGCCATGCACCGAAAGCGCATAATCCGCGCGCAGCCGTTCCAGCATCGCATGCGGCATCCCGCCCGCGCCCATATAGTTTTCCGCGTGGATTTCGAAGAAACCGAGATCCGGTTTCGTCTCTGTTATGGCGGGAAAATGCTCTGGCTTGAAGCCGAGGCCCGCTTTGCGTGGCAGTGTCATGGCAGCCTCCATCGGTGAGAAAACGGGGCGCGCGCCGTCCGCACGCCCCGCTTGGGATCACATCTCCTTGGGTTCGAGCGAGCCCATGCCGTGCGGCGTCTCAATCTCGGTGCAGGTGCCCGCCGGGACGAGTTTCCAGGCGTTGCCCTGATAATCCATCGTCGCGGTGCCGGCGCAGGTGGTGCCGGGTCCGGCGGCGCAATCGTTCTGCCCGGCCATCGCGACGCCGTAGCATTTCTCCATCGCCTGATCTTCGGCATGGGCGGCGCTGGCCAGCCCCATCGCGCAGGTCAGAGCAGTTGCAAAGCCAAGGGTGGTTTCGGTCTTCATGATAGTCTCCCTGATTGGTTGGGACCGTTGCGGTCCTGATCACCTTTCGCGAGAGGTCACGCTGGCGTTACGCACATCACGCCAGCGTGAACGAAAAAAGTTTTTCTATCGGGCTGTAACGAAGGCATGATCGCGAACGAAGGGATGGCGATGATGCATGATCGGCGGGCAGATTGGTCGCAGCTCCTGCGGGCTGCGAATGCGGGCGACAAGCGCGCCTACGGTCTGTTCCTGCAGGCCGTGACCCCGGTGTTGCGGTCTGTCGTGCGGGCACGCGGTGCCGGGCTGTCCGAGGCCGATTGCGAGGATGTCGTGCAGGAGGTGTTGCTCGCCATCCATCTGAAGCGTCACACGTGGCGCGAGGATGAGCCGGCGGCGCCGTGGTGCTACGCGATCGCCCGGCACAAGGTGGTCGACGCCTTTCGCAAACGGGGGCGACGTATCCATCTTCCGGTGGAGGATTTCGCCGAGATGCTGCCCGCCGCTCCAGAGGCCGATCCCACGGAAAAGGCCGATATAGAGACGTTTTTGACCCATCTCGAGCCCCGCGCCGCGCAGCTGGTGCGCGCTATCGGGCTCGAAGGGAAAAGCATCGCGGAAACCGGCGATGCGTTAGATATGAGTGAGGGAGCGGTGCGCGTGATGTTGCATCGTTCGTTGAAAAAACTGGCCGCGCTTCGCGAGAGGCTGATCGAGATATGAAAACCGAAGACCTGATATCCGTATTGCAACAAGACACGTTGCCCGATCCGCGCCCGAAGCAGGTGCTTGGCCGCTGGCTTGTGCCGGCGCTTCTGCTGTCGGCGCTGTTCGTGATTTCGGTCTATGGGCTGCGTTTTCCGCTGCAACAGACCCTTATGACGCCGGAAATCGCCCCGAAATTCTACCTGCCGCTGGTCTTGGCCGTGCTCGTGACCCCGATGGCGGTGCGCCTGGGGCGGCCCACGGCGAAGGTTTCGACCGGGTGGCTCTGGATCTTCCCGGCGATCGGGGCAGCGCTTTTGGCCTATGCCTTCCTGACCACGCCTGACGGCCAGCGCATGTCGGATTTCGAGGGCGAAACGATCCTGCCCTGCCTGATCTCCGTGCCGATGCTGTCCCTCCCGGCGCTGGGTGCGCTCCTTATCAGCCTGCGCAAAGGGGCGGTGACGCGCCCGGCTCAGGCCGGGGCGCTGGCGGGGCTCGCTGCCGGGGGTATGGGCACCGCGATCTACGCCCTGCACTGCACGGAGGACAGCCCGCTTTTCTACGTTACCTGGTACGGGGTCGGGATCGTCGTGGTGATGCTCGTGGGGGCTCTGCTCGGGAAGCGCGTGCTGCGCTGGTAGACCCTAATCCGGCCAAAACGCCAGATTTTCGATGAATTTTTCATGCAGGGTCGGGTTGGCAACGACCAGCCCGCTCGATTGCGGCGGGGAGCGGTTGAACCGCAGCGCGCGGCCGTTGCGATCCGTTGCCAGAAGTCCCGCGCGCTGCGCGATCAGGCTCGCGGCGGCGATATCCCACTCCCATGCCGGACGTAGCGAGATCGTCGCATCGAACCGGCCTTCCGCCACGAGACACAGCCGCCACGCCAGCGACGAGCGGAAATGGCGGTGGTAATCCGGTTGGGCGTGCCGCCAGAAGCTCGGATTGTCGGAGAGTTTCGATGTCAGGACCGTCGCGCCCGTGAGCGCTTCTTGGGTACCGGGCCGGAGCTGCTCCCCGTTCAGGCAGGCCGGACCGTCGATCGTCGCGGAATAGGTGAGATCGTGAACCGGCAGATGCACCACGCCCGCAACGACCGCGCCATCGCGCACCACGGCGAGCGCATGGGCGAAGCCGCCATCATGGGCGAGAAAGGCGCGCGTGCCGTCGATCGGATCGACAATGAAGGTCGAGCGCGCCTCGAGACGCGCCGGATCGTCGGTGCTTTCCTCCGACAGCCAGCCGTAATCGGGCCGGGCGCCGCGCAGGCGCTCTTCCAGCAGCGCGTTCACCGCCAGATCGGCCTCCGAGACCGGACCGGCCCCGTCGCCTTTGTCCCAGGCTTCGGGTGCCTTTTTCCAGTATTTCAGGGCAAGCGCACCGGCCTCTTTCGCGGTCTCGATCAGAAGGGGAAGATCAGTCTCCGGCAAGCGTCATTCCTTCGAGGAGAAGCGAGGGCACGATATGGCTCAGATGCATCCGCGCGTCATTCGCGGGCCGGATGCTGCGGAGCATATCGCGCAGGTTGCCCGCGATGGTGCATTCATTGACCGGATAGACCGGCTCGCCGTTTTCGACCCAATAACCCGAGGCCCCGCGCGAATAATCGCCCGTATTGGGGTTGATCGTGGCCCCGATGAAAGAGGTTACGAGAAGCCCGGTGCCCATCTCGGCCATCAGTTCCTCGCGCGTCTTGTCGCCCTGCGTCAGGGTCACGTTGCCGATGCCGGGCGAGGGCGGCGAAGAGGTGCCGCGGCTGGCATTCGCGGTCGACTGCAGCCCCAGCTTGCGCGCGCAGGCGAGGTCGAGCGTCCAGCTTTTCAGCGCACCATTCTCGACGATGGCGCGACGCGCGGTGGCCAGCCCTTCCGCGTCGAAGGGGCGTGAGCCGGAGACGCGCTTGCGATGCGGCTCCTCGATCAGCGACAGGCCTTCGGGCAGAACTTGTTCGTCCAATGCGTCGCGCAGCCACGAGGCGCCGCGACAGATCGCCTGCCCGTTCACCGCCGACAGAAGATGCCCGATCAGGCTGCCCGAGACGCGTTCGTCGATCAGCACCGGATAGGCACCGGTTTTCGGGCGGCGCGGATTGGCACGGGCCGCGGCGCGTTCGCCCGCCAGACGCCCGATCTCTTGCGCGCTGGGCAGATCGGACTGGAAAATGCGGCTTTCGGCGGCCCAGTCCCGCTCCATCCCCAGCCCCTCGCCGGAAATCGCGACGGCTGAGACGACGCGCGAGCTGCGATCATAGCCGCCCGCGAAACCGTTGGAGGCCGCGACATGGACGCGCCGATAGGAATAGGCGGCGGAGGCGGATTGCACCTGGGTGACGCCGTCGACGCCAAGCGCTGCGGCCTCGGCCTCTAGCGCGTCACTTTGCAGCGCCTCGGCGGAGGGCTCGGCGCTCGGATCGGCCAATTCCATGCCGTCGGCATCGCGGCGGTCGGTCAGCTGCGACGGATCGGCGAGGCCGATGAACGGATCCTCCGGCGCTTCGCGGGCCATCGCAATCGCGCGCTGCGCCATTTCCTCGAAGGTGCGGGCGGAAATATCGGAGGCGGACACGCAGGCCTGTTTGCCGCCGAGAAGGACACGCAGCCCAATCTCGACGCCCTCCGACCGCTCGGCCTGTTCGAGACGGCCTTCGCGGACATCGATCGCAACCGAGCGCCCATCGACCGCAATGGCATCGGCGGCAGGCGCACCTGCGCGCTTCGCAGCCTCGAGCAGCGACTGGGTCAGATCGGAGAGGGAGGGCTTGGTCAATTTACACCTCGTGAGAATAACGAAAGCCGCCCGGAGACCCGGACGGCTTCTCGCCGTGGGTTTCAGTCTTTACTGGACGCGTTGGCCGTTGACGAGGATTTCCCCGCCATCTTGGAACTCGACCTGCGACTCGTAGGCATCGTCGCCCGTGGGCTTGGCGTAGAGGCCGAGCATCATCCGCCCGAACATGATCTGATCCTGCGGCACGAGCCCCATCGCAACCAGCTTGTCCATCAGCGCATTCGCCCCGGTCAGCGTCAGGTCGATCTTGCCCGTGGGCATCGGCATCGGCCCGCCATTCTTCAGCTCGAGCGCGCCCTTGCCGTTCAGATCGGCGCCGACCATCGACAGCTTGATGTTGTTGATGTCGACGGTGTCGACCTGCATCGGCGGTGCGTCCATCGCGGCTGCGGCCGGGCTGAATAGGTCCTCGGAGAGCTTCATCTTGCCCGAGAGATCGACCTGCAGCGTCGCCGGGTCATGGGGCAGATCGCCATTCGGATCGAACATGGCCCAGATATTGTCGGAGACGGTGACGCCGTTGAAGCCAAGCTTCGCTTTGTAGTCCTGCGCCTCACCGGATTTCGCGACCGGCATCGCGAAATTCATGTCCGCCGACTGGATATCCGCGGTGATCGGGAAGGGCAGTTCGGGCGTCGTCATCTCGATATGGCTGGAATTGCTCTGGCCACCGAAGGACAGGCCGTCCTTCGACATCGCGATATCGAGCTTGCCGCCCTGATCGGTAGACTTCTGATCGACCTTGCCGTCGGGACCGTCGGCACTCACCGTCCAGTTCGAGCTGGCATAGGTCATGCCCAGATCGAGATTCGCACCGGCGTTGAGCGCCTCGTCGAGCTTCTCGGAATCGATGCCCTTGGGCATCGCGAACGTTCCTTCATAGGCGAGATCGTTCATCTGGCCGTTCATGTTGAACGTGCCGCTGCCCTCGGGATCGGCACCCGATGCAGTCAGGTCCAGCGTTCCGATGGACATCTTGGAATCGACCGAATGCATGTCGCCATCGACGACGTGGTAATTGCCCTTGGTGTTCTCCAGCGAGAAGTACATTTTGACCGGCACGTCCTGCCCTTCGGCGGTGACGGTCTGGTCGAGATCCATCGTCATCTTCGGCGCGTCGATATCGTAGGTCAGGTCGCCCGGCGACCCGGAGACGATGACCTTGCTGTCCGTCTGGGTCATCGTCATCTTCATGGCGATGTCAGACGTGTCGGTGCCCGGCTTGCCGGTCATGTCGCCCGTCATGGTCTCGGGGAAGACGGTTTCCACCGTGCCGTCGCCAAGATCGCGCAGCTTCAGTTCCGGCACGTCGAGCGTGAGGCTCATATTGTCGACATTGCGGACCATCTTCACGTCGGAGACGGTGAGCGTGTCGCCCTCTCGGTTCTGGCTCCCGACCATCACCTCATAGCCGTAGGTCTGGTATTCGGATTGCCACGCCTGCCAGACCTGCTCCGCGGTCACATCCGCAAAAGAGGCCGTGGTGGACAGCAGCGAAACCACAACGGCGCCGGAACCGACGGTTTTGAGCCATGCCATGAGAGGGGTACCTTTCCACTGAGAACCAAGTCGCGCCATCCTCCTTTGGGTCAGGCCGATGGTCAAGCCTTCCTGGGGCTGCTAGACGGGTTTCACGGGAGTTGTGAGGAGGCTGGGAATGATCCGCCACGAGATCGAGAACGGGCTGTGGCGCGTGACCATAGACCGGCCTGAAAAAGCCAATTCGCTGACCGGCGCGATGCTGGGAGAGATCGCCGATCTGGCCGAACGTGCAGGGCGTGAAGAGGCGCGGGCTTTCGTTCTGAGCGGGAATGGCAAGGTCTTCTCCGCCGGCGCCGATCTGGACGAGGCGAAATCCGGTACACTGGCGACCGATCCGGTCTGGGAGCGGCTTTCGGGCGCAATCGCATCGCTGCCCTGCCTGACCATCGCGGCGCTCAATGGCACGCTGGCCGGAGGCGCGATGGGAATGGCGTTGGCCTGCGATCTGCGGATCGCCGTGCCAGGCGCGAAGTTCTTCTATCCAGTCATGAAGCTCGGTTTCCTGCCACAGCCCTCGGACCCGGCGCGCATGGTCGCGCTGGTGGGACCTGCGCGGGCGAAGATGATCCTGATGGCGGGGCAGAAGATCGAGGCCGAAGAGGCGCTGAGCTGGGGGCTGATCGACCGGATCGTGCCGCGCGAGGCGCTGGACGAGACGGTCGAGACGCTGGCCGCCGACGCGCTGGGCGCGCTGGCCTCGCATGTCGCCGGGATCAAGGCGCTGATCCGCTAAAGCGAACGGCCCGGACAGGCCGGGCCGTGGGTCGTCATAAGCTGCGCGATGTGCTCGCGATCAGGCGTAGACGCTTTCTTTGCCGAAATGCTTGGTGAGCATGTAATAAATCACGGCGCGATACTTGTTGCGCTCGGACCGGCCATAGGTCTCGATCACGCTGTCGATCGCATCCATCAGCGCGGGGCTGTCCGAGAGGCCAAGCTTTTTGACGAGGAAGTTGTCCTTCACGGTCTCAAGCTCTGCCTTGTCCGTCGCCGCCACGGTCGAAGAATCCGCATTGTAGATCGAGGGCCCGCAGCCGATCGTTACCTTGGTCAGAAGATCCATGTCCGGGGTCATGCCGCATTTGGATTTCAGATCCTCGGCGTATTTCTCAATCAGCTCGTCTCTTTTACCCATGTGTCCCACCTATCAGGTTGCTCTGCCCAGAAATGAAGGCAGGCGCAGGGTAAGCCGAGATAGTGAAATTACAAAGCGTAAATCCCGGGAAGCGAGTGGCTCAGCCTCCGCCGCGACAGGAGACGCATTGCGTGAAGGTCGGGTCGAGTTCGAGGCGCTTCTCGGGGATCGGCTCGCCGCAGCTGTCGCAATAGCCGAATTCGTCTTCCACGATGCGCTGGAGCGCGGCCTCTATCGCGGTGATCCGGTGCTGACGGCGGCCATCGACCGCATTGGCCATCGCCTGGTTCTGCAGCGCATCCATGCGCGACAGCCGCCCGACGCTTTGCTGGTCCAGCTCGACGGGTTTTCGGGTCTGCGCGGTGTCCTGCGATGCGCTGCGCAGCTCGGCCAGCTCCGCCTCCAATTGCGGTTTGAACCGCGCGGCAAGGTCTTCGGGTGTCATCGCTCTCCTCCTGTCCCGAGGAAAACCGATCATGGCCTGCGTTGCACGTAAAAAGGCCGCACCCGAAGGCGCGGCCTTTGAAATCGCTATGCGATCCGGTCAGTAGCGGTAATGCTCGGGCTTGAAGGGCCCTTCGACCGTGACGCCGATATACTCCGCCTGATCGGGCTTGAGCTGGGTCAGCTTCACGCCGATCCGCTCCAGATGCAGGCGGGCGACCTTTTCGTCGAGATGCTTGGGCAGGATGTAGACGCCCGGCGCATAGTCTTCGCCCTTGGTCCACAGTTCGATCTGCGCCAGCACCTGGTTGGTGAAGGAGGCCGACATCACGAAGCTCGGGTGGCCGGTCGCGTTGCCGAGGTTCAGCAAGCGGCCTTCCGACAGCAGGATGATGCGCGAGCCCGAGGGCATCTCGATCATGTCCACCTGATCCTTGATGTTGGTCCATTTGTGGTTCTTCAGGTTCGCGACCTGAATTTCATTGTCGAAATGGCCGATGTTCCCGACGATCGCCATATCCTTCATCTCGCGCATATGCTCGATCCGGATGACGTCCTTGTTGCCGGTGGTGGTGATGAAGATGTCGGCGCTGTCGACGACGTCTTCCAGCACGACGACTTCGAACCCGTCCATCGCGGCTTGCAGCGCGCAGATCGGATCGACCTCGGTGACTTTCACGCGAGCGCCTGCGCCACGCAGCGACGCGGCGGAGCCTTTGCCCACATCGCCATAACCGCAGACCACGGCGACCTTGCCGGCCATCATCGTGTCGGTAGCGCGGCGGATGCCGTCCACGAGGCTCTCTTTACAGCCGTATTTGTTGTCGAATTTCGACTTGGTGACGGAGTCGTTCACGTTGATCGCCGGGAAGGGCAGCAGGCCCTTCTTGTGCAGATCGTAAAGGCGATGCACGCCGGTGGTGGTCTCTTCCGAGACGCCCTTGATCGCGTCGCGCTGCTCGGTGAACCAGCCGGGGCTGGCCGCGAGGCGCTTCTTGATCTGGGCGAACAGCGCCTCCTCCTCTTCCGAGGTGGGGACTTCGATCAAATCAGTCTCACCGTTTTCGACGCGCGCGCCGAGCAGGATATAGAGCGTCGCATCCCCGCCATCGTCGAGGATCATGTTGCAGGTGCCTTCCTCGAACTGGAAGATCTGGTCGGTATAGGACCAGTATTCCGCGAGCGTCTCGCCCTTGATCGCGAAGACAGGCGTGCCGCCCGCCGCGATCGCCGCAGCCGCGTGATCCTGCGTCGAGAAGATGTTGCACGAGGCCCAACGCACATCGGCGCCAAGCGCCTTGAGCGTTTCGATCAGCACAGCGGTCTGCACGGTCATGTGCAGCGACCCCGCGATGCGTGCCCCTTTCAGCGGTTTGCTTTCCCCGAATTCCGCGCGGCAGGCCATCAGGCCCGGCATTTCGGTTTCGGCGATGTCGAGCTCCTTCCGGCCGTAGTCGGCCAGAGCGATATCCTTGATGACGTAATCGGCCATGTGCGGCTCCCAATCTGAATTTGGAAGCTATGTAGCACTGGGACCGTAAAGCGGCAATGAAGGCCGATCACGATCAGGTTGCGGGAAGAATCCCTTCGCGATGCAGGAGCGCCACCGGGTTGTTGCCACGCTTCCAATCGGTGCCCGAGGACACGATGCAGGAGACGTTGTCGGCACGGGTATAGACCGCAGTCCAAGTGCCCATGATGCTCGAGGCGTACAACTCGACCTTCCGGTGATCGCCAAGCTGTTTCGTCATCGCGGGCTTCTCCGCGAAGTCGTGATTGAGCGAATCCACGAGCTTCGCGCGGTTGTCGCAATAGGGTTGATCGGGGCTTTGCGCCTCGCCGATCGCGGTGACGTTGTCGAAGGCCGACAGATCGCCATAAGGAATTTCGGACGGAATATCTTCCATCGGGCGACCGTCGCCCTCATAGCCATCCAGCATGACCTGCCGCGCCGATTCAGCTTGCGGGGCGGGCGTCACAGCCTCGTCGCTGCGTACGGCGGCGAGGGCAATGGTAGCGGGGATCGAGATAATCGCGATCCCGGCGGCAAAGAACGTAGTTTTCGAGGTCTGCATTTTGGCGTCCCCTTTTTCTCTCCGTGTCAACCCAAGAACACACTCCGCGCGAAAATGTTCCTCAATCTGTGGCGTTTACAGCCGCAATGGCTTTGGCTAGTCACAGATACGCGCTGCATGAGAGGGGCGAATGGAGATCAATCTGGCCTGTTCGAAACCTGCGCAGCACCGCTCTGCGATCGCGTTTTGCTGCGATGACGCTTACCTGCCTTATGCCGCGCATGCGGCGGGACAGATCGCGCAGCTCCACCCGGATCGGGATTTCGATATCTGCATCGTCAGCGCCGAGCCGGTGACGCTTCCGGCGTCGCTCGACGGGTTGAATTTGCGGCTGTGCAGTTTCGATCCCGAGCTGATATTTTCGGGGTTCTCTACGGATCGCGGGCGCAGTTCGGCCATGTATATGCGGCTGATGCTGCCGAAGATTTTCGCGGATGATTATGATCGCATTCTCTATCTGGATGCCGATATTCACGTGGAAAGCGGCGATCTCTCGCGGCTGCTGACGGTCGACCTCGGGGAGAAGCCGGTCGCGGCAGTGCGGGATAATCCGCAATGGCGGACACCGTCTCGAATGCCGGAAGATTTCAAGGATTTCGATCTCGCCAACGCCGCCTATTTCAATTCCGGCGTGCTGCTGATCGATGTGGCGAACTGGAATGCCCAAGGCATTCTCGAGGCGGCGCTGAGCTTCGGGGAAAAGAACGGCGCCCGCCTGCGCCGCAACGATCAGACGCTTCTCAATTGCGTTCTGTACCGCAACTGGGCGGAGCTCAGCCCGATGTGGAACTGGCAATATACCCCGGCCTCGCGGCTGCATGAGGCGATGGTCAGCGCGCATATCGTGCATTTCATCGGCCCGTCGAAACCGTGGAAAGCGCGACCGGAAACTCTGCCGCCGCGCTTTGGGCGGGGTTTGCGCCATTTCTGCGCCGCGCATTTCCCGGAACGCCGCTTCGATATTCCCGACGGCCCCGGACCGGGCAGCAAGCTGATGACGAAAATGCTCGTCCGGCACCTCATCAACAGAAACAAAATGGCGCGCTATCTCGCGCGCTTTCCCGACGACTATACGGTGATCACATGAAACGCGCTTGGCAAAGGATGCTTTCGGGGCGCAGGCTCGACCTGCTGGACCCGACGCCCGTCGATATCGAGATCGAGGATATCGCGCATGGTCTGGCTTTCGTGGCGCGCTGGAACGGACAGACCTTCGGCGACTGGCCCTATTCCGTGGCTGAGCATTCGCTTCTGGTGGAGCAGATTTTCTGCCATCAGAATCCGAAGATCGCGGCGAAATGGAAATTGGCGGCGCTTTTGCATGACGCGCCGGAGTATGTGCTGGGCGATATGATCAGCCCGGTGAAGGCGGCGATTGGCGAAGGCTATGGCACGCTCGATGATCGGCTAATTGCGGCGGTTCACATACGCTTTGGTCTACCCGCAGCGCTTCCGGTGCGAATCAAACGTGCGATCAAAAAGGCGGATATCGTCTCGGCGCGGTTGGAAGCCGAACAGATTGCCGGGTTTTCCAAGGTTGAGGCCGACAAGGTTTTCGGAAAGCTCGCGCCCGAATATGCCGAAACCTTTAAAATCCATCTGCGACCGCCGTCAGAAGTGCGCACGGATTATACCGCACGCCACGAAGCGCTTTTGTCAGAGCTGTAGTACGAGTGTCTGCAATTCCAGCAGGCACTCGTATTCAAAAATACTTATTTGTTTCTCAGATCTTCAGATCGTCGAGAGATTTGCCATTATCAAGCGCGGCTTGCACCCAACGCGGCTTACGGCCACGACCGGTCCAGGTTTCGCTGGCATCGTCCGGATTGGCATATTTCGGCGGCACGGTGCGGCGCGGCTTGGCCGAACCCGATCCGGTCAGTTCCGCCAGCGAATAGCCCATATCACGGGCCGCGCGCTCAAGCTGATCGATCGCTTCTTTCTTCTTGCGATCCTCGTAGCCGGAGATCGCCTTGTCGACTTGCTTACGAAGAGCTTTCAGCTCGTCGAGGGACATATCATCTAGATTCATTTTAAAGCTCCGAATTGGATATCCGGAGCATTAAATAGAAACCTTAAATATTTAACAACCTAACCAAAACGTCAGCGAGGGCTTCTCTTAGCCAAAATCCGCTGAAGGGTCCGGCGATGCATATTCAAACGGCGCGCGGTTTCCGAAACATTCCGGTCGCAAAGTTCGTACACCCGTTGAATATGTTCCCAGCGTACGCGATCCGCGCTCATCGGGTTTTCCGGCGGCGGCGGGGCAACCTCGCCTTTCGCCAATAGCGCATTTGTGACGTCGGTGGCATCGGCGGGTTTCGCGATATAATCGGTCGCGCCCATTTTCACGGCGGCCACGGCGGTCGCGATGGCCCCATATCCGGTCAGCACGACGATCCGCGCATCGGCGCGTTTTTCGCGCAGCGCCTCGACCACGTCGAGCCCGTTGCCATCCTCGAGCCGCAGGTCGATCACCGCATAGGCGGGCGGGTTCGATTGCACGATCGCGCGGCCTGCGGCGACGGTTTCGGCGGTCTGGGTCTCGAAGCCGCGTTTCTCCATCGCGCGGGCCAGCCGCGTGAGAAGCGGGAGATCATCATCGACGATCAGAAGCGATTTGTCCGACCCGATATCGGCGCTGATGTCTTCAGCCATTATCGTAACTCCCTCTCGCCGAGTTTGACGCTTGGATTTGTTTTAAGCTGTTGCGCTTGTTCGGTCAATTTCCGGCTGCGCCGTCGGGATTGGCCTTTTTCCACGCATCGACGAAACAGGAGACGCTGTCGGCCATCTGCTCGGGCGTGGTGTCGCGGTTGTAGTATTCCGCGAAGCCGGTGTCCGGGAAGACGAGATAGCTTTGGGTCGAGTGATCGATCAGCGTGTAGGGATCGCCCGGATCCTGCACTTTGAAATAAGTGCGGTATTCCTGCGAGACCTTCTTGATCTGCTCCGGCGTGCCGGTCAGCCCGATCATTTTCGGATGCATGAGATCGGTGAATTCCTTCAGCAGCTCGGGCGTGTCGCGCGCGGAATCGACCGAAATGAAGACCGGCGTCACCGAATAGCCGCGCTTTTCGAGGAGGCTTACGGCTTCGGCATTACGCGCGCTGTCGAGCGGGCAGACATCCGGGCAATAGGTATAGCCGAAATAGAGAATGCTCGGCTCGGTGATGACATCCGTATTCGTCACTTCCTTGCCGTTCTCATCGGTCAGGGTGAATGGACCGCCGATTTCGCCCGCGCCGCCTGCGACGACGCTTTGCCGGCATTGCGCGAAAATATCGTCGTCATTGCTGCGGGTCGCGGCGAACCAGGTGACGCCCAGGCCGATGACCACGATCGCGGTCGCGGCGGCAGCGGAAATTTTCGCAATACGGTTCATATTGTCACTCCTCTCACGGCTGCATTGATCGCGCGGCGGGCGCCGATTATCAATGCTTTCATGCCGCCAATTCCGGCGATGTGCGCTTTGGACGCGGGAGACGACATGGCTCAACGCCTCGAGGCCCAACCCGGCCCGGCCGAGATTCACCACGACTGGGTGCGCCTCCGGACGCTGATCTTCCTGCGCTGGACCGCGATTGTCGGTCAGCTCGGCGCGATCTTCGTCGCCTATTTCGTCTACGATATCGCGCTGGATCTGGCGCTGTGCCTCGCCACGGTCGCGGCGGCGATTGCAGCCAATCTCGTGGCGATCTTTCTCTTTCCCGACACCAAACGCCTGACCCAGCCCGAGGCGGCGGCGACGCTGATGTTCGACATGGCGCAGCTCGCGCTGTTGCTGTCGATCACGGGCGGGATGAACAACCCCTTCGCGCTGCTCATTCTCGTGCCGGTCACCATAGCGGCCACCGCACTGGAGCGGTCGGCGACGATCCTGCTGGGGCTTTCGACGATGGTGATGATTTCCATAGTCGCCGTGGTCTATCTGCCGCTCGTCAGCAAGACCGGCGAGGTGATCGCCGTGCCTGACGTGTTCGAATTCGGCTACTGGCTGTCGATCATCATCGGCGTGGCCTTCCTTGGCGCCTATGCGCATAAGGTGGCGAGCGAAGTGCGCTCCATGGGCGATGCGTTGCGCGCGACGCAGCTCGCCCTGACGCGCGAGCAGAAGCTGACCGATCTGGGCGGGGTCGTCGCCGCGGCGGCGCATGAGCTGGGCACGCCGCTCGCCACGATCAAGCTGGTGAGTTCGGAGCTGGCCGACGAGCTCGAAGACAGCCCCGATCTGCGCGACGATGCGCTCTTGATCCGCGAGCAGGCCAATCGGTGCCGCGACATTCTCCATTCGATGGGCCGGGTCGGGAAGGACGATCTGCACATGCGGACCGCGCCCATCGTCGCCGTTCTGCGCGAAGCGGCGGACCCGCATATGGAGCGCGGGATCGAAATTCACTTCGATGCTCATCCGATCGTCGAGGGGCTGGAGCGGCAGCCGACGATCTACCGCTATCCCGAACTGATCCACGCGCTGCGCAATTTCATCCAGAACGCCGTCGATTTCGCGCACTCCACCGTCTGGGTCGAAGCGGAATGGGACGATGAAGAGATCACCGTGCGGATCAGCGACGACGGCAAGGGCTATCCGACGAGCGTGCTCAACCGGATCGGCGATCCCTTCCTGCAACCGCGTGCGAATGCGGCGGAGCGCAAAGGGTATGAGGGGATGGGGCTGGGCGTTTTCATCGCGAAGACCCTGATCGAACGGACCGGCGGGCGGCTCACCTTCTCGAATGGCGACGCGCCCTTCGCGCCCGACGCCGCAGCGCCCGCGCGCTCCGGTGCGGTTGTGGAGGTTGTCTGGCCCGCCGCGCGTCTTGTGGCGCGGGACGACGCAGGTCTTGGGCTGAACCAGCCGATCGCGGTCTGATCGCCTTCACTTCTCTTGCCGCTCCCCGAGCGAAGTTAACGCTGAGTTAACGAATCTTTCGCACCCTCGGCCTGGGGACAGGTTTGAGAGGCCGAAAGACATGGGGACTGCATGGCTCGAGGCGACAATGATCGCGCTTACCTCGGTGGGCGCGGCCTTGGTCGCGTTGCTGCTGACATGGCTCGCCGTGGGGCGGTCGCCCAGGCGCAGGCTGCCCCCCGCTGCGCGAGAGGACATCGAGGAGGTGGCCTTCCTGTTCGATGACGAGGCGCTTGTGGATGCAACGCCCCCCGCGCGGCGCTTGCTGGAATCGATGCCCATCGGGGCGAGCGATTGGACGCGCTTCACCGCGTTCGCCGCGCCGCGCTTTCCCGAATTCCAGTCCCGCATCGGCCAGCTCGCCGATCTCGGGCGGCTCGAGATGACCGAGGTTGCGAGCGCCACCGACAAGCCCCGGCTCCGCCTCACCGTCGAGAATTTCAACGGTCTGGCGCGGATCACCCTCGTCGATCCCGAAGGGGAGGGGCAGGGCCAGCGCGTCGACAGTCTCTCTTTCCGGGCGATGGAAGACGAATTGGAGATGATGCGCACGACACTCGACCGGTCGCCGGTTCTGATCTGGCGGACCGAGAAGGGCGGTGAGTTGAGTTGGGCAAACAGAGCCTATCTCGTGCGCGCAGGGGCCTTCGATGTGGGCGAAGAGGGGTTTGGATGGCCGCTGCCGAGCCTGTTCACGCTGCCGCCCGACGCATTCGACGGGGGCGGGCCGCATCGTCTGGAGATTGGCCCCGCCGCGCGGAGCGACACCGATGCCGCGACATGGTTCGACTGTCACTCCGTCGTTCTCGAACGCGGCACGCTGCATTTCGCCCTCCCCGCCGACGCCGCCGTGCGGGCCGAGAAGGCGCTGCGCGATTTCGTCCAAACGCTGACCAAGACATTCGCCGACCTGCCGATCGGGCTCGCGATTTTCGACCGGGACCGGCAGCTGCGCCTGTTCAATCCCGCGCTGAGCGACCTTCTGCAGCTCGGGCCGGAATTCCTCGCGACGCGCCCGACGCTCTACGCCTTTCTCGACAGGCTGCGCGAAACCAAGATGATGCCCGAGCCGAAGGATTACCGAAGCTGGCGGCAGGAAATGACCGAGCTGGAGCAGGCCGCCGCCTCCGGGTTCCACGCCGAGACCTGGAACCTGCCCGGCGGGCAGACCTATCGCGTCACCGGACGCCCGCACCCCGATGGCGCGGTGGCGTTCCTGTTCGAGGATATTTCGTCGGAAACGTCTCTAACGCGGCAGTTTCGTGGTGAAATCGAGATGTCTCAGGAGGTGTTCGACCGGGTGGGCGACGCGATCGCGGTGTTCCGTCCCTCGGGCGAATTGGCGATGGCGAATGCCGCCTATGGCGCGCTTTGGGGTGTCGAGCCGGAGGCGACGCTGGGCCGGGTGACCCTGCTCGACGCGGTGAAGCAATGGCAGGCGCGCGCCGAACCCAGCGCCTTCTGGTCGTGGCTGCAAAATCTCGCCCGGGAAATCGGCGCGCGCGAGAACCTGACCGAAGAGATCACCCTGCTCGACGGACGGCATGTGACCTGCCAGCTCGATACGCTTTCGGGCGGGGCGTTCCTCCTGCGTTTCTCCGCTCGGGACACCGCCGACACGTCGCCGCCACGTCAGACGGGCACCACCGTCGCGCAGCAAGGCTAGCCGCTTGGCAAAGGGGCGATCGGCGCGCTAGAACCGAGCCATGCCCGCGCCGACGCACGCCCCCGTTTCCAGCGAAATACCCTGCCTCGATCTCCCCGATCCCGAGGCGACGGAGCGGCTTGGCGCGCTCTTTGCCGAATTCGCCGGGCCGGGCGATGTGCTGCTGCTCGACGGCCAGATCGGCGCCGGGAAAACCCATTTCGCGCGCGCCCTGATCCAGACGCGGCTCGGCGTGGCAGAGCATGTGCCCTCGCCGACCTTTACGCTGGTCCAGACCTACGAGGCCGATTGCGAAATCTGGCATGCCGATCTCTATCGGCTCACCGATCCCGACGAGGTTCTCGAGCTCGGGCTGGATGCGGCCTTCGACAACGCGATTTGCCTGATCGAATGGCCCGACCGGCTCGGGTCCGCTGCGCCGAAAGGGGCCCTACGGCTGCGTTTCGAGCAAACCGAAGAGGGCGCGGCGCGAAGGGTCTGTTTCGAGACGAGTACGCCTCTTTCGCGGCAGGTTCTGGAGGCGTGGGATGGTTAACGAAGCCGAGATCCAAAGCTTCCTCACCGCCGCCGGGTGGCACGATGCCAGCCGCCGCCCGCTCGCCGGAGATGCCTCCGCCCGCAGCTACGAACGCCTGACCCGCGGCGCAGATCGCGCCGTGTTGATGAAAGCGCCCGACGGGTCCGAGATCGCGCGTTTCACCCGCATCGGCGATTGGCTCGCCGAGGCCGGTTTTTCCACGCCGAAGGTGTTCGCGCGCGACGATGCGGCGGGCCTGCTGCTGCTCGAAGATTTCGGCGATGCCCTCGCGGCTCGTCACCTCGACGCGACGCCCGAGGACGAGCCTGCTCTCTATGCTCTGATCACCGATTTCCTCGCCGATCTTCCCCGCCATGCGCCGCCGGAGGATCTGCCGCTGCTGGATGGTCCCGCGCTCGCCGATCTTCTGGACTTGGTGCCGGAGTTCTACCCCTGCACAGATCGCGCAGCCGCGGATGCGCTCAAACAGGCGATTGCACAGAAATTCGACACTCTTCCGGCGTGGAAGCCGGTTCTATGCCTGCGCGATTTTCATGCGGAGAACATCATTTTGCTGGATCGCCCGGGCCTGCGCCGCCTCGGGCTTCTCGACTACCAGGACGCGCTGCGCGCCCATCCCGCATATGATCTGGTCTCCGCGCTACAAGACGCGCGCCGCGATGTGAGCCCGCAGGTCGAGACAGCCGAGATCGCCCATTACTGTGCGCTGACCAAGACCGATCCGACCACGTTCCGCCTCGCCTACGGTCTGCTTGGCCTGCAACGCGCGCTGCGGATCCTCGGGATCTTCGCGCGGTTGACCATTCGCGACGGAAAGCCGCAATATCTTGAGTATATGCCCCGCGTCTACGCCTATATCTCGCGTAACCTTGGCGATCCCGCGCTCGCCGATCTGGCAGTACTGTTCCACGCCGCCTATCCTGCGCCCGACCCGAATTTGATTGCTGATTTGAGACGAAAATGCCCGACCAGCCCGACGCCTTGATGCTCTTCGCCGCCGGTTTCGGCACGCGCATGGGCGCGCTGACGCAAACCCGGCCTAAACCGATGATCGAGGTCGCGGGGCGTCCGCTGATCGATCATGCGCTCGATCTTGCCCGGGCGGGCGGGGCGCGGCGGCTGGTGGCCAATGTGCATTACCTCGCCGATCAGGTGGTCGCGCATCTGGCCGGGCAGGACGTCGCGATTTCGGATGAGCGTGACGAGATTCTGGAAACCGGCGGCGGGCTGCGCAAGGCGCTGCCGCTGCTGGGCGAGGGGCCCGTGATGACGCTCAACACCGATGCCGTCTGGCGCGGCGAGAACCCCGTGGCCCGGCTGCGCGCGGCGTGGCGGCCCGACGAGATGTCGGCGCTTCTGATGCTGGTACGGCCCGAAAATGCACGCGGACATGCGGGCGCGGGCGATTTCACGATGGATGAGACCGGCCGCCTGACGCGCGGTCCGGGCTATGTCTATACCGGTGCGCAAATGCTGAATCCCGCTGGAATAGGGTCTATTTCCGAGCGGAGTTTCTCGCTGAACATCCTGTGGGATGAGATGATCGCGGCGGGGCGCGTCTTCGGTCTCGTGCATGACGGGGGGTGGTGCGATGTCGGACGACCCGAATCCATTACACTGGCCGAGGCGATGCTCGATGAGTGAGGACGCCGCCTCCGTCTATGCCCTTCCGCCGGGCGTCGATTTTCCCCGCGCCTTGGTTGCTGGCCTGCGTGCGCGCTTTGCCGATCAGCCGCCCGAGGCGCTGGCCCGGGTCACGCTCTATCTGAACTCCGGGCGGATGCGTCGCCGCGTGCGGGAGGTCTTTCTCGAAAGCGGCGCGCTCTATCTGCCGCGGCTTCTGCTGGTGAGCGATCTCGGGGCCGATCCGCTCGCGGGTCTGCCTCTGCCCGTGCCCCCGCTGCGCCGCAAGCTCGAATTGGCCCAGTTCGTCGAGCAACTCACCCGCGCCATGCCCGAATTCGAGGCGGGTGCGAGCCAATTCGCGCTGGCCGAGAGCCTGTATTCACTCCTCGCCGAGATGCAGAGCGAGGGCGTCCATATCGACGATCTCGATCAGCTGGAACTGACCGAGACCCACGCCCGCCACTGGCAAGAGAGCCTACGCTTCATCCGGATCATCGCGCGCTATTTCGACAACGATGCCGAGCTGGACCGCGAGAGCCGCCAGCGAATGGTCGTGGAGGCTGTGATCGAGCGCTGGCGCGAAAGCCCGCCCGCGGATCCGGTGATCGTCGCTGGGTCCACCGGTTCGCATGGGGCGACCTCGCTCTTCATGCAGGCTGTCGCGCGGTTGGAAAACGGTTCGATCGTTCTTCCCGGCTTCGACCGCGACATGACCCAAGCGGCGTGGGATAGTCTCTATTCCGGCCCATTTCCGCTCGAAGACCACCCGCAGTTCCGCTATCGCAGCTTGCTCGACAAGCTCGGGCTTTCGGCGGAGGACGTCGTAGATTGGGACGAGATTTCCGCGCCGGACCCGGGCCGCAACCGTCTCGTTTCGCTCGCGCTGCGACCGGCGCCGGTTACCGATCAATGGCGGCGCGAAGGCGCTGGGCTAGGGCCGCTCGTTCCGGCCTGTCAGGGGCTGTCGCTGATCGAAGCGCGCGATCCGCGCCATGAGGCGCTGTCGATCGCGCTCGCGCTGCGCGACGCGGTCGAGCGGGGCGTCAGTTCGGCTCTGATCACGCCCGATCGCCTTCTGGCGCGCCGCGTGTCGGCGGCGCTCGACCGGTGGGGGATCGTGCCGGACGACAGTGCGGGGCAGCCGCTGCAGCAAACTGCGCCGGGCCGGTTCCTGCGGCAGATCGCGGCGACGCGGGCGCGTCCGGTCGGGATCGCCGATCTGATCGCGCTGCTGAAACATCCGCTGACCGCGACAGGTGAGGAGGAACGCGGGCCGCACCTGCGCAACACGCGCGAGCTGGAGCTGCGCCTGCGCCGCTATGGGCCCGCGTTCCCGGATCGCGAGAGTCTCACGAAATGGGCAGAAAAAGACCCTGATTCACGGGAATCTTGGGCGCAGTGGCTCTGCGATATTCTCGAAGATTTCGCGGCTCCGCCGGCGGCCGCGCTGTCAGATCACGTGGAACAGCACTTCCGGCTCGCCGAACGGGTCGCCGCCGGACCGAGTGCCGCGACCGAGACCAGCGAGCTGTGGCGCGAGGCGGCGGGGCGCGAGGCGCGTCGCTTGATGGAGGACCTGCGCAGCCAGTCCGGCTTCGGCGGGCAACTCGGCGCGCTCGATTACGCCGATCTGGTCAATCGGCACCTTCAAAGTGGGCTCGTGCGGCAGACGCTCGCCGCGCATCCGCTGATCGCGATCTGGGGGACGCTGGAAGCGCGCGCGCAGGGGGCCGAGCTGGTGATCTGTGGCGGGTTGAACGAGGGAAGCTGGCCCGAAGCGCCCGCGCCCGACCCGTGGTTCAGCCGTCAAATGCGGCTGGAATCGGGTCTGTTACTGGCCGAACGGCAGGTCGGCCTCTCGGCGCATGACTTCCAGCAGGCGGTTGCCGGGCCGCAAGTGATCCTGTCGCGTTGCGCACGCGACGCGGAGGCGCAGACGATCCCGTCGCGCTGGCTCAATCGTCTCTTGAATCTAGTGGACGGCCTGCCCGATCAAGGCGGCACCGAGGCGCTGGAAGAAATGCGCGGGCGCGGCAAGCGCTGGCTCGATCTGGCGGATGCGCTCGAGACGCCGCAGATCACGCTTGAGCCCGCCAAACGCCCGTCGCCCCGCCCGCCGGTCGATGTGCGCCCGCGCGAATTGCCGGTCACCGCGATCGAGACCCTGATCCGCGACCCCTATGACATCTATGCGAAGCGCATCCTGAAGCTGCGCGCCCTCGATCCGCTGCGCCCCGAACCCGACGCTTTGCTGCGCGGTCAGGTGCTGCACCAGATCGTCGAAACCTTCGTGAAGACCTATGACGAGACCGTCACCATCGAGGCGGCGCAGGCACGTCTGATGGAGATCGCCGAGGAGGTGATGCTCCGTGAAATCCCGTGGCCCAGTGCGCAGCGCATCTGGCTCGCAAGGGTCCGGGGGATCGCCGAGACTTTCTGCCGGGCCGAGGCCGAGCGTCGCGCGCAGGGCGCGCCCATGGTGGTGGAGAAAAAAGGCTCTGTTTCACTGCAAAACCCGCTTTTTACGCTCACCGCAAAGCCCGACCGGATCGACATTCTCGAAGACGGGCGCGCGTGGATCTACGACTACAAGACCGGCACGCCGCCTTCCGAGCGGGAGGTGATGGCCTTCAATAAGCAGATGCTTCTGGAGGCCGCGATGGTCGGGCGCGGGGCCTTCGAGGCGATCGGGCCGCGCGAGGTCGCGGGCATGTCCTATGTGCGGCTCGGCGGCGACGGCGCCACCACGCAGATCAAGGGCAAATCCGGGGATCGCAGCGAGACGCCCGAGGAGAGCTGGGAGAAATTCCGCAAGCTGATCGCGCGCTATTTCGAGCCTACGCAGGGCTTCACCGCGCGCCGCGCTCCGCAAAAAGCGCGCGCCCGGACGGATTACGATCAGGTCTCGCGCTTCGGGGAATGGGATGTCACCGATGAGGCCGAGGGGGAGGACGTATCATGACCCATCCGGCCAGCCTCAGACAGCATCAGGCCTCGCAACCGGACAGCTCGGTCTGGCTCGCCGCGAATGCGGGCTCGGGCAAGACCAAGGTGCTGACCGACCGCGTCGCGCGCATGCTTTTGGCGGGAACAGAGCCTCAGCGCATCCTGTGCCTGACCTACACGAAGGCCGCCGCGGCGGAGATGCAGAACCGTCTGCTCGGGCTGCTGGGCGGCTGGGCGATGATGGACGAGGCGAAGCTGCGCGAGAAGCTGCGGGCGCTTGGTGCCGATGAGGCGCTCTCTGCCGAAGATCTGGCAAAAGCGCGGCGGCTGTTCGCCAAGGCGATCGAGACACCGGGCGGGCTGAAGATCCAGACCATCCACGCCTTCTGCGCTGGGTTGCTTCGCCGCTTCCCGCTTGAGGCGAAAGTATCGCCGGGCTTTTCCGAGATGGACGACCGCGCCGGGGAATTGATGCGCGAGGATATCCTCGAGGAGATCGCGACTGGCCCGGATTGCGACCGGCTCGATGCGTTGCTCGGCGTCTATTCCGGCGAGGATTTGACGTCGCTCGCAGCCGATATAAGCCGGAATAGGGTCGGTTTTGCAGGCGATCTGGGCTTCGCCGATCTGCTGGAAGCCTACGATCTGCCGCGGGACATGACCGAAGAGGCGCTGCTGTCCGAGGTCTTCGACGATGGCGACTTGAAGATGATCCGCGAGGTCGCGCCTGCGTTCCTTGCAAGCTCCAAGAACGATCAGCGCGTCGGCGCAGGGTTGGCGGCGGCGCGTGAACGCGATCTGGACGCTGTGCAGGCTCTGGAAGACGTGCTTTGCGTCAAGAAGCCGAAGGACGGACCGCCTTATCAGCCCAAGCTCGAAAAGGTCGCCACCAAGGCGCTCGCCAAGGCGCTGGGCGACGGCACGATGGCGGCGCTGTCCGATCTGTCCGAGCGCGTCTCCGAGAACCGTCCCCGCCGTCTCGCTTTCGTCGCGGCCAAGCGCGCCCATGCGTTGCACCGGTTCGCGCAGGTCTTCCTGCCGCGGCTCGACGCCTATAAGGCCGCGCGCGGCTGGCTCGATTTTGACGATCTGATCGACCGCGCAGCGGCGCTCCTGGATGAGCCTTCGGTTGCGCAATGGGTGCTGTTCCGCCTCGATGGCGGGATCGACCATATCCTTGTCGATGAGGCGCAGGATACCAGCCCCCGGCAATGGCGGGTGATCGAGCGGATCGCCGAGGAATTCACCTCCGGCGAAGGCGCGCATAAGGGCGAGCGCACGCTGTTCGTGGTGGGCGACCGCAAGCAGTCGATCTATTCCTTCCAAGGGGCCGATCTTCAGCAATTCGAAGAAATGCGGGCCCATTTCGCCCGAAAATTCGCGGATATCGGTCGCGCGCTCTCTCCGCTGGAGCTGGAGCATTCCTTCCGGTCGTCCGCCGCCGTGCTGCGGTCCGTGGACCTCGCTTTTGCGCGCGGGGCCGAGCAGGGCCTGGGCGGCGCGCCCTCGCATATCGCCTTCCACGAGGCGCTCCCGGGCCGCGTCGATCTGTGGCCCGCGATCGAGTCGGTGAAAACGGAGGACGAGGACGATTGGGAAAGCCCGGTCGATCTGACGAGCGCGGAATCTGCGATTTCTCAGCTGTCGCGCATGATTGCCGCCGAGATTTCCGCGATGATCGCGCAGGGGGTGCAAATCCCCGATCACGAGGCTCCCGGCGGCGCGCGCCCGGTGCATGAGGGCGATTTCCTGATCCTCGTGCGGCGTCGCTCGGAGCTGTTTTCCGAGATCATCCGCGCCTGCAAATCGATCGGTCTCGCGGTTGCGGGGGCGGATCGCCTGAAGCTCGGCGCCGAGCTTGCGGTGCGCGATATCCGCTCGCTTCTCAGCTTCCTCGCGACGCCCGAGGACGATCTGTCGCTGGCCGAGGCGCTGCGCTCGCCGCTCCTGAACTGGTCCGAGCAGGAGCTCTATCAGCTCGCGCAGCCTCGGAAGGGCTATCTCTGGGAGGCGCTCCGCCGTGGCGAGATGCGGCCCGACACGCAGGAGATGCTGAAAGATCTGCGCGACCATTCCGATTTTCTGCGGCCATTCGAGCTGATCGAACGCCTGCTGACCCGGCATGGCGGGCGCGAACGGCTTCTGGCGCGGCTTGGCCCCGAGGCGGAGGACGGGATCGACGAGCTGATCTCGCAGGCGCTGGCGTTCGAGCGCAATGAAGTGCCGAGCCTGACCGGCTTCCTCGGCTGGCTCGATGCGGATGATGTGCAGGTGAAGCGGCAGCTGGACGGGGCAGGGCGCGCGATCCGGGTGATGACGGTTCACGGCTCGAAAGGGTTGGAAGCGCCGATCGTCATCCTGCCCGATACGGCGAAGAAAAAAGAGCCTAACCCGCCTAAAATCCTACGTTTGGACAATGGCGTCGCCGGGCTGCGGCAGCCTGCGCCGGATGCGCCGGAGGCCCAGCTTTCGGCTGCGGGTAAGGAGACGACTGCCCGAACGGAAGAGGCGCAGCGGCTTCTCTACGTGGCGATGACGCGGGCGGAGAAATGGCTGATCGTGGCCGCAGCGGGCGAGGTCGGCGAGGGCGACGAGACTTGGTATAGCCGGATGAAATCGGGCCTCGAAGCCGCGGGAACCGAGGACGTCACGGGGCTTTCCAAGCCGTTGCAGGAGCTGGGCGAGTTTCCCCGCCACGCAACCGGGGCTTGGCCGGAAAACGCGAGCGCCCCTGCGGCCGCCGAGGAGATCACGCGACTGGATCTTCCCGCATGGAGCCTTACGCCCGCCGCTGCCGTCGAGCCTCCGCTGCGTCCGCTTTCACCCTCCGATCTGGGCGGGGCGAAGGCTCTGTTCGGCGATGGCGAGATGATGGACGAAGACGAGGCGCTGCGTCACGGGCGCAATCTCCACCGGCTTCTCGAACATCTGCCGGAACGGCCGCGCGACCAGTGGGAAGACCTTGCCGAACTGTTGTTGTCCGAGGGCGAGGATGCGCTGCTTCCGGGTGAAATAGAGCCTGTCTTGGCCGAAGCTACCCGCGTTCTCGAAGCGCCGGGCATGGCGGCCTGGCTGGGCCCGGACTGTCTGGCGGAAGTTGAGATCACCGCCGCGCTGGAGGAATTCGGCGGCCAGCGGATTCACGGCTTCCTCGACCGTCTGCGGATCGATGCCGAGGGTGTTCACGTGCTCGACTACAAATCCAACCGCGTTGTCCCCGCGTCGCCCCATCAGGTGCCCGAAGGGATCGTGCGACAGATGGCCGCCTATCGCGCGGCACTGCGGCAAATTCACCCCGGACGCAGCATCACCTGCGCGATCCTGTGGACACAGGACGGAACGATCATGCCGCTCGCAGATGCACAGCTAGACGGGAGCTTGCGCACGCCCACTGTATCTTGACGCCAACGGGGGCGGAACTTACCTTCCTTGCCGACCCAATATTCAGGAGGCTGACATGGCTACCGTTGCTGTTACCGACGCCACTTTCGACGAAGAAGTGCGCAAGTCCGACGTTCCCGTCGTGGTGGATTTCTGGGCTGAATGGTGCGGCCCCTGCCGCATGATCGGCCCGTCGCTCGAAGAGATTGCCCAGGAAATGTCGGGCAAGATCAAGGTCGTGAAAGTGAACGTCGACGAGAACCCCGACAGCCCGGCGACGCTGGGCGTGCGCGGCATCCCCGCCCTGTTCCTGTTCAAGGATGGCGAGGTCGTCTCGAACAAGATCGGCGCGGCCCCTAAAGCGGCGCTGCAAAGCTGGATCAACGAATCGATCTGATCTGCGGATCAGGTTTGACGGAAAAGGGCGCCCTCGGGCGCCTTTTTTCATATCGGCCAGCCGAAATGGCGCAGCCTTGCGCGCAGGCGGTCTTCGAATTCGGGACGGCCCGCGTTGAGCGATTGCAGCTGCAGGAACCAATAGAGGTAGCGGGCGACTGGCGGGGTCTCGCGCAGTTTGGCGAAAGCGGCCTCGATCCCGTCGCGCGGCACCGATCCCGCGATGTGGTGGAAATCCGACAGGCCGAACAGGATCGCCGGTTTGCGCAGGAAGAACCCTTCGAGGGCGAGCGCGCTGTTTTGCGTTGCAACGAAGCGGCAGCGGCGCAGCAACTCAGGCGAGCCGCCGGACTGAAAGCGAAAGCGCGGGTGACGGGCCGCGATTGCCTCCAGCGCCTCTATTTCGCGTGCTGTGTAATCCTCGTTGGGGTGCAGCGTCGCCACGACCGGGCCGGAGTGTCGGGCCAGCACCTCTTCGATCATCTGCACCGGGCTCACCGACTGAAACGAGCGGTGATCCAGCAGCCGTCCCTGTAGCGGGATGAAGGACAGATCCTCCTCATCGAACGGTTTTACGCCGGGATAGAGCCTATTTCGCGTGGAAAAGAAGAATTGCGCCGCGGCCTCTCCGTCCACCTCATCGGCATCGAACGCCGCCTGCGCGACCGGCCAATCCCAGCGCTCCGCCTCCGCCTCCACATGCCAGAACGCCCCCACATAGGTCCGTCGGCAGGTCAGCGCCCGCGCATGGGGCGGCGGCTCCATCCGGTAGAGCGCATAGCCCTCGCGCGCAGGGGCCGCCGCGCGTGCTTCGGGGCCTGTCCGATGCAGGCTGACGGTCCAATCCGCCGCCTCGACCGCCCCGATCAGCCGCTTGAAGAAATTGTGTTCACCGGCCCGGACCTGCTCCAGAATCCAGTCATCGAGATAGATCGAAAGGTGCTGCACGCTCATGCGGTGACGCTAGCGGCAGGCTCACGCACCGGCAAGCGGGGTTGCAGCCCCGGCCTGCGGGTTACATATCTTTGGCGCAAACGGAGGACTAACATGGCCGAAGAGAAATTCCCGGGCTGGCACGGCACGACGATCATCGGCATCCGCAAGGGTGGTAAAGTGGTGGTCGCAGGCGACGGGCAGGTCAGCCTTGGCCAGACCGTCATCAAGGGCTCTGCGCGCAAGGTGCGCCGCCTGAGCCCCGGCGGTCACGACATCGTGGCGGGCTTCGCAGGCTCGACCGCGGATGCGTTCACCCTGCTGGAGCGGCTCGAGAAGAAGCTCGAGGCCTCGCCCGGTCAGCTGATGCGCGGCTGCGTGGAGCTGGCGAAGGATTGGCGCATGGACAAATACCTGCGCAATCTCGAAGCGATGCTGATCGTGACCGATGGCAAGGATCTCTACGTTCTGACCGGCGCGGGTGACGTGCTGGAGCCGGAACACGGCATCGCCGCGATCGGCTCGGGCGGCAATTTCGCCCTCGCCGCAGCGCGCGGGCTGATGGAAACCGATCTCGACGCCGAGGCGGTCGCGCGCAAGGCGATGGCGATTGCCTCCGACATCTGCGTCTACACCAACGGCAACCTGACGGTGGAGAGCATCGGTGGCTGAGCTGACGCGCGACGATCTGCGTGCGGCGGTCGCGGCTGGCCATATAAACGAGGCGCAGGCCGCCTCCGTGATGGCGCTGGCCAGCAACCGTCTCGCCGGTCGCGCGGCTTTGCCCGCCGAGGACGAACCCTTCGAGCTGTTCAAAGGCTTTGCCGAGATCTTCGTGACCGTCGGCCTCGGCATCCTGATCACCGGGTCGTTCGGCTTCCTCCTCTTCGCGGGCGGCAAGCTGGGTTACGCGATGCTGATCCCGCTGATTGCGCTGCTGGGGGAATATTTCACCCGCAAGCGCCGCATGGTGCTGCCTTCGATCCTGCTGACGCTCACGCTGGGCGGGGCGGTGCTGGCGAGCTTCCTCGGCATTCCGATCCTCGGAATGCGCTTCATCGCCGAGGCGCCCAACTTCGATCTCGCGTTGGTCGCGACCGCCGTGGCGCTGATCGCGTGGTTCCTGCGCTACCGGGTGCCGTTCTCGATGTTCCTCGTGGGGCTCTGCGGGCTGGGCCTGCTTCTGTCCTTCGCGAAGGGCTTCGACCCCGAAGCGCCGATTTCTCAGACGGTCGACCTGTTCGATCTGTCCAACGGCTCGGCGCTGTCGCTGGCGATGCTGGTCTTCGGGCTTCTGGCGCTCGCAGGTGGCATCTGGTTCGACATGCGCGATCCGCATCGTCTGGGTCGGCAATCGGCCTCGGGCTTCTGGCTGCACGTTCTGGCAGCCCCTGCGCTGGTGAATACGCTCGCGCTGACCTTCTACAAGATGGGGCCGGGCACGGGCTATGTGCTGCTGCTCGCCACGCTTGCCGTCTTTGCCGCGCTCGCGCTGATCATCGACCGGCGCTCCTTCTTCACGGCCGGGATCGGCTACATGATCTTTCTCAGCTTCTATGCCTTTGGCAATGCCACCGATCCGCGCAGCTGGTGGATCACGCTGATCCTGATCGGCCTCTTTCTCACCGCGCTCGGCTCGTTCTGGACCGAGCTGCGCACGCGCCTGATGCGCGCGCTTCCCAATTTTCCCGGCAAGCACCGCCTGCCGCCCTATGCCACGGAGTAATCCATGACCGATCTGACCCCCCGCGAAATCGTCTCGGAACTCGACCGTTTCATCATCGGCCAGAAGGACGCCAAGCGCGCCGTCGCCGTTGCGCTGCGCAACCGCTGGCGCCGTCAGCAACTGCCCGACGATCTGCGCGAAGAGGTTTATCCGAAGAACATCCTGATGATCGGCCCGACCGGCGTCGGCAAGACCGAGATCTCGCGCCGTCTGGCGAAGCTCGCCCGCGCGCCCTTCCTGAAGGTCGAGGCCACGAAGTTCACCGAAGTCGGCTATGTCGGCCGTGACGTGGAGCAGATCATCCGCGATCTGGCCGATGTCGCGATGGTCCAGACCCGCGACTACATGCGCGAAGAGGTGAAGGCGAAGGCGCATCAGGCCGCCGAGGATCGCGTGATCGCCGCGCTCGCCGGCACCGATGCGCGCGAAAGCACCCGCGAGATGTTCCGCAAGAAGCTGCGCGATGGCGAGCTCGACGACAAGATCATCGAGCTGGACGTGGCCGATCAGTCCGGCGGCATGCCGCTCGGGATGATGGGCGGTCAGCCGGGTATGGAACAGCAGATGCAGGGTCTTCAGGACCTGTTCAAAGCCTTCGGCGGCAACCGCACCACGCGGCGCAAGATGACGGTCTCGGAGAGCTACGAGACGCTGATCTCGGAAGAGGCCGACAAGCTTCTCGACGACGAGACGGTGAAGACCGCAGCCCTCGAGGCCGTGCAGCATTCCGGCATGGTCTTCATCGACGAGATCGACAAGGTCACGGCGCGCTCGGACGCGCGCGGGGCCGATGTCAGCCGTGAGGGCGTGCAGCGCGACCTGCTGCCGCTGATCGAGGGAACGACCGTTTCGACCAAGCTCGGCCCGGTGAAGACCGATCATATCCTCTTCATCGCCTCGGGCGCGTTCCACATCGCGAAACCCTCGGACCTGCTGCCCGAACTGCAGGGCCGTCTGCCGATCCGCGTGGAGCTGCAGGCGCTGACCGAGCAGGACTTCACCCGCATCCTGTCGGAGACCGACAACGCGCTGACCCGGCAATATCAGGCGCTGATGAAGACCGAAGAGGTCGAGGTCGCCTTCACCGAGGACGGCATCGCGGCGCTCGCCAGGATCGCGGCGGAGGTGAACCAATCGGTCGAGAATATCGGTGCGAGAAGGCTCTATACCGTCATGGAACGCGTGTTCGAGGAGCTGTCCTTCACCGCGCCCGACCGTGGCGGACAAAGCGTCACCGTCGATGCGGAATTCGTCGAGAACGAGCTGGGCGATCTGACCCGCGACACCGATTTGAGCCGCTACGTCCTCTAGGGCACTGGCACCTCGCGCGCGCTCTGGTATCCTCCTGCGGGAGGGATGCAAGGCACGGGCGATGGTGCGGTTTCTGATCATGATCTTGATGCTGAGCTTGGCCGCCTGCGCACCGCGTGGGCGGCTTGCCTATCTTGAACACCCGGTCGCCGATGCGCGGTCTATTTTCGTGGGCTCGACCCGGGCGCCCGATCCGCAGACCGGGCAACCCTTCGGCACCGCGCGCAGCCAGCAGCTGCGGCTCGCACGTTTCGACGTCGCGACGCCCCCGGACCGCGAGGTGGCCGAGATCGCCTATCCGATGACCGACACCTCGCCGGTCGACCCGGACAAGCAATTCCTCGTCTCGCAATCCGAAATCGACATGAAGCGCCCTGCGTTCCAGTCGGAGCTGCGCACGGCGCTGCGCAAACATGACGGGCAGGCGGTGCTGTTCGTCCACGGCTTCAACAACTCCTTCGCCGAGGGGCTGTACCGGATGGCGCAGATGGGCGCGGATTTCGATCTGCCTGGCGTGCTCGTGCATTATTCCTGGCCGTCGCGGGCGAATGTGCTGGGCTATGCCTATGACCGGGATTCGGTGCTGTTCGCGCGCGACGGGCTGGAGAGATTGATCGACGATCTAAACGCGGCCGGGGCGAAACGCATCCTGATCGTGGGGCATTCGCTGGGCGCGGAACTGGTGATGGAGGTGCTGCGTCAGGAGGCGATTGCGCAGAAACAGGGTCGATTTTCGACGATTTCCGGGGTGGTCCTGATCTCGCCGGACATCGCGGTGGATGTGTTCAAGACGCAGGCCGACGCGATCGGTGCATTGCCGCAGCCGTTCATCATCTTCACCTCCGCGAAGGATCGCGCGCTCCAGCTATCGGCGCGGCTGTCGGGCAAGCGTGACCGTCTTGGCAATCTGGAAGACGTCTCCAGCATCGCGCATTACAAGGTGACGCTGATCAACGTCTCGGCCTTCAACACAGGCGACGGGCATTTCAACGTCGTCACCTCGCCTGCGCTGATCCGGTTGCTCGACAGCGCGCAGAAAGTGGCCGAGGTTCTCGAGGTCGAACAGTTCGGGCGCACGGGGCTGGGCGATGCGGTGGTGCTGACGGTCGAGAATACGACGCAGATCATCCTCGCGCCGATCTCGGGCGGTTAGCGGATCCGGCGCAGATAGACGTAATAGGCGCCCGCGCCGCCATGTTTCAGATGCGCCTCGTTGATCTGCATGACGGCGGGCGCGAGCGGCATCATCCGCAGCCATTGCGGCACCTGATGGCGTAGTACGCCCACCCGCCGCGGGATCGGACCGTCATCGTCGCCGCGCTTGCCCTTGCCTGTGATCACAAGCACCAGTCGCTTGCCGTGGCTTTGCGAATTCAGGATGAAGCGGATCAGTTCGGGATGCGCCTCGGCCAACGTCAGCCCGTGCAGATCGAGCACCCCCTCGGGCTTTAGCTTGCCGCGCGTCATCGCCTTATGCGCCTTGCGGTCCATCGTGACGGGCTGACGTGCGAGATGCTCGCCCGGCTCCGGGGCCAGATCGTGACGGCTGGACGAGGGCTTGGCGTGCTGGCCCAGCTCAAAGCTGCGCAGCCCCTCGGCCTTCGGTTTCGGCTTGGGTTTGGGCGTCAGAAAAGACTCTAATTCGGCGGGATCGGCCTTTTTCGGGCGGTAATTCTCGGTGGTCGACGCCACACGATCCCACAGCGCACGTTCCTCGGGGCTGAGTTTGCGTTTGCGGCTCATGCGCGCCTCCGCAAGCCGATCATCCGGCCCTTGGCGTTGATCGCGCCCGCGATGCGTCCGGCATCCGCGCCGGTGCCGATGAAGAGATCACCGCGCCCCGCGCCCTTGATCGCAGAGCCCACGTCCTGCGCCACCATCAACCGCTGCCCGAAGCCGGGGCAGTCGATCCAGACCGGGCTGCCCAGCGGCACGACCTCGGGGTCTACGGCGAGGCTGCGTCCCGCGCTCACCGGACGCCCCATCGCGCCCAGGGGGCCGGTGTCACCTGGGATATCCAACACTCGGAAGAACACGAAAGAGGGGTTGTGATCGAGCAGCCCCTGCAACTGATCGGGGTTCTCGGCGGCCCAGCGTCGGATGAACTCAGGCGTCATCTCCCCGGCCGGGGCTGCGCCGCGCGCGATCAGCTCCTTGCCGATCGAGCGATAGGGATGCCCGTTCTTGCCGTCGAACCCCAGCCGCAGGCTGCCACCGCCTTCAAACCGCACCCGCAGCGAGCCCTGCACCTGCGCGAGATAGGCTTCGATCGGGCTCTCCAGCCAAATCAGTTCATGCCCTGCCAGCAGATCGCCCGCCGCGATCTCGGCGCGGGTATACCACGGCGAATTAGACCCTATTTCACCCGGTTTCGCATAAAGCGGCCAGGCGAAGCGGTCGGACTTCTCCCGCGCGCCGGGCAGTTCGGGTTCGTAATATCCGGTGAAATGCGCAGCCCCCTCGGGGACGATTTCATAGGGGGCGAAATAGGTCTCGAAGGCGGCTCTGGCATCGTTCAGCCCGGCGGTGTCCATCCCATAGAGATCGGCCGTAACGCAAAACGCCGCCCAAGCGGCGGCGTGATCGTCCCGGGCCCAGCCGGGAATATCGGCGAAGGACAGCGCCACCGGCTTCAGCCGCCCGTGGCGACGAGCTGCCAGTTCGGGTCATTCGCACCCATCGTGCGGGCGAAGGTCCAGATGTCACGCTGCTTGCGCGGCGATTTGGGATCGCCCTCGACCACCTCTCCGGCGGCATCGCGCGCGACCGAGATGATCTCGGCCCCGAAGCGCACGGTCACTTCGGCTTCCTTCGTGGAGTGGTCGAAATCGGCATTGCTCAGCACCAGCTCGCGCAGGCCGAGGAATTCCGCCTGAACTTCGAGACCCTTCTCCTTGCGCGCTTCCACGGCGCCCTCGAAGGCCTCGTAGACCTCGGCGGACAGGAAGGGTCGGACCTTTTCCAGATCGCCGGTCTCGAAAGCCATCAGGATCATCTCGTAAGCGCCGCGCGCGCCTTGCAGGAATTCCGACACCGAGAAGCTCGGCTCGACCCGCTTCATCGCGGCCAGCGCGACGGCGGCGGTCGAGCCTTCGGGCACATTGTCGATGATATCGTGGTCGGGACCGCCTTCGATCACGTCGAAATCGCGCTTCGGCGCCGGCGTGTCCGGCGTTTCGGGCGCGATCGGCTTTTCATAGCCCTCACGGGTCCCGAGCACGCTTTTCAGCTTGAAAATCAGGAAGATCGCAATCGCCGCGAGGACGATAAGCTGAATGACGGCACCGGACATCGAGACCCCTGTGTTTGGCTTCATGTTTGTTTCTAGGTCAATGGCTACTTATGTAAGGCGTCAACTAGTTCAAGTCCACCGGCGCAGCTTGCCCGGAGACGCGATAAAAGAGGATGCCATGTGGATCTTTCTGGCCTTTCTGGCCGTGCCGCTGATCGAGATCGGTCTGTTCATTCAAGTGGGCGGGCTCATCGGCCTGTGGCCGACGCTGGGGATCGTGTTGCTGACCGCGATCGTCGGCACGTCGCTGGTACGCCGGGAAGGGGCGCGGGCGCTCAACGATCTGCGCAGCTCTCTCAATGAATTGAGCGACCCGTCGCGGCCGCTGGCGCATGGCGCGATGATCCTCGTGGCCGGGGTGCTGCTGCTGACGCCGGGCTTCTTTACCGACACGGTCGGGATCCTGCTGCTGATCCCCAGAATTCGCGACTGGGTGATGAAAGCCGCGGCGAGCCGGGTGAAGGTGCAGCGATTCGAGATGGGCGGCGCGTATCGGACGACGACCCAATACGATCCGCGCCGCGAACCTCCGAACCGTCCGCGCGATCCGGAGATCCTCGATGCCGAAGAGGTCGAGGAGATGACCCATCGCGACGATCCCAACGGCAAGCCGTCCGACGGGCCCTCCGGCTGGACGCGTCATTGAGAATTGAGGCTTCTTTCTGCCGGTGCTAAACCTCGCACAATTAATTTTGGGAGAGGTCGATGACTGACGAAGCAAATGGCGAGACCAACGGCGCCGCGGATCCGCAGCAAGAGCAACAAGGGCTGCGCATGAACATCCTCGCGCAATTCACGCGCGACATGTCCTTCGAGAACAACGTCGCCACGAAAGGCGTGCAGACCAGCGACATCCAGCCCGAGATGCAGGTGCAGGTGTCGCTCGATGCCAAGAAGCGCAACGCCGAGCATCAGTACGAGGTGATCACCAAGTTCAAGATCACCGCGAACAACAAGTCGGACGGCGCGACGCTCTATCTGCTCGAGCTCGATTACGGCGGCATCTTCCACGTCGAAGGCGTGCCGGAAGATCAGCTGCATCCGTTCCTGCTGATCGAATGCCCGCGCCAGCTGTTCCCCTTCGTGCGCCGCATCGTCTCGGATGTGACCCGCGACGGTGGCTTCCCGCCCTTCAACCTCGAAATCGTCGATTTCGTCGCGCTGTATCGCAACGAACTGGCGCGTCGTCAGCAGACCGAGGCGCCCACGACGGTCTGATTCGTCAAGCTGGCCTGAGGCGCGGCATCGTGCCTCAGGGACAAGCTGACACCGTGACTCTGGCCTGTCACGGACCCATTTTGTAACGGTGATCCCGTCCGCGACCCGGGCAGGATCATCGGATTCAGAAGAGGTATCATGGGCCAGATACAGGCATGGATCGAGGGCACGCTCGCCCCTGTCGACGTGATGGATGCGCATCGCGAAGGGATCCGCCACCGGGCGGTTTCCATTTTCGTCATGGATGGCGAAAAGCTCCTTCTGCAGAAGCGCTCGGAAAACTGCCTGCAATCTCCCGGTCTCTGGTCGAATACCTGTTGTAGTCACCCCGATTGGGGGGAGCGCCCCGAGACCTGCGCGCTCCGGCGGCTGCGCGAGGAACTGGGCATCGAGGGGCTCTATCCCGCCCATGCCGACCGCATCGAATACCGGATGGATATCGGCGACGGGCTCGTCGAGCACGAAGTAACCGATATCTACATCGCCTATGCGCAGCGCGGCCTTACCGTGAATCCCGATCCCGAGCTGGTCTCGGAGACCCGCTGGATCGGTCTTTACGACCTCGGTGCCGAGGTACGGCGCTATCCCGATCGGTTCTCGCGCTGGCTCCGGTTTTACATGCACGAGCATATCTCCCGCATCCTGCCCGCCCTGATCTGCTGAGCGGCGGGGATTTCTGCCGATTGCCTTAAATTGCTACGCGGAATTCCGCGCTTGCCCTAGCTTTCGCATCGCTTACCTGTAACTCTGCTCTCGATTGGGCGGGGGCATGAGTAATGGGACCGAAGACCATCCGAGTTTTTCATTTGAGCGTGGCGGCGCTTGCGATCCTCGCGACCCCGGCACTCGCATATTCGTTAAAGTTTAATACTCCCGGCGCGTCGGACGATCTGCGCAATACGATCAAGGGCGCATCGCTTCTGGTGCAATCCGCAGATGACGACAGCAAGGACGCGCAGGACGTGCTCTCCGAGGCGCGCGCCGATTATAATCGCATCGTCTCGGCGCTGTTCGCCGAGGGGCGGTATTCCGGGACCGTGTCGATCAAGCTCGACGGGCGCGAGGCCGCCACGATCCCGCCGCTCGATGCGCCCTCGACGGTGAACAACGTCACCGTGACCGTGACGCCGGGCCCCGAATTCACCTTCTCGCGTGCCGATATCGCGCCGGTCGCGCCGAAAACCGATCTGCCCGAGGGCTACAAGGTCGGTGCGGTCGCGAAATCGGGCGTGATCGTCGATGCGGCGAGCGCGGCTACAACCGGCTGGCGCGATGCGGGCCATGCCAAGGCGGAAGTCTCCTATCAGAACATCGTCGCGGATCACCGTGCCAATCAGCTGGCCTCCGACGTGCGTCTGGCACCGGGGCCGCTGGTGACCTTCGGGCGGCTCGAGACCTCCGGCAACAAGCGCCTGCGCACGAAGCGCCTGCGCGAGATCGCGGGTTTTCCCACCGGCGAGGTCTATGATCCGAAGAAGCTCGATAAGGTTCAGTCGCGGCTGCAGCGCACCGGGATTTTCTCCTCGGTCGCGATCACCGAGGCGAAGACGCTCAACCCCGATGACAGCCTCGATGTGAACCTTGCCGTGGTCGAGCAGAAGAAGCGCAAGATCGGCCTTGGCGCGGAACTCAGCACCAGCGACGGGCTTGGCCTCAACGGCTACTGGCTGCACCGCAACCTCTTCGGCGGCGGCGAGCGTTTCCGCGTCGATGCGGGCATCTCCGGCATCGGCGGCGCGACGGGCGGCACCGATTACTCGATCGGTGCGCGGATCGACCGCCCCGCGACCTTCAACCCGGAAACCAGCGCCTATATCACGACCGAGATCAGCCAGAAGAACGAAGAGGATTACACCGAGAACGCCTTCGATATCGGCTTCGGTCTGACGCGGATCTTCAACGACAAGCTGACCGGCGACGTCTCAATCAATTACGGCTGGTCCAAGGTGACGGACGACTCGGGGCAGACCTATTTCCGGCAGGTCTATCTGCCCACGAAACTCACCTGGGACGATCGCGACAACAAGCTCGACCCGACCAAGGGCTATTACATTCAAGCCGGCGTGACGCCCTTCGTGGGGATCGGCGGCGATACCGGCACCGGGGCTCAGGTCACGGGCGATCTGCGCGCTTATCGCGGCTTCGGGCAGGACAATCGCTTCGTGCTGGCGGGACGCTTGCAGCTTGGCGGGGTCTATGGCTCCGATCTCGAGGAAACCCCGCGCGACTATCTGTTCTATTCGGGCGGCGGCGGCACCGTGCGCGGCCAGCCCTACCAGTCGCTTGGCGTCGAAGTGCTCGACGGCGGCACGCTGAAAACCGGCGGCACCGAATTCGTGGGCTTCCAGGGCGAGGCGCGCATCGGCATCACCGACAAGATCGGCGCGGTCGCCTTCTACGACTACGGCTATATCGCGGGCGGCGGCGACTCGGGCTCGCAGGCGGGCGCGGGTCTCGGCCTGCGCTACAAGACGGGCATCGGCCCGATCCGCCTCGACGTCGGCTTCCCGGTCTCGGGCGGCACCGGATCGGGGGCGCAACTCTATATCGGTATCGGGCAGGCCTTCTGATGAAACGTTTCGCTATCCTTCTCGCTTTCTGCCTCACGCCGCTGGTCGCCACCGCGCAGGACAGCGCGCCGCAGACCGCGGACGGGGCAGGGGCCGCGACCGACGAGCAGACGCAGCGCGACCGCTCCTATCTGACCGGTCTGATCGAGGATAACCTCTCGGGCGCCGGGCGTACCGTGCGGCTCGACGGGTTCTCGGGGGCGCTCAGTTCGCGGGCGACCTTCGATCAGCTCACGATCTCCGACAAGGACGGCGCGTGGATCACGATCAAGGATGGCGCACTCCAGTGGAACCGCACGGCGCTGCTGACCGGCAAGATCGAGATCGACGAGCTCTCCGCCGCCGAGATCGACCTGCCGCGCCTGCCGACCTCCGAGAGCAGCTCGACCGCCCCCAGCCCGGAGGCCAAGCCGTTCCAGCTTCCTGACCTGCCCGTCTCGGTGCAGATCGGCAAGATCGACGCGCAGAAGGTGATCCTCGGCGAGCCGATCCTCGGGCAAGAGGCGACGGTCAAAGTCTCTGGCTCGATGTCGCTCGCAGGGGGCGAGGGCAACGCCAAGCTCGACATCACCCGGATCGACAACAAGAAGGGCCAGTTCTCCCTCACCGCATCCTACGAAAACGCCACGCGCGAACTGGGCCTCGACCTGCTGGTGGACGAGGGCAAGAACGGGATCATCGTCCAGAAGATCGGCCTGCCGGGCAATCCGGCGATGACGCTCGCCGTTTCGGGCAAGGGCCCGCTCGACGATTTCACCGCCGATATCGTGCTGAGCACCGAAGGTCAGCAGCGTCTGGCGGGGCAAGTCTCGGTGGGTAGCAAACTGCCCGAGGGCGCACCCGAAGGCAGCGACAAGGTCACGACCTTCTCCGTTGCGCTGGGCGGCGATATCCGTCCGCTCCTGCCGCCTGACTACCACGAATTCTTCGGCAACGAGGTCGCGCTGGTCGCGGATGGCACGCGCACGGCTTCGGGTCAGACGACGCTCAATACGCTCGATCTGAAATCGCGCGCGCTGCAGCTGAACGGCTCGGCGCAGACCGGCGCCAACAACATGCCGGTGAAATTCGACCTCACCGCCAAGCTCGGCCTCGGCGATGGCCAAGAGGTGCTGCTGCCGATCTCGGGGCCGAAAACCTATGTGCAATCGGGTACGCTCGATCTCTCTTATGACAAGGCCGAAGGCGATGGCTGGAAGCTGACCGGCCGTCTGAACCAGCTGCGCCGCGAGGATGGCACAAAGATGCTGACCGCGAACCTTTCGGGTTCGGGCCGCATCCGGCAGGCTTCGCCGCCCTCTGCGGGCGGTACCGTGCTCTTGGGCATCAACGGGCTGGAGCTGTCCGATCCGAAGCTGAGCGCCGCCGCGGGCAGCGCCGTCACCCTGCGCACCGTCTTCTCGTGGCAGCAGGACAAGCCGCTGCGCCTGTCGCAACTGGCGCTGAAGGGCACCGGCTACAGCCTGAATTCGAACCTCACGATCGACAATATCAGCGAGGGCGTCACCATCGAGGGCGCGGCGCAGGTCGACCATTCGAACCTCTCTATGCTGTCGGGTCTGGCGGGGCGTGATCTCGGCGGCGCGGCGCGGATGACGGTCGCAGGGAAATACACCGTTCTCAGCGGCGCCTTCGACGCCAATCTCAACCTCGTCGGTCAGGACATCTCGATCGACCAGCCGCAGGCGGATCGTGCGCTGGCGGGCCGGTCGGAAATCGCGATCTCGGCCAAGCGGGACGAGACCGGGCTGACACTGGATTCGCTTAACGTGCAGACAAGCGCCGGCACGCTTCAGGCGCAGGGCGATCTGGCGAGCGAGAACGGTAAACTGACCGCCACGCTCGACACCAATGACCTGTCGCTGCTGGGCGATCAATATGGCGGCAAGTTGGCCGCCGATGCGACTGTGACGCTGAATGGCGGCACCTATGGCGTGACGCTCAAAGGCACCGGAAATTCCCTCGCGATTGGTATCCCCGAGGTGGACCGCGCGCTGGCGGGACGGTCGGAGTTTTCCGTCACTGGCACCCGCAGCGATGCCAGCATGACGCTCGACTCGCTCGATGTGAAAACCGCGGCAGGCGAGCTGCAGGCGCAGGGCAATCTAGATGGCGACAAGGGCAAGGTGACCGCCCATCTCGACACCAAGGATCTGTCGGTGCTGGGCGCGAAATATGGCGGCACGCTCGTGGCCGACGCGACGGCGACGATGGATGGCGCGACCTATGGGCTGACGCTCGACGGCACCGGCAAATTCCTCGCCATCGGTCAGCCCGAGGCGGACAAGCTTCTGGCGGGAACGACGAACCTCTCGCTGCAGGCCAAATATGCGAACGGCGCGGTCGAAGTGCAGAACCTCGACCTGAAGAACCCGCAGCTCGACGTCTCCGCCAAGGGGACCGCGGGCGAGACCTCGCGCAAGGTCGACCTGAACGCGCGCCTCGCCAATGCCGCGCTGCTCGCGCCGGGCTTCCCGGGACCGGTGACGGTGTCGGGCACGGTCACCGAGGATGGCTCTGGGTATAATCTGAACCTCTCGGGCACCGGGCCGGGCGGCTTGGACGCGAAGGTCTCGGGGCGCATGGCGACGAATTTCGCCGATGCCGATCTCTCGATCACCGGGCAGGCGCAGACCGCGCTCGCCAACAGCTTCATCGAGCCGCGCTCGGTCCAGGGCCCGCTTAGCTTCGATCTGCGGATGAACGGCAAACCGGGGCTCGCGGCACTGTCGGGCACGGTGACGTCGAATGGCGCGAAGGTTGTCGCGCCCAATCTCGGCATGGTTCTGGAAAACGTCGACACGCGCGTGCAGCTTTCGAATGGCAGCGCGCAGCTTGGCGTGACCGGGCGGCTGGGCACGGGCGGGCAAATCACCGTCAACGGCCCGATCAACCTCTCCGCGCCCTATAACGGCAATCTGACGATCCGTTTCGACCGCGCGCGGCTGAAGGATCCCGAGCTGTATGACACGCGCGCCTCGGGCACGATCACGATGGACGGGCCGCTGACCGGCGGTGCGAAAATCGCCGGGCGCATCACGCTGAGCGATACCGAATTGCGGGTGCCCTCCTCGGGCGTCGGCGGCGGGGCTTCGGTCCCCGACGGGATCCAGCATGTCGGCGAGAGCGGTGCGGTGCGCGAGACGCTGAAGCGTGCGAGCCTGCTGAACAATGGCCAGAGCGATGCGAGCGGTGGTGCGAAGGCCTCCGGTCCGTCGTTCCCGCTCGATGTCACCATCGCCTCCGAACGCGGCATCTTCGTGCGCGGCCGGGGTCTGGATGCGGAGCTTGGCGGTTCGCTGAGGATCACCGGCACCACGGCGAACGTGATCCCGATCGGGCAGTTCTCGCTTGTGCGCGGTCGGCTCGACATTCTGGGCCAGCGCTTCACGCTCGATCAGGGCCGGATCGCGCTGCAAGGCGCGCTGGTACCCTATATCGACTTCACCGCGACGACGACGCAGGAAGATTACACGATCTCGATCAACATTCAGGGGCAGGCGAATGCGCCGCTGGTGACGTTCGCGTCCTCGCCCGACCTGCCGCAGGACGAGGTTCTGGCGCGGCTGATCTTCGGGCGGTCCATCGACAATCTCTCGCCCTTGCAGGCGGCGCAGTTGGCCTCGGCAGTCGCGACGCTCGCGGGCAAGGGCGGCGAAGGGATCATCGGCAAGCTGCGGAAGAATTTCGGGCTGGATGATTTCGACGTCTCGACCGATGCGCAGGGCAACACCCAGCTCAAGGTCGGGAAATACCTGTCGGACAATATCTATACCGATGTCACGGTGGGCGGCGACGGCACCTCGCAGATCAACCTCAATCTGGATGTGACCAAGAGCCTCACCGCGCGCGGCACCGTCGGCTCTGACGGCAAGAGCGGGGTCGGCCTCTATTTCGAGAAGAACTACTGATCCATAAGTTTCACTTCATTTCCGCGCCCGGAAATAAGTGAAACTTATGACGAGGAGGCTTCCTTGGCCTTAGCCTCGTCGTCGCCCTCAATCGCGTCGCGGAGTTTCTCTTGCGCGCGACGCTTGCGGAAGGCGGCGAGCTCTGCGTTCAGCGCGGCCCCCATCAGCACCGAAAAGGCGCTGAGATAGAGCCAGACGAGAAGCGCGATTACCGCCCCGATCGAGCCGTAGATCTTGTTGTAATTGCCGAAATTCGACAGGTAAAAGGTCAGCCCGATCGAGCTGAGCCCCCAGAGCGCCGTCGCCAGAACCGCGCCGAGCGTCAGGATCGGATCGCGCTTGCCCTCGGTATTTGGCCCGTAGCGATAGAGAATTCCGAGCGCGGTCAGCATCAGCAAAAGCATCGCCGCCCAAGGCAGACCCGAGAGCAGAATCTTGGAATATTCGTGGAAGGGCAGGAAGTTGATGGCGACGGGGACGACGACCACCGTCGCCATCGCGGCCAGCATCACGCCGACCAGCGCGATCGTCATCAGGTAGCCCATGATGAAGCTCCAGATCGTCGCGCGGGGCCGGGTGCCGTGGATCACGTTGAGGCTGAGCACCAACGCCGCGACACCCGCGCGGGCCGAGAACAGGGTCACGGCGGCAGAGAACATCACGCCGAGCCCGATTGTCGCGCGCGGCCCGATCAGCCAGTTCTGAATCTGGTCGTTGATCAGCGCATAGGCTTCGGGCGGGATGAAATCATCCGCCACGTTGAGATAGGTGCGGATCACGGTCGGATCGGCAAACGCGCTCCAGAGGGCGATGGTCGCGGAGATGCCGGGGAAGATCGCGAGCATGGAATAGAAGGCGACCCCCGCCGACACGAGGGTGATATTCGATTGGAACAGCCGCCCGAACAGGCTGACCGCGAATTTCGCCGTTTCTCTCACGCGCTACTCCTCGTTTCATTCACCATTGCTCAAGCCCCGCGTGATCGCAACGCAGGGTCCGCGCTTTGCTGAAAGCTGTTGCGTCTCAGGCGCTTGGCGCCGCGCGCGCCGGATCGTGTCTGTGCCAGACAGGGCCGGAAACACGAAAACATGCTGGAATAGGGTCTATTTTTGGCCAAGGCGCATATCAGTACGGGCCGAGCCACGCGCGCCCTCCGCCCGTGGTCGGGGCCAGGATCACGAAAGCGCCAGATTGTCACAAAAGGGAATCACTTCGCCGTTAGGAGCGTCGTGAACGCAACTAGCCAAGGGATCAGCCATGTCGCTTCGTACGACCCTCCTCCAAGCCACCGCTATCGCTGTGCTGCCGTTTGCGGCGCATGCCGGTGACATCTCTTTCTCGCCCGTTCCTTTCGCCAAGGACGACGCCGCCAAACGTCAGGCCATCGCCTCCGACACGGTCACCATCGACGGCAAGGATTACAAGATCGGCTATCACGTGATGGCGCGCTCGGGCGACAAGATCGGTGACAACACCTTCGCCCTGCTGACCGACAAGGACGGCAACCCGGTCAAGTCGGCCGACGGCTCCGAGCATATCTCGGACTCCGCCGATTTCACCTCGCTCCTCCGCCAGGGCGACAAGCTTTATTCGGTGACGCATTTTGAATCGCGCCCCGGTGCGATGTATCTCAGCGAAGTCGAGCAGGATGCGGACGGCAACCTGAAGCTGGTCTCCACCAAGCCGATCGACTTTTCCGAATATCACGGTCTCTGGGTGCCCTGCGCGGGGTCCGTGACGCCGTGGGAGACCCATCTGGGCTCGGAAGAATACCCGGCCGATGCGCGCGCGATCGAAGCGGCGACCTCGCTCGACGAGATCGACGATTACGACTTCCCGATGGTGCGCTATGCGGGCGTGAACCCCGAGGGCATGAGCCTCGAGCAGTTCCGCGACGCGTATAAGCCCTATCGCTATGGCTACCCGACCGAGATCACCGTCTCGGAAGACGGCTCGGCCAAGGCTGACAAGCATTTCGCGATGGGCCGCGTGGCTGTCGAGCTGGCCTATGTCATGCCCGACCAGAAAACCGCCTATATCTCGGATGACGGCACCAATGTGGGCCTGTTCCGCTTTGAAGCCGACACCGCAGGCGACCTGAGCGCCGGGACGCTGTACGCGGCCAAGTGGAACCAGACCTCGGCAGAAAATGGCGGCGCGGCCGATCTGGAATGGGTCGATCTGGGCCATGCCGACGATGCGACGATCCAGAAGGCGATCGAAGCCGGCACCCAGTTCTCGGATCTCTTCGAGACCGCCGAGATGGGCGAAGACGGTTCCTGCGCCGACGGGTTCTCTGCTTCGAACGCCGAAGGCAATCCCGAGTGTCTGAAGGTCAAGGACGGCATGGATGCGATTGCCTCGCGTCTCGAAACCCGTCGCTACGCTTCGATGAAGGGCGCCACGACCGAGTTCCGCAAGATGGAAGGCATCACCTACGATGCCGACAAGCATCAGATGTATCTGTCGATGTCGGCTGTCGAGAAGGGCATGGAAGACGGTGCCAAGCAGGATCTGGGCGGGATGAACGCGATCAAGCTGCCGAAGAACAAGTGCGGCACGGTCTACTCGCTCTCGCTGGACGACAAGTTCACCGCGACGAAGATGATGGGTCTGATCTCGGGCAAGCCGCTCACCGAAGAGCACAAGGTCAAAGCACAGGACGCAAGCTGCGATCCGGCCCATGACATGTGCGGCGACACGGCCGAGCTGAACAGCTGCGATATCAATGGCATCGCGAACCCGGACAACATCACCTACATCCCGGGCTACAACACGCTGATCATCGGTGAAGACACCGGTTCGGGCCACCAGAACGACGCGATCTGGGCGATGAACACCGACACCAAGGAGCTGACCCGCATCGTGTCGACGCCCTACGGTTCGGAAACCACCTCGACCTACTGGTACCCGAACGTCAACGGCCACGGCTACCTGATGGCGGTCATCCAGCACCCCTATGGCGAGAGCGACGAAGACAAGCTGACCGACCCGGCGCAGGCGCGTGCCTATGTGGGTTACGTCGGTCCGTTCCCGCAGATGGATGCCACCGCGAAGACCCAGTAACGGGCGCTCGCGAGACATTTCTGGCGAGGCCCGGCGGAGACCCGGGCCTCGCCTTTTCTTTCAAGACTGAGGACTGACGCATGCTGCGGATTTCGATTTTGGCGCTGCTGAGCACGACCACGATGGCGGGGGCGGTCGATCTGAAGACCACGGTGCTGGACAATCCGACGGCCTATATTCCTCCGCAATGCTATACCAAGACGGAAGACACGGCGGGCGAGGTGCATAACCCCTGCCAGACCTGTCACACCTATCCGCGGCATCCCAATTACGTGCGCGATGCCGATCTGCAGACCGAATATGCGTTTCCGGGACCTGCGCTCGAGAACCCGTGGCGCAACCTCTTCGTGGATCGCCGCGCCGAGGTGGCCGCGACCGACAGCGCGGAGATCCGCGCCTATGTGCGGCAGGACAATTACCACGATGCCGAGGGCGGGATCGCCTTGGCTAAGAGGCTCGCTGCTCCGCCTGCGGCGTGGGACGTGAACGGCAATGGCGAATGGGACGGCTACATCCCCGACGTGCAATTCACCTTCGACGAGGAGGGGTTCGACCGCAGACCCGATGGACGCCTGACCGGCTGGCGCGCCTTCGCCTATCAGCCGCTCCCCGGCACATTCTGGCCGACGAATGGCTCGACCGATGACGTGATGATCCGTCTGCCGGAGGCGTTCCGTCAGAGTGCCGACGGGGTCGAGGATGTCGTCACCTACAAGACCAACCTCGCGATCGTGCAGGCGCTGATCACCCGTGCCGATGTCGCGATCGAGCCCACCGATGAGGCCGCGATGGGCGTCGATCTGGACCGCGACGGGATGATGGGGCAGGCGGAGGTGGTGAAATTCGCCTTCGCGCCGCTCGACGGGATCACGATGCATTGGGCCGGGCGCGCGGGTGCCGAAGACGCTCAGCTTGCCGCGGGGCTTTATCCCAAGGGTACGGAATTCGTGCATTCGGTGCGCTATATCGACCCGACGCCCGCTGGCATCGAACTGGCGGCGCGGCTGAAAGAGCTGCGCTACATGGTCAAGACGGATTGGGAGAGCTATGCCGATCTGGAAGAGACCGCGCTGGCCGAATTGAAAGAAGACAGCGCCTTTCCCGACCGCACCAAGCAGTTCTTCGGCAGTTCCGAGACCGGCGTGCCCAACACGTTCGGCTGGCGGCTGCAGGGGTTCATCGAGGATGCGACGGGCGATCTGCGCCCGCAGAGCTTCGAGGAAACCGTGTTCTGTGTCGGCTGCCACGGCACGCTGGGCGTGAACGACGATTCCACCTTCGCCTTCGCGCGCAAGCTGGGGAAAAGCGCCTATCGCGGCGGCTGGTATCACTGGACGCAGAAGGGGCTGGCGGGCACGCCCGACCGGGTCCGCGCCGATGGCAGCGGCGATTACGCCCATTACCTGCACACCAACGGGGCAGGGGACGAGTTCCGCGCCAATGCCGAAGTTATCGAGGAGTGGCTCGAGGCGGGAAAGCTGCCGCCCGAGAAAGAGGCGGCTCTAGCCGAGGATATCGGCCCGCTGATCCTGCCCTCGCCTGAGCGTGCCGATGCACTGAATGCGGCCTACCGGATGATCGTGCGCGACCAGAGTTTCACCCAAGGCCGCGACGCGACGGTGGCTCCGGTCGACGGCACGGTCTGGCGTGAAGTGGAGCAGGATCAGCCCACAGGGATCGAGGAAATCGCCCAGCCGTGGTATAAGCGCCGCTAATCTGAACCAATCTGCGCCAGCCGATTGCGTTTTTCGCCGTCAATTGGCAGTGTTTGCGCAAATCGGTACATTTTTTCGGGAGCGCCATCATGGCAAAAGTCATCCGCCAACTTTCCGCAAGCGCCGCAATCGCGGTCGCTGCTGTCTGCACCGCCGCGAGCGCGCAGGCAGAAAGTGGCGTGACCTTCACCATCGGCGCGGGCGCACGCTATGCCCCGTCCTATTTCGGCGCGGATCATTACGACACCAGCCCCACTGCGAAGGTGAAGCTCAACAGCTTCACGCTGCAGGGGATGCGGTTCGGCTCGGACGATCCGAATTACGAAAAGCTCGGCCCGAACGTGCATGGCTCCTTCCGCCTCGTCGGCGGGCGTAATTCCAGCGATTATTCCGAGATCGCGGGTCTCGACGACGTCACCACGTCGCTCGAACTGGGTCTCGGGCTTGGCTATCAGGCGCCGCAATGGGGCGCTTTTGCCGATATGCGTTACGGCGTGGTCGGGCATAACGCCGTCGTCGCGGAAATCGGCGCCGACTGGAAACCGATCAAGACCGACAATTTCAAGCTGAGCATCGGGCCGCGCGTCTTCTATGGCTCGGGTCTCTACAACCGCACCTATTTCGGCATCAGCCCGTCGGAATCCACGGCGAGCGGTCTGGCGGCCTATTCGCCCGATGGCGGCCTCGTCTCGACAGGTCTGGAACTGTCGGCGACCTATCAGCTGGGCAATGACTGGGCGGTCGAGGGCAAGCTGAACTACGATCGCCTGCAGGGCGATGCGGCGGACAGCCCGATCGTGCAGCAAGGCTCGCGCGAGCAAAGCTCGGTTTCGCTGATGCTGACCCGCCGGGTGAGCTTCCCGTTCTGATCGGGCCAAAGCTTCCTACGAGACACGTAAAGCCAAGCCGCATGGGTCGCCCGTGCGGCTTGCTTTTTTCGCGCTGCGCCGCGCATGTTGGCGGCAGATTTCCTCTCCAGACGTGATGCGCCGATGACCCAGACACAGCCACCCGCCCGTGATCGCACCGCGCGCGCCCTGATTGAAGCCGGGATGCGCCTGTTCGGGACGAAAGGGTTCGCGGCCACCTCGACGCGGGAACTGGCCGAGGCGGCGGGCGCGAATGTCGCTGCGATTTCCTACCATTTCCAAGGCAAGGAAGGGCTGCGCCGCGCCTGCGCGTTGGAATTCGTGCGGCGCATGGAAGAGGTGATGCGGCCTCTTGGGCTCCCGGAGGCGCTCTCGCCCGAGGCGGCGGAGGCGGAGCTCAAGGCGCTGATGGAGGCGATGATCTCGCGCATCCTTACGCAGCCGGATGCGGCCTCGATGATCGGCTTCGTGATGCGCGAAGTGACCGAAGGCGGCGAGACGCTCGATATTCTTTATGACCGCCTGATTTCGATCGTGCATGGGCGGCTGCTGGGGCTTTGGGCGCGGGCGAGCGGTACCTCGGAGGACGATCCGGAGAGCGCGCTGCGGGTTTTCGCGATGATCGGGCAAGTGCTTTATTTCCGGCTCGGCGCGGAGGTCGTGCGCCGGAAGATGGGCTGGTCTGAAATCGGCGCGGCGGAGGCTGCGCAGATTTCCCGGGTCGTCACAGACAATCTGGATGCGATGCTGGTGCAGGCGCGCGCCAAGACCGCCCCCGACGCATGAAAAAGGCCGCCCCGGCGGGAGCGGCCTGAAATATTCCTAGCGTCTTCGCAGTTACACCGGCGGTTTGCCTTTTACCGCCCGGGCGACCATGGCCACCACGAACAGGATCAGGAAGACCACGAAGAGGATCTGTGCGATCCCGGCAGATGCGCCTGCGATGCCGCCAAAACCGAGCGCCGCGGCAATCAGCGCGATAACGAGAAAGGTCAGAGCCCAACCAAGCATGGGTATTCTCCTTCGGATGTTGCGTACATTAGCGCTGAGTGCTGCGCTTTCATGACATCCAAACGTGCCGTTTTCCCGAAAGTTCCATTACCCTGAGTCAGTAAATCCGCGGAACATCGTGCGCTTTCCGGCGTTTGGGCGGCGATTCACAACCTCACGAAAAAGGGAGATGGGGACATGGAAATGAATATGACGGGCCTCGGCGGCTTTTGGGGTATCTTACTTCTCGCACTTGATATCTGGGCGCTGGTCTCGATCGTCGGGTCGAATTCCAGCACCGGCAAGAAAGTGCTCTGGGCGCTTCTCGTCTTCTTCCTGCCGCTGATCGGTTTCCTGATCTGGCTGGTGGCCGGGCCGCGCGCCTCGAAGTGACGAAATCAAGGGGGGCGGCTGCGGAGAGCCTCAAGGAACCGCATTCCCCAACCCGCGTTGGAACCACAGAAATCGCGGCAAGAGGCCGTGACATGTTTGGGAGAGGTCGATGAGTTACCACGAGACCGAAGAACCTGACGGCCACGAGGGCCGGGGAACGGTGACCGATTTGCTGAACCGGGTGATCGAGCAGACGCGCGAGATCGCACGGACCGAGGCGGAATTGGTGCGCGCCGAAGCTGCCCATCGGGCGGGTCTTGCGCGCAATGCCGTCATTCTCGGCGCGGTTGCCCTGGTTTTCGCGCTCGGTGCGATCTTCCCCCTGACGCAATCCGCCATCTACGGGCTGGAATGGGCCGGCCTCGACCGGGGCCCCGCGACGTTGATCGTCGGCGTGGTGCTTCTGATCCTCGGCATCATCGCGGCGCTCATCGCTGCGTCGAAGCTGCGCAAAGTGTCGAGCCCACCCACCCGTCTCAAGGAAAACCTGTCTGCTGACGCGCAGGCGCTTAAGGAGAGCTTCAAATGACCGAGAAGAAAACCATTGAGGAAATCGAGAACCGTCTGCGCCAGGACCGTGCCGATCTCGCATCGACGCTCGGCGATCTGACCGGCCGCATCGCGCCGGACTATCTCTCCGATCAAGTGTCGCAAGTCGTGCGCGACTACGCGGCGCCGGCGGCGCGCAGTGCCGAACAGGCCGTGCGCAAGAACCCCGTGGCCTTCGCCCTCGCGGGTGCCGGTATCGCATGGTTCCTGCTGCGCCAGCGCAACTCCGCCACCGTCGAGGAAGAAAATCTCGTGGCCGATGCCGATCCGCTCGTGATGCCGAGCGAAGCGGGTGCCGATGGCTGGATCGACGAGATCGACACGCTGCGCCACGATGCGTCGGTGCGTCTCGAAGATCTCGAGGCTGAGCAGCGCAGCTCGACCGACAAGGCGCGCGACTTCGTCAAGGAGCGCTCCGAGGTGATGCAGAAATTCGCGAGCGACCTGCGCAACTCGCTGTCCTCGGGTCTGAGCGACCTCAATGAGGATGCGCGCGACCGCGTGGTGCGGGCCCGTGAAAGAGCCTATTCCGCCCGGATTCGCCTGCAGGACGGTGCGACCCAAGCCGGGTCGACGAGCAAGCAGATGGTCAAGGATCACCCGCTGATCGCCGCCGCTATCGGCTTCGCAATCGGTGCCGCGATCTTCAACGCGGTGCCCAAGCCGGACGTCAATGTCAGCCGCCGCAGCTTCGGCCCGCGGGCGAACCGTCTGTTCGACGAGGCCGAGCGCCTCTACCGCGACGAGAAGCGCCGCGCGGGCAAGGTTGCCGACCAGTTCACCGACGAACTGAAGCGTACCGCCCGCTCGGTGATGAGCTCGGCAGGTGACGAGGCACGCAGTGCTGCACGCGACTTCGGCGATCAGGCGATGGCCGCAGGAGAGCAGCTGATCGACCGCCTCTCGCGCCAGCTTGCAGAGGAAGCCAACCGCGCGCTGCGCGATGTCGGCCAGTCGCTGCAGAAAGGCGAAGAGGAAGTGCGCGCCGGGGCCGAAGAGGCCAAGGATGCCGCGAAGTCCAAGGCCGAAGAGGTCGCGTCCAAGGCTGAGGCGAAGACCCACGAGGCGGCCGAGAAGGTGAAGGCGAACCATTCGTCGTCGTCCTCCTCGTCCACGTCGAGCGCGTCCTCGACCAACCCGACGTCCTCGTCGGCGCCGAAAACCACCCACTGATCCGATCGGTGGACCTAATTGGAAAAGGCCGGGCCTCGTGCCCGGCCTTTTTGCTTGGCGGTCATGGCGCTCGCTGCCCGTGACCGACCCGCAAAAGGGAACCGGCGCCGCAATCTCTGCGACGCCGGTTTATGCTGTTTTACGCTGGAATAGGGTCTAATTCCGAAGATCAGACCGAGCTCGACCAGGTGTCGACTTCGCGCTCGGCGTCCTCTTTCGTCTTGCCGTATTTCTTCTGGATCAGGCCGACCATCTGCTCGCGATGGCCTGCGGCCTCCTCAAGTTCGTCGTCGGTCAACTCGCCCCAGTTCTCGCGGGCCTTGCCCTTCATTTCTTTCCAGCTGCCTTTAATCTGATCCCAATTCATGGCGTCACTCCTTTCAAGATGAAGACGCGGGTCTCGGCGTCGTCCATCAACGTTTCGCCGGGGGCGATGTTCCTGTGTGTGAGGGCGCAAAAACTCGGGAACTGCGGGGGCTCCAGCGGCGTTAGCTCGCGAAACCCAAGAGGGAAGTAATTCTCGAAATGCATCGCCTGGAGACCCTGTCGCGCATCGCCATGATCGCGATCGCTGTAATCGCTGTCGTGGCTGCGCTTAGCCAGGTGGAAAGCTTGCTTGCCCCCGTCGTGCTCGCGCTCGTCGTTGGGATCGTGCTTTCACCGATTTCCGATGCATGGGAGAAAAGAGGTCTGTCGCCTGTCTGGGGGGCACTTACCTCGCTCGTTATCTCTCTGATGATCGCCGTGTTGCTGGTTCTCGTGATCCAGCCGGTGATCGCGGAGCTGATGCGTCAGGCGCCGAAGGTGATGGACGACATGCGGTCCACCATCATTCATATGCGTCACATGTTCCAAGGTATTCAGGACGCCTCGAAGGAGGTGAGCGATGCGATCACGCCGGCAAAGGATGCCGCGCAGGATGGCGGTGGCAATGGCGACAAGAGCGCCGTGCCGGACGCCAAGGATCTCGTCATGCTCGCCCCGGCCATCATTGCGCAGGGGCTGATCTATATCGGGGCGCTGTTCTTCTTCCAGCTCTCGCGGACCGAGATTTACAACTGGATCGCGAAGCATCTCGCGGAGCCGGCGAGCCGCGGCGCCACCGCTGCCCGGCTGCGCAAGGCTGAGACGCGGGTGTCGCATTATTTCCTCACGATCACCGTGGTGAATGCCGGCCTCGGGCTGGCGGTGGGCGTCGCGATGCAGCTGATCGGGCTGCCGAATGCGCCGCTCTGGGGGCTGGTGGCCTTCCTGATCAACTATATTCTCTATCTCGGCCCTGCGGCGCTGATCATCGCGCTGGGATTTGCAGGCGTGGCGACGTTCGACGGGATCCGGGTGATCCTGCCGCCGCTGATCTACGTCATGCTCAACGCGACCGAGGCGCAATTCGTGACCCCGGCCGCAATCGGGCGGCAGATGCGGCTCAATCCGCTTCTGGTCTTCCTGTCGCTGACCTTCGGGATCTGGCTCTGGGGGCCGCTGGGCGGGATCGTGGCGATTCCGCTGCTGCTCTGGGCGTTGGTGCTGACCGACAGCCTGCCGGATCCGAAATCCGAGGCGGAGCAGAAGCTCGAAACCAACTGAAAAGCGAACTGATCCGGCGCGGCCCTTGGCTGCGGGTGCGGATCAGACCATCTCTTCCGGAATGAACGGCAATTTGCGCGCAATTTTGCGTGCGGCTTCCATGTCGTAAGGGAGCACGAAGCCCTCCCGGTCCTCGGGAGCTTTGGTGCCGTTCGCACGGGCAAGCTCGGACCAGGCCGAGACCGCGCGCGTCGGGTCGAAGAACGCCTCTTCCGGCGCGGGCGGCAGCCAATGGCGCATCAGGCGACGGCGCATGGCCGGGATGCCGTCGTTACGGCGTAGATAGACGCCCGCCTCGCTGTCCCAGTGCAGCGACCGTCCGTTGAGGTTGGCCGAGGTGATCAGCGCCGCGTCCTCGTCGAAGATCGAGACTTTCGCATGGACGTAGATCAGCGGCGCGCCACCGGTGCGCATCGCCCCGTCATCGTCGGGAGCGGCGAGGCGCGGCTCCGCCGGGCAGCCGATGAACAGGCGGCTGCCGAAGGCTTCCCGGATCGTATCCAGCGCGCGGACCTGAAGATACTCGCCATAGCGCACGTCGCTGGTCGGGCGGTCGGCCAGCATCAGCGTCTCGGGCACGGCGGGCAGCATCAGGATCAGGTTGAGATTGGGGTTCTCGCGCGCGGCGCGGGCCAGATGATTTGCGAGGTTGCGCGAGCGGAAGAACTGGCTTTCGAGATAGATCAGCTTCTGCGCGCGCGCGATCAGCATCTCGTGCGCGTTCTCGATCTCGGTCCGATAGAGCTTCGGCCCGATCCGGAGGGTCGCGAATTTGCGCCGCTGCGAGATCGTGCGGAGCAGGCGACGCGGCGGCTTTGCGAGTTTGTCGCCGGCACAGCTTTCGTGGAAGGTTTCCAGATGGGCCTTCGCCTCGGCGACCACGGGGCCGGTCATCATCAGCTGCACATCGTGCCAGGTCATCTCGCCGTCGCGCTCGTGGAGGGGCGTGTCGAAGCGGCGGTTGTCGAGATCCAGCCCGCCGATATAGAGCTTCTTGTCGTCGAACACGGCGAGCTTCTGGTGATGCGTCGCCGGGAACAGTTTCGGCGGCGCGCCGCGGAACTTGCGGTGAATTTTCTTGTCCGATCCGGCCTTGAGATATTCCCGCAGCCCCGGCATGTCGCGCATCGCCGTCAGCCGCTTGGCCTCGTCCATCTCGTTGAGCCAGCTCGCATGGTTGCCGAGCTTGTAATAGACATAGGGCCAGAAGATCGTGCGCGGCAGGATGCCCGATTGCGCCGGATGCATCAGCGCGCGCAGCCGCAGATTGGCGTTCGGCCCGGCCAGTTCGCGCGCGGCGCAGAACATGCGGATCGACGACCACGTCATGCGGTGCAGCTCGGGCTTGGCGCAGGGGTCGAAGTCGGTCAGGTCGATCTGCATCGCCACGCCACGTTTCAGCAGGTGGATGATCAGGTCGAACCAAGTCGCGCCGATGGCGCGCCCGCGATCCGATTTAAGCTTCGTGTTGAGGTCAAAGACGCGGAAGGAGCCGTGGATCGAGTGCCGCGAGTCGAGGAAGGCATCCTCGAGCACGGGATAAGCCTCGGCTGCTGTCAAAAGCAGTCTGACGCGGCTCTCGGCGTGAACTCCGGCTTGTTTAAGACGTTCCATGCGGCTCGTTTTTTCTGAACGGCCGCGAAGGTGACCAGAGGTCGCCGCGGCAGGTATCTCACTCAATTGCTCTCTTCAGAAACTGTTTCGTGTTTCCGAGATTTCAAGCGCTCTTCGTGACGCAATTCGCTCTCGACGAGGGGGCGCAATGTGAAGTCCGCATTGAGCAGGTATTCGTCGTCTGTGGTCTCGATCTCGATCGTGCCGGAGAGCTGTTGCACGAAGGCGTTGACCAGTTGCGACCCCAGCCCGGTACCGTCCACAGCCTCCAGCGGCGGGGCGTCCGTGTCGACGGTATTGCGCACGCTGAGACGCGCCTGCATCCCTTCGAGCTTGTTCAGCGAGATGTCGAGTTTCGGTTCGCCGTCGCGGGCGGAGGCGTATTTCATTGCGTTGGTCATCGCTTCGGTAAGCAGAAGCGAAAGCGGCACGGCCTGATCGGGCGTCAGGTGAATGTCGTCGATATGGCAATCGACCGAGACATGGCGCCCCGGCCCGGTCGCAAGGCGGGTGATCTGGCGCACGATATCGGGCAGCAGCTCCTGCGCGCGGATATCGGTGAGCCCGGAGGTCTGGTAGAGGCCGCGGTGGATCGTCGCGAGCGAGATGACCCGCTCCTGCAGCGATTTCATCAGCCCTTTGGCTTCGGGCGTGCGCGCCTGCCGCATCTGCATGTTGATGATCGAGGCGATGAGCTGGAGGTTGTTCTTCACACGGTGGTGGACCTCGCGGAGCAGCACTTCCTTGTGGTGCACCATGTCTTCCAGTTCGGCCTCGTCATGCAGGATGGTCTCGGTCATCCGGTCGTAGGCTTCGGCGAGGTCGCGGATTTCCGAAGGGGCCGTCGACAGGTTGAGATTACCCACGATCCGGCTGCCGGTGGCGAAGCTGGTGATCGCGCTCGACAGTTTGCGGACGTGGCCGATGACCAGTTTCTGCATTGCGAAATAGGCGACCAGAAGGCTCGCCATCCACATCAGCGCGGGGAACAGCACCGGCGAGATATCGGCAAAGGGGCTCAGCGCGGAGGCCGCCTGCGCGGGCCAGCTACCGAGTGCATAGAGTTGGTCGGGGACGAGTTCGACGACGGAATAGACCCGCTCTATTCCGAGGTTGGAATCCCCCGAGAAGGTGACCGCGCCATTGCCGGCCAGCAGTTTCAGGGAGCGGTCGACGGGCAGGTGCGACTGGGTGTTCGACAGCCCGTCCGAGGAGGTCAGGATCGTGCCCTCGCGGTCGAAGGTCATGATCACCAGCGGCCGATCGTCGGCGAGCTTCGGCCCGTCCTTCGCCAGCGAAAGCGAGGAGTGGCTCATCGAGATCGCGATGATGCCGATATGATCGCCCGCTGCGTTGTAGACGGGATGGGCCACGCCCAGAACTGAGGTGCCCGACACCGGCGCATCGCGATTGACGTAGAAGCTGGTGCGATCCGCGGTCATCATCCTCTCGAAGATGTCCTGACCTTTGAAATCGTAACTCTTGCCCGAGTTCGAGCAGCTCATCTTGCCGCTGTCGGGAATGAAGGCGACCAGCGAGAACTCGGGGAAAGCGCCCGAGATCTGCCGCATCCAGTTCGAGCAGGCCTCGTCACTACCCACGAGCGGCTGGACGGTGCTGGCAAGGACGCGGGCTGCATCCTGCGCGTGCTGGATCACCCGCGTCTCGCCTGCGACGGCGCGCATCGTCTCGCCCATCAGGGCAGCCTCGGAGCGCGCCTGCGCTTCGCGAACGACCGAGGTCGATTGCAGCACGGCGATGATCAGCAGGGGAAAGAGCGCGACGGCCAGCATGAAGGCCAAGCGCACGCCGAGCCCGTCAAAAAAGGGAATGACGCCCCGTTTCCGAGCTTGAAACGGGGCGTGGTCACTGTAGTGCTCGTCGTCTGCCGCTTTCGCGGCTTCCGAATTCATGCGGCGGCAACTCCGGATTTGCCCATCACGGCCAGCGAATTTCGATCCGAGCCGGACAGAATGTCTTCACCTTCTTCCAGCCCGAGCATCTCCGCAAGCCGGGCGCGGGCTCGGTTGGCACGACTTTTCACCGTCCCGACTGCGACGCCCATCATTCCGGCGGCTTCCTCGTAGGAGAAGCCCGAGGCGCCAACGAGGGTTAGAACCTCGCGGTGTTCGGGGCTGAGCTGATCGAAGGCCACGACGAAATCGTTCATCGCGAGACGTCCGTCATGCGCAGGTTTCTCGTAGAGCGAAGCCGCGTGGATACCCTCGGGGTCTGCAACCTCGCGCTTACGCTTTCGGCGGTCCGAATAGAAGGTATTGCGCAGGATCGTGAAGAGCCACGCACGCAGGTTCGTGCCGCGCTCGAATTTCTCGATATTCGACCACGCCTTGACGATCGTGTCCTGCACGAGGTCGTCGGCAGAGGCCGAATTCCGGGTCAGCGACAGGGCGAAGGCGCGCAGGGCTCCGAGATGATCGGGCAGTTCCTCACGCGGATCGCGGGCTTCGGTAGACGAGTTGGCTTTGGAGGACGAAGTCATTTTTCGCCCTCCTTCGCCTTGAGTTGCGCCAGCAAGTCTTTGAACCGATCTGGCACTTCTTCCTGAAGCGCCTCCTCATAAACCTTCTTCAGGTTTTGATTGATCTGGTCCCTGATACTGGACTTAGGCTTTTCGTCTGCCATATCACTATACATCCGGTTTCGATCCCACTCATTTTGCACGGAACCGAACGCGGGGCCAGAGAGTTTGGTTCCCGAAAAAACGCAAAAGGGGGTTTTCATGTCCGAAGACATCGCCGGCACCATCGGAGCCAACCTGCCGTATCTGCGGCGCTACGCCCGAGCCCTTACCGGCAGCCAGGACAGCGGCGACAGATATGCCGCGGCTACGCTCGAGGCCATACTCGAAGACACGACGCCTTTCGAGAATAACGATCCGAAGCTCGCATTGTTCCACGCCTTCCATCTGGTCTGGGCCTCCGCCGGTGCGCCGCTGGGCGAGCCGGACAACCGGCTGTCGGCACGCGCGCAGGATCACATGTCGACACTGACGCCGAACACGCGCGAGGCACTTCTGCTGCACTCGATCGAGGGTTTCCGCGTCGAGGAAATCGGGACGATCATGCAGGTCGACACCGACGAGGCGAAGGAACTGATCGACATCGCGATCCGCGAGATGGAAACCTCCGTCGCGGGCAAGGTGATGATCATCGAGGACGAGGCGATCATCGCGATGGATATTCGTGCCATCGTCGAGGATATGGGTCACCAGATCACCGGTATCGCCCGGACCCGGACCGAAGCGGTGGAGCTTGCTTCGACCGACAAGCCCGACCTGATCCTTGCCGACATTCAGTTGGCGGATAATTCCTCGGGCATTGACGCGGTGAACGACATTCTCGCGCAGTTCGGCAACGAGCTGCCCGTGGTCTTCATCACGGCCTTCCCGGAGCGTCTGCTGACCGGCGAGCGGCCTGAACCCGCCTTCCTGATCACCAAGCCCTATACCGAGAGCCAGGTGCAATCGGCGGTGAGCCAGGCCATGTTCTTCTCCTCCACGGAGACGCTTGCGGCGTAACGGCGGGATCACGCGAAACACAGGAAAAAGGCGGCTCCGGGGATCGGGGCTGCCTTTTTTCACATGCGGGTCGCGCGGTTTTTTTTGAAGACGGTCAGCCCTTCACGGCCGAACGATAGGCGCTGATCGCCGCGATCATCCCGGCATGGGACAGGCCTTGCGGGAAGTTGCCCAACTGCGCGCCGGTCTCCGGGTCGTGTTCCTCCGCCATCAGGCCAAGATCGGTCATGGCTTTCAGCATCCCCTCGATCTGGGTCTTCGCATCGTCGATCCGCCCCGCCCGCACGAGGTAATCCGCCGCCCAGAAGCCGCAGGCGTTGAAATACCCCTCGACGCCAGGCAGCCCGTCTTCCCGCAGGTCGTAGCGCCGCAGATGGACGCCCGAGCCCAGCCGCTCGCGGATCGCGGTGTAGGTCGCGGCCATCTTCGGATCGTCCGCGGCGATCACCCCGATACGCGGCATCAGCAGAACGCTCGCATCGAGCCAGTCCTCGCCAATCGCGCCGGTGAAGGCGCCGATCTGCTCATTCCACGCCGCGTCCCGGATCAGTGCCTCGATCGCGGCGCGTTCGGCCTTCCAGAGCTTTGTGTCGGCATCGATCACACCGCGCTCGACCAGCGCGATCACCGCGTTCAGCGCGCCCCAGCACATCGCCTTGGAATAGGTGTGGTGGCGGCGCGGATCGGGCATTTCCCAGATCCCGTTATCGGGCCGGGTCCATTGCGAGACCACGACATCCGCGAAATTCGCAAGCCGGATACCTTCGCCGGGATGCAGCTCGCCGCCCGCTTCGACATAGGCGCGCGCGGCCATGATCATCGAGCCGTACGCATCGAGTTGCAGCTGCGTCGCAGCGCCGTTGCCCAATTGCACCGGGGCCGAGCGGCGGTAGCCTTCGACCGTCTGCAGTTTCTGCAGGGATACGTCACTGTCGCCCCGCACCGTGTAGAGCGTGCCCAGCTCTGGCGCCGTTTCGCGCGTGGCCGCCATCAGCCAGCGGAAGAACGCGTCGGCCTCTCCGGTCAGGCCCTGATCGAGAAAGGCGTGCAGCACGAAATACGCATCGCGCAGCCAGCAATAGCGATAGTCGTAATTGCGGATGCCGCCGACCACCTCCGGCAGGCCCATCGTCGGTGCGGCGATCACGGCGCCGGTGGGCGCGTGGATCAGCAGCTGCAGTGCCATCAGCGAGCGTTTGAGCGGCCCGGAGAACGGCCCGTCGCCGAAATCCGTCTTGGACTGCCGTTTGCGCCATGCCTCGCGGGTCGCGGCGAGCGCCTTGTGGGCCGCGTCCATTCCCCCGACATGGCCGTGGCCGCCTTGGGTGATCGTGAGGGTGACGTAGCCTTCTTCTCCAGCGGCGAGCGTGCCGCGCCCGTTGAGCCGGCCAGAGCCTTCGATTTCCAACTCGATGGAGCTGTCGATCAGGACGATGTCGCCGTCTTGGGTGAATTGCCAGCTGCCCGGGCCGCGGCGGATGAAATCGGGGGTGTTCAGCGCGTAATCGCAGCGTGGGGCGATGCAGATTTCGACCTCCGCCGCGCCTTCCTGAGCTTCGATCAGCCGCACGACGGAGCGCCCGAAACTCGCCGCTTCTTCGAGCGAGTCCGGGAGGTTCATGAAGTCGGTGACCTTGAGTTGGCCGCCCTCGGTCGGGTGGGTCGTGGTCAGGATCGGGCCGTAGTTTTCATAGGCGCGTTCGGGGGTGGTTGGGCGGTCGGCATCCGGCACCGGACCAAGGTAGAACGTCCCGCCGCGAAACTGGTCGAGCAGCCGACCGAAGACCGGATCGCCGTCGAAATCGGGGCCGCAGAGCCAATCGATCGCGCCGTCGCGGGCCACCAGCGCCGCCGTGCGCGTGTCCCCGATCACCGCGTAATCGCCAATCGGGAGATAGCCCCGGCGCCCTTCGAGAAAGCGCAGCGGCGGGCTGTCCGGATCGGGCGTGGTCTTCGCGGATCGGTCGGCGGAAGGGTGGGTGAGATCGGTCATGGAATGCATGTCCTTCGTCGGCGCCTCCGGGCGTCGCCCCCGGAGACAATCACATCCCTCTCAGTGATCGAACGGACCCGCCGCGCCGCAGTTCCTTGAACAAACCGTGTGCGTTCGAGAGCCGCGCGTGGGGTAAGCCCGGTCACGGAGGCTGCGGCCTCCAGTCGTCCGCTAGGGCGCTTTGATCAGGACGGGCATCCGCGCGAAGCTCATGGAGATATGGCCGCGCCGCATATGGCCGAGCGCATCGAGATCGCCGAGCCGCAAGGCGCGCAGGATGTCGCGCAGCTCGTCATTGTAGATCTCGATCTCCTGCATCAGGTCGATCTGCGAGGCGGTGACCTGCTGCAGCCAGATCCGGGCCGTGCGGAAATACAGCGCCTCCGACATTTCCCTCAGCGGCGCATTCGCGGTCAGGTCCAGCAGGCAGAGGAAGGTATCGCGGTCCAGCTCGGCGAAAGCGCGGGCGGTGGGCGCATCGACAAGGGCGCGGCCGCGTTCCTGAAGCTTGACGAAAGACGCGATCAGCGCGGCGCTTGGCGGCACCGGGTCGAGCGTGGTCTGCAGCACCGTGAGCTCGCGCCGCAGCCGGAAGACCTGAGCCAGTTCGGTGTAATCGACATCGGTGACGAACGTGCCGACCCCATGCATCGAGCGCAGCAACCCGTCATCCTCGAGCCGCGCCAGCACCCGACGCAGCGGTGTCCGCGAGATGCCGAATTCGGACGCCAGCGCGGTTTCCGACAGGCGCATGCCGGGCGGGTAGTCGAGCAGGCAGATGCGGCTACGGATTTCGGCATGGATGAGATCCAAGCGGTCGCGGCCACGCAGTCGTTCCGGTTCGGTTTGCCGGTGGGGCAGGGGTATCTCGTTCATCGGGTTTTGTCGTCTCTTCGCGCGAAGGCCATGATCGGCGGCGGCGGCGCGCAGGTCAATCTGCTTCGTATCAGCTGCCCAAGGCGGATTTTGTCCGCACATACGGAGTTTCATTGCGTAGCGTAAACCGCGCGAGGCGGCAGCGAGGGCCGGCGCAGGTGCAGATGCGCGCCGTTTCCCTCCTCAAAGCTCCGGCATTGGTGCACAACATATGCGCGCAGCCCACTTCGAGCACACGATATCTGTCTGGCAACCCTGTATAATCAATGTGATCTGCTTGACACTCCCCGGAATCTCATAGGTGTTGTGTACATCAAGCGCGGAAGGCTTTCGGCTTTCCGTTAACAAGAGCCAACAGGAGAGACGCATGAAATCGATTTGGAAATCTGTCGCCGCTGCCGGTATGGGCCTCGCGATGAGCGCCACCGCCGCACTGGCCGGACCCCTGATGGACCGTATCAATTCGGGCGAGCCGATCCGCATCGGCTTTGCGAACGAAGTTCCGTGGGCCTATCCGGGCGAAGACAACAAGCCGCTGGGCTTCGTGAACGCCTATGTTCTGGGTGTGCTCCACGAGATGGGCTATGACAACATCACCCCCGTCGTGACCGATTGGGGCGGGCTGATCCCGGGCCTCAACGCGAACCGCTTCGACATGGTCACCGGCGGTCTCTACATCCTCAACTCGCGCTGCCAGAACGTCGCGTTCTCGGAGCCGATGGCGAAGGTGGGCGATGCGTTCATCGTGCCGAAGGGCAACCCGAAGGACCTGAACAACTACGAGCAGGTCGCCAAGGCTGGCGCGACCTTCGTGACGGGTGCGGGCTACAACCAGGTGGAATCCGCAGCCAAGGGCGGCATCGAAGACAGCAATGTCATGACCGTGCCGGGTCCGACCGAAATCCTCGCCGCCGTGAAAGCGGGTCGTGCGGATGCAGGTGGCGTGACCTACTTCACTGCGCAGAACCTCGCCAAGCAGTCGGACGGTTCGGTTGAAGTGTCGGACGTGAGTCAGCTGCCGGAATGGACCCAGAACTGGGTCGGCATCGGCTTCCGCAAGGCGGATCAGGACTTCGTCGACAAGTTCAACGAAGCTCAGAAGAAGTATCTCGGTTCGGACGCGATGATGAAGGCTGTCGAGGAATACGGTTATTCCAAGGACAACCTGCCGGGCGACAAGACTTCGGCTGAAGTCTGCAAGATGCGCTAAGCGCAACTGCTGAAGACATGGACGGGCCAGCGCATGGCCCGTCCATTTTGACATTCACCGCCGGGGCGGGACGGGAATGAGTTACATAGAATTTTTGAAAGAATACGGGCCGCGCTTCTGGGACGGCACGCTCGTGACGGCGGGGCAGTTCTTCCTAGCCTCCGCTCTGGCGATCGTCATCGCGCTTGTTGCCGGGCTTATGAAGCTTTCGCGCAACGGGCTGATCCGGGGCATCGCCGTCGTCTATATCGAAATTTTCCGCGGCACCTCGTTGCTGGTCCAGCTGTACTGGATCTTCTTCGTGCTGCCGCTGTTCGGGCTGACGCTGCCGAAATTCACCGCAGGCTTCGTCGCGGTGGGCATGAACCTTGGCGCTTACGGCGCCGAACTGGTGCGCGGTGGTATCCAATCCGTGCCGAAAGGGCAGTGGGAGGCGGCCTATGCGCTGTCGATGAGCCCGATGAGGCGGATGTGGCGGATCATCCTGCCGCAGGCGTTCGTCAACATGCTGCCGCCGTGGGGCAACCTGCTGATCGAACTGCTGAAGAACACCGCGCTGGTCGCGCTGATCTCCGTGTCGGACCTGATGTTCGAAGCGAAGCAGATCAACGGCTCCACCTTCCTCTCGGCGCAGACCTTCGGCACCGCGCTGATCATCTACTACGTCTTCGCGCGCTTCATCGTGACGCCGTTCATGCGCTGGCTGGAGCTGGTCATGCGGCGCAAGCTGGGGAGGGCCTGATCCATGGGGTTCAACTGGAACTGGGAATTCACTTGGGAAATCCTGCCCAAGCTGATGCATGCGACGCTCAATACGCTGATGGCGGCGGGCTTCGGCTATGCCATCGCGGTGGTGCTGGGCATGGTCTTCGCGCTGGCCCAACGCACGCCCTACTGGGCGCTGACCAAGGTCGTGCGCGAATTCATCGAGTTCATCCGCTCGACGCCGCTGATCCTGCAGATCTTCTTCGTCTATTACGTCGGCCCGCAATTCGGCCTGAAACTGGGGCCGTGGACGGCAGGCATGATCGCGATCGGTCTGCACTATTCGGCCTATCTGTCGGAGGTCTATCGCGGCGGTCTCGACGCGGTGCCGAAAGGCCAATGGGAGGCCTGCACCGCGCTCAACATGTCGACCCGCGACACCTATTGGCGCATCGTCATCCCGCAGGCCATTCCGCCCGCGCTGGCGGGGATGGGCAACTACCTCGTGGGGATCTTCAAGGATACGCCGATGCTCTCGGTGATCGGGGTGGCCGAACTGATGCACACCGCGAATGCGATCGGCTCGTCGAGCTATCGCTATCTCGAACCCTATACGCTGGTGGGGATCATCTTCCTCGCCATCTCGCTTCCCACCGCTGCCCTGATCCGCGTCTTCGAGGATCGCGTGCGGCGTAAACTCGGATTGAAATGATGGAAGACCTTTCGAACTATCCGCTCGAACTGACGGGCGACAATGTGCCGATGGTGCGGTTCCTGAAAGTCACCAAGCGCTATGGCGATCTGGTGGTGCTCGACCAGCTCGATCTCGACGTGGCCGAGGGGGAAATGGTCACGATCATCGGCCCCTCCGGCTCGGGCAAGACGACCGTGCTGCGGATGCTGATGACGCTCGAGACGATCAACGAGGGCGTGATCTACGTGGACGGCAAGCCGCTGACCCATATGGAGAAGAACGGCAAGCTGGTGCCCGCAGACCGCAAATATCTGCGCAAGGCGCGCAGCCAGATCGGCATGTGTTTCCAGCATTTCAATCTCTTCCCGCATATGACCGCGCTGGAGAATTGCATGGAAGGGCCGGTGCAGGTTCTGGGCATGAAGAAGGCCGAGGCGCGCGAACGGGCCGAGGAACTGCTGGAGCTCGTGGGCATGTCCGACAAGCGCGACCAACACCCCTCGCGGCTCTCGGGCGGGCAGCAGCAGCGCGTCGCGATCGCGCGCGCGCTGGCGATGCGCCCCAAGGTGATGCTGTTCGACGAGGTGACCTCCGCGCTCGACCCAGAGGTGATCGGCGAGGTGACCAATGTGATCCGGTCGCTCGTGGAGAAGCACAATCTGACGATGCTGATGGTGACGCACCAGATGGGCTTCGCGAAGGACATCTCGGATCGGGTCTGCTTCTTCTTCGACGGCAAGATCGAAGAGCAGGGCGCCCCCGAGGATCTGTTCGGCAACCCGCAGAAAGAGCGCACGCAGCAATTCCTCTCGGCGGTGAAAGAGGCCGACTGACGCGCCTCACGATTTCGCGCAATGGCCTTTCTGAAAAGGTCATTGCGTGCGCGGACGTCTCGTTGCCTTATGGGCCTGCTTCCATCGCAGCGAGGGGCCGACATGCCGATCATCATAGACAATCCCTGGCGCGGTGACGGGCTCGATCCGGAGGGTGTTCAGCCCATCGCGGATGCCTCGGGCGTGGCCCGCCTGCTCGCCCAATGTCCGGCCCATCGCGAGACCCCGCTGCGTGCGGCGCCCGAGATTGCGCAGCTTGCCCGGGTCGGCAAGGTCTGGATCAAGGACGAGCGTGAGCGCATGGGGCTCGGCAGCTTCAAGGCGCTGGGCGCGGTCCATGCGATTGCCCGGGAGGCGGCGGCGCGGGCCGAAGGCGACGACCTGCAGACGGCCCTCGCCGGTGAGACCTATGTCGCGGCCAGTGCGGGCAATCATGGACTGTCGGTCGCAGCAGGTGCGCGGATATTCGGGGCCCGCGCGATCATCTATCTGGCCGAGACCGTGCCCGCCGCCTTCGCCGCGCGGTTAGAGGCACGCGGGGCCGAGGTCGTGCGCGCTGGCGCGGAGTATCAAGCTAGCATGGAGGCCGCCGAGGCGGCCGCGGCGGAGAACGGCTGGACGCTTCTGTCGGACAGCTCGTGGGAGGGCTATGTCGACCTGCCGCTGCGGGTGATGGAGGGCTACACCCAGCTTGCCGCCGAGGCCGTCGCGCAGATCGACGCGCCGCCGACGCATATTCTTTTGCAGGCCGGGGTGGGCGGTCTCGCGGCCGCCGTCGCGGCGCATGCGCGGCTCGCTTGGGGCGACGGGCCTGAGATCATCGTGGTCGAACCCGATGCGGCGCCTGCGCTGATTGAGAGCATTCGCGCAGGGCATCTGGTGAGCACGGAAGGGCCGGTTTCCGCGATGGGGCGGCTCGATTGCAAGACGCCCTCGATGGTGGCGCTGGCGAGTCTGTCGCGCGATGCGGATCGCTTCGCCACGATCACCGAAGCCGAGGCGCAGTCCGGCGTCGACATCCTCGCGGAGCACGGTCTGGCCACGACGCCTTCGGGTGGGGCCGGGCTGGCGGCTCTGCTTGCCGGGCTGTCGCTGGGTCCCGAGGCGCGCGTGCTGGCGATCCTAAGCGAAGGCCCGGAAGATGGCTGAGCGCTCGCTCATCTTCCCGGCGGAGGAGTATCGCACCCGCGTCAGCCGACTTCAGGTCGAGATGAGCGCACAGGGTCTGGATGCGCTGTTCCTGACCTCGGCTGCGGATATCTTCTACGTCACGGGCTTCCTGACTCGGTTCTGGGAAAGTCCCGCGCGCCCGTGGTTCGTGATCGTTCCGGCCATCGGTGCGCCGGTCGCGGTGATCCCCTCCATCGGGGCGGAACTGATGGGCCGCACATGGATGACGCAAGTTCGCACTTGGGAGGCACCCGATCCGACGGATGACGGGGTGAGCCTGCTTGCCGAGACGCTCTGCGATCTGCTGCCCGACAGCGCGCGGATCGGGGTGCCGATGGGGCTGGAGACGCAGCTGCGGATGCCGCTCGCGGATTACGCGCGGCTCGGGGAGCGTATCGCGCCGCGGCGCTTCATCGACGGCACCGCCGCGATCCAGCGGGTGCGCGAGATCAAGAGCACGGCCGAGATCGAGAAAATCCGCACGGCCTGCGCCATCGCGGGTCGCGCTTTCGACCGTGTGCCGGAATTCGCGGGGCAGCGGCGTCCGCTCGACGGGATATTCCGTGCCTTCCAATCGGCGCTTCTGGAGGGGGGCGCCGACTGGGTCAGCTATGTCGCCGGGGCAGCGGGGCCGTCGGGCTATGACGATGTGATCTCGCCTGCCGGGCCCGAGCCGCTGCAGGCGGGCGATGTGCTGATGCTGGATACCGGCGCGGTGCGCGACGGGTATTTCTGCGATTTCGACCGCAATTTCTCGGTCGGCCCGGCGTCGGATCCTGTGCGGCGAACTCATGCTGCGCTCTGGGAGGCGACCGAGGCGGTGATGGGGCAACTGCGGCCCGGGATGCGGGCGAATGATGCGCATCGTCTGCTGGTCGAAGGGCTGTCGGCGCGCGGTGTCGCGGCGGGTGGTGGGCGTCTGGGCCACGGGCTGGGGATCACGCTGACGGAATGGCCGTCCTTCACCCCGCGCGACGACACGGAACTGCGCGAGGGCATGGTGCTGACGCTGGAACCCGGCGCTTGGGTCGAGACTGCGGATGGCCCGCGCCGCCTGTTGGTCCATGAGGAAAACATCGTCCTGCGCGCGACCGGGGCGGAACTGCTGTCGCCGCGTGCGCCCGAAACCCTGCCGGAGCTGAGCTGATGGCCGATTTCCCCTATCGTCTTCGCGAAGACGCCACGCCAACGATGGGGCTGATCGTGCTGCGCGTGGACGAGACCATCGAGGATGAATTCCGCCGCTACATTCCGCCGGGCGATGCGCGGATGCATGTCACGCGCGTCCATTCGGGCGATGACCTGACCCCGTCGAGCATCGCCGAGATGGAGCGTGCGTTGAGCGGCGCGGCGGAGCTGCTGCCGCCTGCGGCGAAGTTCGATGTGGTGGGCTATGGCTGCACCTCGGGCGCAGCGCTGATCGGGCCGATTGAGGTACGGGCGAATGTCATGGCGGGGGTGACGACGCGGCATGTGACCGATCCGCTGAGCGCCGCGCTGGCGGCGATCTCAGATCTGGGGTTGGAGCGGGTGGGCATCGTCTCGCCCTATGTCGCCTCGGTCGCGGAGCCTTTGCGGACGGCCTTCGTCGCCGCGGGGATCACCGTTCCAGCGACCCTGTCTTTCGGCGAGGAGGTGGAGGCGCGGGTGGCGCGGATCGACCCGGCTTCGATCGCGGAAGCCGCGCGGAGCCTAGCAGGGCAGGCCAAGCTGGACGGGATTTTCCTGTCATGCACCAACCTGCGCACGCGGGGGATTTTGCCGGAGCTGAAAGCGGAGCTTGGGATGCCGGTGCTCAGCTCAAATCAGGCGCTGGCCTGGCATATGCGAAAGCTCGCGGGGCTCCGGGTGCCGGAGTGAACAAGGCGCCCGTCGGGGCGCCTTGTTGGGTCGTTTCGAAAAATCAGCGGCGCGATCTGACGAATTCGACGATGCCATAGACCGCGAGGGCGGCGACGCCGACGATCAGCATCGGCTCGACACCGTGGGTATGGAATTGCGTGCCGGAATGCGCGAGGGCCGGGCTGGCGAGCGTTGCGCCCAGAAGCGTTGCGAAGCTGGTCTTCATTGGTCGATCTCTTTCTTGCGTTGGGTGAGGAAGTCGCGGATGTCGAGGACGGATTTCTCGTCCATCGACACGTAGATCAGCGACATGTTGGTGCGTTCACGGACCATTTCGCCCGGGAACGGAAGGTAGGACAGTTCGCGCGAGCCGAAGGAGGGCGAGGCGGTGCCCACCTGCCATTCGGTCTTGAGCTCCACATCCACGAGTTTCAGCGACTTCGGCCCCGTGGACGAAGGACGCTCGAAGGGGACGCCCGCGAGCTTGAGATAGCTCGTCTTGTCGGAGGCCTGCATGAAGCCGTCGATGAACTGCGTGGCCAGAACCTGCAGGTCCGCCGCCTCGTCCTCATGATGCATGTGGCTGTGCAGATGCTCGCCATGGGCGTGGTTGTGGCCATGCCCGTGATGCGCGTGATCATGGGAATGCCCGTGGCTGTGCCCGTGATCGTGGTGGTGATGGTGCCCGTGAGGGGCGTGATCATGCGGCATGGCTCAGCCCACCTTATGCGGTTCGGAATTCGACCAGCGCTTGCCCTCAAACTCGCCATGGGGCAGCGACACGGGCTTGTCGATATGCTTGCGATGCGCGCCCAGCTTGCCATTGGCCACCAGCGAGCCCAGCACATCCACGATCACCCGCGTACCCATCAGCGCGGTGATGTCGGACACGTCATAGGGCGGCGCGACCTCGACCAGTTCCATCCCGCAGATGCCTTCGGCGGCGATACCCGAGGCCAGCGCCAGCGCCTCGCGCGGCAGGAAGCCACCCGGTTCGGGCCAGCCGGTGCCGGGCACGAAGCCGCAATCGATGGAGTCGATATCGAAGGACATGTAGACCATGTCGACGCCGTCCCACGCCATCTCCAGCGCCATCTCGATCGTCTTGTCGATGCCCATCTTCTCCATGTCGCCCATGGTGATGATGTTGGTCTCACGCTCGCGTGCGACCTTCACCGCCTCGCGCGGGACCTGCCAGCCGCCGATGCCGATCTGCACGAGGTTCTTCGCGGGCACGTTGGGCAGGTTGGTCGAGTGGAACCACGGCGTGGTATGCATCCGCTCGTCGAGGTCTTTTTCCTGAATGTCGGCATGGCGGTCGAAATGGACGATGCCGATCTTCTTCGAGGTGCATTCGGCGATGCCGCGCACGCAGGGAAAGCCGATCGAGTGGTCGCCGCCGATCATGATCGGGAGCGAGCCCGAGGAGAAGACGTGGCTGACCGCGCGGCTGATCTGGTCGAAGCTCTTCTCGATATTCGCCGGGATGGTGAACACGTCGCCCGCATCGCAAAGCGTCATCTGCTCGCGCAGGTCGACGCCGATCTCGTAGTTGTAAGGCGTGTAGAGCGCGGAGATCTTGCGCACGCCCTGCGGCCCGAAGCGGGTCCCCGCGCGGTAGGTGGTGCCGCCGTCGAAGGGGATGCCCAGCACGGTCGCGTCGTAATGCGAGACCTCCAGCACGTCCTCGGCATAGGGCGCTTTCAGGAAGGTGTTGATGCCCGCGTAGTGCGGCAGCTCGCCGCGTGCGAAGGTCGGGATCGACTTGTCCTCGATGCTGTCCGCGCCGGTCAGACCCATGCGCAGCGCCCAGCGGCGTTCCTCGTCCCAGCGGCCCTCGGGGAGTTCCGCCTCTTTGCGCATCGCCTTCCAGCCGGCGAGCTTGGTCAGGTCCGGGTGGTGCTGGCGGCGCTCGCGCAGGGCATGCGCCGCGATGGCCGCTTGCGGGTGGTGCGGGCGCGATCGCCCGCCTGGCAGGTCATGGAACATCTCTGTCTCCAATCTATCGAAGCCCCGGATCGGGGCAGGCTGTCTGGACCTTGGCGGCGGCCCGCGCGCGGGGCCCAGCGGCGCGCGCGGTGAAACTTTGATCTCAGTCCGGCAGGGGCGCGGGTTCGCCTTGCGCGGCCAGAGACGGGATCGTGTCGAGGATGTGCTGATACGGAATGCCGTGATCGCGGGCGTCGAAATCATAGGTGATCGTCGCGCCGTAACGTTCGGGATAATCCGGATCCCAGCGGGTCTTGTCGAACACGAGAACGCGGTCGCCCAGCTTGAAGCCCTCGCCCAGATCATGCGTGACCATGAAGACGGTCATGCTGGTCTCGGCGCGCAGCTGCGTCAGGAACTCATGCATCGAGAGCCGCGTGCCCGGATCGAGCGCGCCGAAGGGCTCGTCGAGCAGCAGGATGCGCGGGCGTGCATGCAGCGCCTGCCCGATGGCGAGGCGTTGCTGCATCCCGCCCGAGAGGGTCGAGGGGTAGTTCTTCGCCACATGGGCCAGCCCGATCCGTTCGAGAACCTCATCGGCGCGCGCCCGGGCCTCGCGCAGCTTCGCGCCGCGAAACCAGCCCCAGCCTTTCGGGAAACTCTCGGCGGCGACGATGTTGTCGCGCACGGTCATATGCGGGAAGACCGAGTATTTCTGAAACACCACGCCGCGCTCGCGCCCCGGTTCGCGCGCAGGCGTGCCGCCATCGACGGTGATGCGCCCGCGCGTGGGCGTCTCGTCGGCCAGCAGAAGCCGCAGGAAGGTGGATTTGCCGCAGCCGGATGCGCCGACGATCGAGACGAACTCGCCCTCGGCCACGTCGAGATTGACGCGTTCGATGATCGGACGACCGTCGTATTCCTGGAAGACATCGCGGACGGTGACGAAGCTCATAGCCCACCTCCCAGCCACGGGAAGGCTTTGCGCGAGAGCGTCTTGAGCGCGAAGTCGATTAGGAAGGCGAGCAGCGTGATCCAGATGACGTAGGTCAGGATGATATCCATCGCGAGGTAACGCCGGACGAGGAAGATGCGGTAGCCAAGGCCGACCTCGGCCGCGACGGCTTCGGCGGCGATGAGGAACAGCCAAGCCGCGCCGAGTGACAGGCGGATGGCCGCGATCAGGCGCGGCAGGATTTGCGGCAGCACCACGCGCAGCGCGATCACCCAGGTGGAGGCCCCCAATGTCTGCGCCTTCACGATCTCTTCGTGCGGAATGTCGAGCACCCGCTGCGAGAGGTCGCGGATCAGGAAGGGCGTGATGCCGATGACGATCAGCACGATTTTCGAAGTCTCGCCCAGCCCGAAAACGATGAAGAGGATCGGCAGCAGCGCCAGCGGCGGCACCATCGAGAGCACCGCGACGAAGCTGGACAATCCGCGCCGGACGTAAGGCAGCAACCCGATCCCGACGCCGACCGTCAGGGAGATCAGCGCGCCGATGCCGACACCGAAGGCCAGACGCCGCAGGCTCGCGAAAGTATCGGCCCAGAGGAGGATTTCGCCGGTGCGTTTGTTCGGCTCGGTGAAGAGCCGCCCGGCGGTGTTCATGATAGTCTCGGGCGCGGGTAGAAGCTTGTCTTGCGGGTTCGCCGCAAGCCGGATTTCCGAGCCGATCCAATAGGCGATCAGCACCGCCACGAAGGGCAGCGCGGCCAGCAGGATGCCGGTGGGCCGGGTCGGATGTCGGTTGAGCAGACGCATGGGCGCTTTCGGCAATTGTCGGAAAAGGGCCCGGCCCGAAGGCCGGGCACGTCAGATCAAAGCGCGCCGTCGGCCGCCATTTGCATGTAGGTCGTGTCGAAGCGCAGCTTCACATTGCCTTCGTCGCCCGTGACTTTGCCGTCGGGATACTCGACGCCTACGAAATCGGCCGAGGGCGCATCGACGCCAAGGATGCCCTTGTCGAACAGGAAGTTCGCGACCGTCGTCATGGTCTCGGGCATCTCGGCGCTCGAAGCCTGCTCGACCGCCTTGGCCGGATCGTAGAACATCGCCGTCGCGGCGAGCTGGGCCTTGTAGCCCTCAAGATCGGTGCCGGCGGCTTCGGCCATCGCGGTCAGGGCCTCTTCGTCGCCTGCGGCCATCTTCGACATGACCTCATACCAGGCGCCGACCACGGCCTTGCCGAAATCGGGATTGTCCTTGAGCGTCTCGGTATTCACCACCATCAGATCGAGGATCTCACCCGGGATCTGCGAGCTGTCGAAGAGCTTGTTCGCATCGGGGTTGGTGTCGAGGATTTCCGACACGAGCGGGTTCCACGTCACGACCGTCTCGACCTCGGGGGTCGCGAAAGCGGCGATCATGTCGGCGTCGGAGGTGTTCACGACACCGGCCAAATCCTTCTCGGCCAGCCCGGCCTTGTCGAGCGCGCGCGCCAGCAGGTAATGCGAGACCGACAGCTCGACGAGGTTCACCTTGGTGTCCTTCAGCTCCTCGATCGAGGTCGCTTTCTTCGAGATGATCGCGTCATTGCCGTCGGAATAGTCGCCGACGATCAGCGCGGTCGTGTCGACACCGCCGCCCGACGGGATCGAGAGCGTGTCCATGTTGGTCGCGGAGACGCCGTCGAAGCCGCCCGCGGTGTATTGGTTGATCGATTCCACGTAGTCGTTGATCTGAACGATATCGACGGTGATGCCGTATTTCTCGGCCCATTTGTCCATGATCCCCGAGCTGTCCAGATAGCCCCAGGGCATCCAGCCGGCATAGATCGACCATGCGAGTTTGAAATCGGTTTTCTGCTCGGCCATCGCGGGCGAGAGAGAGGCGGCGAGAACGCCCAAGCTGAGGGCCGTGGCGGACAGGAATTTCGTTCTGGTCATGGTCTTCCCCGTTGGCATGCGTCCCGCCTTTTTATGGCGTAGAGGCCGACCCGCTGGCGGAACAAGAGATGAGGCGCGGGTCAGACCTGCGCAGTAATCTCCCGGGATTTTGGCCCGCCGTGTGCCCGCACGGAATTTGCCGCGTGGGTGGCACTTCTCGGACCAGACCTGCCTTATCGGCAACGGAACCCTAAGCGCCCTGCACCCTCATTCGGGCATGACCTTGGTGCGTTTCCAAAGGTGGAGAGGGGGCAAAAGCCGCCTCGATTGCGCCCCGCATGGCATTTGGGCGCAAAAAACTCTCAAGTGATGGTTTTTTGAGCGTCGCCCCAAGCATATTTGATCGGTTGGTGCCCTTTTCGTGCGGCTTCGTGATTCCTCGCGAGGTGGTTGGGGCGGGGCATGAGGCGCAGCTCAACCGCCGGATCGGGCCTCCACCGGTGCGCCGTCTTCCAGCGTCTCGACCGGATAGAGTACAACCTTGTCGCCCTCGCTCAGACCGTCCTGAAGCTCGGCATAGGTGCCGTTGTCCGTCCCGATTTTCACGTTCACTTCCCGCGCGCGCCCGTCCTCGACCTTGAAGACGGCCCAGCCGGTGCCGCGCCGGAACAGGGCGCTCGACGGGACGCGCAGCGCGTCGGGGTTCTGCCAGACCACGATCCGGGCGGTCACCTGAAAGCCGTGGCCCAGACCGGCCCGCTGTGCGGCATCGCCGGTAAAGGCGATGACCACGCCGACGCGTTGTTCCTCGACGCCCAAGGCGGAGACCTTCGTCGTGCCCGAAGGATCGATGCGGGCCACCTTGCCCTCGAGTACATCCGGCCCGCCCCAATCGGTGATCTCCACCGGATCGTTGAGGCGCACGCGCACCGCGTCACGCGACAGAAGATCGGCCACCACTTCGAGCCCCTCCGAGATGTCGCCGATCTCCATGATCGGGGAGCCCGCAGAGAGCACGGTCTCGTTTTCCTGCAGGATTTGCAGCACCGTTCCGGTCGCGGGGGCATAAAGCGGGATCGGCTCGACCCCGTCGCTGTTGTTCGCGGCGGCGTCGTTCTGCAGCACGGATTTCGCCGAGGCCAGCGCCGCCTCGCGCATCGCGATGGCAGCTTTCGCCGCGGCTTCCTGCGCGGCGGCGTAATCGGCATTGATCTGATCGCGGTCCAGCTTGGACTGGCTGATCGTGCCGGAAAGCGCGAGCCGCTGCGACCGCGCGAGATCGCTATCGGCCTGTTCGCGCATCGCGACGGCGGCGCGGTAATCGCCCTCGGCGGCGCTCAGCGCGGCTTGAGCCTCGGCCAGCGCGGCCTCCGCCTGCGCCCGGCTGCGCGCATCCAGCACGGCGGGCAGGGCAGGGCGCATCCGGGCGACGACCGTCTCATTCGCGACGACATGATCGCCGACATGGATATCGAGCCGCTGCAGCCTGCCGCTCACCGGGGTCGAGACCGTGTAGCTTTCGCTGACGCGGGTCCGGCCATCATCCTCGATCACGAGCTTCATCGGACCGCGCGTGACCTCGCCCATATCGACGGTCTGCGGCTGCGGCCAAAGCAGCGCGGCAATTGCGCCCGCCGCGATCAGGCCGATCAGGATGAGAATGAGCCATCTGGTCCGGGGTTTTGGTGTCACGGGTCAGTCCCTCGCCTTGAGCGCCGAAATCATGTTCAACCGATCCAGCGCGCGGCGCAACATCAGGATCGAGGCCAGCGTCGCCGAGACCACGACCAGCACCGCCGTCGCGATGCTGGGCAGATCGAAGCTGACGCTGACCCGGTAGAGTTCATTGGAGAAAACGCGTGCGATCAACTTGGCAAGCGTCCAGCCGAACCAGATGCCGACCGGGAGCGCGCAGGCGACCAGCACCGTGATCTCTCCGGCCAGGATCAGCGTCACCTCTCCGCGGGTGAAGCCAAGGACGCGTAGGCTCGCCAATTCATGCGCGCGTTCGGCGAATGCGTTGCGCGCGGCGTTGTAGACGATGCCGAAGCTCAGCACGAAGGCGATCGCGCCGAAAACGAAGCGCATCTGGCCCGCGCCCTCGTCGGCGATTTCCCGGAACGCCGCCAAGCTGTCGGATTTGATCGAGACGCCCGCGACCTTGGGGCGCTCGCGCAGCTCGTGCAGAAGCTCCGGCGACGGGGCGCCCTCGGTGCGGATCGAGACCGAGGTGATCCGGTCCGCCTCGCCGACGGCCCGGGTCAGCGAGTCGAGGCGCATATAGGCCGGAGCGCCCAGCAGGGTGTCGGAGATCGCCGCGACCGGCAGCGAGAGGGTCCGCTTGCGGCCTTCGGTGACTTCGGCGGTGAGGTTTTCGCCCGGCTGAAGTTTCAGCACATCCGCGAGCCCCCGCGAGATCACGACTCCTTGCGCGGGCAAGGCGATCGGCTCCAGATCGGGCCGCAGCGCGCGGTTGAGCTGCGCATCCTCGGACAGGCCGGTCAGTTCGCCGCGATGGGTGATGACGCCGTTACGGAAGAGGACCGGCACGTAGCGCGTCGGCTCGGCCTCCAGCACGCCGGGCAGGTGCGCGATCTCATGTGTCACATCGCGCGAGACGGGATGGATGAAGCTCACCGTCGCATCCGAGCGGTCGGCAAAGCCGAAGGTGACATCCATCGTGTGATCGAAGCCCGAATAGATCATCAGCATCGCCATGTTCAACGCAAGGCCGGCGGCCACGCCAGCGACCGTGCCGAGGCTGCGTACAGGTTGCCGCGTGATCTGGCGCAGGATCATCCGCCCCGGTTGGTCGAAGACCTTCGTGACGGTCGCGAGGAAGCCGACGCGGCCATGGGTGAAATCGGGCGGGGCTGGGGGGCGCATCGCCTCGGCGGGCGTCAGGCGGAACACCGTGCGCAGCGCAATCGCTGCACCGAGCGCGGCGGCGAGCAGCGAGAAGGCGAGGCCCCCAGCGAAGGGGCCGGGATGCATCGAGAAGACGAGATAGGGAAATTTGTAGAATTCCATGTAGAGCCCGGTGATCGAGCGCCCCAGCATCACGCCCAGTGCCGATCCGAGCAGCGCGCCCGCAAAGGCGATCATCAGCGCCATTTCGAGGTAGTGCCCCGCGATCTCCGCCCCGCTATGGCCGAAGGCTTTCATCAACCCGATCTCGCGCCGCTCGGCCTGCACGATCCGGGTGATCGTGACATTGAGCAGGAAAGCCGCAACGGCGAGGAAAATCGGCGGCAGAAACACCCGCGACTGGCGCAGGCCTTTGAGTTCTTCCTCGATGAAGCGCGCCGAGGTCTGCTGGTCCTGCACATAGCCCGCGCCGCCGCCATAGGGCGCCATCAGCCGGTCGAGATCGGCGAGCACCGCCTTGCGGGGCCGCTCCCGCGTGGTGAGCGCCAGCACCTCGTTGAACGCGCCGTCGAGATCGAGAACGGCGGCAGCGGCCTTACGCTCCATCCAGATCACGGCGAAGCGGCCATCGGTCGGGAAGAATTCGCCCGGCGCGGGCATGAACAGAAACTCCGGTGCACGGGCGAAACCGACGACCTGCAGTTTTTGGTGGCGGCCCTCGACGGTGACGCCGAGCGTATCTCCAAGCGCGATCCCGCGTGCGGCTGCGAACGTGTCGAGCAGCACGACCTCGTCGCTGCGCCCGGCGATGGGCTTGCGTCCCGCCGTCATCAGGATGCCATTGAGCCCCGCCGCACCGGGCAGCGACAGGATGCGCGCCTGCACCGGCTCGCCGCCGTCTGCATCGATCCGGCCGAAGCCGCTGATACGGCCTTCGGCGGCCAGCACGCCGGGAATGGCGTTGACCTGTTCCATCATCGAGCTGGGCGCGCGGGTGAGCGGCTCGAAAACCTGCGCCAGCCGGTGCCGCTCGAAATAGGCGTCGCGGGTGACGGTGAGCGTATCGGTCAGGCCCGCCATCATCACCTGCACCATCACGCCCAGAGCGACGACCGCCGAGATCGCCAGCGCCTGCGCCCGGATGCGCCAGAGGTCGCGGAACAGCTTGCGATGGAGGACGGTCAGGGCCATCGGCTCACCATTCGATCTCGGCAGGATCGGCGCGGGTCTCGTTGACGATCGTCTCGCGCAGCTGGCCATCGGTGAAATGCAGCACGCGATGCGCCATCGCCGCCGTCGCCGCCGCATGGGTGACGATCAGCACGGTGGTGCCCAGCTCGCGGTTCACATCGTCGAGTACCTGCAGCACGCGCCGCCCCGTCGTGCTGTCGAGCGCGCCGGTCGGCTCGTCGCAAAACAGCACCGCCGGACGCTTCGCGATGGCGCGCGCGATGGCGACGCGCTGCTGCTCGCCGCCCGACATCTGCGCCGGGAAATGGTCGAGCCGTCCCTCCAGCCCCACCAGCCGTAGCGCCTCGCCGGCATCCATCGGGTCATGCGAAATCTCGGTCACCAGATCGACATTCTCGCGCGCGGTGAGGCTGGGCATCAGGTTGTAGAACTGGAAGACGAAGCCGACATGGCTGCGCCGGTATTGCGTCAGCGCGCGGTCGGACATCTCGGTCAGGTTCTGATCGCCGAACCACGCCTGACCCGAGCTTGGCCTGTCGAGCCCGCCGATGATGTTGAGAAAGGTGGATTTGCCGCTGCCCGAGGGGCCCAGCAGCACGACGACCTCGCTGCGCGGAATTTCCAGCGTCACCTCTCGGAGCGCGTGAACCGCGGCAGGACCTTCGCCGTAGGTCTTCGACAATGCTTCGGTGCGAAAGGCAGGCTGCACGCTCGGCCTCTTGAGATAGATCGGGCAGAGTGCCCAATCCGGATCAGATCACAGCTTCTTCAGGCAGTCAAAATTTGTCGGCTCTGGCGGGGAGTTGAGCGCTTCAGGGTGACCCCGACGCATCGAGTCGCAGGCGTCGTCAGGTGCTGAGGCTGTGGAAGAAGAGGTCGATTTCCAGCGCCAGTCCGAACTCGAATTCAGCCAGTTCGGGGTGGGTCCATTCGTGCTGTTCGAGAAGGTCGAGAAAATCGCGCCGTTTGCGCTCGTCGCTCGCATCCAGCGACAGGGTCTCGGCGGCGTGCAGCAGGTCGATCCGCTTATGGACTTCGCGCATGGCGGAGAAGGCCTCCATCATAACCGGCATCAGGCGCGGCTCGCTCTGCCAGGTTTGCCCGCCGAAGACCTCTTGCACGACACGGTTGCCGGAGCCGAGGCAGTCATAGGCGACGCAGCCCGCCATCCCTTCCTGCGTCAGCTTGTCGTGGATCGAGCAGTCATGCCCACAGAGATGCCGACAGGGCTCGCCGGGGTTCTTGCTGAAGGCGAAATCCTTGCCCTTGTCGAAGGCCAGCACCAGACAGCACAGGGCTGCGCATTGGGAACAGTCGGTCTTGAGACGATCGGTCTGGGACATTCTGGCCTTCGCTTAACGGGACCTCGCATGGGAGGTCGTCCGGCCGTGATATCCCGCAAAACGGCTCTCGAATGCAAGGGCTGCGCGGGACGCGTGTGCGGGTGCCCCGGCAGCGGAGGAGGCCTCGCTGCCGGGGTCATTCCAGCTCAAAGGGCTTCAATCGCCTTTGCCAGCATGTCGCGCACTTCGCCCGCGACCGACTTGAGCTGCGGGTTGTCGATCGCCGTCATCGAGGCCTGCGGATCGATCGCGCAGACGAGGATGTCCGAACCGTCCTGCCGCAGAATGACGTTGCAGGGCAGCATCGCGCCGACATTCGGCTCCAGCTGGATCGCCTGATGCGCCATCTTCGGATTGCAGGCGCCGAGGATCAGGTAGCCGGGCATGTCCGCGTCCAGCTTCTTCTTCATCGTGCCCTGCACGTCGATCTCGGTTAGCACGCCGAAGCCCTGTTCCTTGAGGGCCTCGCGGGTCCGGGTGTCGGCCTCTTCCAGCGTGGTATCGGTGAGGCGTTTGTCGATGGTGTAGCTCATGGTGTTGGCTCCTTGAGTTGAAAGCGGTTCAGGTTTCGACCGGGTAGTCCTGCGCGGACCATGCGCCGAAGCTGCCCGGTACGGCGGAGACGTTCTTGAACCCGGCGCGGTGCAGCAGGCTCGCAGCGACGCTGGCACGGTAGCCGCCCTGACAATACACCGCATAATCGGTCGAACGGTCGAGCTGGTCCATCTCGTCTTCGAGCGTGCCGAGGAAATGGTGGATCGCGCCGGGGATATGGCCGCCGTCCCACTCCTCATTCTTGCGCACGTCGAGCGGGGTCAGATCGCTGCCCTTCAGCGCCTGCACCGTGACCTGCGGGATATGCGCGAGCGGTCGCCCGGAGGTGCGCCACGCGGCGATGCCGCCGTTCAGGTAGCCCGCGAATTTCGTGAAACCCACGCGCCAGAGACGCAGCACGGCCTCGTCGATGTCGGCAGCTTTTTCGCTCACAAGCGCGATGGGTTTGTCGGGATCGAGCATCCATCCGGCCCAGACCGAGAGGATCGGCTGCAGCCCGATGTTGATCGAGCCCTCGATAAAGCCGCCGCCGAAGGCGAGCATGTCGCGGAGATCGACGAGCTGCACGTCATTCTTGGCGATGAGCGCCTCGAACTCCTCCGGCGTCTTGCCGATGCAGCGCGGCAATCCGTGCATCACCTCGGGGCCCGCCGCATTGACCTTCTTGAGGCGCGGGTAATGCGTGGGCACCGGCGGGGCGTCCTTCGTCATCTCGTCCTTGAAGGCCTGCAGATCGGTGATCTGGACATATTTATTATGGGCTTTCTCATAGGCGATGCTCGTAGACATCCGGTCGCCGATATTCGGCCCGCAGGCCGAGCCCGCGCCGTGGCAGGGGTAGACCAGAACGCCATCGGGCAGCTGCATGTAGAATTCCTGCGTCGTGCGGAAGAGCGCCTCGGTCAGTTCCTCGGTCTTGTCGTCGCCCAAGAGGTCGGGCCGACCGACCGAATCCACGAAGAAGGAATCGCCGCTGAGCACGCCCCACGGGTCGTCATTGTCCTTCTCGTAGAGCAGGAAGGAGACGTGTTCGGGCGTGTGCCCCGGCGTGTGCCGCGTCTCGAGCGTGAGCTGGCCGAAGGTGAATTTGTCGCCATCGCGGATGCCCTCATGCGCGAAGTCATATTCGGCGCCGCCTTCGACGCTGACGCAAAGCTTGGGCGTGCCATCCAGCCGGTCCACCAATTCGCGCGCGCCCGACAGGAAGTCGGCGTGGATATGGGTCTCGAACACATGGGTGATCGTCAGGCCGAGCGCCTTGGCGCGCTCGATATAGATATCGCAATCCGGGCGGGGATCGACGACCGCGGCGGTGCCGCTGCCGGTGTCGCCCAAGAGGTAGGAGCACTGTGCGATCCCTTCAGCAAGGATCTGTTCAAAACGCATGGTCATGTCATTTGCCTCCGAATTTCCGTCAGCTCGGGATTGCCGGAGAAATGCGCCGCGATCGATTCATGTTCCAAAACTTGAATATGTAGGCAGGACATCGCTCATAAACGATGCGTGAGGATGATGCCCGTTTCTGGTGTTCAGGAGCGGCGCGTGCCGGGGACGTCAGCGCGGGCGTCCGGAAGGATCAGGGTCACACGCAGCCCGGTCTCCGCATTCGCGATGCTCAGCGTGCCGCCGACGGCCTGCGCGATCTCGGCGCTGATCGACAGTCCCAAACCATGACCGCTTTCATCGGCGCGCGCGCCGCGTTTCTGAAGATGCTCGATGCGGTCTGCCGAGATGCCGGGGCCATCGTCCTGCACGTCGATGGCGATCAGCCCCTCGCGGCGGCTGGCGCGGATCGTGACCTGCGATGTGGCATGGCGGCTGGCATTCTCGATCAACGCCCCGAGTGCTTCGGCAAGATCACTGGCGTCGAGCGTCACCTGTAGGTCCTCGGGCACGGCGATGTCCCACTCCACCGCGCTGCCCGTGGGCGTGCGCCGGATCACCGAGACGATCTGCTGCACGACAGGAGCCACCGTGGCCTTGTCTTTCACGACGCGCCCCGCGAGGCGCGAGCGGGTCAGCTCGCGATCGACATGGCGGCGCATCGCTTCGGCAATTTCCTCGATGGCGGCGGCGGGCTCGGTCTGGCCGGTCTGGCGCAGCCGGTCCGCCTCGCCCATCAGCGCCTGCAGCGGGGTCTTGAACCCATGCGCGAGATCGGCGGCGCGGTGGCGCGCGCGGTCCAGCTCGGCCTCGCGGGCGTCGATCAGCGCGTCGACCTCATTCGCGAGGGGCTGCACCTCTTTCGGGAAATCGCTGCCAAGCCGCCGCTGTTCGCCCGAGCGCACGGCGAGCACGCGGCGCCCGACTTCCGACAAGGGCCGCAGGCCGAAGAAGAGCTGAACCCATCCGGCAACGATCAGAGCGGCTGCGAGGATCGCGTTATAGGGCAGCAGTTCTTTCAGAAAATCGTTGCGCGCCTGATCCAGATCGACCGTCGTCAGCGCGACTGCCGCGCGCACTTGGCTCCCGCCCAGCGAAGGCGGCAGCGTCACGCTGCGCTCCAGCGTCAGAAGGGTGTCGCCTGCCTGGTCGGGCAGACGATGCACGTGGATATGTCCGTCGGGCAGCTCATCGGGCGGCAGAGGCAGCGCGTAATCCCAAAGCGAGCGCGACCGCAGCAGCGTGTCGCCGAGGTCGATCTGCCAATAAAGCCCGCTGAGAGGTTGATCGAAGCGCGGATCGGCGGGCGGCGTCTGCAGCGCCAGCCTCCCGTCGGCATCGCGTCCGAGCGCCGCCACGACCTGATCGAGCTGCACCGACAGTTCGGCCTCGGCCCGGCGCTGAACATGGGCGGCAAACAGTGCCGTCAGCGCGGCGGAGGCAATCGCCAGCGCCAGCACCACCGCGAGCGCGCCGCCAAGCGCGAGCCGGAGGCGCAGCGACAACCGCATCACGCGCCGCCGCCTTCGAGGAAATAGCCAAAGCCGCGCCGCGTGCCGATCACGCCGGGGCCGAGTTTGCGGCGTAGCCGCGCGACGAGCGCCTCGAGCGCATTGGCCTCGCGCGAGTCGTCGTCGCCGTAGAGATGTTCGAGCAGTTCCGTCGGCGGCACGACGCGGTCGCGATGCAGCATCAGGTAGGAGAGCAGCCGGAATTCCAGCGCCGTCGCCGCGATCGGCACACCGCGGATAGATACGCTCATCCGGTTCGCGTCGAGCGTTAGTTCGCCCACACTCTGGTTCGCCGAGGCCCGCCCCGCCGAGCGCCGGATCAGGGCGCGCGCACGGGCGACCAGCTCTTCCATGCGGAACGGTTTGGGGAGGTAGTCATCCGCGCCCGCGTCGATGCCTTCGACCCGCTCGGTCCAGGCGCCGCGCGCGGTCAGCACCAGCACCGGCATTTCGCGATCATTGGCGCGCCATTTCTTGAGGATGCTCAGCCCGTCCATCTTCGGCAGGCCCAGATCGAGAATGACGAGGTCGTAATCTTCGGTATCGCCCAGAAACCACGCATCGAGTCCGTCCGCGCAGGTCTCGACGAGAAATCCCGCCGCCTCGAGCGCAGCCTTGAGATCCGCCGCGATCCTCTGGTCGTCCTCGACCGCCAATACGCGCATTACTTGTCCCCGTCGCGCTCGCTGTCTTCGGGACCACCAATCGGCAAACCGGTCGCCGCGTCAACCTCAAGCTCGATGATCCGGCCTTCCGGGGTGATCAGCTTGAGTTCGTAGACATAGTGACCGTCATCCGATTCGAGATCCAGCTTGATGACGCGGCCGCCGAAACGGTTGCGCACGCCGCCGAGGATTTTCGACAGCGGCAGAATCTCTTCGCGCTCGACCGCGCTGCGCGCCCGGTCGTGATCCGAGCCGCCTCGGCCCGAGCCGCCGCCGCCGCCCGCGCGATCGGCGAGGGCGGGCGTGGCCGTGGCCAGCGAAAGAAGGAGGAGGGTCGTGAGCGTTTTCATGCGGCTTTCCTAGCGCAAACAAGCTGACAGAACGCTGACAAAGCCCGTCAGTACGGCGTCAGAGTGATTCTGCCAATGTCGTCTCATCCGGGCAACTCGCCCCTATCCGATCACAGGAGTTAAAGATGAAACGCACTCTTCTCTTCACCGCCGCCCTCGGTGCCGCTGTCGGCGCATTCAGCCTCGGTGCCGCACAGGCGCAGGGTCTTGGTGGCAATGGGAATGGTGGCGGCGGGCAGTCGGGCGGTCAGGTCATGCTGCCGCAGAAGAATGCCACGCAGACCAAGTCCCAGAACCGCGAGACCTACGAATACCGGAACGAATATCGCAACTCGTATCGCAATGGCGAGTCCGAGGGCGAATACGGCATGCCGTCGAACTACCGCGAGGAAGTTCGCAACATGAATCAGGCACGCGAGCAGTGGAAGAAGGTGGACGAGGTCGCCAGCGACCTGCGTGCCGAGGGCTACCAGATCAGCAAGATGGAGATGGAGCGCTACAGCTACGAAGCCAAGGTCCGCGATCGCGACGGTCGTCGGCTTGAGTTGAAGCTCGACCCGGTGTCGGGCGAGATCATCGGCTCCGAGCTGGACTGATGAGCAAAGGAGCGGCCAGTCGGGTCTGAGGCCCTTTCGTCCGCTTCGGATACTGAGGGCTGGTGGCGGGATTCGCCACCGCCCACCTGACACTCGAGTTGAGTGTCCTACATTTGGGAGGCGTGCACCTCGCGGGCCTCTCCCATCACGAAAACCTCGCGAGAGCCATGGTCACCGGCCGCAAACAAGCCTGACCTGAGCCGCGGGGTATCGAGCGAGCTTTGTTGTGCCGTCCCCACACCCCTCACAAAGCTCGCTCGATTATTCTCCAAAGCTCCGAAATGGTGAATATTCGAGCGCCGCTATCTGCTGGCCCGCCGCTCGGGCCTGCCCGCACCGTGGACATGGACGCAGTTGCGGGGCACCCTCCGGTTGACCCGCACTGGACTTCTGTGTCAGGCACGCGACCTTTCATGAGGACCCTCGGCGCACGTGCCGGGCCCAGCCGAAGGAAGGACATATGGCACTTACCCTGCGCCGCAACCGCGACCGCGATCTGGCACCCTTGGCAGCAATGCTTTCGGACGCCGAAATCCCGCTGCTCAATCCCAATGCGAAAGTCCCGTTCGACGAGATGGAATGGCATCAGAAGTGGCTCGGAGACCGCGAGGATGTTTCCTTCTACCTGCAGGATGCCGCGGGGCGAGACGTGGGTTTCTTCGCGCTGCGTGAGGGTGTCGGGCCGGAAGTGCGGCACCTTACCTATGTCTATCTCATCGAAGAAGTACGCGGTGGTGCCGCTGCGGAGCTTACGAGCCATGTGGAGCAGGCGGCGCGCGACCTCGGGGCGCTGACCCTGACCTTGAAGGTGGAAGTCGACAACGCGCCAGCCCACAACGCCTATCTCTCGGCTGGCTATGAGGAGCTGTCGCGGCGGCAGGGCATGGCCACGATGCGGCTGGATCTGGAGGAGCGGCCCGCCGAGTGAGCGGGCCCTCTGGTCGCAGCCTTGGGCCGCGTTTCGGAAAGTCGGTCCAATCCCCGGCGATGAGCCCTGCGGCTTCGGCGCTTGCTGAAGCTCTCGGGGAGAGCGTTCGCGTGGCGCGAAATTCGTGCTATTCGGAGCGCTACCTGACCGCCCCGAGGGTTTTCCGAAATGGACAAGCTTTCCGTCATGCAAGCCTTCCGCCGCATAGTCGAGCGCGGCAGTTTCGCGCGCGCGGCGGAGGATCTCGGGGTGTCGCCCGCGCTTTTGAGCCGCGAGATAAAGCTGCTGGAAGAAAGCCTCGGGAGCTCACTGCTGACACGCACGACGCGCTCGATGTCTCTGACCGATGCCGGGCGGCTCTACTACGACGAGGCGAGCGGTATCCTCGACGCGGTGACCTCGGTCGAGACACGTATCCGCGACGGGGCCGGGGCGGTGCGCGGGCATCTGAAAGTGAACGCCTCGAGCTCTTTCGGACAGACGGTAATTTCCCCGATCCTGCCGGAGTTTCTGGAGGCGTATCCCGATCTGCGGCTGTCGCTCTCGCTCGATGACCGAGTGGTCGACATGGTGGAGGGCGGCTTCGATGTCTCGATCCGCATCCGCCCCGCGATGCCGGACTCGGCTCTGGTCGCGCGCAAGATCGGCACCATGCGGCAGCGCATCTTCGCCGCGCCTGCCTATCTTGCCCGAGCTGGGACGCCCGAAGGGCCGGAGGATATCGCGGGGCATAGGGTCATCGGCTTCCTGCTGGCCGACCATCTGACGAAATGGGCGCTGCACGGGCCGTCCGGGGCCACCACGCTAGATCTCGATCCCGCCATTCGCGTGGGCAACAGTCTCGTGCTGCGCGACCTGCTGATCGCGGGGCAAGGCATCGGCACCTTGCCGGATTTCGTCTCGAACGAGCCAGAGAGGCGCGGCGATCTGGTGCGCTTCCTGCCCGAGTGGGAACTGCCCGCGCCGGAGATTTTCGCCGTGACCGCCTCGCGGCTGGGCATGGATGCGAAAGTGACGGCGTTTCTCGATCACCTGCGGTCGGCGATGGAAGCCTGACATTCTTCAACCGGCGTAAAGAGTGATTTGCGCCTCGGCCGCTTATTCTGGCGCGGCTGATCCGCGATCTTCTCAGGCAACGAAACCCATGCCCTGAGAGGATCAAATGACCCGCGTTCTCGTTCTTTATTACTCCAGCTACGGCCATGTCCGCACGCTCGCCCAAGCCGAAGCGGAGGGGGCGCGCAGCGTGCCCGGCACGCATGTCGATCTGCGCCGCGTTCCCGAAACCCTGCCTGACGATATCCGGCAGAAGGCTGGCTTCGCCGCCGACGACACGCCCGTCGCTAGCCCCGCCGATCTCGAAGCCTATGATGCGATCATCTTCGGCACGCCCACGCTGTTCGGGATGATGGCCGGGCAGGTGAAGTCCTTCCTCGATCAGGCGGGCGGACTCTGGGCGCGCAATGCGCTGGTCGGCAAGGTTGCCGCCGTGTTCACCTCGACCGGCTCGCAGCATGGCGGGCACGAGGCGACGCTGCTTTCCACGCAGATTCCGCTGCAGCATTTCGGGATGCTCATCGCCGGGATGCCTTACACTTTCGCTGATCAGACGCGGGCGGACGGGATCGTCGGCGGTGCGCCCTACGGCGCTGGAACGATCGCCGGGGCGGACGGGTCGCGGAGACCGACCGAGACCGATCTCGCGGGCGCACGCTTCCAGGGCGCCCATGTCGCGCGCATCGCGGCGCGGTTGGCAGGAGCCGCTCTGAACGAGGAGGCCGCGTGATGCCCAAGCTCACCATCGATTTCTTTCACGACGTGGTCTGCTGCTGGTGTTTCAACATCTCGTCGCGGATGCGCAGCCTCGCCGCCGAGTTCGATCTCGACATCCGGCATCGCACATTCGTCCTGCAGGCAGATCGCGCCGAAATGGCCACGCGCTGGGGCTCCCCCGAAGCCGCCCGCGCGACCATCCTTGGGCATTGGGCGGTCTGCAGAGAGGTCAGCGACCGGCCCGAGCTTGTCGATATCGAGGCTATGCGGGCCGCTGATTTCGACTATCCCCACGGGATGACCGCCGCGCTCGGATGCAAGGCCGCAGAGGCGCTGGGCGGGCAGGACGCCCATTGGGAGATGTTCGACCGGTTGCAGCGCGCGCATCTCACCGAGGCCCGGAACATCGCCGATCCGGTCATCGTGCGCGACGTCGCGCGAAGCCTCGGGTTCGAGGCGGCGGCCTTCGCAGAGGCGTTCGACGATCCGGCCACGGCGGAGGCTGTCGAAGCCGATCGGCAACGCGCCCGTGCCCTTCAGGTCCGCTCCATTCCGGCTCTGATCGTCCGGGAAACCGGCGCGCGGCTCTTGAACGGGACGCGCGACGACCTCGCGACACAGCTGCGCAGTTCCCTGAAACTCGTCGCCTGAGGAATGCCCCTGATGAAGATCCGTTTTTTCTTCCGTGGTCTCCGGCATCGGCGCTTCCATCCGCGCCGCGTGCCGCGCGATCTCTCGCCTCATCTGATGCGCGATATCGGGCTCGAGCCTTGGCCCGAGCGCCCCTGTCTCTCGCCGCGCCACTTCCGCTGAGCAACCCGACCGAAGGCGCCAAAGGCACCTTCAAGCGGTCCGCCGATACCGCCCGCGAAAGCCCAGTCTTCGCCCTGAATACGAGTCACCCGATGCCACGTACCACCGATATATTCCTCACGGCGCTCGCCCCGGCTGTCTGGGGGAGCACCTATCTCGTCACCACCGAGGCGCTGCCCGCTGGCTACCCCATCACGCTTGCGGCCCTGCGCGCCTTGCCTGCGGGGCTGTTGCTGCTCGCGCTCACGCGGTCGCTGCCGCCGCGTGCATGGCTTGGCCGCACCTTCCTCCTTGGCAGCCTGAACTTCGCTCTGTTCTGGAGCCTTCTCTTCGTGGCGGCCTATCGTCTGCCCGGCGGGGTCGCGGCGACGCTCGGCTCGCTTCAGGCGATGATGGTCATCCTCATGGCGCGCGGCTGGCTTGGCACGCCGGTGCGTGCCGGGGCCGTCACTGCTGCGGCGACGGGTGTGCTGGGCGTCGCGCTTCTTCTGCTGGGGCCGGAAGCCGCGCTCGATCCCGTGGGTGTTATCGCCGGTATTGGCGGGGCCGCGTCGATGGCGGCGGGCACCGTGCTGAGCCGAAAATGGCAGCCGCCTGTCTCGGCGCTGAGTTTCACCGGCTGGCAACTGACGGCGGGTGGGCTGGTCCTGCTGCCACTGGCTTTGATCGTCGAGCCGTCCCTGCCGCCGCTGACCGCGCTTAACCTGTCGGGTCTGATCTGGCTTGGCCTGATCGGGGCGGGCGCGACCTATGCGATCTGGTTCCGGGGCATCGCCCGTCTCGAGCCCGGCGCGGTCTCAATGCTGGGGATGATGAGCCCGGTCACGGCGGTCTCCCTTGGCTGGCTCTGGCTGGGGCAGGGCCTGTCGTTGCTCCAGATGAGCGGCGCAGCTATCGTTCTGATCTCGGTCTGGGCCGGGCAGCGCGCGAACCGTCCGCGCGGGCCGGGCACCTTCCGACCCACGGTCGTGGCGCAATCGAGAGCGGCGTGAGCGTCAATCAACGGAGGACTTCCGCGTGGCCCAACTTTCCCTGACGGACGACCTGATCCGAAAGTCGCGCCTCGCCGGGCTGCTATATCTCATCATCATTGTCATGGGGCTCGGCGCCGAACTTGGCCTGCGCGCTCCTCTGATCGACCTTTCAGATGCCGCGGGCACGGCCGCAGCGATACTGGCGGCGCCGGGCCAGTTCCGGCTGGCGATTATCGCTGATCTCGTGATGGCGCTGAGCGATGCGGGGCTTGCCGCCTTGCTTTACCTGATTTTTCGCAGCGTCGCTCCGGGTCTTGCCCTATCGGCGATGGTGTTCCGGCTGATTCAGGCGGTCCTCATCGCGGCAAATCTGATGGCTTTGCAGACGGCCTGGCTGCTTCTGTCAAACGCACATGATCTGGCCGACGCCCAGTCGCTGGCGCTGATTTTTCTCGAGCTGCATGGCCATGGCTACGATCTCGGGCTGGTCTTCTTCGGTGTGAACAGCCTGATGATGGGCGCGCTGGTCTGGCGCTCGGGCCTCTTCGCGAAAGCCTTCGGGGTGGGGCTCGCGTTGGCCGGTCTGGTCTATCTGATTGGCAGCGGGATCCGGTTTCTCGCCCCCGACCTCTCATCGGCTTTCGCCCCGGCATACGGGGTGACGATCCTCGCAGAGACTGCGTTCTGCCTCAGATTGCTGTTTCCGCCGCGTCGACACGGGCGGAGCGCGAGCTGACTCTGGTCTAGCCCAGCGACTGTCGGTTCGTCAGAGTCCGGAGCGGCCCGGATCCGTTCCGAGCCGCTTCGGCGATGAATCATCAGGACCAGGGGGTCACGAGGTATTTCTCCCCGGTCTTCATCTTCCGGTAATCGGTCACGGCTTCCTTCGTCAGCATCTCGTCGAGATTGACGCGCGTCTTGTAATGGCTGGCGAAGGTGGTGGTGAGATTGTCGCGCACGCGCTTGCGCATGCGGCCGACGGTTTCTTGCCCCGCCGCTTGCAGGAACGGGAACAGCAGCCAGCCCGACAGCGTCCAGCCGAAGCCATAGCTCGGGGAAAGCGTCGTCGGGCCGGTGTCGAGCCGCCCGTAGATGAACATCCGCTTCGGCTGGTTCGAGCCGTAGCGCGAATATTCCGTCATCCGGCTCACCGCGACCTGTTCCATCGCCTTGAAGGCGTTGTCGACCGCGTGGCCGCCGCCGATCGGATCGAAGCCGTAGAAGGCGCCGGTGTCGTCGATCGCGGCGCTGAGCTGCTCCATGAAGTCATCCTGCGACGAGTTCACGACATGGGTGGAGCCGATCTTCTGGAGCAGATCGACCTGATCGTCCTTGCGCACGATATTGACGAGACCGAGCCCGTCCTCCTGACAGATGCGGGTCAGCATCTGGCCGAGGTTCGACGCCCCGACCGTGTGCAGGATCGCGTCCTGCCCGTCCATCTTGGCGTTCTCGGCGAACCCCAGCGCGGTCATCGGATTGACGAAGGCGCTCGCGCCCTCCTCGGAGGAGTGATCGCCCAGCGGCAGGCACATCTGCGCGTCGGCGGTGCAATATTGGCTGTAGGCGTTGCCCGGCACGCAGGACACGCGTTGCCCCATCAGCGCCTTGGCCGCGTCGCTGTCACCGGTCGCGACCACGGTGCCCGCGCCCTCGTTCCCGGCGGGTAGCTTAAGGCCGTGCCGCGCTTTCGAACCCGCGTTGAACGGCTCGGGCATCTTGGCCACGAATTTGCCGGGGGAATATTCCGCGTTCTCCATATCCGCCGCGCCGACGAGGATGGCGAGGTCCGACGGATTGATCGGAGCCGCTTCCATCTTCACGAGGACTTGGTTGCCGGTCGGATCGGGGAAGTCCACGTCCTCGATCGCGACGGTGAGCGTACCGTCTGCCTCCAGCGTCGTGAACAGTTGCTTGCCAGTGGTCGCCATGTCGATCTCCAGATTTGAATGTCGTCGGGAAGAGGTTGGTTCACGCCCAGAGATTTCCGAGGGCGCGCTTGCATTGCCAGATAGAGCGCCCTGCGTCCGAGGCGACCGCAAAGCGTGCAGCGAAAAGGCGCGCGGCTACGTTCCGCTGCGTCGTTTTTGGGGGTGTCGGGGGTGTGGCACTGCACGGGAGGGGTAGGGTCGGTTTAGGGACAAGTTTTCGTGGTCAGCAGTGACCGTTTCGCGGGCCGAAAGACGCCGCGTTACCGTCGCGGGCGCTGGAACTCCTCGACTGCGGTGCAAGTTTCCCTGGTGAAATCGAAGGAGTTCTCATGTCCACGATCACCACCACCAACCCTGCGACGGGCGAGACGATCCAGACCTATCCGCTGATGTCCGAGCAGGAGGCCGTCGAGAAACTCGAGGCCGCGCAGTCCGCTTTTCTGGAGTGGCGCAAGCTGTCCCATTCCGAACGCGCGCCCTACCTGACCAAGATCGCCGCGAAGCTCCGCGAGAATGCGGAGGAGCTGGCCGCGCTGATGACGCGCGAGACCGGCAAGCTTCTGAAGGACGGCAAGGCCGAGGTCGAGATCTGCGCCGCGATCTTTGAATATACCGCGAAGACCGGGCCCGACGCGCTGGCCGACGAGGAACGCACCCACGGCGCGAGCGGATCGCGTGGTGTGGTCACCTATCAGCCGATCGGCGTGATCTACTCGATCCAGCCGTGGAACTTCCCGCTCTATCAGCCGGTCCGTGTTCTGGCGGCGAACCTGATGGCGGGCAACGCCTGCGTGCTCAAACATGCGAGCATCTGCACCGGCTCCGGGCTGCGCCTGCGCGAGCTGTGCATCGAAGCCGGGCTGCCGGAGGATCTGTTCCAGGTCATCCTGATCGACCACGAGACCAGCGACAATCTGATCGAGCATCCGCTCGTGCGCGGTGTGACCCTGACCGGCAGCGACGGCGCAGGTCGGCATGTGGGTAGCGTGGCGTCGAAGGCGCTGAAGAAGACCGTGTTGGAGCTGGGCTCGAACGATGCCTATCTCGTGCTGGAAGATGCCGATATCGAAACGGCGGTGAAATTCTCGCTGATGGGGCGGCTGTATAATAACGGCGAGACCTGCGTCTCGGCGAAGCGCTTTGTCGTGGCGGACAAGGTCTATGACGCCTTCGTCGAGGCCTTCGTGGCGCAGATGAAGGCAGTGAAGATGGGCGATCCCACGAAAGACGACACCCAGCTTGGTCCGCTGTCCAGCGAGGATCAGTTCGAGACGGTGAAGGAGCAGGTGGAGCAGAGCCTCGCCAAGGGTGCAAAGGCGCTTTGCGGTGGCGAGGCCCCGGGCGGCACCGGCGCCTATTATCCCGCGACGGTGCTGGTCGACGTGACCCCTGGCATGCCCGCCTATGATGATGAAATCTTCGGTCCCGTCGCTGCGGTGATCCGCGCCAAGGATGACGAGGATGCGATGCGCATCGCCAATGATAGCCGCTATGGCCTTGGCGGTGGGATTTTCAGCAAGGATGAGGACCGCGGCCTCAAACTCGCCCGCGATCACTTCGACACGGGGATGGTCCGGATCAACTCTTTCGGGACCGCCGATCCGAACATGCCCTTCGGCGGGGTGAAGGATTCGGGTTACGGGCGCGAGCATGGCGGCTTCGGCATGAAAGAATTCGTCAACGCAAAAGCGGTGTTCCTGCCATGATTACCCTCCACGCTCTGCACTATTCCCGCGCGACCCGGGTGCTGTGGCTGCTCGCCGATCTTGGCGAGCCCTGCCACCGGGTCGATTATCAGCGCACCGAGAATTTTCGCGCGCCGGAGGCCCTCTCCCGGGTTCACCCCTTGGGCAAGTCCCCGGTGATCGAGGACGGCAATCGGATACTCGCGGAGTCCGCAACGATCCTTCGCTACCTCGTCGCGAAATACGGCGACGAGACCCACACACCGCCGCGGGGCACTCCGGAATTCTGGCAACATGAGGAACTCCTCGATTACGTCGAGAGCTCCTTCGCCGAGGTCGCGCTGCAGGCGATTTTGCCAGCCTTCCGCGACAAGCCCGTCCCCGCTCAGGCGCAGGCGGCGCTTGATGCCCATCTCAATTTCATCGCGCGGGCGATCGGTACCGGGCCTCTGCTATTTGGCGACAAGGCGATGCTGGCCGATATCCAGATGTCCTATATCATCGCCTTGTTGGCGCGGTTCGATCTGCTCGCGGATCATCCGAAAGTTGCGGCCTATTGGGCGGCGCTGCGAGCGCAGCCGGGATACATCGCCGCGACGGAGGCCGCCGGCCCGATGGCGCCTCCCGGGTGAGAGCCGCCGCGGATTTCGCTGCGGTGACTCGGGCTTGAAAGGCCGGATCGATCTGGTCAACCCGCCGGCCCGAGCGCCGGCGGAATGCCTGCTTGCAGACCCTGATATTCTCGTAGAGGTCTTCTTTACCGCATCCATCGGGTTGCGGTGACGACTGGCGGAGCAGGAGACAGCCATGCAGCAATTGACAGCCTTTGGACCGGATTTCCCCTTTTCCTATGAGGACTGGATCAGTCATCCCGCGGGTCTCGGCACGCTTCCCAAAGACATGCTGGGCGCGCCAGTCGCCATCATCGGTGCCGGAGCGGCCGGGGTAATCGCGGCCTACGAATTGATGAAGCTGGGTCTGCGGCCCGTTGTCTACGAGTCCTCTCAGTTCGGCGGGCGGCTACGTTCGCAGAGTTTCGAAGGAACGGATGGGGTCGTGGCGGAGCTTGGCGGGATGCGCTTCCCCGTCTCCTCACGTGGGTTCTACCACTATGTCGATCTCGTCGGATGCGAGAGCCGACCCTTTCCCAACCCGCTGACGCCCGCCGCTGGGTCAACTGTCATCGAGCTTGAGGGCCAACGCCATTTCGCCCGCAGCCTCGGAGACCTGCCCGAGCAATACCATCAGATCGCAGAGGCCTATGATGAGGCACTCCGCAGTCAGGCGGCTTTCCCCGATCTGCAAGCCGCGGTGCGCGCCAAGGACATTGAGGCCATCAAGGCGATCTGGGATCCGCTCGTCCAAGACTGGGACGAACGCACCTTCTATGATTTCGTGGCCCATTCGGACGCGTTCCAGAAGCTCGATTTCTCGCACCGGGAGATTTTCGGTCAGGTCGGCTTCGGCACCGGCGGCTGGGACTCGGACTTCCCGAACTCAATGCTGGAGATCCTGCGGGTGAACCTGCTCGGGCTCGACGACGATCAGCGCTACATCGTGGGCGGGGTGGAAACTGTCCTGCATCGCCTCTGGAACGCGGCGCCTGCCTGCGCGCATTGGCCGGAGGGCACGACGCTCGCGAGCCTGCATGGCGGTGCGACGCGCAGCCGGGCGACCGCCCTGAGCCGGGCAGGCGAGATGATCCGGCTTCGCGACCAGTGGGGCAACGAGGACGACTATGCCGCGGTCCTCGCGACCTGCCAGACGCACCTGCTGACGACGGCGATCGAGACCGAAGAGGATCTGTTCGATCAGAAGATGTGGATGGCGCTCGACCGGACCCGCTACATGCAGGCCGCGAAAACCTTCGTCATGGTCGACCGGCCGTTCTGGAACGACATAGATCCGGAAACCGGCGAACCGCTGATGTCGATGACGCTGACCGACCGGCTGACGCGCGGCACCTATTTCTTCGATAACGGACCCGACCGGCCCGGCGTGATCTGCCTCAGCTACGCCTGGATGAGCGACGCGCTCAAGGTGCTGCCGCTCAGTGCGGAGCGCCGGGTAGAGCTATCGCTGCAGGCGCTGGGCAAAATTTACCCCGGCGTCGACATTGCCTCGCATATCCGAGGCCAGCCGATCTGCGTGAGCTGGGAGGCGGACGAAAACTTCCTCGGGGCCTTCAAGGGCGCCCTGCCGGGTCACTATCGCTACAACCACCGAATCTATGGCCACTTCATGCAGCAAGGCATGGCGGCAAGCCAGAAGGGCGTTTTCCTCGCAGGGGACGGTGTAAGCTGGACCCCCGCCTGGGTCGAAGGTGCGGTGCAGACGTCGCTCAATGCGGTGTGGGGGATCATGACGCATCTCGGGGGCAGCAGCCCCGCGGCAAACCCCGGTCCCGGCGATCTCTATCCCGAGCGCGGGCCGATCAGGTTGGCCGATTGATCCAAAGGGCCCACGCGGCATGAGTGTCATGCGCCGTGGGTCAGGTGTTCTGTTCTCAGGAAGAGGCCGCCACTGGGGATGCGCGCCGACCAATAGACCCTGAGCCTAGGCTTGGCTCGGCGTCTTCATTGCATTTATGGCTATTCGATTCCGTTCATTTCGCTGGTGACTCGGGCGGTTTGGGGCGCTGCCCTTGGGGCATGGTCCTCAGGAGGTTTCGCGGGGTGGGGTGATTTGCGCAAGATTCTTCCCTGCGGTGGTTTGGTGTGAATTGGGTGCATTTGCGGCGGTGTTGAAAGCGTAGCGATTTCAGTGTGTTGCGTTGTTCTTTCGAGAAAAGTGACAGTTTTTCGAAAAAGGCACTTGCGACTCCGCGGAGTGATCCGTAAATACCGCCTCACCGAAGCGGCACACACCGCAACGGGGCGCCGGAAGGGATCGCAAGAGACTGAAGGCGAAGGAAATTTTGGAGATACGGTTGGCAGGCGGCGCCCCAAGGGATTGAGGCGAGGCCGGTTGATTTTGTCTCCGCGCTCTTTGACATTGATAGATATCTGAAGAGATATGCGGGCGGTTTGGTCGATGATCGATGCGGACCGGAGCATA
>NZ_MPZT01000007.1:0-117209 GCF_002020145.1 Thioclava sp. DLFJ4-1
GGGCCAAGCTGCGGTTCGAGCTCCAGCGGGCGGCTCCCGGGCCATTCGCAGGGCCGCCCGATCCAGAGGCCCGAGCCCGAGGCCGCATGCAGCGCCGCGCGCCCGATCCGGTCATCGCAGAGGATGCCATAGCCCGGACGCCCGTCCTGCACCTCGCGCGCCGCCGACAGGCACAGCTCCTTGAACGCCCCGCCCTTCTCGAGGGTGTAGCCCGGCATCTCTTCGAGCTGCATCCGATGATCGAAGGCGAAGACCCGGTAATCCGGCCAATCGGGCAGAGAGCGCGTATGGCGGTTGGTGGACCAGTGGATCTGCTCCAGCTCCGCATCGTTGCGCAGATCGGGCTGCTTCACGCCGCGTTTGAGGAAGAATTCCAGCTCGGTCAGCGACGGATAGGCGGGCGTGCAGCCATGGCGCGAGACCGCGAAGGCCCCGCAGGCATTGGCGTATTCCAGCGCCTTCGGCCAGCTCTCGCCATCGAGCCAGCCCTTCATCAACCCCGAGAAGAACCCGTCGCCTGCGCCCAGCACGTTGAACACCTCGATCGGGAAGCCCGGACCGGTCTGGCCGTCATCGAGGCTGTCGGGAATATCGCCCTCGAAAGCCACCGCGCCGGCGGCCCCGCGTTTGCAGACCAGCGTAGCATTCGAGACTTTGCGCACCGCACGCAGCGCCGTAATCGTGTCGGTCGAGCCGCCCGCGATGTGGAACTCCTCTTCGGTGCCCACGATCAGGTCGAAATGGTGCAGCACCTCCTGCAGCTTGGACGTGACTTCGGCGCTTTCCACGAAGCGGCTCTCGCCCTCGCCATGCCCCGCCACGCCCCAGAGGTTCGGGCGGTAGTCGATGTCGAGCGCAGTCTTCGCCCCATGCTTGCGGGCCAGTTCCAGCGCCTTCAGGACAGCCGCCCGCGTGCGCGGATGCGACAGATGCGTGCCGGTCGCGAGCACGCTCCGCGTCTGCGCGATCAGCGCCTCGTCGATATCCTCCTCGCTCAGAGCCATATCCGCGCAGTTCTCGCGGTAGAAGATCAGCGGGAACTGCTCTTCATCACGAATGCCGAGGATCACCAGCGCCGTCAGCCGCTCCGGGTCCGTCTTCACGCCGGTCACATCGACACCCTCGCGCAGCAACTGCTCGCGGATGAAGCGGCCCATATGCTCGTCGCCGACCCGCGTGATGAGGCCGGAGCGCAGCCCCAGCCGCGCCGTCCCGCAGGCGATATTCGTCGGAGACCCGCCGATATACTTCTCGAACGAGCCCATATCCTCCAGACGCCCGCCAATCTGCGCGCCATACAAATCCACGCCGGCCCGGCCAATCGTGATCACGTCGAGGTTTTTCATGCGGGTCTCCTTGGATTGCGCCCCGGCGTGTCGGGGGCCGGTGAAGGGGGCATCCTTCATGGGATTGAATGCGGGCGCGGCGTCGCGCCCGCAGCAGGTCAAAGCTGGCCGCGAATGTAATCCATGCTGGCTTGCAACGCGGCTTTAGGATCGGCGAGGTCATGCACTTCCGCCGCAAAAGGTTCGAAGCTGAACGGGCCATCATAGCCTGCCGCCAGAAGCGCCTTGACCTGAGAAATGTTTTCCAGCCGATCTTGGTCGTCCACGAGAACGCGGTGTGCGTCGAGCATTGCGTCGATCCCGATCTCTGGATCAGTCACGCCCGAGATATGCACCAAACCGGTGCGGCCCGGATAGAACTCGGTTTCGGAGGCAAGATGATGGTGGAACGTGTCGTGCATCAACTTGTAGGTGCCATCCGCCCCCGCCTCGGTGATCGCCGAGAGTGCAGCTGCCTTGCTCCGAAGCGAGGAAATCGGAAAACCTAGCGGTTCTACGAGGCCGGTCAGATCACGCTCGGTCAGAATTGGCTTCATCGCATCGAGCGCGGCTACGACATGACTGTGCTCGACCTGCTTGCCGTCGTTGAGCGGGCACATGACCAGCGCCTGGGCCCCACATTCGGCGGCGTAGTCAGCCATCTTCAGCGCACGCTCAGGCAGGTCTCCCGACCAAACATTGAACGGGTAGAGCGCGTTGATCGACAGGATCGTGACGCCCGCCTTTTCGGCCTCGGCACGCACATCCGAGGCGGACATGCTACCCAGAACATCGGGCAGATCATTGCGGATTTCGACGTCAGAACAGCCGAGCTCGTTCACCATCGCGAAAAATTCGGCGAGCGGAAGCTTGGGCGCAGAGATGTGGTTAATTGCGAAGCGCATGGGAGACGTCCTCAGTTGTAAAGTGCCGGACGATCCGGATAGTTGATATCGATCGTCGCGCCTTCGTCTTCCTGCGCTGCCACGCAGGCATCCGAGGTGACGGCGGCCATGTAACCATCCCAAGCTGACGGCCCTTCGACGGTGCCGGTGGCGGCGGTGTCGACAAAGTTCTGAAGCTCCGTGTCGAAGGCTTCGACGAAGCGTCCTTTCCAGTCAGTAAGGATGGGATTTTGCAGTTTGGCATTCTTGCGCATCACCACAGACATCGGCTCGGGCAGGCGCGCAACGCCCTCTTCGCCGACAACTTCGCACTGGATGTCGTAGCCGTATTTGCAGTTCACGAAGATCTCGGTGTTGATGACGACACCTTTTTTGGTGATCAGCGTCACGATTTGCGGATCGCGTAGTTTGGCATGGCTTGCCGAGCAGGTCCGCGGGAAGGTCACGCGGGTCGCGACATAGTCGTCATCGAGCAGCCAGCGGAACGTATCGATCTCGTGAATCAGCGTGTCGTGGATCGCCATCGGCGTCACGTATTGCTCCGGCACCGTGGGATTGCGATGCGCGGCATGGACCATCAGCGGTGCGCCGAGTTCAGAGTTCAGCGTGTCTTTGAGCTGGTTGTAGCCCTTGTCATAGCGGCGCATGAAGCCGACCTGAACTAGGCGTTTGCCGTGTTCGACTTCGGCTTCGACGATCCCCTTGGCACCCTCGGCAGTCGTGGCGAGGGGCTTTTCGCAGAAGACAGGTTTGCCGGCGGCGATGGCGGCGAGGACATATTCCTCATGGGTTGCGCCCCAAGAGGTGACGAGAACGGCATCGACTTTGTCCGATGCGATCAGTGCCTGACCACTTTCGAAGATCTCAGCGTCTGGCGCGAGATCGTCACGCAGCGCTTTCGCGCCTTCGAGATTGACATCTGAGAACGCGACGACCTCGCCACCCGTCAGCACTTGCTGGATCCGGCGCGTGTGATCGCGACCGATCATGCCCGTTCCGATCACTCCAATTTTGACAGTCATGTCTTTGACCTTCACTTATAATGTTTGTCGATGAGGCGCTGCATCTCTGCGCGCATAAACTTGCCGGATTCGTCCGCCTTCTCTTCCCAGGCGAAGACGCAGGCGGTCATGATGCCGTCGAAGCCGATTTCGGCGAGCGTCTTGTAGAAATCGTCCCACGGCACTTCGCCCTGCCCGATGTTGAGGTGCTGGTGAACGCGCGCACTCGAGCCGGGCGGGTTGATGATGTAGCGGAGGCCCGAGCTGGCCTTGTGGTTGAAGGTGTCCGCGATATGGACATGGGCCAGAACGTCGGCGCATTCGCGCAGCATCGCGACCGTGTCATCGCCGAAATAGAAGGTGTGCGGCGTGCAGTAGAGGAAACGCACGTTCTTCGAGTTCACGGTGCGGATCAGGTCCACCGAGGGCTGCAGCGTCTCGACCCAGTCTTCCGGGTGCGGCTCGATGTTGAGCTGGATACCCTCGCGCTCGAAGATCGGCACCAGTTCTTCCATCGAGCGCCACCATGCGTCCTCGCAGGCTTCGATCATCGAGCCGGTGTGGCAGCAATAGCAGGTGCCCTTGTCGGGATGCGGACCGCGGCCGAATTCCGAGTTCATCGTGTCGACTTCCATCTCCACGGCGATCTCGATAGCGCGCTTCCAGTGACGCACGGCGGCCTTGCGCTCTTCCTCGTCATTCGAGGCCCAGCGATACATCGGCAGCAGCGTGGCGATACCGACATCGGCGTCCTTCAGGGCTTTCTTGAAGCTCTTGATGCGGTCGGGGAAAACGCGCGGCGCCTTGAACCATTCGAGGAAATCGCCACGGGGCGACAGCTCGATCCAGTCGTAGCCAAGCTCTTTGACTTTCGACGGCATCTCTTCAAGCGAGAGGTGGCGATGCATAAACGGGTCGAGGGCGATTTTCATATCTGTCTCCTGTCTGCGGCCGGAGCACACGGGGAGTGCCCGCAGTCGTGCGAGCCCCGGGCTCCCGGCGTGTCTGCTGGCGGCTTAGGCGTCGGCCAGTTCGTATTCGGGCTGCGTCTTGGCGCCGGTGATATAGGCCACGACGTCCTGACCGTCGGTGTCTTCCTTGCGCAGGTTCGCGCAGATCCGCCCCCGCCGCCAAACGACGATCCGATCACACAACTCCATCACCTGCCGCATGTTGTGGCTGATCAGAATCAGGGGTTCGCCCTGCTCTTTCAGCGTGCGGATGATGTTCTCGACCTGCGCGGTCTCTTGAACACCAAGCGCCGCCGTCGGCTCATCCATGATGGTCAGCTTCGAATGGAAGGTTGCGGTGCGCGCGATGGCCACACATTGCCGCTGACCGCCCGACATGTTCTGGATCGTGTTGCGGATATTGGGAATTTTCACCCCGGTCTTTTCCAAGCCCCGCAGCGTCGCCTCGCGCATCCCCTTATAGTCCAGGATTGAGAATGGGCCGAGCTTGAACTTGATCATCTCACGCCCGAGGAACAGGTTGTCGGGCACGTCGAGATGGTCGGCCAGCGCGAGGTTCTGGAACACCGTCTCGATCCCTGCCTCGCGCGCCTCGAGCGGATTGTCGAAGTTCCGGTATGCGCCATCGAACCAGACCCGGCCGCTTGTCTTTTGTTCTACCGCGGTGATCTGGCGGACGAACGTCGACTTGCCGGCCCCATTATCGCCCATGATGGCGACATGTTCGCCCTTACGTATTTCGAAGTTGCAGTCGACCAGTGCATGCACACCGCCATAATGCTTGGTCAGGCCTTCGGTGCGAAGCACGACATCGTCGGAGATGTGGCCGTGATGCGGCATGTTTTCACCCGAGATATTGGTTTGAAGATCGCTTGCCATGATAAGTCTCCGTCAGCTGCGTGCGGCTGCGCGGCGCTGCCGCCATTGGTCGAGCGCCACGGCACCCACGATGATCGCGCCCTTCACCATCTCCTGGTAATAGGCGTCGAGCCTGAGGAAGGTGAAACCCGAGATGATGACACCGAAGATCAGCGCACCCAGCACCGTCCCGATGACCGAACCGCGCCCACCCTGCAGGCTGATCCCGCCGATCACGGCCATCGCGATGGCGTCGAGCTCATACATCAGTCCCATACCGGCCTGCGCCGTCAGGTTCTTCGAGCTCAGCACGATCGCTGCCACACCCGCCAGCATCGCGGCGATCGTGTAGACAAGCAGCTTGTGACGGTCGACCTTGATACCCGACATACGTGCCGCCGCCTCATTCGAACCGATCGCGTAGGTGTGCTTTCCATAAACGGTATGGCGCAGGATCAGGTGAAACAGGATCGCCAGGACGATGAAGATGAAGACCGGCATCATCCCTTTGCCGATGGCCGCATAGCTGTCGGTGGGGAAGGAAACCGGCTGACCTTTGGTCCACCATTTCGCGACACCTCGCGCCGCGACCATCATGCCGAGAGTGGCGATGAACGGCGGAATTTTGGTGTATGCGACAAGGGCACCGTTGATCAGGCCTGCGATCGCGCCGCAGCCGATCCCAACGGCAATCGGAAAGATCACCGGTAGGTCAACCAGACCGTGATCGAAGAAGATTGCACGTGTATTGGGGCTACCATTGAGCGTCCCAGCTTGGGCGAAACTCATTGCAATCATCGCCGTAGCCCCGACGACGGAGCCCGAGCTCAGGTCGATGCCGCCAGTCAGGATGACCTGTGTCACGCCAAGCGCAATGATCCCGGTGATTGAGACCTGAAGGATGATGATCTTGAGGCGCGGTTCGTTGAACAGCGTGTCCACGTTGTCACGCGTGTTGAACAGGAAGCTGTCATGCATCAGCAATCGTCCGAGAATCTCGAAAACGACAATGATTAGCACCAGCGCGAGGAAGACGCCCATCTCGGGCGGCCAGTTGCGTTTCGACGTGTCGAAGGACAGTCCCCCGACGCCATGCGACGTATCCGACATGGATCATCTCCTTGTCGCGACCCAGATGTGTCGGGTCGCTGTCCTGTTGCGAAATATGAAAGGCGGCACGCGCATGGGGCACGCGCCGCCCCTCGGGAGGAACCGAGATCAGTTCTTCTTGATGTATTTGTCGATGTTGTCCGGGGTCACCAGCTCGAAGGGCACGTAGACCTTGTGATCAACATTCTCGCCCTTCGCGAGCTTGAGAGCCGCGTCGAGCGCACCAGCGCCCTGCCCGGCTGCATTCTGGAACACAGTCACATCCAGATCACCCGCCTGCATCGCCTGCAGAGCATCCTGCGTCGCGTCGATACCACCGACGACGACATCCTTCATGTCGATACCTGCCGACTTCATCGCCTGGATCGCACCGATCGCCATCTCGTCATTGTTCGAGATGAGGCCGTCGAAGGAAGCCCCGGTCGATATCCAGTTGGTCATGAGATCCTGCGCTTCGTCCCGCGACCAATTAGCGGTTTGCTCGTCGATGATGTTGAGCTTGACCGAGCATTTGCCTTGTTCGATCACGTCGTGAATGTCTTTGGTGCGCTGAACCGCTGCTTGGTTCGACAGTTCGCCCATCATAACATAGACGTTCGCTTCCTCTTTACCCATCGCCTTGAGGTCGTCGCAAACCTGAATCGTTTCCAGCGTTCCGGATTCACGCTCGTCGGAGGCCACGAAAGCCTGATTGTCGGGCAGCGTGTCGACGTTGATCGGCTGCCGGTTCACGTAAACCAGCGGCACGCCGGCGCTTTCGGCGGCTGCGGTCATCGCCTGCGTTGCGGAGGTGTCGACCGGGTTCACGATGATCGCATCCACGCCAGACGCGATGAAGTTGTTGATCTGGTCGAGCTGTTTAGCCACGTCGTTCTGCGCGTCTTCGACCTGAAGGTCCACACCATCCATCGAGTCCGCCTGATCGATCATGCCGTTGCGCAGAACGGTCAGGAAGTTGTCGTCGAATAGCGCCATCGAGACGCCGATATTCTCGGCCGAGGCCGAACCTGCCATCGCGGTAAGAACCGCAGTCGTGATCAGAAACTTCTTCATACTTTCTCCTCCACTGTCGCCCGCATTTCGGGGACCGATAAGACGCAGGTTTCCACCGACCAGACACGGTCGTTCATCACCGAATACGGCGACGATCTTTGCCTGAATGCGGCTGAACCTCCCTTGGATCACGCTCCTCCAGCGCAACCTCGAGCAGGAGATTTGCCGATACGCATCGTTGGGTCAACGAAAGATCCAGCTCAAATCCATCATTTATGATAGGAAATGATCGGCTATCTGATAGCTTTCTATCATAACTCCGGCGAGCTAGAGAGATTCTGGCGTCCAGACCTGTATAGGCAGAAATCGCTGCCCTGGCGTTTCCGCCATGCCGTGCTCGACCGCACTCACCATCGAAGTGACGAGTTCCCCGCAGATATCCTTCAACGGTGTGGCAAACACGATTGAGACGACGCGGTCCTGAAGAGCCTGCCGGGTCTCGTCGGTCAATTCATTAACGAAAAGTGTCACGTCGCGCGCGCGCTTGGTCTCGCGAAGTGCTGTGATTGCGCCTTCCATTCCTCCGCCTGCACAATAGAGCCCCACCAAATCGCGATGTGTCTCGAGCATCTCGCAAGTCGCTTCGTATGTGATCTGGCGCGTTTCGAGGTTGATCTGCGGGTTAAGCAGCTCGAACCCCGGAGCGTGTTCACGGAGAGAAGAACGAAATCCGGTCTCGCGCAATTCGTGGCCGTGATAGCGGTGCCCGCCGATAAAGATTCCGATCTTGCCGCGCTGGGGGGCGAGGCGTGACATTAGCCAACCTGCAATGCGCCCAACCTTCAAGTTATTGGTGCCAATATAGGATTCACGAACCCCTTGGGCGAAGTCAGAGAGAAGGGAAAAGGTTGGAATGCCGCGCATGCGCAAATCATTCACCGCCGACGTGACTTCGTGATGGTCTAACCCGGTCGCTGCAACCGCTTGAACCTTCCCGCTCACCGAGCGCAAGAGCTCGGCAAGCTCACCGGGCAGCGTGGTCTCAGCAAAGCGGATGGTCGCGCGTAGACGATGTGTCGTGACCGCCGCTAGCGTCGCCTCAATTTGCGCTGCAAACTCACGATAGAATGCATGACGCTCCTTCTGGAGGATGATCCCGAAGTGCATCTCAGGTTGATCTGCAAGTATGCGAGAACGGATCGCGTTCGCGCCATGAAAGCCAATTCGCCGCGCAGCCTCGTGCACTTTCAATGCAGTCTCTTCGCGCACCTTGAGCCTTCCACTGAGCACACGATCGACCGTTGCAACACTGACACCTGCCTCCAGAGCGAGGTCTTTAATTGTGACGCGGGCCATCTACTCCCCCTACTGAGATTTGATATGATTACATCACGGCTTGCGGGGGGTGCTGCAAGTTCTTTTCAGCCAATGAAGATGTAGGCTCAGAAATCGCATGACTGCTCGAAGGACGCTGCTTCAACCGACCAGGAAGTATCAACGGGGCAGCGAAAAGGGCAAATCCACAGAAGTGAATCGCCAATCCGTGGCGACCATCTTTTGTCCAGTATCTCAGAAAGTCGCGGCACCGGCGCGAGTTCCCTTTTAGACTTGTCTGGGCTGCTGAAAAGCAGGAGCGTCTCAGAAGACGACACTTGCGTTGACCTTACCGAGTACCACTAAATCTAGAAAGTGCTTGCACGAATCTAGTTGCTCGGGCAATAGTCTCGAAAAATAACGCGCGGATACATAAAAAACGCGCCCACGGATCGGAGCAGACATGAGCGAAGTAGATCAGGATCTAGACATCGCCATCGGGCACTATGCGGAACTTCTCGCGTCGAACCTGTATGCTCAACGCGCTGCCCACTTCCCGCCGGATGCAAAGAAAGTAATGCGCACGTTAACTAGCGGCGAAGCCGCTGAACTCTTGGGTGTCGATCATACTTATCTTCGGAAGCTTCATCGAGAAGGAAAGATCGTTGACGTCGAGACGACGGCAGGAAGTCACCGCCGCTATACGCTCGACGATATATGGGAAATTCGGCAAACGCTTGAAGGAAATGCGAAAAAGCCCGGAACCTACGTGCTTGGACGTCGCGAAGGTGACGAACTTCAAGTGGTTTCAGTGGTGAACTTTAAGGGTGGGTCAGGCAAAACGACGACGTCTGCTCACCTAGCTCAACGCTTGGCGCTTAAGGGGTACAGGGTTCTTGCGATCGATCTCGATCCCCAAGCCTCCCTTTCAGCTCTCCATGGGATCCAGCCGGAACTCGACCTTATGGAGGGCGGAACCCTCTATGATGCCGTTCGCTACGACGATCCGATTCCGATTGGTGAAGTAATCCGCAAGACCTACATCCGCGGCCTTGACCTCATCCCGGGCAACCTCGAACTCATGGAGTTCGAGCATGAGACGCCTGCTGCGATCCAGCGAGGAGGAGCGAAGGCGTTCTTCGCGAGAGTTCATGACGCACTCGATAGTGTTGAAGCAAACTACGACGTTGTCGTGATCGACTGCCCCCCGCAGCTTGGTTTCTTGACGATGTCAGCACTTTCCGCGTCTTCGGGTGTCCTCGTGACGGTTCACCCGCAGATGCTTGACCTTATGTCGATGTCTCAATTCCTGCGGATGACTGCGGATCTCTTGGGAGTAATCAGGGATGCAGGCGCAAATCTGCGCTTCGATTGGCTGCGCTTTTTGCCAACGCGATACAAAGTCGGCGATGCGCCGCAGACCGAAGTGATCGCCTTCATTCGTGGGCTGTTTGGAAGGTCGGTCTTAACCAATCACATGGTTGAATCGACCGCAATTTCTGACGCTGGCTTGACCAAACAAACGCTCTATGAAGCTGACAAGAAGGACTTTACGCGTCAGACGTTTGATCGTGCGATCGAATCCATGAACGCAGTGAACGATGAGATCGCTGAAATCATCCAGAACACATGGGGTCGGAATGGCAAGAACGCCTAAACTTGGCCTGCCGCTGCAGACCCTTCGCAACGCTCCTGACGCACTTGAAGGGCGCCGACTGCGTGGCGGTGTATTTGAGATCGATCCGTCGCAGATTGTTACCGAAGGACGATTGGATGACAGGCTTCAGATTGAAGTTGAGGGCCTGAAGAACTCTATTTCCAAGAACGGTCAGCGTGTACCTGTCTTGGTTCGCCCACTGGAAGGTGATCGCTACAACCTGATTTATGGCCGCAGACGCCTGGAAGCATGTCGCGAGCTCGGGATCAAAGTTCGAGCCATCGTCACTGAAGTCGAGGGTGATCAAGCGCTTCGAGATCAGCTTCTCGAGAACCAAGAGCGTCGTGATCTGAGCTTTATTGAGCGTGCGCTTGTTGCGACGGCGCTTATGGATGGTGACCATTTGGAAGGGCCTGAGCGCACCAATCGCGGTGTCGCCGAAGTCCTTAACCTCCACGAAGCTGGGGTTTCACAACTCGTGAATGTGGTTCGGACGATCGGCGAGGAACTCATCCAGGCAATTGGTGCAGCTCCTGGGATTGGTCGCCCGAGATGGGAAGAGCTCAAAAAGGCTTTGGGTGCCTACGACGGTGATCGTGACCAACTGCAAGCCGAAGCTCATGCAGCCAAGTCCGAAAGTTTCGGCTCGGTCGATGAGGTTTCTGATCGTGCGTTTCTCGCAGTTCTGGCGGCTGCGAAGAGCGCGGAGAGGAAGGCATGTCCGCCTCGCAAAGGCGCGCCTGCTTTGGAGATCCCCGGCGTCGGAACTGCGACTGTTAAGACCGGTCGCCAAGGCAAGCAGCTAAAACTCGATCTGACTACGGATGAGCCTGATTTTGTCAGCTGGTTGGAGGGCAATGCCTCAAAGCTGATGGCCGAGCTTCATGAGCGCTGGAAGCGTTCAGGAGACTGAGGAAGAGCAACCAACAAGAAGGAGGCACGATACAGGCAAAAAAGGAAAAGGCCCCGAGAAGCTAGCTTCACGAGACCTTTGTAAGGTTTCGCACCGGGATCAGCCCGCTACAAAATCTCAGTTTTCGCACTTCTGAATGTAGCGTGCTGGCCCAGACCCCGCAAGCGCAAAGCGATTCGCGGGCCGTAGAAATTTTGCCTTCGTGAACGTTTTCATGGAATACACACCGATTTCGCCGTTTATGCGGCCGATTTCGCACGCCCATCTGCGCGTGATCGAGCAACCCGAGGCATCTATTCCGGCCAGACCCGTTAACAAGTGGGAACTCCTACGTGAGCTCTCCAAGGCGCAAGCGGCCTTCGGCGTGTCGGAACGTGATTTGACTGTTTTGCAGGGGCTCCTCAGCTTCTTTCCAGACGATGCACTTGGCGGGAACGCCGAGATGGTAGTCTTCCCCTCCAACAAGGCGATCTGTGAGCGCCTGAATGGTATGCCCTGCTCCACGATGCGTCGTCACCTCGCGCGTCTTGTCGAGGCTGGCTTTCTCCAGCGGCGCGATAGCCCAAATGGGAAGCGCTACGTCCGCAAGCATGGGGAAGAGCGCGTAGCCTTTGGTTTTGATCTTTCTCCCCTCTATTGCCAGTCTGAGGAGATCGCGCGGGCCGCAGAGGCGGTGCGTGAGGCTGAGGAGCGTGTCAGGCGCCTTAGAGAGGCCGTGAGTCTCATGCGACGCGATCTCGCGGCCCTAGCGGAGTTCGGAGAGGAGATCCAGCCGGGCCTTAGCCTCTGGGATCAGTTTCGCGACAAGGCAACCCTCATAGCGCGCGACCTTCGCCGCAAGCTTTCGATTGAGGATTTGTTGATCTATCGAGCCGATCTTGAAGCCCTCCTTAACCGAGCACGTGACATCATTGATGGCCCTGAAACAGAAAAAATGAGCACCAATGATGCCCGATTTGAGCGCCACCATCATAATTCAAATAAAGAATCTATAGATCTTGAACCTGCTTTAGAAAAAAGCGGCGCGGTAGCCGGCGCGCCAGATGTGTATATGGATGAGCCTCTGGCTGACGTTGATGAACAGGACACAAGACATCATTTGCCAAAGATCCCGCTCCACCTAGTGATCACTGCATGTCCATCGCTCAAAACCTTCTATCAAGGCGAAATCCGGCATTGGCATCAGCTTTTCGACGCGGCGTGCCATGTGCGGCCAGCCATGGGGATCAGTGCATCTGCGTGGGAAGAAGCGCAGCGATTCATGGGGCCGGAGCAAGCATCGATCGTAGTTGCTGCGATGCTGGAACGGTTTGAGGACATCAGATCGCCTGGCGGATACTTGCGAGCTCTGACTGGCAAAGCTGCGGCCGGTGAGTTTTCCTGTGGGCCAATGGTCATGGCATTGATTGGGCGACGATCTGCAGCTTAACAGCTGTTAAGGTCAGAGACCGCGGACTTTTCCGCCACCTCGGGACTGGCGACTTAACAGCTGTTAAGGGCCTGCTTCGGGAACGTCAGAATATAAGAGGGAAAGGTTTGTTGGTTTGGGGACGCCGGGGAGTGAGATCGGAAGAGTGGCTTCCGACGCCCGTCGCGGAGAAGATCTGATGGCGAAACCTGCCCAGAAAGTCACCCTGTTCCCCTTCTGCGACATTCGCTTCGACAAGCTTGTGCTGAACCAGTCCAACATTCGGCTGATCATGTTGCCACGACGGATAAGTTCGAAATTTCCGCTGGCGGCAGGCGCTTCCAAGCCCTGGCACCTCTGGTGAAGAAGAAGCGGCTGGCCAAGACGACACCAATTCCCGGCATCCGTTCGATCAGTTCCGCACATTCGTGGCGCTGCGGAAGAAGGGTCAGGGAGATGAGAGATCACAGCCGGCTTCTTCCTCACGTCGCAGGTGGCCGAACAGCACCTTAAACTCGCTGCCGTGGCCCCTGCCCTGCTCGAGCTCTATGCCGAAGATGAAATGACTTTGGAACAGCTGATGGCCTTCACGGTCAATCCGGATCATTTGCGTCAGGTCCAGGGCTGGGATGCGATCAAATCGTCCTGGAACAAGGAGTCTTATTAGATCCGAAACACGCTGACGGAAATTTCGGTGCGCGCATCTGACCGTCGTTCCGCCATTGTCGGCGTCGAGGCTTATGAGGTTACTGGCAGCACCATATTGCACGACCTCTTTCAGGGCGATGACGGCGGCTAGCTGGAAGACCCCTACCCTTCTGGATTGTCAGGTCAGCGAAAATCTTCAGGCTGAAGCCGAAGCCATTGCGACCGAGGGCTGGAAGTGGATCGATATCTCTCTCGACTTGCCCTACGGCTACAACCACGGCTTGCGCCGGCTCACTGGCGAGCCGGCCCCGATGACGGATGACATCCCTTGCCCGAGCGGCTGGTCATGGAACTGGCGTCAAACCGCACCTTGGTATTATGCGAAGCGCTCGGGCGTTCGACTGATTTCGCGTTGACGCTGCTGCTCCTGAAGCTGGAAATGACATCTTCCAGACATCGGATTCGCCCGGCTGCTACCTTGAGGCATCGGTGCGCCACGTCAACATGCTGGCGCAAGCGAGCGATCTAAAGGAAAGCGTGGTGGCCAAGCCCGCCACTGTATCGCAGTTTTGACGGCGTACGTTGTCGTCGAGCAGCCGTAATGTACTTGTCTCAGTCCTGCGAACGGACCAAACCATCAAGCCGTGGGGTCAAACACCTAAGTCGATAGGGAGTTGGACGACTGGGTTGCCGAGATACGCAAGAAGCGGTCAACAATTGGTTTGCCGACCATCATGCAAGCCTGTCCAGAATCCGCGTCTTGGGCGCGCAATATGGGCGGACTCTTGGAGGAGTGAGGCAATCTGCAGCGGGATGCCGGTCAACTCAGGCCGATGATCGGGGTGTACGAGCATGCCTGGAATGCGCTGGACCGCTTGGATAAACAGGCGGCTATCTGCGCGACATGGTCGACAAGATTGGGGCTGGGGATCTGCACCTCGCTCGCCGCCGCTATCATAGGCTCATTGGGCAGGCGGTGCGATTGGGCAGGGGTTTCATAGCCCCGCAGCCTTCGTGAGGTTCACGCGAAACCGGTCACGGCGGCGTTGATAGCGGCGCGTCATTTCCGCCGAGGCGTGGCCGAGATGTTTCTGCACGTAACGCTCGTCCACCTCCGCCCAACTCGCAACACCCGCGCGTAGGCTGTGACCGGAGAACAGTGCGAGCCGTTCCGTCTCGGGCAGGTCGCTGCGGATGCCCGCTGCAAGAACGGTCTGCTTTATCAGCCGGGCGACGTGGCGATCGTTGAGCCGCGCGTCGAGCGCTCGGGTCCCGTCGCGCGACACCCGTACGAAAAGCGGACCGAAGCCGATTTTAGCGAAGTGCAGCCATTGCTCGAGCGCGTGGACCGGGCAACTATGCTCGGAGGTGCCGCGGCCAATCTCGACCTCACGCCAACCTGTCTTCGCATTGAGTGTCAGCACCGCGCCGTCCTCCAAGATTTCGACCCAACCACGGCCGTCGATCGTGTCGTCGCGTGCGTGATCCAGACCGGTGATTTCCGACCGCCGCAAACCTCCGGCATAGCCGAGCAGCAGGATAGCTCGGTCGCGCAGTCCGCGCAGATCGTGGGGCAGGGTGGCCGCCATCGCGAGGATCTCCTCGGGGGCGATCGCCTCTTTCTGCTTCGGCGGGCGCGCGTGACGGCGACGGATTCCGGCGAGCACGGTGGCAATATGCCGGTTGCGCCGGTCGATGGTGAAACCGCGCTGCGCCGCGTTCCAGGTCAGGCCCGAGAGCCGCCGCTCGATCGTCGGCACCGACAGGCCCGCCGTGTTGTCAGCCGGCGCGGCGAGATCCGCGAGGTAGAGCCCGATGATCTCGGGCGACGGGGGCAGGGGCTCTGCGCCCTTCATCCGGCACCACCGCGCGAAATGCGCCCAATCCCCGGCATAGGCCGAAAGCGTATTGTCCGCCGCCGATTGCTGCGCGTAGCCACGCGCGGTCTCCACGAGGCGATCGAGCGCGCCGGAACCCGCGACACGTGCGGGCAGGGCAGGGGATGCGTCATCTGCTTCGTGGTCGGGGCTGTCGCTCATCGATACGCTCCTGCGGGTAGGTTTCGGACGGCTGCCAACTGGCAGGAAATTGGTCGCCTGTAGGACACCGCAGGTGCCTGCTTAACGTGGCTTTTTCCCGGCAAATGCCCGCAGGTTTCAGCTTAGTCGACCTTAGTCCGATAATGCAAGATTATTGGACATAAAAGGCAACAACAAAGCGGGGCGGTTTTGGTGCAATTTTCTGGAGAAAAGCGCCGCGGCGGGGTAGGCTGAGAACATGACATCGCTGATGCTCGACATCTCTGACGCTTACGAAACTCTACCGCACCTGCCGGCTTGGGTCACGCGGGGGCATGGCGAAACCCCTGAAGATGTGGCGTTTTTGTCGGGCGCCGCGTTGAGCCATCTGCATCTGGTATTGAAGCGCGACGCCGCACCCCATGAATTGTTGCGCGAACGTCTTGCTTTACGCGCGGCGGAACTCCGCGTGACCCATTCGGGCCGCCCCGAGCGTGCGCCGGACCTACGAGACGCGGTAAACCTTTTGCGCGACGGTGATCTGCCAGGACCGGCGGGCGAGGTCTATCTAGCATGGCGGTGCGCGGTGGAGCGGCCGACCTCGGTCGCGTCGCTTCAACGTGCGCTGCCGGATCACGCGCCGGAGGCGCTCGAACGTTGGCTGGCGGTGGGGCAGGGGGCTCCGGTCGCGCGGGCGGCGGACGTTCTCGAGGCGGTTCTTGCCGAGGCGCCGCGGGCGCAACTCGCAGCGCTGATCCTCGCCGACGCCGCCTTGGCGCAGGCGCTTGGTTGGAACCATCTGGTGCCGCTGCTTTCGACGGGCCTCAAACGCGCCGAGCTGCGCCTGATCGGGACGGAGCTGCACCTCGCCTGCCACCGCGCGCTGCATACGGCGGCCATCGAGGCGGACCGGCTGTTAACAGACCTTACTCGCCGAACCGCCCGGCTGCGTGCGGTGGCGCCGAAGCTGCGCGCAAAAGGGGCGGCGGAGGCGGTGGCCCTGTTCCTCTCCCGGGACGCCGTTGCCCCTGCGGCCCTGCCGCTGCCCGATCGCGCCGCGCGGAGGCTTTGCGACCGGCTCGTCCAACTCGGCGCGATCCGCGAGCTGACCGGGCGCGACACCTTCCGCCTCTACGGGGTGTGAGCATGGCGAGGGACCGGACATCGCTTGATCGCGAGCTTGATGAGCTGCCACCCGAATTGCGCTGGCGCGAATGGATGCTGCGAATCGAGGCGGTGCTCTTTGCCTCCGCAACGCCGGTGCCGCGCGAAGATCTTGCGCGGGTGGTAGGGCAGGGGGCTTCGGTCGAGTTGTTGCTTGCGGATCTCGCTGCCGATCTGGAGGGGCGCGCTTTCGAGGTGGCGCGTGTGGCCGATGGCTGGATGCTGCGCACCCGACCGGCCTATGCATCCGCAATCCGGGCGGCAGCGGATGTCGGGGACCAGCTTTTCGATTTGAGCGAATTCGACATCGCCGTGCTTGCCGCCATCGCCTACCACCAGCCGATCACCCGCGACGGGCTCAAGGATATTTTCGGCAAGGAGATCAGCCGCGACCTCACGGGCCGTCTGCATGCGCGCGGCCTGATTGCGACCGGCCCCCGCGCCCCGCAACGTGGCGCGCCGTTTACCTTCGTTACCACCGACCGGTTCCTCGCGGCCTTCGATCTGGAGACACTTGTAGATTTGCCGGAGCGGGAGCACCTCCACGATGCCGGGCTGGGTTCTGCGTAGTGAGAGGCGTGTGACGGTCGTTTAGTACAGCTTCTAACAGGCGTCGCGTGGCAGATCTAATGGGCATTCGGTGACAGCAGTGATAAGCATCCTGTGAGATAGATGATGCCGGAATATTTCCCAACGAACGCGAGGGCTGTGTTCGCAGTTACTTGACTGTCGATGCGCCGCTCGTCACACGCTTTTTTGCAGTACCACAGTGGCTTGGGCTCGGACGCTGGATGGCAAGGCATTTCCCGCGATTAACACTGCTTTCGAGGCGGTGGGGCCTAACATCGGGCCTACGAGAACACGGATTGCGGCGGTTGCGTTCGATAGCGATGGCAAAGAGATTGCGTCGCACTTTTTTAGGGTGGCGATCAGGCCGATTTGACGGCCACTATGATATTGCTGACAGTTGAAGCATTATATTCCGGCGATGCTCGGCAGAAATCGGGCACTTTCATCGTTGACCACCTCGATCTTGCGCAAGTGCTGAGAGGACTGCGTAGGTATTTTCCTGACGCGGAGACGATTCACTCGAACACTTGGCGAAGGCCGAACTAAGAGACGAAAGTGACAAGACACGTTATGAACCACGACCACGACAGCAACGGATACAAGAAGAATTCCATCACGTTGGCCGGCGCGGTTGCGATGGGGACCGGTGTCATGATCGGCGCGGGAATTTTCGCGCTGACCGGACAGATCGCCGAGTTGGCAGGGCCGCTCTTTCCAATTGCCTTCATCATCGGAGCGATCGTGACCGGGTTCAGTTCCTACAGCTACATCAAGATGTCCAACGCCTGGCCGTCGGCAGGGGGTATCGGGATGATCCTGCAAAAATGCTATGGACCGGGAGCGGTTGCGGCGGGGGCGGCGCTTTTGATGGCGCTCAGCATGGTGATCGCCGAAAGCCTCGTCGCCAGGACCTTTGCCACCTACCTCCTACGCGCCTTCGATATCGAGGGCGGGCCGCTTGTGCCCATCCTTGCCGTCGGGGTGATCCTTTTTGCCTTCTTCATGAACATTGCGGGCAACCGGTCGATCGGGCTGTTTTCGATGATCATGGCCGCAGTCAAGATCGGTGGCATAGCGCTGTTCGGGATCGCCGCCCTGTGGTCGAGCGGCTTCGGCTTCGCCGCGGCATCGCAGGACTCGGTCGATTTTGGCCCGATGGGGTTCATTGGCTCGGTCGCTCTGGCCATTCTCGCGTTCAAGGGGTTCACGACAATCACCAACAGTGGCGCCGAGATCACCAACCCGAACCGCAACGTGGGGCGCGCGATCGTGATTTCGATTGCGCTCTGTGTTGTTGTCTATCTGCTGGTGGCCTTCGGCGTTGGATCCAGCCTGACTATCGACGAGATCATCGCCGCAAAGGACTATTCGTTGGCCGAGGCGGCGGAACCGGCATTGGGCCAGGTCGGCTTTCTGCTGACGGTCCTGCTGGCCGTGGTGGCGACGGCGTCGGCCGTGCTGGCCAGCGTCTTTGCCGTCTCGCGGATGCTGGCCATGCTCACGGATATGAAGATGATCCCGCATAGCCATTTCGGCATGTCCGGTCCCATCCAGCGGCATACGCTGGTCTATACGGTGGTCATCGCGTCCTTCCTTGCCATCTTCTTCGATCTGAGCCGCATCGCCTCTCTCGGCGCGTTCTTCTACCTTATCATGGATATGGTTGTGCATTGGGGTGTCTGGCGCTTCCGTAGGGCGGACATCGGCGCCTCTAGCGTCGTCGTTCTCGCAGCGCTCGGGTTCGATGCGATTGTTCTGGTCGCCTTCACTGCTATGAAACTGCGAAGCGATCCCGCAATTGCTATCTTCGCCATAGTCGCAATCCTGATAGTCTTCGTTCTTGAAAAGATATATTTGCGTGCTTGGATCGCAGCGGCTGCAGATTGACACCTGAGATCCCGCACAAAAACAGAGGCCCCAGCTGATGATTTCATTTGCGCGAAACGCCTAGTGGTTCCGGCATGTTTTGATCATCATCTTCGCAGCGGTCGCAAATGCGCTGGTTCTGTACAGTCGTTGACTTCGCGGCCCTAAAGCTCGATGTCCCAACCAGACTACCTCGAAATCTCCCCCCGCCAACACCGCTCGTCAGTGCACTGCCAACTTCGCTGAACTTGCGGATTACATCCAGTACTCGCGCTTCGTAGGCAGCGTGACCGATCAAGCGACACAGGTCGGACGCGTGGAACTGGCGGTTCGCAGTCGGGGCGGCTTGCATCTGTCTCAGTAATTCACGCTCGTTGGGGGCTGCTTACCCGTTTCTGTGATGGTTTCACCTTGGCACGAGGCGGAGTCCACTGCGAATTCCGCCATCGGTATCAATCGGCTGTTTGTAAACGAATGCAAGCAGGTGATTTCTCGTCGCGCTCGTCCAAAAACCCTTGGTTTCCTTGCGCAGAGCGCGATCTGAGAGGTTCCACCGACAGTCGCGCGCGCATACCTTATAAAGAGCGAAGGCAACCGCCACGAAATCACTTGGGTAATGTGCAAAAGAACAGTATTTTGCACATATGAAGACCCAAGCATTCTCTTTTACTGATGATTTCAATGACCCCCTTATCACCATCGAGGGGGATGAAGAGGCTCGCGAAGAGGATCTCTGGTTTCTGCCGGGACCACTCGAAGAGGAACCGGATGATTTGGCTCCCGGGCCACGGGCGGAACCGCCCGACACTGCTGTCATCGAAGACTGGGCAAAGGCAGAAGGCGTTCACGCTGCGCGACTGGCACGGGTCGCTGGACGCCTGGGTGCTCTGGATGACCGGCTGCTGCGTGGCCCGGAAGGCTGGCGGCATCGCATCGCTCTTATCGAGGCAGCGGACCTCAGCTGGTTCGCAGGGGATCGGGTGAGTTCTGATCGTCTGGCTCTCTGGATATCGATGCGGCTCTCGGGCGCACAGGATGACCCAAATGCCCTTGCAAGAGTTGGATGGGCTGTTCGGCGCCTGACAGGTGGTCCCGGACCGAAGGCTGATTTGGCCGCCTTCCTGGATCGCCGCGATCCCGAGACTATTGAAGACAGCGCTGAGCGTTTCGAAGATCGCGCGGGCGGATGGCTGGACGTAATGACAGCCGCAGCCGAGCTTCACCCAATCACCCGGGCTTGCATGGGCTTTCATCTCTGGAGTCTGGCGGGCCTCGGACAACACGGCGACCAGATCGAGGAGGCCGTCACCGCGTCGAGGATCGCGGCCAGCGACGGAAGGGGTGCCATATTTGCACCTCTCGTCATGGGCGGCGCAGGGGGGCTACGCGCCTCTGGCTTGCCTCCTGAACGGTTGGCCCGCTGGCTGGATGGATTGAACGCCGCTATTCTAACGGCGATGCGTCACTTGGACGATATCGAAGCTTGGGCGGCGCGGGCGGAGGCAGTGACTGCCACGCTTTCGGGGAAAACGCCGCGAGCGCTACGCCAGATGCTGACGGAGTGGCCACTTGTCTCCGCCCCAATGGCCGAGGCAATGACCGGCACGAGCCGGGCCGCAGTTCAGCGCAACCTGACGTGGTTAGAAAACAAAGGCTTGGTCAAGGAAGTCACAGGTCAGGGCCGCTTTCGGATGTGGCGGGCCGCTATCTGACACCGTGCCGTGGGTCAAAATAGGTCAACGTTCCATTTCGGCGGCATAGAAGCGCCAGAGCATTGAACTGTTGTGGGCTAACATTAACAGCCCAGTTGCCATGTAGAAGCGACAGTCTTCAAAAGCCTCTCTTAAGCGTAACTTTTCAGTAGGCGCCCAAAGATTTCACAATCGCATGCCTGACCCCGAAAGTGCATCGCGGGCGGCGTTCAGATCCTCAAGCGCAGCCCTCGTCCTGTCGGGTTCGGCCGCCGAAATTGCGACGAGGAGACCTTCGAGCAAGGCGAGCGTTCCCGCGTGAAGGCCGAAACCGCCTGTGCGGCCGCGGGGCACGCGCACGAGGATGCTCGCGCGCGGGTCGGGAAGGCGCGGCCCGTTCGAGGTGATCAGGAGGGAGCGAAGGTTCAGGCGCGAGGCCCGGTCGAACAGAGCCCGCACCTCGGGATAGGGGCGATCATAGGCCAGTGCCACGACCGCGTCGCCGGCGCCAATCCCCACGAGATCGTCGGCAAACTGAAGGCCGGTGCGCGACAAGGCCCGCGCATCGAAACCGAGGCGCCCCAGTTGCACCGCAAAATACCCGGCGATGAAACCCGACGGCCCGATGCCGAAGACGTGGATCCGGCGCGCGGTAGCAATTGACCTGACGATGTCCGAAACGACCGATTCCTCCAGCGCCTCGATGGCGTCCAGCGATGCGCGCAAGGCCTGTGCCGATGTCTGCAGGCCCGGGACAGTGCCAGGCTGCGCCAGTTCGCTCGCCATGCGGTCCGCCAGCGTCAGGTCGCGGCGCAGATCCTCGGCCAAGGCGTGGCGCAGATCGGCCAGTCCGGCATAGCCGAGCTTGCGCGCGGTTCGGATCACGGTGGCGTCGCTGGTCCCCGCGGCTTCGGCGATCTCAGCGGCCGAGGCATGCAGGGCGGTCTCGCGATTGCGGGCGAACCAGTCGATGAGGCGCGACTCGGCGGGCGAAACCGCCGCGTCGAGGGTGGAGATCCGGTCGGAGAATGTGGCCTTGCTCATGTTCGCTACATATCTGTTGTAAACGCTACAAGCAAGATGTAGTAATCGCGACAAGTGAGTCGCAACCGGATCGCAGCTAAGCGCAAGATGGGGAGGAACCCATGCCGCCGGATTTCTGGACTGTCCTGTTTCCCGCCGTCACGGCGGCCTTCCTCGCCTCGATCGTCGAGGTGGTGGAAGCGTTCACCATCGTGCTGGCCGTCGGCACCACGCGGGGATGGCGACCGGCCATCGTCGGGACCGCCGCGGCGCTCGCGGTCCTTGGCCTCGTCGTCCTGATCCTCGGGCCGGCGCTGCGCTTTATTCCGATCCAGGCCCTGCAACTGGTCGTCGGCATTCTGCTGCTCCTGTTCGGCATGGGCTGGCTCAGGAAAGCCGTCCTTCGCTCGGCGGGCGTCATCGCCCTGCATGACGAGACGCTCGCCTATGACGATGAAACCGCGGAGCTTCGCGCGCAGACGGGGGCGCCGCAGACATTGCAGTGGATCGCCGGGATCGCCGCCTTCAAGGCGGTGCTGCTGGAAGGGCTTGAGGTCGCCTTCATCGTCGTCGCCGTCGGTGCCGGCAAGGGTCTCTTGTGGGAGGCTTCGCTCGGTGCCTTGGCAGCTTGCGCTCTCGTCCTGATTGTGGGCGCGGCCGTGCACAAGCCATTGTCGCAGGTGCCCGAGAACACGCTGAAGTTCGGTGTGGGCGTCATGCTGTCCGCCTTCGGTGTCTTCTGGACCGGCGAAGGGCTGGGCGCGGAATGGCCCGGGGCCGACCTTGCGCTCCTGCCTCTCGCAGCGCTGTTCCTGCTGTCTGGCATCGGCCTTGCGCGTCTTGCGCGCACCACTTCAGGAAGGAGCCTCGCATGACCATCCTCAGCGACGTTTTCAAGGAACTTTTTAAGATGTTCGTGGCCGACCTGCGGCTCACACTCGCGATACTCGGTGGCGTGGTGTTGGTGGCTATCCTAACAGACAAGGGAGTTCTGGGACCGATTGGGGCGGGCCTGACACTGGCCGCCGGATGCGTGCTGGTGCTCGGCGAAGCAGTACTGCGCGAGACGCGTCGTCGCAAGTGACCTTGGACGGCAGTGTACACTCAACCAAGAGGCCTTTTGACGGGGTGCAAGCTTGCCAGACTAACTCGGACCTTCATCCGTCTGCCAATGCTTGCATGACTTTGAACCGTTGAAGCCGGAAAGGCCCCGACGCCAGCCCTCGACGTCTTGGGTCGCGTGAAAGCGCACCATACTCGGATCATGGCGCAGCATACCTTAGCAATCGCGAAATCCGGGAGAGCAGGCAGACCTGCCAGAGCGCCACGAGAATGGCCGCCACGAGTACCGCGTGGAACGAGATCACCGCAACGAACCCGGCCCCGAGCAGGAGCAGGAGCAGAAGTGCTGCGGGAAACGCTAGCGCATTGAAATAAGCGGAATAGGCGGGCCTGCGATCATCGGGAGAGATTTCCATCAGGTAGTCCAGATAGCCCGTGGTCACGCCCTTCATCATCACCCCGGATCACCACGACGAGCAGCACAAAACCGACCAACCCAGATTCTGTTTGCAGCAGTCCCAAAACAATCACCGGCGGTATCATTCTCACAAAAGCGACGATCCGCAGCATCGTCCGTTTACCTGCACCGTCCCCGAGCCAGCCCCAAAGCGGATTGGACATCAGCGCGCCAGCGGTCTGCGCCGCGAGCAGGATGCCGGTATCAGCCGCGTCAATTCCGCGTTCAGAGGCGGCCACGACGTAGAACGGCAGCGCCATCAGCGTCGCACCACGGGTTGACACAGAACTCTGACTGGGTGAGATTCACAGTGTAAGTCCAGTCGGTTAGACGGGCCGCATGAACAAGCCTCTCCCCGCCGGTTATAGCATGAAGAACTGGTCCAGCTACAACGAGGCGCTGCGCACGCGCGGCTCGATGTTGATCTGGATCGACCGGAAGATGGCCTGGTTTGCACCGCCCGAAAAGCGGCCCGGCCGTTCAACTGTCTTCTGGGATGCCGCCATCCAGTTCTGTCTGTCGGTCAAGGTGCTGTTACAGCTGCCATTGCGACAGACCGCCGGTATGGTGGCCCACTTGCTCCGGCTGGCGGGTCTGGACTGGACCGTGCCCGACTTCAGCACCTTGTGCCGGAGGCAAAAGACCCTAGTGGTTCAGATACCGTATCGCCGTGTCGATGGCCGACTCAACCTGCTCGTGCATAGCACCGGCATCAAGTTCCTCGGCGACGGCGAGTGGCAGGCCCGTAAGCACGGCGTCCGTGGCCGCCGCCAGTGGCGCAAGGTGCATTTGGCCATGGATACGGCCACTTCCGACATTCGGGCGATCGAGTTCACTCCGAGCGGAGATGGCGACAGCCCAATCAAACCTGATCTGCTCGGCCAGATCCCCAAGGACGAGCAAATCGGCACAGTGACCGCCGACGAGGCCTACCATACGCGCCGCTGCCAAGCGGCCATCACCGCGCGGCTGGCTGTTCCGATCATCCCGGTCCGTAAGAACGGGCGCCCCTGGAAGGAAAACGGCCCGGCGGCAAAGGCCCGAAACGAGACGCTGCGCGCCACCAAGCACTACGGCAAGGCATTCTGGAATACTTGGACCGGATTCCACGCTCGAAGCCGGGTGGAGGCGAAGATGCGAGGTATCAAGGAATTCGGCGAGCGCATCGCCGCGAAAGACCCCGACCTCCAAACCGCCGAGATCCCTATCCGAGTCGCCCTCATGAACCGCTTCAATGCCCTCGGCACCGCCGAGATCGTTCGCGTGGCATAACATCAGCGGGGTAAGGGGAAGTCATGCCTCAGGCGTGAGTTCTGCAACAACGCCGCCCTGGCCTGAGATTTCCAGCGCGCCTTGTTTGCTTTGACCCTACCGGGAAACACGGTACGGTTCGTCATGGCGCAGCTGACCTCCATTGAAATCCTATTGCCTGAACTTCGGGCCTATGCGATTGCCATCTGCCTTTCTCGCGACGAGGCTGAAGACCTCGTTCAGGATGCGATCGAACGGGGGTTGCGGTCGGACCGAACGCCGGCATTGCCGGATGAGCTGCGGCGCTGGATGTTCCGTGTCATTCGCAACCTGCATTACGATGAGCTGAGAAAAAGGCGAGTGCGTCGGGAATATTTCGCGGCTGAAAAACGTCTATCCACTGAAACGGGTCCATCGGACACCGAGCGGGACGTATTGATCCGGTTGGCCTTTGAAAAACTGCCGCCCGAGACCCGCGAGGTTCTGTGTCTCGTTGATATCATGGGGTTGAAGTACGCCGAGGCGGCGAAAGTGATGGATGTGCCGAATGGAACGGTGATGAGCCGGATCAGCCGTGCCCGCAAGGCGCTGTTGGAAATCGTCGATGGAGCCGAAACGTCAAAGCAGGAAGCGACGCGGAAGACATGAATGAACTGCACGACAAGGACTGGGAACAGGTCAACGCCTACCACGATGGTGAGTTGTGCGCAGCAGACTTACACGCATTCGAGGGTCGACTTGCGTCCGAGCCCGCGCTTGCTGCAGCGCTTGAGGACGTGCGGAACGTCTCTGACAGCTTGGCGGCCTTGCGGCCAAGCCTGGTGCAATCGGCCTCTGCGCTGGATACCAGTTCCGCAAACAGTAACTGGCACCCACGGCGCTTGCTTGCGGTCGGTGCCGTTGCTGCGGCAATTGCCTTAGCTGTGGCTTTCGGCCCGGCTTTTGATACCACCCCGACAGCTTTCGAAATTCACGCCGAACTGGCGGCTGAGGCATTTGACGTCGAGTCCGCCGAGCTGCGGTCCGCCGCAGCAGGCGGCGCGGTGGGGATACCCGACCTTTCCGTCGCACACCTGACGGCTGTTTTCTTCCGCTCATCGGACAACGGCGAAATTGTCCACTACGCGGGTCAGAATGGATGCAGATTGACCTATCTTCGAGGCACGTTCGTTTCCCCAGAGGGCAATGACACGCCAGGGCAGCAGATGGCAACCTGGCTGTCCAAGGATCAACTTCGCTATATGATTGTCGCGACAGGGATGGACCGCACGCGGTTCGATGCCATCGCCAGTTATCTCAAGCTTGAAACCAGCGAGCGTGCCTCCGAAAGCGTCATGGCGTCGCTTTCGGAGACGATCCGGACGGCGCGGTCCTGCGTCGGCTAGGTCAATTGGTTTTCGCGGTGTCCGTCAAGCTGTCGAGATACGCGATCACATCGGCCTGATCCTGCGCCTTGCGAAGTCCGGCAAAGCTCATTTTCGTGCCGGGAACGGCCTTGCGGGGGTTGGCCAGAAACGCGGCAAGCCGGTCAGGTGTCCAGTCGCCCCCGTATTCGATGAGTGCGTCTGAATAGCGAAAACCGTCGGCCGCTGCCACGGGTGCACCGACGATGCCGTATAGGTTGGGACCGACGCGATTGGCCCCACCCTCATCTACCGTATGGCAAGCCTTGCATTTTCTGAACGTTTTTTCGCCCGCAACCGTGTTGCTTTGCGTCAGTACCTCGTTGCCGGGCTTTTCCGACTCTTGGGCACTGGCAGCTTCAGCTGACTCGTCCGCGGTTTCGCTTTCGGTCGCGGTGCCTAGTCCGCCCGTGACCTGGGCCACGTATTTCGAAACCGTTTCGATTTCTTCCTTGGTCAAGGTTTCTGAGAAAGCCGGCATAACACCGATACCGCTTGTCACGGCAGCGCGGACCTGCTCGACCGTCGGTTTGAATTCATCAAGGCTGGGGCCAATCTCCGCCTCTGATCCTACATCTTTCAGAGCGTGACAAAGGGCGCAGGCCGGTTGCGCGGTTTCGGTAAAGATCGTCCGGCCGGCATCAAGATCGGATTGGGCGCTTGCGGTGCTGGACATCAGGGCGACGAACATTACGGCGCCGAGAGGCGGCGTCGATAGATTGGTCATAGATATGTCTCCGGATTGGGGGCGACCCTGCGACAACGGGTGTCGCCGGTTGTTGAGGTCAGCTGACGGTCACGTCGACGGCATGGGCGCGCCAGCCGTTGTTGCCATAGCCGCGTTCATTCGGCGGAAAGGTCTCGGGCTGGCTATCGCCCGCTTCGTTAGTGGCGCGGCTTGCCAGCATATGTGTGCCTTCGGACAGTTCTGTGATCATCACGAAGGGCCGCCAGGCATATGGGCCAAGGTCCGGGCCAAGAAACTGTGCCTCTGCCCAGTTTTGCCCGCCGTCGGTCGACACCTCGATCTTGTCCAGACCGCTGACTCCCCCCATGGCGACGCCGTGGATCTGCACCTTACCCGTCGCCGCATCCATCAGAGGCCCAGTGATCCAAGACTTGACGACCATTTCGTACATTGACGGCTGCGAGGGATCGCCCTTTTCTCCCACAGAGCGCACGCGGTAGCTTGTTTGCTGGATCTTATTGGGCGATTCCTCGACCGTCATTGCCAGACGCTTGATATACTTGACGTTGTTCACGCCGTAGTACCCCGGAATGACCAGCCGCAGGGGGCCGCCATGGGCAAGCGGCAAAGGCTCACCGTTCATCTCCCACGCCAGGATCGCCTGATCCATCGCTGCCTTTGGAACCGATCGTTCAACCTGAATTGTCTCGGGTGGCAGGCCGTCCGGGATCTCTTCGCCACCCGTACCGGTCAGGAACACGGAGTCCGCATCCGCGCCGCCCATCGCCTCGATCACCGCGCGCACCGGCACGCCGGTCCAGACCACGTTGCCCGCGGCACCGACCGACCATTGCGACCCGCTCGCCTCGTGATCGAAAAAGGCGCGACCATTGCCCGAACATTGCAACACACAGACGACCGTTTCGACTCCGATCTTTTTCAGGTCGCCCACGGTCAGTGAGCCGGGGTTGGCAACGCCGTCGATCTCGATCTCCCACGCATCGCGGTCGGCGACGATCTCTTCGGACGGGGCGGGCAGGTTGTTGCGGATGTAGAGTTCATCGCTCGGCGTGATCAGCTCAGTGCCCTGAACCGCGCGCTTCGTCTCGAGTGTCTGTTTCGAATGGACGATGAAATCGTTGGGGTCCTTCCAGGCCACGTAATCGGGCAGCGGATCGGTCGCGTCCTGCGCGATCGCCGAGCCGCCGACCGCAGCCGCGGCCACGGTTCCGGCCGAGCCGATTAGAAAGTGGCGACGCTTCACTTGTGTCTGAAAATTCATTGCTTTCCTCCCATGGTTTAGGGCACCGCGTTCCATGGCATACAGCACCCTTATGATTGAAAGACGTCCGGCCGATTGTCTTTATTCCCGCCACCCGCAAAAAAAATCGGCCACGCGCGTGGCCGATTTCCTGAATTCCGGTTTTTAAGGGTGGATCAGCGACGCCAGCCTTCGGTCGCCATGAGGTCCTGCGCCTCCTCGGTGACGAGGAAATCGAGAAATTGCTGTGCTTCCGGATCGGCATCGGGCGACAACACGACGTTCACGTCGCGGTAGATCACCCGGTCCTCGGCCAGTTCGATCATGTCGAGGTCGTCCTTGGTGATCGGCCAGTTGGGCCAGGTGATCCACGCGTCGGCATCACCGCCGGATATGACCCCGTAGGAGGCACCCGAGCCAAGCGCATAGGCCACGATGTTGCGCCGCAGGGCGGCGATGTCATCAAGGTTCCCCAAACGGCCCGCCACGTCTTCCCATGTGCCGGTGCCCGAGGTGTTGTAGACCCCTGCGCCCTCGGTCACGACAACCCGCACCCCGTCGGCCAAAAGGTCATCGAAGTCTTCGATGCCCATCGGGTTTCCGGCCTGCACCGCGATCACCGTCGGACGCAGGTAGATCGGCTCGACTTTCGCCGGATCGAAGGCGGTATAGGTCAGCAGGAAGGCGGTCATCGACTGTTCGGAGGTACCCCAGAGAATATCCGCATCCTTCTGGGCATCCGCAGTCCACTTCGACTCCGGGCCAGCGATCACTTCGACCTTGGTGCCGGTCTGCTCTTCAAAGACGGCCGCGACCTTCCGGAACGCCGTGTGCGGTCCGCCAGCGCCGTAAAGCTTCACGACGCCATCCTTCGGCGCGTGTTGGATGGATGGGTCGTTGAACGGCGTATCACCGCGGCGGTCGGCAGCAGTGTCGGCCAACGCCGGCGCAGCGGCGAGGATTGTGGTGGCGAGAAGTGTCGTCAGTCGCATGGCATCTCCTGTCAGGTCGTGTACCGACCACCCCCGGTCGGAGTGGCCTTCACAGGACTGACGGGCGGAGATGCAGAACCCTTCCGGGTTTTTTGTTCACGCCTGCGTGAGGTCAGGTTGGCGCGCCGGGATCTTCGAACTGCGCCTGAAGCAGATGCGCGATTTCCAGAAGGCGCGCACGTGGCAATGCCCCGGTCAAGGCATAGGCGAACTCCGTATCGCTCCAGTAGAACGCCTGCTCGGTAGCCGTTTCAGCAAATCGGAAGCTCGGATCGCCTTCGCTGCCGCGTCGCAGATAAAGCGTCAGGCGCTGACCGTTGCCGTCTTCATACATCAATTGCGCCGCTGGTTCGGTGGGCGAGGGGAGGAGCCGCCCACCGACCAGCGACAGGCGCGCGACCCGCAGGTCGGGGATAGCGAAAGGCCGACCAAGCCGATTGGTCAGCCAGGTGGCCAGATGGCCCTTGTTCTCGCCCCCGACCTCCACCGGGTGCGCGACTTCGACAACAAAGGTGCGATGTGCGGCGAAGGCTTCGGCCACAAGGCCCGATGTCGGTTGTGGAACTGCGTCGGGGCGCAGGACCCAACCTGCCGCACCGCCGATCATCAGCGCCATCGCAACCGACGCAGCCCATGCCAACGGCATGTGCTTGCGCGGGTCAGTCGCCGGAAGCGCTGCTGGTTGTTGATCGCTAACCAGCCCAGCGAAGGCACGGCGCAGATCGCGGGCGATGGCCATGTCGGCTTCCACCCGATGCGCGGCTTCTGGCGTGTCGTTCAGATAGGCTTCGACCTGGCTTCTCCGATCGGGCGTCAGGGCGTCGTCCACGTAGGCTACAAGATCTTCTTCACGGATATCCTTCGGCGCGCGCGTCATGTTACGCTCCTCAGTTTCGGGGAGGCCTCGCCGGTGGCCTCGCGCAAGGCGGCGCGGGCCCGGCTCACGCGACTCAGGATCGTGCCTTCGGGCACGCCAAGCGTCTGGGCGGCCTCGCGATAGGTGAAGCCTTCAACGCTGACCAGTATCAAGGCCGCCCGCTGATCCTCGGGCAGCGACATGACGCGCGCCAGCAGCCGGTTCAATTCGACATGGTTTTCCTGGGTCGGCGGTATCTCGGGCGGTGATGTCATGGTCTCAAGCGATTCCGTCTGACGTCGTTTCGCCCGCCGCCAGCCATCGACATGCAGATTGCGCATCATCGTGAAGAGCCAGGCCCGAAGCGGCACGCCTTCACGCCGCAGCGTCCACTTGCGCAAGGCCCGTTCCATGCAATCCTGCACGAGGTCATCGGCGGTATGCACGTCGCGCGTCAGCGTGATCGCGTACCGCTTCATGGCGTCGGCCTCTTGGGCAAGGGCGTGATGGGTCGGCATGGTGTCTCCGCTGCATGCATTCACCAAAGTGACGCCTGAGCCCACCGGTTTATTCCCAGAGATCTTTTCCAGATTGTCTATCACGGGTTCGTGAACGGAAACTTGGGAAGGGTTTCGAGCGGACAGTCGTGAACCCTACAAGCTCCGCCCGAAGCGGCGCTCCAACCGAATTCAAAGGAGAGTTCTGATGAACGTAACGAAGAAGACTATCGCCACAATCGCGGCCCTGACCGCCACCGCGTCCGTCGCCCTCGCTGACGGCCACGTGTCCGACGCGCTCGAAACCGCAGAACAGGAACTGAGTCACGCCGTCGTGGTCAAGTCCGTGACCGCCGCGGCAGATGGCTGGGTCGTGATCCACGCAATCAAGGACGGCAAGCCCGTCGTGCCGGCCTCGATCGGCCATACCTATGTCAAGGCAGGCATGACCGAGAACGTCTATGTGCCGCTGACCGGTGAATATGATGGCGACAAGGTCATCGCGATGCTGCACGTCGATGATGGCGAACTCGGCGTCTATGAATTCGGGCCCGGCAGCGTTGCGAACGACAAGCCGGTGGTTGTCGATGGTGGCCCATTGGTCAGCCCGATCTCGATCGACGACTGAACCTCTCACGGTCGGGTGCTCTTCGGATCGCCCGGCCAGATCGTTTTTTGGAGGTACAATATGTCGAACCTGGAACCGGACTCCGAGAAATCGAAACGATGGCACTGGGTCCCTTTGGCGGGCATGGCGGCGGCCGTCGCATTTGCGCTGTTTGCCGCGCTCTATGAAGATGCCTCGGAGCCGCTACCGAACGACGCCGCAAATGACATCGAACATTCGGAATAGAAACGTTTACAGCCATTTATGGCGAAAAGAGTGTGATTGGATTGTAGCTATAGACGCCCCCGATCTATGCGGATGTCCGATCGCAACTGATTGAATGAGGGCGAAATGACCGAAACAGTACTTCCTGAAAATACCGCCGAACAAAACGCGCCCCGGTCTCCTTGGGCCGGACTTGCGCTGACGGGCGCAATTGCAATGGCTGCATTCGGTTTGCGCTATCTTCCCGGCTTCAATCTGTTATCTCCGTTGATCCTGGCCATTCTGATCGGGATGGCTGTGCATAATCTGATCGGAACCCCCGCCGCCGCAAAACCTGGTGTGACATTCAGCCTGAAAAAGATACTGCGTGCCGGTATCATACTGCTCGGGCTGCAGCTGACCTTTGCACAGGTCGCCGCCGTGGGCTGGGTCGGCGTCGGCGTTATTGTGGCCACGCTCGTTGCTACCTTCTTCTTCACCAAATGGCTGGGACGTCAACTCGGGCTTGACGCGAAACTGACAGAGCTGATTGCGGCGGGCACATCCATCTGCGGCGCTTCGGCGGTGATCGCGACGAACACCGTGACCCGCGGAAGCGACGAAGACGTGGCCTATGCGGTTGCCTGCGTGACCGTATTTGGCTCGCTTTCTATGGTTCTCATCCCGGTGGCCGAAACGTTCCTGCAGCTTGGGCCGCACGCCTATGGCCTCTGGACCGGAGCCTCGATCCATGAAGTTGCGCAGGTCGTTGCCGCCGCCTTCCAGCAGGGCGAAGAGGCTGGGCATTTCGGAACAATCGCAAAGCTGACACGCGTCATGATGCTGGCTCCGATGGTGCTGATCCTCGGCTATTTTGCCGCGAAGCAAGTCGACGGAAAACAGGCCGGGGGCGCGCCCATTCCCTGGTTTGTGCTTGGCTTTGTCGGCATGGTCGGAATTGCCTCAACCGGTTGGGTGCCACAAGTTGTGGAACCGTGGACAACGGGCCTCACGCAGTTTCTGCTTGCGATGGCGCTGGCGGCGATGGGGCTTGAGACTGACATCCGAAAATTGGCGGCGGAAGGCGTGCGTCCCGCATTGCTCGGGGCCGCATCCTGGGTTTTCATCGTATTGCTCAGCCTCCTGCTTGTCCTGCTCACGCAGGGAGGCTGAGGTGATGGACAATCGCCAGAGTTTATCTCCAGCCTCTCGTAACTTTGATTGCTGGGAGCGCCATGCATGCTGACTGACTTTGATCCAGTGCTGCTCGCCAGGATGCAGTTCGCTTTCACGATGTCGTTTCACATTGTTTTTCCGGCCTTCTCGATCGGGCTGGCATCCTATCTTGCGGTACTCGAGGGCTTGTGGCTGAAAACAGGCCGCGAGGTATATTTGGATCTTTTCCACTACTGGAAGAAGATATTCGCGGTCGCCTTCGGTATGGGTGTCGTCTCGGGCATTGTGATGTCCTATCAGTTCGGAACCAACTGGTCGGTCTTCTCCGAGAAGGCCGGGCCGGTGGTGGGGCCGCTGATGGCCTACGAGGTGCTTTCGGCCTTTTTTCTCGAAGCCGGCTTCCTCGGGGTCATGCTCTTCGGAATGAAGCGTGTTGGCCGTGGGCTGCATTTCTTCGCCACCCTGATGGTTGCGCTTGGCACGCTGATGTCAGCCTTCTGGATTTTGTCGGTCAACAGCTGGATGCAGACCCCCGCGGGTCATGCCGTCACCGATGCCGGGCAGTTTGTGCCCGAAGACTGGCTGGCCGTCATTTTCAATCCGTCCTTTCCCTTCCGGCTGGTCCACATGGTGCTGGCGGCCTACCTGACGACGGCACTCGTGGTCGGCGGTGTTGCTGCCTGGCATCACCTGCGCGGTCGGTCGGGCCCTGCCAGCCGCAAGATGTTTTCGATGGCGATGTGGATGCTGGTTCTCGTGGCCCCACTTCAGATTTTTGCGGGCGACCAGCACGGACTGAACACGCTTGAACACCAACCCGCCAAGGTCATGGCGATGGAAGGTCATTTCGAAAGCCATCCGGACGGCGCGCCGCTGATCCTGTTCGGTTTGCCGGACCAGGACGCCGCGCAGGTCGATTACGCGCTCGAAGTTCCGAAGCTTTCTTCGCTCATTCTCAAACATGACTTGAACGCGCCCCTTGACGGGCTGGAAACGATCCCCCGCGAAAACTGGCCGCCGGTTGCGATTGTCTTCTGGTCGTTCCGCATCATGGTTTCGCTGGGCTTCGCAATGCTGGGTCTCGGCCTTATCAGCCTTTTTGCCCGGTGGCGCGGCAAGCTCCATGATTGGCGCGGCTTGCACATGGTTGCCCTCGCAATGGGTCCTGCAGGCTTCGTCGCGGTTCTGGCGGGATGGGTCACGACCGAGGTCGGGCGGCAGCCATTCACCGTTTACGGATTGCTCAGGACAGCGGATAGCGCCTCGCCGCTGGCTGTCCCGGCGGTGGGGACGTCACTGATTGCCTTTATCGTCGTCTATGCCGTGGTTTTCGCGGCCGGGACCTTCTACCTCTTGCGCCTGATGAACCACGCGCCCAAGCCCCACGAGCCAGGTCTCACGGGAGGGCAGCCAATTCGCGCGGCCGGGATCACGCCCGCAACTTCCATGGATCCGAATGCAGTGATGGGCCAGCGCGAGGAGAACGGCAAATGACTGGCTCGCTTGATCTCGCGACGAGCCTCGCCTTCGTCGTGGCCTTTTCAATTTTTGTGTACGTCGTGATGGACGGCTTCGACCTCGGTGTGGCGCTGCTCTTTCCGTTCTTTCCCGAGCGGCACGACAGGGACGTGATGATGAATTCGGTCGCACCAGTCTGGGATGGGAATGAAACCTGGCTCGTTCTCGGCGGCGGCGCACTTTTTGCGGCTTTCCCGCTTGCCTACGCGATCCTCATGCCCGCGCTCTATGCACCGATCATTGCCATGCTGCTTGGTCTCGTCTTTCGCGGCGTCGCGTTCGAGTTCCGCTGGCGGACCGAACGGGGCCGTTTCCTGTGGGACATCGCCTTCACGGGTGGTTCGCTTGTTGCAGCGTTTGCGCAGGGCGTGGCACTTGGCGCGATCCTGCAGGGGGTGACGGTAACAAAAAATGCCTATGGCGGCGGCTGGTGGGATTGGGCCACACCTTTCAGCGCGCTGACGGGTCTGGCGGTTGTGATCGGCTATGCACTTCTTGGAGCGACCTGGATTATCCTCAAGACCGGAGGCACGTTGCGCGACTATGCTTATACACTCGCAAACCGCCTGACATATACGACACTGGCTGCGATCCTGTTCGTCAGCGCGGTGACACCATTCCTCGAAGCGTCCTACTGGCAGAACTGGTTCGCTTGGCCGCGGATTTTGCTGACTGCACCGGTTCCGCTTGGGGTAGGCGTACTCGCCTGGCTCCTTTTGCGCCGCTTGGCCGAACGCCGTGACGCATGGCCCTTCCCGCTGACCTTAGCGCTGTTCGGGCTCTGCTTTGTCGGGCTTGGCGTTTCTATCTTTCCCTACATTGTGCTGGACACGGTCACCATCGCTCAGGCCGCCGCGCCACGCATGAGCCAAATCTTCATCCTGGTGGGAGTCGCCATCCTCATCCCGGTGATCCTGGCTTACACGGCCTATGCCTACTGGGTCTTCCGCGGAAAGATGGATCCGGACGAGGGGTATCATTGATGCCCGAACATGATCAGCCACCATTGCACAAGCGCCTGGCGTGGTTCGTCCTGCTGTGGCTTGCGGGGGTCGGGACTGTCGCCACCATTGCCTATGGGCTGCGGCTCTGGATCGGCGCATGAGGAAAAATGGCAATGCAACTTGAGACTATCGTGCGCGAATATCGGCACTGGCATCTGGCGATCGCGGTTACCGGCAATGCTCTCTTCGTGATCGGCTCTGTCTTGTTCTTCAAGATATTCGAGACGTGGCAAACGCTTGCTGTCTGGATGTTCGTCGTCGGCTCGGCGCTGATGTTCGTCGGCGCTCTCGGAGAGGTGACCAAGGCCGTCTATGAGAAGCGCGAACGCGATGGTGGTTGAGGCCACCGAGCTAAGCACACCGGCGGCTCGGGCGACCCGGTTGGCCGCGCTCGACGCGCCGCACATGCATCGCCTCAACGCCTATTGCCGCGGGCTTCAAAACCTCAGCCGGGATGTGCCTTGGTTCGATCCGCTGGACGGAGGGGAGGATGCAAGCGTTCTCATCTTGCTCGAACGACCAGCCAGGCGCGGGGAGCATCCCCGGTTCGTGTCCCGCGACAATCCGTCACCAACGCAGCGCAACCTCAAACGCGCGCTTGATCGCGCAGGCCTCGAACGGTCAACAACGTTATTGTGGAATATTGTGCCCTGGCTTGCGCCGTCGAGTTTGACACGTAATCGCCGCCTGACCGCGTCCGAGCTTGCGGACGGTCTCGATCAATTGCCTGCGCTCTTTTGTCTACTGAAGAACTTGCAGGTAATTGTCCTGGCGGGACGATGGGCGGGTAAGGCGAACCCGGCGATTGCGGGTCTTGGTAAAGAGATTCCGGTCATCGAAATCCCGCATCCAAGCTCTTTCTATGTGAATACCGATCCTGAAATCCAGTTCAGGATCGATAAGGGCCTTAAATCCGTGGCCGGGATCATTGGTCAATCACCGCATGGATCAGTTGCCGCTGAGGTTTGAGCCGATGAACCACGCATCCTTGTCGACGATGCGGCTGGCCTCGGTGAAGAGATCGGCGGTGTCCTCGTCACCGGCATCTCCTGCTGTGCCGATGGCGTCTCTGAGCGACGCCGCGACCACGTCGTAGCGATCGGTCAAGGCGCGCAAGTGATCTTGGATATCGGTGATGTCCGTCGGATAGGGCTCGAGTGTCGAACCCTCGATCACGGTTTGCGTCGTCCCGCGCGCAAGGCCGCCAAGGATGACCGCACGTTCGGCAATTGTATCAAGAATGTCTCGTAGATGCGCGACCGTTGTGTCGAGCAGTTCGTGGACACCGATGAAGCCGGTGCCCTTCAGGTTCCAATGGGCCTGCTTGACCGCAAGCGATAGGTCGATGACCAGGCTGAGGTTGCTGTTGAGCAGTTCGACCATCTTGACCGAAGTGGGATCGTCGAGGCCGCTGGCGTACTTCCGGGGCATGTTAACTCTCCTTATCTGATCGATCGGTATCTTCGGGTGGCGTCTCGTGCATCGGTCTTTCGTTCCCGTATGCCTTTCGGCGGTGACGGTCGGCATGGGCGGTTTCGTCACGCATGAACCGGTGTTTCGGTGCCTCGAACCACGCCTTCGCACCGGGAACGAAAATCCGCGCAATCAGAAAACCCGCGATCAGCAGCGTGGCGGTAACGACGATCAAGTTGGCGATCATTGCGCATTCTCCTCCGCTGATGTGTCGTAGAACGTCCGTACATATCGCGCGACCTGCTCGATCTCCTCAGCCGACAATTTCGTGTCCCAGCGGGGCATGGATGTGCCGGGCACGCCCTCGGTCAGCACCTTGATCGCGTAGTCGAGGGAGGGGAGCTCTTCGTGAAAGTTGGAGGGTGCAGGGGCCAGCGCGCCTGCGGACGGGCCATCGCCCCGTCCATTGTTGCCGTGGCAGACAACGCAATTCTGTGCATAGATGCCGGCGCCAGCAAAGGCATCCGGCGTCCTTTCCTCGGCGGCCACGTTGCGAGGAAGGGTTTCGACATAGGCGGCGATCGCCGACAGGTCTGCGACTGGCAGACGAGACCAGCCTGGCATGGCGGAACCCTCGACGCCATTCCACAGAACCACCGACAAGCGGTCGTCGGAAAGCCGGACCTCCGCCAAGTTGCGGGGATGCGGCAGAAACGCGTCCGAGGAGGGGCCATCGCCCAAGCCCTCGGCCCCGTGGCAGCCCGCGCAATTTGCTTCGAAGAGCGCCTTGCCGCGTCCTGGCAGCCGCGCGTCGACATCGCTTAGCAACAGGTCAGGGGCGCGTCCCTCTGCGCTCGTGGTCAACGGCTCTGCTTCCCCGGCGAGGATGCGGTTGCGCCCAAGCGCTTCGAGGTAAGCCACTAGATCGATGGCCTCCTGCGTCGGTTCGGTGGCGGACCCGTCAAAGAGCCATGGGAACGCCGGCATGTTCGACCGCGGCACGACCGAGCGAGGATCGTAGAGATGCGCGAACTGCCAGTCGGCGGGGCGACGCCCGGCTTCCCGGCTGAGGTCGGGCCCGATCCGGCGGGTGCCCCACATCTGCGGCGTATCTTGTGCGGTCTCCCAGGCCTGGCTGGCCGGGCCGAAGCGGTTTTCATCGGCGGGGAGCGCGCGGATCATCTGGGAATGGCAGTAGGCGCAGCCTTCGCGGGCATAGACATCACGCCCCCGCGCTTCGGCCACCGTATAGGTGATCGCTCCCACGGGCGTGGTCCGTTCGATCGTTGCGGCTACCTCCCGAGAGGGCCAGACGGCGAGTGCAAGAAAAGAGAGCGCGAAGAAGCCCAGCCCGGCGAGGCCGGTCACAGCATAGGCCCCGCGAAGCCAGCGATTGCGCCGCGCGTGGGAGTAAATGTTGATGTCTTGGAACTTCGCGGCACCCTGGCTTGAATCATGGGTGTCTTGGGCTGCGATCCGCTGACCGGTCGTCATCGCCAAGATCAGCGCGCCGAAACCCAGGATGATTGGAACACCGGTCAGCGTGCGGATGACCCAATAGGGGCGCGACGCCTCGACGCTATCTAGCCACGGACCTCCGCCCTGCCATAACTGGCCCTGAATCATCCCGGCAATCGTCAGGACCAAGACCATGGCCAGTAGTCCGAATGACAGGAGCCAGAAGGACCACGTCGCGAGGTGCGGATTGTATCGCACCCCGACCGTGTTGCGCCATGCGTAGAGCATGCCGCCGACGGCAATGAAGCTCGCGAACCCTAGCAGGGCGAGATGCGAATGCCCTATAACCCAGTCGCTGAAATGAATGTAGCGGTTGAATGGCATGAGCGCCTGTGACGAGCCTTGCAGGCTGACGACGAGGTAGAACACGATGCCGAGCCAGACGAAGCGAAGCGCCGGATCACCGGTGACCTTCCCGCCGAGGCCCCGCAGGGTCATCATCAGGTTCGTCACTACAATGATGACGGCAACGCCCAGATAGACAGAGGCCACAACGGCGGCTTTCTGCATCTCCAAGGGGATGGAGGAAAACAGGTAGTGGTGCAAGCCATTGAGCGGATAGACGAAGAACAGAAGCCAGAAGCCGATCATCGACAAAAAGTGGCTCCAGATCGCCCGACCGCTGGCGGCGGGGATGACGTAGTAGGCGATGCCGACCGCGAGAGGCGTGACCCACAGTCCGACCGCATCGTGGATCCAGAGCCCGCTATAGGACGCGCCCTCCGCACCGGGCCGGAATTCCGGCACGAAATTTCCGACCGCATAGGCGAAGATCGTGAAGGTTATGCCGCCGAGGAAATACCAGCCCGAGACATAGAGATCGGCCATCCGAGTCCGGAAGAACGGCACGACGAACTGGACGAAAAGAAGCGCCATCGCCGCGATCAGCACCCCGTCGATGATGATCGGGAACTCGGCCCATTCGAGCGGTTGGCTGTACCCTGCCAGGACCAGCGCCCAGCCCGGCAGCACGGCCAAAAGATTCCAAGCGACGAAAATGACCCAGCCCAATGACGTGCTTGTGACGGATCGACCGGCCAGTCGCGGCACGCCGTAATAAAGAAACGCGATGAATGCGTTGCTCAGCCAGCCAAAGAAGATGCCCTGCGTGTGGGCATAGCGCACCCGGCCCCAGGTCAGCTCCGCTGTCTCACCCAGAAATCCGGGCCAGTTCATCTTGGTCGCGACAATAATCCCGAACAGCGCCGAGATGATGACCATGGAGAGCGCGGCATAGACATGCGCGCGAACAAGAGATGTTGTGACTTGCGGTGCCGCCCGATGATTTTCGTTCGCACTTTCAAAGGTCGCGTCTGTCATTGGCCGTCCCCGCTGGTGTCTGTGCCCTTGATAAAAGTCAGGTAATCGATGATCAGATCCTGGTCGTCTGCGGTGACATGAGCACCGAAGGTGCCGACCATTTTGTGGACGATCTCGGCCCATTGCTCGCGCGAAAAGTCTGGTTGATCGGTGATCAGGCGCGGCGAGTGGCAGACGACGCAATTGACCTCGACAGCTTCCAGCCCCGGACCCGGTGGCAAGATCGGCTGCAGATGCGGCAATTCGATTGTTTTGGATGTGGCGGCAGTGATCGGTCTGACCTGTCCGGCCTCGGCTGCTGGCGTCCCCATTTGCGCCGTTTCAATGTCTGATCGTCCGCTATCGACACCGTAAAAAGCGAAGTAGATCGCGACCAGCAGAAGCGGGATGGCGATCATCAGCGCGGGCCCGTCGAGCCGGCGGCGCGTCTCGTCGTATTCGCGGCTGACTTCGGACGGGTCCTTCGGGGCGGGATGTTTGTTGGCCATCAGCCTTCCTCCTGCCCTGTGATCGTGACATCGACTGTCTCGATCACGTTGCGCATGTAGCCGCCATGGTTCCACTTCGCATCCACGGGCTGCGTTTCGCCGTCATTGCTTGTTGCGCGGACCTTCAGCTGGTAGGCACCCGGCGTCGTCGGGGTCCATTCGGCGCGCCAGCGCCGGAACGCGTAGCCGCCCATGTCATCTCCGAGCGTGGCTTCTTGCCAGGTCCCGCCGCCGTCCAGCGAGTACTCGACCGATGCGATGCCGCTTCCACCGTCGAACGCGACGCCCTCCAGCGGGATGGTGGCGCCGTTCGCAAATTCGGTTTCGCCGGTCTTCTCGCTCGGGTGCACCCAGAAGGAGCGGGTGTTGAATCGGTTGATGGGAACCGTGTTCTTGGCCAGATCATTCGGCGCCTCGGAGGCATTGGCATTGTCGGGGATATGATAGGCCTTGGCCATCCAGAAACCGTCGAACATGGTATCCGTCACGGTGATCTCCGACAGGCACTTCACCCAGTAGGTGGCGTACCAGCCCGGCACGATCAGCCGCATGGGAAAACCGTTTAGAAGTGGCAGTTCCTCACCGTTCATTTCGTAGGCCAGCAGGATCTCTGGCTGCATCGCGTGATCGACGTCGAGCGCCTTGACAAAGTCGGGCGTCGCGGGAAGCGGACCGGTATCAAGACCGTTGAACGTGACCTGCACGGCGCCGGACTTCATTCCCGCGCGTTCCAGGACGTCCGACAGACGCACGCCCTTCCAGCGCACGTTGGCCATCGCCCCGTCTCCCCATTGTCCGCCGGGGACACGGGGCGCGAAATACCGTCGCGAGTTGCCTGAGCATTGGATGACGGCCACGAATTCCTGTGCGGGCATCGTGCGGATGTCGTCCATGCTCAGCGAAAGTGTCTCGTTGACATGGCCGCCCACCCGCAATGTCCAGGTGTTCAGGTCGACATGGGTCGGGATGGGTTGCAAGTGCCAGCGGACGAACATCGCCTCATTGGGGGTCAGATCCTCCTTGAAGTACCGCCAAGGCGTCTCAAGCTGCGGCGCACGATCATTCAGCAGCCGCAACGCAGTTTTTTCTGGGAACCGGGCGACGGGATCGTCATAGGGCGGACCGGCCATAGCCATTCTGGCACCAAGCGCGGACACACACATGCCGGCGGTCGATGCGAGTAGAGCGCGACGTGAGATCGCTTGCTGAGCGCCTTGTTTTGTTTCGTGCACCGTCACGTCCTTCTGCAGCCTACACTGAAGGGACGTTTTTCAAGCCTCGATTATTCCCTTGTCGAAACAGGTTTCTCCGCCCGTTGGCATATTTCAGGGGATGGGTGGCGGTCAGTTCTTGTCGACGATCGGCCCCTCAGTGCGCTTTGGGCAGCTCCGGCATCACTTTCGCAGGACATTCCAAAGGTATGTCGCGACCAGAACCACCAAAACCCAAGTAGAAACCGGACTGATCCAACCGGCGACGCGCGCATGAATGGCAACGCGAACATCGCCTCGCTGGTCGAGCGCAAGACCCGCTTCGCCGCCCTGTTCCGCAACAACGACCGGAGCACCACGCATCTGATGGACTGGCTCATGGAGATTGTGGACCGCTTGCCCCAACTGGCGCGCCAGTCGATCACCTTCGACCGCGGGATCGAGTTCCCCAGCTGGCGCAAGCTCAAGCCCGGGATCGGCACCGAGGTCTGGTTCTGCGATCCTCAGGCTTCCTGGCAGAAAGGGTCGGTCGAAACCTGAACAAGCGGGCCCGGCGCTACCTGCCACGGGAGACGCCGGTGGCAATGCTCTTAAATCACAATATGAAGCCGATTTGCGCCCGCCTGAACGGAACCCCGATGGAAGCCTTCAGGGACGATATGATGAAACTAAGATAGCGAAACTGTCGCAACCAGCCTTGAACCTACAGTGGTGGCTTTCCGGCCCTAAGCCACAGCATCGCAAATAGACTACCTGGAAATTTCCCCTGCCAACACCGCTCGTCCGTGCACCGCCAAGGTTGCTGAGAACCTCTGACACCCAAACCTGCGGATCACATCGAGTACCCGCGCTTCGTAGGCAGCGTGCCCGATCAAGCGACACAAGTCGGACGCGTGGAACTGGCGGTTCGCAGTTGGTGCGGCTTGCATCTGTCTTAGCAATTCGCGCTCTTTGGGGTCTGCTACCCGTTTCTGCGATGGTTTCACCTCGGGACGAGGCGGAGTCCCCGGCGAATTCCGCCATCGGCGCATGAAGCCAAGCAAAAAGCCGGCAGGCACCCGGCCGTTGCCTCGGGAGCGATTGAAGGCGAGAAAGCGGTCCCAGATGACCTGAGTGTCGACGTTCCAGCAGGGGAGCGTTGCCTTCGCTGCTTTGATGAGCTCCGCCCAACTGGTCTGAAAAACGTTCGAACTCGCGGTGATGTCGATCAGTCCTGAGAAGATAGTTTTGTTATTATTATCTCTAGATAGTGATGTGTCACCTTCACCTGACACGAGATCATGGGTTTCACTCTCCTCGTCGAAAGCGGAAAACCGAAAGATCCAGGGCGCGAACTTGCCATTCGGCTTCGCCCGCTCGAGCTGCAACTCCGAAGCCTCAAGTTCGTTCAGAAGAACCGCAAGATACTGCCGTGAGACACCCATCTTCTCCGCCAGGGCCGAGAGTGTGAAGGCTGCCGTTCCGCGCGACAAACCGTTGTAGCCATCCTTCCAGGCGATGGCGTCGAGGATGAGGGTGGCAAGCTTGTGCGCTGCAACAGAGAGATTTGTCTGCGTAATCCGTCGCAGGATCAAGCCGGTCGTAGGTTCCATGGTCGAGGTCTCCTTGGAGATCCGACGCCATGTCGTGAGACAACAACATTCTTGCCAGCAAAACAACTTTGCTGGTTGCAGGTGTTTTAGCGGTGCGCTAGGAAACTCTTGTTCACGGAGTTTTCTAGCACGGCGTCAGGCTTCACGGTCTGGCGTCGTCTCCTTTTCAGGGGCTTTTGCACAGCCTCCCGGGCGGGGTTGAGATGACGCGCGCGGCAAAACCGCGCGCAGATTTTGTCAGTAGCGAACTTCTTCAGAACCGTAGTTCCCGGCGTGATCACGCCAGTCGACGAAGACGGAACGGTAAAAGTAGTTGCCGCATCCATTCGGAATGCTCAGGCCGGATGCGGCTGGCACCTGGCCCACGGTGGATCTTGTCCATCGGTAGTCGCCCTGCACGCCGTAGGACCCCAATCGCGTGGAGTCGCTGCGATTGCAGTCGCCATCTCGGTTTTCGTGCTGGCGGTACTGGATGTGATAGACGCGAATGCTGCGCACGAAATCAAAGGCGTCGCCTGAGATGTCGATGTCTGCTTGTTCATCCGCCTGGACGCGGACAAGGGGGATTGGAGTCGATTCCTGCGGCTCGGGCGGATCGCGGAACGTGATGTCATAAAGGCGTTCCATGGGCGACATCGGGTTGGGATCGTTGAACGACACACCCATCGGACACCGCCAGATTTGCAAGGGCGGCTCGATCGGCCATGGCGTGATCCGCCGAATGAAGACCGCTCTGGCATGCGCGCAGGGCGCGGAGGCAGGCCAGCCGCCCGCAAGGCAGAGGAGGATTGCACAGTCGACCTGATAGGCCTGAGCCGGAGCTGACGAGGCCATTATTCCGGATATGGTTAGTGCCGTGGCAGTGGCCACGCCGTGGATCACGTGCTTCATGATGCCGACTCCATCTATAATGGTGCAGCGATACGAAACAACATTAATGATAGCAGGGAGATTTGATTGATGAAGGCATGCGATTGTTCGCTTGTGTCGCGTGACGGCTTCCGAGTTCTGACGCCGGTGTGGGCTTTTGTGGCGTCTTGAAAGTGGCCAAAATTGCGGCCTTGTTTCACGTTGGCTGCCAAACAAACATCTGTAATCAAATACAAATGTGGCATTCCAATGCGGCCACGAAAGCGGTCACGAAAGACTAGACCGCATGAGTCCATCAAACGGCGTGTCGGAGCGCTCATGGTCTCGGGACGGGCAGTATCGGAAAACTGTCTCGCCTGGCTCCCCGGCTGGAATCCGGGCGCAGAAGGACGGTATGGAGCAACGAGCCTATGTTGGGATCGAACATCAGCTTGAAGATTTATGTCAGTATCTGATATGATTGAGTATAGATAGGAGAGTCTGATGCCAAACGTCCACCTGACCGAACCGATGCAGAAATATGTGCAGGCGCAGATCGAGTCCGGCGCTTACGCCAATCTGAGCGAAGTCGTGCGCGCCGGCGTGAGGATGCTGATGGAGCGGGATGGTGCCCGGCAGTTCTATGTGCTCAAGGCCGACCTCGAGGAGGCAGCCACCCTGGCCGAAAATGGAGACTTCGCCGAGTTCGAAGCCCGAGCCTTCGAGCCGGATGCGTTTGATCGCTGACCCGCATGACTATTCGACTTTCCGGTCGGGCCAGGTCCGACCTTGAAGAGATCCGTGCCTACACCGTCGAGACCTGGGGTAGGGACCAATGGCTCGTCTATTACCGCCAGTTGGTCACCGCCTTCGAGCAAATCACCGGGGATCCCGACCGGGGTCGGGACAGGAGTCTCTTCGTCCCGGGGATGCGATCCGTCAACTGCCAGCGTCACGTGATCTTCTACAAGCGGCTCGATGCCGCGGATGGCGCGGCAGTGACCTGCCACTGAACTTTCATCCAGCCGCGACCGGAGCCCGGTTGGTGTTTACGCCGATCGGCGCAGGTTGAGCAATCGCCCGACGCGCGGAGCTATCATCTCGCGCAGCGGGGCGGGCGATTGCGGAGGTCAGGGCCCGCGCGTAGTCAGCCGGTGTCTGGTAGTCCAAGGCCGAGTGCGGGCGTTCGGTATTGTAGTCGGCAGCCCAGGCGGCGATCACGATCCGCGCGTGGGCCAGGTTTCGGAACATGGTCTCGTTGAGCAGCTCGTCCCGCATCCGCCCGTTGAAGCTCTCCACGAAGCCGTTCTGCATCGGCTTGCCCGGGGCGATGTAGTGCCACTCGATCCGGTGCGCGGTAGCGAAGGTTAAGATTGCGTTACTGGTCAGTTCGGTGCCGTTGTCAGAGACGATCATCCCCGGCTTTCCGCGGCGCTCGATCAGGGCAGTCAGTTCACGAGCCACCCGGCGCCCCGAGATCGAGGTGTCCGGGATCGCCGCGAGGCACTCCCGGGTGACATCGTCGACCACGTTGAGCACCCGGAAACGCTGACCGTTGGCGAACTGGTCGTGAACGAAATCCAACGACCATCGCGCATTGGGCCGCGCCTCGACCAGGATCGGGGCTCGCGTTCCGACAGCCTTGCGCCGTGCCTTTCGTTTGCGCACCGTCAGGCCTTCTTCGCGGTAGAGCCGGTAGATCCGGTTGATCCCCGAGGCTTCTCCCTCGCGCCGCAGCAGCACGAAGAGCCGCCGATAGCCGAACCGCCGACGCTCGTTGGCCAGCTCCCGCAACCGCCCGCGCAGCACCGTGTCCGGCGCACGCTGCGTCTGGTAGCGGACCATCTTGCGATCCGCCCCGGCAATCCGGCACGCCCGCCGTTCCGAGAGCCCGAACTGGGCCTTCAGATGCGCGACCGCCTCGCGCTTCAAGGCAGGCGTTACCACTTTTTTGAAACCAGTTCCTTCATCGCCGCCAGGTCCAGCATCTGCTCGGCCAGCAGCTTCTTCAGCTTGGCGTTCTCGTCTTCGAGCGTCTTCAGCCGCTTTGCCTCCGGCACCGTCATGCCGCCGAACTTCGCCTTCCAGTTATAGAAGGTCCCTTCCGACATGCCGTGCTTGCGGCACAAGTCCGCGCACTTCGCGCCTGCCTCGTGTTCGGCCAGGATGCCGATGATCTGCTCGTCCGTGAATCTCGTTCGCTTCATTGTCCGTCCTCAAGTTGGGTCGGACTCTAATCGATGGTGGAGGAAAAATCCCGTGGCAGGTCATGCCCGGCAAGACTGCAAACGGTTTTACACAGATCAGTTCCCAGAACCTTGATGTTTATGAGATACTCCTCCTTCCACCTATGCCCGCAACGATCGCAGCGGTTGGTGGGAAGGCAGTTCATCCCATTATATCAGTCGCGTTCCTGTCTCACAGCCTCAGGATAAAAGAGCCGCCATGAGATAGCTGTCGATGACAAGCGCTCCGAACAGCAGGAGGATGTAGGTGATCGAGAAGCGGAAAGTTCGCATCGGCCAGCTCGGGTCGGGCGAAACAAGCATCGCTATTGAATAAAACAGAAACATGCCACCGAGCGTCAGCGCTGCTGCGGGGTAAATGAAGCTAGTCAGACCAATCAATGCGGGCACCAGCGTCACCGCGACCATCAGGGTAGTGTAGAACAGCACCTGCCAGCGCGTGTGAACCTCACCATGGGTAGCCGGCAGCATCGGCACTTCGGCGCGGCGGTAGTCCTCGATGCGGTGGATGGCGAGAGGCCAGAAATGGGGGGGTGTCCAAACGAAGATGATCATCACCAGCAGAACCGGAAGCGCTTCGATCCGGTCAGTCACGGCCGTCCAGCCCAGAAGCGGTGGCGCCGCGCCGGCGAGGCCGCCGATCACGATGTTCTGCGACGTCGCGCGCTTTAGAAACCCCGTGTAGATGACCGCGTAGCCGATGAGCGAGGCGAACGTCAGCACGGCGGTCAGTGGGTTGATCAGTGTGTAGAGTAGGATCAGACCGGCTGCGCCGAGAGCCAGCGCGAATACCAGCGCGGGGCCCGAAGAAATGAGCCCTGTCGGGATCGGGCGCCGGCGCGTGCGCGCCATGCGTGCGTCGAGGCGTTGATCGATCAGATGGTTGATTGCCGCCGCCGATCCTGCCGCCATGGCGATTCCGAGATTGCCCAGAATAAGCGCCCGGATCGGTAGAGCCAACGGATCGGCCAGAAGCTCGCCCACCAATGCCGTGAAGATCATCACCATCACGACCTTCGGTTTGCACAACTCCAAATAGGCTCTCGCCAGTTCGGAACCGGATGTGCGCGATGCTTCCATATGGGGCAAGCGGATCACGCCGACGTCTCATCACGGGGCTCGGCTGGGTCAGGCAGGTCGCGGGTTTCGCGTTTCAACGCGCGCCAGAACCAGACGATCAGAACAGTGTAGGCGACGACCGAAACCGTGAACCAGAACAGCCACCATAGGATCGGTTCGCCAGGACTTTCAGGAACATTGAGGTTGAACATATCGGACCTCCGCTCAGTAGATGAAGAAAACGGCATAGAGTATCAGCCAGGTCATCACGACGAAGGTCCAAAACATCGCTGCCGCCTCGACCTGCCAGTGATTGCCTGCGGTGAAGGCCCGGTGCCCGTCGGCTCCCGCGATTACGGCCAGCCCAATGAGACCAAGCAAGATATGCAGGGCATGATAGCCCGTGCTCATGACGTAGTTTTCGCCATAGCGGCTGCCGACCGCCACTTGGAGGGTCGACCAGTCGTAGACGATCAGGGCCAAGGCGATGAGCCCCAGAAGCACGGCAAGCCACAGCCAGGAGGCACCGCTAGAGCCCTTTTGCACCCGGCCGAGGCCAAGAGCGAGCGGCGCGAGGCTGATCACGAGAAGCACCGTTACCGCAAGTCCGAGCGGGGTGTTCAGTGTGTCGGGGTGCCCGGTGCCCGCCAGCAGAAAGCGCGTTGAAAACAGAGTGACGAAGATCATCGCTTCGCCAATGATCACGAGAAAGAAAGAACCTCGATACATTCGTCGTTGGCGTTCGCTCAGATCCTTCGGGGCATTGATGCTTGCGGTGCTCATGTCTGATCTCCCGCGCCGTAGTTGTAGAAATGGTCCGTAATGAGGGGCTCTCGCACGAAATTGCCGTGCGGAGGCGGCGAACTGGTCTGCCATTCGAGCGTCTTGCCGCCCCAGGGATTGTCGCCTGCAGGTTTGCCGCTGATCGCACTGACGAGCAGGTTCAGAAGTGCGATCCCGAAGGCGAGCCCCAAGAGGAAGGCCCAGATCGAGACCCATTCGTTGATATTGCCGAGATAGGGCATGTATTCCGCGACCCGCCGGTTCATGCCATCAAAGCCGGCCACGAACATGCCGAGGAATGTCAGATTGAACCCGAAGAACACCAGCCAAGCCGACAGCTTGCCCCAGCCCTCATTATACATCCGCCCCGAGAATTTCGGGAGCCAATAGTAGAGGCCAGCAAGCCACGCGAAGACCATGCCTCCGATGATCGTGTAGTGGAAATGGGCCACGACGAAGTAGGTATTGTGGAGCTGGAAATCCGCCGGCACGTCGGAGAGGAATACGCCTGTGAAGCCGCCGATGAGGAAATTGAACACGCTCATGAGGGCGAACAGCATCGGCGTGCGTAACCGAAGTCGGCCCTTCCAGAGCGTCCCCAGCGCGGCGATATACATGAAGCCGGTTGGGATCGAGATCAACTCCGTCGTCGTCATGAACGGGACCAGACGATTGTCCGCGACGGTGGTGAACATGTGGTGAGTCCAGACGTAGCTGGACAGCACCGTCACCCCGATCATTCCGGCGACGGCCCATCCGTAGCCGAAGAGGCGTTTGCGCGCGAAAACGGGAATGATTTCGAGCCACAGTCCCCAGGCGGGAAGCATGATGATGTAGACCTCCGGATGACCGAAGAGCCAGAACAAGTCCTGCCAAAGAACCGGGAGGCCTTCGCTGTCGAAGAAATGGGTCTCGAGCGTGCGATCGGCGAGACCGAAAATCATCCCCGTTCCGATTACCGGCACCCAAAGCAGGTTCAGCACCGAGGTCACGAACATGCCCCAGACGAACATCGGCAAACGGCCGAGGCCAAGTCCCGGGGCGCGCATGTAGAGCGTCGTGGATATGACGTTGATCGCGGTGAAGAGTGACGACAGTCCGAGCGCGAAGACACCAAGATAATAGAGATCTTGTCCGACCGCATCCTCGGCCGCGAGGGGCGAATATCCTGTCCAGCCTGTCTGGAAGCCGCCCGCAAGGGGGCTCAGAAGGATCGCCATCACGCCCGGCACGAGGAACCACCAGCTCAGCCCGTTGAGGCGTGGAAATGTCATATCGTCAGCGCCGACCATGACAGGGACGAAATAATTCCCGAAGCCGCCGACGATGGCTACGACGGACACTGCGAAAAGCATCAGGCTGCCATGCACGCCAAAGGCTTCGTTATAGGCCTGAGATGTCTGAAAGACGTCGAGATTTGGAGTTAGAAGCTCGAGCCGCATCATCATCGCCGCCAGCCCGGCAGCAAGGAAGGTCAGGATTGCCGTGATCTGATATTGCATCCCGATGATCTTGTGATCGGTGTGAAAGCGCAGAAAGCGCCCGATCCCGTGCCCTTCGTCCCAAGCCGCCGCATTTCCGAACCAAGGCCGGATGCAGGCCTCGAAAGCACCGCCGCCGAGGATCCAGCCAGCCGTGCCCGCGGAGAAAGCCGCGACCACCGGCCACTCGCCTGCCAGCCGGTCGTTCAGGAGGGCCGCAACGAGCCAGTCGGCCCCCAGAACCCCGATCGCGGCCCACAAGGCAGCCCGCAACATCGGCGCTGCATGATGCAGCCAGCCATGCCGCTTCTCATTCGTCTCCATCATTCCGGAATGATCGCTCATCGGCGTCCTCCTATCGCTCCCCCGGCATCAATTCCCTGAGCCGTTGCTGTTCATATTTGGCATCTGCATGTCAGTGTTCGATTGGCTGGAGGGCATGTTCATACTCGCCGATCCGCCAGAGCCTTCACTGTTCATATCCATGCTGCCGCCACCCTGATCCTGCATCGACGCGCTGTCGGGCTGGCCCGAACCGTTCATGTTCATGCTTCCGGACGCGTTGTCCTGCATTTGCATTCCGCCGGATTGCCCAGAACCGCCGCCACCCATATTCATGCCGCTCATCGAGCTGGCTTCCTGCTTCGCTGCGTCTTGTTGCTTGGCGACCCAAGTGTCGAAATCTGCGGCGGACACCACGCGCAGCTCGCTGCGCATCACCGGGTGGCCGGCGCCGCAGATTTGGGCGCATTGAATGCGCATGGTCGGATCGCTCAGAGTGTCCATGATCTTGGTCGGGGTCACGACGAGGTCGCGTGTCTCACCGGGGATTACAGCCTTTTTGATGCCCCAGGCAGGCGCCCAGAAAGAGTGCATCACGTCCTTGGACTGAAGGATGAAATGGATCGGTCGGTCGAGCGGAACAATTAACTTGTCGACGGTCTCGATACCTTCGTTCGGGTAGCTGAAGTCCCATTCCCACTGCTTTGCGGTAACCTTCACCGTGAGGGCATTGGGGGCAACCGCCGCGCGTGCGCTCGACCACAGAGTTTCGAGCCCATAGACGCCGGGATAGATAATGAAGATCACATTCAGCAGGGCGCTCAGGCCGACCCAAGCCGCGATGAAGAGGCCATTGGTGGCGAATTGCGCCTCGGCTGGCTTCTCGTCGTCCTGTGGCACCCGGAACCGGATTGCCGAATACCCAATGATTAGAGTGACGATCACGAAGACCGGCACCGTCGCACGCATCAGGAAGAATATCGCCTCGCCGGTGACAGCGCCTTGCGTTGAGGCAATCAGGGGCCAATGTTCCACGGCCACTTGCACGAGCCATTCACCAAGCGCGCTGAAAACGACCCAAAGAGCGCTCAGCCAGAGGATGTGATTGCGGGTTTCACGGTCCATAGCCCTTCCCCTCACGCTTTCGGCTTGTCGTGGACGACGTCGATAGTGCCGCGCATGCCGTTCACGAAATGCTGGCCTGATTGTTGGAAGCAGCCGTAGGTCCATTGCCCGGGCTTGTCCGGCACCTTGAAGGAAATCGTCAGCTGCCCTGCGGCATCGAGCAGAGGCATAAAGCCCGACATTTCTTCCATCGGCCCCATCGGTCCTGTGCGAAGAACGTCTTTCACTGGCACGCCGCTCAAGTGCGCTGCGCCCCCCATGAACATGACCAGGTCGTGTCCGCTGACCACCTTGACGTCTACATCCTTAAAAAAGGGCACATGAAAACCGTCTACGTGACGCGGTCCGAAGACCGTATCTTTTAGGTTCGGTCCACGACCGACCATCCATTCGTGTCCTTTTCTGGGATGCGCTTCGGAGTCGTTTACGAGCGTTACGGTCACGGTTTCGCCCACGTGCCAAACCATATGCCGAGGCTCGAATGCGTAATCGAGCATATGAATCGTGAAATGCGTCCGGTCGGCAGGTCGGGCATTATTGGCCCAGACCAACATGCTGCCAGTCAGCACAGCCAGCACCACGGCTCCGGACAGGACCGACCAACCGCTGACGCTTCTCATTTCCCCTTTGAATTCGTTTTTCACCTTGCGACCTCCCCCTTTCGCTGGTGATTTCCTAAAAGGGTAACCGGCAAATTTTTGCCGAATAGCCACGCGATGGAGGACAGCTGTCCCCGGTTTGGAGGACAGCAGATCGACACACGCGTGGAAGGGAGGAGCGCGATGCCAACCGTCGATAGAGCGTCATCGGGGTTTCTGACGGCTTTCAGATGGCCTCTGATCGCCTTTTCGGCGATCCTCGGCCTCACACCGCACATCCTGTTGCTCAATCACACGACAGAGCAACGACTTACGATGATCATCATTATGCATGCGGCCATCGTGCCGACATTGACGGCGATCGTTTTACGGCTCCTCGAGCGGCGGGCAATGACACTCGAGGCGGCGAATGCCGAGCTTCGCCGCACGGCTTTGGATTTGGAGCGCAAGAACCGCCAGCATGAGGCATTGAGCGGAGCTGTTCGTCTGCTCGCCGCAGCACCGTCCGTCGCCGACATTCTCAACCCGCTTGCGGAGCTTTCCCGTGAAGCCCTTAGGGCCGATCGATTGCGCTTGATCTGGACTCCGCCAGGCGTCCGACCCGAAGTGGTCGTTGTCGGACGCTCGTTCGGTCGTGATATGGCCGCAGATGGCTCAGAGCGCGTCTTTACACTGCACGAAGGCGATACGGATTTGGGGAGGATCGCAGTTTCCACCGAGGATTGGGACAGCTTTGATGAAACCAGTCTTTCCATCCTCTCAGCGGAGCTCCGGCTTCGCTGGCGTCTCAGGCAGGTCGAGGCCAACGCACTTTCCGCGCTCGACCCGGGGCATGAGCGCTTTTCCGATATAGGTCCGCGCCAGACCCATCGTTTGTTACGGGTGATGTGCGATGCTGCCGAAGCCGACGGGGCGAGCCTTTATCTGCGCCACGCGGACACATGGCAGTTACAGGCAACGGAGGGCCGCACACATCCTGTGAGCGATGAAGTCTTTACCCGCCCAATTGGCGTCTGGTCCTTCGAAGACGGGGCGACGGTATGTGTCAAAGGCACGCAAGATGGCGCGCTGCTGCTCCAATCTGCGGGCGGGAGAAAGATCGACACCGCGACTCTGGACCCGCCATTGGTCCAGATGATTGCTGGTCACAGTGCGACTCTCACGCGTATCGTCGAAGGGTATCAGCAGGCTCTATGGGCTGAGCGTCAGCGCATCGCGCGTGAGTTGCACGACGAGGTTTGCCAATCGATCGCGTCGGTTCACATGCAGCTTGGTCATCTCGAAACACTGATCTCCGAGGGGCGCCCCACCGCGGTCGATCGCTGCCATCAACTGCGCGAAGCCGCGCTTGATGCCTACGAGGCCACGCGTTTGGCGGTGGATGGCTTTCGCCGGAAACCGGAAAATGCCGAGGTCGCAACGGACTTCCTCGAGGGGATTGCGAGAGCGACCAGCGAGACCCGTGGTATCGAGCTTGCGTTTCACGCCGGACCGATCGACCTCGAGCCGGAAACCGCATGGCAACTTGGGCGCATTCTTCAGGAGGCTATCGCCAACGCGGTGCGACACGGCAGAGCCCGGACGGTCACCGTCTCACTCAACAAGGCCGACGACGAACTCGTGCTGACGGTTCTTGATGACGGCACATTCCGCGATCCTGCGTCTGGGAGCACATCTTCGAGTGGTCATCACGGCCTGAAGATAATGGCCGAGAGGGTCGAAGAGTTGCACGGCTGGTTTTCAGTTTCGCATGACGATGCGGGAACCGAAGTGCAGGTGAAGCTGCCATCGATCTGATTTTGAATGCTTTATGTTTGATGTTAACTTGAAAACGGGGCGGTTCTAGAAATGCGCATAATCATCGTCGATGATCATCCGATCTTCCGGAGCGGGCTACGGCGCGTGTTAGAAGACTATGGTCACAGCGTTGTGGCGGAATGCGCAGACGGTGAAAGCGGTGTCGCGTCGGCACGGGATTTGACGCCCGATATCGTTCTCATGGATCTGCATATGCCCGAAGGTGATGGCATCGAAGCACTGAAAGCGCTCGGTGGAGACCCGCCAGTCTTGATGTTGACCGTGTCCGAGGACGCTTCAGACATGGAAGCAGCGATGGCTGCCGGCGCTGGCGGATATGTTCTGAAAAACGCGCAACCGACCGACCTGGTGAAGATGCTCGAGGCGGTCGCGCATGGCTACCGGGTTTACCCAGAGACCAATACCGCTCGACCTGACAGTGATGTCAGGCTGAGCGATCGGCAGCGCAATGTGCTCGACGGACTGCTTCGGGGCCGGACACACAAGGAAATCGCGAAGATGCTCGGGATTTCCCAGTTCACTGTGAGGACATATCAGGAGCGCTTGATGGAGAAATTTGGGGTTGCCAGCCGGGCAGAATTGATTGTCTGCGCGTCTGGCGGGCACCTCCCCAAAGATGAGGCCTCAAGCCAATAAAACTGGGTGCTTTCTTGCCAGCTGATCTCATCCCCGATGGCCGATAGAACGACACCTTCAACAGAGGGCGTTTTCTATGTGTATCCTCTTGGGGTTGGCGGGCGGTAGAGAGAAAGCGGTCCCCGGCGCGAGAATGATCCCGGCCGGGGCAAAAAATAAATGGTTCCGCCAGAGCGAGCCTCAGGCCAGACGGGCCTGCAGGCTGCGGCTCTGCCAGCGCAGGATGCCTGCGACCGTTGCCCAGTAGACGATCCAGCCGCCCAGCGTCGCAGCGTCCGGCGCGGCGCGATAGCCGGTCAGCGCAGAGATCAGCCCGCCAATACGGTCGCCGTCATCGAGCACCGCGCTCATATCCCAGAGCGGCGCGCCGAAGGGCAGGATACCTGCCGAGACGAGGTCATCCACACCGGTGGTGAAAAGCGCCGCGCCCAGAAGCAGCAGCATGACTTCGGACAAACGGAAGAAACCGCGCCACGGCATGAAACGCGCCCCGGCCCGCAGCGCCGCATAGCTTGCCCCAGCGGCAGCCACGCCCACGGCGATCGAGGCCAGAACCCCCGCCATCTCGCTCTGCTTCGCTGCCGCGAGCGAGCCATAGAGGAAGACCACCGTTTCCGAGCCTTCGCGCGCTACCGCCGCCATCGCGAGTAGGAAAACCGCCCACCAGCCCTGACGTATCGCGGCGGCCTTCAACCCGGCCTCGAGATCGCGTTTCAGCGTGCGGCCGTGGCCGCGCATCCAGACCACCATCTGCACGATCAGCCCGGCCGCGACGAAGACCATCACCGTCATCAAGTCCTGCCGGACATCCGCCGACAGAAGCTTCGAGAAGCCCAACAGCGTCAGCGCAAAGGTAAGCGCCAGCGCGAGCCCCGTCAGCACGCCGCCCCAAAGAAAGCGCGCCGCTCGACGTCCGGCGCCTTCATGCTTGAGCCAGCCCGCGAGAATGCCGATGACGAGAAGCGCCTCGACGCTTTCGCGCCACAGGATGAAGATGATCTGTCCGTCCATGACATTCTCCTGCGGGTGGAAGATGGATTATTTGACGACGATCGTGCCCTTGGCGGTGTCGAGATCCTCGTGGAATTCCTCGACGAAGGGGTAGGTGCCAGCAGGTAGTGCCGGAAGGTCGATCGTCTCGGTCTGGCCCGGCGCGATGATCTTCTCGATACGCAGGCGCTTGCTTTCGAACTCGGCTGCGGTCTTGCCGGTATTCGAGACGGTCAGCGTCACGGCGGTATCCGCGGGAAGGTCGATCTGCTGCGGCGAGACGACCCCGTCGGTCAGGGTAATCGTCGGGATTGTCTCGTCCGCCACGGCCAGCGCCGGCGCGCAGGCGAGCACGAAAAGCGCGGGAAGAATGCGTGAAATGCGAGTCATGATGTTCCTGCTTGTCTGTTCGCCCGTCGAATAGCCGACAAAAACACTTGGGTCAATAATTCCCGATAAAAATGCTAAGCTGTTTCGCGCGCCAATAGGCGCTCGACGCTGAACGGGCCGTGTCTGGCTTTCTCATCGGCGGAACCTCGCCACGGAGCTTCATGCGCTTCGGCCTGCCCAGAAATATCCCTCTGGAAAGTATCTTGTAGGTCCCGGAGTGAACGCCGCTCTTCGCGTCTGGCAGGGCTACGCGGAACGCGATCTTGTTTCCCATGGTAGTCACGAAGCAAAGCCTCGCGACGCTGGGAGGGAAGTCGAATTGTTGGACTGTGACTTTGCATTGGTCTCGGTGATACGACTTCTCATGCTTTGACGCCGGCTCCCTAAGGCGCCGAAGGCTCGGCTTACTGCCCGCTCTGCAGCGTTAGTATCGCCGCGATGCCGTCCGAGAACCATGGATCGCCTGCCACTGATTGCCCGAGGCGTGGTTGTGACAGCCGGAGAGTGTTGCTGGCTGCGACCTGATTGGCGCTACGAAGATCCTTGACCAGCCCATCGCGCTCCGCGTCGACATTCGGGTCGATGTGGTGCAGCAAGCCCCAGTCGACGCCCCAGTTGAGACCGTCGTCAAAGCTTGCGGCACCGACGAATAGGCGTAGGCCTTTGGCGTTCACAAATTTCGTTCGCCAAAGCCGAATGTGATGGCGCTTTCGCAAAGTGGCGTCTTGGGTCTGCTTCTGGAAGGCCAAGTCATTCGGCTGATTATCCCAGAAATACGGGGTCACAGGAGCAGTTGCGTCCGCGCCGTTGCTCCAGGCAGCAATCGCGGCTCGCATCAGTGTCGCAAATCCAGGATCTGCTGCCCGCACCCAGCCAGCCTTGTCGAGCGCCCTCTCTACCTCCGCCTCATCGCGCGCCAGAAGCATTACGTTGACCGGTTCAAGCGCCGTTCCAGCGACGGATTCGGTGCTTCCGCGCAGACGGCCCGAGGCGACGAGCGCGTCCACCGTGTCGAATTTTATGTCTGCCTGGACCGGGATCGAAACGTTGCGCGCTTTGTCATAGTTCACGATCGGCCACGCAGCTGTGGCCACGCAGACCGCAGCGAGCCCGAAGGCCGCAATTTGCTTGGGTCCACCTCTGTCCGGGGAGGGCTGCAACGGCCTGCTGTCGCGCCACCATTCTGCTACCGCGACGCCCGCCAGCAGCCAGATAGCCCCGACGAGCCAGCCATTCAGCACGTCAGACAGATAGTGTTCTATGAGATAAATCCGGCTAAGCCCAACGAAGAACGCCAAGGTGACAGCGCCCACCAGGGCCGCTGGCGCCCGGAGCAATTTTACACGCCAAAGGATAAAGAACAGAAATCCGTAGAAGGCGACCGACAGCCCGGCATGGCCCGAGGGAAAACTTCCCGAGACCTCAGTGAAATAGCCGAGGTCGGAGCGCGGGCGGTGGAAGATACGCTTGAGTAGATTCACCGATGCGAGATCACCACCAAGAGCGACGCATAGACCCACAAGCAGGTCCGGACGCCGCCGCTCCAGCAGGAGCGCCCCAGCCGCCGCGCAAAGGAGCCCGATGACGCGCCAATCGCCGAGCGCGGTTACATGCGCAGCGAGACGCAGCAGCTCCGGCGACCAGAAGGCGTGGATAAGGTTCGCGAGCCGTGTGTCCACAAGAACGATAGGTTCGGCCATCAGGAAGTCGAAGACCGACCCGAGCCAAATCCAAAGAATATAAAAAGTCGCGCAACCCAGAAGCGTAGCCGTCAGGCCGGAAAACTGCGTTCGGTCGAACCGATGCGCGAGGAAAGCAGCAGTCTTCGGGTGCCGCTTCGACCACTTCTGCACATCGGGATTCTCGCGGATGGCGTGGCCGATTGAGGTGAAGAGCGAGATCATGAAGGGCATCAGGCGCAAGATCCGCAAAATCACCCACCAGAGCAGCAGCAATGCGACGAGGACCACCACGGCGAAGAGACCGAGCCGCGAGGCATAGGGACCTAAGTTCGATGCGACATGCCCGATCACAAAACCGAAGCCGACATGCGCGAGCGCGTAGGGGAAGCCGCTGATGGCATTCCATAAAAGGAAGCGGCGTCGCGGCATGCCAGCGGCCGAGGCAGCAAGCGGGACGAGCCCGGACACAGGTCCGAGGAAACGGCCCAGCACCAGTGCGAATCCGCCATAGCGCTCAAAGAGTCGGACCGCTCTACGATAACTCTTTGAGTCCTCCAGTTTCCTGCGCTTCTCGATCCCACGGCGCAGCCAGCGGCCGAGCCAGAAGCTGATTTCGCCGCCCACAACCGAACCGATCGCGACGAACCAGACCAGATCGAGAAAATCGAGTGCGCCCTGCTGAACGAGCAGGCCGCCCGCATCCACAACGAGGGTTCCGGGAATGAAGATGCCGGTTACGAAAACCGCTTCGAAGAGCGCGGCGAATCCTATGATCCAGTAGGACCAGAGCCCGAAGCTCTGGAGAGACGGCAAGATCTGGTCGAGTGAAAATCCCATGTCGCAGTAATACGTTGATATGTAGTCGGTGTCATGCGTATCGCGTGGCGCTCCGCCTAGCTGGGGGTATGTGTGAGCGGCAGGGACAGGCATCGCTTGGAGAGCTACAATTCGGCCGCGCTGTATGATATGCGGCGCATTCATTGGTGCTTCCCGACGCAATCCAGAGGGACTTCCCAGTATCTTTCCTGGGGTTAGGATTTGGGCTTGGCTAAGGACGATGAGACCGAGACGCGGGGGAACACAAGTTCGCCAGCTATTTCGTTCAGCCCGTGCAATCCCTGAGCGATGACACTAAGCCTGCATAGATGATGCACCAGGTGCCCATCGAGTTGCCTGCCGCACTTCAGCTTGTTCGATGAAAGGCTCGCAATGGACGCAGCGATTACTCACTGGATCAATTCCTTCGCGGGCCACAACTACTTTATCGATCAGGCAATGATCGCAATCACTCAAGCGGGTGTGCCGTTCATCGTGCTTGTGGTCGTCCTGCAATGGTGGAGCCGGGAAAACCGACAGCACCTGCGTCACGTAGCGATCTGCGCCGGGCTTGCTTTCCTTTTGGGCCTTGCGATCAATCAGGGCATCCTTCTCTTCATTCACCGCGTGCGCCCATATGACGCCGGTGTCTCCAACCTTCTTATCGCCAAGAGCGCCGACTGGTCGTTTCCGTCCGACCACGCCACGGCCTCGATGTCGGTCGCTATGGCATTCGCTCTTCAAAGGCTTCCGCGGCGGGCACTGGCATTCTTCGCGATGGCTTTCCTCATCTGTCTGTCGCGCATTTACGTCGGCACCCACTACGTCACCGACGTTCTGGGAGGCGCCGCCACCGGGATCGTGGCGGCAATCGTCGTCCGGACGCTTTATCGAGAAAACAGCAAATTCGATCGTTTCGCGAAAAGCATCCTTTAACAAGATACACTCTTCTCTGCGGAGCAGTCGTTCATCGATGGCGCAGCGAATGGCCGCTGTCCGCCCGTCGTGTCGCGGTGCTGCACGTGCAAAGAGCACGCCGATAAGGTTTATTGCGCAAACGTACTGGTGCTCCGCCGTCGTCCCACTTTGACCATCCTCAGCTTGGCAAACCGCCATCGGCAAAAAGGTTCGGGAAAAGTCGTTCCCGATAGTCCATCGGGAACGCCAGTCTTACCGGCGTCTTTGGCGAAGCGGACGTCAGATACCCGGCATCGGTCAGTTTACTGAGCGTATTGCGCGCCGTGCGCTCGGAAGTCTTGAGAACAATCTGCGCCTCGCCACGCTCAAGCTTGCCATAGCGGAGAACGGCCGAGATCAGATCTGGGGCGCGCTTGTCGTCAATCGTGTCTTCGACAAGGCGTCGGTAGCGATTTTCCAGGCCGCCGAGGTCGAACAGTTTTGCGGAAAACGTGATCTGATCAAGCGTAACTTTCAGAAACCATTCGCTGAACGCCTTCAATGCTGCTTCCGACAGGTTGCCGCGCCCGTCGCGGTCTCCGCGTCTTGGACTGTCTGCAAGGTCCATCATGCGCTTGTATTCACCGCGATCAGTCAGTCCGCGAGCAAGTCCGCGGGAAACTGACCAAAGGCCTTGGCCGCCAATGCCGGCTGTCAGAGCCATGGCATGTGACATCAATCGGCTGACGCGCCCGTTTCCGTCTGGGAATGGATGGATGTAATTCAGTCGATGATGCGCCGACGCGATCGCGATGATCCGCCCGCTTGAGGACCGCGCAGCGATCTGGAAGCGCTTGTCAAAGTGTTCCATGAAAGCGGCAACGCGCGGCGAAGAAGGAGGCAGGTGACGCCCGACTGCTACTTCCTTGTCGCCGTTCTGACGCATGCGCCCGGGAATGATCGGTTCGAGTGTTCCGTCTGGCTGCTCTATGACTCGAAACTCATCAGGCATTTCGTCGTAGAAAGCCTTGTGCACCCACGTGAGGAACTCAATGGACGTGGGGCGGGGCAGGGTGCCCTTTTGATGCATCTCGTCGATTGCCCTTTGAACGATGACATGCGCGCGCGCTTCCAGCGCAAGCGGTCGGGTCTCCTCCTCGAGTTCCGCGCCAGCTAGCGCGCGCTCGATATCTCTTGGGCGTGTGTTGTGGCCTTCAATCAGGTTCGAGTAGTAGCAGTTCATCACGCGAACGAGGTCCGCGAGCTCAGCCGCGCTGTCCGGGTGTAAACCTTGTCCGAGGTGGGCCGCTTCCCTCTGAATGTCGACCGAAAGATCGGCAAGTTCTGCGGGGATGTTTTCCTCGAAGAAGCAAGGTTCGATTCTGCCGGGAGTTTCCAACATTTTTGCCGATATTCTCTTTCTGCTAAATCCTATATAACATTGGGACTATTGGAGATAAAGTCCAAGGATTTGCCGATATTGATTGCCGATCATGGAGGACCACCCTAGCGTGTTGCTGCTTCAGCGGTCGGATGGCTGGTTCTCTGGCAAGTCGAAGAGTGCCCAATATTTGAGCACAGTAGAACCTTGCGAAGCAACATTGGGCGTCACGGATCCTCTCCACAATCTCGTCCCCAGATTTTGGGGATAACTGCGGTGGCGGGCGAGCGGCTGGAAGCTTTGCGACAGAACCCTGTCGATAGCTGCTACGAGGGCAGTCGCGTTTTTCGGGCCGACGCCCGGATGTGAATACCGCGATTTCCGACAGCGGCAGCCTTGATCGATTAGGCGCGTCCAGTGAAACCAGTCGCTCGAGCACGGTGCAGGGCCTGAAGTGGGAGCTCAAGGCCGGCTGCGACAACTCCACTACGTCGGCTTCATCTCTGAACGTCTCAGCGGGTTATGGTATCCCGGGTGCGTCCGGAGGTGACGTTGCGTCAGAAGCGTTTCCGCCAAGCGAGCCGAAGATCCATCTCCTGAATATCTGAAAGCGGAGAAAAAAATGACACTCGACACCAGACAATTCTTCATGGCCCCGAACGAGGTCGGAAATCCATTATCGATCGCGAACGATGGCGCTCGAATTGCGACGACGAATTATTGGCGACTGCCGTTCGCTGAGCAAGGCATGTGTTATCTGAGCGGCAACGCCGGGAGCTGGCGCCTGCTGTTGCCGGGCATTAACGCCGAGGCAGTTTCGGAGTTCCGCTCTGTCAAACGCGCACTGATCGAGCGATCTATCTGTATCCCCGGCCACTTTGATATTGTGGCATTGGACGGAAGCCCAAACCCCTACTGCGTCAGCATCAGCAAGGCTATGATTGACAGATCCGTTACCAAAAGAAGCTGTCGCCTACTGATCTATACCGAAGATGGGCTGATCAATAATGTGCCCGCTAAGGTTCGCGTTTGAGAGGCTGAGGGCTATTCATGCCGAATGTTTTCGTCTCGACTATCGTCCTCGCAGCGAAGGATATGGGAGATGCCTTCTCAATAAAAGAGTGGGTTGGCGGCTGCTTGCCCAGCCTGCCACCCATCTTTCAAGCGAATTGATCATCGTGGACGTCCGGCGGGATCGAGAACGATTTATTCCACGAGGTCGCGCATCACTGCGATCAAGTCGGATTTGCCTTCGAACCCGATGCCCGGAAGCTCTGGCATGATGATGTGGCCGTCTTCGACCTTCACGCCGTCGGGGAACCCGCCATAGGGCTGGAATAAGTCTGGGTAGCTCTCATTGCCGCCAAGGCTGAGCCCGGCTGCGATGTTTAGCGACATCTGGTGCCCGCCATGGGGAATGCAGCGCGACGGCGACCAGCCGAGCTGGTCCAGCATGTCGAGCGTGCGCAGATATTCCACCAGACCGTAAGACAAGGCGCAGTCGAATTGCAGCCAGTCACGGTCGGGGCGCATCCCGCCATAGCGGATCAGGTTGCGCGCGTCTTGATGCGAGAAAAGGTTCTCTCCCGTCGCCATGGCACCGGGGTAGAACTCGGTCATCGCAGCTTGTAGCTGGTAGTCCAGCGGATCTCCGATTTCTTCATACCAGAAGAGGGGGTACTGCCGCAGCATCTTGGCATAGGCGATCGCGGTTTCCAGATCGAAACGGCCATTGGCATCGACGGCAAGCTGCGCCTCTTCCCCGATTTCCGCTAACACAGCCTCGATCCGGCGCTGGTCCTCGTCGATCGAAGCGCCACCAATCTTCATCTTCACGACGGTGTAACCGCGATCCAGATAGCCGCGCATTTCATTGCGCAAAGCGGAATTGTCTTTGCCGGGATAGTAGTAGCCACCCGCGGCGTAGACAAAAACACGCGGATTAGCCTCGACGCCCTTGCGTTCAGCCAGCATACGGAAGAGCGGCTTTTCTTCGATCTTCGAGATCGCGTCCCATACGGCCATATCGATGGTCCCAACGGCAACCGATCGCTCTCCGTGACCGCCGGGTTTTTCGTTTTGCATCATCGCAGCCCAGATTCTGTGAGCATCGAAGTTGTCGCCCGCGTCATTCAACAGCGACGCGGGATCAGCTTCGAGGATGCGGTCGCTGAATCGTTCTCGGATCAGCCCTCCCTGCCCGTAGCGCCCGTTCGAGTTGAAGCCGTAGCCGACCACTCGGCGACCGTCCTTCACCACATCGGTCACCACAGCCACCAAGCTGGCGGTCATCTTGCTGAAATCGATATATGCATTCCTGATAGGCGAGGAAATCGGCTTGGTGACCTCACAAATGTCCACGATGCGCATTTCCGTGCTCCTTTTCCGTGCGGTGAGCGAGTGGTCCGAAGACTTTACCCACACATGGGTAGCGGAGGCGCAGGGGGCAGTTCCAATGCCGATTGGCGTCGAATTCATGCGCGTTTTGCATGGATTATCAAGTGTCCTGACTGACCACCTTCAGCCAGAATGCCTCGCAATGGGCCGACAGCCGGGAGCGCGGGCGGTAGACGACCAATTGCACGGGAACATCGAGCGAGGGGTCACCAGCACGGACCAGAGTGCCGCGGGTCATCTCCTGATCGGCGAGGGAGAGGGGGAGGAAGGCAACGCCTTGGCCTTCTTTCGCCATCTCGAGATTGGTCGACGCAAGCACAGAATTCATTTTGGTTTCGATGCCGCGACGCCCGTCCCCTATGCCATGCGCCTCGAGGATTGCATGTAGGCCAGATGCGCTGGAATAAGCTATGAACGGCACTTGCGAAGCTGCGCTCCCGAGCCGCCACAGGGGGCGGCCGCTTTCGTCGGGGGCGCAAAGCGGCACAAGTCGATCGCTGCCGATTGGATGACACCGGAACTGTTTTTCCGGTAGATCTTCAGCAATGTTGGGTTTCTTATGACAGATGAAGAAGCTCACCTCGCCATTCTGTAAAAGTCGCACGCCTTGGCGATGCGTATCGGAGACCATGTTGAGGGCGCCGATATGGGAGGGCCCGCCGATCTGCATCAGCCATTTCGGAACGAAGGTGTAGGACAGGGCGTGGGTAGCAGCGAGGTTCAGGGTCCGTTGCGCGAGCCCCGCGGCCTCCAGCGCCTCGAGACGGGCCTCCGAGAGCATCCTGACGATAGCCTCCGCGCGCGGCTGGAACGCTCTTCCGGCCGCAGTCAGTGTGACCTGCCGCGTCGTGCGCTGGATGAGTGGCGTCTGAATCGCGGCCTCAAGTTGTTTGATGCGGCGACTGAACGCGGGCTGGGTCATGTTGCGGTTCTCGGCAGCGCGGGAAAAATTCAATTCGCGCACCAGTTCCAGAAAATCATCGAACAGCGTCGTATCCATTCTCGCGCCTCCATGCTTAATACATGCATATTCGGCATGAGAAAGTTACGCAATTTTACTCAGCTCCGACTCTTCGACCTGAAAGGGGGCTTGCGAGTCGGCGATGCGGATGCGCTCTGCCAACAGGTCGACGAAAGCGCGCACTTTGGCGGTTAGGTGGTGGCGCTCGGGATAGATGGCAGCGATGTTCGCGGTTTGGAAATACTCAGGCAGCACGACGCAAAGGCGACCCTTGCGCACGAGCTCGGCGATGTCCCATTCCGAACGCAGCATGATCCCGTGCCCGTTCAGCATCCATTCACGGGCTATGTCTCCATCATTGGTGCTTAGCCCGCCGCTCACACGTGCTGAGGGGTTCTTGCCGCCCCGTTCGTCGAAACGCCAGATGTCGTAGATGTCGTGTTCCTGGCGCAGCACGATGCAGCTATGTCGGCGCAGATCCTCCAAGCTTTCGGGCATCCCGTACTTTTCAATGTATGCGGGGGAAGCGCACATGAACCGACGATTTCTTTGTAACAAACGTTGGACCAGATTGCTTGTCGGTGGGGTTCCGAAACGAATGCTCAGATCGAAGCCTTGCTCGATCAAATTCATTGGCGCGTCGGTGACTACCAACTGCACTTCAACATCCGGGTAGGTGTCACAGAACGCGGATACTGTTGGGGCAATATACTCCCTGCTGAAACCAAATGTTGCGTTGATCCGAAGTAGGCCGCTCGGCTGCTCGCTCCCGGAGCGCAAACTATTCTCGAGCTCTTCGATTTCTCCCAGAAGACGTATTGCTTTGCTCAAATACGCTTCACCTTCGCCGGTGAGGCTGACCCGGCGAGTGGTACGGTTCATCAGCCTGACTCCAAGTCGATCTTCCAAACGTGCCAGACGGCGGCTCACAGCCGAGGCTGTGATGCCTATTTCACGTGCGGTTTCGACGAAGCTTTCCCGTTGCGCCAAGAGGACGAAGAACCCGAGGTCGCTCTCACTCATTGATTACCTGTATGCACTAATGATGTTCCTATTATGAAATTAACGAATTTGCAGAATTAGTCTAGCGTTTCCCTATCCGCCTGTGGGAGTTGGCGGATCCTGCTTGCGACTTGGAGGACGTGATCAGGTGTAGGGGAAGCGACTGCGGGCCCTAAGTCCGCAGCAAGTTTCCCCAAAATATCAGTTGCGGTCCCCCGCAGCGCTTCTTGAGGAGGAAATTATGAAAAAGACACTCGCAGTCATTTTTGCCGGGCTACTTTCGGCGACGCCGCTCGCGGCTCAGTCTGTCGACGACTTCCCGAGCAAACCAATGACCTACATTATTCCGTTCAACGCCGGTGGCGAGTCGGACATCTCTGCGCGCTTCCAGCAGGCCGAGTGGGAAGCTGTCACCGGACAGCAGGTCGTGATTCAATACCAGCCCGGTGCGGGCGGCGCTCAGGCTTGGTCGCAGCTGAACTCATTGCCCGGCGACGGCTACACGATCATGGGTATCAACATGCCGCACACGGTTCTGCAGCCGCTTGCAGGGTCGGCAGGTTACAAGACCGAGGATCTGACGCCGGTCAACTATTTCCACTATACACCGAACGCGATCTTCGTGACGAAAGATAGTGAGTTCAAGACTCTGGCCGACCTGGTCGACTATGCAAAAGCAAACCCCGGGTTGGTGACCTTTGCTGGATCGGGTTCGAACTCGGCCAACAATCTCGCGGCGGTGCAGTTCAACGAGCTTGCCGATATCAATACGACTTATGTGCCCTTCTCGGGCACCGGTCCGTCAATTACGGCAATTCTGGGTGGGCAGACTACGGCCGGCTTCAATTATGCAACCTCGGGCGTGAGCCAAGGCGACGCAATGAGGATGCTTGCGGTCGCTTCGGACGAGCGCCTGCCGGCGTTCCCCGATGTGCCCACCTTTAAGGAGCTAGGTTACGACATTGTGGGCGGCGCCTATCGCGGGGTTGCCGTTCCGGCGTCGACGCCTGAGCCCATCCGCCAAAAGATTTCCGACATCGTAACCGAGATCAATCACCGCCCCGATTTCGTCGAGAAGATGGAAAGCGCCGGCTTTGTGCTGACCGATATCGGTTACGACAAGATGGATGACTTCGTGGCTGCGCGGATCAAAGAATATACCGCTGGCGCCAAAGCGCTCGGCATTATCAAGTAACGGCGCGCGAAGATGGACATCATCGGCTATCTCGTGGACGCATTGACACCGCTCAATCTTGTCCTCGCGCTTGCGGGCGTGGTGCTAGGGACGATAATTGGTGCCCTGCCTGGGCTCTCGGCCACCATGGCGGTCGCGGTGCTTGTCCCCTTCACTTTCACAATGGATCCCGCCGCCGGGCTTATTGCCCTCGGCGCGATCTACACAGGCGCGATTTACGGCGGCGCCTTTGCCGCCATCCTCGTGAATACTCCGGGCACGCCCTCTGCAATCGCGACAACTTTCGATGGCTTCCCGATGGCGAAACGAGGCGACGGCGGTCTGGCGATCTCGCTGGCTACTATCTCTTCTGTTGTGGGCGGAATGGTCGGCGCGCTGGCGCTACTCGTGCTTGCGCCTCCTCTCGCCAAGGTCGCGCTGGCATTTGGACCAACGGAATATTTCTGGCTCGCGATGTTTGGCCTCACTCTCATCGCGGCGCTTTCGGTCGGCAATACCGTCAAGGGCCTCATCGGCGCGTGTCTCGGACTCGTTTTATCGATGATCGGGGTGGCAGTGGTGGGTGGCGACGTCCGCTACACGATGGGAATGCAACGATTTCTGGCAGGTATCGACCTGACCTCGGCGATCATCGGGCTCTATTGCGTGCCCGTGATCCTGGATGTTGTGGCCAATGCTGATCCCCATTTGAAGCCCTCTGAAACGGGCGGGCTTCGCTTTCGCGAAGGCACGCGCATTGCACTAAAGCGTAAGTTCAACGTGATCCGCTCTTCCGTCATCGGCACCGTGATTGGTGTTCTGCCGGGAGCCGGCGGGTCGATTGCTGGGCTGGTGTCCTATTCGGAAGCACGCCGCACGTCGGAAAATCCTGAGAGCTTTGGCAAGGGCAACCCGGACGGGGTGATCGCCACGGAATCCGCAAACAATGCGACTGTCGGGGGTGGCTTTATCCCGACGCTCGTTCTGGGCATTCCTGGCACGCCCCCTGATGCGATCATTCTGGGCGCGCTGCTGGTGCAAGGAATCAAGATTGGGCCGACCCTGTTCACGACGGACGGCAATATCGTCTACACGTTCATCTGGGGCCTTCTGATCGCGACCCTTCTGATGCTGCCAGTCGGTCTACTGATCGGTCGCTATGCATATTCGACCATCGTCAAGGTGCCAAAGGCCGTGCTCGCTCCGACGGTAGCGCTGTTGACCATAATCGGCTCCTTCGCGATCCACTCGAACGTTGATGATGCCCAACTGATGGTTGGTCTTGGAATCCTCTCCTGGATTTTGAACCGATATGGATTCCAGCCCTCTCCCATCGTGCTGGGGCTGGTTCTCGGGTCGATCGCCGAACAGGGTTTCGTTCAGACCTATCTGATCGGTAATGCCTCAGGGCGCATGACGGAAATGTTCTTCATGCGGCCGATCAGCATCGGCATCATCTGTGCGGCGCTATTGACGCTCGGCTTCCCTTTCTGGGCGGACTGGAAGGCAAAGCGTCGTCGGCAACTCGGGCAAATTGCCGAGCCGATTGCCGATGACGGAACCGAAATCACTCCCGAGCATAAGCAACGAGACTTGCCCGAAGTAATGTTCGCGATCCTCTTCATTGCTCTCGGAATTACCATCTATCTTGGCGCATCCGGCATGTCGGCGCTCGGGTCGGTTTTCCCGAAGACGATCGCGGCCGTATTGATCGCCTTTTCAGCCTTGCTGATAGTGATGAATTTGCGTCGCCCCGCTGGCGGATCGTTCAAGCTGGCCAATCTGAATACCGGGGCGATGCGTCGGATTTCGCTCGGTGTCGTCCTTCTGGCGTGGGTCTTTATGATGCCAGTGATCGGCTTTCTCGTCACGAGCATGATTGCCTTTGTCGCGATCATGATCGTCGCGGACTATGACCGCCCCCCCGCGAAAACATGGGCAATCTGGATTCTATCCGGCCTGCTGATTTGCACCGGCTTCTGGTGGCTCATGGCAAATGTCTTGCTGCTCCGCATGCCCGCCGGGCTTTTGATCTAAACTGGAGAAACTTATGAGTAAACGTAATCACAAGATCGCCGCCATCGGCGGCGACGGGATCGGTGTGGAAGTTGTCGACGCCTGTCTCGAGGTCCTGCACGCTCTGGCGGAGAAGGACGGCGACTTCAGCTTTGCCGTCGAGAACTTCGACTGGTCGACCGACCGCTACAAGCGCACCGGGCAATTCATGCCCGCGGATGGCGCCGACCAACTGCGCGCCTTCGATGCCATCCTGTTCGGTGCGGTTGGCGCGCCAGATGTGCCTGACCACTTGACGCTCTGGGGGTTGCGCCTCGCGATTTGCCAGCCGCTCGACCAATACGCCAACGTGAGGCCTACCCGGGTACTGCCCGGTATCCAGTCCCCCCTGCGAAACGTCAACGATGGTGAGCTCGACTGGGTGATCGTCCGCGAAAACTCGGAAGGCGAATATGCGGGGCAGGGCGGGCGCTCGCACCCCGGCCTGCCACTGGAGGTGGCGACGGATGTCTCGATCTTTACCCGCGCGGGGATCGAGCGGATCATGCGCTTTGCCTTCAAGTTGGCGCAGTCGCGGCCACGCAAGCTCTTGACCGTGGTGACCAAGTCGAATGCCCAGCGGCACGGCATGGTGCTCTGGGACCAGATCGCCGCCGAAGTGTCTAAAGAATTCCCCGATGTCACCTGGGATAAGATGCTGGTCGACGCAATGACCGTGCGCATGACAATGGACCCAGCGTCGCTGGACACTATCGTTGCCACCAACCTGCACGCTGACATCCTTTCGGACCTCGCAGCGGCGCTCTCGGGCTCCATCGGCGTCGCGCCCACGGCGAACCTCAACCCCGAGCGCGAAACGCCCTCCATGTTCGAACCGATCCACGGCTCGGCTTTCGACATCACCGGCAAGGGCACCGCCAACCCGGTGGCGACCTTCTGGACCGCCGCGATGATGTTGGAACACCTGGGTGAGAATCCCGCCGCCGACAGGTTGATGTCCGCCGTCGAGACCGTCACCGCGAACCCGGACCTGCACACGCCCGACTTGGGCGGTAAGGCCACCACCCGCATGGTCACCGATGCCGTCATTGAGGCCGTGCGCGGCCGCAACGATTGAGAGGCAGAGACATGGAAAGTAACCATCTGAACATCGCGGTCATCCCCGGCGACGGAATTGGCAAGGAAGTGATCCCCGAGGGGCGGCGCGTGATGGAGGCGGTCGCCAAGCGGCACAGCATCGACATGCGGTTTGACGATTTCGATTTCTCGTCCTGCGACTACTATCGCAAGCACGGCCAGATGATGCCCGACGACTGGAAGGATCAGATTGGAGGCCATGATGCGCTGTTTTTCGGCGCCGTCGGCTGGCCAGATACGGTGCCGGACCATATCTCGCTCTGGGGCTCGCTGATCCAATTCCGCCGCCAGTTCGACCAGTATATCAGCCTGCGCCCCGCGCGGCTGATGCCGGGCGTGCCCAGCCCATTGGCGGGGCGCAAGCCCGGCGACATCGACATGTGGATCGTGCGCGAGAATACCGAGGGGGAATATTCCTCGATCGGCGGCAAGATGTTCCCGGACACGCCGCGCGAGGTTGTGATGCAGGAAACGGTGATGAGCCGGATAGGTGTGGATCGGGTTCTCAAATACGCTTTCGACCTGGCAGCAAAACGCCCGCGCGCCAAGTTGACCTCCGCCACGAAATCTAACGGAATTTCGATCACGATGCCCTACTGGGACGAACGGGTTGCCGAGATGGCCAAGGCCTATCCTGGTGTGAGCGTCGACAAGTATCACATCGACATCCTGACCGCGCATTTCGTCCTCAACCCCGACAAGTTCGACGTGGTGGTAGCGTCGAACCTGTTCGGCGACATCCTGTCCGATCTCGGCCCGGCCTGCACCGGCACGATCGGCATTGCGCCTTCGGCCAACATCAACCCCGAGCGGGATTTCCCCTCGCTGTTCGAACCGGTGCATGGCTCGGCACCGGATATCGCCGGGCAAGGCATCGCCAACCCGATCGGCCAGATCTGGGCGGGGGCGATGATGCTCGATCACCTCGGTCATGCCGAGGCCGCAGCGGATGTGGTTTCCGCCATCGAGCGTGTCTTGGCCGAGCCTGCCTTGCGCACCCCTGACCTTGGCGGGTCCGCGGACACCGTGACTTGTGGCAAGGCGGTAGCCGATGCAATCGGCTGAACAACTGCTTCTTGAGATGCTGGACGCGGCGATCGCCGCCGCCGACCCTGCGACTGTTCTTGCTCGGCATCTGCCCCCGAAACCCGCGGGGCGATGCATCGTGGTCGGGGCCGGTAAATCCGCCGCCTCAATGGCGAAGGCGCTGGAGCAGGCATGGCCCGACGTCGACCTTTCGGGAGTTGTCGTCACACGGTACGGGCATAGAGTGCCGACCGAACGTATTCAGGTCCGGGAAGCCTCCCATCCCGTGCCTGACGCCGCCGGAGAATGCGCCGCAAAAGAAATTCTCGCCGCCGCACAAGCTGCGGGGCCTGATGACCTTGTGCTGGCACTGATCTCTGGCGGCGGCTCAGCCCTGATGCCGCTGCCCGTTTCCCCCCTTACGCTGGACGAGAAGATCGAGGTTAACCGTCTGCTGTTGAAATCCGGCCTGACGATTGAGGACATGAACCGTGTCCGCCGCCGCCTTTCGCGGATCAAAGGAGGTGGGCTGGCCACGGCCGCAGCCCCCGCACGGCTGGTGTCGCTAGCGATCTCGGACGTGCCAGGAGATGACCCCGCCGCCATCGCCTCTGGCCCGACGGTTCCCGATCCCTCGGCCACCGAGAACCTGTCGCATCTTGTCACCCGGCTCGGCCCCTCACTGCCGCAGGCGGCGCGCGACATCTTGCTCGCGGATCCTGAACCAGCAACCGGTTTCGTCCCCGACTTCCGCATCATCGCGACCCCTCAGACGTCGCTGGAAGCCGCGGCCCAGGTTGCCCGCGACGCGGGCGTTTCGCCAATTCTGCTTGGCGACGCTCTGGAAGGCGAAGCGCGCGAACTCGGCATCATCATGGCGGGAATAGCCAAAGCGGTGCGCACCCATGGCACGCCATTGCGTGCACCTGCCGTTCTGCTTTCGGGAGGGGAAACCACCGTATCGATTGGCGACACAAAACCTGGGCGCGGTGGCCGGAACACCGAATTTCTGCTGTCGCTCGCTCTTGCCCTCAACGGTTCTGAGCAGATCCATGCGCTTGCCGCCGACACCGACGGGATCGATGGCACCGAAGACGCTGCTGGTGCTCTGATCGGTCCTGACTTTCTGGACCGAACCCAAGCGGTGGGGCTCGATCCCAAGGCCTATCTCGGCGCTCATGACAGCTACAGTATTTTCGATCGGCTGGACGCATTGATCCGCACCGGGCCAACTCTGACAAACGTTAATGATTTCAGAGCGGTTCTCGTGCTCTGAAATTGAGATGAAGGACTCCATCATGATCCGCGACAGACGAGCCAAAATCGTTGCCACAGTGGGGCCGGCGAGTGGCTCTCCGTTCATGCTGCGCACCTTGTTCACGAAAGGTGTTGATACGTTTCGACTGAACTTCAGTCACGGTGAGCACGCGATCCACGCCGCGGCGGTCGACGGGATCCGGGCGCTGGAACGAGAGGTTGGGGTGCCGATCGGCATCCTCCAGGACTTGCAGGGCCCCAAGATTCGGCTTGGCCGCATAGCTGGTGGCGAGCGGATGCTGGAACGTAGTGAAAAGATAGGTCTGGTGGCTAAGGACGCCACGGACGATTTGACAGCGATGCCCCTGCCGCACACTGAGATCTTCGATGCGATCGCGCCCGGACACCGGCTGTTCATTGATGACGGACGGGTCCAGTTAAAGGTTGTTGCGAAGGCCCCGGGCCGGATCGAGGCCGAGGTTTTGGAAGGCGGAAAGGTCAGCGACCGCAAGGGCGTGAACCTGCCCGACTGTGTTCTGGATCTGCCCGTGCTAACCGAGAAAGACCGCGGCGACCTGGAATACGGCTTATCGCTTGGTGTTGACTGGGTCGCCCTTTCCTTCGTGCAGAAAGCCAGCGACATCGATGCCCTGCGCGCCATCGTCGGTGACAGTGTCGGGATCGTGGCGAAGATCGAGAAACCGTCGGCGTTGGACGAAATCGAAGCCATCGTCCGCAAGTCGGACGCGATCATGATCGCCCGCGGCGACCTCGGGGTGGAGATACCGCCGGAACAGGTGCCTGCTCGACAGAAAGAAATCATTGCGCTGTGTCGCCGCGAATGCCGCCCCGTGATCGTGGCAACACAGATGCTTGAATCGATGACATCCTCACCCGCACCAACGCGGGCAGAGGCATCCGACGTGGCCACTGCGGTCTACGACGGCGCAGATGCGGTAATGCTCTCAGCAGAAAGTGCCACCGGTGCGTTTCCTTGGCTCGTTCCGGGATTTGGGACACAGAGCCGGGAAACGATCTGTTTCCCGGCTCTGAACATTCTTATCGCGCCTTTCTGCGCCGAACCCTCCAGGCGAAGACGCGCAGGGCTCAGAACATCGACCCGATGTCGGATGCCCCCGTCGGGTAGGCAGCCGGCATGGCCTTAACCTGCGCAGCCGTCAGTCCCAGCTTGATCGCCAGTGAGAAGACGTTGATCAGTTCGGCGTAGTCGGGCCCGAACATGTGCGCGCCGAGGATCTTGCCGTCCTTAGCGGTGATTACCTTTGCGCCGGCATGGCTTTCACCCAAACGCTTCTGCGAGAACCAGCCAGAAGTGTCGGTGAGGCGCACCTCGACGTCCCCCCTCGCGCGCGCTTCTTCCTCGAGCATGCCGACCCGCGCCAGTTCGGGGATGGTGAAGACCACACTCGGCACACCGGTGTAATCGGGCTCTGTCCGCTTGTCCTTGAGCATGTTCGATGCCGCGATCTTGCCCTCGAAGACCGCTACCGGGGTCAGCGGCTTGCCGGGCGAGGCGGCGGCGTCGCCGGCCGCGAAGATGCGCGAGTTCGACGGCGATTGCAGCCATGGCGTGACTTTCACGCCGCCTTGCTCGGTCGCGATGCCTGCGGCGCCGAGCTCGAGATGGTCGACCGAGGGCACCCGCCCGGCACCATGCACGACAAGATCGGCCTCCATGGTGTCGGTGCCATCCGCCTTCCGGTAGACCACTCGGTGCGCCCCGTCCGCATTCTCGACACGCTCGATCGCGGCCTCGTCGATGATCTCGATCCCCGCGGAGCGGCTGCGATCAAGCAGCATGTCGACCAAGTCGGGATCGAACATCTTCAGCTGCCGCGCGCCACGGTCGAGGATCGTCACCTGAGCTCCGGCGCGTGCCGCGATATGCGCGAACTCGAAAGAGATGTAACCGCCGCCGACGAAGACGATCCGACGGGGCAATTCGGCGAGGTTCAGGAAGTCGGTGCTGTCGATCAGCTTCTCGGCGCCGGGGAACTCCAGAGGCCGTGGCTTGGCCCCCGTGGCGATCAGTGCGTGGCGGAAGGCGATCTCGCCCTGATCCTCGATCTCGATCCTGTCCTCGGCGGTGAAGCGGGTCCGACCGTGGAACGTCCGCACCCCAGCCTCCTTCAGCCCACTCTCCATGCTCTGGGGCACCGGATCGGTGAAGCTCTCCTTGTGCTTCATCAGGGCCGGCCAATCTATCCGGGTCTCGCCCGCGATGCCTTTGCCGGACAGTCGCTGCGCGGCCTCCATTGCCTCGGCTCCGGCGCGCAGCATCTTCTTAGGGTCGCATCCCCTGAGCGCGCAGGTGCCGCCGTAGGGGAGTTCGTCGACGACGGCGACGGACCAGCCGGCGTTGCTGCATTTCTTTGCGGCGGTGATCCCGGCCATGCCGGCACCGATGACGATCAGGTCGAGCTTGTCGGTCATCTTTGCTCCTTGTTCTTTCGTAGTGGCTGCGTGGGGTCAGACCGGCGCACGGGGCCCTGCGATAATGATGCCGGCGCCCAGAAGGCAGATGCTGACGCCGATCAGATCCCACCGATCCGGCCGGACGCCTTCGACCGCCCAGAGCCGGAACAGCGAGGCCGCGATATAGATGCCGCCATAGGCTGCGTAGGCTCGTCCGGCGGCGGCGCTGTCAGCCAGCGTCAGCAGGTAGGCAAACAGCGCGAGCGAAGCCATGCCCGGACCGACCCACCAGATCGGCTTGTCCAGCCGGAGCCAGACCCAGAAGGCGAAGCAACCGGCGATTTCGGCAAGTGCGGCGCCGATATAGGCGGCAAGGGTCGGCATGGGATTTTGGGTCTCCTGTCGTGGTCGAGGGTCGCTACCCCGCGCAGCAGCTGAGTGCACCGACGTCTTTCTCGAAAGTCTGGGCGGCAAGCTTCAGCCCCTCGACCGTCGTGAGATAGGGCATGATGGTGTCACCAAGCTCCTCGTAGGTGAACCCGGCCCTGAGGGCCATCGCGGCGGTCTGGATGCTGTCGGCGCCCTCAGGGGCGAGGATCTGCGCGCCCAGCAGCCGCTTGCTGCCCGCCTCCGCCACCAGCTTGATCAGCCCACGCGTATCGCGGGCCGCCAGTGCGCGCGGCACGGCGTCGAGCGGCAGAACCGAGGTGACGACCTCGTGCCCGGCGGCGCAGGCCTGCGCCTCGCTCAGGCCCACGCCCGCCACCTGCGGGTCGGAAAAGACCACCCAGGGCATCGTGCCATTGTCATAGGTGCGCGCCTCGTCCGCCACGGCGTTCCGGGCGGCGATCTTGGCGCCGTAGGCCGCCATGTAGACGAATTGATCGCGCCCGGTGGCATCGCCCGCGGCCCAGACGTTCGGGTTGGCGGTGCGCATCTGCGGGTCGACGACGATCCCGCCCGGCGCATCGGTTTCGATCCCGGCGGCACCCAGGTTCAGCCCGTCGCTGTTCGGCATTCTCCCGGTGGCGAGCAGCAGGCGCTCGGCGCTGAAGGTCTCACCCTCGTTCCCGGTCAAACGCACGCCACCGCCGTGGCGCGCCACACTGTCGTAGCCGGAGACGCGCGCGAGGCGGATGCCCTCCCTGGCAAGGTAGATCTCCAGCGCCTCGGAGATCTCCGGCTCAGCCTCCGGAAGCACGCCTCTGCGGCTGACCAGCGTTACTGCGACGCCGGCCCGGACGAAAAGCTGCGCCAGTTCCACGCCGATGTAGCCCGCGCCGAGGACCAGCAGAGAGGAAGGTAGCGCGGTCATCTCCAGCGCCGAAGTGCTGTCGAGGGCGTCGACCTCCTCGATGCCTGGAATGGCCGGCACATGCGGCCGGGAGCCAGTCGCTAAGATGATCTTCGTCGCCGGAAAGGCGGCGCTGTTCACGGTCAGTCGGCCGTCGTCGTCGAAACGGGCGCGGCCCTCAATGTATTCTACATTCTCGTGCCGGGGCAGCACGTCGGCGTATTTCGCCGCGCGCAGCTCATCCACCAGCGCCTGCTTCTGTGCCACCGTCGCGGCCCACTCGGTCACGCGGGCCTCCCCCTCGATGCCGTTGAACCGGTTGGCCGCGCGCGCGTGGTGCAGGCCTTCGACCGCGCGGATCAGAGCTTTGGAGGGCACGCAGCCCACGTTGACGCATGTGCCACCAAGGGTTCCGTCACCGATCAGGGCGACCCGGGCCCCGGCCTCGGCAGCGGTGATTGCGGCCGAGAATCCGGCGGAGCCCGCGCCGATCACGGCAAGGTCATAGGCGCCGCCCTTGGAAGTGCAGCAATCTCTCATGTCAGTCTCTCTTCATCTGGTGCGTTGGCGCTGCCAGAGCGCGTAGAGGGTGATGCCGATGAACACCGCGAGCGCGGGCAGAAGCACGATGTCGAGCCAGCCCATCAGGGCCGAAAGTCCGACCGCGCCCAGCAGGATCACCAGGATCGGGGTGAAGCAGCACAGCGCGACGAGGACGGTGCCGATCAGCCCGTATTTCAGGAGGCGGTCATTTTTCTTGGAGGAGGTTTCGAGTTCGGTCACGACCCGCTCCCGTCGACCAAAGTCGCACCGTATCCGACGCCGGAGACGGTCGCGATCAGAGCGTCGGGGTCGGTGACGGAATCGTCGTAGTGCAGAACATAGATACCATCCTCGGCGTCGCCTTCGACGAACTCGGCGATCTCGACCGTGTCCACCCGCTTGAGCGCGGTCGCGACTATGTAGCTGCACGAGGGGCAGGTCAGCCCCGTGACGTGAAGCCGAGTCTGCGCTTCCTCAGCCAGGGCCACCGCGGGCACCACAAGCAGGATCGCAGCAAGCAGGATGCGTTTCATGAGAACTCCGTGTCAGAATGTCAGGACGAGGGGAGCGGCGTAGGGAAAGGCCAGAGCCAGGAGCACGACCGCCAGCGCTCCCCAGAGCAGCCCGCGCATCAGACGGCGATCCACGGGACGGGCGCAGGCACCGTCTCCGCAATCCTCGGTAGACACCGGGCGGTAGGCCTTCCAGAAGCCATAGCTGAGCGCCGCTGCCGCGAAGGAAAAGGTCACCCACTTGTAGGCGTAGAGCGCGGTGAGCTGCCCGATGAAGACCCCGGTAACGCCAAGGCTCACCAGAACAAGAGGCAGGATGCAGCAGGAGGTCATTGCCAGCGCGCCGAGCACCCCGGCGCCGGTCGCGGCCCATCCCGTCCTGTCGGGTCTTTCATCAGCCTTTCGCTCGGTCTCGATCGCTTCCGACGTCATCGCCTCATCCCGTTGTCTTTCATCGAGCTACAACGTAGGGTCTGTAGCAACTACAGGATCAAGGAGAAATCCAGTGCCAGACGATCACGCCAACGCGAGCGAGCTGAAGCGCTCCGATCTCGCCCGCCTGACCGGCTGCAATCTCGAGACGATCCGCTACTACGAGAGCGTCGGCCTGATGCCCGATCCGCCGCGCACCTCTTCGGGCCATCGCCGCTATGGCACAGCCCATGTGGAGCGGCTCAGCTTCGTGATGCGGGCCCGGGATCTCGGCTTCACCATGGGGGAAATCCGCGATCTGCTGGGCCTGGTCGATTGTGGAAGCCAAACCTGCGCCGAGGTCGAGCAGATGGGGCGCCACCATCTTGATGTGGTTCGCGCCAAGATTCGCGATCTTCAGGCGATCGAGGCTGTCCTCGACGAGACCATTGCGTGCTGCACCGGCTCCGATACGCCTGAGTGTCCGCTGATCGACATCCTTCAGCAAGGACATACGGCGTCGTAAACGAGCTGGAGTCCCCACCGCATCGGGCAATCCGCAGCTATCGGGTCTCGAATTTCTTCCAAAGCGGCGTGCCGTGATACAGCCAGGGCCGGTAAAGGACGCGCCTCGGATCAGGCGCCTTCCGCGTTCGACCGTTCGCCTTTACCGAGTCTGCGCCCAGCCGCATTGCAGGCGTAAGCATCACCGGCGATGTTGTAGCGCGCTTGGGCACCTCGATCGTCTCATCGCTCCCGGGAACGCGAATTGCGGACATTCCCTCTTCGACCGGTGCCTCGCTGCCGGCGCTCGCGCCGGGGCCCTTGTATTGCCGCGGCTCGAACCAGTTGTAGTGGGCCCTGTAGATGTTGAGGAATGCCATCAGAACAGCAGGATTGAAGACAGCCCCGTTGATGTAGGCCGGTCCGTTTCGCGACCCTTTGCCTCCAGCTCGTTTCGTTGGACTCGTTCGATGACGCAAGGAGGCCATAAAGGTGGAAACGGGCTGCACAGTGGCTCTCAGCGCTCGTCGCGCCAGCGCGGCCCTCAGGTCGGGATCGCTGATCTCTTGATCGAATGCGAGCTTCTTGAGCGGGTCGCGATATTTCTTCCGAAGAAGGGGGAATCCGACGATCTTCCGCGTTTCGCCGAAATACTCGGCCGGTGATCGTATCCAAATCTGGGGGAACTGGCGCGACTGGAAGTTCGCGATCGAATACGGGATTTTCACCCCGTTTCGCGCTTCTGTGAACGCCGTAGACATCCGTTCGGCACAGAACTGTTCCAAGAGATACCGGTCCGAGATTTCCTCGCCGAGAACCGCGCGGACCTTCTCTTTGTAACCCTCGAGGGCCTCTCTGAACCGCGCCATACGCTCCTTGCTTTTCGGCGCAGAGACCTCCTTGTCGAAAGAGATGACGAACCATTCGAACATGTCGTCATCGATCATGCCCCTGAAGACGTGCGGCACGACACGGACCATTGTCGCTTCCTGCTCACCGACAAGGGTGATCTTGCCCTTTGGCAGCATGTCCCGCAGGCACGCGAGGTGCGCGGCCTTCGTATAGGTCGGCTTCACCACACTTCCATTGAAGCTGCCTCGGAAGTCCCGGTCTGTGTCGTGAAACCCGAAATATCCCTGCCGGATCTGGTCCAACTGGAAGCGTTTGTCTTCGGCTTCGTTGAGTTTGTCCTGAACCTCCGGAGGAAGTGCGATGCCGGCATCCACTCTCTTTTCGTAGGCATTGTTCACGCGCTCGGAAAACACCCGCCAACGGCCCTCGGCGCTGGCAAAGAGCATGGCCTCGTCCAGCCGCCCACTGGGCCGCTGGAAGTGCATCTTGGGAACCGTGAAGCTGATGCCCGACTTCTGGGTGTAGGTCTGTCGAAGGTTGGTTGGCTGACCTGCGTCGTCGAGGTAGTGCTCCTCAATGAACTCGACGGGATCGACATTCGGATCGAAGTTCGCGTCGATCCGGAAAACATATCCGCTTCGAATATCCGCGGAGACAGAAAACTGGAGCGGTGTGAGCCGTCGATCGAGACGGCTCTCCCAGTTGACAGAGATCGTCACGTCATCGTGGGCGATCCTCGTGTGGCTGAAACGTTCCGACGCATCCTCTTTCTGCTTCCACTCCCTCAGCTTCGCTTGCTCGAAAGCCAGCAGGGTCTTCTCCAACCAGAAGATTCGACTGTAGAGGCGGCTGACGCCGATCTGTTTTCCGGTGTCGGGGTCGGCCAGCACACGGCGCATGGTTGTGATGCTGTCCCCGTTGACGATGCACCTCAGGATGCGGACGTTGTCGCGCAGTTGCTTCTGCGCTTGGTGATCCAGCGATACCGAGATCCGCGCGCCACGTTTACCTTTGCAGGGGCGGTGGATGATCCGGAACCCTGAGGGCTTCGCTCTTCGGCGATTGCCACCAGCCGCCAGTTTCCCGTGGGTGCCGTTGAAGATGAACTCGTCGGGGTTCGCGAGATACCGCGCGCCGCATGCGCCGCATACCGGACCCATGAGGCTGCCGCCTGCGAAGAGCAGTCGATAATACTCTTCCAGGAAGTGCTCGTTCGACAGGATCGTGAAGCTGATGTCGCAGACGCCGTTTCCGCGCTGATGACCGCACTCCATGGATCGGCCGTCGTCCCAACCGACCGGATCACCGTCGTATTCGAAGACCTCCGAAATACGGGGATGATGATCGTCGCTCGACATGGTGTAGGAGCCGAGCCCGGTCGTCAGGGCCGGAATGCTCGCCGCGGCCGCCTGCTGGCGCTGTGCAGCGTTTTTTCCTTTGAACACCGGGATCGTGAAGTCCGGTGCAACACCGAAGTTGCCGCAGTCTGGGTCGCCGCATGTATTGAGGTTGAAATCTGCCAACACGGCAGGATAGACTTCCGGTAGGTTCAGCTGTTGAAGCTTCTTGACCATTCGGCCTCCGATCTTTCGGTATTGATCTGTCAAGAAGGCCTCCAGGACCGAACGAGATGTTGGCCATTTTTCCTGCCAACGAAATCCCAAAACGATTTTTCTGCTTACTGTTGCGTCGGGACAATTCTCCCGCTGCTCGTGTAAACGGCGTGTAAAAATATGTTCATAAAATCAAACGGCTACCGAGACATTTCTCGGCAGCCGTTGCAGTTGTGTCCCAGAACCCGGAATGAGCCAGCGTTTCCTGCCGAGGCTGTTGAGGTGATGGATCGCGTCATCCGAAGCACAGAGGCGCACTCATTCTACGCCAAATCTATTGCCGCCAGCCGCGAGCCAGCTCCCACCCCCGCGGACATGATCGCCGATACAGAGGCAACACTAGCTTGTTCGCTTCAGTCAAAATGCATCTTGGCGTATTCCGTAAGCGGCGCAACCGGCGTCCGCATTGCCGCCCGGCGCCCCAAATTGCCGCTGATCCTCATGACCCGCGATGAGCGCGTATCGCGCCGGATGGCGCTGGTTTGGGGCATGCGGTCTATGCAGGAACCTTCGATCAGCGACTACAACTCGATGGTCGCCACCGCGAAGGACGAATGCGCACGCCTTTTGTCCCCGGCGACCGGAGATACGATGGTTGTCCTGTCGGGGTCACCTTTTGGCAAGGTCGGCAGCACCAACAACATTCGTGTCGCGACGTTTCGATAAGGGAGCCCTAAGCTTGAGAGCGCAATTCACGGGATTGGTCTGACCTGCTCTGCCTACGTTTTTGGACCGCCGACGTCGGAGTTTCCGGACTTTGTGAAGACGCCGGGTTGGTTGCGCCAAAGCACGGACACCCGAACCTTGCGGTCCGGGTGTGCCTTTTCCCCGCACATGCGGGGGACGCGCCATGCCTTACGACGAGGATAGTCGCTGAGTTCGGGTCATTCCTGCACATGCAGGAGAAACTCATTCAGGCTGGCGATGGCCTCCGTTGACCGGAGACGGGTTGAGCGGGATTTTCCGCGGCCCGGACTCTTAAATTCTTCGGGCCGTTCGAGAACCGTATCGGCCCAACGCAGCACGTTCTTGTATTCGTGCACCGAGAGGAACTCGGCCGCGTCATAGAGCCATCCTTCACGAGCCCGCCATACCACCGGAAGACCGCGGTATCGGCGATGGTGTAGTCGTCGCCCCCCAGATAGCGCGTTTCGGCAAGGCGACGGCCGAGAGCGTCGAGCTGGCGCTTGGTCTCCGTCGCGAAGCGGTTGATCGCGTTGGGGCGTCGCTTCAGCCTTCGGTCAGGTGATCCGCGAAGTGCTCGAGAAGGGTGTCGCTGGAAAGCGACTTCTCCGCGTAGGCCAGAGCGTCTTCGGGCGAGAGTGCGACGATCCCAGCCGAACCGATCCAACCATTTGTGTTATACGGCTGGGCAAAGGGCGATCGCGCTCCGCCTTCGCCCTCCATGAAGTAGTTCCCTTTCGGGCTGCGGTAGAGCGTTGCCTCCCAGAACCAGAAATCGGAGACCGATAGTCCCCCGGTCGAGCCGATACAGCCGATCTCGGTAGCGGTCGCGGTGTCGAAGATTTTGCCGTTGATGATGGTCTTTGTCATGTGCAGTTTTTCCATTCGTTTGGTAGGGTTGATGTGGGTGGTGGCGTTTCCGCGGATGTGGAACTTCCGGGGAATGCATTGCGCTCGATATCGAAGCGAGTTTCTGGAAGCCGAGGCGCGGTTAATCGGAGTCCCAAGGTGTTTGAGACGGGATCGACGGATCGGGCGTGGCAAAGGGGAGCACATGGTGTTCCTTTGAAGAGCTGGTCCGATTGGCGACAGTGTCTCCGTGCGCCTCAGAAGGGATATGGGATCGCGCGGGAGCGGACGGAAATCGAAACAGAAGATTTTTTTCGGCCAGTTTCGTGGGCGTGACCGCAGGTCAGAAGGGGTTCGGTTCAAGTTCGAATATTGGGGACGGGGAGACCTAATCGGCGCTAGTGGGCGCGTCTCTTGCAGCGTTTAAGCTTAGGCCTAGCGCCAGTGGTAGGCGATCTCGACGAGCAGGCCGTGGTCGCCGGGGTCGCGGGTTTCGCGGAGGTCGATTGCCTGATCGACTTCTTCTTTGACAAAGCTATTCCACCCAAGAAACCCTGGCGCCGTCCCGGAATTCAGCGACGACAGGGCGTCGGCGCGCCTGCTAAGTGCGCCATAGTTTTCGTCGCGCAGGTCGTCGAACATCATTTTTTTCAGGATCGGTCCGGCGGATTCGGGATCGCTGCAGATTTTACTGGCAGTGGCTTCGTCCAGCGAAAGACGTTCGGCGGTAATCCTTACCAGAGTTTGGTCCCAGTTCAGCTCTTTGTGGAGCCACTTGGGCGTGGCGTCGCTGTGATCCGCGCACAAGGTCTGGTTCTCGCGCTGCGAACACGCACCGATGATTTCCAGGGCTGGGTGATCAGACTCGCCGAACTGCATCTCGACATAGTCGTAAAGGTGGATTTCAAGGTCCGCCACACTGACGGCCTCACCCAGATCGAGGTCGGCTTCGGTGATGAGCAAGCATTTATTGCCGTAATGTGAACTCATGATCAGTTTCCTTTTTTGCGGCGGTTGCGTGTGGGAGGGGCAGCCGCGCTAAACGTGTTCCGGAGATGGCTAGCCGCACGATCCCGTTTTGGCCACGCTTTGGACTTGGTTTGACCTCTCTTACGAGGGGCTTTTGGAGAGAGGAGCAGACGCGGTGCTTGCGCGCCTGCAGTATCGCGAATTTGTCTTCACGCCGGTGCGGCCGGGGTCCGGCTCGATAGGGTGAACCACAGGACCTCAGTGCGACCCTGCCATCATGAACGCTTCGATTGCCGATGGAGAGCCCCGCGCTAACGTCGTCGCAAAACGCGTTTCAGGCAGCCGCGCGGGAGCCGATCAGGCGTAGCTATTCGCGACCGGTGAAGGCGCCGGACGAGACCTCTGCATCGGAGCCTTGCATTGGGCCGAGAGCCGCAACTCCTCCTCAAGGGCAGGGCGATGCTCATCGACGAGGCCCATCAAAGCTGCGACCTTCTCGCTATCCGCTTTTTCACGGAAGCTCAGCTGCAGATAGACGTCGGCGTTGGCACAGTAGGCCTTGATGACCAGTGGGCTGAGCTTCGGGTGCTTGGCCTTCCTGGAAGGGGCGCGAACCCTGAGGTCGAGATAGGAGCCCGCGCGGTCGGAAAAGCGGAAGGTGATCCCCCCGCTGCATGTCCGGGACAGGACCCGCAAAATCGGGGCGTCGAAAAGTTTCAAGAGATCAAAAACCGCGAGAAGGTCGGTGTCGTCGAAAGCTTCAAATGAAGACATGCGTAAGTTCCTTTTCAGTGTTGGTGCGGAGGGGGAAGAGGAAGGAGCGCCGATGATCCGACTTGCGCGGGACCTGTCGGTCTCAGAGTTGAAGACTGGGGCGACTTGCGAGCGCCCATGCGGGAACGCGTCCGACCCTCGCGGGGCGTGGGCGGAGGTGTTGCCTGCCGATTGAATTTTCAGCAGGCTTTGCGATAGCGCGTTAGGTTCTCGTAAATTCGGATGACGTCAGAGTGATGCTACCGAGGAAACGGAGTGCGTTTCCCCGGAACCTGTTTTGCGATGATCAACCTGAATGCGATGCCGCCCCTGTCCGACGCGACTTCAAGGGCGGTTTGCCAGTTTGAATAGTCGCGACGGAAAGTCTCATTGGGATGCTCTTGCGCGAGCTTCGCGTGCGTTTCAAAATCCCTCGCGAGCTTCTTGGCCGTGCTCACCCCCAACGTGCCGCTGCAGGCCGCGAGCTCGATGAGTTGAGAAAATGGCCACAGAGGCCGAATGTGGCACGATTCAAAATATTGAGAGCTGGCATCCGACTTCTCGTCGTTGATGCCGTATTCGAATTCCTTCTTCGCGATCGCCAGCTTTGCAAGCTCCCTCAAAAAGTCGTTGTTGTAGCAATAGGAGCCGGCTTCGAAGTGGTAATGTTTTTCGAATTTGTAGAATTTGTCGTGTTCGAGATCCAAAGCATAATGTGCGAAATCAGGGTCGATCGCGGGAACAAAAGCATCGATTGATTTGCCGGTGCCCATTTCGATCGCCTTATCGCCGTAGGCGAAGGCGTCGACGCGGCGAAGGTTGCTAAAAGCGTGAACGGTAAGACCCATGGTGTTTCTCCAGATAATATTGGGTGTTGATTTCGAGAATTTTCTCGCTGGGGGTAGATTTGGACAAGCTGTATTGATCTGGCTCCGCGCAGATTGCGAAACTCAGCGGCAGATTTTTGAATATCTGCCAATATTGTAAGGCTAGGGGAAAGGGGGAGGCGCCGTGCGTTAGGATATGGCTATAAGAAGCTCTGTCTCCAAAACGAAGATATTACGTTGAAGTGAGAAGATCTTTCATTTGAAACCATACCGGCACAAGACTAAAACGGTCGTTTCTTCGAACGCGAGTCTGGTTTTCCGGCGATCAAAGACGGTTTGTGAGGCTAGTTCATTTTTAGTTTACCTTTCAGTTTGGGAGGATCAATGTCGGGACGAAGAGGTTGCGGTTCTGTTGATATTTGCATTGGCTACCGGTTGCGTTTTCGATTGGCCACAAAAAAATATCTGGTTTGACCTCCCTATTATCTGCAGCCAGGGGCTGGCTAAAACAGGACGATGACGTGGTAAATCAGTGATTTGGAAGTCAAGCGAAACACGCTCTCCAGCTTTTGTCTGAAGGAGTTTGTGATGTTCGAAGGTCGATTCGTGAAGTTACGACGAAGGCGGTCTTGGGCGCTCGGGCAGGGGGCTATTAGCTCATGAGTTTCTCGCTGTAGGTTCGGTGCGTTAAACAACGCGCCGCGCGGTGTGGTTCGGGTGGTGATGGCGCTCGGGAAATACCCTGCGCTGAGGGAAGAGATATCGCCGAAAATCGTTTTCGAGAAGATTTTGAGAATGGTTTGACCTCTTTTTTTTTGGTGGCGGCAGGTGACGCCACCTTGGGTGGGACGAAAGGTGCGGCGCGCGTAGCGAACTCTTTTCGCCGCATCCGGATGTGAGGTGGGCCTGGTCGGAGGATGCGGAAGGAAAAATCTGCAGAAATTTGAAATTTCCTGGACGACAAAGAAGCGCCAGGCCGGAAACTCCCGGCCTGGCGCTCTTTCCTTTAGGTATTGGTGGCAAGCGACCTACGCCGAAGCGCATTCACCTGACGCTCTGCGGCCAGCTGATCGAGCGCCGTTTGACGAAGATTGCGGACGCGGCGCAGCTGCTCCCAGAGTCGCCGGATCGCCTCGAGCTCCGGGTCGAGGAAGGCGTAGTCGTCGGTGTCGGAGTTCAGCGCGATCTCGCGGTAGCCCGGAACGCGGCTCGCAAGCGTGTCGAGCACCCGGGTTTGCAGCAGGTCCAGAGTGGCCTCATCGCCATCGTGATAAAGCTCGCCTGTGCGAAGCGCCTCAAGCAGGGCGCGGATGCGCGGTGCGTCCTGCTGTAGGTCGAGGGGACTCTCTTCAAGAGCAGTCTGGAGGGCGCGCGCCGCCTCGATCGCCGCACGGGCGGTGATTTCGATGTTGGGCTGGATTTGTGTAATGGTCATGAGAGACTCCTGTTTCGATCTGCTGGAGCGCAGATCGTTCAAGGTCGCGCCGCCAACTGGTGGGGGCGGCGCGAAGGGCGGTCAGGCCGCTTGCTGACGTTGGGATGTGTCGGCGCGCTCTTCCGCCTGCAGATCCGCGAGGCGGTCGGTATATTGGTCAGTGAGGAGGCAGATTTCTTCGACAACGGGGTCGTCGGGGTCGAGGTCGGCGAAGTATCCCGCCTCGAAGCTGTCGAAATCGTCCACGAGCTCGAGCGTAAGCAGGTCCGAGACCCACTGGAGCTGCCGCCACAGCGTCCGGGAAATCGGGGTAGGCTGCGCCAGATCGCGCGTAAGAGCGGCCACGCGATGCGCGGCCTGGGGACCGCCGAGGCGCGTGGCGGCGTCGCGAAGCGCTTCACGATTTTCGGTGAGGAACTCGGACATCAAGATGCGTGCAACGGGAATGTGGTGATGGTGCATGGGACAGATCCTTCTGTCGTGCCCGACGGATTTTCCGGGGGCTTCAAGAACGGCTCTCCAAGGAGCCATTTCGATTGAGGTGAGGTGGGGTGAAGCGCGAGACCTCGGAGATGGCCCAAGGTCTGTTTTGATTTTCTGAAGTGAGCCGCTGGAGCCGTGATGGCGCTTCGCTTCGAGAGCGCCATCGACGGGGCAGGGGCTTAGAGGTGTTTGTTCCTCAAACGGGGCATTTTTCAGCGGCCGTATGCTGGGCGAGCAGACGTTTTTGCACCACGAGCATCCGCTCGAACGGACGTCCAGTCAAAGCGCCAAGCACCGGGGTGCGCAGGTCCGGGCAAACGCAGAGCGCGGGGTCGTTGGTTCGGATCACGCGCGTGCGCGCGCCAAGAAAACCGGTCGCACGGTCGAGGCCGCAGGCCATCGCGGCGGTGAGCGACAGCTCGATCCCGAGCGGGTTGCGCGCTTTTTTGCGGCTTGACGTTCCGTAGGCGATGCAGAGCCAGCGCTGACCGTTGTGATGGGAGACCGCAAGCACGAGGCACGGGCGCGGCTTTGGGCGCTCCTCTGTCACCCCCTCTCGTAGCGGGAAGCGATAGGAGATGATGTCACCGGCCTTAATCGTGTCGGACCAAGGTTTCGGGCGCGGCGGTTTGGCGGGGTGTGTCGAAGGGGTCTCAAGCATGTGTCAGTCCTTAGAGTCGGAATGACGCACGAAATTCGGAGGCCGGGATTGGCTTTTCTGTCGCGCGTCACATCGAGCGCGCGACAGAAAAGCCAATCGCAGGCTGCCTCTCTATTACTCTCTGACTTTGCTGCCTGTTCGTGGGTCGCCGCAGTCATGGTCCCATACGGCACGGCGCGGAGGCGGGCCGATCAGCACGGCCGGTTTTGGCCCGCCAGAACCTTGGCTAGGTGCCCCCGCGCAGGGCGCGTTCAAGCCAATGCGCCGCCATTCTGCACATCCGTTTCTCATCGCCAGTCTTCGCCCCACGTTCCTCGTTCCGGGGGCCGATTTGATCGATGAAAGGCGTCGATGAAAATTTTTTCGAATTTTTTTCATCTTTCGATTTTTGTTTTCCCGGGACCGCCCGACTTCCCCTTCACATCAACCAGGAGAAGTCCTCATGACTATTCACGTCCCCGCTCAATCGACCTGCGTCTCTTCCGCGCTCGATCAGTTCTTCACGCGGCCCGAGATTGCCAAAGCCTGTTACGGCCGGCTCGTGGACCTCTATCCGGTGCAAGCCGGCGATCTCTGGATCGAGCCGTCTGCGGGCTCCGGTGCGTTTCTCGATCTGATGCCGAAGGCCAGTATCGGGCTCGACCTCGTTCCCGCCGCGGATGGCATCACCTACGCAGACTATCTCGACTGGACGCCGCCGAGCGGGTTTCAGCGTCACGTGGTCGTCGGCAATCCGCCCTTCGGGTGCAACGCGGACAAAGCGATCGCTTTTTTCAACCGGGCGGCGGAGCACGCGCAGGTTATCGCGATGATCCTGCCGCGCTCTGTGCGGAAATCTTCGGTTCGGCGTAGGCTCGACGCGATGTTTCATCTCGTGGATGAAGTTCTGCTGCCGAGCGGGGCTTTCTTCTACGAAGGCAAACCCGCCTCCGTTCGCACGGTGTTTCAGATCTGGGAGCGCCGCGACCATGCGCGTGTCGAGGCTCCGGTTCGTATCAACCATCCGGATTTCGTCTTCTGCGATGCCGCCGAGGCAGAGTTCGCCATCCGTCGCGTGGGCGGCGTCGCGGGCCGGATTTTTGATGACCTCGCGCATCGCGCACCGAACTCGCATCTCTTTGTGAAAGCAGCCGAGGGCGTCAGTGCGGAACGTCTGCGCGACCGCTTCGCGCAGCTGGATTTCAGCGAGGTGCGCGAAGATTCCGTCGCGCATTACTCGGTCGCGAAGAGTGATGTTGTCGCCCTCTATGAGGCGCTGCTCGCCGCGAAAGGGCAGACTGCGAGCAGTTTGCTCGATGGCAGTGACCGCGACACCAAGAACGCGTTTCGCGAGGATCGCCCGAAGGGTGTCGAGAATAAGGCAAGTTGCCAAGCGCGGTGCGAAGCGCAGCGCTCGGAGCCCAAGCTGCGGTCCATCAGCGAGAAAGCGTCGCCCGATGTTCCCCCGCAAAATTCGAGTCAAACCACTCCGGAAACCTCGCCCCGCCTCGCGCGGCCCGCTAGGACGCCGGCCGTGCGCACCTCTCACTTTATCAAAACAGGACAAAATATCATGCAAAGCAAAACCAAGGTCTCTGAACTGAAGACTGCAACTCTCTCGGTGCGGAATTTCGAACTCTACGCTCATACCGAGGATCTGCTCTTCCTCGAAGCGGAGCTCGTGTTTGAGCTTGCCGCTACGCGCGTGCAGGTCGTCGCGGAGATCACCATCACTGGCGAAAATGTCTCTGTGCACGCCGAACGCATCCAGGACGAAATGGGCCTGCCTATCGTGGGAGAGCACTTGCTGGCGGGTATTATCGCCAATCGCCGCGAGGAAATCGCCGAACTCGTGCGGGCTGCGGCCGTGACGCGCGCTTGATGACGAAGCCTTGCGAGTCCATCGGGTTCGCAAGGCTCCACACCGGAGGCGCGAGACAACGCTCTGCTTCTTCGGCTTCCTGATACAAAACCAAAGGCAATCAATGCTGCAGTATCACTGACCTGCCACTGAACTTTCATCCAGCCGCGACCGGAGCCCGGTTGGTGTTGATCCGCACCCCAGAGCTCTACCGCCCTTAGGCAGAGTTTCCCGGCTTTGCTCAGGGTGGCGGGCTGGTGACGCCCCCTGATTTCGTCAGCGTGATCGGAGCCTTGTTCCCGATCGCGCCGTGTGGCCGTTCCTCATTGTAGTATCTACGCCAAGCCTCCAACTTTTCGGTCGCATCCGCAAGGGTGAGGAACCAATGCTGGTTCAAGCACTCGGTCCGGAACCGGCCGTTGAACGCTTCGATGAATGCATTGTCGGTCGGCTTGCCGGGGCGCGAGAAGTCGAGGGTCACGCCACGCTGATAGGCCCAGAGGTCCATGTCGCGAGACACGAACTCGGTGCCCTGATCGACTCGGATAGTCTTCGGATAGCCTGTCTGTCGGCACACCCGGTCCAGCGTTGCGACCACATCCTCGCCGCGGTAGCTGAACCGGACATCGAGCACTGGCACGTAGCGTGAGAAGGTGTCGATGACTGTCAGAACCCTCAGCTTCTTGCCTGTCGCAAGCTGATCGTGAACAAAGTCCATTGCCCAGACGTCGTTCGGGCCGACCGCCTCGGCGCGGTCGTCACGCAGCTTGGCCTTCACACGGCGCTTCGGCGTCTTGTTCCTGAGTTGCAATCCCAACTCCCTGTAAATCCGATAGACTTTCTTGATGTTGATGTTCCAGCCCTCACGTTCGAGCAGGACGTGAACGCGCCGGTAGCCATACCGCACGCGCGTTTCACAGATCTCCCGGATCCGCTTGGCGACAGCAGCCTGATCGGCGCGGCGAGACTTGTAGTGGAACGTCGAACGGTCGAACCCCATAGCCCCACAGGCCTTTCGGATCGAGACCGCCCAATCGCTACACATCCCGCGAACCAGTTCGCGCTTGCGATCAGGCTTCAGAGCTTTCGGCGGATGACGTCTTGCAACATCTCCCGATCCAGCGTCAGGTCCGCGACGATCTTCTTCAACCTGGCGTTCTCATCCTCGAGCTGCTTCAGTCGTCGCATCTCGTCAGGCAGAAGGCCCGCGTATTTCTTCTTCCAACTGAAGTAGGTCGCCTGGCTGATCCCTGCCTTCCGACAGATCTCCGCGACCGGCGTGCCTTCCTCGCCTTGCTTCAAAATGAACGCTTTCTGCGCGTCCGAAAATTTGCTCGCCTTCATGCGACTCCACTCCTCTTCCAGCCAAGGAAGCGTAGCGGAAAACTCCAGCTTCAAACGGTCCAGTTTCCGGGGATCAGATCAAAGTTGGGTCGGACTCTAATCGATGGTGGAGGAAAAATCCCGTGGCAGGTCACTACAGGCCTATTAGCTGCATTTTGTTTAAGCGGCCGCTATGTTGGTCTTGCCGCAGCTGCCATGCTGCGGCGCCGTCAGGCCGCTTGCCGCCCTTTGGGAAAAGTATGGTCAGCAAGCGGCTGCAGACCTGTCGATATTCTCATCGAAGCTCGGGCCCGGCACTGTCCCCGGAAGGGGCCCAACGCCTTAGCGCGAGACTGTGCGTTCAGAGCTGGTGCACTAAACTTTGCACTATCAGAGATTAGTATTCACTGGAGTGAGTGCTTCAGACGGTTGCGAGAATTTGTCTTGCTACAGTGTGCATGTTCACGGGGGTGTTGCTCAGCACATGCGTCACAAGTTTTGTGAGGAAGCTTGCGGCATCGAGTCCTTCGGGAACTTGGTCCGACAGAATTTCCACACGTGGAAGACGGGCAACTTCTGCTGCCCCTATGGAGCCTTCGGGTGCGGGGAGCACGTCATCTTTCTCGGATGGCCCGGGCATTTCGATCTGATCGTCAGCCTCAGGACGATTGTCGTTGGAGGCGACATCGTCGGCGTAGTCGATCAATATAACGCAGGTCGAATGGTAGGCGTCGTCCTCCCTGCCGAGCTTGGAAATTTGGTCGAACAGCCACGCGGCCGTGTCCGGTTCCTGAGTTAGGATCGTAGAGCGCAAGCCGAACAGAAAGCCGAGAGCGGCTATTGGGTGCCGAAGCCGAAGGTTTTTGGCGTCACCGTAGGATTCCTCGATCCTGTTTGGGGCATTCTTTCCGAATGACGAATCCATCCGCTTTGTGGAAACCAGAAGTTCCGGGCCAGTGGCCCAATCCGTCATGATAACGTCGACTTGTTTTAGGTAATTCTTGCCAAGGATAGAGGCGCTAGCGGAGGTAACGCCGGGTATGGCGCCTTTCTTTGCAAGACGGCTTTCGAGTTTAGAGCGTTCCTGCGTCGGAAGGGTGTCTAGCAGTTTCGCGACCGAAAGTGGCAGGATGCGCGGGTGCGTCGGTCGGGGCCAGACATGGTCGGACGCAAAGCCTGCACGGCGAAGTTCGTAGCTGAGCCAGACATCCAAGGCGAGCGCCGGGATCCCGGACTGAGTTGGAGCATTTAAGTATAGCGGCACGCCGAGCAAGGTTTTTAACACCTCGTAGTCTGGAGCGAAGCGGCGTTTTCCGTCTGGAAGTCGCACCCAAGGACGATAGTAATCGTCCTTAGTTACAGCCTTAGCCACGATGTGATCGAAAAGCGGCCACGCCTGCGCTTTCAGGGATTTACTTGCTGCCATTACAGGTTCTTTTAGTTAAGAGGTTCGGGTGAATAGTGCCGCCAGCGCTGCAAGTTTTCGATAACGTCTCGCGCGGCGGCTTCGCCGATTTCCGCAAGGCGCCTGGGATCCGGAATGGCAATGCGGGCAGCTTCGCGAGGCTCGAGTTTCAGCATGCCGCCGCCAAGCGGATGGCCTTCAAGCTCGCATGAGAGTTGGAAAAACGGCGTCGCCCGCACCGCTTCGACAGTCGCGGTGTCTTTCTGATCCTTTAGCGTCAAGCAATGTAGTGTATTTGGACAACTCGCCTTCGCGTCGTTGCGCACGAGATTTACTGAGCGACCTGACATGTAGCTGAGGAAGAAATTCGGTATCTTCACGTCCGGAACTGCATACCAAGGCTCCCGCACTCGACATTTATAAGCGGTCCTGGCTATCTCGCCTTCAGAACTATCTAAATATCTCCTGACAGCTGCCGGGACATTCTGCCCCCGTTTTAGACGCAGCAACTGAACCGGCGCATCCTCGGCAAGAAGCTGGCGAAACGATGCGCGCGTTAACACGTCGGCGGGAAGCATGCGGCCATTGCGAATGACTGGTTGGAGCAGCGAGTTCGGAATTCCCCAGGATTTCGCCTCAGAAGGGCGCAGGTGAAAAAAGTCATTTGCGCCGCTTACATATCCGATCCCCACCGTTCCCATGTCGCCAAGTCGGCGTGTCGTTGGGGCCGCAGTAAGGTCACTGTAGAGTGCGCGAGCTTCAGCAGAGATCAGGAACGGACGGAGACGACGATTCCAAGTCGTCCTCCACTCCGCTAGGGGAACCTGCACGGTCGCGGGTGGTGGTGCATTGCAAGCGCTGAACTGCTCCATGACGGTCAGCGTTATCTGAGTGGTCTGTTCCCCTGCTCCTTCGGCGTAGAGCAGCCAGCAATCTTCCGAGAGGTCTGGAAACAGTTTTTCGCGCACCGCGATTACTTGGACATGCCGAAAGCGAGCGCATAGCCATTCAATTAGGGGAGCGGCATAGGGGGCGTGCCCAATTTCGGCTGGCACCACAAAGGCCATTCTGCCGCCCTGCTTAACCAAACTGCCTGCGGCAACCAGAAACGGAGCCCAGGAAGACGCGAGCCCAGTAAAACTGGCACCCTGTTGGGCGCACAGCGCGATCGCAGCTTTGCGGACCTCCCCTTTGAACCGCTGATAACGAATGAATGGTGGATTTCCCGCTGCACACTCGAAGCGCGCTTCGGTATGCGATGCCCATCGGAAAAAATCACCCTCATGAATCAACGCACCGGGTGCCTTCATCTTGGCTACAGCTGCTGACCGGGGGTCTTGTTCAACGCCGACAGAATTGACGTGTCCCATGAGAAACCGGCCGTCTCCGCAGGATGGATCGAGCATCACGTCGGTCTCATCTCGCACCGCCCAAGACACCAAGGAACGCACCACTGCGTTCGGCGTGTAGTAAGCACCGTTCGCCTTGGCGTCACGAGGGATATAGCTCAGGGGCGCGTCAGGTTCGTTGGTCATTTCCGCACAATGTCAGCTGGTTGGTTGTGTGAGAACCAGAACAAATGGTGAATAGAATTCAGTTTCATATTCGAGATCGTTGTTCAAGGAGAATGTTGCATTGATCGACGAAATCAAAGGCTGAAGCCCTCTCCCCGGAGTCGGGTGATTGCAGCAAAATGACCGCCGGTGGGGCAAGTTTACGCAGGGAAGCCCGCCGGACTTTAGGGGTCTTTGAACGTTTTCACGACATCTTCGAGCGTTGCCTTCGCGGCTGTAAGCTTCGTCACCTTGTTCTTGAGCTTGTCGCGCTCCGCGACCAAGCTATCGATGCGTTTCTGCGCTTTCGCGAGCTGCTCGGTCAGCTGCTCCGTCTTCTTGATCGATCCCTCGAGGTCATCCTCCAACGCGGCGATGCGCTTGTCGCGATATTCCATGGAGGCGTTCGCCGCATTGAGCGAGCTTTCGGTGGTCTTTTGCATGTCCCGATGTGCTCGGGCGAGGAGCATATGAACATGTGAAGTCAACTCCTCCATACCGGGCTGGAGTTCCTCGACCATCCCGGAAGGCAAAGCGGCGAGCAGCCGTCTTTTCTCTGCTTCCTTTTCGCGTTCGAGAACCCGCTGAATGACCTTTTTGACAGCTTCCGCGCTCGGGGCCTTCGCGATGCCCGCCACCTTGAGCCAGTCACAAACGTTTTTCCCGTTCAAGTCCTGACCATTGAAACGCAGATCGGCGATCGCATCGGCGATGTCGTCATCGGTGTAGTTCGGTTTGCGCCCTGCAGTGCTTTTTTCAGTCATGTAACCTCGGTCTTCATGTAATCATTCGTTGATTCATTTGATGAATGGCATTCAACGAATAGCTGCGTGCGGCAAGCCTCATTGCCCGGCCTGACAGGGACATCGTCTCGGCCTGGAAATTCCAAAGCCGATTTTTCTGAAAAAGTCGGGCACGCCTCGACCCGACGTCTCGCTCCGACGTCAAGGCGCCGCAGAGCGCCAAAGACATTCCCTTCGCGCGGTTTTCGAAGTGCAGAGAAGGACGGCTAGCTTTTCCGAAATTGCCGACGAAGCGCTCTAAAGCGCTTCGTCGCATATCGTTGAGCACGCGACCTTCTTCTCAAGGTCCGCCATCGCGGACTGCCATTCGCGCACGGATGCCGTGACGCGGAAATCCGTGAGATAAGCGCGCTGCGAGTAGCGGTTTGAGTGGCCGAGGAGCGCCTGCGCTGCCCATGCCGCATCCGGTTCTTCCGTGCGGATCAGGTTCGTAACCAGCGTCCGGATCAGGTGCCCGGAAATTCCGATTTCCTCTTGGAGAAGAGCGCTCGGGTGGTAGGTGCCATACCCGTCCTCCCCAAGACTGAGCAGGTTCATCCCATCCAATTCCGCCATGCGGTCCTTGAGCTGCCACGACGGACGATCGGCCAGCACATGCGCATCGAGAAGGCGGCCCGTGAAGGGCCAGAGAGCACCCAGTTCCTTCCGGCGCCGCGTCTTCGCTTGGCGAAACTCGACTTCCCAGGTGCCATCGGGCAGCCGTTGGATCTCGCGACCAATCCGAAACCGTGACAGGTCTCCCTGTCGGTCCGACCCGTTGACCAGAAGCGCGAAGACCACGGACTTGCGCCTGAGCCGTTCGGCCTGAGCACTGTCCCCTCGACAAGACGTTGCTGCCTCGGAAAGTCGCGCGGCCGCATGCAGGATATCGGCGAGGTCGAACGCCTTCAGAAAACGTTGGACCTTTGCGCGTTTGCCTTCCGGCTGATCCTCCGCTTCTGCCCGCAACTGGCCGCGGATATCCGCAAACGCTTCTGCGGCGGCCCGGTCGAAGAGCCGGCCGCGATAGGCGAAACCTTCCACACGCTCGAAGTAGTCTGCGGCGGAGCGTGCCGAGACCCCGCGTTCGACGAGCAGATAACGGAGGAACACCTCGGCGAGATTGGGACAGAAGGTCTCACCGAGCGCGATGCCGTGCGCGGCAGCCCAGGTCCGGGCGGTCTCGCAGGTTCCGATGGCGGCGACGACGGACGCGCGCGACTTCTCCCGAAGCGGCTTGTAGACAGTCTCACCGCGGCGAACGACCCGGTCGAGAAGAGGGAGGGCCTCGCGCCAAAGCGCAGGCCATTGCTCGGGCAGCGCCGCGATCCGGGTAGAGACTCGAGGCTTTTTCGGTTTGCTGCCGTAGGTCGAGTTCAACCAGCGATCCCAGTTTTTCGTTACGTCTCGGGCCGGGGCAAGCGGCACGGAGCGATCAAACCGCGTAAGGGCCGAGATCAGGGTCCGGTAGCTCGTCCGGCTGCTTGCTGCAGCCTCGAAGTCTTCGCGATTTGCTGTTTCGGGGGTTCGACCCGCCGCCGCGAGGGCGCCATAGAAACGCTCGAGCGCGGCGGGTGCGCCGCGCCCCTTGAGCGTGCCTTCAACAACTGCCTCCGCAACCGCGCGGGCGACAGGCTGGGGCACGTTCTGCATTCGCGCAAGCAGACGTGCGACCCGCTCGGCGCGCGAGAAAGTTTGATGAGCCATGAGGCCTCCTCAGGAAAGGTTGAGTGTCGGGTCGAGGCGCTGGATCACTTCGGCAAAGAGACGGGCCGCTTCGCGTCCGGCTCCGCGCGCGTAAAATGCCTGCACCGTGTCGAGCTTGTCGCCCAGCAGGTCAGCGACGACGCCGTAGGCGCCGGGGTTCTGTGCAATATAGAGCGTCGCGCCGACATGCCGCATCAGGTGCGGATTGAGGCCGATCACGCCAATGCGCGACATGCCCCGATTCCAAAACTTGTTGAATGTGCCCCGCGAGATCGCCTCACCGCTCTTGATACCCGGGAAGAGGTAAGGATTGAGCTCGGGATCTATCCCATGAGCCGCGCACCACTTTTCGCGCCCTTCCTCGATCCAGAGCGCGAGCGTCTTCCACTGAACCGCCGGCACCTCGTGGAAAATGTCGCGATTGTTTTTCACACGCGTCCGGGCAATGTCGATCATCGCCAAGGACCCCTTGCGACGCGGGAGGCAAAGCTCGGCTCCTTGCCCGCTTATTGTCAGCTCGTGGATGTTGCGCGTCCGCAGGGGGCGCGAGAGCTGAAGAGCCATCGCTGCCGAGGCCATCGCCAAATGAAGCGCCTCGGTCTGGGCGTGTGCCCCCAGTTTGTCCCACCCATCAAGCCCGCGCCGTGCCTCGCGCGCCAGAACGCGCGGACCGGTTAAAATGGCTCGAACCACTTCGGGGTTGTGATCCAAGAGCATTAGGAATGCCGCACGTTCTGCCGCCATCTCGTTTGCGTAGTCACTGTGGACGGTGTCGGAGAACCGCAAATCAGCGATCGCATCGAGCACGTCGTCACCGAGGTCATTACGCTTCGCGAGCGTATCGAGGGTCGCGAGCCATGAGTGCGTCGAAGACGTCTCCTTGGCCGTCTTGAGGGTTTTGCTTTGCTTCGTTCTCTCCGCGTATTTTGCGGTCGCCATTTTGACATGCTTGGAGGTCAGAAGGTCTTCAAGCTGAGTAACGTCAGGGGGTGGGGTGCGGTCCGACCATGTGTGCCGGATCAGCCAGGACAGAGCCTGGCGGTGGTTTTTGCGTCTAAGCTCAGGGTTGCGGATCTTGCGCTTGTTCTTGCTCCGTCGCGGCAGCGGGTCTTCGCCGAGTTTGCCCCCGAAACGATCGCGCTGCGGCCGCTCCCCATTGATAGCCCGCTCGATCGCCGTTTCGCAGGAAGCGACCAGAGATGCGGGGAGTGCCGTCCAGTCGAGCGGAGCGTCCCGCAGTCCCGGAAGGGACCCCACCGGCGATGTCGGGAGCAGGGCGGCGATCTCGTAATGCCGGTCCCTTTGGGAGATCATCTTGTCGAGGAGCTTGATCGAGCGACGGAAGGACGCGGTCTTGTCTGCGGGAATACACGAGAGCGCTTCGGCGGCCGCACCGTTATCGAGTTCTGCGGGAAAAACATGCCCGAGGCGCGCCCGCAGATTTGCGAGCGATACATCTGCCATTCCGGGCAGCAGTTTTTTCCCATCGGGCCCCGGACGGTTCTGCACTCGCTTGGCGTAATTGATCAACTGGTCCCATGCGAGGCGCGCATCGGGAGCGACAGACGCCTCTGCAGTCGCCTCCTGCGCTTTCCGGATCGCGGCGCTGATTTTTCCCGACCAGGTATGAAACGCGCGCTCCGCCGCCTTCGGCGTCGCGGCCCGAAACTCCCCGGCCCAGACGATATGGCGGGCAATCTCGGTCCAGGCGACGTCATCCGCAGGGATCTGTTTGAGGGTCCGGCCGGTCATCTTCTCGACGCGGCGAAACGCTGCGCCGTAAGCCCTTGCGGAGGACTCGGAATAGAGATTGGGCAGGGCGAGGTAGATATCGTTGAGAGTCATTATTTCATCCTTGCTGGTAAGATTTCGTCTGCTGAGTGGCGCGTTCATTCGGACCAAGATGAATGAGACGCTCACGCAGATTTGGCCCATGAAGTTCGGGGGGTGTTTGGTTCAAAGGGGTAGAAAACCCGTTCAAATGGCGGTTCTCCCGTTCAGGCGCAGTGGCGGCGATCACAGCCATGAGCACAGCCAGCGATCGATCTCATCGGCGACGAAACGGACGCGTGTGCCGATCCTGCGGCAGGGCAGGGTGCCCTCTCGCGCCTTGGTGATGAGCGTCGACGGTCGGTAGGGCACGCGCATTGCCGCCTGTTCAGGAGTCAGCAATCGTTTTCGATAAGCTGCTTCCATTACCCTTGGCGGCTGCCCGCCCTCGAAGGCCCAGATCGTCTCCCACGAATAGCCCCTGCGCCGGCCCTCGCGGACCGGGATCAGAAGGCCGTCTTTTTCGGCGCGCCAGAGCGTCGCATCGCTCCCTGCTTGCCAGCGGCGAAGCAGGTCGGCGGCACTGAGGAGGGTTGAGGCGTGGTCGACGTCAGAGGTCTTGGAGCGTTTCGGCATCGGCATTTTCCTTTCGTTGGAAAGGAGAGAGGGAAATCGCCGTTCAAATCCAAATTTTCGCGTTCAGAATTTTCGTGGAGTGGCGGGGTAGGGGGTGTGGGTTCGGGGCTGGGGTCGGTATGAGCTGCTGCGGAATTCCAGCTGTTGTCCTGCCCTATGGTTCCCCCTGTCGCGGGCACGGACCTGTCCGGACCTTGCGAAACGAGAAGAGGTGGAAGCGTCCCGTCCTTCTTGCGCTTGTAATAGGTGGTTCGGCTCAGGCCGTACTCTTTCCAGATCTCGCGGCGTGAGGCGCTGTTCTGTGCGAGATATTCCGCTCGCGTTTGCGCCCCATTCTGCGCCCGCCGTTTCCGTTCAGCCTCTGCCTTGCGGCGCTTTCGTTCTTGAGCAGGCATGATCTGGCGCAGGGCGAGGGCGCGTGCGTCCTCCCCTGAAATTCCGAGACGTTCTGCGATTGTCCCTCCAGAATAGTGATAGCGGCCATCTTTGAGTGGGGTCGCTCCACGCTCTCGTGCGGCCTGCTTTTCCGCGCTGCGAATTATCGCCGCGACTTCTTGCGCTGGCAGATCAGGTGTCGCGAGCTGAGCCATCGCTTCGATTTTCTGGGCGATCTGCGTCTCTCGTGGATCATGCGTCAGCGAAGTCGCGTAGAGATGCAGCCAGGTGTTCCGCAGGCCTTCCGGGAGCCGCCCGCCGTGCGACATCCGGATAGCTTCAAGATCATCGCGGATCTGACGAAAGCGTGCCGCCGGGGGGAGGCCGAAAGGCATCTCGCGTGGATTTACGTTCGAGCGTCGCTTCGCGCGTTTTTCTGCAAGAAGCACTTGCAGCTCAACGCGGGTAAGCAGGCCTGCAGCTTGGAAGATCTCGTCGGAGAGGGCATCGAAGTCGTGCCTTCCTGCGCTTCCGCCGGAGACGCGCACCCGCCGTCCCGACTTCTCATTGATACTGCCCGGGAGCCGAAAGATGCGCGCCGCTTCTTGGCTCGAGCGATCGACACCGAACCTTGCGAACACATCCCCGAGTGCGCGCATCGTCGATTGCCAGCGAGGCAAAGCTTGGGGTGGCATTTCGTCGATGAGCCAGATCAGGGCAGAGCCGCGTCCACTCTGCAGCACAACCGATGGCGCGGGTAGGTTGGAGGCGCAGACGTGGCGCAGGATCGCCGCTTCGACTTCGTCCGGGCTCTGCTCGCGCCATTCAGCCATCTTGTGCCAGTCGAGATCTACGTAGAGCGCGTTCAGAGTCTTGAGCTGGTCGAGGTTCCCCCGTTTCCAAAATCGGTTCATCGAGAGATATGCCCGACCGTCCAGAAGGCTGGACACGCCGAACTTTAGGTCGCTGGCAGTGAGGCACAGGCACTGCGATTCTTCGCCGTCGAACCAGAGGACCGAAGGTCGGCCGTGGCAGTGACGCGGGTGGAGGAGATCAACATAAGCTTCCGCAGAGAGATCTTCTATCGAGGACGGGGCGGGAAGGGTGACGAGACTTTGCATCGATCGGACATGGACCGGTCGATGTCGTGCAGAAGTGATTTGTTTGAAACCTCGGGAAGACGCGGATGGCGCCGCGCGCGACTCCGATTTCGCGAGCCTCGAACAGCTTGCCCGCATTAACTATAGGCGACATCAAGAGCGCATACTCAGTGGTTACGTCTCCCGTGACCGTAAATCCAGAACAGTTGGCCGGGTGATGTCGGAATGCCCGACCGGATGTGTCGGAGCGACGACATATCCCTCGAGCTGTTAGAGGGGCGGTTCCGTCGCCGCTCTCCGCGGTGGAGCGGACAGACACACCCCAGATCGAAATCCTGTCCGCGGAAGACGCGTCGCGGCAGCAGAAAGTGAGGCACGAAGGCGTCTAAGAAACGCGGGTCTATTCACCCCAAATCCCCGTCGCTCCGAAACTCTCATCAGAACCGATGAAACCTAAGGCGATACGATGAACTGTGTCGGTGCATATTTAGCATAACGTCCTTGCCGCCCCCCCGGACCCGGCGGTCGATTTCAGACCTTTCCGATGATATCGGGCGCGAGCCTTGCTCCGACCCAACGGCCCTGTTGCACCAGGTCGACCGTCACCTCGCGCAGCAGGTCGCGCACGAGCTGCGTCGTCCGCGAGAGAGGCGCGTTCGCGCGATGCACCAGATAGGCAGATCGCATCAGCTCGGGCGCGATCCGCACTACGGAAACCTGTCCCGTGCGTTTCTCGCTTGCGATCGCGTGCAGCGGCAGGATCGAAAGACCTTGGCCGCGCATGACCAGCGCCTTGATGTTGGTGTAGGAATCCACCTCGACGGACGGCTTGATGATCTGACCCGCCTGCATCGCCGCCGCATCGAGCATCTGGCGCAGCCCATGTGCCCGGCTCGGTAGGATCAGCGGCCTCTTGGCGAGTTCGCCGATCGAGAGCGAGTCGCCCTTCAGACGTCGCGGCGCGGCGAAGGCCATCAGCTCTTCGTCCAGCAGCTTCTCGGCCTCCAGCGCCCCTTCGGAGGCGTGCGAATAGAGAATGGCCAGATCGACTTCTCCGTTCCCCAGCCATTCCGCGACGAAGCCGCTCATCGCTTCCGAGATCGTCAGTCGGATGCCGGGAAAGCGATCACGCGCCGCCTCGATCAGGGGCACCGCGAGGATATTGCTGATCGTTCCGCTGAAGCCCACGCGCACCTCGCCAGTCGGTTCCTTGCCGAGATAGCGGATCTCGTCCTCGGCTTTCGTCACCTCGTTGAGGATGAAGCGGGCGTGGCGCACGAGCAGCTGCCCCGCCTCGGTCGGCTGAACCCCGAAGCGCCCGCGCAGCAGGAGCGTCGCGTCGAGGTCGGTTTCCAGGTTGCGCAAGTGGATCGACAGCGCGGGTTGCGCGACGCGCAACCGCTCGGCCGCCCGCGAGATCGAGCCCTGTTCGACGATCTCAAGGAAATAGCGCAACTGCCGCAGGTCCATCATCTTCCATATGATTTTCGTATACTTGATAGAATAAACACATATTTGACTTATGGAACGCAAGGCCCGACTTTCCAGTCAGCTCAAGAAACGGGATCTGACATGGCGTCTTCAACCACCGACACCTACGCCTTTACGGAAATCCGCGATGCGGTGCGCGCGCTCTGCGCGGAATTTCCTTCCGAGTATCACCGCAAGGTCGATGAGGCCCGGGGCTATCCCGAGGAATTCGTCGATGCGCTGACCAAGGCGGGCTGGATGGCGGCGCTAATCCCCGAGGAATACGGCGGCTCGGGGCTCGGCCTTACCGAGGCGTCGATCATCATGGAAGAGATCAACCGCTCGGGCGGTAACTCAGGCGCCTGCCACGGCCAGATGTACAACATGAACACGCTGGTGCGGCACGGGTCGGAAGAGCAGCGGCAGAAATACCTGCCCAAGATCGCGAGCGGCGAGCTGCGGCTGCAATCCATGGGCGTGACCGAGCCGACGACCGGCACCGATACCACCCAGCTCAAGACCACGGCCATCAAGAAGGACGGCCGCTATGTCGTCAACGGCCAGAAGGTCTGGATCAGCCGGGTGCAGCATTCGGACCTGATGATCCTGCTCGCGCGCACCATGCCGCTCAGCGAGGTGAAGAAGAAATCCGAAGGGCTCTCGATCTTCCTCGTCGATATCAACGAGGCGATGAAGAAGGGGATGGACGTCCGCCCGATCCTGAACATGGTCAACCACGAGACCAACGAGCTGTTCTTCGACGATCTGGAAATCCCCGAGGAAAACCTGATCGGCGAAGAGGGTAAGGGGTTCAAATACATCCTGACCGGCCTGAATGCCGAACGCACGCTGATCGCGGCGGAATGCATCGGTGACGGCTACTGGTTCACCGAGAAGGTCAGCCAGTATGTGACCGAGCGCAAGGTCTTCGGCCGTCCGATCGGTCAGAACCAGGGCGTGCAGTTCCCGATCGCCGAGTCCTACATCGAGCTCGAGGCCGCCAACCTGATGCGCTTCGAGGCCTGCCGCCTTTATGACGAACACAAGGATTGCGGCGCACAGGCGAACATGGCGAAATACCTCGCCGCCAAGGCCTCGTGGGAGGCGGCGAACGCCTGCCTTCAATTCCACGGCGGCTTCGGCTTCGCCTGCGAATACGACGTCGAGCGCAAGTTCCGCGAGACGCGGCTCTATCAGGTCGCTCCGATCTCGACCAACTTGATCCTGTCCTATGTCGCCGAGCACGTGCTCGGCCTGCCGCGGAGCTTCTGATGTTGCCTCTCGAAGGACTTACCGTCGTCGCCCTCGAACAGGCGGTGGCCGCGCCGTTCGCCACGTCGCGTCTGGCCGATGCGGGCGCGCGGGTGATCAAGATCGAACGGGACGAGGGCGATTTCGCGCGGGGCTATGATGCGGTGATCAAGGGCCAGTCGAGCTATTTCGTCTGGCTCAACCGTGGCAAGGAAACCGTGGTCGCCGATCTGACCAAGCCCGAGGACAAGGCGCGCTTCGCTGAGATGCTCAAGGATGCGGATGTGCTCGTGCAGAACATCAAGCCCGGCGGCCTCGCGCGGCTCGGCTTCGATCGCGAGCGGCGCGAGCGCGAGTTCCCGCGGCTGATCACCTGCTCGATCACCGGCTATGGCGAGGGCGGGCCGATGGCCAATCGCAAGGCCTATGATCTGCTGATTCAGGCGGAATCGGGTCTGTCGTCGATCACCGGCGGGCCGGAAAGCGCCGCTCGCGTCGGGATCTCGATGGTCGATATCGCGACGGGTGCCACGGCCTATTCGGCGATCCTCGAGGCGCTGATCCGGCGCGGCATCACCGGCAAGGGAGCCACGATCTCGGTCTCGATGTTCGACGTGATGGCCGACTGGCTGACGGTGCCTCTGCTCAACCACGAGGGCGGCAAGTCGCCCAAGCGGATCGGTCTGGCGCATCCCTCGATCGCGCCTTACGGCGTCTTCGCCTGTCAGGATGGCGCGCAGATCCTGATCGCCGTGCAGAGCGACCGCGAATGGCGCAACATGGCGAAGATCTTCCTGGGCGACGAGACGCTCGGCACCGATCCGCGCTTTGCGACCAACGTTCAGCGGGTGGCGAACCGCGACGCGCTCGATGCGATCGTCACGGCAACCTTCGGGAGCAAGGCGCGTGACGCGGCGATTGCCTCGATCGAGGCGGCAGATGTGGCCTTTGCTTCGGTCAACGACATGCAGGGCCTTTCGGATCACCCGCATCTGCGCCGCATCACGGTCGACACGCCGAACGGTCCGGTGTCCTATCCCGCTCCGGCCCCGATCTTCGCTGATGAAACGCGCCAGTATGGTGCGGTTCCCGCCCTTCCCGGAAAGGATGAGAAATGACCCTCGACATCGAACATCTGCGTCAATGGATCGGCGGGGAAGAGGTCGCGAGCGAGTATGTCACCGCAGCACTCGTGCAGCGCTTCAACGCGACCTTCGATCAAGACGGGGACACGGGGCAGGGCGCGGCCGCACCCTCGATGCTGCATTGGTGCCTCGCACCGCCAGCGTGGCCGACCGCGTCGCTCGGTCCCGACGGGCATCCAGCGCGCGGGGGGTTCCTGCCGCCGGTGCCGCTGCCGCGGCGCATGTGGGCGGGCGGGTCGCTGAGCTTCGTCGACGATATGCGGATCGGTGAGACGGTCACCCGCCGCTCTACGATCCGCGACGTAACCATCAAGGAAGGCCGCAGCGGCATGTTGTGCTTTGTCACCGTCGATCATGCGATCTCGAGTGACGGGCGCGAAATTCTGGGCGAACGTCAGGACATCGTCTATCGTCAGGTCGAGGCCGGGGCCTCGCCTGCGTCCAAGGCGCCGGCCGCACCGCGTGGCGCGCATCACGTGCAGATCGATCCCTCCGCCGTGTTGCTGTTCCGCTATTCCGCTCTGACCTTCAACGGGCACCGCATCCACTACGACGCGCCCTATGTGACCAATGTCGAGGGCTATCCGGGCCTGATCGTTCACGGCCCGATCCAGGCCACCATGCTCGTGCAGTTCGCCGAGACGATCGGTGGACGGCTGCCGGCGCGCTTCGATTTCCGCTCGCTGTCGCCGCTGTTCGATATCGCCGACTTCACGCTGAATGCCGAAGAGGATGGCGAGGGTCTGCGGCTCTGGACCTCTTATGTCGACGGGCCCGTCGCGATGGAGGCTCGCGCGACATGGTGAGCCTCGCGAGCATTCGCGCCCCGCTCTTCGTCCCGGCGAACCGCCCCGAGCGGTTCGCCAAGGCCGCCGCGGCGGGCACCGATGCGGTCATCCTCGATCTCGAGGATGCGGTGGCCGCGGACGCCAAGGACGCAGCCCGGGCGGCGCTTGCGGCCGACTTCACCGATCTTCCGGTGCTGGTGCGCATCAACGCGGCGGGAACGCCTTGGCATGATGCGGATGTGGCGGCGGTCGCGGGGTTGCCCGTGGCCGGTGTGATCCTGCCCAAGGCCGAGACCGCCAGCGGTTGCACCGCCGTTGCGCGGACCACCGGCAACCCGGTGATCGCGCTGATCGAGAGTGCGCGGGGCCTGGCCGAAGCGCGGGCGATTGCGGCGGCCGAGGGGGTCGAACGGCTCGCCTTCGGGTCGATCGACTATTGTGCCGATCTGGGCTGCGCACATCTGCGCGACGTGCTGTTGCCGGTGCGATCGGAGCTGGTTCTTGCCGCGCGCCTTGCGGGGGTCGCCGCGCCGATCGACGGGGTGACGGTGCAGCTCGATGATCCGCAGGTCAGCTTCGACGATGCGGCCCATGCCCGGGCGCTCGGCATGACCGGCAAGCTCTGCATCCACCCCAAGCAGCTCGACGCGGTGAAGCGCGCCTTTGCCCCCTCGGAGGCCGAGCGAGACTGGGCGCGCCGGGTGCTCGCCTCGGGCGACGGCGCGGTGTCGGTCGATGGCGCCATGGTCGACGAGCCGGTTCGCATCCGGGCCCGGGCGATCCTCGCCTTCGCGGAGTAATCATGTCGCGACAGCAACTGATCCTGATCCCGGGTCTGCTCAACGACGCGGAGCTCTGGCGCGATCAGCTGCCCGAGCTCGAGCAGGTGTCGCGGCCCGTGGTTGCAGATATCACCCGCGGCACGACGCTGGCGGAGCTTGCGCGCGATGTGCTGACGATTGCCGAAGATCATTTCGCACTCGCGGGGTTCTCGCTTGGCGGCATCGTCGCCCAGGAGATCATGCGGATCGCGCCGGATCGGGTCACGCGTCTCGCGCTGCTCGATACGACGATGCTGCCCGACGATGCGGCGCGCGCCGCCGAACGTCAGCGCCTCGTCGCCCTTGCGCGCAGCCCGGGCAGCTTTCACGGCTTTGGCGAGAAGCTGTTGCAGAACTATCTGTCGGCGGAGAATCTGACGAATGCGGCGATGGTCGAGCGGGTGCGCGGGATGACCGCCCGGCTTGGTCCCGAGGTGCTCATCCGTCAGAGCCTGATCGATCGACCGGATGGCCGCGCGGATCTGGGAAACATCGCCTGTCCGACGCTGGTGCTGTGCGGGCGCGAGGATGTTCTGACGCCGCCCGCGGTGCATATGGACATGGCCGCGGCGATCCCGCGTTCGTGGCTGCGCGTGCTGCCGGGCAGCGGGCATCTCACGCCGATCGAGCAGCCTGTGGTTGTCACGACGGAACTCATCGGCCTGATGCACCGCTAATGACCTGCCACGGGTCTTTCATCCAACTGCGACCGCAGCCCGGTTGGTGTTGATCCGCACCCCAGAACTCTACTGCCCTTACGCAGAGTTTCCCGGCTTTGCTCAGGGTGACGGGCTGGTGACGTCCCCGATTTCGTCAGCGTGATCGGGGCCTTGTTCCCGATCGCGCCGTGTGGCCGTTCCTCATTGTAGTATCTACGCGAAGCCTCCAACTTTTCGGCCGCATCCACAAGGGTGAGGAACCAAAGCTGGTTCAAGCACTCGGTCCGGAACCGGCCATTGAACGCTTCGATGAATGCATTGTCGGTTGGCTTGCCGGGCCGTAAAAAGTCCAAGGTAACCTGCTTTGCATAGCACCAGAGATCGAAGTCGCGGGAGATGAACTCGCTGCCATAGCGCGTCAGGAAGCAGGCTGTTTTTGAAGGTTATGGCCGCGTGTGGAACCCTTCCATCGCGCAGCGGGCGGCCACAACCGGGCTTGGGTCTATATGGTGGTTTTGGAAACCACACCACTGAGGAGATCGGCTATGACTAAGGTGCAACATACTGCGGATGCCCGTGTTCTGGTAGGCATCGACATTTCCGAACACCGCCACGAGGTGTTGATTGCCGCCCCCGGCAAGCGGCCCCGGCGGCGACTGACCATCACGAACACCGTGGACGATATCGATGTCTGATTGCCTTTCTCGGAGATTACAACTCTCCAGTGCAGATAGGCTTCGTCCTCGACGGCGGCCTTCAACTCGGGGTGGATGACGAGCTTGCGATGAACGGCGCGACGCCGTTCGTATTTGTCCTGCGCAGCCACGGCATGATAGCCGTCCAGCTGCGGCAGTTCGCTATCGCTGTGCCGGCTCCGTTTAATGTCCCGTTAGATCGTCGAGGCGCCTCGACTCAAACGATCCGCGATCTCCGCAATCGGCATCTTCGCATTCAGCATGTCTTCGATCGCGCGCCGTTCGCGCAGATACAGCTCTGTGTGGGCCATCTTCCTTCTCCTTGCTTTTCAGCAAGATAGGGGATTTGTCGCAACCCAGATTAGAATGTGCCCCGGCCACACTGTAAAAACCTGTAATAAATATTATGTAAAAGTAACGCCGCGGACGCGAGAGCAGCGCGAAGAACTTGCACTTGCCATTGACGCCGAAAGCGTTGGAGGTCAACCAGCCGCAACTTGCTACTTCTTGCTCTTGATCGAAGTGATTGCGTCTGAGAGGCCAGTCGGCAAAAGCGGAATCCCGATGCGCCGGCCATCCAGGCCCGTCACGGTAATCATCGCCTGCGTTCCCTGGGTGAGTGCCGCGGCTCGCGCAGACGGAAGAGCGACGCGTGCGAGGCATCCGTTTGCGCAGTTCTCGAATTTCAAGTCCGAGATATAGACGCCGTCGACCGTGAGCCATGGGCCCTCCGTCAGACGAACCTTGGCGGGCACTTTCACCTGCAAGACGAGACCGCCCTCGACCGGCGCGATATCCGTGCGCATCACCGTTTCGCCGGTCTTGTCCTGATTGACCTGTTCGGCCAGACAAATCTTGTCGTCCGAACAGGTCACGTCCCAGCTGCCGAAGCTTTCTCCCGCCGATGCAGCGCCAGCGAGAAGAAGCGAACTGAGCAGAACCGCCTTACCCGCCAAAGGTGACCCCCAGCCGCACTGCGGTGTGGGCTCCGTTGTCCAGCGCGCGCGCAACGCCTGTGTTCAAAAAGATGCGATTGCCATCGAGGAAGTGGTAGGAACCTACCGCCAGAGCCGACGTTCCGGCGTAGTTGCCGAGGCCGATCGAAAGAAAATTGTCGCCCTCGCCGCGCGGGTTCATGCTGAGCGCCGAAAACGCCGAAGACATCGCGCCGACCTGGGACACCTCATCGCTCAACTTGTCGATGCGCTGGTCGTTTTTCTGGATCAGCGCATTGTTTGCCGGGCCCGCTGCATCCATCGCCGCCAGCAGCTGGCCGTAGGTTGCCACGTCGCTCGCAGCGACGCCGTCGGCCACGTTCGTGATCCGCCGCTTGTTCGTCTCGGATCCGACCGAAATCGCGCCTTCGACCAGCGTCGAGCCCGCGCCCAGAGCAACCCCGTTCCCGGTGGAGCTTACCTGCATCACGTTTTGCCCCGTGTCGACATTCGTGATCGCGAAAACGCCCGCGTTGGTTCCGACGGACCAGTCCGTCGTCGGGAAAGCGGACGAAGAACTCGTATCGTTGAACAGGATCGTCGGGCTGTCGCCGCTGACGATGATGGTGTTGTAACCGAAGTCGGTCGACGTGGTGCAGCCCGAGCCGACACAGGCACTGCCCATCACGACGAGGTCTTGCGAAACGACCTCGGCCGCTTGCGACACAGCCCCGGTCGCAAGCAGCACCATTACGGCCGCGGGAATTGAATATTTTACCATGTAAAGGCGCCTCCGACAGTAATTTGCGCATCAGAATGGGTCGTGTCAGCGAACCCGACCCTGTAAGTTACGTGGCTTGCCACCTGAAAAACCACCCCGGCGGCGACGGCACTGACACCGTCATAATGTCCGAGACCGATCGCGAGTGCGGGCGCACCCGTGCCGCGCGGATTGGCCGTCAATGCAGAAACGGCAACACTCATCGCGCTCATCGTCGTGAGATCGTTCTCAAGTCGGTCAATGCGTTGCGACTGCGCCGTTGCATCACCGCCGAGACGCGACAGCTGCCCGACAGTGATTGCGTCGCTCGCTTCGATCCCGTCGGCGACGTTGGAAATCCGCCGCGTCGCGCCCGACGATCCGACAGAAACCTGCCCTGCAGTCGCGGTGCTGGCTCCACCCAAGGTGACACCGCCGTCGCCAGCCAGAAACCCGACGAACGGTGCGTGAGTGGTGTACGTGCCCGAGGTGGTGATCGGGTTGCCGCTTTCGTCCTGCGCGACGACCGGGCCCATATTGATGAAATAGGGGCCGGTCGAGCCGTTGCCAGTATAGCTCCCGGCAGGCAGGTAGATATAGGCGTTTCCGTCAAGCGGGTTCGAATCCGACGTCAAGGTGGTATCCGTGCCGGCGGGAGCATACGCGGATCGCGGTGCAAGCGTCGCGAAATCTGCCGCAGCTATCTTGAGACGCCCATCGGCTTCCACAGTCCCGTTGAGCGCATACCCCGTGACTTCCACCGGACCGTCTGAATAAGTCCCGCTCTGCGATGCATCGAAGAAGAAGCCAGACAAGCTACCGTTTGACGATTGGTTCGCGGTCATCCGCATGCCGTCCGTCGAGCCGAACGCGATACGTGTGTTGTTTTCACTGAGAACGAGCGCTTCAGAGGGAGCACTCGGCGCACAATCGAGTCCGACGCAAGCATTTCCCAAAACAACCAGATCGCCCGAATATACCTGCGCAGCGGGCGCCGCGCTTGCTGCGAAGATTGCAGCTTGGGCTACCAGCCCGATCAATCCACTTCTCAAAGTCCTTCACCCCAACTTCGCGCGAAAATAGCGCCACCTTAAATCGGTTCCTTTTTGCGCGCCTTTACCCCACGAGCGCGATAAGTTTTTCTTAGACCAACAGCTTAGTGCATGAGAATAGCCAAAGTTGCCGGGGTGCGAATGAGGCCGGACTGTTGCCGAGGTGCAATGAGTGGAGTTGACCGCACCTCTGGCATTGCGGGGAAAACTGCGCAGGCGGAGCCGATCCGCTTGGCGTGAACGCTCGCGCTGCTTCCATGTAGGTGGCCCCGATCAAGACGGAAGCTTTCATTCGCAAGCAGGCGAGAGAGGCGCGCTCGTTGCGGAGAGTTTCCTCGGTTTAAGCGCCAGTCGATTGATCCGCTGGATCAACGTAGCGCTAGGGGGATCGCCCCCCTGCCCTACCCAAGGTCCGCGAGCCGCGCCGCTGTCTCGGGCATGCGGGCAAGCGTCGCCTCCAGCCGGGTGCGCCAGCGTGGGCCGCGGGATTGGGCGTCCTCCCAGGCTTCGGCCAGCTCGTCGGGACGGTCTTGGGCCAGCACCTCGATCAGGAAGGCGGCCTGCGCGCGGTCCTTCGCGGATTTGCCCCGGTCCGGGCCCTCGCGGCGGCGGTCGGCCACGATCAGCTTGTGGATCGCGAAGCGCTCGGGGCGCGGGATTTGCACCAGCACGCCCGAGCGGTAGAGCGCCACCGCCGGGATCGGCTCTGCGATCAGGTAGTTGAGATAGTTCAGCGCCTGCGCCGAGACGCCGAGCGCGGGCAGCGGTTTCACCGTTTCGTCGCCGAAGGCGGGCGTCAGGAACTCAACCATGACCTCCGACCGGCTCTGCCGCCATTTCCAGACCTGCCGGTCCTGAAGCCCCGGAACAGGGTCGAATTTTAGCGCCGAGAGGATGTCCCCCGGGTCTTCTTCGACCTTGTCCTGCAGCGCGACCGAAAGGCGTTGGAAGCTTGCGAGGTCGATATCGCCGGTCTGGGCCAGCGTCTCGGTATCCATCCGCACCCCCAGCTCGCCCTGATAGAGCGCGAAAGCCGCGGTGCCGATCAGCGTGCCGCCAAGCCGGAACATCCCTGCCCGCGCGAAGGCGAGAAACAGCGAGCCGGTTTCGCGGTCGGTGGCGATGTAGCCCTCGGCGCGCAGGATCCGGGTCAGCCGCGTCATCCGCTGCCGGCGCGCCTGCGCATCGGATTTCAGGGCTGCCGCCCGCGCCAGCCGGTCACGCAGCTCCGGACTGTCCTCGCCGAGATAGCGGCTGCGCGTCTCGGTTCCGATCCGCAGCCGCTCGTAAAGATAGGTCCGGTCGCCGCGATGACGCTCCTCGATCGCGCCGGTCACTTCGGCGGCGCGCTCGTCGAGATGCAGGCGCAGCAGGTCCTGATAGGCCGTCTGCGCGGTTTGGCTATGCGAGATGATGTCCATTGCGACCTCATGTGCGACAAGTTTCAGTTTGTCGCACATTGGGGCGTGTGCGACAAGTTGTAATTTGTCGCACACACGATATCACAAGCCTTAGTTGAGTGGATACCTACTATGGTAGAGAATAAAAGTAGGGAATAAATTTCCAAAGCTAATAATAACTTATCGGTAACATCGAAGCGTATCGAAGGTTGTCTGCTAAATGTTTAGGGCGGCGCGAGGTCAGGGTGGATTTCATAAGGTCAAGACTCGCCTTCAGGTTCTGCTGAAGCGGGAACTTTCTTGACCTGCGGTTCACCCGTTCTCGATCATGTGGATGCGCACAGGAGTGACGAGCGTCGGTGGAAACTCCGCCCGTCCAAACCGACTTGCGAGCAATTCTACGACTATGCGCACCTCCTGTTTGGGATCTTGATCCAGAATTGCATCAATCGCACCTTTTTGTAGGAGATCGCGATAGGTGTCGGTCAATTCGTGTGTGATGAAGATCGTATCCATCCGGTTCAAAGCGGCGCGCGCCCTCACTACGGCTGGCGCCCCGGCCGAAGCGTTGTAGATTCCACGCAGCCTCGGATTCCGCTTTAGTGCAGCATAGACAAGATCGCCAGCGTTCTCGCCCTGCTCGCGGCTCTCAAGCACCGTTGCAATTCGAACTTCCGGATATCGTTCCGCCAGCACCTCGGCGAAACCATGGACGCGTTGGCGCTGCCCGGTCATGCTCAACAAACCAGCGACGACTAGCACGTCGCCGCCCGCAGACCCTAACAGCCGAGCCATGAGGTCCCCCGCGACCCGGCCCGATTGCTGGTTGTCGGGCCCGACATACTGATGTGGTCCAATACTACTCAACTCGGTAGCCATCGCGATGACCGGCTTTGCTGTTCGGTGGAAAGCCTCCAATGCCTCACCCAAGCGCGGATCCTCGGGACTGAGCAGGACGATTGCATCGTGATCCGTCGCGAGACTTCGGATTTTCTTTGCAACCTGCGCCATATCGCCCGGATCTGCGTGATGGATGCGAAATTGCATGTTGAAACGCGCATAAGTTCGGCTCGCGTCTTCGAACTGCCTCTGAACGAGCTCGTGAAAAGGGTTGGTCCGTGGCTGCACCAATACCGCGATGCGCAAAGTCCGCGCAGCGCGCTTATTGAGTGCGCGGTCGATCCCAAGACGCCGCGCAGCAGTGAGCACCGCGAGCTCCTTGTCGGCAGAGACCCCGCCGCGTGAGTTGAGAACCCGGTCCACTGTTGCAGGCGACACTCCCGCAGCACGCGCGACCTCCGCGGCAGTCACCTTGCGTGTCATGCGCATCTCTCCGTGCTTGATGAATTTTCATCAAATTTGTCGTTTTCCGAGCCCCCTTGCCAGCGCAATCTTGCGTAATCCGGGTTGGAGCCCCGGCAGGAGGAGTTCACATATGCAGATCGCAGTTTTCGGGACCGGCCGCATTGGCCAAGTCCACGCTCGCAACCTTGCCCGAATGGACGGCGTCGCGCTGAGCCATCTCGTCGATCCGGTCGACAGCCCGGCCCGCGCCATGCTTGCTGAAACGACCGGCGCGCGGATCGCGAGCCCCGAGGAAGTTTTCGCCGACCCGCAAGTGGCAGGCATCGTCATCGCGAGTTCGACCGACAGCCATGCAGATCTTCTGCTGGCTGCCGTCGCAGCCGGGAAAGAGGTCTTTTGCGAGAAGCCCATCAGCCTCGATTTCGCGACCGTTCAGAGGGTCGCCGCAGAGGCCGAAGCTGCCGGAGTGAATGTGATGATGGGCTTCCAACGTCGCTATGATCCGAATTTTAGGGCAGTGCGAAATCGGATCGCCGATGGGGCCTCGGGCTCGCTCGAGCAGCTTGTGATGCAAAGCCGCGATCCCTCTCCGCCTCCTGTATCCTATATAAAAACGTCGGGCGGCTTCGTGCGCGACAGCGCGATCCATGACCTCGATCAGGCACGCTACATGACCGGCGAGGAAATCGCGCGGGTCTTCGCGCTCGGCGCCTGCAAGGTCGACCCCGAGATCGGTGCGGCGGGTGATATCGACACGCTCGCGATCACCCTCATCACGCAATCGGGCAGGATGATCCAGATGTCGAACTCACGGCGCGGGCCAATGGGCTACGACCAGCGCCTCGAGGCGCATTGCGCCCATGAGAGCCTGTTCATCGACAATGGGCCGCAAACCGATATCCGCATTGCGACGAGCGCCGGCGAAATGAAAGCGCCGCCACAGGATTATTTCATCGAACGCTTCGCACGCGCTTACGCTGACGAGATGGTCGATTTCGTGGCGATGATCCGCGATGGTAAGGCACCTCTGGCCACGATCCGAGACGGGCTCGAGGCGCAACGACTGGCCGAGGCGGCAATCGTCTCGATCAAGACTGGTCAGCCCGTCGACCTTTCCCCGAACTGGCAGCCGGGAGCAATTTGATGACGATCACGAATTTGCCGCACGGCGTGAAGCTGGCGGTCTCTCCGCTGAGCTGGGCGAATGACGTGCTCGAAGACCTCGGCGCGGATATCTCGCTGGAAACCTGCCTCTCCGAGGCGGTCGCAAATGGCTATCAAGGCATTGAGCTTGGCCGGAAATTCCCGCGCGAGCCGGACGTTCTCGGACCGCTGCTTAACGATTACGGTCTCGCCCTGGCCTCCGGCTGGCACTCGGGATTTCTGACCGAGCGCTCCGTCGACGAAGAGCTGAGCGCCGTGTCTGGTCACGCAGCGCTGCTGTCTGCACTGGGCGCCGAGACGATGGTCTACGGTCCCTGCGGCACGATGTATCCCGACGCGCCGCTGGATGTGCCTATGACGAAGCGGCTCACGCTTGATGCCGAGCAAATGGCTGCTTATGCCGATCGCCTGGCAGAATTCGACCGCGCGCTTCGGGGGGAATACGGGCTGAGCCTGGCCTATCACCATCACCTGATGATGGTCGCGGAAACGCTCGACGAGGTTAGTCACCTAATCGAGCGTGCGCGCTGTGGCCTGCTGGTCGATACCGGTCACGCGGCGGCGGGGGGCTTCGATTATATGACGCTCTTCGAACGTTTCGGCGATCTGGTGACGCATATCCACCTCAAGGACATGCGCGCGGATCGAATGGCGCGAGTGCGCGCCAACGATATCAGCTTCAACGAGGGGGTGCGCAGCGGCATGTTTACCGTGCCGGGCGATGGTGATATCGACTTTGCCCCCCTCGCGAACTGGGTGCGCGACAGCGGTTATCGGGGCTGGCTCGTAGTCGAGGCCGAACAGGACCCTGCCCGACCAGAGGCCGAACCCAAAGCCGCAACCAAGCGCGCCTTTGACATGATCACATCGCTTTTCGGGAGCCACCAATGACCAAGACCCTCAATATCGGCCTGATCGGCTCGGGCTTCATGGGGCAAGCCCACGCCGATGCGTTCAACCGCGTGAAGCTGCTCTATCGCGACCTACCCGCGCAGCCGCATCTCTATATGCTGGCCGATGCCAGCGAGGAACTGGCCACCGATGCCGCACGTCGCTTCGGGTTCGAACATGCGACGGGCGATTGGCGCAAGCTGGTCAATGATCCCAATATCGATGTGGTCGACATCACCTCGCCCAACATGATGCACCATGAGATGGCAATGGCCGCTATCGAAGCGGGTAAGCACGTCTATTGCGAAAAGCCGCTTTCGGTCACGCTGGCCGAAGCCGAGGAGATGACGGCCGCGGCAGAGGCCAAGGGCGTCAAGACGATGGTGGCGTTCAACAACATCAAGACCCCCGCCGCCATGCTGGCAAAGCAGATCATCGATGCGGGCGAGATCGGCCAGCCGATCCGGTTTCGCGGCTGGTTCGATCAGGGTTTTTTCAACGATCCCGATCTTCCGTTTTCATGGCGCTGCACGCGTCGCGAGGCGGGCTCAGGCGCGCTTGGCGATCTGGGCAGCCACGTGATCTCAGTCGCGCAATACCTGATGGGCGATATCGAAAGCACCATTGCGCAGACTCAGACCTTCTTCCCGACGCGCCCCGTGCCGCAGGGCGCCGGCGGCTATTCCGCCAAGGCTGGCAAGGATGCCGACCGACGAGAGGTCGAGAACGAAGACCAGATCCAGACGATGATCCGCTTCGCCTCGGGCGCGGGCGGCACGATCGAAGCTAGCCGCGTCAGCGCCGGCAAGGTTTTCGGCGTCTACTGGGAAATCTCGGGCACCGAGGGCACGATCATCATGGATGGCGAACGCTTCAACGAGTTGAAAGTCGCCCGCTATGGCGAGGAAAAACGCGATCGCGGCTTCAAGACCCTGCTCGCAGGCAGCCAGGTTCCGCAGTTCGCCGCCTTCTTCCCCTTCGATTTCGCAGGAGGCGGCTTGGGTTACTTCGACGTGAAGGTCATCGAGGTCCGTGATCTCATCGAGGGCATCGTATCCAGTGTGGATTGCTACCCCGATTTTCGCTTCGGGCTTGAGAACGAACGGATCATTGACGCGATGGAACGCAGCTTGGAAACCCGCGGCTGGGAAACCGTGACCCGCTGAGGAGGATAATCATGAACTTTCCCACCACTCTTCCGCAATCGCGCCTCGGCGACCCGATGCAGGCCCCTGCAATTCGCTGGGGCCTGCTTGGCACCGGCTGGATCGCGCAACAATTCGTCCGCTCGGCCACGGCGCACACTCAGCAGATCTTTTCCGCCGTTGGCTCGCGCAACCTCGACAGCGCCCGCCGCTTCGCCGATGCCGAGGGCGTCCCTCGCGCGCACGGATCTTACGAGGATCTGGTGAATGACCCCGACGTCGACGTCATCTATGTCGCGACGCCGCATAACTTCCACCACGAACATGTCCTGCTGGCGCTGAACGCGGGCAAGCATGTACTGGTCGAAAAACCCATGGGCCTGAACCATGCGCAGGCGTCCGAGATGGTCTCGCTGGCGCGCGACAAGGGGCTGTTTTTCGCAGAGGCGCTCTGGTCCTATTTTCTGCCGAAATTCGATGTGATCGCGCAGCTTCTCGACGATGGCGTGCTGGGCGAGATCAGCGCGACCTATACCGATTTCGGGGAATATCTGCCGCCCGATCACCGGCTGTTCGATGCCAGGTTGGCGGGCGGGCCACTGCTCGATCTGGGCACCTACCCGGTTTCACTGATCACCCGGATGATGGGTGCGCCCGATGACATCGCGGGATTCGGTATCGATGATCCGGCAGGCGTCAACGGGCAGATCGCACTGGCCATGCGCCATAAAACCGGGCTGTCGACGTTGGGCACGACGCCTTACGGCTTCACGCCCACCAATGCCGCCGTGGTCGGGCGGCAGGCCACGTTGCGTTTCACCACCGAGGTCTACCTGCCGGGCGGCTTCTCGCTGCACAATCAGGCCAACGACAGCGTTCTGACCTATGAGGAACGCACGGGCCGCCATTTCGAAGGGCTGTTCTGGGAGGCGGCGGAGGTCGCGCGCTGCATCAGCAAGGGGCAGACCGAGACCGCCTGCCGCCCGCTCGACGAAAGCTTGATGGGGATGGCCACGCTCGATCATATCCGTCGAGTTTTGGGCATCGACTTCGCTCAAGCCGGACTGGTCGAGTAATCTCGTTAGCCGCACCGCCCTGACAAAACGCCCGGTGACCGCTCACCGGGCGTTTTAATGTGTCCGCGGTGGTCCGGGGCAGAGAGCTTAAAGCCCCCCGCGCCGGAATTTTGCCTCCACCGCTTCGAGCGACAGCCCGCGGGTCTCCGGGACGGCTTTGAACACAAAGAAGAACGAGCCCGCCGCAATCGCCGCGAACAGGAAAAATGTCACGGAAATTCCGAAGGCTGCCACCAAGGGCGGAAAGGCGAAGGTCAGCACCGCATTCGCGATCCAGAGCGCGAAGACGCAAACCCCCATCGCGAAGCTGCGGATGCGCAGCGGGAAGATCTCGGCCAACAAAAGCCAGACCAGCGGCCCGATCGTGCCCTGCATCACGAAAACGAACCCAGCGACCAGCGTCATGACCACGAAGGGTTTCGCTGAGTTTTCCGGCATCCAAAGGGCCGCGCCGCCCACCATCAGGTGCAAGATAGCGATCAGCCCAAAACCGGCCAGCAGCATCAACCGCCGATCGACCTTGTTCATGATCGCGAGACCCACGACAATCCCCGCAAGGCTCATTACCCCGTTGAGGATATTGGCGATGATCGCCGCTTGTGCTGAGAAGCCAGCATCCTGCAAAAGCTGCGTGCCGTAATACATCACCGCGTTTATCCCGGTGAGCTGCTGGCACACGCCCAGCCCGACGCCGATCCAGATCAGCCGCCGCACCCAAGCCGCCTGCCAGATCTTCGGCATTGGTTCTTCTGTAGGTTTTTCGCTGCACATCTCCGCATGTTCACGCGATGCCTCGTCGGCACTCCGGATCTGGTTCAACACCTCGAGCGCCTCATCGTGGCGCCCTTCGGCAGCTAGCCAGCGCGGGCTCGGCGGCATCCGGAGCATGCCGATCAAAAGAGCGATCGCAGGCAGCACCGCGATCACCAGCATGTAGCGCCAGACGAAGGCGTGTTGTCCCCAGATGCTGAATATGACGGCGTTGATCACGAAGGCCGCGAACTGACCGGCAACAATCATCAACTCATTACGCGTTACGAGACTGCCGCGCAGCCGCGCCGGGGCACATTCGGCCAAATAGATTGGCACCGTCGTCGAGGCTCCGCCCACGGCGAGCCCGAGCACTGCGCGAAACGCGGCCAGCACCTCCCAGTTGGGCGCGGAAGCCGCCCCCAGTGTGCCGATGATAAACAGCACCGAGAGACCAAGAATATTGCGCCGCCGCCCGATCCGGTCAGCCATCCAACCGCCCACGAGCGCGCCGAGCGCGGCACCGAAGATCAGAATCGAGACGACGAACCCTTCGGACGTCGCCGTCAGTCCCAAGTCGCGTTTCATCGGCTCCAGCGCGCCGTTGATCACTCCGGTATCGTAGCCGAAGAGCAGTCCACCAAAGGTCGCGACGATCACCAGAAGCGCTAAGCGGCGCGCGTGGTCTGTTTCTCTAACCATCGCTGCAGCGTCGAACGAGAGCGCATTACCTTGCCCCATCTTTCCTCCTATTTGAGATAAGCGCACCCTGGTTACAGAATTTGAACCATGGTCAATCCTGAGAAATTGGAGGGGAGCGAAACCCTCCGAACGGGTGGTTAGTCCTGACCAAGCCACTGTCTTCGCGCAGCGCCGATTACGCTCGAGACAAATTTGCGAGCGTATTTCGTTTGAAAATTTTGGTCTTAGCTGCGTCAAAGCGGCGTGAATTAGCGAAAATTGCGTGCCCTATTTCGCATCCCGGTCCATGATCCACTGCACCGCCGGATCAGCTTGGAACCGCCAGTTGCGGCGCGGCCCGGCCATCACGTTGAGGTAATACATTTCGAACCCGTAGGGCGCGCCGCAGGGGTGATGCCCGCGCGGGACCAACACCACATCGCCGTCCGAAACCGCCATCGTCTCGTCGAGCGTTCCGTCCTCGGTATAGACCCGCTGAATGCCGAAGCCCTGCGAAGGGTTCAGACGGTGGTAATAGGTCTCTTCGAGATAGGTGATACGCGGGAAATCATCCTCGTCATGGCGGTGGCTGGGATAGGAAGACCAATGGCCCGCCGGCGTGAAGACCTCGGTCACCAGCAGACTGTCGCAGTAATCTTCGGCCTCCATCGCAATATTGTTGATGTAGCGGGTATTGGTGCCGGTGCCGCGCTCGGTCAGGCTGATCCCGTCGGGCCCGATACGGCGCGCCTCATGCCCGCCTTTACCCGGCGCGAGGCACACCGCGATCGTGCAATCCGTCTCGGCCACGGCCTCCCAATCCTGATTGTTGGGCACATAGAGGCAATGCGGTGGGGTCTTCTCGAAGACATCCATGCGCTCGCCCAACACGCCCCAATCCTGCCCGGCGGCGTTAATCGCGGCCTTGCCCTCGACCATCACTAGGATCGCCTCACGATCACCAGTGGCCTCCGCTGCGCTCCCCCCTGCCCGCAGCCGGTAGAGCGAGAAGCCGACATAGCGCCAGCCCGCAGATTGCGGGGTAATCTCGTGGACTTTACCATGAGTGCCAAAGGGTTTGCGCAGCAGATCGGTCATTTATCTTCTCTCGGATTGAAGGTCACGAAAAGACGATAGGCGGCATACCCGCCCATCGCGAGGAACAGGATCGCGAAGCCCGGATCACCGGCGACGAGTTCGAACAGCCCCCAACCGAGGGCCACCCCCACGACCAGCAACCGCTTCCACAGCGGGCGGAACCAAGGCGTGTCGAAATCGAGGAAGCGATCACGGGCCATGCGCTCAGGCCTGTTCGGTGGCGATCAGCCCCGCCGCAACGGCGGCTGACTTGAGGGTTTTGAGCCCCAGAGATTGATACTCGAACGGGTTGCGCTGCTCGGGATCCTGCTCGGCCTCGATCACAATCCATCCGTCATAGCCAGCCTCGTTGAGGATCGAGAGCAGCGGCGCGAAATCGATCCCACCTTCACTATCGCCGGGCACCGTGAAGACGCCGCCTCGCACCCCGTCCATGAAGGACATGCCTTCCTCGCGCACTTTGCGCATCACTTCGGGGCGAACATTCTTGGCGTGGAAATGGCGCACGCGGTCGACGTATTTGCGCAGGATCGGCGCCGGATCGATCCCGTCGCCGCCGAAATAGCAATGCCCCGCATCGAACAGCAGCTTCGTCGCAGGGCCGGTCGCCGCCATGAACGCGTCGATCTCGACAGGCGTCTCGACGACGGTGCCCATGTGGTGGTGATAGACCAGATCAATGCCCTGCCCTGCGGTGAACGCCGCCAGTTCCTCGACCTTGGCACCAAATTCGGCCATTTCGGCGGCGCTCAGAACCGCCTTCTCGCTCAGCGGCACGTCCTGCCCCTGCACCGAATTCGACGTCTCGCAGGCAATACAGACCTTGCAGCCATTATGCTTGAGCTTGTC
>NZ_MPZT01000008.1:0-42459 GCF_002020145.1 Thioclava sp. DLFJ4-1
ACCGGTCCAAGAAAGTGGATCGAGGATATCTGAGGCTGTAGCCAAGGCAGGGCCGAAAAAGCTGGCGCGATCACCCTAAAGAGTTGGGTGAATTCGCAATAGGCGTCAGCTTTCACAGCGCTATCCCGTTTGACGCTGAATGCGACCGTCGACATGTCGCGCATCGGCGTTTCGGATTGCGTGAGCAGTTGACGCTCGCGTTGCTCCTTGTGAGGCTTTGCGTCGGATGACGGCCCGGTCGGGGCGTGTCGAGGGGGACTGCAAATGAATAATGAGGTGAACGGAAAGTGCCTGTGTGGAGCCGTAAGGTTTCGCATATCGGGAGAGTTCGAGAGCTTCTTCCTGTGCCATTGCGGGCGCTGCCGCAAAGATAGCGGCACGGCTCATTCTGCGAACCTGTTTTCATCGACAGCTGAGATCACCTGGATGTCCGGGACGGGAAACATCAGGGTATTCCGCGTTCCCGGGACACAGCACGTGAAGAGCTTCTGTGCAGACTGCGGGTCGGCACTGCCGTTCTCTCAAGCGCATGATGGCTCCCTCGTCGTCCCAGCAGGCTCACTCGATAGCCCGATCGACATACGACCCACCGCGCATATTTGCGTCTCCAGTCGCGCGAATTGGGACGATGACCTGGCCTCGATCGATAGGCTCGACGGGCTTCCCGGTCGATCCGGGTAGGATGGGCCCTGTCACACGCTGCATCCGGAGTGGGAAAGCACCTCACCCTGCATCAGCATAATCGAACCACGTTTGCCCCGGCCTTGAGCGGTCGCGGCTTCCGCCAAGCCCGAAGGCGACCCCCAAAATCCATGTCGCGCTTTCCGCGCTACCTCGGACAGTGTGGGGCTGGTCCAATCAGGGTGATGACGATGAACTCTGCGAGTTCCATCGTACCGAGACCTTACATGCAAGGCATATTCCTGATGTGCGTGGGAGGTGGCCTGTCTGAGCGCCAATGACGCCTTCGCGAAAGCGCTGACCGCCAGCTATTCTCCCCTGCAGATCCTATTCCTGCGCAACGTGATCGCCCTGCCGGTCACGATCGTGATCGCGCTGATCCTGGGCGGTCTTTCGCCGGATGTTCGCCGTGATCCACTGTATAGTGGACTTACCTGCTCTCAAGTAAGTAGGCAGCAAGCATTGCTTTTCATGCTCTCTCGCCGAAGAGTTAAGAGATCTGTAACTGAACAGGTTTGAAATGACCCAGCCGAGTCGTCCGACAAGCCACCCATCTTTGCTTAGCGATCACCGAGAGTCTCGCGATGAGATACTGGGTGGAGAGCCGGTGATTAAAGGCACGCGGATCACTTGCCGATCTGTGCTTGGCAGGCTTAGCGACGGCGATACTTTGGATGACCTCTGTGAAGAGCATCCCTCGATTCCAAGAGAAGCATTCGAGGGCGCTGCTACCTACGCCCGCACCCACCCACCCCGTGGGAAATCCTCCGAAGGCAAACCTTGGCGACGATGAGCCAGAAGTGTGCCCGGTAGAGTTAGAGACAAATCTGCTCCTTTTCGGCAATAGAAAATTCGCGAACCGAAATTGGCATCCTTCACTAACCAATGCCCCGTGAACCTGATCGTGAACCGGCGTTTCACTACTGAGAACACAAGTGAAGCCCCAAGGCCCATACAATGCTTCGGAGGGCCTGCAGCAGGAGCCTCCTTCAGATTCGTAGCCCAAGATGTAGGTAGCTGCGGCAGGGCAAAATGGCCGGTTTGAGGCCGACAGCCCCCCGTAAGAAGTTCCTCCGCGGAAATGCTTACCAAGCGATCTTGATTTCGCGCGTTCTCGGAGTTGGCGCGAAAAATGATCTCGAAATCGGAGCCACCGAGTTTCCCATTTCCAAAAAATGCTAAGAATATGGGCTCGTTTTTCTTTCCATCAAAACAGAAAAAAGCTAAGGTCGACTCGGAAAGAATTCGCTTCGCAAGATACTGAATTAAAACGCAAAATTATGCGAAATTTGCGCAAACCTATGCGCAAAAGAACCGCAAAGCTTTGCTTGAAACTCGCCAGAATCTACTAACGAATTCAGCGTACAGCCCGCAACGTTGCGCGCAATCCTACACGCTCTGTAGGGCAGCGCATAATGCTTCGCGCTGCCCATAAGTTTTCGCGAAACGCCCATTAGGCTTCGTTTCTGGCGTTTCGGCCTACAAGGCGGGCACGAGAGATTCTCGGCTTCTGATCAGTCTCTTTTGAAGGGTTTCAGGCCCCGTTTCGGTTCCTGAGCAACAGGTTGGCTTCACCCTGGGAGGACACTCTGTTTGGCGCTTACTCTGTAAGAGACTCGATCGGCAGTTATTGATCTCGGCGCGACAAAGGGCGGGAAGCGGTCGTTCGCTGCGCGAGAGCCCAAGGTCCAGGCATGCGAGGTTGACTGGAGAGAGTGTGTCGACTTTGGCCAACTGGGAACAGCCATTCGGCCTAGCTCCGCAGAACTGTAGCCGGTTCTCATCATATCCGGGTTTCACTGACCAGACGCAGGCCGAGATGCGCGGGCGGGCTTCCGACAGCGCAGCCGCCGCGCGCCGGGTCGCGGACGAGAAACGGGATCGCAGCGACATGCTCGCCGCCTGCGAAGAAGGCCGCGCATTTCTTCGGATCGACGGGGCCGCCGCCCTCCCCGCCATAACAATCCTGCGTCCATTCCCAGACCGAGCCGTCGAGATCCACGATCCCCTCGGCGCTGGTCGAGAAGCTGCCCCGCGGCGAGAGCTTGCGCGGCGCGAGGCCGCTCGTGAGGTAGGTCGAAGCCCATGTCAGATCGGGATCGGTGAAGATCGGATCTTCCTTCTCGGGCAGCACGTCCTTGGCCATGAACTGCCATTCGGCAATCGTCGGCAGCCGGAAGTCGTGGCGCGCCTTGCTATTGATCCAGCCGAGATACTGCTCGACATCGACATGGCTCAGCCCGGTGGCCGGCGTCGTCGCCGCCTCGCTGCCGGGCGGCGCGCGTAAGGCAAGCTCGCAGGCGCCATCCGCGTGGCACCGGTTCCACTCGGCAACTGTCACTTCGTATTTCTGAACGTAGATCGCATGGCCGTCAGGCAAGCTAACCGCTCGCTCGGCCATTTGCGGCACGTAATCGAGATCGGGGCCGCGAAGGAAACCCCACGCGGCCCCGAGGGCGATGATCGCCGCCCCCGCCGCAAGCACCATCCGAAGGGAAAGACGGGGCGCGAGGAAAGCGAGTCTGGCGATCATCTCCGGTCTCCCTGCCTCAGGTTTCCACCACATGGGGCGGCGTCACCTGCTCCATCAGAGCGTTGTCCCAAGCGCCGTCCACGACGAAGTGGGCCGTGGCACCCAGCAAGGCCGCCTCGATCAGGTTGTGGTTGACGTAGGCGTAGACGCCCGGCTGCAGGAAGGTATACATCGCGGCCCCTGCGCTGCCGCCGCGGATGAACCAGGTCTCCTGATCCTTTTGCGGGGGATTGGCGAATTTGCCGTTCTCCCAGACATGGTCGCCATGACCGCCGATCAGGTGCGGACGGCTGTCGCGGTTGGCCTGATTATGGACCATCAGAACCGTGTCGCCGACCTTGGCCTTGAAGGCGTTCTCGCCCGTGAGCGCGCCGACCGAACCGTTGAAGACAGAGTGGGTCGGCGTGAGCGTCCGCATCGCCTCGACGCTGTCGGCGAAGTCCTCACCGGCGACCTCGTAGGTCTTGTAATCACCGTTCTCGTCCATCGGCAGGTAGAAGTCCTGCTCGCCGATATAGGCGATCGTGTCGTAGCGCAGCGGGTTGCCCTCGGCATCCTTGAGCCCGTCACGCGGCAGCACCATCAGCGTGCCGTTCATGCCGTGGGTGACGTGATAGGGGATCATCGCTCCGCCCGGCGCGCAGTGATAGGTGAACACGCCCGGCCGCGTCGCCTTGAAGCGCAGCACCGTTTCCTCGCCGGGATAGACATGGGTCAGGCCACCGCCTCCCAGAGCGCCCGAGGAGGCGTGGAAGTCGATATTGTGCTCCATCTGCGACGCGGCGGGGTTGCTCAGGGTCAGTTCGACATAGTCGTCCTGATGCACGATGATCAGCGGGCCGGGAACCGAGCCGTTATATGTCAGCGCCCAGATGCTGGCGCCGGTATCCTCGTCCACCGTCAGCAGGACCTCCTTGGTCTCCATCCGGATCTCGACGATCTTCGGACCACCGGTCGCGACCTGCTCGTGCTTGGGCGCGAAGGGAGGTGCCACCAGCTCCTGCCGGACGCGGGTATAGCCCGACAGGTCCACCTTGGGCGCGGCCACCTGCGCCTCGGCTTCGGCAAGGATGAATTTCGGCGCGGCAGGGCGCGGCGCGACATGGGGTGCCATACGCTTCGACGCGGTTCCGGCCATCCCGGCCCCCGCGGTCATCGCCGCGGCACCTGCCAAGAGCGAGCCGCGCAGCACATTGCGGCGGTTGGTTTTCACGAGAGCTGGATTGACATATTTCGGCATTTTAGCCTCCACTGGTTAAACGTAGCAGGAAGTTGTCGCGCGTTTCCTGCCGCGGACGCTCACAGCGCGCCCAATTCCTCTTCAAAGCGTTCCTTGGCTTTCTTCGGCACGCGGCCTTCGAAGAAATTGTCGGGGGTGGTTGCGTCGCCCACCGCGATCACCATCACCATGCCCATCGCGTAATGCGGCTTGCAGCGCACGGCGTAGAGCCCCTCGGTGTCGAGCGTCACTTCGACATCTTTGTTGACCTTGCCGGCGAAGCCCTCGGCCCCGTCCGGGATCATCCCATCGATGCTTTCGGCGTTGTGCCCCTTGTCGGTCGGGATGAAGCGGATCGTATCGCCGGGAGCGGCTTTCACGAGGGCGGGCTCGAAGACCATCACGCCCTTTTCGCCCTTGTTGAGCATATGGACTTCGTGGGTCTCGGCGCTCGCCGCGCCGCTCAGAAGAGCGGTCATCGCGAGGGCGGAAATCAGGGTGCGGATCATCTTTTCGTCCTTTCGTGGATCCTTGGATTGCCCCCTGTCTAACGAGGTTCGGTGCGCGGCTTTTTGTTCTGGCGCAAACTTCTCGGCGCTTTCTCACAACGTCGCGAGAATTTTTGACGGCGCGCTCGCGGCTGCGTGATGTTTGATATTGAACGCGCCGGGAGGCCTATGCTTAGAGAGGACATGAGCGCGCCAATCCCCCGTAAAACTATGCCGCGGCTGGACGAGAGCCTGCTGACGCCGATGCCGCCTTTCTCCCGTCTGGAGAAAAGGCAGATCCGCGAGATTCTCGACCTTGCGAGCGTGCGCCGCTTCGACGAGGGCGTGGCGGTCTTCGAGGAAGGCGCTCCGGCAGAGCGGTTCTACATGCTGCTCGACGGCTATATCCGGGTGATGCGGATCACGCCGACGGGCGAGCAGGTGATCGCGCTGCATATCCCCTCGGGGCAGCTCTTCGGGATCGCGCAGGCGCTTGGGCGCACGACCTATCCCGCGACCTCCGTCACCGCCTCGGAGGCGATCGTGCTCGGCTGGCCGATGCGGCTCTGGGATCAGTTCGTGGCGCAATATGACGGCTTCGCTTCCGAGACCTACAAGACTGTCGGTCAGCGCATCGGTGAGATGAACACCCGCATCGTCGAAATGGCGACCCAGCAGGTCGAGCAGCGGGTGGCCAATTCGCTCTTGCGCCTGATCAATCAGACCGGGCGCAAGGTGGAGACCGGGATCGAGATCGACTTCCCGATCACTCGGCAGGATCTCTCGGAGATGACCGCGACGACGCTGCACACGGTCTCGCGGCTGATGAGCGCGTGGGAAAAGCAGGGGGTGGTCGCGAGCCGCCGCAAGCGGATCACCGTGACCGATCCGCACCGTCTGGTGCTGATTTGCCGGGGCGAGGCTCCGCCGTCTCGATAGGTGCCGCGATAGCCGCGTCCAGCTCGGCGATGAAGTCGTCGATATCCAGCCGATACTCGGTGCAGGCATCGTCGATCGTGTGGAACGGGTTCACGAGGCAGCCCACACAGAGCATCTTGTGACGCATGAACACCTCGATCGTAGCAGGCCAATCGCGCATCAGCGCATCGAGCGTGGCATCGGGGTTCTTCCAGCTGGCTTTTGACATGGTGGACCTCTCTGCCGACCAAGCTAATCCCGGCAATCCAGTCAAACGTTGTGCTGGCGCAAACTTCCCAACTGCGAACGCCGCTATCCCTCGGGCCATCGACTGACCCCCAAGGGAGGCCCCAATGGCTGAAATCCTGACCAAGTCGCGGGCGCGAAACATCTTTTACGGAGGATCCATTTTCTTCGTGCTGGTGTTCATCGCACTGACCGCGCAGAGCCACTTCTATATCGTGAACCACTCCACCGCCTCCGCCCCGCTGACCGAACAGGTCGCGCGCGGCAAGGGCGTTTGGGAACGCAATTCCTGCATCAACTGTCACACCCTGCATGGCGAGGGCGCCTATTTCGCGCCCGAAGTCGGCAACGTGATGACCCGCTGGGGCGTCGCCGACGATCCGCAGGGCGCCTACGAGACGCTCGACGCCTGGATCGCGGCCCAGCCCTCCGGCATCGAGGGCCGCCGCCAGATGCCGCATTTCGAGATCAGCGAAGAGGACATGCGCGCGCTCGCGGAATTCCTCCGCTGGGCCGATCAAACCGACACGCAGGGCTGGCCGCCCAATGATGCGGGCTGAGGAGAACACCCGATGAAATACCAATCCCAATCCGTGGCGAAAGCCTATTTCTACTGCGCGATGCTGCTGTTCGGCGTGCAGGTTCTGGGCGGTCTTCTGGCCGGCTGGATCTACGTCTCGCCCAACACGCTCTCCGAGATCCTGCCCTTCAACGTGATCCGGATGATCCACACCAATGCGCTGATCGTCTGGCTGTTGCTGGGCTTCTTCGGTGCGGCCTATTTTCTCGTGCCCGAGGAAAGCGAGCGCGAGATTTTCTCGGTCAAGCTCGCCTATCTGCAGCTCGCGATCCTGATGATCGGGACGCTGGGTGCGGTCGGCTCCTATCTCGTCGGCATCCATGGCGGGCGCGAGTTCCTCGAACAGCCCCTCTGGGTGAAATTCGGCATTCTCGTCGCCGCCGTAATCTTCCTGATCAACATCTCGCTGACGGTGCTGGCGGGCCGCAAGACCGCGATCACCAATGTGCTGCTGATGGGTCTGTGGCTGCTGTGCCTGCTGTGGATCTTCGCCTTCATCAACCCCGACAACCTGTCGCTCGACAAGATGTATTGGTGGATGGTTGTCCACCTCTGGGTCGAGGCGACCTGGGAGCTGGTGATGGCCGCGATCCTCGGCTTCCTGATGCTCAAGCTGACCGGCGTCGACCGCGAGGTGGTCGAGAAATGGCTCTATGTCATCGTCGCGACCGCGCTGTTCTCCGGCATCCTCGGCACCGGGCACCACTTCTATTGGATCGGCACGCCGGGCTACTGGCAATGGGTGGGCTCGATCTTCTCGACCTTCGAGGTGATCCCGTTCTTCCTGATGATGTCGTTTGCCTTCGTGATGGTCTGGAAAGGCCGCAAGAACCACCCCAACAAGGCCGCACTCCTGTGGTCGCTGGGCTCGTCGACCGTGGCCTTCTTCGGCGCGGGCGTCTGGGGCTTCCTGCACACGCTTCACGGGGTGAACTTCTACTCCCACGGCACGCAGATCACCGCCGCGCACGGGCACCTCGCCTTCTACGGGGCCTATGTGGCGCTCAACCTCGCGGTCTTCACCTATGCGATGCCGATGCTGCGCGGGCGCGATCCCTACAACCAGGTGCTCAACATGGGGGCGTTCTGGCTGATGACCGGGGGCATGGCCTTCATGACCTTCGTGCTGACCTTCGCAGGAACGATCCAGACCCACATGCAGCGGGTCGTGGGCGACTACTACATGGACGTGCAGGACAGCCTGTCGATCTTCTACCTGATGCGCTTCGGCGCAGGGGCGGCGGTCGTGCTGGGGGCGCTGCTGTTCATCTACTCGCTCGTCGTGGTGCGCCGGCGTGAAGTCATCGCCCCCGGTCCCGCAACCCCCGTGGCAGGAGAATGACGATGTCTCTCGACATGACGAATGCACAGATCCCCTACTACCACCCCACCGGTCGCGAATGCGCCCTGTTCGAGCGCGCCCATGACAACGGTTTGCCCCTTCTTCTGAAGGGGCCGACCGGCTGCGGCAAAACCCGCTTCGTGGAGCATATGGCGGCGCGGCTGAACAAGCCGGTCTACACCGTCGCCTGCCATGACGACCTGTCGGCGGCAGACCTGATCGGGCGCTACCTGCTCAAGGGCGGCGAGACCGAATGGGTCGACGGGCCGCTCACTCGGGCGGTGCGCGAAGGGGCGATCTGCTATCTCGACGAGGTGGTGGAGGCGCGCAAAGACGTGACCGTGGTGCTGCACCCGCTCACCGACTCGCGGCGTCGCCTAATCATCGACCGCACCGGCGAGGAGCTGGACGCGCCGGAGGGGTTCATGCTCGTGGCCTCCTACAACCCGGGCTATCAGAGCGTGCTCAAACGGCTCAAACCCTCGACGCGGCAGCGGTTCCTGTCGATCGCCTTCGACTTCCCCGAACCCGAAGCGGAGACACGCGTGATCACCGCCGAGACCGGCCTGCCGGTGGCGCAGGTGGTGCCGCTGGTGCGCCTCGCCGGGCATATCCGCAAGCTCTCGGGCATGGATCTGGAGGAAGGCGTCTCGACCCGGCTTCTGGTCTACGCCGCGCGGCTGATCGGCGCGGGCATCGCGATCGAGGAGGCGCTGGAGACCGCCGTGGTTCAGGCGCTCAGCGACGAGCCGGACGTGCAGCAGGCGCTGCGCGACTTGATCGCCACGATCTACGGCTGAGGAGCACGTCATGAGACTGATGGACCTGATGGAGCCCGAGGAAACCGTAGGCGAGATCTGGCACGATCTGGCCAAGGATATCGGTCAGGACGATCGCCATCCCGACGCCGCGGTCGAGCTGGCCGCATTGCGACCCTCGCTCGCGCTCCTGCTGCGCGCGCTTGGCGGCGGTGCGGATGTCGAGATCGTCGAGGCCCCGGTCACGCCGGTCCGTCACCGCCAACCCGTCCGGCGCCGCCTTGGCGCCGGGCGCGAGACCGAGCGCGTCGCCCGCTTCGACGGCGCGCGGCTGCGCCTGCCGCCGATGATGGACGTCTTCCCCCGGCCCGATCTCAACCGCGCCGCCTATTTCTGGCTGACCGCGCTGGCAGCGCTCAGCCGCGATGCGATGCCCGAGCTGCCCGACGAGACCGACGGACCGGCGATGGATTGCGCGCAGATCCGCGCCAATGCGCAGGCCTGCGATCTGGCCTATCACCGCTGCATCGGGCTGCGCGCGCCCTACCGCGAGATGGCGGCGCTCACCCTTGCACGTCGCCGCAGATTGTCGCGCCCGGCGGCGGAGGCTGCGCTGGAAGCGGCGCTTTGCGACCAGCTTTCCGCCGATGGCAACCGCGCCCCGCTGCTCGAGACGGCGGAGAGCGCGCGCGGTTACATGCCGCTCGCCCCGGTGCCGATCTGGCTACGCTTTGCCCCCAACACCGCGGGCCGCAGCGCCGCCTCGGAAGAGGCCGACGCCCCCGCCTCCGCCCCGACCGCGATGGCAAGCACGCAGCGCAAACATGGGGAACGTCGCCACCTCGATCAGGCGCGCCGCCGCGACAGCTTCATCATTCACCGCTTCGAGTCGATCCTGTCCTGGGTCGAGGCGCTGAACGTCAATCGCTCGGTCGACGACGATGACGAGGACAACGCCGCCAAGGCCGCCGAGGATCAGGACCAGATCACCCTGACCCGCCACGACCGCAAAGCCGCGACGCGGCTGCGGCTGCATCTCGACCTCTCGCCCGCCGAGGCGGAGCACGAGGCGCTGGCAGGCGCGCATGTCTACCCCGAATGGAACCACCGCAGGCGCGCCTATATGGAGGGCCATTGCCGGGTGCTCGATGCGCCCGCGCGGCCCGAGGCCACCCAAACGTTCCACGCCGATCCGCGCTATATCCGCGCCGTGCGCCGCCAGTTCGAGGCGCTGCAACCGCGCCGCATCCTGCGCCCGCGCCAGATCGACGGGACCGAGCTGGATCTCGACGCCGTCATCGCCACCCGCGCCGATCTCGCCGCGACCGGGCGGGGCAGCGACCGGATCTGGCAAAGCCTGCGCAAGGTCGAGCGCGACCTCGCCGTGGCCTTCCTGATCGACACCTCGCGCTCCACCGAGGCCGCGATCGGCGACAGCTGCGTGATCGACATCGCACGCGAGGCGATGTCCGCGCTGGCCGAAGGGCTGGACGCGGCGGGGGACCGCTTCGCGATCTGGGGCTTCTCTTCGCTACGCCGCGACCGGGTGTTCCTGACGCGGGTCAAAGGTTTCAAGGCCCCGATGGCGCCGCCGATCCACGCCAATATCGCGGCGCTGCGCCCGGGCCATTACACGCGGCTCGGCGCCGCGATCCGCCACGTCTCGGCACAGCTCGCGCAGGAGAGCGCCAGCCGCAAACTGCTGATCGTGCTGACCGACGGCAAGCCCAACGATCTGGACCATTACGAAGGCCAGCACGGCATCGAGGACAGCCACATGGCCGTGCGCGAGGCCCGCCGCGCGGGCCAGAGCCTGCACGGCGTCATCATCGACGAGGACGGGCAGGACTGGTTCGCACGGATATTCGGGCGCGGCGGCTTCACGCTGCTGCCCCGGCCCGAGAGGCTGCTGCGCGCCCTACCCGACATCTACCGCTCGCTCACACAGGAGACCTGACATGCGCAAACTGACCCTTCTTCTCGCCCTCGCCCCGCTCACCGCACAGGCGGCAAGCTTCGATCGCCCGATCCCGCAGGCGCAATCGGCCACAGCCGAGTTCTGGTTCGCATTGGCCACGCTGGCGCTTATCGCGGCGCTGGCGGTGGTGGCGCGGGTGGTCGCCCGGCGATGAACGCGCGCTGGTCCCCCGCCCGGATCGCGCTGCTGCTCTACCCGTTCGGCTGGGGCGCCTTCGCGGTCAACGTGTTCTTCGCCTCGCTGATCGGGTCGTGGGTCGGGCTGCCTGTCGCGACCCCGGTCGTCTCGCTGGGTCTGGGCGCGGTGGTCGCCGTGCCTGCGACCTACGCCTTCGCATGTCACATCCGGCGGCTGATGGACGCCGCCGAAAGCTGAAAGGAGCCTATCATGGCCCTATCTTCCGCAGAGCAGATACGCCGCTGGCAGGGCCCGGCGCTGCTGTCGGGCGGGTTTCGCCCGTTCTTCTTTTTCGGCGCCGTCTGGGCCGCGCTGGCGATGGCGCTCTGGGTGCCCGCGCTTGCCGGGCTGATCGAGCTACCGACACGGCTCGACCCGGTCAGCTGGCACGCCCACGCGTTCCTCTTCGGCTATCTCGGCGCGGCAATCGCGGGTTTTCTGCTGACGGCGGTGCCAAACTGGACCGGACGGCTGCCGGTCGTGGGCTGGCCGCTCCTCGGCCTCGTCACGCTCTGGGGGCTCGGGCGGCTGGGGCTGCTCGCCTCGGCGCATCTGCCCTTCGCATTGGTCGCGAGCGTCGATCTCGCCTTCCCGCTCGCGCTTGGAGGCGTCGTGCTGCGGGAGATCGTGGCAGGGAAAAACTGGCGCAACCTGCCGGTTCTGGGATTGCTGAGCATCTTCACCCTCGCGGACCTTCTGTTCCTTATCGAAGCCGCGCGTGGCGGTTATGCCGCCGACGGGCTTGGGATGCGGCTCGGCCTTGCCGCCGTGCTGATGATGGTCGCGCTGATCGGGGGGCGGATCATCCCCTCCTTCACGCGCAACTGGCTGGTCAAGGAGAACCACCCCGCGCGCCCTGCCCCGCCGATGCAACGCTTCGACAAGATCGCCATGGTCGCTGCGGGTGCGGCGCTGCTGGCTTGGGTCACCTTGCCCGAGGCGCAGCTGACCGCGGCGCTACTGCTCGCGACCGGGCTGCTGCATCTCGTGCGGCTCTGGCGCTGGAAAGGCGGGCTGACGCTGCGCGCGCCGATCCTGTTCGTGCTGCATCTGGCCTATGTCTGCCTGCCGCTCGGGGCGCTGGCGCTTGGGGTTGCGATCCTGTTCCCCGCCGCCCTCACCCCCGCGACCGCGCTGCATCTGTGGACGGCGGGCGCGCTTGGCGGGATGACGCTGGCGGTGATGAGCCGTGCCTCGCTCGGCCATACAGGCCGCCCGTTGGAGGCCAGCCCCGGAACCGTCGCGGTCTATGCCGCCCTCTTCGTCGCAATGGTCGCGCGGCTCCTCGCGGGATGGCTTGGCCTGAGCGCGCTTTATTCGGTCTCCGGCGTGGCTTGGTGCGCGGCTTTCCTCGGCTTCGCTATCCTCTATGCTCCGGTGCTGTGGCAACCCAGACGGAGGGCGCAATGATGTGGCTGGCTTATGGCGGGGTGTTCGCGGCCTTCCTCGCGACGCATTCGATCCCGACGCGTCCGTCGGTGAAGGCGCGGCTGGTGGCGGCGCTCGGCGCGTCCGGTTTCACCCTTGGCTATTCGGCTCTCTCCGCGGCGATGCTGCTGATCCTGATCCGCGCCGCCGCATGGCCGGACCCGATCTACCTCTGGCCGCCCACCCTTTGGGCGATGGAGGCGACCCGGGCCGGGATGGCGCTGGTCTGCATATGGTTCGCCGTCGCGCTCGGCCACCCGAACCCGTTCTCCTTCGGCGGCAGTCGCCGCAAGGAGTTCGACCCCGACCGCCCCGGCCCCGTGCGCCTCACGCGCCACCCGATGCTGCTGGGCCTCGCGAGCTGGGCCGGGCTGCACCTGATGCCGAACGGCGATCTGGCGCATGTGCTGCTGTTCGGGGCGCTCGGAGGCTTCGCGCTGCTCGGCATGCGCCTGATCGACCGCAAGCGCCGCCGGGAGATGGGGCCGGAGGTCTGGACCCAAACGCTGCGCCGGACGAAAGCGGCGCCCCCCTTCGCGGGCCTCACGCTGGCCGATCTCGGGCGTGCGGCGCTTGGCCTCGTGGCCTACTTGGCGCTGCTGCATCTGCATGAGTATTTCGCTGGTGTCGCCTTGGTGTAGCGGGCGCGCGTTTCGAAAGCCTCGAGGATGACCGTGAAAGCTGACACGTCCCATCAGTTTCCATGACGGGAAGCCGACATTCGTTGCGCTTGGCACTGCCGTCCGGTTCGGGCTGTCAGCTGATAATCAAACTATAAGAGCGGCCAGCCGATACGCGTTGCGCGCTGGCCGAGAGTCTGTCGGCGTATTCCAGAACGCAGCAAAGTCTTGGATCAGTTTCATAAAGAGTAATGATCGCTTCGAGAAGAACTCTCGCTGGGCTTGCGGGGCGTGATCTGCAGTAGTATCTCACATGAGCCGAGAAGATTTCGAGGCCGGTGTGGTTATTCCGGCCCTCTGTCAAACAGAGATCCAGTCGCACCAGTCTGCGAACCCGCGGCATCGACCTATCATTGGTCGGTGTCGGGGGAGTTGCGTCTGCCCCGTCCGACCACAACTTGGAAAAGACGGAAATGAAACGAAAGACTCTCGTTCTTGCGCAATTACTGATCACCTTCATGATGGCTTTCCTGATGTCTGGCACCATGTCCCTCATCGCCATTGGGCCGACTGCGGAATGGCTCGCGAACTGGCCGCGGCAGGCGCTCATCGCGTGGCCAATCGCCTTCATCTTCACGCAAGTCACCACCCCTTTGGCCTTCGCGTTGGCGAACCGTGCGACGGCAGAGAGAGCTTAGACTCAAGCTGAGAACATGCACCGGGGTTTTGGCGCCGGTGCATGAAACTCGGCCCCTGTTCAGAGATCATTCAGACCAAAGCAAGATTTCGGCGCACTTATGCGCGTAAAAGTTTGTGCGGCTAAAACCTCGGAAAGACCCGACCGTCCATCAACTTGCGCGCCGTGCGCAATGTGCCTGCATTGGTAACGCGTCCGGTCTCATCCTGTGCAATCAAAACCTCTGCCGCGCCTGAAGGGTGTTCGATTCTGAAGCTGCCACCGGCAGGCAATATTGCGAGCTCCGCGGCTGGCGAGCCCTCCAACGTGCAAGCGGTCGCGACCGACACGGCCGCGAAAACCCCGATCGTCGCGTGGACGCGATGCGGGATGAGGCTGCGGGTCGAAATCGCGCCTCCTGTTCGGGGAGCAGAAACCAGCGTCATCTTCGGCACGGATTTCTCGGTGACATCACCAAGGTTCATCATCGGGCCAACTTCTCGGCGGATCGCCTCGATCCGCGCTTTGACCTCATCCAGCGCCTCGATCTCGTCACGGCTTTCCTCGCCTGTCAGACCGAAATCGGAGGCGCGCATCACCACGACGGGCATTCCGTTGTCGATGAGAGTGCAATCAATGCCCTGCACCGTGTCACATGTGCGCCCCGTCGGTAGCAGCGCACCACACATCGAGCCCGCGAGCCCTTCGAACATCAGCGGCACCGGAGCGGCCGTGCCGGGCACGCCGTCGATCGCCGCATCACCTTCGTAGCGCACGCGACCGACCGGCGTCTGGATCGTCGCGACCGCCACTTCTCCGGTGTTCATCATGTGGATGCGCACCTGCGTCTCGCCGTCGGTCGCCGCAACCAATCCGCGCTCGATCGCGGCGGGCCCGACCCCGGCGAGGATATTGCCGCAGGCCTGAGCATCCGACACCAGCGCACGATCGACAAAGACCTGCAGGAAAAGGTAATCGACATCGGCATCGTCGCGCGTGGACCGGGATAGCACCGCGACCTTCGAGGTCAGCGGATCGGCCCCGCCGATCCCGTCGATCTGGTTGGGATCGGGAGAGCCCATGATCCGCAGCAAGAGATCGTCGCGGGCCGCAGGATCAGAGGGAAGATCGGCGGCGAGGAAATAGGCGCCTTTCGACGTGCCGCCCCGCATCCACAGGCAGGGAATACCCTCGTCGTTCATACCTGTCTCCCTTCGACTTGGTCCAAATATCCCGGGGGTGAATTCGCGGAACGCGAAGAGGGGGCAGCGCCCCCGGCCCCGCTCAGACGTATTTCAGCCCCTTCGCCTCGAGCCGCGGGCGCATGTCGTAAATGTCGAGCCCCAGCTCGCCCGCAGCAAGACGTTTGCGTTTGGCCTCCTCGGCGTCGAGACGCTTTTGCGTTGCGGCGAGGACGGCATCGGCATCGGCGCGCTTGACGACGCAGACCCCGTCGTCATCGGCCACAACGATATCGCTCGCTTCGATCGTTTGTCCGGCGCAGACGATCGGGACGTTGACCGATCCGAGCGTCTCTTTGACGGTGCCCTGCGCGGAGATCGCCTTCGACCAGACCGGGAAATCCATTTCCTTGAGATCGCGCACGTCTCGCACGCCACCGTCGATGATCAGCCCGCGACAGCCGCGCGCTTGCGCCGAAGTGGCGAGCAGATCGCCGAAATAGCCGTTATCGCATGGCGAGGTCGGTGCCAGCACCAGCACATCGCCCGCCTGCAACTGCTCGATCGCGACGTGGATCATCCAGTTGTCGCCCGGCGGCGCGGAGATGGTGACTGCCGAGCCCGCGATGCGCGCGCCCGGATAAATCGGGCGCATGTAGCTGTGCAAGCAGCCGACGCGGCCCTGCGCTTCGTGAACGGTAGCCACGCCAGCCTCGCCGAGCGCGTCGATGACCGCCTGATCGGCACGGGCGATGTTCTGAACAACAACGGGCATTCGCCTCTCCTTATTTTTTGACCGGCGGGGTGCCGTGGGTGTGGAAGGTCTCGATCGTCTTGAGGCCCCAGGCCTGCCCCTTCTTGCGGTCGGCCTCGGTCCAGACGATCGGCTCCCAGTCGGGATCGAGGATCAATCGCGCGCCAGCATTGGCTATCTCGACGCGATTACCGGCGGGCTCCCAGACATAAAGGAAGAACGTGTTCTGGATTGCGTGCTTGTGCGGTCCGGTCTCGATATGGACACCGTTCTCGAGGAAGATGTCGGCGGCGCGCAGGATGTCCTCGCGCTGATCCGCGGCATAGGTGACATGGTGGAACCGGCCCTGCCCGCCACCATGCTCTTCGGTGCAGGCGAGGTCGTAACCCTTGTTGTTCACGGTGAACCAGCAGCCGCCGAGACGTCCGTTATCGAGTTGGATCATCTCCGTCACGCGCGAGCCGAGACAGGTTTCCATGAAGCGCCGGAATTCGGTCACGTCTTCGGAGAGCAGGTTCAGGTGATCGAGCCTGCGCGGCGCGGCACCGGTATGGTGGAAGCGCGAAGCGTTGTTCTTCAGCGCGGGCTTGTCAGCTTCGCCATGCTGGTATTTCACCGTGTCGAAATAAATCTCGAACACATGGCCGAACGGGTCCTCAAACCGGAAAGCGCGCCCGTGGCTCAGATCGCCGTCGTTCCAACCGATCACCTTGAAATCCGAGGCTTCGATCGCGGCAACCCGGCGCTCCAGCGCGGCCTGCGAACTGGCGCGGTAGGCGATATGACCGACCCCGGTGTTGTTCGACCGGGTGAGCTTCAGCGTCGCGAATTCGTAATCGTCCCAAGCGCGCAGATAGGCCGAGGTCTCGTCCTGTCCCGAGACGGTCAGCCCGTAAACCCGGGTGAAGAAATCGAGGCTCTCTTCGAACTTGTCGGTCAGCATCTCGACATGGCCCAGATGGGCGATGTCGTAACAGGGCTCTTGGGGTTGGCTCATCGTCTTCCTCCTCTCACGCCCGCCCGGCAAGGCCGCGGCAACGCGTGGCATTGATCCCGTCCCGGCCCGTGCACCCGGGCCGGGGCACAAACTTCACAGCTCGTCGACCGGTCGCGGGAAGATCGACTGGAAGCCTTCGGCATATTTGCAGGCACGTCCGCCTGACATGCCGCCGGAATTCCTCTTGAAGTGGTTGGCGCGCTGTTGGGCGACCCGGGTGTAATAGTCCCACAAATGGACCTGCCCGTTCATGCACTCCATCGCGGCGCGCTTCTTCTCCCAGACCGAGGTGATGTCGAGGAATGTGTCTGGCTTCCAGCCCATCTGCTCGGTCTGGTGCGGCTCAAACAGGTAAAGCTGCGGCGCGCCGAGCACCTTCTCGCCCGGATTGTGCCCCCATGCCTGCGCGATCATCCGCGCCTCCAGCGCGATCTGCGTCGTATACATGTGGTCGGTGTTATAGGGGTCGTATTGCGAATGGCTCAGCATGAAGCGCGGCTGAACCTTCCGGATCACGTCCACCAGCTTCATCTTGTCGTCCTGGCTCAGATGCAGGGGATAGTCGCCCAGATCGAAGGTCACCAGATCATGCACGCCAAGCGCCTTGGCGGCGGCATCGGCCTCCGCGTGGCGGATGTTCTTGACCTCCTGAAGCGATTTACCTTCCTTCCAGAGCCGCGCGCTTTCGCCACGCTCGCCAAAGGACAGGCAGGCGACCGTCACCTCGTAGCCCATCTCGGCATGCAGCGCGATTGCGCCACCGCAGCGCCAGACGAAATCGGCGGCATGGGCAGAAATGACGAGGGCGGTTTTCTTCTCCGACATGGGAACCTCTCGAGAAATGCGTTGGCCCGAGATAAGGCGCGACGGCGCGAAAATCGCAAATTGGAAAGCCTTGCCCGGGTATAAGCTAAGGCTATACTGGCTTTGAATTCGACCCCGTTTGCGCGAGGTATTCCCCAAGCAGGGAGGGCTTCGCGCATGAAGGAAAATTCGATGCAGGAAATCGCGGTGATCGGCTTCGGCGAGGCGGGGCGCGCATTCGCCACGGGTTGGGGGCGCAAAACCTGCGCCCGTGCAACCTGCTATGACCTCAAGCTCGACACGCCCGAGACCGCCGCCCCGATTTGGGACGCCGCCACGGCGCTCGGCTTGCATCCGTCGGCGAACCGGGCAGAGACGTTAGCCCATGCGCGAACGGTGTTCTGCCTCGTGACGGCGGATCAGGCGGTGACGGCGGCGCGGGAATGCGCCCCCCACCTGCCGGACGGGGCGCTTTGGCTCGACTGCAATTCCTGCGCGCCCGAAAGCAAGCGCGCGGCGGCGGAGGTGATTGCCGAGGCCGGCGGCCTCTATGTCGATGTCGCGGTCATGTCGCCTGTTCATCCGAAGTTGCATCGCACGCCGCTTTTGCTCTCTGGCCCGGGTGCCACAGAAGCACTTTCCTGGCTCGGCAGGCTGGACATGGAAGCACGCCGGATCGACGATCAGGTCGGATCCGCCTCCTCGATCAAGATGATCCGCTCGGTGATGATCAAGGGGTTGGAGGCGCTGACGGCGGAGTGCTTTCTCGCTGCACGTAAGGCGGGTGTCGCGGACGAAGTGCTTGGGTCGCTCATGGCATCCAACCCTGAAATGAGCTGGGACAGCCGCGCCGCCTATAACCTCGAGCGGATGATGGAGCATGGCATTCGCCGTGCAGCGGAGATGCGCGAAGTGGTGCGCACACTCGACGGGCTGGGGCTTCCCTCAGACCTGACCGCGGCGGTATCCGAATGGCATGATCGGATCGGCGAGATGGGGCTGAAAGGGCGCGACGGTGACCTCGATACCCGCGCGCGGGAGATCTTGGAGCGACTATGATCGACGCCAACCTTCGCCACCTTCGGGTGTTCCTCGCGGTTGCGGAAGGCGGCTCGATCACCCGCGCGGCGGAGCTCTGTCACGTCTCGCAGCCCGCCGTCACGCAGGCCATCGCCAAGCTCGAGGCGGAAGCGGGCACCGCGCTCTTCACCCGCACGACGCACGGGCTGTTCGCAACCGAGGCGGGCGAGGTGCTACGCCACCGGACCTCGCGCGCGCTCGACGCGCTCGATACGCAACTGACCGAGTTCGCGCCGCGTCTGAAGCTCACCGCGACCCGCGCGCAATTGCAGGCGCTCATCGCGGCGGCGGAGGCGCAGAACTTCTCGCTCGCCGCGCGACGCTTGGGCGTCTCCCAACCCACCGTCCATCGCGCGATCACCCAGCTCGAGAAAGAAGCGGGACGCGCGCTGTTTCAGCGCAGCCCCTTCGGGATCGTGCCGACGCGCGGCTGCGCCAATCTTGCGCGCATCGCGCGGCTGGCCTTTGTCGAACTGGAGCAGGCCCGCGCGGAACTGGGAGATTTGAGTGGACGCGAGGTCGGCCAGATCGTGATCGGGGCCATGCCGCTTTCGCGCAGTCATGTCCTGCCGAAGGCCATCGTGGCCTTCCGGAAGACGCGCCCGAACATGGCGGTGAAGGTGCTTGAAGGGAGCTATGACGAGCTGCTCGGCGGTCTGCGCCGCGGCGAGATCGACTTCCTGATCGGCGCGCTGCGCGATCCGGCCCCGATCGGGGATATCGTGCAGGAAAAACTCTTCGACGACACGCTGGTCGTCCTGGCGGGGCGCGATCATCCGCTTCTCGGCCAACCGCTTCCCTCGGCGGACGAACTCGCCAATTGGCCCTGGCTCGTGACCCGCGAAGGCACGCCGACCCGCGCACAGTTCGAAGCCGTCTTTGCCGATGCCGGGGCGAGCCTGCCGCACGGGCTGATCGAGACCGGCTCGGTGATCTTGATGCGCGAAATGGTGCAGGACGGCCGCCACCTCGCTTGCGTCTCGCGCGCGCAAGCCGAGGGCGAGATCGAACGCGGGCTCGTCGAAGTCCTTACCGACAACTTCAGCGGCACTCGCCGCCCCATCGGGCTGACCCTTCGCGACGGCTGGGCACCTACGCCCGCGCAGGCGCAGATGCTGATGGCGGTCCGCTCGACCTGAGGCGGCTATAGCCTCCCCTTATGCCTGATCGGATCGTTTCTATTGGTCATGCCGGCCCGCTCGCGCGATGGAAGAGGCATGAAACGTGACGGGTGGAGGAGAGCCTCGCCACGTCCATCCACCGGGAGGAAATTATGACCATTCGCAGCAAAGTCGCGGCTTTGGCCCTGGGCGCAGCACTCGTTGCGGGCAGCGCATCGGCCGAGGAAATGAAATTCGCCAACTTTATGCCGGCGGGGCATCCCTATGTAGGCTCGACCTTCCAGCCCTTCGCGGATGAGGTCGCGGCCAAGACCGATGGCGATGTCACGGTGAAGCTCTACAATGGCGGCGAGCTGGGCGCGGGCCCGGTCGAGCAATATAGCCGTGTCGTCGATGGCGTCGCGGAATTCGCGGTGTCCCTGCCGGGCTATACCGCGTCGCAATTCCCGCTCACGCTGCTGGCAGAGCTTCCGGGCGTTCTGGACGAACAGACCGGCACTGCGGATCTCGACAAGCATCTTGATCTCTTCAGCTCCGAATATCGCCGCACCCATCTGGTGGCGCTGTGGTCGAGCGCGGAGAACCTGCTGTTCACCCGCGACAAGGCCGTGCGCAGCCCCGACGACCTCAAGGGGATGAAGATCCGCGTGCCCTCGCGCAACACCGGCCTGCTGGTCGAAGCCTGGGGTGGCACGCCGGTTTCGATGCCGGTCTCGGAAATCTACAACGCGATGCAGACCGGCGTGATCGACGGCGCGATGATCGACGGCACCGGCATCAACGCTTTCAAGCTGGGCGAAGTCGCCAATTACATCACGATGGGCATGAAGACGACGAACTCGCCCTTCTTCATCCTGATGAACCGTGACGCCTACGCCTCGCTCTCCGACGAAGACAAGGCCGCGATCGACGCCGCCGGCAAGGATACCGCGATGCACGGTCAGCAAAGCCAGCTCGCCGTTGCGCAGAAGGGCATCGAGGGCTTCAAGAATACCGAGGGCAAGGAAGTGATCGAGCTGAGTACGGATGAGGCAAAAGCCTTTGATGAGCTCTCGGCCGGTATCGTCTCCGACGTCGTCGAAAAGACCGGCGGCGACGCACAGAAAATCGTCGACACTCTGAAGGCGGACAAGTGAGCGTCACTTCCGAACATACGAAGCTCCCGGCCTGGTTGATATGGTTCAACCGGGCCAACCTCCTGCTGGCCACGCTGTCGGGGATGTTCCTGATGCTCGTGCTGGGGTTGGTCTTTGTCGGGGTCTTCACGCGCTATGCGCTCGCCATGCCGATCCTCGGGATCAACGAGGTGGTGCAGCTTGCCTCGGTGGGTGTGGTGATGCTCGCCCTGCCCTATTGCACTTCCTATGAGGGCCATGTTCGTGTCGACGTGCTCGACGGGGTGATTGGCCGCTGGGGCCGCTTTTTCGGCGACCTGATGTCGCGCGCGCTGTCGGCCTGGGTGCTGAGCGTGCTGGTGCAGCGGGCGTGGCTCAAGATGCTCGATGCGCGTGAATTCGGCGACACCACCAACATGCTCGGCATTCCGCTCTGGCCGTTCTACGCCTTCATCGCCGCTGGCATGACCCTCTGCGTGATCGTGCTTGCAGTGCAATTCCTCATCATCGCTATCGGAAAGGGCCGTCCATGACGCCTCTGGAAGCCGGTTTGACCGGGATCGGCGCGCTCTTCGTGCTGATGATCCTGCGCACGCCCGTCGCCTTTGCCATGCTGCTGGTGGGCTATTTCGGGCTGTGGATTCTGGAAGGGACCCGCGCGGCAGGCGCCGTGATGCTGACCGAGAGCTATTCGGCGGTGTCGAATTACAACCTGATCGTCGTGCCGATGTTCATCCTGCTGGGCAATATCGCCTCGGTCGCAGGGTTCTCGCGCGCACTTTATGACGCGGCCTTCGCATGGGTCGGACGGTTCAAGGGCGGGCTCGCCGCCTCCTCGGTGCTGGGCTGTGCGGTATTCTCCGCCGTGTCGGGCTCGTCGGTCGCGACCGCCGTCACCATCGGCAAGGTCGCCCTGCCCGAGATGAAGCGTCTGGGCTATGGCGATGCGCTGTCCACCGGCGCCATCGCGGCAGGCGGCACGCTTGGCTTCCTGATCCCGCCGTCGACAGGCTTCGTCCTCTACGCGATCCTGACCGAGGAATCGATCGGGCGGCTGTTCATGGCGGGCATACTGCCGGGCCTGCTGCTGATGGGGATGTTCATGGCGACTATCTGGCTGATCGCGACGCTGAACCCCAAGGCCGGCCCGCGCGGCGAACCGGTATCCGCAGGCGAGAAGTTCCGTCTTTTGGGGCGTGCAGGCCCGCTGATGGGGATCATCGCGGTCTCGATCGGCGGCATCTACGCAGGCGTCTTCACCCCGGTCGAAGCCTCGGCCATCGGCGCGGGCCTCGTGCTGCTGCTGGCGATTGCGATACGTGCGATCGACTGGACGGGGTTCAAATCCGCCGTGCTGGAGACGCTGAAGACCTCGGCGATGCTCTATATGATCGTGATCGGGGCGAATGTGCTGAACCCCTTCCTCGCGGTTACGCATATTCCGGAAACGCTGGGCAATGCGATGGTCGGGCTTGGTCTCGGGCCCTATGGGACGCTCGTCATGATCATCGCGGCCTATGTGGTGCTGGGCATGTTCCTCGACGGGCTGTCGATGCTGGTGGTGACGATCCCGATCGTCTTCCCGGTGATCCAGGAGCTGGGCTTCGATCCGATCTGGTTCGGCGTCGTCGCGGTGATCGTGATCGAGATGGGGATGATCACCCCGCCGGTCGGGCTAAACGTCTTCGTGGTAAAGGGAGTGGCGCAGGATGTGCCGATGACCACCGTCTTCAAAGGCGTGCTGCCCTTCCTCTTCGCGATGATCCTCGCGCTGCTGCTGATCATCATCTTCCCGCAAATCGCGACGCTGATCCCGGATTCGATGTTCGGGTGAAGCGATTTCTGGCAATCGTTAAAGAAAAAATTGAATGCGGACATCGGTCTCGCAGGACATGAATGACAGCAAAGGGCCAACTGCGACGCTCCGACGGCGATGGGCGGGAAATGGAAATTCGCTGCGCTTTACCACAATGTCTGCTATGCGAAGCTGTCCGTTCAGGTCAAACGCGCCGGAAATGGAATAGCGCGTCGATTGGCGGTTTTGTGTATCACCTCTGGGTGAGCTCGGGGACCTACTCCCAAAACGCCTTGAAGTGCTTGGCGTGCGCGCCATGTCCGACACTTCCGAAACGTGAGGCAAATTGATACGCGCGCGCAGCTTCAGCAGCGCCGATTATCGCCTCATCTTCAAAGCTGACGATACGGCTTGTGGCGATGGCTTTCAGGTCGCCGCGTGCAAGGCCGGATGCACGGGCGAATGACCCTCAAGAGAGCGCCCCGATCACCGCGACCGATCGGAGGGTTCCTTCCTCGGGGGCCGCGATCCGCCCGGTCGTCAGGCGGATTTGCGAATGTCCTCAGCCCGCATCGCCAGCCAGTCTTCGAGCCAAAGCGTCGACACCGAGCCAGAGATGACGTCCGGCGCCATCAACAAGGCGGCATGAAGACTCGCTGTGGTCGGTTTCGGACCGATCTGAAGTTCGCCGAGCGCGCCTGCCAGCTTCGCCAAGGCGCCGTCGCGAGTACGGTCCCAAACGATGAGCTTTCCAAGGAGTGAATCGTAATAAGGAGGGATCGTGTCACCCTCGCAGACGCCGGTGTCGAAGCGCACGCCCGGCCCGCCCGGAACCTTTAAAGTTTCGAGAACACCGGGGGCGGGGAAGAAATTCTTGTCAGGATTCTCGGCGTTGATGCGAACTTCGATGGCATGACCGCGCGCGGTGATATCCTCTTGCTTGAGCGACAGCGGCTCGCCGCCCATAATCAGAAGCATCTCGCGCAGGAGATCGACGCCGGTGATCATCTCGGTGATCGGGTGCTCGACCTGGATGCGCGTATTCATCTCGATGAAATAGAACGCCTCTCGGTCCATGTCGTAGAGATATTCCAGCGTCCCTGCCCCGCGATAGGAAACGCCCTCGGCCAGGCGCACCGCAGCGGCGCAAAGATCGGCGCGCACCGCGTCCGGAAGGGCCACGGCGGGCGCTTCTTCCCAGACCTTCTGACGGCGGCGTTGGAGTGAGCATTCCCGCTCGAACAAATGGACCGCACGGGTGCCGTCGCCGAGAATCTGCACTTCGATATGACGCGCGTTGCGAATGAAGGCCTCGATATAGACCCCGTCATCGCCGAACCCGGCCCGTGCCTCGTTCATCGCCGTGGGGAGTGCGGCGATCAGCTCTTCTCGGGTATTGGCGATACGGATACCGCGCCCGCCACCGCCAGCGGCAGCCTTGATCATCACCGGGTAGCCGATCCGTTCAGCCACCTCGACCGCCGCGTCGAGACCGTCGACACGTCCGTCGCTGCCCGGGACCACTGGCACGCCTGCCTCGATCGCGGCGCTGCGCGCGTTCACCTTGTCGCCCATCCGCTCGATCGTGGCCGCGTCGGGGCCGCAGAATGTCACGCCCAACTCGCTTACGCGGCGGGCGAACTCGGCGCTCTCGGAGAGGAAGCCGTAACCGGGATGCACCGCATCCGCACCGCTCTCCGACACCGCTTTCAGGACCGCGTCGATGTCGAGATAGGACTTCGCCGCCTGCGCCGGGCCGATCACCATCACTTCGTCCGCCAGCCGGGCGGCCAGCATCTCGCGGTCGGCTTCCGACACGACCTGTACGGTTCGAATACCCAGATCTCGCGCTGCTCGGATGATGCGCACGGCGATCTCGCCGCGGTTCGCGATCAGAAGCTTCTTAATGCCGGAACCCTGCGACGTCATTCGGACACCTCGATCTCGCACAGCGCATCGCCCGGCTCGATACTTTCGCCATCGGGCGCTGCGTAACCCTTGAAGGTTCCCGCCACCTCGGCCTCGATCGGAATGTAGGACTTCATGACCTCCACGAGCGCGAGAGTATCCCCCACAGCCACGGCATCGCCGGGCGCCTTGAACGGCTCGGCTTCAGGCGACGGGCGGTGAAAGACGAGCCCCGGAAGTGCAGCTTCGATTTGCGTGATGGCCATATCGGGCCTCCTGTTGGTCTCGTGTTACTTGATGCGGGCGAGAACCCGGTCGAAGGCGGCCAGGAACTGGTCGGCATTCTCTCGGGTGAAGACGAGCGGCGGGCGTATTTTGAGAACGTTATGCGTTTTCGAGCAGGCCGAGATCAGGACACGTTCCTCCCGCAGACCGTTTACGATGGCCGACGTCGCGGCCGCATCCGGCGCCTTGGCGGCGCGGTCAGACACGATCTCGACCCCGAGGAACAGCCCCGCGCCCCGGACGTCTCCGACGCAAGGATGGGCCTCCGCCCGAGCGCGGATCCCGTCCTGAAGATAGGCACCGATCTCGCGCGCGTTCTCGGTCAGCCCCTCGCCCTCGATCACGTCGAGCACGGCGGTCGCGGCGGCGATCGCGACCGCGTTGCCCCCGAAAGTGTTGAAATACCGCGCCTTGCGCCCGAATTCCTCGACCAGCTCCGGGCGCACGGCAACGCCCGCGACCGGGTAGCCATTGCCCATCGGCTTGCCCATGGTGACAAGGTCGGGGACCACGTCATGACGCTGGAACCCCCAGAGCGCATCGCCGGTCCGTCCGAAGCCCGACTGCACTTCGTCGGCGATGTAGACAGCACCAGCCGCATGTGCCGCGTCGACCGCCCCCTTGAGGAAACCGCGCGGCCCGTCGAAGACCCCGTCGCTGGCGAAGATACCGTCGCAGATGAAGAGTGCGGGCTTGATGCCGTGCCGCTTCAGATCGGCGAAGGCGGCCTCGACGGCGGCGGCGAAATTCGCCGCCATGTCCTCGCCCTGACGATAGGCATCCGGCGCGGGCACGGTACGCACATGCGGACCAAGGTCGACATTCGCGCCGAGCGAGGGAGAAAACTCGGATACCGACTGGGTGATGCCATGATAGGCCGTCTCCGTCACGACGATCCCGAGCCCCCCGGTATAGGCCTGCGCGATGCGCACGGCGAGGTCGTTGGCATCGGACCCGGTGCAGGTGAACATCATGTGCCCGATCTCGTCCGGCATCGTTTTCAGAAGCCGTTCGGCATAATCGAGGATACTGCCGTGGATATAGCGGGTGTTGGTCGCGAGGATGCCGGCCTGCGTCGCGATCGCCTCGACCACCTTGGGATGACAATGGCCGATGGAGGTCACGTTGTTATAGGCATCGAGATAAGCGTTATCTTCTTGATCGAAGAGCCAGGCCCCCTCGCCGCGCACGAGATGCAACGGCTTGTCGTAGAAGAGACGATACGCCGGGCCAAGCAGCGCCTTGCGCCGTTCGATCATCTCGCGCGTTTCTGGGTCGAGATCCGTGGCGCCTTCTTGGAAGGCATTGACCATGCCGGTGTCAATATTCATGCGTTCACTCCATATCGCACGCGCTGAGCAAAGCCCGGGTCACGTCTTGGGTGGGAAGGGTCGCGAAACGGGCCATGGCCGTGCGGGCTGGCCCGTTGTTGCGCAGGATGTAGGCAGCGTTCTCAGGGTAGCGCGCTGCACGCCAGTTGGTGATCGTGATCGAAGCTACGAGGCGCGCCACCGTCAGATCGCGTAGCAGCTCCACCTCCTCGCGCTCGAGCGGCAGGACGGCGTGATAGGAGGCCACGAGACGCGCGATTGCGTCGAGCGGATCGTCTTCGCTCGCCAGATAGGAGGCGGCGACGGCCACATCGATGGCGAGATAAGTGTTCACCATGTCGCCGAAATCGAGAATGCCGGTGATCCGGTCCTGCTCGCTCGCATCCACGAGGATGTTGTGGTGGTTCATGTCGTTATGGATCACCTGACGGCGCAGACCGCCGAGCGCAGGGGCAACCTGCGCCTCGAAATGATCGAGCTCGCGCCGCACCGCATCCGCCACCGCATCCTCGCCGAGGCTCTCGGTCAGTGGGCGCAGGCGCGGGAGATGCTGGATGTCCCACAGCAGTTCATGGCGCGCACCCGGATGGTCGAACCCTTCGAGCGCCCGGCCCAGCCGCGCCGTCATCGCGCCGATCCCGGACTGCATCCGCGCCGTCATCGGCACGTGATGCAGCGGCGTGCCGTCAAGCCAGGACAGAACCCGCACCACGCTGGTGCGCCCCGACGGCAGCTTTAGCCGCTGCGTGAACGCACCGTCGAGCGCAGCCACCGCGCGCGGAAGTGGAAGCTCGGGATCGACCCGGGCAACCCAGCGCAGCGCCGCGGTCTGGAACTCCGTGTTGAGCGGGTCCTCGACCGCATTCGAGATCTTCAGGATGTAGTCCTGCCCAGTCCCGGTCACGATGCGGAAATTCTGGTCTCGCTCGCAGGCGATTTCATGTGCGGAACCGTCGATCCCCCAGTGATCGTGCAAAAGCGTCTGGGCCTGATCCGGCGTCAGCCGCGGCGGCGCGCTGGCCAACAGCCCAGCCAGAAGGGAGTCTTGGTCGACCGCAGAGCCGTCTGTCATCATCGCTTCAGGCATTTTCCAGGATCTCGGGTTTGGTTTTTGCATCGATTTCGGCCCGCAGCGCCGCTGCGCCGTCGCGGTCCACACGGCGGAAACGCAGGGTCTCGTTCGGCTTGGCCTGCGCCAGCTTCCAGAAGGCGGCGCTCGCGATGGTGAAGGGGTTGATGAAGCCGCCGGTGCTCGGCGCGTCATTGACGAGGATGATCGGCGTCTGACCGGCAAGGTTCACAGCCCCCATCGGATAGCCGTGGTCGATGATGTTCGACGGGTCCTGCCCGTGATCCGGGGATTTGTTCAAAGCCTTGTCGGAAAACCCGAAATCCGGGCCGGTCAGGCGAATGCCGGTGCGACTGCTCTTTGTCTGGATCTGCCAGTCGGTCGAAAAGAACATCTCGATCGTCGCCTCGTCGAGCCAGTCGTCATTCGGCCCGCACAGCGCCTCGACCTCCCAAATGCGGTCGGCGCCGATCACCGGGCGCGCGGATTCGGGGAGAACGTAGAGGGCGCTCGCCTCCGAGGCGCCGACCGGCAGCGCCTGACCGGCAATGAGGGCATGACCGCCGACGCCCGCCTGATGGAACACGGCGCGCGAACCCAGAACCGGCTCGGTCGCGATCCCGCCGGACACCGCGAGATAGGCCCGCGCGCCGGTCTTGGCGAAGCCCATTGTCAGCGTCTGGCCCGCCGAGACCGCGACGGTCGCGTACATCGGGATCGGCTCGCCGTCGAGCGCGGGCGACATGTCCGCGCCGGTGACGGCGATCAGCATGTCGGCATCGAAGGTCAGGGTCGGCCCCATGAACTGGCACTCCAGCGCAGCGGTATCTCGGTCATTGCCGACAAGGATATTCGCCTGCCTGAACGACCAAGCGTCGAAGGGACCCGAGAGCGGGAACCCCTGCTCCAGAAAGCCCTCGCGCCCCGGAAGCTCCTGCACACAGGTCTGAAGACCCGGCTTCACCGTGGTGATGGTGCGGCTCATTTGGAGGCCTCCTCTTGCGCCTTGGCCCAGTCGAGATAGCGGTCGACCGAGAAGACTTGGTAATCGACGATGTCGTGACGGAACGTCCCCTCGGCGACGCGCGCTTCGATCTCGCTGTATTCATCGCGTTCGACGGGCTTGAACCGAACCCGGTCGCCAGCCCGGAACAGCGCGAGACTGTCCGTGAAGTCGGGAAGCCGCTGCGCTCCATCATAGGTCGGCGCCGGCGTATGACCGATAAGCTGATAGCCGCCCGGCGTCGCATCCGGATAGATACAGGTCAACGCACCACCGAGACCGACCGCCCCTTTCGGGGTATGAGTGCGCGGCGGATTGTATTTCGGCGCGATGATCCGCGCGGTAGGATTGAGCGCGAGAAGCGAGCACAGACCGGGCCAGAAGCCGAGCGCCGCAACCCAGTATTCGGTCGAGGCGTGACGGCGGCGCAGCGCGGCACGATCCGGCAACCCGTTCAACTCGCAGATCAACTCGGGATCGGGCGTCTTCTCGGGATAGTCCTTGCGGTAGTCTTCGACGCAGGCTTCCGTCTTCTCATCGAAATAGAGCACAGGAATGGTGATCAGCCGGCTTGCGAGCGTTCCCGTCACCCCGCGCCCCATCTCCGCATAAAGCGCTTCGATCTCGTGGCACAGGTCTTCGTAGGAGATACGGTCGGGATCGTAGTTCACCTGGAACGAGGCCAGCTCGGGGATCAGATCGACAACGCCCGCGATCCGCGCCTCTCGTACGGCAGCGACAAGTCGGTGAACGATGAAGTTGATGGTGAAATCCATCCCGTCACCCAGCTCGACCTCGATCGCGCGATCTCCTCCGGGATAGAATCGCAGAGCTTCGTGAAGCATTCGACCTGTTCTCCTCTCGGCTATTTTCCGACGCATCCGCGCGACTTTGCCGCTGGATCTTCCTCAGTTGGAGTATATGATATATCAATTAGCGTCAACGGCCTTTACCCGTCGATACAAAGTAAGATACCAAGTTGGGAAGCGGACCAAGCGCAGCGAAAGGCATTCGAGTGAAGAAGATTGAGCACCAGTCATTGAGCGACCAGGCGTATCACGCGATCCGGGACGGGATGCAGGAGGGCCTTTTTATCCCGATGGAGCCGCTGGTCATCCGCACGCTCGCGGCGAACTACGGAATCTCCGCCACCCCGATCCGCGAAGCGCTTCAACGGCTCGTCGCCGAGCGCCTTCTGACGGTGCTGCCGAATCGGTCGATCGTGGTGCCCCGCATGACCCAGAGACGATTTCGCGAGCTCATGCCAATCCGAGCAGCGCTTGAAGGAATGGCGGCGGAACTGGCCGTCGACAAGTTCACCGAGGAGGAAATCGCGCAGCTCTCAGAACTGACCGCGCGAGTGGAAGAGGTCGCGAAACGACATGATTCCGCGGGCTATCTGACCCTCAACCGCGAATTCCACTTCACCGTCTACCGCCGCGCGAACAATCCGGAACTCCTCCTTCTTATCAATGACTTATGGCTAAAGGTTGGCCCCGTTTTTACCGGCCTTTTCGACGATGAGCACTTCAAACACCACGCCAATGACGAACACCGCAATATCCTCGCAGCAATCGAGCGGCGCGACGCGGAAGCAGCGGGTCGGTTCATGCGGCAGGATATCGACATTGCCGCGAAAGCATTGCTTCCGCTGATGCCGCTGACTGAGGGGGCCTGAGCGCGACACCGGCCAGAACTCAAGTAGACACCCACCGGGGCGGCACCTTGCCGCCCTTCTTTTTTGCGCAGCAGGCCCTGCGCAAAATGCCCCGGCAGCACCCGGCGACCAAACCGCGCCTCACCCGCCTCGCTGCCGACATCCTTGCCCTGCCCAAAAAAACAGCCACCCGCCCAGATTCGCTTTCGTCACGCGATTTTCGTTTGCGACGCAAAGAGGCGCCATACGTTTTCGGCCCCGACCTGCTTCCCCTTGGGAAAGATTATCTTGACACAAGGTGGCGATATCGTCGTTATAGGATACATGATATATCATTTGGAGGCGAAGATGGTGACGATCAATTGCGATATGGGCGAGTCCTTCGGGATTTACGCGTTCGGCGACGACGCGGCCTGCATGCCCTTCGTCACCCACGCCAACATCGCCTGCGGCTTTCACGCCTCCGATCCCGTGGTCATGCGCGACACCCTGCGCAAGGCGAAGGCCGCCGGCATCAATGTCGGCTCCCACCCCGGCCTGCCCGACCGTGAGGGCTTCGGACGGCGGCGGATGCAGATGCGGCGCGACGAGATCTACGCGCTCATCATGTATCAGACCGGCGCGCTGCAGGCGCTGGCCGCGGCCGAAGGTCTTGCGCTCTCGCACATCAAGCCGCACGGCGCGCTCTTCGGCATGGCTCAGAACGAGATGCACGTGGCGGAAGGTGTTGCGGATGCGGCCGAAGCGCTCGGCCTGCCAGTGATCGCCTATTCCGACTGCTGTATGTCGGAGGTGTTCACCCGCCGCGGAATCCCTTTCAGCTGCGAGTTCTATGCTGACCTCGACTATGGTGACGACGGACGCCAGATCATTTCGCGCGAGCATGAGAGCGTCGCGCCTGAGGCCGTCGCCGAGAAGGTCCGCCGCGCCGTGCTCGAAGGCATGACCACCGCCGTGAGCGGCAAGGACGTGTCGGTCGTCGCCGAAAGCATCTGCGTCCATTCCGACACCCCGAACGCGATCGCCGTCGCGAAGGCGGTTCATCAGGTTCTTATGGATGAGGCGAGGCTGACCACCGCATGACCGCCGTGCGCATCATATCGGGCAATTCGCTTCAGGCGGAGCTGACGGACGATCTCGCGCCGGTTCTGCGCGCGATTGCAGCCAAGCTCGGCCCCGACGGGCGCGCGGCGCTCTACACATTGGGCGCGCGCGTGCGACGCGCCACCACCGGCACGGAAATCGCCCGTCATTTCTGCGCGGACGGGACGAGCGAGGTGCTTCTGCGGGAAGCGCTGGTGTCGGCGGACCGCGATCTGGGCGACGGCACCGCGCGCATGGCCGTGATGACCGGCGCCGCGCTGGCGACCGGACGTCGGTCCGTCGCCGCGGGTGTGCATCCTTCGCGCCTTATCCGCTCTGTCGATGCGTTGCGCCCCGAGATTACGCGCCATTTCGAGGCCGTCACGGAAGACGTCGATGATAACGAAGGCATCCTCGCCGCTGCAGCCCTTCCCCCCGACGCGACGGATGCCCTGCACCGCGCGCTCGAACTCGCAGGGTCCGAGGGTCATGTCGAGCTGAGCGACCAGCCGGAACCCGGACTGCGCCTCGATCATGTCGAAGGTTTTTCCGCCGATATGGAGCCGCTCCTGTCGGGGGTGCTGACGCATATGGATGCGGTCCACGTTCTGGTGGTCAACGACATCCTGACCGATTTCAAACGCCTCGCCCCCGTGATCGAAGGTTTCGCGCAGAGCGGCAAGTCGCTGCTGATCGCGGCGCGGGGGCTCGAGGGCGCCGCCAAGCAGCTTCTGGAGCGCAACCGGCAGGCCGGCGTTCTGCGCGTGGCCGCGATCACGCCGCGCGACAAGGGCCCGCGCGCCGCCGAAATCCTGCGGGACCTCGCGGTCGCGACCGGCGCGGCCCTCGTGGATGACGAGACCGGCCAGACACTCGACACACTCACGCCCGAGCATCTCGGTGCGGCAGAGGCGTTCCGGCGCAGCGGAGATCACGTGACCTTCTCCGCCCCCGCCGGCGACGCCGCGGCCATCGCGCTGCGGCTTCAAGACATCGCCCACGAAATCGAACGCAACCGCTATCTCGCACTCGACCGCGAACATGCTCAACGGCGCTACGCCCGCCTCTCGGGACGCTGGGTCGAGCTTTTCATCGGTCCGCACAGGACCGAACCCGATTTGCGCGCACGGATGGCACGTGCGCTTGCTTCGGTCCGCTCGGCGCGAACTGGCGGTACCCTGACAGGTGGAGGCGTCGGCCTGACCGAAATTGCCGCGCGCCTAGAGGCCGAACGTACGTCCGACCCTACCGATCGCGCCGCCCGGGCCCTTGTTGGCGAGGCTCTGCGCGCGACCGGACGCGCCTTGCGACGCAACGCCGGACTGGAGCCCCTCGACGGCGTCCTTCCTGCCGACTCTGTGCGGGACCCGGCCCGGCTTTCGCGCGACGTGCTCGACCTCGCGCTGTCGCTCGCATTGCGCATTCTGACACTTGAGACGGCCGTGCTGCGCACGCCCCATCACTCTCACTAATCGACTGACTTGAGGACATGAAATGAAGGATATGCACAGCGAACCCATGCTCGAGGTCAGCAATGTCGTCCACAAGTACGGCAGGGTCACCGCGCTGTCCGATGTGTCGCTGTCAGCGGCGAAGGGCGAATTCCTGACGATCCTCGGCTCCAGCGGCTCGGGCAAGACGACGATGCTGCGCGTGATCTCCGGGCTGGAAACTCCCTATTCGGTCGACCGTCTGCGCATCGGGGGCGAAGATGTCGTGGGGCTGCCCGCGGCCAAGCGCAACTGCACCACGGTGTTCCAGAACTACGCGCTGTTCCCGCATATGAACGTGATCGAGAACGTGGCCTACGGCCTGCGCATCCGCGGCCGTACGGCCCAGGACTCGACCGCCGAGGCGAAGCGTGCGCTCGAGATGGTGCAACTCGGGGCCAAGGCCGACCGCTCCATCGGGCAACTCTCCGGCGGGGAACGCCAGCGTGTGGCGCTTGCGCGCGCGGTCGTCACCCGCCCCGCGATCCTGCTTCTCGACGAACCGCTCGGCGCTCTGGACGAACGCCTGCGTCAGGACATGCAACTGGAACTCATGGAGCTTCAGCGCAAGCTTGGCATGACCTTCATCTACATCACCCATTCTCAGGAAGAAGCGCTGACCATGAGCGACCGCGTCGTTCTGATGAAGCACGGCCGGATCGAGCAAAGCGGCGCGCCGCTCGACCTGTTCGACCGCCCGGTGACGCGGTTCGCTGCGGATTTCATGGGCTACGAGAACATTCTCGACGGCAAGCTTCTGCGCAAGGACGGCGAGATCGGCGAGGTGGAACTGGTCGGCGGCGCAGTCGTGCGCGGCACTCTCGCCACCTCTGACATTCAGCCGGGCGGCGCCATCAACCTTGCCATCCGGGCCGAACGGATCGGACCGGTCGCAGCCGACGAGGACGGGCTCGATGCCACCCTGTCCAACCGCGTCTATCGCGGGAAATACACCGACATGATGGTCGAGACGAAAGCGGGCACGCTGCGTCTTCGGTCCTGGCACGGTGCGCCCAACGAGAAGGGCGCCATCTCGCGGGTCGGCTGGAAGCTCTCGGACGCCGTGATTTTCCCCGAACACAAGGGCTGATCGCGTCGATCGGTCCACCTTCGGGAAAACTGGCTTACGCAGCCGCTCGAGACGGCGCGAAGCCCCAACAGGAGAAGGAAAAATGAAGGACAAGTTCTCTACGTTCGATCAGATCGAACTGACCCGGCGCAACATGCTTCGCGGCATGGGCGCGGTTGCTGGCACGGCAGCCCTCGCGGCTACCGGTCTCGCACCCCGTGGTGCGATGGCACAGGATATGCCCGTCGTGCGGGCTTACGGCGTTCCGACCGCCGCGCTCAAGGATTGGTCGCCGCTCGAAGCCAGCCTCGGCATCAAGTGCGAACTCAACGGCACCTCGAACGATGTCGGTGTTTTCATGCGCGACATCATGGCGTCGAACCTCGGTGACAGCACCGACATCTACATCTTCGAGAGCGGCACCGAAGACATTCTCGGCCCGCGCGGCATGTATGCCAAGATCGAGACGGACCACCCCGAACTCACCCTGTGGGAGCGCACGTCGGATGCTTGGAAACGCTCGCCTGTCGTCACCGACGAAGAGGGCAACCAGTGGGGCGTTCCGGTCATCGGCAACGCCGACAGCTTCGGCTATGTGCCCGAGGCCATCGGCGTCGATCCCGCAAGCGAGGAAGAACTCTCGTGGTCGCTGATGTTCGAAGACGAAGCCACCCGCGGCCGCGTCGCCTACGGGCAGGGCTGGAGCTACTCGATGCCCTCCGCCGCGCTCTACCTGAAGGAAACCGGCAAAGCCGACATTAAGAATGTCTCGGATATGACCGCCGAAGAAGCGGCGGTGGTCGCGGACTTCCTCATCGAGCGCAAGAAAGCGGGTCAGTTCCGCACGCTCTACGGTGCCTTCGAGGAGCAGATCCAGCTTCTGACCAACAAGGAAGTCGACGTGATCAACTGCTGGGAACCGGCAGTGCGTGAAGCCAACAACGTGCTGGGCGAGAACGCGACGCGTTACGCCTACACCGTCGAGGGCTACTTCAAATGGGGCCACGGCGCCTATGTCGCCGCCCCCGCGATGGAACGCGACAATGTCGACAACATCTACAAGATGCTGAACTACTTCCTCGGCGGCGAATACCGTGCGCTTCAGGCCCGCGATCGCGGCTATGCCGGCCCGAACATGGACCTCGGCGTGGCCTATGCCGAAGAGAACGGCTGGAGCGACGCGGAAATCGAAGCCCTGCGCGCCACCGAAGCCAAGGTGAACCGCAAGTTCGAGAAGCCCTTCACCTCGACCACGACGCCGCAGAACGCGTCCGACATCGAGGAGCAGTGGCAGCGGTTCCTCAACGCCTGATCCCTTCGCGTCCTCCGCGCCTGCGGGGGACGCTACCCGGCCTCGCCAAAGGGCCGAACACCACAGGAAGATAGATGACCATGAACGCCGAATTGGATGCGCCCATGACGCAGACCAGACCGAAGGACAAAGGCCGCAAGCCCGCTATGAGAATCCCCGTCGCAACCGTGGCGCTATGGGTGATCTGCGCGGCCTGGACCGTGCTGGTGATCGTTCCGCTCCTCATCCTGTTCGTCTACAGCTTCTTTTCGACCGAGTATTTCCAGACGATCTACGAGCCGAGCCTCGAGACGTGGAAGGGCCTCTTCGCCTCGGGGCGCTGGGAGGTCACGCTACGCACGCTGCGCATCGCGCTGACCGTGACGCTGATCGAGCTCGCCATCGGCTTCCCCTTCGCGCTCTGGCTCGCCAAGGGAGCGCGCAGCCAGATGGCCCGTGCCGTGTTCCTCGCGCTGCTGACCATTCCGTTCTTCCTCGACCTTTCGTCGCGCACGATCGTCTGGCGCGCGATCCTTGGCCAGAACGGCCTGATCAACACCGTCCTCATGTCGACCGGGATCACGGATGCGCCGCTCGACTGGCTGCTCTACTCGGAATTCTCGGTGCATTTCGGGATGATCCCGGCCCTGTTCCCCCCGATGGTCCTGCCGATCTACATGGCCATCATCCTCATCGACGACACCCTGATCGAAGCCTCCAACGACCTCGGGGCGACCCCGGCACAGACCCTGTGGAAGGTGATCGTGCCCCTCTCCCTGCCCGGCGTCATGGCCGGCTTCGTCTTCACGCTCGGACCCGCGCTGGCTGCTTGGGTCGAGCCGGGAATGCTGGGCGGCGGCTTCGTGAACCTGCTATCGAGCTCGATCGAGAGCGCCTACACCGCCCTGCGCTATCCCGTCGTCGCCGCCCTCTCCGCTTTCGTGATCGGCCTCCTGCTGCTGATCCTCGCGGTGATGGCCCTCATCCTGCGCCACCTCGGCGGCGCGAGACTCGCGCTGCGCCGATGACCACGGGCACAAGGAAAGACCAATGACCGACATGACCGCCACGACAGGCCCCGTTTCGCTCGAAACCAGCTACAACCCGAATTGGAAGCGGCTCGGCAAATGGATGGGCATCGCGATGCTCGCGCTGATCTACTTCCCGCTGCTTTGGCTCGTCCTGCTGTCGATCTCGAGCGACCCGCTCTCCGGCATCCCCGGCGCATTCTCTCTGCGCCACTATCAGGCACTGTTCGCGAGCAGCGACTGGCACATGCCCTTCGTCGCCAGCATCGTGATTGGCCTGATCGTCGGATTGGTCAGCGCAGTCACCGCCACAGTGATCGGGCGTGAAGTACCGCGCATGGCCAGCCCCGGCCCGATGCTCCTCGTTTTCGTCCTGCCGCTCTTCGTGCCCGGGATGTCGATGGGCGCGGCCCTCTTCATCTTCAGCCAGTCCGTGCTCGGTCTAGATCTGGGCTTCTGGTCGATCGCCGTGGGGCACTATGTCTGGGCCCTGCCCTTCGCACTCCTGATCGTGCTCGTCGTGACCCTGCGCTTCGACCATACCCTGATCGAGGCGGGACGCGACCTCGGAGCGAGCGACTGGCGCGTCTTCAAGGATATCGAATTTCCGATCCTCATGCCGGGCATCGTCAGTGCGGGCCTCTTCGGCTTCCTGATGTCCTTCAACGAGGTCATGCGGACGATCTTCCTGCGTGGCACATCGGAAACCATGCCGGTATGGAACTGGGTGCAGGCGGCAGCCCAGCAAAGTCAGGTGCCGATCATCTTCGCCCTGTCCTCCCTCGTTCTGCTGGTGACGCTGCCGCTTCTCAGCGCGATGTTCTGGCTCCTGTTCGTGCGGCTGAACCGGACCTGAGCTTCCAGTCGCCCGCGATTATCTCCCAACTGCGGCGGCGCTGGACGCGGTTCGCAAGCATTGCATCCGCTCTCCCTGACACACCTGTTTCGCGCGCCGGGAGCGTATTAGGGTACTGTGCGCCAAGATAGAGTGTTGGCCACCATTCCCTTTCGGCCTCTGGAAGACCTCAGCCACCTTCTAAGCGGAGCGGTGCAGACTGCCCATCTGAGAGCCATGTCTGCGGCGCAGTATCGCCCAAACCCGTTGATCAAAGGCACGCGGATGACTTGCCGATCTGTGCTTGGCAGGCTTAGCGACGGCGATACCTTGGATGATCTCTGTGAAGAGCATCCCTCGATTCCAAGAGAAGCATTCGAGGGCGCTGCTACCTATGCCCGCACCCACCCCGTGGGGAATCCTCCGAAGGCAGACCTTGACGACGATGAGCCAGAAGTGTGCCCGACAGAGTTACAGGCAAATCTGCTCCTTGTCCGTAATGGCAAATTCGCGAACCGGATTTGGCCTCTTTAACTAACCAACGACCCGTGAGCCAGCGTTTCATGACTGAGAACACAAGTGAAGGCACCTACAATGCTTCGGAGGGAAGGCAGCAGGAGCCTCCTTCAGAAACGTAGCCCAAGCAGTAGGTAGCTGCGACAGGGCGAATTGGCCGGTTTGAGGCCGACAGCATCTCCAGTGAGCTGTGCCTCCGCGGCAATGCTGACCAAGCGATCTTGATTTCAGGCGTTCTCGGAATTGGCGCGAAAAATAATCTCGGAATCGGAGCCGCCGAGTTTCCCAGTTTCAAAAAGTTGCTAAGAATATGGGCTCGTTTTTCTTTCCAAAAAACAGGAAAAAGCTAGGGTCGACTCGGAAAGAATTCGCTTCGTAAGACGCTGAATTAAAACGAAAAGTTACGCGAAATTTGCGCAAACCTATGCGCAAAAGACCCCCGAAGCTTTGCTTGGAGCTCGCCAGAATCTACTACCGAATTCAGCGTACAGCACGCAACATTGCGCGCCGCCCCACAGGCCCTGTGGCCACGCAGAAGTCGAACCGCGCAAATACCCTGTTTCCGGAAAGATCTTTGCAATTTTGTCCAGTTGTCGGCCCTCCTTCACGGAGTTGGATATCGCACAGCTATGTGGGAGGAAGTAGGCATAACAAAAAGCATTGGCCTACGGATTTTTCATGACACGCATTCTCCTTCTCGTTGCGACTTTTTCCGGCCTGCTGGCGGGACCGGCAGCGGCCGAAAAGCAAATCTACAAGGTCACGCTGGGCCACCGATCCCTGGGCATGCTGCAGTTCGAGGGGCAAGGCAGAAATGCGAAACTGTTGCTCTCGCTCGACAACACGCCGTTCGGCTTGGACGACGGAACCTTCGAGGCGGTGACGCAGGCCAAAGGTCATGAGGTCGATTACCTCGGGACGAGCCGGGGCAGCGAAACGCGCGATATCGCGATCGTCCGAGACGCGGACACCGTGACGGCCGTTAAGATTACACCGCGCTCTGAGATGACCGAGATGACGGACGCCGGAAAAGTCCCCGCCGGTGTGATCTTCCCCACGGAATTCTTCGCAAAGCTGGCAAACGGTGAAACCTGCCCTTCGCCAATGGCCATGTATGATGGTCGACGCGTGGTGCAGATGGCAACGACAGCCAAGAAGCAAAACGGCGACACGGTAATCTGCGACATTTCCTATCGCGTTGTCTTGGGGCCCGGATATGTCTGGCCGTTTTACTTCAAGTCGTTCGATGTGCATGCCGCCTATGACGCACGCAAGCTTGCTACATTCAGCATGAGTGGCGGTGGGTTCACGGTGAGGCTGACCCGGCAGTAGTCGCACGCCGCAGCACGTTCAGGGTGCGGCCACTGGATCCTCAGCGAGCGGTCCGACGATGCGGCGGCGACGCCTGACACGGGACTGCGCTCATCGCGCACCGAGGGAACCGCGCTCGCGTGCGAGACCGAGCATCGCAAACACTGCCAGTCCGCTGAACAAGGCGCTCATCACCACGGCGTCGTGCCAGCCCGCGAAGAAGCGCTCGCCATCGCGTCCGGCAATCAGGATCGAGATCAAGGCGATCCCGAGGGCGGAGCCGAGGTAGCGCGCGGTATTATTGGCAGCCGACCCCATCGCCGCGCGCTCGGGCGGGACGGATTGCACCGCCTCATGCCCTAGCGCGGCGTTCAGGATACCGTTCGAGACCCCGGCAATCAGCAGCCCCGGCACGAGGATCGCCCAACTCGCCGCAGGCGTCGCAAGCAGCATAAGGGCCTGTCCGACCCCGCAGCCGACGATCCCGCCGATCACGCGCTGGCGCGAGGTCCAGCGCGCGGGCAAGCGATGCGCGTTGAGCGCGGCGATCGCGGTCAAAGCCGACCATGCGAGGAGAACGAAAGCGGCCGTAAGTGGCGTCTGCCCCATACCGCGCACCAGCACGGTTGGCACCAGAGACATCAGCGCGAGCACGCCCGCGCCCGAGGCGAAAGCCGCGAGTGTTGCGCCGGTGAAGGGCGCATGGGCAAAGAGATCGAGCCGCAGGATCGGGTTCGGAGCCCGGCGTTCGGTGCGCAAAAAGAGAGCCAGAAAGGCCAGCGCGACCAATGCGAGCAAGCCCACCACGCCGAAAGCTCTCAACCGCAACTCGATGAGCGCCGAGAGCAGGCAGCCGAGGCCGAGCATCAGAAGCAGGCCCCCCGTGAGGTCGACCCTATGCGGGCTGCGCGGGCTCTCGGGCAGGCGGGCCGAGGCGCTCAGCGCAAGGATGGTCGCGGCAAGCGCGATCGCCCAATGCCCTGCGGGCCATCCGCCAATCGGCAGCAGCGCCGCGGCGAGGATCGGCCCCAGCGCCACGCCCGCGCCAAGGCCCGCGGCCCAGATCGCGGCGGCGCGGCTCGCCCTCGTAGATCTGGCCCAGAAGCCCGAGGCCGCAGGCCATGATCCCGGCGCTGCCGAGGCCCTGCACGACACGCGCGACGATCAGGAACAGACCGGTCGGCGCGAGTGCAGCGGCAACGGAAGCGAGCGCGGCAAGCCACAGCCCGCCCACGAAGGTCCGCCGCCGCCCCAGCGTATCGCCGAAGGCTCCGGCGATCAGAAGCCCGCAGGCCGCCCCCAATGGCATCCCCGACATGATCCACGCCTGCTGCGCCGGGCCAAGCCCGAGCGCGGCGGTCATCGCCTCGAGCGTGGTCAGCGGCAGGGTGAAAACGACGAGGGACAGGAGTGTCGCAAGCGCCACGATGGCGAGCGGGGCTTTGGAGGTAACGGGCATTTCAGTGTTCCTTGGTCACGCGATGCCGAAGCCAGACGAGACCGCTCTCCAGCGTCTCGGTCTGCCCCAGTTCCAGCGACTTGGTCGGGCCGGTGATCAGCCCCACCTGAGTGGTCGGGTTTGACAGTTAGGGCATGACTGGCCCTGGTCCATCGGGACAAGGGATTCCGGGGCCGGTGGACGTTAGCCCAAAGCACCGTGTGGTCTTTGGTGTCGTCGTGCCACTGGCGCGACGGTCCACTTCAGTGGCGGAACGGAACAGTATGCGGATCGGAAGCGCGACCAGCACACCGCTTTGCATATCGACGGGTCTCAGAGCGTAAAGGCCGCGCGAAACGCCTCGAGTGCCGCCTCCTCATCGCCCTGCGCGAAGGCCTCCATGGCGACCGGACCGCGATAGCCCATCTGCTGCAGCGCTTTCGCCACACCGGCATAGTTGATCTCACCCGTGCCCGGCTCGAAGCGCCCCGGATTGTCGGCCACCTGAACCTCGCCGATCCAGGGCAGGCTCGCCTTGCACCAGCGGATCAGATCCCCTTCGCCGATCTGCGTATGATAGAGGTCGAGATTGATCCGCAGCTGTGGACGATCGACGGTGGAGACCAGCGCCAGCACATCCGCGGTAGAGCCGAAGGGACAGCCCGGATGATCGATCGGGTTGAGGTTCTCGAGCGTGAAGACCACCCCCTCTTCCTCGGCCAGATCGCAAATCCGGTTCAGCGTATCGCAGGCCCGCTGGAAGCTGCCCGGCGCGAAGCTGCCAGAATGCGGGATCGGCAGGCCGCCGTCCCCAAGCCCCGTGCCATGCAGGTTGAGCCGGTCCACGCCGAGCCGCTTGCCAACCGCCGCGGTCTCACGCGCCGAGCGCAGCAGTATCTCCGCCCCCTCTGGGTCACTCAGCCGCCCCTCCAGATAGCCGTTCATGATCGTGTAATTCGCCCCCACCGCCTCGAGCTTATCGAGGTCGTGATCCGGCCAGTTCCACAACCCCACGCCGAAGCCCATCTCGGTCAGCCGCGCTGCGCGCCATTCGATCGGTCGGTCGCGCCAGAGCATCTCGGCGCAGGCCGCCAGTTGAAACGGTTGTTCCATCATCTTCTCCACCGGGATGCCCTCAGGCATCGCGCTCCATGATCCACTGCACGGCCGGATCCGCCTGGAACCGCCAGTTACGACGCGGCCCGGCCATCACGTTGAGGTAATACATTTCGAACCCGTAGGGCGCGCCACAGGGGTGATGCCCGCGCGGGACCAGCACGACGTCGCCATCCGAGACCGCCATCGTCTCGTCGAGCGTGCCGTCCTCGGTATAGACGCGCTGGATGCCGAAGCCCTGCGCGGGATTCAGGCGGTGGTAATAGGTCTCTTCGAGATAGGTGATGCGCGGGAAGTCATCCTCGTCATGGCGGTGGCTGGGATAGCTCGACCAATGGCCCGCAGGCGTGAAGACTTCCGTGACCAGCAGACTGTCGCAGTAATCCTCCCCCTCCATCGCAATATTGTTGATGTAGCGCGTGTTGGTGCCGGTGCCGCGCTCGGTCAGGCTGATCCCGTCGGGCCCGATACGGCGCGCCTCATGCCCGCCTTTACCCGGTGCGAGGCAGACCGCAATCGTGCAATCCGTCTCGGCCACGGCCTCCCAGTCCTGATCGTTGGGCACATAGAGGCAATGCGGAGGCGTCTTCTCGAAGACATCCATCCGCTCGCCCAACACGCCCCAATCCTGCCCGGCGGCCGTTATCTGCGCCTTGCCCTCAACCATCACGAGGATCGCCTCGTTCGAACCGGTGGCCTCCGCCGCACGCTCGCCCGCCCTCAGCCGGTAGAGCGAGAAGCCGACATAGCGCCAGCCCGCCGATTGCGGGGTGATCTCATGCACCTTGCCATGGGTCCCAAAGGGTTTGCGCAACAGATCCGCCATGTCTCTCTCCTTCCAACTGCTCAAAATATCCCGGGGGGCTCCCGTCAGGGAGCGGGGGCAGAGCCCCCTCCCGGTCTCAACCCGCGATCAACCCCACCTCGGCAGCCGCGCCTTTCAACGTCTTCAGCCCCAAGGACTGATACTCAAACGGGTTGCGCTGGTCGGGATCCTGCTCGGCCTCGATCACGATCCAGCCGTCATAGCCCGCCTCTTTCAGAATCCGCAGGAGCGGTCCGAACTCCACGCCGCCCTCGGGATCACCCGGCACGGTGAAGACACCTGCGCGCACCCCGTCCATGAAACTCATGCCGGTGTCGCGGACCTGCCGCATCACCTCGGGGCGAACGTTCTTGGCGTGAAAATGGCGCACGCGGTCGACATATTTGCGCAGCATCGGCGCGGGATCGACCCCGTCGCCGCCGAAATAGCAATGCCCCGCATCGAACAGCAGCTTCGTCGCAGGCCCGGTCGCCGCCATGAACGCGTCGATCTCGACAGGCGTCTCGACGACAGTGCCCATGTGGTGGTGATAGACCAGATCGACGCCCTGCCCGGCGGTGAACGCCGCCAGTTCCTCGATCTTCGCCCCGAACGCCACCATCTCGACCGCGCTCAGAACAGCCTTCTCGCTCAGTGGCACGTCCTGCCCCTGCACCGAATTCGACGTCTCGCAGGCAATACAGACCTTGCAGCCATTATGCTTGAGCTTGTC
>NZ_MPZT01000009.1:0-32053 GCF_002020145.1 Thioclava sp. DLFJ4-1
TGGCGCGGTTGACGGGGCTCGAACCCGCGACCCCCGGCGTGACAGGCCGGTACTCTAACCAACTGAGCTACAACCGCTCGCATCATCTGCCCGGATCGCCGTCCGAGCGTGGGGAGGGTATTACGCGGGCGACCTGCCCCCGTCAAGCGGCCTGAGAGCAAAAAACCGACGAATTTTCACCTGCCGTTCGGGCAAGCAAATCGCGGCTCCTCAGTGCGCGCCCGCGACCCTTATTTATCGCGCCCGCACGCGCCCCGATGAGATGCGCTTTCTGCTTCCTCTTGGCAGAAATATCCCGGGGGAGACCGAAGGTCGGGGGCAGTGCCCCCTCTTCAACGGCTGCAATCACCGCTCCGGCGCGGGAATGAACTCCGCATCGTCGGCAGGCGGCAGCTGGAAACGGCCGTGCGCCCAGTCGCCCGCGCGCCATGCCTCTTTTGCCGCGTCGATCTTGTCGCGCGAGGAGGCCACGAAATTCCACCAGATATAGCGCGGGCCGCCCATGGTTGCGCCACCCAGCACGATCAGCCGCGCGCCCTGCCCGCCCGCTTTCAGCGACACCCGGTCGCCGGGGCGGAAGACCAGCATCCGGCCTTCCTCATAGGTTTCGCCCGCCACGGTGACAGAGCCCTGCAGCACATAGACGCCGCGATCTTCGTGATTGTCGGGCAGCGGGAGCTGCGCGCCCGGGTCGAGATTCGCATCGGCGTAGAACATCTCGGAGGGCAGATCGATCGGCGCATGCGCGCCCCAGGCATCGCCAAGCACGAGCCGAACGGTCTTGCCCTCGGCCTGCAGTTCGGGAAGCGCCTCGGCGCCCACATGTTTGAACGCCGCCTGCCCCTCTTCCTGTTCCTCGGGCAGCGCGACCCAGGTCTGGATGCCCGCGAGATGCTGGCCGGTGTCGCGGACCTTGCCGTCGGTGCGCTCGGAATGGGTGATGCCATAGCCCGCATTCATCCAGTTCACCGCGCCCGGCGTGATCCATTGATCGGTGCCCAGCGAATCGCGGTGATGCAGGCGGCCCTGCAGAAGGTAGGTCACGGTCGCGAGGCCGATATGAGGGTGCGGGCGGATGTCGATGCCGCGTTGGCCGGAGAGGAATTCCACCGGGCCGATCTGGTCGAAGAAGATGAAGGGGCCGATCATCTGCCGCGCGGCGGACGGCAGCGCGCGGCGCACCTCGAAGCCGCCGAGGTCGCGCGCGCGCGGCGCAATGACGGTCTCAATGGCGTCAACGGCATCGCCGATCGGAATTTCGGGGTCGAGGGCGGGGTTCCAGCTCATCGGAGCGCTCCTTTCCTGTGGTTGAGGGAAAGGTAGCATCGCGGCGCGCATATCATAGAGCCATGTGCGAACAGAATCTGAGCGCGGCCGCGCAACGAGGCGCAAGACATTGATATCGTTATACTTAAGGGGGAATGGTGGGCGGTGAGGGGCTCGAACCCCCGACATCTTCGGTGTAAACGAAGCGCTCTACCAACTGAGCTAACCGCCCCCGGCCCTTCCTCTAGCTCCGCCTTGCGCGGGGATCAAGACCTCAGATGCCCTCGCGCATCCGCACCTTGCGGGTCGAGGAAAGTTTCATCCCCGGCGCGGTCAGCCGCGCTTCCGGTCCGACCCAGGCATAGGCCAGCAGGCAGGGGTCGAGATCGGCGGTGGTGATGCGGTGTTCGTGATCGGGACGGTTCAGGATCAGCGAGCCGGGCGCATGCACGGCAGTGTCATTCTCCGACCACGGACCCGCGACCGAGATATAGCTCTCCTCGATCTCCTTATGGCTGTGCTGCGGATAGGTCGTGCGCGGCGCAAAGAGGACGAATCCGAGCACTAGCCGATCGGAAGCCACCGGTCCGCGCGGGCCCAGCACCTCGCAATAGGCATATTTGCGCGCCAGCGCCTTCGGCACTTTCTCGTAGCCGTATTCCCAAGTCAGCTGCCCCGTCACGCGCGAGAGCGCCCGCGCCATGCCCGCGACCGCGCCACGCTCGCCAAGATCGAGCGCGCGCGACAGATGCGCGGTCACCGGTTTCGGCTGCGGCTGGCGCGGCGTCACCGGAGGATTGGTGTCGATGATCTGCGAAAGCGTGTCACGCACCCGTTTGCGGTGGCTGCGGATCAGGCGGCTGCCGCCTGCCGAGCCATGCCGGTAGAGCGTGTCGAATTCGCGCAGCAGATACAGCCAGTCCGGGCAATCGGAGACGCGCAGCACCTCGTCGGGCCGGGCGTCGGACATCGGCGTGGTTTCGGTCATCGCATCCTCCGCATCTTGCGCATGGGGCGCGCATCTCTGGCGTGCTGTCTGGCCCATAATCTGACGCCGCGGGGCGCAGAAAACTAACCGGAAAACGACAAAGGCGCGTCTATTCAAGACGCGCCTTCGTAGGAAAATGGTGGGCGATGAGGGATTTGAACCCCCGACATCATCGATGTGAACGATGCGCTCTACCACTGAGCTAATCGCCCTCCGTGGCGGGCTTTTAGCGCCCCTCTTCTGGCTCCGCAAGAGGGTTTTCGTCGAAATCTCCACCCTGCTCCGCTCGGGAATTTTCGGCCGCATTCGCCTCTGCCGCGACCGTCTCCAGCATGCCCGAGGGGCGGCGCAGTTTGACGACGAGGATCTCGTCGCCGTTCTTCTCGAACTGGCGGTTGATCTTCAGCTTGCCGAGCGGCGGGATGCTGAGTTCCTCGCCTTCCGAGAGCGCCTCGCCCAAAACCTTAAGGACCGCTTCCGACATGGCCTTCGCTTCCCCGCGTTTCACCCCGGCCTCGACCATCACCCGATCCACGAAGCTCCTCTTGCGCACGAGCGCCTTCGCCTCGCTCGGCTCAGGTGCCCGATCGGGCGCGGCAGGCGTGAGCGTCGCGGCGGAGGCCGGAGGCGCCTCGGGCGTCGCGACGGGAGGCTTGCGGGTCGATTTCGGTTTCTGGCTCTTGGCCATGGCGGCTCCTTTTTTGATCGCAATACGAAGAGGTTAAGGGCAAACCTGTTCAAATGCAAAAACGCCCGCCGCGATGTGCGACGGGCGTTCTCGATTTCAATTCGAAGGCGATCAGTGCGCGGTTGCGCCCTGCCCGTCCGATTTGGCCGCGGCGGCAGCAGCGGCTGCTGCCTCTTCGGCCTCCTCGTCCCAATCGACCGGCTCGGGCTGGCGAACCAGCGCGCGGGCGAGGACTTCGCGAACGTGGGTGACCGGCACGATCTCCAGCCCCTCCTTCACGTTGTCCGGGATATCCGCGAGGTCTTTTTCATTCTCCTCGGGGATGAAGACGGTCGTGATCCCGCCGCGCAGCGCTGCGAGCAGTTTCTCCTTCAGGCCGCCGATCGGCATCGCGTTCCCGCGCAGGGAGACTTCGCCGGTCATGGCGATATCCTTGCGCACCGGGATCCCGGTCAGCACCGACACGATGGAGGTCACCATCGCCAGACCCGCAGAGGGCCCGTCTTTCGGCGTCGCACCATCCGGGACGTGGACGTGGATGTCCCACTTCTCGAAGCGCGGCGGCTTGATGCCGAATTGCGGCGCGACCGAGCGGACGTAGCTGGACGCCGCGTCGATCGATTCCTTCATCACGTCGCCCAGCTTGCCGGTGGTCTTCATCCGACCCTTACCCGGCAGGCGCAGCGCTTCGATCTGCAGCAGGTCGCCGCCCACGGAGGTCCAGGCAAGGCCGGTCACGACGCCCACCTGATCTTCCTTCTCGGCCAGACCGTAGCGGAACTTCTTGACGCCCAGGTAGTCGCCAACCTTCGCCTCATCGACGGTGATGTGCTTGGTCGCACCCTTCGACTTGATGATCTCGGTCACCGCTTTCCGGGCGAGCTTCGCGATATCGCGCTCGAGATTCCGCACGCCCGCCTCGCGGGTGTAGTAGCGGATCACGTCGGTCAGCGCGCCATCGGTCAGTTCGAACTCGTTCTTCTTGAGCCCGTGACCCTTGATCTGCTTCGGGATCAGGTGCTGCTTGGCGATCTCGGCCTTCTCGTCCTCGGTGTAGCCTGCGAGCGGAATGATCTCCATCCGGTCCAGAAGCGGGCCCGGCATGTTGTAGGAGTTCGCCGTCGTCAGGAACATCACGTTCGAGAGGTCGTATTCCACTTCGAGATAGTGGTCCACGAAGGTCGCGTTCTGCTCGGGGTCGAGCACTTCAAGCATTGCCGAAGCCGGGTCGCCACGGAAGTCCTGACCCATCTTGTCGATCTCGTCGAGCAGGATGAGCGGGTTCGTGGTTTTCGCCTTCTTCAGCGCCTGAATGATCTTGCCGGGCATCGAGCCGATATAGGTCCGACGGTGGCCGCGGATCTCGGATTCGTCGCGCACACCGCCAAGCGAGATGCGGATGAATTCGCGCCCCGTTGCCTTGGCGACAGACCGGCCGAGCGAGGTCTTACCCACGCCCGGAGGACCCACGAGGCACATGATCGGGCCTTTGAGCTTGGCCGAGCGCGCCTGCACCGCGAGATATTCGACGATACGTTCCTTGACCTTCTCGAGACCGTAGTGATCGGCATCGAGCACGGCCTCGGCCTTGCTGAGGTCTTTCTTCACGCGGGATTTGGTGCCCCACGGGATCGACAGCATCCAGTCGAGATAGTTGCGCACGACGGTGGCTTCTGCCGACATCGGCGACATCGACTTGAGCTTCTTCAGCTCGGCCTCGGCCTTTTCCTTGGCCTCTTTCGAGAGCTTGGTGTTCTCGATGCGCTCTTCGAGCTCGAGGATCTCGTTCTGGCCGTCTTCGCCATCGCCGAGTTCCTTCTGAATGGCCTTCATCTGCTCATTCAGGTAGTACTCGCGCTGGGTCTTCTCCATCTGCGTTTTCACGCGGGATTTGATCTTCTTCTCCACCTGGAGAACCGAGACCTCACCCTGCATGAGCCCGTAGACCCGCTCCAGCCGTTCGGAGACGTCGAGCGTTTCCAGAAGCTCCTGCTTCTGGGCCACTTCCAGCCCCAGATGGCCCGAGACGAGATCGGCCAACTTGTCCGCTTCGGTCGCATCGGCCACGGCCGACAGCGCCTCTTCGGGGATGTTCTTCTTGATCTTCGCGTAGCGCTCGAATTCCTCGGCGACCGAGCGCAGCAACGCGCGGATGGTCTCCACGTCGCCTTCGGTCTCGATCAGCGGTTCGGCATTCGCTTCGAAATAGTCGTCATTCTCGACGAAATCGGTGATGCGCACGCGGCTCTTGCCCTCGACCAGCACCTTCACGGTGCCATCGGGCAGTTTCAGCAGTTGCAGCACGTTGGCGAGCACACCAACGCGGAAAATCCCGTCCGTATCGGGGTCGTCTTGCGACGGATCGACCTGGCTTGCGAGCAAGATCTGACGATCCTCCGCCATCACCTCTTCCAGTGCGCGCACGGATTTCTCGCGCCCGACGAAGAGCGGCACGATCATGTGGGGAAAAACCACGATGTCGCGCAGCGGCAGGACCGGATGGGTGACAGAGCTAAATTCGGTCATCGGCGTTCCTCTCTTGGCAGGAGGGTCCGGCCCCGCTTTCGGCGACCACGTCCCTCCCCTGTTCAACCCAATATCTAGGAGCCGTGAAGCATCCATTCAACTAGGGCATGTCACTCACCCGTCACAATGCGTGGCCCCGGGACAGGCCGCAAGAGGCGATCTCGTTGCCGTGAGCGGTTCGTGCGCGCGCGTGATCGAATGTGTAGCCGATCACCGGGGCAGGATCATCTCGGCCATCAAGCCGCCAAGCCGTTCGGATCGCCCGAGTTTCAGCGATCCACCGTGGCGGCGCAGGATGTCGGCGGTGATCGAAAGCCCCAATCCGACGCCCTGCCCGCGATCCTGATTGCGCGCCGGGTCGAGCCGGGTAAATGGCCGGATCGCCTCCTCGCGGCGTTCGGGCGGGATGCCCGGCCCGTCATCATGCACCGCGATTCGCCACCCCGTGCGCGCGATAGAGACGGTGATTTCCGCGCGCGTACCGTAGCGGACCGCGTTGCCGATCAGATTCGCCAAGGCGCGTTTGAGGGCATCGGGGCGGAAGGTCGCCTCCTCCTCGCTGTCACAATCGACCAGCGTCACATCGCGCCCCATCCGCCGCATATCCTCCACCACGCCTGAAACGAAGCCGCAGATCGGCAGCGTCTCCGGCTCGCCATGCGACGCACCGTCGCGCGAGAACTCGAGAAACGCATCGACAAGGCGCCCCATCTCGTCGACGTCACGTTCCATCGCGCGAACCTCGTCGTTCTCCTCCATCATCGACAGGCCGAGCCGCAGACGCGTCAGCGGCGTGCGCAGATCGTGGCTGACACCCGAGAGCATCAGCGTGCGCTGTTCGATCTGCCGCTCGATCCGGTTACGCATATCGAGGAAGGCGCGGCCCGCGGCGCGCACCTCCGTCGCCCCCGAGACGCGGTAATTCAGGTTGCGCCCCTTGCCGAATTCCTCCGCCGCATGGCTCAGCCTGCGGATCGGGCGCAGCTGATTGCGCAGGAAGATATAGGCGATCAGCGTCATCAGGATGGAAACAAAGACCATCAGCACGAGCAATTGGTGCGGATTTGAGGCCGACACCCGGCTGCGCGCGAAGGTCACCGCCAGCGGCCCGTTCGGCGTCTCCTGCACCACCCGCACGGAATTGGTGTTGTTGTCGAGATCGATGGAGCGGATCTGCGACAGGTTCGCCCGCAGCGTCGAAATCACCACGATTCCGGTCAGATCGAAGAAACTGCGTGTATCGCCCCGCTGCGACGCAAGATTCGCGGGCGCCGGGAATTGCGAGGCGAAGTTCAGCGTCTTGTCGAGCACGTCGAGCCGTTCGCGCGCAACCTCTGCTGTCGGCGCATTGGTCGCGACCTGATCGAGCAGAGCGATCTCGCGCACCATCCCTTCGGTCATCTGCTGCGTGACACGCTCGAAATGGCGCTGAATGAAGACGACCGAGACCACGAGCTGGATCGTCACCACCGGCAGAATCAGGATCAGCGCGGCTCGCCCATAAAGCCCGCGCGGCATCATCTGTTTCAGCCAGCGAAATTTCATGCCAGAACCCTAACGATGGCCGCGATGGAGGGAAAGATGGAAGAATTGCAGCCCGGCTTGCGTCGGATCGTGGCTCCGAACCCGTCCCCCATGACTTATACCGGCACCTGCACCTATGTCATCGGCACCGGCGAGGTCGCGGTGGTCGATCCCGGCCCCGCCGATCCTGCCCATCTGCAGGCGCTGCTCGACGCGCTCGCACCGGGTGAACGTGTCAGCCATATCCTCGTCACCCATGCGCATCTCGACCATTCCCCCGGCGCACGGCTCTTGGCCGAGGCCACGGGCGCGCCGATCCTCGCCTTCGGCCCGCCCGAAGCCGGGCGCGCGCCTGTGATGGCGGAACTCGCGGCGCGCGGCCATGCGGGCGGCGGTGAAGGAGTCGATCACGCCTTCGACCCGGATATCCTTCTCGAGGATGGCGAGACCCTAAGCCATGGCGACTGGTCGCTCACCGCGCTGCACACGCCCGGCCATTTCTGCAACCATCTGAGCTTCGCGATGGGCGATGCGCTTCTGACCGGCGATGTGGTGATGGGCTGGTCCTCGACGCTGATCTCGCCACCCGACGGCGATTTGGGCGACTATTACCGCTCGCTCGCGCGGATCGAGGCGCAGAGCCCGCGCATCCTCTATCCCGGCCACGGCGACCCGGTGACCGATCCCCAGACCCTGATCGCGAGTCAGCGCGCGCATCGCGACGCCCGTACCGAACAGATCCGAAGCGCCCTCACCGAACGCCCCGCCACCCCGCAGGGCCTCACCCGCGCGATCTACACCGACGTGCCCGCCGCCCTCTTGCCCGCGGCCGAACGCAACGTCTTCGCGCATCTCGTTGAAATGTCAGTGCAAAACCAAGTCATCGCCGCGCCAGATCTGCGCCCAGAGGCGCTATTTTCGCTGACGTGACGAAAGCCTGAATTTTTTCGCCAGAACCCTCTGGACATCCCAATTCGAGATTCATATACACCCTCACATGTTCCGGCGTAGCTCAGCGGTAGAGCAGTTGACTGTTAATCAATTGGTCGTAGGTTCGATCCCTACCGCCGGAGCCATCTTCCCCTCTAGGGTGTTGATTTAGCCACAAAAAGCCTTTCATGGCTTCGTAGGTGTGGCATATGGGTGTTCCATCACCCCATTTTGCGTAGGTCCGTCCGAAACAAGGACGACGCAAGACCATGCACGGCCAACCTCATCTCTCCCGTCGCGGCACCGCCTATCAATGGCGCCGTCGAATCCGGGTGTTTTTCACAAAATTCGTTGACCTGAAGCTCTCCTTGGGGACGACGGATCGCCGTGTTGCGACTATCTTAGCACGCAAGATTAGCGCGGAGAGCGACACATTTATGGACGGCATCATCAGGACCGAGATTTCCCCTCAAGAGGCGCGCGTATGGCTGGCGGATGTCATCAAGCGCGAGCGGGCGAAGATCGAAAAGCTGCAATTGCTGTGCCGGTTCGACTCCCTCGATCCGCTTGATGATGTGCGCCACGACGAGGCCACGCGGGACGCCTGGGCACATCTGGCACGGTCGGGAGTGAATGCTGACGCGCCCGAAGGTGCTTCTGACCTGCTGAACTCGACGATAGAGCTATATCGCCGCGACCTTACGAGCGAGAGCCGCAGGCGGATCATCGCAACGGCATCTACTGGAGCCCACTGGTCGGCGCGGTTACCGGGGCACGGCGCGAAGAGATCGCAGGCTTGTCGCCCGACGACATCATCGAGGTCGACGGTATCCCTTGCATTTCAATCCGTGAAACCGAGCAGCGCCGGGTCAAAACGCTCTCCTCTTGTCGTATCGTGCCAATCCATGCGCGCCTGATCGAGCTCGGGTTTCTCGACCATGTGACGAAGATGAAGCGTGCCGGGCACCCGGACCTTTTTCCAGACCTTCGGGAGCCCAAGAGCGGGAAGCACGGCAAGAAACTCGGGCGTCGGATGCGACAGATCATCGATGACACGCTGGGTGCCGACGGCGCGGCACTACCTTTCCACAGCTTACGCCATTACGTGCAGAACGCGCTCGAACACGCGGCAATCGACGATAAGATCATTCGCGACATCGTGGGCCATGAAGGGCGCGATATTCACGAGAAGACTTACCACAAGCCGACCCCACCCAACCTGATGCGCCCGGCGATCGATGCTCTGCCACTTTGGGTATGACGGGGAAGTGTCAGGCGTTTTTTGGGCAGGAACCGGACTTTCGCTGCGGCTTGGACGAATGGCAGCTGTGCGCAGTTAGGTGCCATTCGCGCCGAAGCCCTTAAGTGACCGCCGAGAAACGCAGGGCTATTTAGCTCTGAGTATGCCGGGCTTGCTATGATACATTATCTCGAAATTGAAGAGGTCCTCGCCTATGTCGCTTAAATTAATTTCTGAAGAATTAGACCGTTTCTTGTCTAACCCCGAGCCAGAGGTGCTGTGCCTGAGGGGAGGGTGGGGCGTTGGCAAGACATTTCTATGGAACCAAAGGCTGGATACTGCTGACAAAGAAGGCATCGCGGCTTTAGACGCTTATTCCTACGTGTCGCTATTCGGTTTGAAGAATCTTGCGGAGCTGCGCCTTTCCGTTTTTCAAAACTGCCAGTCACTAAACGGTTCAAAACGAAAACGTGGCGTCCGAGATTTGGAAAGCTATGTGAACAACACAGTGGGGTGGCGGAGCAAGATCGGGCTACTTAAAGCGGTTCCGTTTGTAGGCAACTTGTCAGACGATGATGCAGCTTCACTACTCTCCTCGGTACTTTCACAAAAGCAGTTCGTTTGCATTGACGATATCGAGCGGCGTGGGAGCGGGCTTGGCGTTAAGGAGGTACTGGGTTACGCGTCTTTCCTCAAAGAAGAGAAGCGAAGCAAAGTCGTCATATTGCTTAACGAAGGTGAGCTAGGAGATAAAGGCGCTGAAGAGTTCCAGCAACACGGCGAAAAGGTCGTCGACATATCTCTTACGATGAAACCGACGGCTTCGGAAGCAGTCAGAATTGCGTTTCCCAAACCGTCCGATTTGCAGCAGAAGGTGGCCGAAAGGTGTGTGGCGCTGAGTATATCTAACATCAGGGTCATACGCCGCGCAGAAAAAGTTTGCCAGGCGATCATGCCTCAATTATCCCGCGACGGTGCACCGCTTGTTGACTCTGTAATTAGCTCACTGGTCTTATTTTCGTGGGCGCGTGATCAACCAAATGAAGCTCCAAGCCATGATTTTCTTGCCAAAATTGACGCTGTCTCAATCTTCCGAGAATATACGAAGGAAGACGACCAGGAGCCGGACGAAGAACTGGCAAAGTGGATGCCGATGCTTGAGGCATATGGCTACGGTGAATCTGATGCAGTTGATGTTGCGTTGATGAAATCGGTCCGCGACGGATACTTCGATCCGGTCGCTTTGGAGCCGCTTCTGAATGAGTGGCGGGACAGGTTCGAAAATATCGAAGCTGACAGCGCGTTTAGTAAGGCGTGGTCGGTCTACCACAACAGTTTTGACAATAATCAGTCCGAAGTATTGGACGGGTTGTACGATGCATTCAAGGAGAACTTCGACCACATCTCGGTGGTAAACGTTCTCGGAACCTTTCGCCTTTTCATTGATTTAGGCGAGGAAGCACGGGCGCAGGAGTTGGTGCAATTTTATGTGTCTCATAGGCAGGAAGAGAGAGAGTTTTTTGACCTCGACAGCAATTACTTTATCGAAGACCCGATAGATCCGTACTTCCGAGAAGCCTTTGACAATAGGCGCGATGAGTTGCACCAAGAGCGATCTTTCAAGTCCGCACTTCTGTCGATTACCGATAGCTGGAGTCCAGACGACGTAACGATAGTTGCTGCTGCTCCTGTGGAAACATATGTCGAAACATTCAAGGAGCATAATGGCGCCGAGATGCGCCGCCTTGTTGAAAGCGCAACGAGATTTAGCAGGATATCCAACCCAACTGACGACATGAAGACAGTCACGAAGAAGGCGATGGAAGCTCTAAAGGTTATCGGCCAAGAGTCTCCGATCAACGCCCGTCGAGTCGCGAAGTATGGGGTCAGGGTGAAGCCGATCACTGAATGAGTTTCAGCTGTCGGCGGGTTGGGCTTGTGGCGGCAGTCAACACAAGTCGGAATATTCGACCTACGTGTGGGTTGCCTGTGCAGGCGAAAGGTCAGTTGGGGCCGGTCGCTTGGGCGTTGTTCGCGTTGTACAGGTTGCCAGTTTTCACGTGCTTAAGCGCTGCCACCTTCGCATTTCGGCCACCGCCCTTCCCAAGACGGCCGTGCGCTGTAGTGTTAGCCGCGGCTGCTTTGGTCTGAGACCCGTCATTCACGGCGCTTGGCACGAAGGTCAACTATGGGCCGAAAGCCATCTCGTCCAATCGGTCTGCTCAACGGCAATTATTACAACTCAGTCACCACCTCGAATTTCCGATCTCGCCCACAGCCCTAGATCCATGAAAAACTATCGTTCCATCTCCAGCGCCAATTTCAGAAACATAGTTTGACACCCCTGCCCTCCATCCGCGCGCCACTGCCGAGCACTCGGCCTCAATCAGGCCGCTGTCACCTCATCAGCGTGCAGCAGCATTCCGGCCCCGCGGAATATTGAGACCGGCCGCGGCGCGATCGGTTCGCGTGCGCGGGTGTGGCTGCCGGCCTGGCGCTCGCGAAACAGCGGCGCTGCGCGGGCCTGAGTCAGAGCGCGCTCGCTATCCGGGTCGGGTGTTCGCGGCCGACCATCCATGCGCGCGGGCGTTCAAAACGCTTCATTATAAATCTGCAATATCTGGTCTTTGGTCAGATCAACCGGATTCCAATCGAGCAAACGCCGAATTCGGCGTGCCTCCGCTGCCATCACTGGCAGGCTCTCCGCATCGACGCCATGCGCAGAGAGCCGCATATCGAGACCAAGATTTCCGCAGAATTCTTTCGCACCGTCTCGAATTCGCTCGGGCGCGTCATCGGCGATCCCAAGAGCAGCGCAGATCGCTCGCGTCTTCTCTGGACAGGCCGACGCATTGACCGCAAGCACATGCGGAAAGATCAGCGCATTCGCGAGCCCATGGGCGAGCTTCCAGCGCGTCCCGAGCGGATAGGAAACCGCGTGTCCCGCGGTGGTGTTCACCGGACCCAAACAAACTCCGCCATAGAACGCGGCAAGCGCGAGCCCGGCGCGCGCCTCACGATCCGTGCCGTCAGCGACAGCACGCGCGAGGTAACGCCCGACAAGCCGGATCCCTTCGAGCGCATACTGGTCGATGACCGGATGCGCCCGCTTCGACGTATAGGCTTCGACGCAATGAGCCATCGCGTCGATTCCGGTCGCCGCCGTCACGTGAGGCGGCACCGAGACAGTCAGCTCCGGGTCGAGGATGGCGAGATCGGCCAGCATATGTGGACTTTCGGTCGCGACTTTCGCCCCAGTCTCCGGATCGGTGACCAGCGCGCGGGTGCCGACCTCGGAGCCCGTCCCGGCAGTTGTCGCGATCTGCACCAGCCCGACTTTGCGCGCAGGCGCCCTGCCCGGCCCCGAGATATCCGACAGCGGCATATCGTGCCCGATCATCACCGCGACCAGCTTCGCCAAATCCATCGCCGAACCGCCGCCGAAGCCGATGATCAGATCTGCCCCAGCCGCCGCCGCGCGGGCGACCTCGAGGTTCTCGATGTCGGGCTCCGCTACGACCTGTGCGAAACAGGTGACGTCGCCCAGGCCCAGCCGCTCGAGCCGCGCCGCATTGACCGGATCCGCGATCACGACGGGCCGCGCAAAGCCACGGGACGCAACCCAATCGGGCAGCCGCTCTAGCATCCCCACCCCGAACAGCACCTGCGGCGGGCGCAGCAATTCGATCGCGTGCGACAGATCGGTCATGGGGTTCCTCCTCGATTCCGGGCCTGACAGGAGCCTTGCGTGCACCGATGCTGTTGTCAACTTGTAATATGCTTTACTCCATACGCTGATAAAATTCGCAAATCGTCGATTTGACCATCTATAAAAGGGTTTATTCTGAAATCTTGGGGGTCGAGAGTCCCTCATTCTCCCGAGATATGGAAATAAACTCCGCATCTTTGTTGACATGTATGATGGTTGTGAGCAATCTCGCGCCAGCAGCACCGCCACCCCGGCCGGATATCCGCCAGACAGGAGATCGAATGACACGCTCCGCCTATGTCGCTCTCGTGACATGCTTCAACGAAGACGAGACCATCAATTTCGACGCCACCCGCGCGCAGGTGCGCCGGCAGGTCGCGGCTGGAAACGACATCATGTGCTGCGGAACGAATGGCGACTTCTCGGCGCTGACCCATGACGAAAAGCTCGCGCTTTGCGAAGCGGTGATGGACGAGGTCGCAGGCCGGGTGAAGGTGATCGTCAACGCGGGCTGTCCTGCGACCTACGAGACCCTGCAACTCGCGCGCGGCTTCGATGCGATGGGCGTGCACGGGATCGCGGTGATCACCCCCTATTTCATCGCCTGCACGCAGGACGGACTCATCCGCCACTTCTCGACTGTCGCCGATGCAGTGACGCGCCCCGTTTACCTTTATGACATTCCACCGCGCACCCAGAACCACATTGAGCCCGAGACCGCGCGCACCCTTGCGGCGCACCCCAACATCGCGGGGATCAAGGATTCCGGTGGCTCGACCGAGACGGTGCTGGACTATCTCGCCGTGGCGCACGACGTGCCGGGCTTCGAGGTCTATTGCGCGCCCGATCACCTCGTTCACTGGGGCCTGCAGCAGGGCTGCGCCGGGGTAATTTCGGGGCTCGGGAATGTCGCGCCTGGTGTGCTCGCAGAGATCCTGCGCGCATTCAACGCGGGCGACACCGAGGCAGCAGAGGCTGCACAGTCTACCTTCGCTTCGCTTCGCAAGGACCTCTATGCGCTTGGTTTTCCGCCCGCGATGGTAAAGCGTGCGCTCTACATGATGGACCCGTCGGTGGGCCTCTCGCGGCAGCCCGCGCTGTTGCCCGACCCAGATCAGGACGCTGCCATCCGCGCAATACTCGCCGATCACGCCCTCGCCTAAACCTCGGAGACCCGCAATGTCCCAAGCCCCGATCGTCATAACCATGGGCGACCCTTCCGGCGTCGGCGCCGAGGTCACCGTCAAAGCCCTCGCGAGCCTCTCCGGCCCCGAGCGCGCGCGCTATGCCGTGATCGGCGACCGCGACGTCTTGGAGCGCGCGATTGCGGCGAGCGGCGTTAATCTTCCTTTCGACGGCCCCGACGCCCCGCGTCTGATCGAGGTGTGTGTGAAGGGCCTGCCCGATCGCTTCGGCGAGCTCTCCCCGGCCTGTGGCGAGGCGGCGTTCCGCTACATCGAAAAAGCCGTTCAAATGACGCTTGCGGGTGACGCTGCGGGCATCGTTACTGCGCCAATCAACAAGGAGGCGCTGAACGCCGCAGGGCATCACTACGACGGGCACACGGGGATGCTCGCGCATCTCACGGGCAGCCAGTCGTCCTGGATGCTGCTTGCCTCCGAGACGCTCAACGTCATTCATGTCTCGACCCATGTCGCGCTGCGCGACGCGATCACCCGCGCCACGCCCGAGCGCGTGGCCGAGACGATCCGCACCGGTCACCGCCATCTGCAACGGATGGGCATCAACGCGCCGCGCATCGCGGTGGCGGGGATCAACCCGCATTGCGGAGAGAACGGCCTTTTCGGGCGTGAGGATGACGATCAGGTTGCCCCCGCCGTCGCTGCCACCCGCGCCGAAGGCATCGACGTGGTCGGTCCGATCCCGGCCGATACGGTCTATTTCCGCGCGCATCGGGGAGATTTCGACCTCGTGGTCGCGCAGTATCACGATCAGGGCCATATCCCGATCAAGCTGATCGCCTTCGATACGGCGGTGAATGTCTCGCTAGGTCTGCCGATCGACCGCGCCTCTGTCGATCACGGGACTGCGTTCGACATTGCCGGGACTGGCAAAGCGAACCACGCGAACATGCTCTGCGCGCTCGATTATGCAGGCAAGCTGGCGGCGGGGCGCTAGGCCCCGCTCAAAGCTTGGGCAGGCGGTCTCGCCAGCCGGGCGCAAGCCGTAAGTGTTTGATTGCACGACGATGATAGGTGTAACTGAGATGCAGTGCACCGTCGCGCGCCTCTAAAAGCCACGGGTAGGACAGCTCGTGATTTTTCCCATCGATCGAGTTGTTCGACAGGCAGGTGCCCGGTCCGTCTTCGATCAGATATCGCTCGGGGAAACTGCGCCCATCGTCTTGTGACAGGCAGAGCGCGACCGGCGCGCGCTCTACCCCCCAGATCGGCGTGCAACCACCCTCGGGATCTGCATCGGGGCGCGCATCGTCCTCGCCCAACTCGTCGTAGAGCGAGGCGCGCCGCGCCCCTGACATCGTCGCATTGACCGGGTTGCAGATCAGCGCGACCTCGCCAGAGGACAGTCGCTGCGCCGCGATTGAGGAGTTGTTGTTCGGCAGATCCGTGGGAGCTGGCGCGGACCATGTCACCCCATCCGCGCTTTCCGAGCGGTGGACCTCATCGGCCTGCCGCCTACGGTAGAAGGCGACCATACCATCCGTACTCGGCACCGGGCACATATGAACAGACCCGATCGAGCCCGGCACCTCTCGGTAGTCCCATGTCGAGCCGCGGTCATGGCTGATCGCGACCGCCGCGACATCGTGGCTTCCGGTCCACTTCTGACCCGGGCGCGATACGCAGCGGAAGAGCGGCAGCAGCCAACCGCCCTCATCGAGCACGCGCATCGGCGCGCGCACGAAGCAGCCGCGCGGCAAGTCGAGATAGCGCTCGGACGTGACGCGCAGGTTTTCTCCGTCGCGCGCGATCCGCGCCATGCGGATTTCGCATTCGTCTTGATTTCCAGATGGTTGTGCGGTGTGTATGAGGTAAATCTCTTCCCCGTCCACGAAGATGACCGGGTTCTGCTCGGACCGGTCGGGATCACGGCTCAACGTCACCGTCGGCCCCCAGCGATCGGCCCCTGGCAGCAGCACCGCCGCGCGGATCGCGATGTCGGATTTTCCCTCCAGCGAGCCACCGAACCATGCGCAGATCACCACGCCGTCGGGAAGTTCAGCCAGAAAACTCGCGTGGTTCTGCACCATCGGCGACGGCAATAAGCTCGCCTCGATCCCCGGCGCGACCATCGCCAGCCATCCGGTCATCCCGGCTTCGATCTGCTTTACAATCATGCACGTTCCTCCCCGCCGGCAGAAGGTCACAGCATGGTCGACATGTCAAGCTATAAGTAAACTTGTAATACTCTTGTCTACTTCATGCGCAGGTCGATCAGACCGCCACCGAACAGCCTGTCGCGCGAGTGCTCCAAGTGAGAGCGCATCAGCGCGCCCGCGCTCTTCGCGTCACGCGCTGCAATCGCGTCGTGGATCGCGCAATGTTCCGAGAGCACTTCGCGCAGTGCCTCCGCCCCGTCGGGCATCAGCGACTGGCCATGCATTTTCATACCGACATTGATGTGGTCGCGGAGCGCCCGCATCGTTGCTTCGAAATATTGGTTGTTCGACGCCTGCGCGATGGCGAGGTGGAACGCGAAATCGGCATCTTCGCGATGCTCCATCGACACGGTCGCGTCGCGCATCAGCCCCAATGCCGCATCGATTTCAGCCAGCGCCTGAACGTTGTGACGCTCGGCGGCAAGCTCGGCCGCCTCGACCTCGATCACCATCCGGAACTCGTAACAGCGCTGGATGTCGCTCAGCGTCTCGACCCTCTGGAACCCGACAGGGGGCGAGACCAGCACGCGCACGAAACTGCCCGCGCCCTGACGTGAATAGATCAACCCTTCGTCGCGGAGCCGATCGAGGGCTGCGCGCAGCACCGGGCGCGACACACCGAATTCTTGGCTCAGCGTGTTCTCGGCGGGCAACTTGTGATTGGGTGGGTAATCGCCATTGCTGATCCGCCCATGCAGGCGGTGATAAACCTTGTCGGTCAGCGTCATGCGGGGCTTGGCCGCTTGCTCCTGCATCGAACCCTCATCGGCGGTGGCTACTCTCCCCTGATACATCTTGTGACACAGGATTGGCAAACCTGTTTACAACTTGGCGCAAAAGGTCGCAGGAGCCGAAGCCGCCGGATTTGGTCAAAACACGCAGGCCCGTCGCGGTGCAGCGGGAGAGCGGCAGTCCCGCGAAGAGCTCCGCTTCGATCTCCAGGCGATGACAACCGGCTGCGCGCAGGATGGCGTGGGCGCTTTCGCCGCCGCAAGCCAGAATGGTGCGGATCGACCCGGTCGTGATCGCGCGCGCCACGCCCTCGGCAAAGCGAGTGCCAGCCTCTCCCGGATCGCAATCCGAAGGCCCAGCAACCATCTGCAGCAGCGAAAAGGATCCTGCCGCGAAGTCCGGCACAGCTCCGTTCGGCGCGAGGGTCACCGGCAAATCGAGCGCATCGATCTGCGCCAAGGTCACCGGGTCGCGAGAGCCGATGGCGAAAAGCGCGGGCATTTCCAGAGACTTCGGCTCCGGGCGTGCCCCTAAAAACAGCCGCTCTGCCAACGCTTCGGCGAGGCCACCTGCCCCTAGATAGAGCCACTCGTCGAGCCGCGCGGGCAGCGCCGCCGCGATATCTTCGGGGCGCGTCGCATCAACCACCTGCGCTGGCCGTCCCAACACAGGCGCAACCGGGATCGGGGCCGCGACCCCTGCCCCGGTGACCGCGCCTTCCGTGACGACGCGACCAAGCCGCGGCAGCGCGGGACAGGCCAGAACGGGCCGGGGAAGCAGCCGCGTCAGTTCAGCCAGTTCCGCCGCGACATGGCCTTTCATCCTGCTGTCGATCTTTTTCAGGATGATGCCGGACCAGCTTTGCAAGACCGGCGCGAGAGCTGAGATAGCCGCGCGTGCGGCCTCTTCGGTCCCGTCGCGCGTTCCCGTCGCAAGCGCTACCACGTCGAACGTCGGGTCCGAAATCATCCGAGGCAGAACACCCGCCTGCAACGCTACCTGCGCGCGCGCGCCATGCATCGTGAAGGCGACCGCACTATCGAGCGCGCCCGTCAGGTCGTCGGCGATGATCAGCACGCGCGCCATAAGCTCAGCTTACCAGACAGGCCGAGTCGATCGGCTCGCCCGCGGCATGCGCCCGGATATTGCCCGCCCAGTGGCGCACCAGCCGCGCGAAATTCTCGCGCGTGCGCCCGCCCGAATGCGCCGAGAGGACCACGTTCGGCGCGGAGCGGATCGGCGCATCGGCAGGCAGCGGTTCGGGAGAGAAGGCATCGAGGCCTGCGCCGCCGAGATGGCCGGATCTCAGCGCCTCGGCCAATGCCGCCTCGTCGACAAGCTCGCCGCGCGCCATGTTGATAAGCACGGCACCGGGCTTCATTCGCGCAAGGCTTCCTGCGTTGATCATATGCCGGGTCTCGGGCGTCGCGGGAGCGTGCAGCGAGAGAACATCGACCTGCCCCAGCATCTCCTCGAACGGCGTCGATCCAGCCCCGCCCGAGGCGCGGCTATGCAGCACTTCGCAGTCGAAGCCCTTGAGCCGCTTCTCCACCTCACGCGCGATCGCGCCGTAGCCAACAAGCCCGACACGCACTCCGGTGAGGTCGCGCCCGATCTCGTAGAGGTTCGGTTCCGCCCAGTTGCCTGCACGGATGCGGGCGTCCCCGACCACGACCCGCCGCAAGCAGGCCAGCATCAGCGCCACGGTGAGGTCCGCGACCGAGGGCGCATTCACCCCCGGGGAGCGCGCGATGGTGAGACCGCGCGCCTTCGCCTCGGCAATCGGGATACCGTCCGTCCCGGTGCCCCATTGGTGGATCATCTTCAGTTTCGGGCCCGCGTCGAGCAGCGCCGCTGGCATCGGGATCGAGCGCACGAGCGCATATTCCGCTTCCGCCAGTGCCTGTGCACGATCCGCATCGTCGTTGCTTTCGCAGAAGACCAGATCGAGATCCGCCCCGGCCAGCTCTTGCAGCTTGGGTCGGATGTCGGGTTCGAAATATTCGAGCAGAGCGACCTTCACCATCACGACCGCCCGTCGATCAGGGCTTGCATCATCTCCACCTCTTCGCCGGTCAGATCGGTCAGCGGCGCGCGCACCGGGCCGGTCTCGAACCCGCGCAGCTTGACACCCGCCTTGATCGCCGAGACTGCGTAACCGGTCTTGCGGTCGCGGATCTTCGCGAAGGGATAGTAGAATTCGGTCAGCAACCGCTCGCAGGTCGCGTCGTCGCCCGAGGTAAAGGCACGGTGGAATTCAAGCGCCGTCGCGGGCACGAAGTTGAACACAGCCGAGGAATAGGTCGGCATCCCCGCGCCGCGATAGGCTTGCGCGAACAGCTCATGCGTCGGCATGCCGCCGATATAGCTCAGCCGGTCGCCCATGCGCAGCGTGACCCGGCGCACCGTGTCGATATCGCCGGTGCCATCCTTGAAGCCGATCAGGTTCGGGCATTCCTCGGCCAGTGCCTCGAGCGTATCGGCCGTCACGCGGGCTTGGCCCCGATTGTAGACGATCACTGCCATCTTCGTCGATTTGCAGACGGCGCGGATGCGATCCGCGATGCCATCCTGCGGCGCGCCGATCAGGTAATGCGGCAGCAGCAGGATCCCGTCGCCGCCTGCCGCCTCGATGGCCTGTGCCATCTCGCAGGCCATTTTGGTGCCGTAACCACAACCCGCGATGATGGGCTGGCCGGGTTGAGACGCCTTCGCGGTCTTGACCACAGCGACCACCTCGGCAGGCGTGAGCGAGAACAGCTCGCCCGTGCCGCCCGCGACGATCAGCCCCGCGACCGGGTAGTCGGACAGCCATTCGAGATGCGCCGCGAAAGGCTTCGGCGCGAATTTGTCATCACTGTCGAACGGTGTCACCGGGAATGAAAGCAGCCCCTCGCGAATGCGCTCCTGCAGGTCCTTGTTGTCGATCATCTGGGGTCTCCTCCCTCAAGCGGTTTTCTGAAGCGCCGCAGGCAGTTGCCCGAGGCTATGCGTGTCTTTGGTCATACTGCGCGCGGCCCCCGACAGGGACAGGCCGAAGCCCGGCGCACGCGGTAGCCAGATCTGGCCGTCGCGAATCTCCAGCCGTTCTTCGAAGAGCGGTTCGAACCAGTCGAAATGCTCGACCCACACCGGGCCGTCGAAGGCGGCGGCGAGGTGCAGGTGCTGCTCCATCACGAAATGGGGCGCGAGGCCGATGCGGGCCTCCTCGGCCATCGCCATTACCTTCAGGAACGGGGTGATGCCCCCGATGCGGGGCGCGTCGACCTGGCAGAACCCGGCCCCGCCCGCGCTGATCAGCGCGCGGTGCTCGGCGACCGAGGTCAGCATCTCGCCAGTGGCGATGGGGGTCGCGAGTTGCGCGGCCAACGCGCCGTGACCTTCGTGATCGCGCGCGGCCAGCGGCTCTTCGATGAAGCTCAGGCCGAACTCGTCCACGCTGCGGCAGAAGGACCGCGCTGCGGGGCGCGTCCATTGCTGGTTGGCGTCGATCATCAGCGCGACGCGGCCCTCGGTCACCTCGCGCAGGGCGGCGATGCGGCGCATATCCTCGGCCACGTCGGGCTGGCCGACCTTCATCTTGATGCCGCCGATGCCGCGCGCGATCCCGGCCTCGGCCCCGTCGCGCATCTCAGGGATCGTCGCCTGCAGATATTGGCCCGACGTGTTGTAGACCGGCACACCCTCGCGCCGCGCGCCGATCAGATGGGCCAGCGGCAGTTCCGCGCGCTTGGCCTTCAGATCCCAAAGCGCGCTGTCGAAGGCGGCGATACATTGAGCGGCCGCGCCGCCCTCGCCCAGGCTGTTCGTGCGCCACGCAAGCCGCGACCAGAGATAGGAGATGCGGTTCGGATCTTCGCCGATCAGTGCGGGCGCAATCTCGCGCGCCAGCGCCATCAGTGCCGTGCCGCCAGCGCGCAGCGTGTACGTGAAGCCGAAGCCCGTCAGCCCGGCATCGGTGGCGACCTCCACCAGCAGCAGATCGACTGCGGCCAGCGGCGTCTGCACCCCGGTTGCGACCTTCGCGTCCGAGACCGGCTTCGCGATCGGCACCACCAGATGGCTCAGCTTGAGCCCGGAAATCGTGTCGTGGTTATGGGTGGCGCTCATAGCGATCCTCCTGCGCAAATGATGAGTTCCTGCCCAGTGATAGCCCCCGCATCGGGCGAGAGCAGGAAAGCGGTCGTGCCCGCGACCTCTTCCGGGCGCACGAGGCGACCGAAAGGCGGCATGCGAGGCGGTTCGGATGCCCGCGCGGGATCGCGCAGCATCGGTGTGTCGGTGGCGCCGGGCGCCACGATGTTGACGGTGATCTGGCGCGGCGCGAGTTCCAATGCTACCGAGCGCGCAAGCCCGCTGAGCGCGGCTTTGCTGGCAGCGTAAAGCGCGCGGCCCGCCGCGCCACGGGCAACGCGGCTGCCTATCAGGACGATCCGACCGCCCTCAGGCATGTCGGGCGCGCAGAGCGAAATCAGCCGGGCCGCGACATCGACATGCAGTTGCCACATCGCGGCACCGTCGTTGAAGTCCGCCGTCTCGATCGGGCCCACGCGCAGCAGACCCGCTGCATGGACCAGCGCATCGACGGGCCCGGCCTGCGCGACGGTCGTGGCCAGCGCCTCGGGATCGCTCAGATCGCAGGGCAGATGCATGTAGTCGCCTTCCAGCGCCTGTGGGGCGCGCCGGGCGATCCCGGTGACCCGCCAACCGTCAGTCAGCAGCCGGGCCGCCACCGCCTGCCCGATCCCGGAACTCGTCCCGGTCACGAGCGCATGGCGCGGCGTATCTCTGTCGAGCGCGGCCATCAGGCACTCCTCCCCCGGCGCACTGCCGCGAGTGGCGTGCGTAGACAGTTGAAACGGTCGGTCATCTTAGGTCCGGTCCTCTCCGGCGAGGCGGTTGTGACGCAGAGACGAAAGCAGCGCGAGCCCGATGAATCCCGCGCCGAGCAGGCCGGTAATCACCTCGGGAATATGGAAAAGAGCTTGCGCGAACATGATCACCGAGAGGACGAAGATCGACCAGAAGGCTCCATGTTCGAGGTAGCGGAACTCGGCAAGCGTGCCGCGCTCCACCAGCATCAGGGTCATCGAGCGCACATACATCGCACCGATCCCCAACCCGATCGCGATCAGGAACAGGTTCTGCGTCAGCGCAAAGGCCCCGATCACCCCGTCGAAGCTGAAGGACGCATCCAGAACTTCGAGATACAGGAACGCGCCCAAGCCACCTTTGGCCACCGTCATCGCGGCGTCCGAGCGGTCGAGCACATGGCCCAGCAGTTCGACACCGAGGAAGGTGATCAGCCCGAAGCTCGCGGCGTAAAGGAAGGTCCCGCGATCCTCGATCTCCAGCAGCGAGGAGAACCCGAGCATCATAAGTAGCACCAGTGCGATTTCCGTGCCGCGCACCGAGCCGAAGCGGCGCAGCTTGCGCTCGAGCCACGAGATCCAATCCACTTCCTTGCCGTCGTCGATGAAGTAGCTCAGCGCCACCATCATCAGGAAGGCTCCGCCAAAGGCCGCGATCGACAGATGCGCAGAGCCGATGATCGCGGCATAGCGCGCCGGATCGGTCGCAGCGAGGCGGATCGCCTCGATCGGGCCGATATGGGCGGCGATCACGACGACCAGCAGCGGGAAGATGATCCGCATGCCAAAGACCGCGATCAGGATGCCCCAGGTAAGGAAGCGATGCCGCCAGACCGGGGTCATGGCCTCCAGCTTGTTGGCATTGACGATGGCATTGTCGAAGCTGAGAGAGATTTCGAGCACCGCCAGCACCGCCCCGATCAGACCGAAGCTGATCGCACCATGCAGGGTGCCGGAATAGCTCCAGCCGAGGGCGAACGCCCCGACCAGACCGGCTGCGGTTACAATGTAAGCCCAGAGAAAATAGCGTAACATATCAGGCCTCTACCGTTCCGGGCAGATAGGCGCGCAGATCGACCGGGCTGAGAAGCGGTTTGCCCGCGTAATGCGCCTTGAGATTGTCGACCAGAAGCTGCGCCATCGCGTCGCGCGTCTCCACCGTGCCCGAGGCGTGATGCGGGAAGAGCGTCGTATTGGGCAGCGCGGTCAGCGCCGGATCGGGATTTGGTTCGGAGGCGTAGACATCGAGCGCCGCATGGCCAAGTTTGCCCGAAGACAGCGCCGCGATCATCGCGGGTTCGTCCACGACGGAGCCGCGCGCCACGTTGATCAGAAGCCCTTCGGGACCAAGCGCCTCCATGACCTCGGCCGAGATCAGGCCACGCGTCCCCTCGCCGCCCGCGACGATCACGATCAGATTGTCGCTCTCGCGCGCAAGCTCAACCAGGTCAGGTACGAAGCGCCACGGCGCGTCCTTCTTGCGGCGGTTCCAGTAGCTGACCTGCAGCCCCATCGCCTCGCCGCGATGAGCAATCGCCTGTCCGATGGTGCCGAGGCCGACGATGCCCAGCTTTCGTCCCTTGAGGCTGCGCTGCAGCGGGAACGGACCTTTCGTCGCCCAGTCTCCAGAGCGGGTGTAGGCGTCGGCCGCCACCAGCGAGCGGCGCGCGGCCAGCATCAGCATGATCGCGGTGTCGGCCACGTCGTCACATAGCGCCTGCGAGGTATTGGTCAGCGCAATGCCGCGTTTTGCGAGCGCCGCGAGGTCGAAGCTCTCGAAGCCAGCCGAAGAACAGGAGACCAACTCCAAATTCGGCATCGCCTCGATCATCGCCGCGTCGAGCGGCGCATGACCATTGGTCGCGATCGTGCGGCACTTCGGCCCGTGCTCGGCCAGGAACGCCGCCTTATCCTCCGCAAGATCCCAGCGGTGCAGCGTATAGGCCTCTTCGAGCTGCGCCATCGCCACCGGGCGTTGCGGGAAAAGCATCATTACGTCGGGTTTGGTCATTACACGGCCTCCTTGGCCCGCCGCTCGGCGCGCCGCCGGGCCTGCACCTCGGGATCGGGGTCCAGCGAGGCGGCAAGCAGATTTCGGGTATAGGTGTCGCGCGGGAAGTCGAAGATCTGGCGCACAGGCCCCTGCTCGACGATCCGCCCGCCCTGCATCACGATCACCCGATCCGCGAAATCACGGACCACCGGCAGATCGTGAGCGATGAAGATATAGCTCAGGCCGTATTCGGCCTTCAGCCGGTCCAGAAGCGCGATCACCTGCCCCTGCACCTGCACGTCGAGCGCGGAGACCGCCTCGTCGCAGACGATGATGCGCGGCTCGAGCGCAAGCGCCCGGGCGATCGCGATCCGCTGCCGCTGCCCGCCCGAAAACTGGTGCGGGTAGCGATGCACATGTTCGGATTGGAGCCCGACCTGTTCAAGCAGGGTCGCCACCCGCGCCTTCCATTGCGCTTTCGGCAGGATTTCGGGGTGGATCGCCCACGCCTCGGAGATCAGCTCGTAGACGGTCATTCGGGGATTGAGGCTCTGCGTCGGGTCCTGAAACACCATCTGGATGTCGCGACGCATCGCGAACATCTCCTTCGGCGTAATCGAGAACAAATCCTTGCCCTTGTAATGCGCCGTGCCACCGGAGGCCTCTTCGAGACGCAGCAGGATGCGCGCCGTCGTCGATTTGCCCGAGCCGCTTTCGCCGACGATGGCCAGGGTCTCGCCTTCATGCAGGTCGAAGCTGACACCGCTGAGCGCTTCGAACGCGCCGTAAAGCTTTTTGGCCTCACGCACTTTCAGAAGCGGTTCGGTTTCGGGCACTTTGTCATGGATTTCGCCCTGCCCCGGCGCGCAGGAAATCAGGCGCTTGGTGTAGGGGTGCTGCGGGTTGGCGTAGATTTCGCGCGCCGAGCCCTGCTCGACGATCTCGCCATGGTTCATCACCACCACGCGATGCGCAATCTCGGCCACCACGCCCAGATCATGCGTGATGATCAAAAGCGCCATGCCGGTTTCCTTCTGCAGATCCTCGAGCAGCTGAAGGATCTGCGCCTGCACCGTCACGTCGAGCGCGGTCGTGGGTTCGTCCGCGATCAGCACGTCGGGCTTGAGCGCCAGTGCCATCGCGATCATCAGGCGTTGCCGTTGCCCGCCCGAGAACTGGTGCGGGTATTTCTGGGCCGACGCCTCCGGGTTTGGAATGCCGACCTTGCGCAGCAGATTGATCGTCTCGGCCTTCGCCTCGGCAGTGGAGGTGCCATGGATCACCATGGTCTCTTCGATCTGCCAGCCCACGGTATAAACCGGGTTCAGGTGCGCCAACGGATCCTGAAAGATCATCGCGATCTTCTTGCCGTTAATCGCACGGCGCTGGCCGCGCGACATCTTCAGAAGATCGCGGCCTTCATAGAAGATCTCGCCGCTGGTGATCTCGCCCGGGGGGCAGTCGATGAGGTCCATCACTGCGGACGCCGATACCGATTTACCCGAGCCGGATTCCCCGAGGATCGCGAGCACTTCGCCCCGGTCGATCTGCCAGCTTACGTTCTGGACGGCATGGACCGGGCCGCGAGCGGTCTGGAACGTGACCGAGAGATTGCGGACTTGAAGAAGCGGATCAGCCATTCTTCTTGCCTCCGATTTCGAGCCGCCAGCGCTGCGTGGGATCGAGCGCGACGCGCATCCAGTTCGACAGCAGGTTGAGCGACAGGGTTGTCAGGATGATCACGAGGCCCGGCCAGAACGACAGCCACCAGGCCGAGGTCAGGTAGGGACGGCCTTGGCTCACCATCAGGCCCCATGTGATTTCGGGCGGCTGGATGCCGATGCCGAGGAACGAGAGCGAGCTTTCCGCCAGCATCACGAAGGCAAAGTCGAGCGTCGCGATGGTCAACAGGGTCGGCAGGATGACCGGAAGGATATGCCGGAAGATAATGCGCAGATGAGAGGCCCCCATCACGATCGCGGCCTGCACGAACATCCGCTCGCGCACTTCCAGCACTTCGGCGCGTGTGGTGCGCAGGTAGACCGGGATCCGGGTGATCGCGAGCACGATGACGATGTTGCTCACCGAAGGCTCGAGCATGTAGAGCACGATCACCGCGAGCAGGAGCGACGGGAAGGACATGATCACGTCCGCGATCCGCGGGACGATGTCGCCCAGCTTGCCGCGCGAGTAACCCGCGACCAGCCCAAGCGCGGAGCCGATCGTCATCGAGGCGATCACCGCACCGGTGGCCACGGCCATCGTGTTACCGGCGGCGACGATGATCCGGGCAAGCAGCGGACGGCCCAATTGATCGCCGCCGAGGATCCAGAAGAAGCCACGGGCCAGATCGAAGGGCGGAGCGTTGCGTCCGCGAAGGTTTTGTCGTGTCGCCAGCTGATCGAGCAGCAAGGGGCCGAGGATCGCGCAGGCGATGATGACGATCAGGAAGATTGCGGCGATGGTCGCGGTTTTATCCGCCAGCAGAAGCTGGAGCATCTTACGCGCCTTGCCGGGTTCTGGCGTCTCCGCTTTGACGGAGGTTGCCGGGGTTCGAGTGTCGGACATGGTCATTTCTCAATACCGGATGCGCGGATCGAGGATCGCATAGGCGATGTCGATCAGGATGTTCATGATGAAGATCGCCAATGCCGTGACCATGATGGCCGCCAGCACGACGGTGAAGTCGCGGTTGAGGATCGAGTCGATCATCAGCTTACCGACGCCGGGAAAACCGAAGATCGTCTCGACCACCACGGCGCCGTTCAGAAGCGCGGCCGCCTGATCGCCCATCACGGTGATCACCGGCAGCATCGCGTTGCGCAGGGCATGGACGAAGATCGTCTTCTTCGGCGCGACACCCTTGGCGCGGGCGGTTTTCACATAGGCCGAGCCGAGCGCGTTGATCATCGAGCCCCGCACAACTTGCAGGATCAGACCGAAGGGTCGGATGAACAGAACCGCGACCGGCAGGATCCAGTATTGCGGCCCGCCCACACCGGAGGTCGGCACCCAGCCCAAGCCCACGGCGAAGACGACGATCGCGACGATGGCGATCCAGAAATCGGGCGCGGACGCCCCGATCAGCGAGAAAAAGGTGGCGATGCGGTCGAAGATGCCGCCGACACGGAAGGCAGCCAGTGCGCCCAGCGTGATCGCAGCGACGGTCACGATCGCCATCGTGATCAGTGCGAGGCGGAACGTCCAGCCGAAGGCTTGCAGCACGACGGGCAGCGCGGGTTCGGCGCGGCGGATCGACTCGCCGAAATTGAGATGCACGAGATCCCAGACATAGCGGCCGAACTGCACGATCAGCGGATCGTTGAGGCCATGGATTTCGCGGAACTGGTCTCGCGCGGCTTGGCTGGCATCGACCGGAAGGTAAAGATCCGTCGGGTCACCTGTCAGGCGCGACAGAAAGAAGACGGCAATGATCAAGAAGATCAAGGAGATCGCACTGGAAACCGCGCGTTTCGCGAGGAATTTCTGCATCGGTTCTCTCCGTTGGAACGGCGCGTGCGCCGTGGGGAAATCGGAGCCCCTCTATTCGTGGGCTCTGGCGTGCGGGGCGCCGGATGGCGGCGCCCCGACCTGGATCAGTTTTCCGAGATCAGTTTTTGAACTTGATCTGCGAGAGCTGCAGCTCGGAGTTCGTCGCGATCGTCGGCGTGAAGTCGAGACGCTGCGAAACGCGCGAATAGCCGACCATGTGGAACAGGAAGACGTCCGGGCTCAGTTCGGCCACCTTGCGGAAGACCTTGCGCCACGCGTCGCCGCGACCTTCACCGGAGGTGCCGGTTGCATCGGCGATCTCCTGATCGAGCTCCTCGTTGCAGATCCCCGACTGCAGACCGTCACAAGCGTACTTGAAATACATCGAGAAGACGGGGTCGCCGCGGTTGTTATCGTGCATTGCCTCGACAATCGAAGGCTCGGGCTCTGCCGCGAAGGGCTTGGAGTAGTATTTCACCCATTCCGCCACATCGACCATCTGCAACTTCACGTTGAGGCCGACATCGCCGAACATCTGCTGCAGGGCTTCCATCACCTCGGTCACGTTCGGGAAGTTGCCCCGGCGACCGATCATCAGGATTTCCTTGTCGACCGGAACGCCATCGGCCTTGGCCTCGGCGATCAGCTTCTTGGCCTGATCGGGATCATAGGGCGGCACGCCCAGATCCTCGTCCGCACCCAGCGTGGTCGGCACGGTCATATGGGTCGCCACTTCAGCCGTGTCCGGGATCAGAGTGCCCAGGAAGGCTTCGCGATCGACGGCCATGTTCAGGGCCTTGCGCACACGCACGTCGTCGAGCGGCGCGATCGACGTGTCGAGGCGCAGATAAGTGGTTTCCGAGTTCGGATAGGAGAAGTCGGTCTCGGGGTTCGTCGCATCGGTTTGGCTGATCAGCGGCGCAATATCGGCCTCGCCGGTCTGCACCATTGCCGCACGCACCGCATCATCCGAACGGAACAGATAGGTGGCTTTGGTCACTGCGGGCTCGTCGCCCCAGTAGTCGTCGCGACGGTCGAGCTCGATCGATTGACCGGGATCCCAGTTCGCCAGAACGTAGGGGCCGGTTCCGACGGGCTCGCGGGTGAACTCCATCGGCGTCGATTTCGGCACGATGGTCAGGGTCGACATCAGCAGTGGCAGGATCGGCTGCGCCGGGTCCGACTTGATGTCGATCGTGTGGTCGTCGACGATCGTCGGCGTGATGGTCATGCCACCGAAATACTTGGCCCCGATCTCGCAGGTCATGTCCTTGGACAGCGTGCGCTCGATCGAGTGCTTCACGTCCTCGGCGGTGAAGTCCGACCCGTCCGAGAACTTCACGCCCTCACGCAGATGGAAGCGCCAGGTGCCGTCGCCCTGATCTTCCCAGCTGGTCGCCAGACGCGGCATCAGATCGCCGTTCTTGACGTTCAACTCGGTCATCGTCTCCGAGATGTTCTGCAGGATGACGCGCCCGATATTGGACTGCGACGCCATACAGGGTTCGACGTTTTCCAGCTCTTCGTTAAGGACGATTTTTACGTCCGTGTCGGCGGCGAATGCAGGTGCCGCCAGGCACAACAGGACCGCCCCGCTAAGCAGGGTGTTCTTGCAATTCATTAGAATTCCTCCCAAATTTCACGGCGCGATTGTTTGTGTCCGGCGCCCGCCGCATTCGCCGAAGCTTTGGTGATCCACGACGATCAGGTCCGTCGCTCCTCCTGGATCATTAACGAGTCTATGCAAGGCCGGGCTTCAGTCCACGCCAAATTGACGCACAATGATCCAATCTCGGTATCATTCATCAGCCCCGCGGTATCACCCCCCCTTTCCATCCGACGTAGGCACGAAATGATGCGCTCGCTTGCGCGAACTCGCCGCGAGAAGAAGGATCGAGACGAGGATGAACCCCGCTCCGATCCAGCTTTCGAATCGCGGCACTTCAGCGAAAAACAACCAGCCCGCGACTGCGACGAGCGGCAATTTGAGAAAGTCGATTGGGGCGACCAGCGAGGCATCGGCCAGTTGCAACGCCCGTGTTACCCCAAGTTGCGAATAGGCTCCGATTACGCCCTGCAAAGCCAGAAGCGCCCATTGTTCGGGCGTGGGCCAAGACCAGACGGCAACCGCCGGGATCAGCGCCAGCGGCACCGACAGGATCAGGTTCCAGACGACCAGCGTATCCGCCCCGTCGCGGCGCCCCATCGTCTTCAGGATGAGTTGGATCGCTGCGGTCAGCAGCGCCGACAAGAGCGCCAAGAGAAGCGCCTGCCCTGCCCCCAACCCCATCGCCGGACCGAGGATCACGACGATCCCGGCGAACCCGACGCCGAGCCCGCTGATGCGCAGTCGTCCGGGCCGCTCGGACAGCAATAGCCACGCGCCGAGCGTGACGAAAAGCGGAGCGGCGAAGGTGATCGCGGTGACGGTGGCGATTGGCGCGGCCTGCAACGCCGCGAACAGCGTGACCAGCGCGCCGAGCTTGAGTGCCGCACGCACCAGATGCGCCGTACGCGCCTCGCTGCGCAGAACGCCCGGCCTGCGTACGATAAGCGGCAGAACCGCGATCAACCCGAAGAGGACCCGAGTGAAGCCCATCTGAAACGGATGCACCGCGCCTGCAAGATGGCGCACGATGACCGCGTCCAGCGCTGCCCCCACCGCGACCACAGCCATCAGTGTCATTCCTAGCAAAGCCCGTGCATCGATCATGGCGCCTCCCTTGCGTCAAGACTGCGTTACTTCAGCGAACATGTAAACATGTATTATACTGGTAAATCTTCCTTCCTAATCAGCCACTTGATATAGCGAGCACTAGGAATTTCCGATAGAACATGTAAATGTTGATGCCGACTCGTCTCATGCGGGACGTCGAGTTGTGAGGATTGGCGATGAGCGGACAGACCATTGAACTCAACCAGCTGCGCTATTTCGTGGCCGTGGCTGAAGAGTTGAACTTCCGCCGCGCGGCGAAGCGGCTGAACATGACGCAACCGCCTCTCTCGCGACATATCGCGCTGCTCGAACATACGCTTGGCACGCCGCTTTTCGATCGAACCAACCGCTCGGTCCGATTGACGGCGGCCGGCAAACGCCTGTTGCGCGACGCGACCGACATTCTCACCCGCACCGAAAGCGCGGTTCTGACCGCGCGCCAAGCCGCGCGCGGCGCGGCGGGTTCGGTCGAGATCGGTTTCGTGCCCTCGGCCTGCGTCGAGGTGATCCCCCGGCTCGCCCGCCGCATCCGGAACGAGATGCCGGAAGTGACGATCACCCTCAACGAGGTGATGACCTATGAGGCGATTGAATCTCTCGGCTCGGGCAGCCTCGATTTCGGGCTGATCCGCCTGCCGCGCGAGACCTATTCGCTGCCGATGGAAAAGGTCTGGTCCGAGCCCTTCATGCTGGTCACGCATAAGGACGATCCGCTGCGCGACAAGCCCGACCTCAAAGTCGAAGATCTGCATGGACACGACTTCATCGGTTACTCGACCGAGCGCGGGGGCTTTCTCGCCGAAGTGGTGAACGGCTATCTCAAGGCGCGCGGTGTGATCCCGCGCGAACTTTTCGCGGTGGCGCAGCGCCATACCGTTCTGGGGCTGGTGAACGAAGGGTTCGGGGCGGCGCTGGTGCCGCGGTCGAGCTCGCTGATCGGGCTGCCGAACCTCGTATTCCACGATATCGGGCTCGATCCGGACGAGCTGCATTCCGACCTCTATCTGGCTATGCGCCCGACCGAGCCGGAACCGGTCATCGCGGTGATCGCGCAGATCATCCGCGATGAACTTTCCGGCGAGATCCTGCCCCGCCGGAAATGAAGGGCCGTGGCCCAAGGATACCTCAGCGATCATTCGCCTTGCGCCAAGCCTCGAACGCCTCGCGGTTCTCGTCCTTGGTGCAGGGGTAAAGACCGATGATCGTCTGGCCTTCCTTGACCTTTTCGACCACGAAATCCTCGTAGGCCGTCATCTCGACCGCCTCGTCCGCGATCTCATCCGCGATATCGGCCGGGATCACGATGACATTGTCGCCGTCGCCCACGATGACGTCGCCCGGGAAGACCGGCGCGTCGCCGCAGCCGATCGGCTCATTGATCGCAATCGCCTCGTTATTGGTCAGGTTCGTCGGACTCGAAGGGCGCGTGTGATAGGCCGGGATTTCCAACTCGGCGATGGTGCGCGCATCGCGGAAGCCGCCATCAGTGACGACGCCCGCCCCGCCGCGCTTCATCAGCCGCGTGATCAGGATGTCGCCGGCCGAGGCCGCCATCGCCTGCTTGCGGCTGTCCATCACCAGCACCGAACCTTCCGGGCAGGTCTCGACAGCGACGCGTTGCGGGTGATCGGCGTTGCGGAACACCGCGATGCCGTTGCGATCCTCGCGCGCCGGAATGTAGCGCAGGGTGAAGGCCGGACCGACCATGTTCTTGCCCTTCCAGCCCAGCGGCTGCACGCCCTGGATCACCTGATTGCGCAGCCCGCGCTTGAACAGCGCGGTAGCAAGCGTGGCGACCGAGACGCCCATCAGCTTGTTGCGGGTCTCTTTCTTCATTTGCGTATCCTCCCTCACGCAAGGTCCGCGGGCAGCACGCCCTCGGGGATGTTCTGGTAGCAGACCGGGCGCAGGAAGCGCCGGATCGAGAGCGTGCCGACGCTGGTCGCGCCGAAGTTCGTGGACGCGGGATAGGGCCCGCCATGGACCATTGCGTCACAGACCTCCACTCCGGTCGGGA